>NZ_LAHA01000050.1 GCF_002608075.1 Nostoc linckia z4
AAACCGCTTTCCGAATTAGTAGTTGAGGTTGCATCGTTAATTGCTGAAATTAACCAGCATCCTGAGTACGAAGAGATAGAGAAAAAAGGCTACGAATCGAATGCATCAGTCGGGGATGCCTACCAAGCGATGGTTGACCTGAACTATGAAATCTGTCAGACAGAAAAGAAGGTCAACGATGAGCAAGTTTAACTGGAACTTATACGCTGCTTCCTTTGAGGCACTCGTCGAACGTGGTGCGCCCCCGGAAAAGGCTGAGGCAGCGTCACAAGTTATTGGCAGAGATGATGGCGCAAAGGACAACTTTGGCAGAACTGCCGAAGACCAGCAAGCGGTAAACGACATCCTTGAATATCTGCAAGAGGAAAGCGATGCCCAGCAGTAGCATTCCTCCCGACTGGTATCAGTCCCAGGCAGAACTCGCCGCCCAAGAACTCGACTACGACTTACATCTAGCCGCCTGCGAAGCCGAAATCAAACAAGGCATCGCCGCCAGCCTAGAGCCGATGCCCGAACCAGTGCCAGACAACTCTGTTTACAACTTCAACGCCATACTTGACGGCTTACTCGACTAACCAACAAGCCCCCAAACCACGGGGGCTAAACCTATGAACAAAGAACCATCAAAATTAACATCTGCTTTGGGGGAAGCGATGGGAGCGTTGATCATCCTTTTATTGCTCATGCCCTTAGTGGCCTTGTGTTTGAAAGCAACAGTAGATATTGTTCGCATTAACTGTGAGGTCAACAGCAATGGCAGATGAACAGCCAAAAATTGTAGTTGAAGTGCCGAGCGATCGCGGCTACTCCCCACTCCCTCCTCCCCAGTCCAACAAACTGGAGGAATTTAAGAAGGGGTGGATAAACGCGATCGCGCTGCCCGATAATATTCCCGACTTAGCTTATGAGCTTACTTCCACGGTGGCGATTCCCGCTTTATTAAGTAGCTGCTGGGTTACGCTGCCTTTGCCCGGATTTGTCCGGCTGGGAGTATGGGGAGTGTTAGCAGTGTCAGGAATTATGGTGTTTTACATACACCAAGCGATACCAGAGGTCAAAGATTTTTTGCTATTGCGCGTTGGATTGATTGCTGTAGGAGTGTTGCTAGGGTTATGAAAACCTACAAAATTAAGTACTGGGATAACGAAGGACAAGGTACTACCTTAATTGATTCATCTGAGAAATTAGATGCAGATGAGGCAGCCAACCTAGTACAAGAACAGTTACGGGAAAACGGCATTGATACCAGTCCGGTGCAAGTAGAGGAATTTCGAGAAGTCAAAAACCCTTTAGATATGTTAGTAGCAAATATTCAAAGACTGGGTTTTGGGGGATAAAAATGACCACGGATTTACACCCTTCCCAACTCCACCAGCAATTGCAAATATACACTCGCGCCAAGTGGTCGTTTTGGGGTGGCTTGGTTGTCAGTTGTGGATTATTGTTCTTTGGAACTAGTCAAAAGGCTAACAAACCGTTGATTCTAGGGGCATCTGTCGCTACTTTAGAAGTCGGTCGCAGACATCGCCAAACTGCCAAACTGCTGCAAGAATCACTAGGCGACATCGAGCAAGCATCCCGGCTAAATTATCAAGTTTGGATTAAATCTCAAACCCAACCCACGTCACAGTTAGCCCTGACAGTGGGCACTTTTGATGCCAATTGGCAACCAGAAAATATGATTACCGAACCGGTCGAATACATCCAAAAGAAACAGAAACACGTTGCCTTGATTGGTGGTACTGGGGACGGTAAATCAACCCTTACTCAGTTTCTCTCCTCCAAAATTGGTGGTCGAGTTGTTGTTTATGACAGCGATGCCAAACCAGACGATTGGTCATGGCTGGATCAAAACGATGTCATCGGGCGCAAAGGCAACTTCAGAGCCATAGACACTGCTATGGGCAAAGACTTAGAGAACCTAGAAGACCTAGTTCAGCTTCGGGGTGAAGGGGGAGACAACGCGATCGCTGGGCGGGAACGCTTTCTGATTGCCGAGGAATTCCCAATTCTGGTTGACGAATGCGGCAACGCTTCCCCTTGGTTGAAGAAACACGCCAAGCGGGGACGACGTTATAAGCAGTTCATTCTCGCCATTGCCCAAAATGACACTGCCGAGAACTTTGGGCTGCAAGGCGATAAAGACACGCTCTACAGCTGCTTTGTGCTGGTGCGTTTGGGACAGTTCGGACGCGACCACGCCAGGACTAAACTCAAAGACCCTCAACTAGAGCAATGGTTGAAAGCCGGAGGGAAAAAGCGGTTTATGGTCGATGATTGCCCTTGTGAACTCGATTTGAGCAACTGGGGACAAAGCGCGATGCCTGCGGCGGGCTTTGCCAACGCACTTCCCCAAACCTCCAGCCGGGAAGGTGATGAGGAGAGATCGCCCGCAAAAGACCTTAATGAGTACGAGCAATTTATCGTTAACTGGGGTCAGCGGCACCCTGGAGAGATTTTAAAAGCTGGTATGCTCAGCCGCGGTACACGGTTATTTGATGGTATGCAGCCAGATGAAGTGCGAATCATCTTCGCTTCTATGGCTGACAGGGGTTTGGGGGAAGTGGAGGGAAATGGCGATCGACTCGGCTGGAGGTGGTCGTAGTATTGTCTACAGTTTGTCTACAGTTTGTCTACACCTTGTCATTACTGCCTTGTGGTCGATTTTGTTAGCAAGTCTCCAATACTGCCAGTTTTACTAGAGACGACTTTCACCCCGTCACCACCTCATTAGCAGACCGTCTACAGCGTCTACAATTTTTCAGCACAAAAATCTCGGCTGTAGACGCCTAAAACCCTTGAAAAATAAGGATTTTGGCAATGTAGGCAAAATTTTTTGGAAACGCGATCGCGCTATTTAGAGGAGGGCGATCGCGACACATATCAATTAAAAACTAACACAGGGTTCAATCATGAAAGACAAGCATCTTGCCGTTAACTGGGCTAGAAATATTTTGACCGAAAATAACTGGTGTATTTTAGACACAGAAACAACAGATTTAAAGCAGGCGGAAATATGCCAAATAGCTATTATCACGCCAGAAAGACCAGGGTGGCAAACACTTGTTAAACCAACCATACCGATTTCAGAGGAAGCGATTGAAATACACGGAATAACAAATGATGCTGTAGATGATGCCCCAACATTCGATCAGGCTTTCTTGCAGTTGATGAAACGAATAGGAACCAGGGATTTAATTATTTACAATGCTGATTTTGACTTACGAGCTATCAAAAACTCTATGAGAGCGCACGGAATTCAACTAGCATTTCCAACAAGCGATCGACGCCAGTGCCGCATCTTTACAAACGGCGGCTCTATCCACTGCGCCATGCTGTGGTATTCCCAATGGGTAGGAGAGTGGAATTCTTACCACTGTGATTACAAATGGCAACCTTTACCTGGGGGCAATCATTCCGCATTAGGTGATTGCGAGGCGACTTTAAAAGTAATCGAAAAAATGGCAGCAGAATGACGGACGACGATAAATGGATGAACGTAGATCCGCGAACTAATAAGCTATCAATTCGCTTTCGTGTTCGCGGTTTTCCTAAACAGTTTTATGTTAGCAGTGGACTAAAAGATACTAAACGTAACCGCGAAATTGTCAGAATAAAACGAGATGCAATCGCCAATGACATTACACTAGGACGCTTTGACAATACATTGTACAGCTACCAATTTCGGGCTAGCGCGATCGCTGCTCCCTCAATTCTTCCCCCAGAAAGTGAGGGCGACTTAGGGAAGTTGTGGGAGATGTTTACAGCATTTCAATCCAAACAAATAGAAGTAACTACAATCTACTCTACCTACAGAGTGGTAAGGAACACTATCGAGCGTCTCCCATCACGCTCACTTTCAGATGCCCCAAAAATCAGGAATTGGCTAATGCAGAACACAAGTCAGTTTATGGCTTCAAAATATTTACTGCGATTCGATCAATGTTGTCGTTGGGCACTGGATGAAGAAATCATCAAAGCTAACCCATTTGAGAAACTCAAAATCAAGAAAGCAAAGAATAACACTGATGATTGCCTAGCTTTTACAATTGAACAGCGAGATATAATCATCGAAGCTTTTGAGTCTGATGACCGATTTTGTCATTACAGTAATCTTTTAAAGTTCCTCTTTTGGACTGGTTGTAGACATGGTGAAGCATTCGCCCTTAATTGGAAAGATGTTTCTGAAGATTGCTTGCGGATCAATATTTCTAGATCAAAAAATCTTTTAGGAATAGAGAAAGGCACAAAAAACGGTAAAAGCAGAGTCTTTCAGTGCAGTCCTGGATCTAAACTTCAAAATTTATTGCTGTCCATGAAAACAGATTCAAGTGATTCCCTCCTTTTCTTGACCAAAAGAGGACATGCGATGACCAGTTCAGCGTTAAGCCATGCTTGGAATCGAGATGGAAAAAACCAGATTGGGGTAGTGAGGAGCTTGTCAAATAATGATAATAAAAAAGTTCCGTATTTGAATCCTTACGCCACCCGACATACCTTTGCAACTTGGGCGGTTGCGGTGGGAATTTCGCCTGACAGAGTAGCGTATTTGATCGGGGATGATATAAACACGGTACTTCGTTATTACGTTCACCCAGAAGCTACCAAGGGCGAATGCCCTGATTTTTGATGATTTTGTACCTGAATTAAAAATAGAGCGACTAAATTCTACTTGCTTCAACACAAGTAAAATTTAGTCGCTTTTGGCATATTTTTGCTACTTTTTTGCTACTCAAAAATCTTTCAAAGCACCCAGGACAGGGACTGCTATTACCACCCTTGCATTTCCACTAATTCCATACACAATTCATTAATTTGTTCTACATTTGGTTTATGAGGTAGGGTGGATTGTTCGTAAACTATTTCCATTTCGGCAACTAAATCTTCTGCCATTTTCATCACTTGTTCGTAAGAATATTCACCTTTGAGAATGGCTTTTAAATCATCAGCATCGCCAGCTATTCTCCTATCTACAATCACTTTTCCTTGACGCAATATTTCTAGTCCACTGCGTAATAATCTAATGCAGTGCATCCCATGTTTGAGGTCAAAACCAGATTTGCTTTCCATTTCTGCTCTAGCGGGATTTCGGTTTTCCTGCCAAGATAAGTAAGCTTTCCATTCTCTGAGGGCTGTTTGATAACTTTGACTTTTCTGAAGCAGGCGGATAAAGTCTTTACGGCTATTAGTTAAGTTTTGGGTATATTCTAAAGTTTCGTCTGGTAAGGTATATTGTTTTAATACTCCTTTAAAATCAATATCTGCTGTTAGTAATTTATATAATTGTTCGGCTTCTTCCAAAAATTCAATTCTGCCTCTAATTAAGTTATAAAGATATTCTAAAAATGCATTTAGTTCGTCTTTGCTTAGTGCTGTTTCTTCTTCTATGCCAAAGTCAGATGGTAATGGCTTTTTTTGCGGCGGTTTTAATAACCACTTGCGATGAGTTTCCATTTTTTTGATTTGGGCGAAGGCGTAACCAGTGTAGGTATGCTTGACTTTTTTACTCAAAAATAATTGTTTGTGGTTAATTAAATGTTGTCCTACAGGAGTGAGAAAAGGATAGTTATTTAACCAAAGTAATTCTAAAACATTGGGGTTGGCTCCAGATAATAACTGGAGGATTTTTCTTAGCTCATATATAACTGTATCTTTGTTGTTATCTAGAAATGAAAATATACCTGGTTCGTCCCAACCAGCATCTTTTTGTTCTATGCGATCGAATCCCAAATAGTACTTTTTGGATGCGATAAACACTCCGCGATAATCAAAGTCCGAATCGGGACGATTTAAACCATAGCCGTGGCTACCTGCTAAACCAACTAAAATAGTTCTTTGTTCAATTTCTATTCTTTTCATGTCTACGGAGTTTTAATTACGATGATTGTGCTATTTTAGTCCACTAAATCAGAATGTCTTGTAATCTGGCGAAAATTGGGGTTTTAGAGCTTATTTGAGGGTTGGAGTTTAAACGCAGAGGAGCGCAGAGGTACGCGCAGAGGTACGCAAAGAATTTGGTATGAATTAATGAAAAGTTAGGAGTTAGAAGTTTTATCTTTGTCTTTGTTGTCCGGCTATATCAATTAATTATCTGTGCATGACGCTGCTTGCAATGTGGGGTAAATTGCAAATCTAACTTTTGATGGATGATTTAAGGTTTATATATTTGCAGATATAGATGAGAATAAACACTCTACAAGTTTATATTTCTGTAAAACTATATCACTGATATATCTAAGTTTAAATATTAATTTATACCTTGTGCTTCTTAACAAAAAGTTTCATGATTGACTTAGAAAATAAATATCAATCGAGTAAGAATTAAATTCGCTATTCAGAAAAAATAATCTAATAATCATCTCAAAAGAACTCATACTGGAGTTAGATTATTCCAATGCTAGAAGGATGGATTCAAATTATCTTAACGCTACTGATTGTAGTAGTGATTACTCCATTTTTTGGGCGCTATATGGCGCGTGTATATCAAGAACAAAGTACTTTTCTCGACCGGGTTTTAGATCCGGTTGAGAAAGTGCTTTATTCTTTGGTTGGGGTGAAAGCTAAAGAAAATATGACTGGTTGGCAGTATGGACGAGCAATCTTGTATAGCAATGTGGCAATGGGGTTGCTGATTTTCTTGATTATTATGAATCAAGGATGGCTACCATTAAATCCAACTAAGATAAATGCTCCGACTTGGGATACAGCGCTGCACACTACTATTTCCTTTATTACTAACACTAACCAGCAGCATTATTCTGGTGAAACTTACATGAGTTATGCCAGCCAAATCTGGGGGCTTGGGTATCACATGTTTACCTCAGCAGGTACTGGTTTGGCGGTGGGAATAGCTTTTATTCGCGGACTAACTGGTAAACCCTTGGGCAACTTTTATGTAGATTTAATTCGCTCGATGACGCGAATTTTGTTGCCTATTTGTATTGTCGGCGGGATTGTTTTAATGGCGGCTGGTGTGCCGGAAACATTGGGTGGTGTGGTGGTATTGCCTACTTTGGAAGATCCTAACATTAGTCAGGCGATCGCTCGCGGCCCTGTTGCCCATTTTGAAATTATCAAGCAATTAGGTGAGAACGGCGGCGGCTTTTTCGCCATCAACTCAGCACACCCCTTTGAAAATCCCAACGGATTTTCTAACTTAATTGAAATTGTCGCCATGCTTTCCATTCCCACTTCCTTAATCTACACCTATGGCTTGTTTGCTAACAACACAAAGCAAGCTTGGTTAGTGTATGGCATGGTGGGTGTTATTTATATAGTATTTATTATCGTTACAGCCATTGGTGAATACAACGGTAACCCGGCTGTGAATGCTGTGCTTTCAAGTCAACAACCGAATTTAGAAGGTAAAGAAGTCAGGTTTGGTTGGGCACAGTCTGTGTTGTTTGCAGTCAGTACCACTGGTACTATGTGCGGTGCAGTCAACAGTTTACACGATTCCTTCATGCCCAACGGCGGTTTTATTACCCTTTCCAACATGTTCCTGCAAATTATCTGGGGTGGACAGGGTACAGGAACCGCTTACTTATTTGCTTACTTGATTTTGGCTGTATTCGCCACAGGATTAATGGTGGGACGCACACCAGAATTTCTCGGACGCAAAATCGAAAAGCGGGAAGTTGTACTGGCTAGTTTCTTGATTTTGCTAGTTCACCCCATCGCCATTATGATTCCTGCTGGTATCGCCTTGGCATTTCCCGAACAATTATCAGGAATTAGCAATCCCGGCTTCCACGGCTTGAGTCAAGTTATTTATGAATACGCTTCAGCTGCTGCTAACAACGGTTCTGGGTTTGAAGGTTTAGGTGATTCCCAACCTTCGCCATTAGCAATAGCCACAGGTACACAGCCTACTTTAACCGCCTTGTGGTGGAACTTGAGTACCTGCTTTAGTTTACTAGCGGGGCGCTATATTCCCATACTCGGTTTACTGTTTTTAGCAGATAGCATGTCTCGCAAACAAGCCGTTCCCTACACCAGAGGAACATTGCGAACCGATACCGGATTATTTACAGGCGTTACCGCAGGTGTGATTTTAATTCTCGGCGCACTTACATTCTTCCCAGTACTAGCATTAGGGCCCATCGGTGAAGCGTTTTTTATCGGAAAAGGTATTGGGTGAGGAAATTTTAGATTTTGGATTTTGGATTAGTCAGATTGTTCTGATATTACTAATTAATTTGAAAAATGATTGCGATAAACGGATCGTCAAAAAGCTTATTTAGTAATTCTTCCATAATCCAAAATCTCAAATCTCAAATCCAAAATCTCAAATCCAAAATCCAAAATTGTATATGCCAATTACTACTAATTCTCCATCGCCCCGTGTTCCTTCAGGAACTCGTGATTCCCGTAAGCACACTCCCAAGGCAGATATGCGGGGAATTTACAAAAGAGCAATTCGCGAGTCATTTGTCAAGCTCGATCCGCGAATTACTGTGAAAAATCCAGTTATGTTTGTTGTTTGGGTGGGGACAGTTGTTACCTTTTTAGTCACCCTAAACCCAAATTTGTTTGGCACAATTGAGGCAAATGTCAACCAACAACGTTTATTAAATGGGTTGATTACTTTTATTTTGTTTTTCACGCTGCTTTTTGCCAACTTTGCAGAAGCTGTGGCTGAAGGACGGGGTAAAGCTCAAGCTGATTCTCTGAGAACGACGCGATCGGATACCATTGCTAATAAGATTCTTCCTGATGGTTCCATTGAAAAAGTCAATTCTACCCAACTGCGACGGGGTGATTTGGTAAAGGTAATTGCTAATAATCTCATTCCTGCTGATGGTGAAGTCATAAAAGGCATTGGTTCGGTGGATGAGTCTGCAATTACTGGGGAATCTGCCCCTGTGTTGAAGCAACCAGGTACGGATATTGCCAGTTCAGTGACGGGAGGTACGCGCTTACTTTCTGATGAATTGACCATTAAGATTACCGCCGATCCCGGTCAAGGCTTTATTGACCGCATGATTTCTTTGGTGGAAGGAGCAAAACGCACCAAAACTCCCAATGAAATAGCCTTGACGGTATTGCTAGCGGTGCTGACACAGGTGTTCTTAATTGTGGTGGCCACTATGCCGCCCTTTGTGAATTACATTGCCAATTTTATCAGCACTGTATTTAGTGTGGAGGCGGGAAATAGTTTACGTGCCGGTGCTAGCGTGGCGATTTTAATATCGTTACTGGTAGCTTTAATTCCCACAACTATTGGTGGTTTACTGAGTGCCATCGGTATTGCTGGTATGGACAGAGTTGCCCAATTTAATGTGATTGCTACCTCTGGGCGAGCGGTGGAAGCTTGCGGTGACATTAATACTTTGGTGCTAGATAAAACAGGAACCATCACCTTGGGTAACCGTATGGCTGATGAGTTTATTCCTTTAGATAATCATTCCATCGCAGATGTAGCGCGAGTTGCTTTAGCTGCTAGCTTATTTGATGAGACGCCGGAGGGCAAGTCAATTGTGACATTAGCAGAAAAGTCCCAGGTTGCGGTGGATTTTAATCTCGAAAAAGCTGAAGGTGTGGAGTTTTCCGCCAAAACCCGCATGAGTGGGACAAATTTACCCGATGGTAAACAAGTCCGCAAGGGTGCGGTGGATGCCATTAAGGGATTTGTGCGTTCTCGTGGCGGTTATGTCCCTGATGATATCGATGCAGCTTATGAGCGAGTTTCCCGCTTGGGGGGTACACCTTTAGCTGTTTGCCAAGATGAAAAAATTTATGGTGTAATTTACCTCAAAGATATTGTCAAGCCTGGTTTGCGAGAAAGATTCGACCAACTCCGCCGTATGGGTGTTCGCACCATTATGCTCACGGGTGATAATCGAATTACCGCTTCAGTAATTGCTCAGGAAGCTGGAGTAGATGATTTCATTGCGGAAGCAACTCCAGAAGACAAAATTGAAGTGATTCGCTCGGAGCAATCCCAGGGTAAACTGGTGGCAATGACTGGGGATGGTACAAACGATGCGCCCGCCTTAGCTCAAGCAAATGTGGGTTTGGCTATGAACTCTGGGACACAAGCTGCCAAAGAAGCTGCTAACATGGTGGACTTAGACTCAGACCCCACCAAATTAATTGACTTAGTAACTATTGGTAAACAGCTACTCATTACCCGTGGAGCATTAACAACCTTCTCCATTGCCAATGATATTGCCAAATATTTTGCTATTATTCCCACTATCTTTGCGGCGGCGGGAATTGGCGCACTTAATATCATGGCACTCAAGAGCGCTCAATCTGCCATTATCTCAGCATTAATTTACAACGCCTTAATTATTCCGGCACTAATTCCCTTAGCACTTAAAGGAGTAAAATTCTTGCCTCTTTCAGCAGACCAATTACTACGCCGCAACATTTTAATTTATGGTGTGGGAGGTATTATTGCTCCCTTTATTGCTATCAAAATTATAGATATCATCTTGCCCTTGTCTTAAGACTAGTACTCTGGCAACTCAACTTTGCTGAGTTCGGACTGGGAAAAGGGTAAAGGGGAAGGGGGAAAGAATCAAATTATTCATCCGCCACTCCTATGAAATTCATAGGACTTACGCAAAAGTATGAATAAACTAACCGCAAAGACGAGGCAGTGCGTTGGGCGGGTTCCCCGACTTGAAGCAACTGCCGTGCAAAGGGCACGAAGTTATAAGAGTTTGAGAGAGTTCTTGCGTAAGTCCTAATTCATTCTGAATTCTGACTCCTGACTCCTGAATTCTGTTTGATAATTTATTTCTTGAAAAATCCTGAATTCACTTATGAAATTCGTTCATATCCAACACATTATTCCCATATTCAAAGTGTCGGAAGTAATAGCTGAAATTTGGTATCAATGGCAAAGACAAAAACTGCCATTGTATTTATTTCTAGCAATGTGCTTCAACTTAGTGGTTGCACCTGTGGTTTATGCGGCCACAAGCGAACAACTTTCCAAGAGTCAAGCTTGGGGAGTGGGACTGCTAGGAGTGGTGACGGTGGGACTTTCTATTTATTTATTTTTTGTGATGTTTGTACCGGAGAAATTTTAATGAGTTTTGCACGTGAAGCTAGCAGGGCTATTCGTTCTACCTTGGTACTGTGGGTAATAGGAGCAATTATTTATCCTTTTTTGATGATTGCCATTGGGCAAATTGCGTTTCCCTTTCAAGCAAATGGTAGCCTACTGACAAATAGTACAGGTGAAGTTGTCGGTTCTGCGTTGATTGGTCAACCTTTTAGTAGCGATCGCTATTTTAACAGTCGTCCCAGCACCACTAGCTACAGTACTGCCAACCCCAAAAAAGATGATGCGGGAATTTTGCAAACTGGAGTTTCCGGTGCTAGTAACTTAGCTCCCAGTAACCCCGCATTATTAGAACGCATCAAAGGAAAAGATGACCCAGACCCCAGTAAAAAAGTTGAAGGTGATTTTAATCGTCTAAAAACAGCAGGAGTAGAGCCAACTGCGGATCTTGTCTACACCTCTGGTTCCAGCCTTGACCCCCACATCACCCCAAAAGCCGCCAAAGCCCAAATTCCACGAGTCGCCAAAGCGCGAAAAATTGAGCCAAACCAACTGGAAACTTTAATTGCTGAAAACACCGATGGGCGCTTTCTCGGTATTTTTGGTGAGCCTGGAGTTAATGTTTTGAAGTTGAATTTAGCTTTAGATAAACTCAAGGGATAATATCATGAAAATTGCCTAAAAATTTTATTGGTTCAGGCTTTAGCTCTCCGAATTTTAGAAAAATTTGGGGAGTTTTTTGTTGGCAATTATGAATAATATGAATCTTGGATTTTAAAACTATATCTCTAAGTATATGCTTTTTAATTATTTAATAGATATATCAATTTATATTTTCTCATAATGCAAAATATATCATCGATCAATCAAATTTTTCTCTAACTTGTTGGACAATGTTATTAGAGTTCAATAACAAGTTTTGTGTTAACTAACAAAAAAGCTTTAGAACCAAGTTTATTTGGTGTTTTAATCCAAGCAAATAGTATTTACTGCGGCATTTGTTTAACTGAAATTGAGTTACCAGAAAAATGTGCATTTTTGGGAATTTTAAGAAACAGTAAAGTGATTTCAGTCAGTGATAATCCGATTATTTATGCAGGAGATTATATTTTAGCGATCGCAATTCATCCAATGATGGTTCCCGCTCTGAAAGTCACTCTTAAAAAAATCCATTCTCTTTATTATTCTTTAAACAATTGCTTATTGGAAGCTCGACCAACAGACAAACAATTTTTCAATTCAGATGATGCAGAATTTATTCTTCCAAAAGAATCTTCATCAGTCTACCCTGATTGAAGTTAAACTGATTGCAACGACACATTATGACACCAAATCACGGGATGGAGATATTCCCTTTGTCGCAGTATTTTTAGCCCACATTTCCTTCATAATTGCTTGGGGGATTGTTGTTTATATTGTTTCATGTTTTTGCAAATCTTTAGAAGATTTTCCAAAAAATAAAGATGAAATAGTCAGCATCAAAACCGTACAGCAACATCCCTGTATAAACTGTCATTATTTTCACAAAAATTCTGATCTCAAGTGTGCAGTGCATCCTTCTATTGCTCTGACTAAAGAAGCGTGGAATTGCTGCGATCGCAAATCTCGATGAATGATTTTATTTAGCTGCAATTTTAATTTATGAATCTTATTGTACGACCATTGATTCCGTTGATGTTTATCTTAGCTCCATCCTTAATTAATCAAGGCAATGATTTGTTGAGACGACATATTATTCAACACCTCCAAGAAACAAGAAATTGTTTTGGTTGTAATTTATCAAGAGTTAATTTTTCAAAAGCTAATTTACAAGGAATTGATTTGCGATCGGCAAATCTTCAGGGAGCTAAGTTAAAAAACGCTAATCTCCGGTATGCAAATTTAGAATGGGCAGACCTCCGGGAAGTGAACCTCCAAGGAGCCGATTTAACTGGAGCAAACCTCAAAAATTCATTATTAACTAATGCCAATTTACAACAAGCAAATCTACAACATTCCAATCTCCAAGGCACTGATTTTAGAAATGCCAATCTTAGTTATGCCAATCTTAGTCAAACTTCCAAAAATAACGATATCCAAAATCGTAATTCTGTGATTCTCTGCAAAACAGTCATGCCCAATGGAATTAGAACGAATCACTGCTATGAAACCAGCAAAACTTGATGATTGATATTATGGCTTGATTAAACAATCACAAACTACATTTATGGAATACCAAGTAATAACATACACAAAAAAATACCATAGCAATCACATTTCAGTTGTGAATAATGTCGGTGTTGACTGTTGACTGTTAACCGTTGACAGTCAACAATTCTAACACCTAATATTTCACAAATTATTTGGGATTGCTATAGTCCCTAAAATTATCAGGATGATTAATTTTCAATTAGGAGCAAAGCAACGTGACACAACTTAATTATGAAGCTAAAAAAAACTTTCTCTACCCTTATAGTCGCTACTACGGTGTAATTACACCAAACAATCTCATATTTAATGCCAATTTGCAGGAATTCGCTCAAAAAGTTGGCTACATCAGCAGTTTAGAAACTAATGGCAAACTATCTCCCGAAGAAGCTTTGAGGAAAATCGAGCTACTTTGGCAACAGTTGAAAGCTAGTAAATAAAGTTGTGCAATTCACCCTTTGTTAAATTTTGATTGATTTAGGAAACCAAACAAATTTATGAGACAAAAAGAAACGATATTTGTGATTCCCACCCATCGATTGAGAGATGTGGCAGAAACTATCGAAAAGTATGATGAAAATTTTTGGATAAATGGTCATGCTTTAAAAATTATAGTTTTTGATGATTCTACCATTGCCAATCACGAGAAATATTATCCGCTTTTAGAGCAAACTAAAACAGTTAATGATGTATTTTATGTAGGGCCATATCAGAAAGAACAATTTATTACATTTTTAAATGAAAGATTGCGCGATCGTAAACTAGAATCCCTGGTGAAAAATTTATTTCGACCCAGCTATGGCGGTAATCGTAACTTTACCCTCATGTATACCCTTGGACATTTAATGGTCAGTGCAGATGACGATATGCGACCAGATGCATTGATTGAAACTAGTCCAGAATCTTTAACAGGGGATGAAATTTGTCGAGGTAAACTAATTAAATCTAGTCAACAAGATGGTTTTGTGCATAAATCTTTTGATTTACTCACAGCTTTTGGTGATGTTCTCGGTCAAAAAGCCAGCCATGTCCCCAAAAATTTTGAAGCTGGAGAATTAATTGTTGATACAGCGATGAATTTAGAAACTAATACTACCAAAGGTTACTTTCGAGAAAACAGTCTTTTATTACAATCAGGCAGAGTATTAAATAATGCCATCGTCAAAATTGCCCAAACTTTTCGTACCGGAACTAACGATATTGATACACTTGATTTCGTTCACCTGTATCTCAATGATGAAAACCAAATTAGTCCAAATGACCTAAATGATTTTTATATTCTCACTAATTTTAGACCTGTGATTACTAACAAAAACTGGAGAATGGATTGTGGGGTCGCTGGATATGACAATCAGCTAGGTTTACCGCCATTTTTCCCAACTCGCCTGAGATTTGAAGATTATATTTACAGACTTTGGATACAGCAAGAAGGTATTGTGGCTGCACATGTTGATGCTGTTCAAAACCATATTAGAAATAATTACATGCGTAATCCCCTAGCTAGCGAACTTTTTAATGAAGAAATATGTAGTTTGCTGAAAAAGAAGATTAAAAATAGTGTTTATCATCTTGATGACTTGGGAATCAAGTTTGATTACTCTGGCGAGGTTACCTTAGAAGACTCTGAAGAAATATTGCAAAAAATTTCTGCCATCCACACTCAAGTACTCAAAGCTTCCGCATCTGCTCAAAATGAAGACCGCAAACAGTCTCTTGAGTTGTTTGCAGCAAATTTATCAAGAGTATTTTATGGCTTTGAACCTGACTTTTTTCAGCAAAATGTCTCCAGAATCATCGACGATGTGATTAGTCAATTTCATGGCTCTTTAGAAATCTGGCCGACTCTCGTGGAAATTTGTTACTTTTATAAAGATAAAAAAGAACTACCGCAAATTAAAGTCAAAAATAAGAAGCTAAAGTCTAGAAATGGCTCAAAATCTAGCGAAATACCAGCCTAAAGATTTTTTAGTGAATTTATAGGTCAGAATTTACGAGAATACGATGAATCACAGGTCAATCATAGTAGATTCTGATTTATGTCTACTAAGTATTAAATGGAATTTTTAGGTTAGAAAAGATACTATTTTTTGCCGTTAACGGTTAACAGTCAACCGTCAACCGTAAACCGTCAACAATCAACCACCACATGCTGTTGTTTATTTTTTGCACTTGCCAATGCAGCGATCTACAAAACTTTACGATTCTTCATCCGTAAATCTTCTGTAAGACATAGCTGATGTGACTACAATCTGATAAGATTTCTACCAAGTAGAATAATTGCTTATTCTCTTTTTCTTGAACCCACTGATTTTGGGTCTTTTTTGGGAAAGGAAAATAAAAAATGTCTCATTTATTGTGGAAAACTCTGGTAGTAAGTCCAGTAGTTTTAGGAGTGACGGTGTTGGTTTCCGCTAGGGCTATAGCTGCTGAGGTAGCAAGCTTTTCTGAAGATGCAAAGGCAAAAGCTGTTCAGACAGAAGCACCAGAAGCTATTAGTGCCTCATTATCGCTGCAAATACAGCAACCAACTGCTGAAAAATTTGTGGTTGCCCAAGCTAAGACTGATGACAATAAAGTCTTAGAACAAGTTAACCGCTACAGCAACGAAGGTAAAAACCAGAATTCTCTCTCTCAAGTCACATCAGTTTCTCAGTTTTCCGACGTACAGCCGACTGATTGGGCATTCCAAGCTTTGCAATCCCTGGTTGAGCGCTACGGTTGTATTGCTGGATACCCGAATAGCACTTACCGTGGCAACCGGGCTTTGACACGCTATGAGTTTGCCGCAGGTTTGAATGCTTGTTTAGACAGAGTTAATGAACTGATTGCCACAGCAACTGCTGACTTGGTGACAAAACAGGATTTAGCGACTCTCCAGCGTTTGCAAGAAGAATTTTCCGCAGAACTAGCAACTCTGCGCGGTCGAGTAGATGCTTTAGAAGCGCGGACTGCGGAACTGGAAGCAAATCAGTTTTCCACCACCACCAAATTAGTGGGTGAAGCTATTTTTGCTGTTACCGATATATTTGGCGGTAACACTGGCGATGCTAATAACACTGTCTTCCAAGACAGGGTACGTTTAGACTTACAATCCAGCTTTACCGGTAAAGACGTACTGCACACTCGTCTTGCAGCTGGTAACGCAATAGCCTTTAACCAAATAGATAATGGTGGCGGCCTCATCGATACTGCTGAAGGCACACAAACATTTCAAATCGGTAGCACTGGTAACAATAGCGTAGTTATAGACTGGTTGTCGTACTACGTACCCATCGGCCCAGCTCAACTTTACGTTGCTGCCACCGGCGGTATTCACAGCGATTACGTTGCCACTAATAACCCTTACTTTGAGGATTATGACGGTGGTAATGGTGCGTTGTCTAGCTTTGCTTCTGAAAGTCCCATTTATCGCATCGGTGGTGGCGCAGGTGCGGCATTGACTTTACCATTTGGTAAAGGTGGTAGCATTTTCAGACCAAGTTCGCTGACTATAGGTTATTTAGCGTCAAATGCTAATAATCCTGGAGTAAGCCAAGGTTTGTTCGAGGGTAACTATGCGGCTTTGGGACAGTTGAACTTTAGTGTTGGCGATAGCATAGCGATCGCTGCTACCTACGTTCACGGTTATCATGGTGCCGGAGGCGGCAATTTATTCGATTTAGGTGGCGGTTTAGGCAGCACCAACCGCGTTGTAGGTACTGGTCAAGCTAACACCCTAACAGCCTTAAACGGATCTTCCAGTAATTCTTACGGTATATCCGCAGCCTTTAGACCCAGTGACAAACTGTCAGTTAGTGGCTTCATTTCTTACCACGATGTCACAGGCTTTGGTGCAGGTGATGATTATGAAGCTTGGAGTTACGGTCTTGGAGTAGCCTTGCCTGACTTTGGTAAAAAAGGTAACGTATTGGGCATTTTTGCCGGTGCAGAACCTTATGCCCGTAACCGACCCGGCTTTGTTGGTAATGACGTACCCTATCACTTTGAAGGCTTCTATAAATATCGCGTCTCAGATAATATCTCAATCACTCCTGGGGTGATTTGGTTGACCTCTCCTGGTCAAAACAGCGCTAACGACGATGCGATTATTGGTACTCTAAGAACCACTTTCACCTTCTAAAGGTTTAGTCAAACATTAATTGAGTCACCAAAGAAGTTAACTTTGGTGACTTAATTTTTTATTGGGCATTGGGTATGGGGCATTGGGCATGGTGCAGAGGGGAAAAACTCATCTCCCCATCTCCCCATCTCCCCATCTCCCTTGTCTACCCCTTCTCCTCACCTCAATACCTTCTAACAAATATTTATGCAGACAAAGTTAATCACATCTGCAAGTCCTGACTGAGTTTTCAAATTAGTAAAAATAAAAGGTTTATCGCCGCGCATTTTTTTAGCATCTCGTTCCATGACACTTAAATCTGCGCCGACGTGAGGTGCAAGGTCAGTTTTGTTAATCACCAATAAATCAGATTTAGTAATGCCGGGGCCACCTTTGCGGGGAATTTTATCACCAGCAGCAACATCAATGACGTAGATTGTTAAATCCACTAATTCTGGACTGAAGGTAGCAGCCAAATTATCACCACCACTTTCTAAAAAGACTAAATCCAAATCGGTAAAACGTTCCTCTAATTGTTCAATTGCTGCTAAATTCATAGAAGCATCTTCACGAATGGCAGTGTGGGGACAACCTCCAGTTTCTACACCTAAAATGCGATCGCTTGCTAAAGCCTGAGAACGCACTAAAAATTGAGCATCTTCTTGAGTATAAATATCATTCGTCACCACTGCAATCTGATACTGCTCGCGCAACCCCTTGCACAAAGCATCTACCAAAGCCGTCTTCCCGGAACCAACCGGGCCTGCAACACCTACTCTAAATGCGTTTTTAGTCATTAGTCATTAGTCATTGGTCATTGGGCATTGGGCATGGGGCATTGGGCATTGGGCATGGGGCATTGGGCATTGGGCATTGGGCATGGGGTAAAAGGAGAATAATAACTCCTAACTCCTAACTCCTAACTCCTAACTCCTAACTCTCAACTCCTAACTCCTAAACAACCTTGTATACTGCGTTTGATGCTGCATACTCGCTAGAGATAAACTCCAACTCCAACAGCCTAGTTGTTCGTCTTCTAAGGCTAGGATTTCTGATGCCACATTACTAATTAATGGTTGCAGTTCTAGTAATAACTGCTGTCCTGCTGTTTGCCCCAATGGAATCAGTTTTACGCCAGCTGTAATCAAATTACTTAGCCAACTGTGCAGATATGCTAATAATCCGACTTTGATGTTAATCTGCCAGTGGGCAAGGGCAATGCCAAAAGCGATGGCATAATTGCAAGGATTACCTACAGAATTTGTTATGGATAAAACTTCAGGTTCTAGTTTACCAAGTAATTGGATGAGCGATCGCCCCATTTGCCAACTTGAGGTGCGTAATTCTTCTGTTTCTCTGGCGGCTGATAACCACAGATTCCAAGAGGATAAAGATTCAATATCACCTATTTTTGCAGATTTCTCAGCTCGCGCCATTATCGCCGCCTCTAGCCTAATTGCCCCATAAGTTAATTGTGCTGTTAGCCAATGTTGGAGATGTGCCTGGTTGGCGATCGTACCATTTTCTATCAATGTTTCCAAGCCTTCAGAATAGCTATATGCTCCCACAGGCAAAGCAGGGCTAGCTAATTGTAAAATATTCAAAAAACAACTATCAGTGAGCGTGATGGTGTTGTCCATAAGCTCCTAATTCTGGCTGAAACGGTAAAATTTCTTCTTTAACTTCTAATCCCAGTTGTTCTAACATTGTGCGTAAAACTGCATCTGAACACAAACGTAAATAAGTCGGAGTAATTTCTACAGGTACGTGGCGATTTCCTAAATGATATGCAGCCCTGAGTAATAAAAGCGGTGTTTCAGCAAAGGCAGTCATCACTAGTTCTGGTTTAGCAGTAATTCTCATTAAATTATTACTAGCTTCATCCTGGACAATATCACCATCGTGTAAAACAGTTCCTCTCGGTAAATGTAAAAATACAACCTTCCCATCTTCGGTTTCAAAACGATGACGACTGCGGGTACGTTCTTCTGCTGTTAGCGCCAGAGTCAAACTGACTGCTGTATCATAATTGGCTGGCTTGATTTGGGTAAATGTCAGCATCAGAGTTTCGCCTGTTTTAAAACCATCGAATCATTATCTTACCTGTTTTATGGTGAGTGATGACTGATGACTGGTAAATCAGGATTTATTCTCCCTTGTCTCCCTTGTATCCCTGCTGTTAATTACACAGTCTTACAGATAGAATAAGTAATTTTTTGGTATTAGGTATTATTAGTATCTGAACATTAAATTTTGAAAAAATTTATTGACCAATAAAAGCAAATTGCTTTATAGTTATGGAATGAAATAAATAGTGATTTTAGAAATAAATATTGCAAAATGACAAGTTTTTACCAGCAATTTAATTGGTAAGTTTTTGCATATTTATTTTGTGTCACATCAACGAGCAAATATTTATCCATAAATCTTTCTCGCTTTGGAATTTTATCGAAGCAAAGGTGTTACAAGCGAGATATTTTCAATTTTTGAGTCCTCTGGTAAGAATTATGAGGTAGATTATGCGGATTTTGATGATTCAACCCAATTATCATTCCGGTGGTGCGGAAATCGCTGGAAATTGGCCACCAAGTTGGGTTCCTTATGTTGGTGGGGCACTGAAGACAGCTGGCTTTAGTGATATTTGCTTTTTTGATGCCATGACCGATTATATTCCTGATGATGTTTTAGCAAAAATGATTGCTAAGCATCAGCCGGATGTGGTGTTGGCGACAGCAATTACACCAATGATTTACCAATCAGAAAAAACTCTGAAGATAGTTAAAGAAGTTTGCCCCCAAGCTAAGACAATTATGGGTGGGGTTCATCCTACCTATATGTATAATGAAGTTCTCCATGAAGCTCCTTGGGTTGATTATATTATTCGGGGAGAAGGAGAAGAGATTACAGTTAATTTGATTAAAGCGATCGCTAATGGTACTGTAGAGAGCGATCGCCGCAATATTTTAGGCATTGCTTTCCTAGAAGATGGGCAAGTCATCGCTACACCAGCCCATCCGCCAATTGCTGATTTAGATACCCTGACTCCAGACTGGGACTTGTTAGATTGGAAAAAATATATCTACACTCCTCTTAACGTGCGGGTAGCGGTTCCCAACTATGCGAGAGGATGTCCATTCACTTGTCGTTTTTGTTCCCAGTGGAAATTCTGGCGCAAATATCGTTCTGGAAGTCCCAAGAAATTTGTCGATGAAATTGAAATTTTGGTGAAAAAACACAAAGTTGGTTTTTTCATTCTTGCTGATGAAGAACCAACCATTAACAAACCGAAATTTATCGACCTTTGTAATGAATTAATCGAACGCAACTTGGGTGTTTACTGGGGAATTAATACACGGGTAACAGATATATTGCGGGATGAAAAAGAATTACCTCTTTACCGCAAAGCCGGATTAGTTCATGTTTCCTTGGGTACAGAAGCAGCAGCACAACTAAAGTTGAATTTATTCCGCAAAGAAACGACTATCGAACAAAACAAGCGGGCGATTCAACTGTTAAAAGAAAATGGTATGGTTGCTGAAGCTCAATTTATCATGGGTTTAGAAAATGAAACCCCAGAAACAATTGAGCAAACTTATCAAATGGCTTTGGATTGGAAAACAGACATGGCCAATTGGAATATGTTTACACCTTGGCCATTTTCCGAGTTATTTGAAGATTTAGGCGATCGCGTAGAAATTCGCGATTATTCTCAATATAACTTTGTGACACCAATCATGAAACCAGACGCAATGGAACGGGAGGATGTCCTCAAAGGAGTACTGCGAAACTATGCCCGTTTTTACTTGAGGAAAACCATTGAATATTGGTTTGTCAAAGATCCCTTTAAACGCAAGTATCTTTTAGGTTGCTTGAAAGCTTTTGTAAAAACCACTCTCGACAAACGTTTTTACAACCTCAAGCGAATTAAATACAAGGGTCTACACACCGAAGTCGAACTTGGTTTTGATGAATCAAAGATTCTCACCCGCGAACAAATCACCAAGCGCCAGCAAGAACACCCAGAACTGATGGCAGATGTCAATTTCACAGGCAATATTTCCGCCTGCGGCGCACCTAATGAACTGCCAGAATTTGTTGAGGAAGAACAAGTTTCCAAAAAGTAGCCATACAGTTTAAATAAGACCAAAACGCTTGCAATAGGGTTTGGGGAAAGGGGAAAGGGGAAAGGGGAAAGGTGAAAGGGGAAAGGGAAAATACGGAACTTTTCCGCCTTTTTGCTTACGCTTTTCCCGACTTCTCTTAAAAGTCTATCCTTTACGCCTTATCCCTTAACCTTTTCCCAGACCATAAGGGAAGTTCATACTGCTTATCCGAACCGTATTGAAAACACTTGTAGAGACGGCGATTTATCGCGTCTGGTAAAACCCACAATTTTGTACAATTAGCCTTGAAGTGAAGTGTATTGAGTTAAAGCGTTGACTGTTGACGGTTCACAGTTAACAGTCAACACTCAACACTCAACAATCTTCTATGAAATATTTTTTACTTGGAAGTCCTCCTACAGTTGTCGCACCACTGGCTGACCATCTTTGACTTCACCAACTAAAACTAAATCGACGCAGTTAACAAAGATTCCATTTTCCAAAACACCGGGAATATTATTCAACGTTTTTTCTAAATTGACTGGGTCTTCAATAGAGTCAAATCTGACATCTAAAACAAAATTCCCTTGGTCTGTGATGACTGGGCCGGCTTTTTTAACGCCCATACGGAGTTCTGGTTTACCACCGAGTTTTTTAATGGCATTGGTGACAGGAGTAATTGCCATTGGAATCACTTCCACCGGTACGGCAAAACTAGAACCCAAGTTGTCTACTAACTTACCAGCATCTACGACAACGATAAACTGTTGTGCTAGGTAATCTACGACTTTTTCGCGGGTATGTGCTGCACCACCGCCTTTAATCAAATTTTTCTGAGGGTCTACTTCATCTGCGCCATCAATGGCAATATCGATGTGGTCAACAGCGTCCAAGGTGGTGAGAGGAACACCATATTCCTTTGCTAGCACTTCTGACTGAAAGGAGGTAGGTATACCAACAATATCTTTGAGTTCGCCAGACTTGAGGCGATCGCCAAGATACTGAATTGTGTATGCTGTAGTTGACCCCGTACCCAACCCCACAATTGAACCGGACTTTACTAAGGCGGCGGCGGCTTTGCCAACTTCTTGCTTCATCAACTTTACGGGATCTGCTGCTGCGGTCATTCCCAAAACTCCTGAAAAACTGACTATAGTCCATAGTAGTGGGCAGACAACACCAAAAGATGAAAGCTAAAAAACAAGTTTTTGCTGATTCTTAGTTCCTGGATGACCAAAACAAGTTGCCGTAGGTAGCCAATACGGTTGGGATAAGCAGTATGAATTTCCCTTATGGTCTGGGAAAAGAGTAAGGGGAAAGGTGGAAAGGATAGACTTTTAAGAGAAGTCGGGAAAAGCGTAAGAGGAAAGGTGGAAAAGTTTGGTATTTTCCCTTTCCCCTTTAACCTTTACCCAATATAGATATATCCCTTTGACCACAAGAGTGCCCCTTTCCCCCTTCCCCTTTCCCCTTTCCCCCTTCCCCTTTCCCCCTTCCCCTTTCCCCCTTCCCCTTTCCCCGAACCCTATTGCGTAGGTAGCTACGCAACATTGATGACTCTAAATTCGTCACTAGCTGAGTTACTGGTGATTGAAAACACCAAAATAGATGTGTAATCTCAGTAATGTAGTTTTTTAAAGCGAAAAGTGGTTATTATGATGCGTCGCCTTTCAATTACTTTATCTTTAGTAGCGCTACTACAAAACTTGCCAGCAATTGCTCAAACTCAAGTCCCAGAAACTACTTCTCAAACATCATCAGATTCCATTCAACAGGTAATTGCTGCCAAATGGATGACAAACTTTTCTGATGGCAATTTTTATCCAGAAAGGTTATTGAGTAGAGCAGAATTAGCGACGATTATGGTGAAAGCATTTCGCCTAGACAAAAGACAAGGCGCTAACAAAGAAAATTTAGTGATTCCAGATGTTCCTCGGTCTTATTGGGCATTTAATGATATACAAACGGTGTTAAAAACTGACATTATGAAAGGTTATCGAGGGAATCAATTTTTTCCTAACCAAAAGGTAACTAAAGCAGAAGCTTTGGCGATTTTCGCTCAGGCTTATGGCGTATTTCAGTTTTCGGATGATGTTGTTAATGAAATTCTCGCTGCATATCCAGATGAAAAGTCTATCCCATCTTGGGCGAGAAAAGCGATCGCCACAGTAGCTACTGAAGGATTTCTCAATACAGACGCTCAAAACAATATTTCCCCATTACAGCCCGTAACCCGTGGCGACATAGCTTATGTCTTAAGTAAATATTTGCAACGCCAAAAGCAACAACCCGAAACACCAGAGGTTCCAATTATTCCCAATAGCGAACCATCTCCTTAGCAGAATTCAGAATTCAGGAGTCAGAATTCAGGAGTCAGAATTCAGGAGTCAGAATTCAGGAGTCAGAATTCAGGAGTCAGAATTCAGGAGTCAGAATTCAGGAGTCGGGCTTTTAAATTGCACAATCACTCATAAGCTTGATTGATTGCTAACAATCAACACTCAACAGTCAACAATATCACCTTTGATTCTGACCTCTACGTTTTTCTAGAATATCGAGGAGATATGAGGCAGTGGAATTTGGTCGTTGCGTTGGCTGCTGTGAGCCATAATTTCCATAGGTGGACTGTGGTACTTGCGTCGGCTGCTGCAAGCCATAATTCCCATAGGTGGACTGTGGTACTTGTGGTACTTGTGTCGGCTGCTGTAAGCCATAATTCCCATAGGTAGGCTGTGGTACTTGTGTCGGCTGCTGCAAGCCATAATTCCCATATCCTGTGGAATTTGTGGGTGGAACAACAGTTTGATTCGGATTTTGGCTAGAGTATGGTGTAACAGAGTTGACTGGAGGCACTATTGGTGATTGAACACCATTTAAATTACTGTAGGGATTTGTCTGCAAGTTTGTACCGCTGGGAGTGTAATTTGCTCCAGAGTTTAATCCAGTATTTGATATTTGGCTGGGTAAGCTATTCAACGGTAGTGTCGATGTTGTTTCTCTATCAGATACCCGCCCCAAAGTATTTGATTGATTAGGATTCATACCATTAACACCAGATAAATTCTGGTTTGTCGATTCGTTGAGTGCTGCTTGTAAAGGGCTAATGGAGACGGAATTTTGATTTTTGTTAGTTTGATTAGTTAATTCAATTCCTAAGCCAGAAGATGTTTGTTGATTTTCTGCTTCCGAGACTCCACTGAAAGAAGAATTAACACCGATAAAGTCGTTATTTCTATCAGCTATGCCACTACGCAATAAATTTTCTGTTTGTGCAATAAATGGATTTTTAATAGTTGGTAGTGGTTCGGGATTAACTGTTATTACACCAGATTTTGATTTGTTATCATTCAGAGATTTTTGTTTATTAATTAGCTCATCTAATAGGGTTTTAGTCTTGTTTTTTCCAGTATTTTCCTGAGAGTTATTTGTTGTTGGTGGCAGAGCTGCTTCGTCAAAGTCATTAAACAATACGGGCAAATTATCAATATCCGCTGCAATAGCTTTGTTTTCTTGTGATAGTGAGGAGTCAACAGGTTTTTGTGAAGCTACTTGTTTTTTTTGCTTATAAACAAAAATATCTGGGTTTGACCAGTATTCCCAAGTTACTAGCCCGACTACAGATAAAAAGATTGCAGTTATCCAAAAGCTTGGTCGCCCTAGATTCCATAACCTAGCTCTAAGATAACGTAAGTAGGCGGGAGGATAATGACGCTTTGGCATGGGATTAGTAATTGATATTTACTAGAAATGGTTAACAATTGAGATCGGCAGCGTTGTTATCTGATATTTTTGCCTTTTTAGTCAGCAAATATCTCAACTGAAGGTGGATGCTCTAATTTCATCGTAACTGTTCAATAACTTATTAGTCATTAGCAATTGATATGTAGTAGTCAAAAATTTACGTTTCAATTTCCTTTGGGAGAGGGAATAGCAAATGGGCAACAGGTATGATTCCCACAGCCATTGCACCCCACCCCTTAATCCCCCCGAACTTCGGGGAGGAGAGACAAAGCGTAGCTTTGGCTCTTTGGGTTTTTTCAGGTTTTATAAGTCAATACAGTTCAGATCAGCCTGTTTTTTCTTTCCCCTGTTCCCTTTTCCCTGTTCCCTTACCTTCACAGAGGATCTTTCTTAACCCAAGCGTATTGTTTTATAAGTAATCAAGCGGACATGATATTATGTACAGTCTTGGGTATTTTGAAGTGTCTGGGTAAATTGGCGACAAATGGCAGTTAGTTAACTAATTATTAATTCGTAGACACAAAAAGACTTTTCACCCAGTTCCCAGTCACCAGTCCCCAGTCCCTTGCTGTAGAGAAGATTGCAACAACTCTCGCATAGATGTAGCCTGTATGTGGTCAGGGAACACAGTTAAAAAGTCATTCAGGTCTTGGATTGCTACACGGATATCTAAGGAAGCACTTTGAGATAAGGTATATCGATATAACTGTTCTGCTGGTTGATGATATTGAGCAACCAAATAGTAAAGAGCTAAGTTAAAGCTATTACGCCAGTTTTTCGGATCTTTTTCGTAATGTTCTTTAGCAAGCTTCATTGCAAGCGCTAAGTCAGTTCGTGCTTTATCTAGTTGGTTAAGGGCTAGGTAAGTTAAAGCACGCCCATACAAATACCAATCATCTTGATAATTTGAGTTAAGTACAATGGCGCGGTCTAAATTTTGGGGTGCTTCATGGTAGCGATGCATTCTTTGGTAAGTAAAACCCCTAAATCCCGTGGCTCGTTTCCATTGGAAATTGCTATCAAGCTCAATAACACGGTTAAAGTCTTGTAATGCCTCATTGTAACGTTGCATACACCGATAAGTATCAGCGCGACTAGCGATCGCCCATACAGAATTGGCATCGAGTTGAATGGCGTGGTTTAAGTCTTGCAGTGATTCAGGGTAACGTTGCATAAAGCGGTAAATTACACCTCGGTGTGCCAATGCCCATTGGTCATTGGGGTCAAGTTCAATGGCACGATTAAAGTCTTGCAGTGCTTCTTGAAAGCGTTTCATGAGGCGGTAAGCGATACCGCGATTGGCGATCGCCCATTGATAATTTGAGTTAAGCTTAATAACACGGTTAAAATCTTGCAGTGCTTCTTGGTAACACTGCATTTGGCAGTAAGTCATACCTCTAACTGTTAAATACTCAACTTCTTGAGGCACTAAATTTATCGCCTGGGTTAAATCTTCTAAAGCTTTTGAGTATTGATTAAATTGAGAGTAAATATAACTACGCCAATCTAGAGCTACTGCACGCCATTTGTCTTCAAGACTAGCATCGCTCAACAGTGTTGTGAGCATTTGGGCAGCAGCTTCATAATTTTTGTCTTCATAGGCTTTTAACCAATTGGCTAGTTGCTCCCCCCAACGCTGAACTTCAGCAGAGTCTACATCTTTACCAGCCTGAAGCATTGTTTGTGCCCAATGTTGGGCAAAAGTGCGCTGATTTTTGAGAGCAGCAAGGAATTCATTGAGAGCAATAGGTAAATACTTTTGTGGTGATTGGCATAAGCGGTGATACAAAATATTGAGCTTATGGCTTTGCCAAGTTTTATCCCGCCAAGCTTTTACTTCCTCCAGTTGCAATTCATCACCTAGTGTGTCGTAATAGTTTGCCAACTTACCATGTATCTCACCCCAACTTTGCGGCGATGAAAGGCGCTTGTGGCGTAACATTTGGGTTTTCACCACATCATGATAAGCCCAGCCATCGGTACGTTCGTTGACAAAGGATGTTTCTTTGAGCCAAGCAAATAGCTCATCTGCTTCTTTTTCTCCCCTTAATAGAGCTATTACATCTCGATTCAAACACCGAGGAATGGCAGCATCGAGAGCAACTTCTCGCCGCTTCCAGTCATCAACCCATTTTAAAAATCTTTCTACAGCACTGCTGCTAGGCTCAAATACTTGGTTGGGGTTATTGGGATGAGCATCTGCTAGCATTCCCACTAGTAGAGGCAAATTCCCAGAAAGGCGTAAAATCGTTTCTACAACCTGACTGTTAGTAATGCCTTTGCGAATTAGATATTGTTGCGCTTCTTCTTCTGTAAACGGTTCCAATGGGAAACGAACTATTAACCCTTCATAAGGTGCCCAATGATTTTTATCTAATTCATGGCGACCGGCAATGGTTATCAATATATTGAGAGATACTTCACCGTAGCGTTCGTCCAAAATTTCCCGCAGCCAGTTATCTAGGAATTCTCCTGTGCGTTCGTAAGTATCAAAAAACAAAGCAATGGCAGTTTTCTCACAAATTTGAAAAATATCTTGCAAAAATAGCGGGGTCAGCACTTGTTCAGGTTCTTGAACTAAGCGCACCTCATCTTTATTGGTAATTTTTTTTGCAATGTATGATGCCCATTCTCCCGCTTGGCTAGCCAAAGCATCCTCATCTACAAAATCAAATACAGCACCACTAACGGGAACTCGACGCGCTAGACGCACGCCTGTTTTGACCATAGTTTTGCCAACAAATGCCGAAAAACCTTGAGGAGCTTGAGGATCGGTTTCTAATTCGTGGCGCTTTTGACGGTAAACTTTATAGCGTTCTGTAAACTGCGGTAGTTTGTAACCTTGGCGTTCTAACTCCTGGGCTAAACGCCCCATGACTTCTGGTAAAGTTTTCTCAGCTTCATCGATGTAAGCCGAGATAATTTTTGCTTCATCAGCAATTTTGCGAAACTGCCGTAACAGTGTACTTTTACCAACCCCGCCTTCTCCCCAAACGTTAAACAAAAAACGACGGCGGTCATCCTCTAACGGTAAAGCTAAGTTTTCACGAAATTGGTTTACCTGGTCTTCACGACCTACAAAACCCGATTGTTGACGCTGCTTAAGAATATCTTGTAGACTCTTGGGCTTGTTTTGCGGGTTCATTACCAGATTTAACTTTGAGGCGCTAATGTTTACTGGATAACTACTAAATATGCAAGCTGTATTTCGGAATTTATCAGACTTTTTTTAAGTAATTTTGGCGCGTAAGTTTGATTTAAGCTCAAAGTTGACCTTCTGAGGTGAATGTAGAATCTCGTCGCCTTTAGGCAGGAGAATGTTTGATTTTCCTATTATTTACTAGTAAAGTCTCAAATGGTGGAGACTGAAAACTTTTCAGTTGTCAAGGCGTTCGTGGAAGCAAGCCAAGGCAGCACCGACAGTTTCAGCTAAAATACTAATGAGGCGATATAGAGCGATCGCACTAAATACTAAGGCTGCTGGAAATTGGTGTCGTAAAAGTTCATAAGCAGTGGCTTCAAACACACCCAACCCGCCAGGCGCACCCGGAATCACTAAACCTAGCAACCAAGCGCAACTAAAAGCGCCTAACAATAAAGGAATTTGACTCCAGTTAAGAGAATTGAGAGCAAATACAGTTAAAATAAACCCCACGCCACGCAAACTCAAAAAGCCCAATTCCCCTAATAAAGGTCGCAGGGGATAGCGTTTGATACTTAAAACCACACTTGGCTGAGTATTAACATCGGATTTTTTTGCTTTGAGTTTGTATAAAAAGCGAATGGCTGGATTTAAAAATCGGGGATGAACTGCACAAAGCACCACAGCTAAACTCAGCAATTGTACAAGTCGTATCACAACAGTGGTATTGTTGGCAGCAAATTGACTACTGAAGAGAATAATTAAGATTAAAGCAGCCGTCGCCATCAGTAGCGGTTCCAGCAAGACGCTTAAGGTGGCTGCACCGGCAGAAACATTGGCATTCTTGGCGGCGAGAATTCGGCCGTAATAATGCCAAATATTACCTGGTAAATACTTAGCAATATTAGTTTTTAGGTAAACTTGGATGAACTGGGAAGATGACACTGGTTGATTTAACTCTTGCAAAACCCAAGTCCAAATCCAGCCAGCCCAGGTATGCGCCAGTAAAGTGACGAATGTAGCGATCGCCATAATTCCCCATCCTACCCCATCAATGTGGATAGCAGTGACTTGAACCCAATTATCTTTCAAGGCTTTCCCTAAAAAAAATAGTGTTCCGCCTAAAATTATCCAACGTAAAAATTGCTTCATGAAATTAGTAATTTAACGGTTAGGCTAACAATAGCCAAATACTTCAAATCTTAATATATATCAGCTACATATCCAAGAGATTTAAAAATACGAAAAATATCTTTGTATTTTTTTTTACGAAGATAACTGCATATTATTTTATATCTCTCTAGAGTTAGATAAAAATATTATTCTTGTGTTAATTAAAATGTGGCCTGCGCTAGAGGTAAAAGTCGTTTTATTCTTCCTATCTTTAATAGAGGTTATTCAAAAATTAACCAACTAAACAAACCACAATAACGTACTGAACAATACCAATGATTCAGCTAAGACTTCTGCTTATTAATATTTTGGTAAGGAGGACTACGTGAAAGCTGCGATCGCCTTTTTTAAAAAACTACGACTGCGCCAAATATTAACAATTTTTCTTGCAGGATTATTGTTGATAGTTAGCACTGCTTGTAGTACAGGGAATGCTCAAGGTGCAAATCCACAAAATCCTGCTGTACAAGCAGGTGGAGCCAATAATCCTTATAAGAATGGTGGAGACAAATACACTAGAAATCCCGATTCCAAAGTAACGAACCTCAGAAACAACCAAGACCGCGACCAAGCTAGCCTACAGCCAAGCTCATTATCGATCGCTACAAATGTTGGAAATAGAGATTCGGATATACTTTATCCTGGTGCTGAAACACCAGTAGGTCGAATCAAGAAAGAAGCAGAATTGCCACTTATCACAGACCAGAATTTCCAACAACCAGAACCAGGTGGTTTGATTCAGAACGAACCCAGTGTAGGAACTCGCGTTAAAGAACGTCTTGGAACTGTGAAAGAAACTGTTGAAGAAGCTTCCGATTTTTTGAAAGACAAAGGAAATGAAGCAAGTGCTAGACCGGAATTACAACGAAATCCAGCCTTAGGCAGATAGAACTTTCATCATTTTGTCTTTTGAAATATATTGCAAACGTCAACTTAGTTGAAGTTTAACTTAGTCACAAAAATGCAAGGAGTAGAAATATGAAAAAAGTAGGTACTTGGTTGAAAAACATTCGCCCATTGAGAATTTTAACTGTTTTTTTAGCGGGCATGTTCCTATTTGTGACACAAGCTTGCGCTGCTCCAGGAGTAGCAACACAGCCACCCCAGCCTCGTGACCAAGCACCGAATGTGGAACGATACGATCCCACAAAAGATTATCCTCTCTCTTCACCCTCTGGCGGGATAAATAACTTTAGTGATGTAGATCCCAGAGCGCAAGATGAAAAGGCAATTAATGATAAAGCTGATGCGCTTGTGAGAAATGCTCAGAAAAACATTGAAGAGAAAGGAGTTAAAAATCCAGCAGAAGCTTTCCAGAATCTTCAAAAAACACCCGTTGGCGATAAACTCAAAGGCGTTGGTGAAAATCTTGGCAGTTCAGTTCAAGAAGTCGGCGAAGGTGTAGCTAAAGGGACTCAGCGAGGAATTGAAAATATTAAGGGTAATACCCAGAATGCTGCCGAAGATGTAACCAAAAATGTTCAGCGTGGAGCTGAAGATGCAGGTGACGCCGTGAAAAGAACAGTGAGAAACATTGATTAAAATTAGTCAAAAATAGTTGTTAAACTGGTGGCAAAAATCCAGTTTAACAAGAAACAATAAACGCACCGCTCGTCATAATTCATAGTGAATTTTGACGAGTTTTAATTTCAAAAACTTGGTGAATAGGTATCAGAATTAAAAACAAAACCTACCTTTGCAGGTTTTAAAACTTGAATTTTCCCTTAGGTGTGAAGGCAGGCTTTGTCTGTATATAGCAGTCCTAAATCATTCGTGAAATCTTGCTGTTGTTGACCGTTGACAGTCAACAGTCAAAGACCACTACTAAAATTTTTCACAACTCAAATAAGATTGCTATAGCCAGGAATTCTATTCGCTTTTTGTTTTAGTCAAATACCAATTCTGTAGTGCTAGCCGTTGAACTTCCCGCCAGGGAATGTTATGTTTTCGGGCTAATTCTGCACAATCTTCATATTCTGGCTGCACATTAGCAATAACTTTTTCTAGCGATCGCTCTTTCCATGCCACTTTAACGCGCACTTTACCATACTCAGTTTCCACTTGCTGAATTTCTCGCGGTAAGATGGCGCGTTGCTGATTAGTTCGCCGAATACCCAATGTTGTGGTTTCGCGGAATATAACCGCTTCACAACTGAGTAAATTTTCTGGATGACAGATAACACTCAACAAAATTCCCGGACGCGATTTTTTCATGGCGATGGCCTGAGTAAAAACATCCAGCGCACCAGCCGCAAACAAAGCCTCAAACACATAGCCGATGGCCTGAGGATTTAAATCGTCAATTTGGGTTTCTAGTACAGATATAGTTTCCACATAGGCGCTAGTATCCTGATAATCGGACAAATTTGACTCTAAAATTGCGCTTTCGCCCAGCCAGAGGCGTAAAATATTGGGGATGGGTAAATTTATGGTTCCTGCTCCCAATCCTACTTTCTTGATAGCGATGGGGGGCGGCGAACCAAATTCTCTGGCTAAGGTAGTGGCGATCGCGGCACCCGTTGGCGTCACTAGCTCTCGTTCAATGCCGTTGCTATAAACTGGGCAACCCCGCATCTCCCACAGCTTTAATACTGCTGGTACTGGTACAGCCATTTGACCATGCGCCGCCCTCACAGTACCGCCGCCAGTCGGGAAGGCCGAGCAGTACAGTAAAGGTAATCCTTCTTCATTGCTCTCAATCCCCAACCAATCCAACCCCAAGCAAGTACCCACAATATCCACAATCGCATCTACAGCACCTACCTCATGAAAATGAACTTTTTCAGGAGAAATGCCATGTACTGCCCCTTCTGCCACTGCTAGCTGCCGGAATACCGCCAAACTCCAAGCTTCTGCCCGTGGTGGCAACCCCGCTTGGAGAATCATCTGTTCTATTTCTGGCAGATGGCGTCCGTGATGATGAGTGTGTTCGTGGTCATGATGATGATGATGATGGTCTACTAAATCCACATGGACTTTAGTCGCCTGCTGACCATTTCGTTGCACAAGTTCTGCTTTTAACTCATATTCCCGTTCAATTCCCAAACCATTGAGTTTTTCAATTAAATACTCCACAGGAACACCCAAACTCACCAAAGCACCCAGACACATATCCCCGGAAATTCCTGTAGGACACTGAAAATAAACAATTTTATTCATAGTTATTAGTCATTAGTCATTAGTCATTAATCATTAGTCATTGGGTATGGAGCATGGGGCATGGGGCAGAAGAGGCAGAGGTGCAGAGGGAAGGGCAGAGGGGAAAAACTCATCTCCCCATCTCCTCATCTCCCCATCTCCCCATCTCCCCATCTCCCCATACTTCGGCTCCGCTCAGTACAAGTCTCCCCATCTCCCATCTCCCCATCTCCCCATACTTCGGCTCCGCTCAGTACAAGTCTCCCCATCTCCCCATCTCCCCAATCCCCACTATGGCAAAAATTTTCGCAGTTCATCCGGATAATCCTCAAATTCGTCGAATAGAGGAGATAAAGTCAGCGCTCTCTAGTGGTGCTGTCATGCTTTACCCTACTGATACAGTCTATGCCATCGGTTGTGATTTGAATGCCAAGTCGGCGGTAGAACGAGTGCGGCAAATTAAGCAGCTAGCAAATGATAAACCACTGACATTTTTATGTCCCTCGCTTTCAAATGTGGCGACTTATGCCTTCGTAAGTGACACAGCCTATCGGATTATGAAGCGCTTAATTCCAGGTACATACACGTTTTTGCTACCAGCTACTAAGTTAGTACCGCGATTGGTGCAAAGTCCCAAGCGCAAAACTACGGGAATTAGAGTCCCAAACCATACTGTCTGTTTGGCTCTGCTGGAAGCCTTGGGCAATCCAATTATCTCAACTTCCGCACACGTGCCACCAGATGAACCAGATAATGGCTTGGTTCGCATCGATCCAGAGACTATTCAATCGCGGGTAGAGCTGTTTGACCGTTTGGACAAATTCGTAGACATAATTGTAGATGCGGGCGAAGAACCTAAGTACGAAGTGTCTACAATTTTGGATTTAACGGGAGATGAAGCAGTAATTATACGGAGGGGGTTAGGTTGGGAAGCAGCAGCAGCATGGGTATAAGGATTAAATTTCATCAGCGCACTTGTTAGTTTCGGAAATAGTGATTTAAATGACTCCAGTTTTTAAATTGTCATAATTAAAGGCGATTGCAGTGGGTATAACAGGATGGTGGCAACACTTTCTAGAGCAAGGCATTTAACAAATTTGCAGAAATGCTGCGTATCCATTTACTAGCATTAGTGTGGTGGTTTGTGGAAGAACCGACACATTGTCACAACTATAATTCTTTCGTATTTCCTACAGTTTTAAATATGAGCTTTAGATGTGAGCATTACATGGGGCAAGCGTTGATGGATGAATGCCCAAAGATTCACCAGTCAAAACTAGCCTCTATCGCTGTGTCTGCGTTGTAATTACGGTGCAATACTACTCCCTGGAAAATTCATGAAAGCTAATGTCGCCAATCTACCAAACTCTACACCAGTTTTTGATAACCATGTTTCTGGCGAAGAATTGCCAGCTAGCAGCAGTGATACCTTAGTTCAATTGCTGTGTGAGGAAATGCAAGGACAAGTGAAAGCAGCACCCAGGTGCGTGCAAGCTTTAGCAAAGCGCATCGTTAAGGAAGTAGAACGCATTTGCGATAAAAGCTCGCGTATCCAAACATCTGGACAAATTCAGTCTTGGCAAATGACTTTGGCAAGACACCGGATGCAAAAGTGCTTGCGTTACTACCAACTCGGTTCCAAACAAGGACGGGTGGAATTACATAGCAATTTGGGCGCGATGGTTTACCGCCATGTAACTATATCCGGCTCGGAGTTGGGTTTTGACGCTCGTTACAGCTTAATTGAAGATTTTTTACAAGCATTTTATATTGAAGCAATTAAAGCTTTCCGCCGCGAAAACGAATTACCTGAAGACCACACACCTCGTACTCAGCTGCAATTAGCTGAATATATGGCGTTTACAGAACAGTACGCCAAACGTCGCATCAATTTACCTGGTGGTGCAAATCAGCAATTAATTATTTTGCGGGCCCAGGGTTTTGCTCGTCGTCAGCCCCAAGAAACTACTGTGGATATTGAAATGGCGGTGGAGTCTGCTAAGGGTGAAGAAGCAGAATCTTATCAACGGAATTCGGCAGTACAACAATTGCGATCGCAAATGATTGCCAAAGCCAGTTTCGATCCATCGGAAGAATCAGAACGCGATCGCGTCATTGCTGAATTGATGAAATACTTAGAGTCCCAAGGTCAATCTGACTGTATGGACTATTTAAGCCTGAAACTCCAAGACCTTTCTGCACCAGAAATTGACCAAATTCTCGGTTTAACCAGTCGTCAGCGCGATTATCTGCAACAAAGGTTTAAATATCACGTAGAAAAGTTTGCCAAGCAACATCATTGGCAATTGGTACATCAATGGTTGGGCGCAGGTTTGGAGCAAAAGTTGGGTTTATCTTCCCAACAATGGGAAATTTTTATCGGTCAACTTACAGAACAACAACAGCAAATTTTACAACTTAAAACTGCACGGGAAAGCGACCAAGCGATCGCCAAAGCCATCAAATGCACCCCCAAACAAGTACAAAAGCGCTGGACTCAATTATTAGAAATAGCATGGGCTATCCGCAACGGTAATACTCAAGCGCACACGGGTTGACGCCCAAGGAAAAATTACTAAAATTTATCTAACCTAAATTTAAGTTATTACAAATATTGTTATTAATACATTTGTATTTTTAGTACAAAAATACCATTTTTTTGTACTTTAAACAAAAATTTATATTTAGTCACTGACCATTTATTACTGCTTCTATGGAATCCTAGAAGAAGCAGTACTTTTGGCAGAGGAATTTAGGATGGCTCTGACTCAAGGTGGGCGGGCAAATAAGGCAGGGAGAATTTTAGAAATTAATGTAGAAGCAATTTTAAATGGGCATAATTATTTCCAAGTCGGGAATTATGTCTCCAAAGAAATTGTATTAAATGCGGCTTTATTACCAAAACGCTATGGTAAAGAAGTTTATATTGGTACTGGAATTTATCATACCGATTTAAAGGTTGACTTTTATGTTGTTGGCTTACCTGCAATGCCATCTGGTTTGATTATCGAGTGCAAATGGCAAGAAAGTCCTGGTTCGGTGGATGAAAAGTTTCCTTATTTAAATATGAACATTCAGGATTATTACCCTGCACCAACTATCGTCATACTAGGTGGCGAAGGAATGCGAGAAGGTGCAAGTAAATGGCTAAAAGCAAGAGTTAATGATAACCACAATTTATTAGCAGTTTATAGCTTAGACAGATTCATTGCTTGGGGGAATAAAAATCTTTAGAAGCAGTCAGGAGTCAGGAGTCAGGAGTCAGGAGTCAGGAGTCAGAATTCAGGAGTCAGAATTCAGGAGTCAGAAGTCAGAATTCAGGAGTCAGAATCTGATATTTGTTGAGATTAAGATATGACACTTTATTAGACAAGAGTGCAAAAGTGTTTTTTGCACTCTTGTGGGTAAAGGTAAAATACCAAACCTTTCCCCCTTTCCCCTTACCCTTTTCCCGATTTCTCTAATAAGTCTACTATTGATAATTAAATATTATTTTCATTTATTCACTTGCCAGTTATATAAAATTTTGGCTGATTTCTGAATTCTGACTCCTGAATTCCTAATTATCAAAAGACGTAATTAATAGTTCATCAATTATGCCTCGATTTTTGATGTTTGAGTTAATGGAACGCGCTGCTTTAATTGTGTGTGTTTTAAAGTCGATTTCTCTATAAATTTGTTTAATAAATTCACTATCGGAATTACATACCATAACTTTAACACCACGACTTGCTAACTCTGCACAAGTATCTCGCAATATTTCTTGGTGTTTTGTACTAAAACAATTTTGACTATAAGCAGTAAAATAGCTAGTTTCACTTATAGGATAATAAGGGGGATCGAAAAATACAAAGTCATCACTACTAGTTGCATAATTTAGAACTTGTGTAAAATCTGCCTGTTGAATTTTTGCCTGAGAAAGTGCTTGCTTAGCTAGCCTCAATAAATTCTCCGGACAAATATTGGGATTATCATATCTACCTAATGGGACATTGAAATTGCCCTGGGAATTGACTCGATAAAGACCATTGAAGCAGGTTTTATTCAAATAAATAAAACGAGCAGCTTTTTCTAAATTATTTCCACCATAATAGTTTCTGACGCTATAATAATAATCTTTTGTATGTCGTTTTTTATGTTCTTTGAGGAGGAGAATTAATTCTTCAACATTATCTCGAACACAGCAATAAGTATTAATTAATTCGGCATTAATATCAGTTAAAATCGCTGTGGGTGGTTGCAAATAGAAAAAAACAGCGCCACCGCCTAAAAATGGTTCATAGTAATTTTGATAAGTCTTAGGAAAATAAGGAATATATTGCTGAATCAACTTACTTTTACCCCCTGCCCACTTCAAAAATGGACGCGGACTAGTTTCTTTGGGGATTTGAATAACCATTTCCTGAAAATTTTACCGAAATAATTGCTACTAAATATAGTTAATATAACTGACGAAGCATATTTTATATTAACTGAGTAATTTTCCAGCGCCATAGATTACAATTAAGTAGATAAAGCATATCAAAACAAACGTAAGTCTATAACAAGGCAGTTTACATTCAGATGTTTGACGGATTTTGGGATAACGTCTTTCGCTACCCCCGCTACTTTATTACTGTCCTCTTAGGGGTATTTCTCAACACCTTCGCGCCATTAGTGCCACTGTTGAAACGCCCAATCACCTTAATTGCACTTTTGGGTTTGTTTGTCAGTAGTCTAGTATTCGTGACTCTTACCTTACGTGCCATGCTGGGCTTAAGTACAATCTAGACAAGGGTGATGCTGTGGCTTCTGCCCTCAAAACAGTTGTTTTTGGCGTTACTGCCATCAGCTAGGTAAAATCTACCCAGCTTGCATTTATATCATGTCGTACAACCTCTTTTCGGAGGCTAAACTTTTATGGCTACAAATCGCCGCGTTTCCCGTGTTGCTGAACTGATTAAACGGGAAGTTAGCCAAATGCTACTCAACGGCATCAAGGATGACCGTGTGGGTACAGGAATGGTAAGCGTTACTGATGTTGATGTTTCCGGCGATCTCCAACACGCCAAAATCTACGTCAGCATCTACGGTACAGATGAAGCCAAGGCAGAAACAATGGCAGGCTTAAAGTCAGCCACGGGTTTTGTCCGTAGCGAACTTGGTGCTAGGGTACGGCTGCGTCGTACACCAGAGGTTATCTTTGTGGAAGATCGCTCCATAGAACGTGGTAATAAAGTACTGGCACTATTAAACCAGCTCAATAACCAGCGATCGCCAGAAAATTCTACACCAGTAAAAGACAGCACAGATGGAGATGATGAGGAATTTTCAGAATAAGTAACCCAAATAACAATGTAACTTCAGAACAAATCGATCTCAGCAAATTCGCCAAACACTTTACAGACGCGACCAAATTGCGTCTGTTTTAATGTGACTATAAGCAATGGGCATTGGGCATTGGGAAAAGGGGAAAGATTAAATTTATTCCTTTTCCCTTTAACCTTTAACCTTTTCCCCTTTTCGCCTTATCCCCCTGCCCCATCCCCCCTTCTATAGATGTTTATCTAAAAAAAACCATGTAATATCAGCGCTGAAATTAACCAAGTAATTACGAATTTGTTTAAGAAATTGTTAATAGTCGCTGGCTTAAAACCCTTCATGGTGTAATTTAGCCGTTAGTTTTGCCATAGTTTATACCCTAGTTGCTGCTAAATATCCTTATCTTGTTTACCTTCAGATAGATACCAGCACTTCTAGACACAGCTTTTAGGTGATTATTTGATCTGTGAGCGATCGCTTTGTCTACTCTTCTCACTAGCCAAATTACGTCTCAAGGCACTGATAGCAAAACTTTTAGACCCGTTGAATAAAAGCCACATCTCAACAGTAGTATGTTTAGTTAACTACTTTGACTTTGTTTTGTGAAGCGTATTTTTCGGAAATGTCAGCTTTTGTTGACTTTCTTAACATTTCTTGAGATAATTTCAGGATGTGTAGCGTCAAAATGAAATTAGTTCCGTATAGCAAACTACAAAAGCATAGCCACAAGTCAAATCCCTGTCATGTTTGTTCCTAATAGCTAGCGGGAACACTATCTAAGTGTTAATTTGTGAGTAAAAACCATGAGTGTGAATACGGTGCCTTCTATTAATTACTACTCTCTGGATGTCATCCAAGACGAAGCACGCCGACTGGTGCAAAAGGGAATGGTCAGCCGACAACAGCCAATATATACACTCTGCCAATACATCCCAGCGAGAGAGTGGGTTTGCGTTGAATGTGAACTAGAAAAATGTGACTTTTTGTTACGCGATCGCATTGGTGATTTGATTGGTCGTGAAGAATGGGACAACGACTAATCAATGTTTAATTTTAGATTTGAGATTGGGAGTTTATTTTTGGGATGTGATTTCACGAACGAGGATTTGACGCCCAATCTGGCATAATCTCTGGCTTTTGGTAAGCATTGCTCAATCTAGAATCTTGCGTCTTTCTTTAATACGGAAACATTAGAGTCTCAATTTATACAAGTTTTCAGGTGAATTTAGGCATCAAAACCAATATTTTTGGTGCTACAGCTTGAGTCTAGTATGTAGATTCTCTTACCGGAGTGGTTCTTAATAGTGAACTGCTCCGGTAATTTTTATAGAAATGGGGATGGGGCATGGGGCATGGAGCATGGGAAAAGGGAAAAGGGAAAGGGGAAAAGGGAAAAGGGAAAAGGGAAAAGGGAAAGGGGTAAGGGGAAAAGGGGAAAAGGGGAAAGATTAAATTTATTCCTTTTCCCTTTAACCTTTAACCTTTTCCCCATCTCCCCCTACCTCCCCATCTCCCCCTACCTCCCCATCTCCCTCATCCTACTTGGTCTAAATACTGATTTATATCATCAATGATGCGAGTCAATTCGGCTTCTGTAGTTATGCGGATGTTGATATTACGAACAGTCAGCAGGACTTTGGCTGCGAAGGGACTAGGCCAAATATTTGGATTACAGAAAACTTCTAAAAAGACTTCGCCAGTGTAACGATATTCCAGGGGGGGTTGGGGAGTCGCTTTAGCGCCGCCAGGAGTGGGTTTAGCAGCGACAGCCTTGAGGCGTTCCATTAACTGGTCTATTGCTGCCTTTAATTCTCGTGCTGCTTGGGGAGAAAAACTGAAGGACACAGAACCTTCAACTAAGTTGAGTGTTAGAGGAGTTGAAGACATTAGCTTTGTATTGAAACTGATTGGTAATTACTCATGTTACTGGAATAAGTAGTCATGTTAATGCTAAAAATATTCTCTTATTTGCAGAGCTAATATCAATGTTTATCTATTTTGTAGCGGTAATTATTTATAATAAATATCAATAAAATGAATAAAAATTTTTAGTTAAAGAGATAATTAATCCTTAATCTGTAAGAGTTTGATAAATTTTATTTGTGTTGATTGATGTTTTGAGTTTTACATTAGAAGTCATAGAACTTAATGCAATCAAAAATCTATGATTTCCGATAACCGTGCCGAAGTACGAAAAGTTTTAATTATCACCCTAATACTCAACCTGTTCGTAATGGGATTAAAAGCAATAGTTGGCTCCTGGACGGGTTCTTTAAGTTTATTAGCTGATGCTTTGCATAGTGTCACCGACAGTGCCAACAACGTTTTAGGATTAATTGCGAGTAAATTTTCTTCTCCCCAACCCGATCGCGAGCATCCTTACGGACACAGCAAGTTTGAAGCAGTGGGAGCATTAGGAATCGCAGCTTTTTTGGGGATAGCTTGTTTTGAAATTCTCCAGGGAGCAATTGAGCGAATTCTCAAGGGTGGCGAACTCGTGAAAATATCACTCCCTGAATTGTGGTTATTACTGATTGTACTGGGGATAAATATTTTTGTTGCGTTTTACGAACGTGGTGTAGGTAGGCGGGTAGGTAGCCCGATTCTCATTGCTGATGCGACACACACCATGAGCGATATTTGGGTAACAATTTCTGTAATTGGCGGCTTGATCGGAGTTTGGCTTGGTTATCAATGGATGGATGTGGTGTTAGCTTTTCCTGTAGCTTTGTTGGTATTTTGGAGCGGGTGGTCAGTTTTAAAAGAAAATTTACCTTGGCTGGTAGACCAAATGGCGATCGCACCAGAAGTAATTCACGCGATCGCTACTTCTGTTCCTGGTGTAATCAATTGTCATGATATCGCTTCTCGCGGTGTTGTTGGTCGTCAAGTGTTCATTGAAATGCATTTAATCGTAGAGGCACCAGATGTACAAACCGCCCACCAGATCACCGAACAAGTGGAAAGCTTATTAGAAGAACGGTTTCGTCCAGTGAGAATTTTAATTCACGTGGAACCACCAGGATACAAGTCTGAGCAAATTAGCTTTGAAAACAAGGAATAAAGGGTAGAGGAAAAATCACTATAATTTGTATTAATTGTTACAAGTATTAACCAAGTTTGCAACGATCGCCACTAGTTCGCTTGGATCTACTGGTTTAGATACATGCATCTGAAAGCCTGCTTCTAGGGCGGTGTTACGGTACTCGCGATCGCCATAGGCGGTTAAGGCGATGGCGGGAAGTTTGCCGTAAATGTCTGGTTGTAGCGTTCTGATTTTGCGAATCAGTGTGTAACCATCTTCATTAGGCATAGCGATATCACAGATCAAGATATCAGGCTGCAATTGAGGGAGTGCTTTTAATGCGGCCGCTGCCGATGCAACTGCTGTGACGGATGCTCCATCTGCCTCCAATACAGTTGTTACGTAGAAGCGGCTGTCCTCATCATCATCAACGACAAGGATGTTTAAGCCAGCAAGAGAGAGAGGAGGTTCCATAACACTTCCCTTCGAGTTGATAGAATAAAACTTAATTGCTCATGACCTACTTGTTTTACTTTCTCAGTGGCCACATCATTGGTCATTTTACTGCGAACCTGCCTATTTTTCTAGAAAATAACTCAACTCTTTGAGAGATTATTCAAGTTACAGCTAATTTTTCTTTGAGATTGATATTCTTGTCTAGATGAATTTATTTTTTCAAATGTCTAAATTCATTTAAGTAAATAGATTTCATTTTAATTAATTAACAGATTTTCACAGAATATTTGCAGCAAATAATTTTATAATAAATTTAAATTGTATTTCTGAAGATAGATTAAATCAAAAAATTGACAACTCAATTCCACACTATTTGTCGCCTGAGGTAAATTTCTCAGACGCTAGTCATTCATTGGTACTAAAACGTGAACAATAAAGATATTCGCATTCCCTTTGAAGTTGACCTGACTAACTGCGATCGCGAGCCAATTCACATTCCTGGCTATATTCAACCTCATGGACTTCTTTTGGCCTTAAAAGAACCAGAATTAACTATTCTCCAGTGCAGCAATAATACTTATTCTTTAATTGGCATCAACCCAGAAGAATTACTAAATCAACCTTTAAGCAATTTTTGGGAATCCGAACAAATAAATTTTTTGCAGGATTGTTTATATGAAAAAGATTTACAATTGGTCAATCCTCTAGAAATTAGCATAAAAATTGGAACTGAAGATTTACATTACGATGCTATTATTCATCGGAGCAATCAAATTTTAATTCTCGAATTAGAACCAGCATTTTTAAAAAAGACTAATGGATTTTTTAAATTCTACCATTCAGTAAAACAGGCTATATCTAAATTACAAATAGCATCAAATGTTATAGAACTCAGCCAAATTCTTGCTCAGGAAGTCAAAAAAATCACTGGTTTTGAACGAGTGATGGTTTATCGTTTTGATGAAGATTGGAATGGCGTTGTGATTGCCGAACAAAAGCCAGAATATCTGACTTCTTATTTAGGATTACACTATCCAGCTTCCGATATTCCCGTACAAGCTAGGGAACTCTACAGCCAAAATTGGTTGAGATTAATACCGAATGCTTACTATCAACCAGCAGCAATTTTGTCTACAAATAATCCTTTAACTGGGCAGCCTTTAGATTTAAGTAAGTCGGTTTTGCGAAGCGTTTCCCCTTTACACGTTGAGTATATGCATAATATGGGTGTAACGGCATCAATGTCAATTTCCATTATCAAAAACCAAAAATTATGGGGACTAATTGCTTGCCATCACCAATCGCCTAAATATGTTCCCTACGAAATTCGTAATGCCTGTGAATTTTTAGGACAAATTACCTCTGTAGAACTGAGTGCAAAAGAAGATAGTGAAGATAGCGAATATAAAATTAAATTGAAATCCGTTCATAGTAAGTTAGTCGAGTACATGTCCGCAGAAAAAAATTTTCTTGAAGGTTTAATTCAGTATCAACCGAATTTACTAAATCTTGTCAATGCCCAAGGAGCAGTGGTTTCTTTTGATAAAGAATACTTGACAATTGGCAACACTCCAGAAAAAGCAGATATTCAAAATTTAATTGAATGGATAGATCGCAACATCCAAGCAGAAATTTTTTACACTGACTCCCTATCAAAAATTTATCCAGAGGCAGAAAAATTCCGGGATGTAGCTAGTGGCTTCATGGCACTTTCATTTTCCAAAGTCCACAAAAACTATGTTTTGTGGTTTCGTCCAGAGGTAGTGCGGACTGTGAATTGGGGAGGTAATCCACATAAAGCCGTGGAAGTAACTGGAAATGGAAATTTGCGTCTATCACCCCGGAAATCCTTTGAGTTATGGAAAGAAACGGTACGCTTAAAATCTTTGAATTGGAAAACTTGTGAAGTGAATGCAGCACTGGAGTTGAGGAGCGCTATTATTGGTGTGGTGTTGCGAAAAGCAGATGAATTAGCGCAGTTAAATATCGAATTAAAACGTAGTAATAATGAATTAGATGCCTTTGCTTACATTGCTTCCCATGATTTGAAAGAACCACTGCGCGGTATTCATAATTATTCCAATTTTTTGATTGAAGATTACGGCGAAATTCTCAACGAAGAAGGTAGAGAAAAATTAAAAACTTTGATTCGTTTGACTCAGCGGATGGAAGATTTAATTGATTCGCTGCTACACTTTTCTCGCTTGGGAAGAGTGGATCTTTCTATGCAGCACACTGATATTAATGGTGTTGTACAGCGAAATTTAGATTTGTTGAGTGCCCGAATTGAGGAGATGAAGGTAGAAATTCGGATTCCTCGACCGTTACCAACAGTGTATTGCGATCGCGTCCAAGTAGGCGAAGTCTTCAATAATCTAATTGCCAACGCCATTAAATACAACGACAAACCTGAAAAATGGATTGAAATTGGCTATATTGAAGCTGCTGCACCTACACCAGCGATATTTTACGTCCGAGATAACGGCATTGGCATTCGAGAAAAACACTTTGAGGCAATTTTCCGCATCTTTAAACGGCTACACGGGCCAAGCAAATATGGTGGCGGTACAGGGGCGGGATTGACCATTACGAAAAAAATTGTGGAGCGACATGGCGGTAAAATCTGGGTGGAGTCAACCTACGGCGAAGGTAGTACATTTTATTTCACGTTATCAGCAGGAGACTGAATTCATGGTTGGCAAAACCGCCCAAGCTTTGCTGGTGATTGAAGACAGCGACGAAGACTTTGAAGCCTTATGTCGAGTCATGCGCCGACAAGCTGTGATTAATCCGATTTTTCGCTGCACTGATGGCGATGAAGCGCTGGACTTTCTTTACCACACAGGCGCTTTCACTGATTCTCAAAAGTTCCCTTCTCCCTCAATTATTTTGCTCGACCTGAATTTACCAGGAACCGATGGGCGAGAAGTTTTAGAGCAAATCAAGGAAGATAGAAATCTCAAAAATATTCCGGTGGTTGTATTTACCACCTCTTCTAACCCCAAAGATATTGAAGTATGCTATCGATATTGCATTGCTAGTTATATCCTAAAACCAATCGACATTAACAGATTGGTACAAACTATTCAAAGTTTCATAACTTATTGGTTAGATATTGTCATTCTCCCTGATACTCTTAGCAAGTAGTGATGGTGCAACCGCTAACCATTCTTATCATTGATGATTCTCCTGAAGACCGACAGGTTTATCGTCGCTATCTCCTGCAAGACCAAGAACACAGCTACACAATTCTCGAAGCAGAATTGGGAGAAGAGGCGTTGGCATTATGTCAACAGTTGCAACCTGAGGGCATATTATTAGATTTTTTGTTGCCAGACATGGATGGACTGGAATTTCTGGCGGAATTACAGCAACATGCAAAGGTAACTATGCCAGCTGTAATTATGTTGACAGGATATGGCAACGAATCCGTAGCTGTCCAGGCGATGAAAAGTGGCGTGCAAGATTATCTCATCAAGGGACAGACAACCGCAGAACGTTTGCGTTCTACTGTCTACTCAGCAATTAAAAATACTCGGTTACGCCAGCAACTACAACGCAGCGAGGAACGTTTTCGCACTTCTGTAGAAAATATGCTCGATTGTTTTGGCATTTACTCAGCTATTCGTAACGATAAAGGTGAAATACTTGATTTTGATGTTGATTATGTCAATGCCGCAGCTTGTGAATTTACCGGGATGAACAACGAAGAACAACTGGGCAAAGGACTGTGTGAAATTCTGCCGAATTTTCGAGCCAATGACTTATTTGATGACTGTTGCCAAGTTATAGAAACGGGTAATCCTTTGGCGAAAGAATCACTCATCTACACTTCAAATTTTGATAGTAACCAGCTACTAGCCAAAACCATCGATATTCGCATCACCAAAATGGGAGATGGGTTTGTTGCTTCTTGGCGGGATGTCACTGAGAAATACCAAGCACAAGAACGACTGCGCTCAAGTCAGGAGTTCATCGAACGCATTGCGGAAACTACTCCTGGAATTTTGTATGTTTACGATTTAGTTGAACAACAAAATGTCTACATTAATAGTCAAGTTAGTAAATTGCTTGGCTACACTCCAGAGCAAATTCAACAAATGGGAACGCAGTTTTTACCCAGACTTATGCATCCTGAGGATTTCGCTCGATTTCCTTGTTTATTCCAAGAACTTGGTTTAACTGAAGATAACAAGATTGTGGAAAATGAATATCGGATGCGACACGCCAATGGAGAATGGCGTTGGTTTTTTAGTAGAGATACGATATTCACCAGAAATCCTGATGGTTCCCCACACCAAATTATCGGTACAACCTTTGATATTACAGAACGCAAGCAAACCGAGGAACAGCTACGTTTGAGCAACGAGCGTTTTCAACTAGCAACAGCGGCGGTTAATTGCCTTATTTATGACTGGGATGTGATCAACGATAGAATTGAGAGAACTGAAGGAGTAACTAAAATTTTGGGTTACTCTTTAAAGGAAATACCAAAAACCCATCAATGGTGGAAAGAGCAAATTCATCCCGAAGATAGAGAGCGTTTAATCACTGAACTCCAAAGTATCATCTGTGCCAATGAAAATCATTATACAATTGAGTATCGGGCACGACACAAAGACCAGAAATATCGATATGTGTTGGATCGGGGATTGATTACAAGGGATGCTAATGGCCGGGTAATTAGGGCAGTAGGTAGCACCACAGATATTAGCCAACGCAAAGGTGCCGAAGTCGCTTTGCAAGAAAGTGAAGCTAAGTTCCGGCGTATTGTCGAGTCTAATATAGTTGGTATCTATTTCGGTGACTTCAGCGGCCGAGTCTATGAAGCAAACGACGCTTTCTTAGAAACTTTCGGTTACACCCGCGAAGATTTGGCAGCGGGAATCATCCACTGGAATTTCATGACACCTCCAGAATATCAAACCCTCGACCAACAAAAAATTCAAGAACTGCAAGTTTCTGGTGTTTGCACTCCTTTTGAGAAGGAATATCTTCACAAAAATGGCACTCGGATTCCTGTTTTACTAGGAATTGCCAGGATAGAAAGTACAAAGGACAATGGTTATAGCGTCTGTTTCGTTCTCGACCTCACCCAAAGCAAACGCACTGAACTTGCACTGCGTCAAAGCGAAGAACGCTACCGCTACTTATCCAATGCCATGCCACAGCTTGTCTGGATCTGCAATCCTCAAGGCCAATGCGAACATGTCAACGAACGCTGGTATGAATTTACTGGGCAACGGACTCAAGAGGCGATGGATTTTGGCTGGACAAAAGTTATCCATCCAGATGACATCGTAGCAGCTATGGAAGAATGGACTCAAGCTTTGGAAACAGGGGAACTTTACCAACAAGAAATCCGCTATCAAAAACGCGATGGTAACTATTCCTGGCATTTAGTCAGAGGTGTGCCCATCAAGGACGAACAAGGAACTATCATCAAGTGGTTTGGTACAAGTACGGATATTGACGATCGCAAACACTTAGAAGCCGAACGCAACCAATTTTTGCAACTTGAGCAAGCCGCCCGCGCCCAAGCTGAAGCTGCTAACCGCGCCAAAGATGAGTTTGTGGCAATGGTTTCCCACGATTTACGCTCTCCACTCAATGCCATTCTCGGCTGGGTACAACTGCTGCGGACTCGGAAATTTGATGAAGCCCACCTCACTAAAACTCTGGCAACCATCGAACGCAATGCCAGGTCTCAAGAAAAACTCCTAGAAGATTTGCTAAATATCTCTCGCATCCTCCAAGGCAAACTACAGCTTGAGGTTAGCCAAATTAATCTGGCGGTAATTGTCAGCGCTGCAATTGAAACTGCTTACCCATCGGCAAATGCCAAAAATATTTGCTTAGAGTCCAAAATTGACAGGTCAATTTTACCAATTTCCGGCGATATCAATCGTTTACTGCAAGTTATCGGTAATTTACTCGCCAATGCCATTAAATTCACCCCCTCAGGGGGAAAAGTAGAAATTAGTTTGTTTCGCAATGGCTCTCATGCCCAAATCTCAGTCAGCGATACAGGCATCGGCATTAGCCCAGAGTTTCTGCCCTATGTTTTTGAACGCTATCATCAAGGACATTCCACTCACAAACAAGGCGGCTTAGGACTGGGTTTAGCCATCGCTCGTCATCTTGTAGAATTACATGGCGGCTCTATTCAAGTTGCTAGTCCTGGCCTTGGACAAGGAGCTACCTTTTCCATCCAGCTGCCGTTATAAAAATTTAAAATTAATCACTTGAACTTGGCATTAATCAAAATAGTTATAGCAGTAGCCAATAATAACCAAGAATTTTAGGATATCAGAAAAGCTTGTAATTAGCCAACTCCTAAAACCAGGATTGTTGACTGTTAACCTTTGAGAGTCAACAGTCATTGAGAATTCCTCTATTCCCACTCAATGGTTCCAGGCGGCTTGGAGGTGATGTCGTAAACTACTCGATTTACCCCTTTGACTTCATTCACAATGCGAGTAGAAATCACTTCTAGTACATCGTAAGGCACTCTTGCCCAATCAGCAGTCATACCATCTTCACTAGTGACAATCCGTAAAACAATGGGATAAGCGTAGGTACGTTGGTCTCCCATAACGCCCACACTCCGAATTGGCAGCAATACTGCAAATGCTTGCCAGTAACTATGATACAAGCCGCGTTGGTTAATTTCTTGCCGCACAATTAAATCGGCATCGCGCAAAATATTTAAGCGTTCGGCGGTGACTTCACCCAGAATACGAATTGCCAAACCAGGGCCGGGGAATGGTTGGCGTTGGACAATTTCTTCTGGTAAACCAATGGAACGCCCTACTTTACGGACTTCATCTTTAAAGAGTTTCCGCAGTGGTTCCACTAATTTAAATCTTAAGTCTTTGGGCAAACCACCAACGTTGTGATGGCTCTTAATTTTCACTGCTACCCGTTCGCCAGTTTGGGGATCGACGTTGGTATCAGCCGATTCGATCACATCTGGATACAAAGTTCCTTGAGCTAGATAATCAAAGTGACCGAGACGTTTGGATGTTTCTTCAAAGACGCGAATGAATTCGTGACCGATGCGGCGACGTTTTTCTTCGGGATCTGTAACGCCAGCAATGGTGGCTAAAAAGCGATCGCGAGCCTTGACATATTCTACAGGAATATGAAACTGTTCTTGAAAAAGCTTCACCAATCGCTCTGGCTCGTACTTCCGCATAAAGCCTTGGTCGATAAACACACAAGTCAGTTGGTCGCCGATGGCTTTATATAACAAGAAGGCCAAAGTCGAAGAATCCACACCGCCAGACAATGCCAACAATACCCGCTTTTGACCAACTCTGGCGCGAATTTCCCGAATTGCTTCTTCCACAAAAGCCGCTGTTGTCCAAGTGGGTTCGCAATCGCAAATATGGTAGACAAAATTCCGAATTAATGCTATGCCCCCAACTGAATGTACCACCTCTGGATGAAATTGCACGCCGTAAAGTTTCCTTTCGTGGTCGGCAATGGCAGCGCAGGGGGTATTTTCTGTGTGTGCCAGCAATTCAAACCCAGATGGCATTTTGGTAACTGAGTCTTGGTGACTCATCCACATGGTGGTACCGTCTTCGACATTAGTGAGCAAATCTGTGGGATCGTCTATATGTAATGATGCTTTGCCATATTCGCCCCGGTCAGCCTTTGCTACTTCCCCACCGAGTTGATTCACCATCAGCTGCATCCCATAGCAAACACCCAAGATGGGTATGCCCAAATTCCAGATTTCTGGGTCGCAATGGGGAGCATTCTCGCCATAAACTGAACTTGGCCCGCCAGAGAGAATGATTCCCTTAGGATTGAGTTGGCGCAAATGTGCAGGACTAGTGCGATAAGACAAAACTTCAGAGTATACTTGAGTCTCGCGGATGCGACGGGCAATCAGCTCGGAATATTGAGAGCCGAAGTCCAAAATCACAATCAATTGGCGATTCAGCTGCCCAAGGTTTTCTAATATTTCGGCTGCTTGTTCTGTTGGTAGAGTCACCGCTGTGTTCATGACGGGGAGAGTTATGTCTGTGAAGGATAAATTGATGCCCTGTAATCTATAGCTTGATGCTATTATTCAGCCTGGGCAGGCTGATAATGGTATAAGAGACCTTGACAAACGCACCTTTATATGCGTTTGTCTGTTTCCGGAGTCGGAGATGGTATTAGAAGGATAAACTTACCCGAAAGTGATTACTTAAAAGGTTATTTATGTTAATTGTTTACGATTATTCATAATAAGTTAACATAATTTTCCCATTAGCAGACCAGCAGTTTTACTCTTCACGATAATTTTGCGATCATGATCGAAAAGCATGGAACCACAGACTGTAACATCTGTACCTCTTTGGCTGTGGCTTTGGATGTATTCTTGGCAACGCACATCGATAGTTTCGGCGATGGCGCTGTAAACTTGGTTTACCCAATGGCTACCTGTGGACGTGTCTAGGGATCGCAAGTATTTTAATGCGGCTTCAGCAGTAGGGCTGTCAAACACAGCTTGGATATCCGATGATTTTAAACCAGCGATGGCACAGTGGGCTGCTAAAATTTCCCGGCGTCCATCAGCTAAGTGGTGGTGGGTGTGAAAAATTCCTCCCGCTAACTTCATCAGTTTTCCGTGATAGCCAAATAATAAGATTTCTTGCACACCCAGCGCATCAGCTTCTACTAGCATTGGCCCAAGCCAGTTAGCAGTTTTCACCAATTGTTCGGGATTAATCCCTAGTTTACGCGCTAAATCTAGACCATTCTCGCCGATACAAAATACCAAACTTGCAAAACCACTGGCTTTATTTTGTAACTCTGCCCGAAAAGCTGCAAGTTGGTCTGGTGTACTCAAAGGTTGGGAAATACCTGTTGTGCCTAAAAGGGAAAGTCCTTCAACCACACCGAAAGCAGAATTGGAAGTTCTAACAGCAAGCGATCGCCCTTCGGGTAAAATAATCGTCACCGTGATTTTTTCTCCCGGTGTCAAAATTCGTTGTAAATTTTCTTGCAACAACCTTTGAGCATAAGCATAAATAGCCGGCCGTTCGTCAGCATTCGCTTGTTTACCAATTCCTTCCCCACCCTTAATAATTACCGCCTCTTCCACCGCAGACGCAAATACTAATTTCTTGGCGTCCCCGCGTAAGAGTGTCCCCGCGTCCCCGCGTCCTCTCCATTCCACCATTGCCCAAATAGGTGTATTTCTGGTCAAATCAAGATTATCACCAGGGTCGCTGCGGGTAATTGCTAAAGCACTATTTTCAGATAGTCCAGCTACCTGTTCGATTGGAATTTCTGCGATTTGGTTTGGTTCAATAAGATCTATCGACGCTATTGTTAATGATTGGCGATCGCGTAACCAGTGTAAAGCTGCAACGGCCGCAGCGCAGGCAAATACAGGAAGTGTGTATCCAGAACGGGACATTTTATAAATTCAACTTGACGCGATTTGCTCAAATGTAGTCTGGCTCTTAGTCTGCTGCTACACTAACACCAAAATACTTTCTACTTCACTATCTCCAAATTGGCTGATTATACCAAAGTTATTTCGCAGAATTTGGACAATTTTATAAATTGGGCTGTTGCCAATACGGAGATAGATAAATTTAGGTGGATTAGCTATTAGTTAGACTCCCACCTCTGATAATAGAAATTCCATCGCTTCCCAAGAAACTCCTTGTTGAATATAACGAGGGGCTTCAGGATTGTAAGGACTGGCCAGTCGGTCAATATTGAGAATAATTGCTTCATCTGGCAGAACCGGGACATCTAAATCGAATGCTGTTGGCTGCATCAAAGAACTAGAAAAACCTTTGAAAATTGCAATTGTATCTTCCTCGCCGGCAATTTCTACCGTTACCAATAAGACTTCTTGGGGGCGTTTAGTGGTGTATTGTTCCAGTCGTTTGCCAATGGAATTCATGTTTTGCAGTTGAAATTTTCAATTTTGCATTGAACCACAACAACAATTATTGAGGTGTAGCTGTGCGTCCCTGCTTGCCTAGCTTAATCAAAACAAAATAACTTAAGTACAGCACATAAATGACTAAAGTAGTTATGCCGAGAAAACCTAAAAATCCAGCTTTGCTATTAGCATGAAAATATTCTTTGAACAGTAACGGAGCCTCGAACCAGACGCGACAATATGGTGTTTTGAGGGCAGTGGTAGAAAAAGCACAATTTAAAAAAAGCGTAGAAGCCACTGCCCCTAAAAGGCAATAAACAGTTACCGCCCAGCGCCAAGAAGTAAAAATTAATTTTAAAAATCCAGTGGTTTGATACTCAATTTCATCGTTGAGATCCACCCAAAACCATAGCGAAATTGGTATCAAAATCTGAGCCATTAATGCAGAAATAAAGCTCACTGGATACTCGGCAATCATCAGATAAACTGTGATTACTAATAAGCTTGATACTCGCCAGTATATTGTTAATAAGCGTTGTATGCCTTCTGCCTTTTGCACAAATGCCCAAATCAGGATAATTAGGGGAATAATTACCAAAAATAATACTGCCAATCGATAATCAATCCAGACAAAAGGGCGAAACCAAATGTTATAATCCATATTTTTTTCAAATGATAATGACAAGGAGAATGTAGACTTCAGAATCGAGAATCAACAGCATGGAAGATTGAAATCAGGCATTAAAAAGCAAGTAGTGGAAATTTTTAAATTACCTAAATGGTGTACAAATTGGCATGATAAATTCTTCCAGTCAATCAACTCCGACATACTTCTAAGCTATTAACTATAGCAATTCTATACGTGTTCTCAGAAGAGGCAACGTGTTACAGGGGAGTCTCCATTGTAGTGACTGCCATCACGAAGATGTAAAAACAAAAAATTTACGTCTGATGTGAATTATCCTCGCCCGTCCGGGGCGGGCTAGAAGCCATTAGCGTCAACTTAAGCTCAAACTCTCGCCCCACAATCATTTTACCCCACCCCTTGGCAAGGGGAGGGGAGGTTTTGCGCCAGCAAAGCCGGGGTGGGGTAACGCGGGGTGAGCGAAAAAAGGTGTGGGAAGTGTGGGAAGTGTGGGGAGTGTGGGAAGTGTGGGAAGTGTGGGGAGTGTGGAGGGTAATTTTTTGGATACTTAGCTAGAAATCCCACACAAAATTTCGTTCACCCGGTAACGCGAAGCATGATGGTAAGTTAGTGAATTCAAAATCGCGTTTTTACAAGGGTTTCACGTTAAATTGACACCAATGGCTAGAAGCCCACCCCACAAGAAGTTTTATTGCGACATTTAAGACTTGCCACGCCAGTAGGGGCGCACAAATGCACACATTGGCGTCAACTTAACGCGAAACGGACGGTTAGAAACCGCGTCTACAGAGGCAAAATCCGCCTGCGTGGGTTAAATTCTCTTAGTCCACGCAGGCGGACTTTATTTGTGTAGTAGCAAATTCTATTTGCCAGGGCTTAAGTTTACACGTATGCACAAATGCACGCCCCTACAAGCAGTCAATTTGTTACATTTTTATTGTGTGTAAAAACTTACTTATTAATAAATCTGGGATTACCTGCTAACTAAACAAAAAATTTCTTAGTTTCAATTTACATGGAACTTTGAGTAGAAAATATTTCGTTACTAATGTTAACTGTTAACCGTTGATGGTTAACAGTCAACGTTCTAGAGCAGAATAATTTATTTTTAAAGTTCCCTAGTCATCATAAACCCGGCATTCAATTGCTTCTGGGTTATCATCGCAATATTGTTCTAGGGAATTTTTCGGCTTGTTTTGGCGTTGGTGAGAAGCTTCGGCTTGCAATTCTTCTACTGCATCCCAAGCAGCAGCACACTCTGGTGAGTTGCTACCGTTGATATCACAGACAGAACGCGCTTGTTCCACTTCTTTTTGGATTTGTTCTTGAATGCCGTTTGTTGCTGTTTCTTGAATGTTTGTCATTGTTTTAGTCTCGTTGTGTGTTGTTAGTACTAGTATAGAAAAACTTCAAAAATGACAGTTTTTGGTTTTATTACTAACTATTCTAACCATTTAGCTGATAATTAAGTTAGGGTTTGAGTCTATTGATTTTTCATCAATACAGCAGCCAGTGACATTTATAATACATTCACCTTTATTTTTTAAGATTTTATGGAATCAGTACTACAGATAGACAATCATACAATATATTTAGATGCATGTATTAGGGAATGACAACCCCGGTTTGCTGGGATGGTGAATACAAACAACAGGGGACAGCTCTTGTAGGATGCAATTCTTCCCAAAATGAAAAATCAAAAACTACTAGCCTAAAAAGCAAAAGAAGCCCAAAACTCATGGCAGACCAAATGCAGTGGGCAAACGCCCTATCAACCCATCATTCATTGGAAGCAGCAGTCGCAGATGTGGTACAACGAGCTGTCTCATCGTTAACAGTACCTGCGGATTTAGGGCTGGTATTCATTTCGTCTGCTTTTACAAGTGAGTATTCTCGATTATTACCTTTGTTGGCTGAGAAACTTGCTGTGCCGGTGCTAATTGGCTGTAGCGGTGGTGGTGTAATTGGAACAACGATTACTGGAGAAACGCAAGAACTAGAAGCTGAACCAGCTATCAGTTTGACTTTAGCGCACCTTCCAGGAGTGCAGGTGCGGGTATTTCATGTGATTGCTGAAGAACTACCGGATTTAGATAGTTCCCCTGATGCTTGGCTTGATTTGGTTGGTGTACCAGCATCACCCACACCCCAGTTCATTTTACTTTCTAGTTCCTTTGCTTCTGGAATCAATGATTTGTTGCAGGGGCTGGATTTTGCTTATCCAGGATCGGTGATAGTGGGGGGACAAGCTAGTGGTGGGGGTATGGGTGGTCGTGTTGCCTTATTTTGTAAGGATGACTATGGGGATTTGGGTCAAAGATTGTATCGTGAGGGAACCATTGGCATAGCTTTGACTGGAAATATTGTTTTGGAAACGATTGTCGCCCAAGGATGCAGGCCCATTGGCAAACCGTTGCAAGTCACCAAAGCCGATCGCAATATCATTCTAGAGTTAGATGAACAAGTACCTTTAATCGTGTTGAGAGATTTGATTGCCAGTCTCAGCGAACAAGAACGGACTTTAGCACAGCACTCTTTGTTTGTGGGTGTGGCAATGGATGAATTTAAGCTAGCTTTACAACAGGGAGACTTTTTAATTCGCGGTATCCTTGGTGTAGATCCTACAGCAGGAGCGATCGCAATTGGCGATCGCGTTCGTCCCGGTCAAAGACTGCAATTCCACCTCCGCGACGCCCAAGCCTCCGCCGAAGATTTAGAATTACTCCTCCAAAGCTATCAAGACCAACGCAACACCGAACCCTCTGCCGTAGCTGCTTTAATGTTTGCCTGCTTGGGAAGAGGTGAAGGACTATATGGTAAACCCAATTTTGATTCCGAACTTTTTCGGCGCTACATCAAAGATATTCCCGTAGGCGGCTTTTTCTGCGGCGGTGAAATCGGCCCTGTTGGCGGCAGAACCTTCCTACACGCCTATACTTCAGCGTTTGGAATTTGTCGGCAAAATCAGTCCTAAGTTAAAAGTTGGGAGTTAGGAGTTAAAAGTTAGGAGTTAGGAGTTAGGAGTGAGGAGTTATGAGTTGGGAGTTAAAAATTAGGAGTTGGGAGTTAAAAATTAGGAGTTGGGAGTTGGGAGTTATGAGTTATGAGTTATGAATTGGAAGTTATGAGTTGAAATATTTAACTCCTCACTCCTCACTCCTCACTCCTCACTCCTCACTCCTCACTCCTCACTCCTCATTCCTCACTCCTCATTCCTCACTCCTGAGTTTTAACTCCTGTCTAGCAAAAGTGTGCTGTTATTATCAATCATAGTTAGGGTTCCACCAGCGGCTATGCCTGGGTTGGAATGTGATGCACCGTAAGTTTGAATGTAGTGGCGTACTTCTTGTGGGAAATGCGGGTAGTCTAAAACGGCATCGCCGTCGGCAATGGTGGCCCAGAAATCACGTAGGCTAGGAGCTAATTCTTTGGCCTGTGATAATGGTAAGTTTAACGGAGAGTTGGTTAGTAGTTTGATTAAAAAGGGGAAAGAGCGATCGCCCATCCACTGCCTTGATAAGTGCTGTAAGTCGGGAAAATCGGGCACTGATTCTACTCTATGGGATAAAATTTGTAACCATTCTCTACCTTGGCGATCGCGACGAAATTCTAGCACGCGATAAGGATGAGGATAGCTAACTAAAGAGCCAGTGGTAATATCATATACTCCTCGGTCGTAAGCAACATCCTGGACGTGCAAATGCCCCGTAAATACTAACTTGACTCCGTAGCGCCTGAGTAACTGCAATAATTCTGCTGAATTCGCCAGCATATAGCGATTTGCCAGTGGGTGACGCGATTGATTGGGTAAATGCTCAACCACATTATGATGCACCATCACCAAAATTAATTCATCACTGGATGCCGCTAGCACTTCTTCTAACCAGCGTAGCTGTTTGCTATCCAAACGTCCCACCTGCTCGCCTTGGTCGTTAAAAGAGTTAGAATTCAGTCCAATCAGCTTGACTCCAGGTAGCAACTCACGAATGTAGTAAATCTGTCGCGGATCTTCATAGCCACACTTGGTGTAAAAGTAGGGAAAATCCGCAAAAGCAATTGATTGCTCATTGGCCAACACTACGGGAACATCATGATTGCCAGGAACAACATAGGCGGGAAAAGGTAGCTTAGCTAAGCGCTGTTGCAACCAAGCGTGATTTTCTCTTTCGCCGTGCTGGGTTAAATCTCCTGGCAACAACAGAAAATCTAAATCGAGTTGTGTTAAATGTTCTAGTACACTTTCAAAAGCCGAGATGCTGACTTCCACCAGATGAAACCGACTAGGATGATTCCAGATTGTGTGGGGAAGTGCTAGGTGTAAGTCACTGACGATCGCAAAGCGAAAATTGAGAGTCATCGATTTAGGAAAATGTTAAAAGAAGGAGCTAAAACAAGTCTTTTCCAAAAAGTATAACCCTTACTTTATATTCCTGCTCAGCAGTGCGCTCATTTAACATTTGTACACATTGAGCATCGATTACACGCTATAGTAACAATTGACTTTAAAACCTACCAGATGTATTCAATTTGAAAAAATCAAAAAAATATGAACAAAATAGAATTCAAGAGTCAAGACTCAGAATTCAGAATTAATTTTAGATGAATGGCCGATGTAGCTTGCTTTTTCATAGCAGTATAAACAGTTTTAATATCCATCACATCTAGGATTTGATGGTCTTCAATCAGCGATAAATTCAGAACCTCCACTAATTGCATTCTAACTTCTGAGTTCTGAATTCTGAATTCTGAATTCTGAGTTCTGAATTCTTCTTCAAGACTAAAAATTACGAATTAGGAGAGTAAATTTTGGCAGCAGTCCGAGTCCGCCAGCATGTGAACCCACTTGCCCAAAAGTATCAAACACCAGTAAGTCCTCTTGAGTGGGAAAAAGTTTATGCCAAGCCAAATCAATCTCTACATTTAGATATTGGCTGTGCTAAAGGACTGTTTTTGTTGAATATGGCCAAGATAGAACCAAACTGGAATTTTCTCGGCTTAGAAATTCGGGAACCGCTAGTGGTGGAGGCCAATAAATTACGTTCTCAGTTAGCTTTAACAAATTTGCATTACTTATTTTGCAATGTCAATAATTCCTTGAAATCGCTTTTATCTTCATTACCTCCGGGAAGTTTGCAACGGGTGACAATTCAATTTCCCGATCCTTGGTTTAAAACCCGCCATGCGAAACGTCGTGTAGTCCAACCCGAACTAGTGGCAGAATTAGCTAATTATCTGGCGGTTGGGGGAGTTGTATTTCTGCAATCCGATATGGAATTTGTGGCTGTGGAAATGCGCGATCGCTTTGCCGTTCACCCAGCTTATCAGCAAGTCGGTACAGAAGAATGGCTAGCCGCAAACCCCCTACCAGTAGCCACAGAGCGAGAAATATATACTCAAAATAAGGGCGAACCTGTTTACCGCGCTTTGTTTATCAGGCGAGACACTGGGAATCAACAACAATAACAGCGCCATCTCCAGACAAAAAAGTTTTTAGGGCATAAATGTTTTAGTTGCTGTTCAAAATTTGAATTGCAGCGTAGGCGTAGCCAGCCGTAGGCATCGCTTTTGTCTTCAATAAAGACAGCAATTTTCCCTTATCTCCTCATCTCCCCATCTCCTCATCTCCCCATCTCC
>NZ_LAHA01000051.1 GCF_002608075.1 Nostoc linckia z4
AGATTTAGTGCAGCCGTACCAGTRTTTTTAATGGTAAAGGTTTTGGTAAGAGTGTTACCAACGATGGCATCACCAAAGCTGATGGCTGTTGTAGTTCCATCTGCAATATCAACTGTGCCGTTGAGAACTTGGATTTCTGGAGTGGGAACAGGTTTGACTGTGCCACTGATGGCAAAGTCAAAGGTGCCTTCGTCAATATCGTTGTTGCTGAGAATCAAAGTACCACCATAAGTCCCAGGTGTGGTGGTGTTGAGTGCCACAGTGATGKTGGTGGAAGCATTGGCAGCCACACTAGTGGGTAAAGTTCCCACTAAACTAAAGCCATTTGGTAGTTTGAGGTTACTCAGATTTAGTGCAGCCGTACCAGTATTTTTAATGGTAAAGGTTTTGGTRAGAGTGTTACCAACGATGGCATCACCAAAGCTGATGGCTGTTGTAGTTCCATCTGCAATATCAACTGTGCCGTTGAGAACTTGGATTTCTGGAGTGGGAACAGGTTTGACTGTGCCACTGATGGCAAAGTCAAAGGTGCCTTCGTCAATATCGTTGTTGCTGAGAATCAAAGTACCACCATAAGTCCCAGGTGTGGTGGTGTTGAGTGCCACAGTGATGTTGGTGGAAGCATTGGCAGCCACACTAGTGGGTAAAGTTCCCACTAAACTAAAGCCATTTGGTAGTTTGAGGTTACTCAGATTTAGTGCAGCCGTACCAGTGTTTTTAATGGTAAAGGTTTTGGTGAGAGTGTTACCAACGATGGCATCACCAAAGCTGATGGCTGTTGTAGTTCCATCTGCAATATTAACTGTGCCGTTGAGAACTTGGATTTCTGGAGTAGGGCTTTTAATATTTGGGGCTTCATAGGCACCAATATCAACCACTGCCGTGCCATTGCCATCCCCATCGTGAGGAGTTCTACCAGTTACATTATTAAAGGCATTAGAACCAGCATCAATGGCAACACTTCCAGGTTTGAGTGCAAAATTACGAGCCGCAGCATTCACAAATCCAGGATCTTTACCCAGAATAAAATTAGTTCCTTTTTTGTTGTAATTGCTAGTGTTGTAAATCAAATTGTAGTCAGCTTTGATATTTGTAGCTGAGCCACCAACAACATATGAATTGCCATTATTACCCGCATACATAATGTTGTTTACAACATTCACATTGTCTGATGTACCGCTAATTAAAATCTCACCGGAGCCTTTCAACTCAGGATGTTGTGAATTCTGATAAGTCGTGTTGTTTACTACATCAACATTGGAACTTTTAAATACTTGGATACCAGCGCCACCATTATTATAAGAAATGTTATTGGCAATTAAAATTTTGCCTTTGTATGGCTGATTATCTAAACCTAGACTGTTGGCAGCATCAATCATGATGCCATGTCCTTCAGTAATTCTTTGTGCTTCCCACCAAGGAATGTAAGTATAATTATTGAAACTTACATTATTACGGATAATAATTTTGTAATCTGTGGTGTTATTGTCTAAATTTCGATTATTGAGAGTGGTGATAGCATTTGACCCCCAAGGACTATACCAGCATGTTTCAGAAACAGTATTGTTTTCAATGATGATATAGTCAGCTTCTTTAGTTGAAATTCCACCAGCAGGAAATTTAGTAATAGTATTGCCACGAATTGTAATGTGGTGAGAACTATTATTTGATTTATCTGGTTGAATGTAAATTCCCGCTCCATTAGTGAGTGGATTGTTTAAATTATTTTGTTGAGACTTTGCATACTCTAATGTAATTTGGTCGTTGGCACCAACCATCGTGATACCCTCAATCACGATGTAGGATGAACCTGCAATATTAATGGCTTGGAAATTAGTTGATTTGATTAGAGGATTATGGCCGGGTAAGGCTTTGAATGTAATTGGTGCGTCTTCAGTACCGTGTTTTTGATTAATATTTAGAACCGGGGTGTTAGGGTATTTACTTTGTTCGTAAGTACCGTTCATAACGTACACCGTATCGCCTGCTTTCACTACGTCTGCGGCTTTTTGCAGAGTACGAAACGCTGCTCCTTCTTTCAAACCATCATTCTTATCGTTACCTGTTCCAGAAACGTAGTATATGTTGCCAGCCATAGTTGTAGTCCAAGAATGTGTAAGTAAATTGGTATGAAACTCTTAGCAACTCAGTTCATTGCTATGTAGTTATCTGAATCGATGTCTTTTGAGACTTTTTGCAACAGCGATAGTTGTCCGATGGCAACTTCAAATTGCATCGGTTGTAAAAATGCTGTTGTCAAATTGGAAATTTTTTCTCTTGTCAACCGCTGATGGTTGAGCCAAGGATATAAATACTGTCAATCGTCAAGCTGTTGTTGAGGAAAATCGGACGATTAGTGCATTTATCTGCTCGATCGCCTAAGAGTCGAATCAAATTCCATCTCTACTGCGTGGGCGCAGCCCGCCGTAGGCATCGCTGGTACTATAATTTGGTACGGTCTTCATATGTGTTATCTAAATCCTGTGAACTTTATCCGTTGTCTGAGGTCAGAAGTTGCCAATTTGGCATGGGTAAACGCACCCCTGGCTGATAACTGGGGACTTAAAGTTACAGTGGTCAAAGCTGAATTATTTCAAACTTGAGTAGGTTGACCCTTTAAGTTAGGGAATTCCAAAAAATAAATTATTCTGGTTAAAGCATTGACTGTTAACTGTGAACCGTCAACAGTCAACAATTGCAATGGAATATTTTTTGACTTGGAAGTCCCTTAAAGCGACTAATCTAACAACTTAGTCAAACCTGTTTTAATCTGTGTAAGCGAATTTTGTTAACTCAGTTTAGACTAACCTTCACAAACAGTGATTGATATCAGTGAATACTCAGATTTTAGTTAGATTTTTTACAACAAAACCGAAAAAATATATGGAAGCTTCATGATAATTTCCGTTCATTTGTAGCCAGATATGCGAGTCAAGACGGCTCTATACAACGATTTGATAAAGTTTCTGACAATGGAATCAATTTGGTTCACAAGGAATTAGGAACTTCCAAGTAAAAAAAGATTTCATGGAAGACAGTTGAGTGTTAACTGTGAACGGTGCTTTAACCGAAATAATTGATTTTTGGAGTTTCCCTATCTATGGTGAAGTTGCACCGGACGCTAAAATCAATTGGAAGCGATCGATCGCCAAGCAACTATAGCAGGTAAGCTATTGGGCTTTTAAATTGCAATGTTTTGCCTGTTAAGTTCGTTGAGTATTGACGGTTAACTGTCAACCGTCAACAGTGAACATCAAAAGACGTGCAAGTTAAATCCATGACAGCTTAATAGGCTGGAAATCTTTTGGTATCGATGTTTGATGCTCGGTTGATGTCCTAACCTACCTGGTAACTGCCATAACATCTCAGCAGTAATCTTCATAATTATGAACGCCCAAAAAAAACCCAGAGTACCTGTAGCTTTAACCATTGCCGGTTCTGATAGCGGCGGCGGTGCAGGAATTCAAGCTGACTTACGTACCTTTGCTTTTCACTGTGTCCACGGTACTAGCGCCATAACCTGCGTCACAGCACAAAATACTCTGGGAGTGAACAGGGTTGACGCCATACCACCAGAAGCTGTTGTAGCCCAAATTCAGGCAGTAGTTCAAGATATTGGCGTACAAGCTGCCAAAACGGGAATGTTGCTCAATCAAGAAATTATATTTGCTGTTGCCCAGCAAGTGGAAACTTTACAAATTCATAACCTGGTAGTCGATCCGGTAATGGTGTCACGTACAGGGGCACAATTGATTGATGATGAGGCTGTGAAGACTCTACGGCATACACTTATTCCCAAAGCAGCTATTATCACGCCCAATCGCTATGAAGCCCAAATTTTGAGTGGTTTAGAAATATATTCCTTAGAAGATATGCAAGCCGCCGCAGAAATTATTCACAAAACTCTGCGGACAAACGCTGTTTTAGTTAAGGGTGGAGGTATGCAAGGAAATTTGCGTGGCGTTGATATCTGGTTTGATGGAGAAAAATTAGAAATTTTGACCACAAAGCAAGTAGAGACAACAAATACCCACGGTACTGGTTGTACTTTATCAGCTGCGATCGCTGCTAATTTAGCCAAGGGAAAAAACTTGTGGTCAGCAGTTCAACAAGCAAAAGAATATGTCACTACCGCACTGACCTTTGCCTTAGATATTGGCGAAGGACAAGGCCCCGTAGGACACTTTTTTCCATTGTTGGAACTGGGGATTGAAGAATAGGAGACAAGGGAGACAAGGGAGACAAGGAGCAGGGGAAAAGGTTAATGGTTCGACAAGCTCACCAACCGGGAAAAGGGAAAAGGAATAAATTTAATGTTTCTCCTTTCCCCCTTACCCTTTCCCTTTCCCTATACCCCATGCCCAATAAAAAATCTTTGCCGTCTGGTCATTTTTCTATTATTCTTGGGCATAGTTTCAGGGCTAACTTTCTCTGTTAGCATCTCTGTACGATCTAATCACTTTTATTTTTAATACCAAGCCCCATGCGAACAACCACAGGTTCTGTTCACAGGAATTCGTCAACACGGACTACTCAACCCTATCCTCCCTCTGTACCATTATCTGTATACCGGGAATTGTCAATGGAGTTGCAAGCAACTCAAGCAAAGCTAGATGCACTGACGACGAAAAACCAGCAATTAACACAAGAAAATCAACTACTACGCCAAGAAATCGCCAAAGTTGTTGAGTCTTTTTCACACTTACAACATTTTGTAAATTCCTATGGGATGTTTAAGGAACAAAAAGCTTCTCAAACTTCTGGCAATGTTAAAACTGCCCGCAAGCAGCAAGTCACACAAGCACGTCCGCCTCAACAAATTTCTCGTCCGCGTCCCTCTCAAAAAAGCCGCCAGGAGTTTTCTACACCTGTGATGGAAATCAATTTCCCTAGACCAGAACCAGTTTTTATAGAAGAACAAGAAGTAAGTTATTATTCTACTGCCCAGCCAGACGCCAAGGAGCTGAACGGCTGGTGGTTAATTATTACCATCTTGTTAATTATGCTTACTGCGTTTACTGCTGGATATTTAATTGTACGTCCCTTGTTTGAACATCAAAAACCTTAGTTGACACTCCCACAGTCAGCAGCAACCTTTGTCGCTATTGTCAAATTTCTCTTTCATCAATGTTTTAAACATCTCGTCGGATCTACTCAATAGCAGAATTTATCTATTTTTAGGTCACAAACACCAGATATTTCAAAGAATGCTATTTGATAGCAACTTCCTCACATCACAAGTTCATTGAGGCTGTTTCTGGCTTCAAAGCACTCACACCAAACATTTACAATTTGAAAAAAGTGGCAATTATTACATATGTTTTAGCAAAGGCGCTACTAGTTACAGTTTCAGACAAGAGATCTGGTTAGATATATAAACGAAGCTAGTAAAAGTTACAAGTCAAAGAAATGAAAAAAGTAGAAGCTATTATCCGCCCATTTAAGCTTGATGAAGTGAAAATTGCCTTAGTTAACGCTGGAATTGTTGGGATGACGGTTTCTGAAGTCCGGGGGTTCGGACGCCAGAAAGGTCAAACTGAACGATATCGGGGTTCTGAGTACACCGTTGAGTTTCTGCAAAAACTCAAAGTGGAAATCGTAGTTGATGATAATCAAGTTGATATGGTGGTTGACAAAATCATCGCCGCCGCCCGCACTGGTGAAATCGGTGATGGTAAAATTTTCATCTCGCCTGTTGAGCAAGTAATTCGGATTCGTACTGGCGAAAAGAACACAGAAGCAGTTTAAAAAAGTTAGGAGTTAGGAGTTAGGAGTGAAGAGTTAGGAGTGAAGAGTTAGGAGTGAAGAATTGGGAGTAAAAAGTTGGGAGTAAAAAGTTCGGAGTAAAAAGTTCGGAGTAAAAAGTTCGGAGGGAAGAGTTGGGAGGGAAGAGTTGGGAGGGAAGAGTTACGAATTATGCTAAATCTTCATTCATGATTTTTAAACTACAACTCCTAACTCCTAACTCCTAACTCCCAACTCCTAACTCCCAACTCCCACTCCTAACTCCCAACTCCTAACTCCCAACTCCTAACTCTTAATTCTCTCCAGTTCCCCAAGTAAAGCTGTAAAAGCCTTACCTCGATGGCTAATTGACCTTTTTAACTCTGGTGTCATTTCGGCAAAGGTCAATTGCTTGTCTGGTACGTAAAAAATTGGGTCATAACCAAATCCACCATCACCACGAGGTGCATGAAGAATTTCGCCACGACAAATACCTTCAGATTGTAATGCGATCGCACCATCCGGACTAGCGATCGCCACTACACACACAAATTGAGCTTGGCGATTTACTTCGTTACCTAATTCCTTGAGTAATCTCGCAATGCGTTCTGAGTCGGTTTTAGCGTAGCGTGCTGAATACACACCCGGTACGCCATTCAAAGCGTCTACTTCTAAACCAGAATCATCTGCTATCGCCCAGTTTCCTGTGGCTTTAGCAATTTGTGATGCTTTCAAACAGGCATTAGCAGCAAAGGTTTCTCCTGTCTCTTCAATTTCTAATTCTTCAGGTTTGAGGATTAATTCCCAACCAGAATTTACCAGGTAAGCTTGCATTTCCCGCAATTTACCTGGATTTCCTGTGGCTACTACTAATAATTTGGGCATGGGGCATAGGGCATGGGGCATAGGGCATTGAGCATTTATTCACTAATGACTAATGACTAATGACCAATGAATAATATTTTACTCTGCCCACTGTTTCGCCCAAGCAAGAGTTTGATGGACTTGTTCGAGTGTTGGGGCTTCGCAGTAAAGGCGTAAAACTGGTTCAGTTCCGCTAAAGCGAATCATTAACCAGCTTTTATCGGCGAGGCGGTATTTGTAGCCGTCGATTGTTTGACAATCAATTACTGGTTTGTCGGCGATTTCTTTTAAAGGTTCGGTTTGTAGCTGTTGCAAAAGACGCGATCGCACTTCCATACTGGCTAAGGGTAGATCAATGCGATCGTATGCTGAGTTAAATCCTGTTTGTTGCTGTAAGTGGCGATAATACTCACCCAAGTCTAAACCAGATTCTACGATGGCTTCTAGGACGTACAATGCTGATAGCAGTGCATCGCGTTCGGGAATATGGCTACCATAGCCAATTCCTCCTGACTCTTCGCCACCCAATAAAACTTCTGCTGCTAACATTCTGTCAGCGATGTATTTATAACCAACTGGTGTTTCAAATACTGACAAGTTATGTAGTGCTGCCACAAGGGGTATTAAGTCGGAACCACTAACAGTTTTGACTATTTCGCCTTGAAAGCCGCGCCGTAGGGTTAAGTGGTCGATTAATATCGGAATCAATACTTGAGAACTCAAGAAGTTGGCTTCCCCATCTACAGCGGCAATGCGATCGCAATCTCCATCAAATACTAATCCTACAGATAAACTCGATTGATTTGTTTCTCGGTGAGTTTTAATAACTTCAAATAGCTGGGAAAGGTATTTTGGCAAAGGTTCCGGCGCACCACCACCAAATAAGGGGTCGCGTTCGCTGTTGATTTCTTTTACCTTATCCCCTAGTAGTTTTGCCAGTCCGCCAGCCGCAGCGCCATGCATGACATCGGCAAACACCGTCAGTTTACCAGAGGCGATCGCTTCTCTAATTTTGGCAATATCAACTTTCTGTTCTAGTGCTTGGGTGTAACTCGGCCAAGGATTGAAGCTTTCTTGCTTACCTGGAGTAGCTGCTGGTGCTACTCCTTCGGACAACAGTGCTTCTATATCTTTCGTAACTTCTGGCGACACCGACCCACCAAAATAACCCTTGACTTTTAAACCTAAATATGATCCTGGATTATGACTGGCTGTAATTACTAGTGCCCCTAAGGCATTGAGTTGTTTTGCGGCCCAACTAAAAGCTGGGGTAGGGGCGTAGGTTTCACTGAGTAAAACATCAAATCCGACAGCGGTGACAGCATCGGCCACAGCACGAGCAAAGTCTTCCGCCATAAAGCGGCGATCGTAACCGACAATTATCGTCCGGCTACCCACCGTAGAATAATATGTATCATATAGTACTTTTGCAGCGACTGGCGCGACTAGGGCTAGGCGTTCAAAGGTGAACTCATCTCCAATTACGCCCCGCCAGCCGTCTGTACCAAACTTGATTGAGTTAGCTACAACTGCCATCTAGGTATCCTAACTGTCTACCTGAGGATTCTAGCATTTATACAGTATCTAAAGTAAAAAAAGCATATAGTATTAACATGTACTAGTGATAAGGTATGCAGTACATCTTTTCGTGTTAGTTGTTGACTGTTAACGGTTGACATTTAATATCAACACTCATGTACTTCCGACTTCTTTAAACTGCTGCTTGCTCGGTCAAAGTATCATATAAAGAGAAACTTGTAGTTTTTTTCAGCACAAAAACATCATTCTCCTTAACTAAATCTCCAGTACAAACAACTGGTAGCCTCTGGTGATAAGCAGTCCAAGCCTGATTGTATTCAGATTCACTCAGAGAAAGCTTAATTTGACGAGGCTTGCCGACAACAAAGCCAATAATTGTGACATTACCTGGATGATTTCGTTCTGCTAGTCTAATCACCAACCCCTGAATTTCAGTATTTGGGATTTTTGTAATCAAATCGCTCAAAATATCTAACTGAGAGCGAATTTCAACAGTTTCTAGAATTGCCAAAATCTCAGCCATCCGTAGCGCATAAGACCTGATTCCAGGATTGAGAGGCAAAGTAATATCAAATTCCTCACCAGAATCAGTTGTTTTAATCCAAACTGATTCTTTCTTCTCAACCTGATTTTCTTGATACCAACCTTTTGCTTGAAGATAAGATGTTAATATCTGAGGGTCTAAATTAGAGAGAATATCTGGGTCGCGCACGGTAACTATCATATTGGTTCTCCTCTAGCAATTCGTTGCATTAGGGCTTGCAAAACTTCAACACTGAAAATATTTTGACGAGGTAAATAAACAGTGACAGTGCTTTGATTTTCAGTTGGTGGTTGACCGCATATAGACACCCAATAAGCACAACGTTTCAAGCAAAGTTCAGTTTCCGATTGTTGTAACCAATCTTCTTGTAAATCAGGAATTAAGACCACGACTAACAATAGGGGGTCATCGTCGGGATTGTCGTTTCTTAATTCATCATAATTTTTTATTAAAAGCGGGAATTTAACAAAGTCCCGATCTAGTAATTGTTGAGAAGTGCATTTGACTTGCAAATCAATCCGAGTTCGCCGTCTAGAACCAGGTGTTGCAATTCCTGTAATGGTTACATCAACCCCTACTAAATCTAATGGTCTGGGTGCTATCTGGAATGAATAACCCGCAGCAGACGCGACGGCATTGATGTAAGCATAGCTAAATTCCTCTTTCTGGGTAGTGATGTACATTCAACTAAAATTTATTCAACCAAAAGCTTTGCTACCAAAGCCAATAAAAAAGAAAGCTGTTACTGAAACTCAAAGCGCAGCTTTAGCGAATTTCTGGATTTGAGTACCTAACGTATCCGCCAAATCCTCACACCATTATTACTTCCAGTGAGTAAAAATCGACCATCAGGAGTGAAAGTAAGAGTTTGAATCAATGCAATATCGTTCGTAACATCAATAAAAGACTGGTCAATTTTTCCTGTTTCCAAATTATATAGCTCAATCGTCTTATTCCAATTATTCCTATTGCCAATAGCAAGAATTTTGCTATCAGGACTGAATTCTACTTCTAGATACTTAGCTATTTTATCTAAAGTATGAACACGTTCGCCATTAGTTAGGTCGCATACTTCAATAGTAAAATCGTCACTATCACTACTCTTCAGAAGGTTAACAAGTAATTTACTATCTGGACTTATTTTATATGACGTTAATACAGGTGAGTTGCTTATCTTGCAGTTTAGATGTTTAACATTAATTAATTGACCTGTGTCAATTGGCCAGAGGTTCAGATCCGAAGATTTAAGTTTTTTTCCATTATGGAAATCCCAAGTTTTAATATATGAAGAGGGATAATAAGAACTAAAAATAGCTCCATTACTACTAAACTTTATTGAACTATAACCAAGTTCCTCATCTCCTAATATATTCCTCTCGAGAAAAAAGCTACTAGAAATTCGCTGAATAAGCAGTATCGGATTGGAAAATGGAAAATCTTTATATTTAGTGTATGCATATATTTGAAGAGATATTAAGATACTAGCACCAGTACCAGTTATCAAAATCCATTTATTTTTATTTATCCAAGATTTAACTTTTGATTGTAAGTTTGTTTTAACTTCTACCACTGGTTCCGGTTCAGAAACCTGTGTACTAGAAGACTCTTTTTTGTAAACATTAGTTGTTTTTCTGACATTATGACCAGAAGCTAAAGACTCCATTATTATTTCGTATGCTGAATTAATTGCTTTCAACTCAGCTTCCGTTTTTCTTTGTAAGCGAGGATTATGAGCATAACGATCTGGATGCCAAACTTGAACTAAATCTTTGTAAGCTTGCTTAATCTCATCAACAGAAGCATCAGATGAAACACCTAAAACCTGATAACACTGCTCTAGATTATCCACAGATAAACCCTCTTACTCATTAAACATACTGTCCCTAGTTCTGAGAAAATCATACATGATGTAAGGAATGTAAGTTATTTTGAGGTTATTACTCACAGTTAGTATTGAGTAAAATCTGCTTGCTAAGGGACTTGCAGATACAAAAATATCCAATTAACTATTGTAGGGTGGGCGTCTCGCCCGCCCAGTAAATAGCGCGGGCAAGATGCCCACCCTACAAAATTGAATAATTTGTTTCTTGGAGTTCCCTAATAAGAGCGATCGCCCCAGCTGTAATAATGTAAATCAGCACGAAATCTCTATGCGCGATCGCTTTTTAGCATACTTAAGTAGTTGCAAAGGAGCTTACCGCCAGAAATCCTATTTTAAAAAATATTAATAAATATTAATAATCCTTAATAGTCTCAACTATTAAGGATTGATGACAAGAGCAAAAACCGCTCAAAAACTTGATTTTTTCTTAAAAATCATCGAGAAACTGACTAAGGCGACTGATTACAGGGTCAACCTCTTGAGGAGGGGCCGGAACAGTATAAGAAGTATTATTTACTACTTCTACTTGACTTGGAGACTGAATAAGCGATCGCTCATTAACTATGAGTGCCAGTTGTGCAACTTGTTGAGAAAGTTGCAGTACGTGGTGTTCCAACGCCTCCAAACGATTAGATCCCTTGGCAAAAAAACGTTCCTCAAGGCCAGCTACTTGACGTTGCAGCTCACCGAGTTGTTGTTCAATCGGTTGTTGTTCAATCGGTGTTGTGGCTGCTGTTTTTGGAGCAGGTCGTACAGATTCCGGTACGCATAAGGATTGCCACAGGGCTTCTTTACATAAGTCGCTGAAAGTTTTTTCGGGTTGTTTCTCCAAATAACTTTCCACTTGTGCTAACAAGCTTTCATCAGCAAGCCCTGGGTTGAACGTGACGGATTTAACTACCTTTTTTGACCATTGGAACATTAGTTTTAAGCCCTAGCAGCGCGAACGGCAGACAATTGCGCCTCTCCATAAATATACTGCCCTAAAGCATTCGCCTGCCGAGAAGGTGCAGATAAATGAGCATTAATCTTTGCTTCCTTGAGCAAACGTTGAACGTCTTCCCAGAAAAACTCACCGCCTCCGCCAGTCAGAATCACATCAGTAACACGTTCTGGCAACCAGGCTAGCACACGGCTGCAAATTTCCCGCGAAAACATCTCTATGAGATTCGGCAGAAAATCATCTAGGTTGGCAGGCTTGCTAGCGCCTTTGGGACGGTAAAAGCGTTCGCCTTTGGGTTTGTTAACAGCTGAAATTAGCGCCAGAGATTGACTATCTGCTCCCTCAATTTCAGCAGCTACTAGTTCATAAAACTTATTCATCCCGAAGTCTTCGCTCTTAGAAGCACCTCTGGCAAAGCGGAAGTTATCTACCATCAAAAGATCGACAGTTTGATGTCCGATATCAACGATCGCCACCGATATTTTTGTAAAATCAGGGCTACCAGGGCTTTTCTTTGGTTGAGCTTCACACCACAGCAAGCTGCCGTAGCCTTCTGGCATCACCCAAACCTTATTTACGTTCAGCGACACAGATTCACCCCGGAAGTTTAACACATGAGGGCCACCTACTTGGCTGATTAACTGCGCTTTTTCTTTCTCAAATTGCTCTAAAGAAAGAAAAGGCAGACCTAGTACAACTGAAATTTCGTCTTTAAGTTTGAAATAGCCGGCACATGCTAGCACCTTAATCAGTGCAGCCTCTACCTTGGATTGTCCTACTCCTAAATTCGCTCCAAAATCTGCCGCTAGTTGACCTACAGCATACCCATTACCTTGATATTCCAGCCACAAATCCATTAAAGGGTCGGTAGCCCGCGCTTCAAAAACGCCACCGCGTACCTGTTCTATGGACATCTGCTTCACGTTGGCAGGTACAAACACAACGCTACCAGGTTCGCGACTGACACAAGTCTTTGTGGAAGTTCTGCCTAAATCAACACTGAGAATAGTTTTCCCGGAACCACCGACTGCCTTTGGAGGAATATTACCAGAAGTATTGATGGGAGTCGTCGATGCTAATGGCTGCCTATTCATCGGTATAGCAGCGGCATTAATGGGGGTGGCGGCGGAAGGTTGGTCTGTCATGAAAGCTCCTAGTTCTAACTTAAATGTAAAAAGTTGTCATGCTCATCTTACAAAAATGCGAGCAACCAGAAATTCTAAGTTGCGTCAAGTGTAGCTAGAAATACGCCAAAAATTAATTCTGGCAATTGCACATCTAGTATTATTTGGCATAGTGTAGGCGAATTTTGGCCAGATGTAACCCCTGCTTTCACTGCTTTCAAACCAAAAGCGCCCCTGTTTACCGTCTAGTGCGTCTTTGCCGACGCTTCAAGATCCAGAAAACAAATGCTAAAACCAAACCCCCAAGCACAATTTTGGACACAGGAGCAAGGTATTCATCCACAAGTTCATACTGACTACCTAATATATATCCTGAGTATGTTAGCAAACCCACCCAAGCTGCGCTACCTAAGGTGCTGTAAATCAGAAATGGTAGCAAGTGCATATTAGCGATCCCTGCGGGAACAGAAATCAAAGTACGGATTCCTGGTACAAGGCGACCAATGAATACTGCTCTGTTACCTTGTCGGTCAAACCAGCCTTTAGCCTTAGTAATATCTTTACTGGATATAGCCAACCATTTACCATATTTGTCAGCCCAAGCTTTCAAGCGATTTTCGCCCAAAAACTTACCTGGATAGTACCAAACAAGCGCGCCTAATACAGAACCCAAAAGTCCTGCAAAAAACACCCCAATAATATTAAGTTTCGCTCCTCCTGGTTGATATGGACTTGCTGTGAATCCAGCCAATGGCATAATTAATTCTGAAGGAATGGGAGGAAAGAGGTTCTCCACAAACATCAGTAGGCCGATTCCCAAATATCCCAAAGAATTGATAGTGTTGGTTATCCATTCAAGCATCAAGCTAATTCCTAAAAATTACTGTACTAGTTTTTTATTTCGATAGGGCATTGGGCATGGGGTATGGGGGAGCCACTGCGGTCTTGGGGTCTCCCCAAGTGGAGCAAGTGGCGTTATGGGGTAGGGAGCAGGGGAGATGAACAGACAAGGGAGACAATGGAGACAAGGGAGACAAGGAGAATAAATCCTGATTTTCCAGTCAACAGTCAACTGATAACTGTCATCTCCCTTGTCTGTTCATCTCCTATCTCTCCATTTCCCCACTCCTGATTTTCCAATAGAGGTTGTTTTCTAAATAATTAGATCCCCCTTAGCCCGCTTTTTTCATGACTATGGAGGATCTAAAAATTTAATGGCAAATTGGCAAAAAATACTTTGGGGTTTTGGTTCATTGGACATTAGGCATTGATAGTGCTGAGTACCGTTAATAAAAGGCGGTCGTCTAGCCGATACTAACTCAGGAGTGAGGAGTTAAGAGTTATGAGTAATGAGTGAGAACCTAACAGTTATTATCCTGCTTCTCTGCTCCTATGCTCCTCTGCTCCTCTGCCCCTTTTGTTCTAGACTGTCGGGGTCAATGATTGTACTCTTGGTTCCGATTGCCAGTCTAAGGGATTCCAAACTCTGTCTTCGAGAGCCATCTGTTCAATTAAACTGGCTAATCTTAGAGCTTTAAGAGCTTGTTCGCCACCTACTGAGGGTTGATTGCCACCGTGTACGCAATTGACAAAATGTTCTAATTCTGCACTCAGGGGTTGAATATTGCTGGTGTAGACTTTTTCAATCACGCCATCCTGCCTGTAAAGTACTTGTCGATGGTCGGCAAGAGAGTTAGGATTTGTTTGTCGGTGAATCAAAATTTCATTCTTGAGAAAATCTGCCTCAGTGAATGAGTTTTTGCAGTGGGCAACAATCCTGCGAATTTTACGGTGAGTGACTTTACTAGCAGTCAAAGTAGCGACTATACCATTAGCAAAGCCCAGGGTGGCAGTTACATAATCTAAATAACCGGAATCTAGGGCACGAGTACCGCTAGCGGTCAATTTAGTCACTGGAGAAGCTGCTAATTCTAAAAGTAGGTCAATGTCATGAATCATTAAATCGAGAACAACTGAAACATCGTTTGCTCGATCTGAGTAAGGACTCATACGGTGTGCTTCTAATGCCAGTAATTCTTCGGTTTTCAGGACTTGGCTCAACTCCCTAAATGCTGGATTGAAACGCTCAATGTGACCTACTTGCAGGATACATTGAGACTCAGCAGCAGCATTTACTAGGGATTCTGCCTCAGAAATACTAGCTGCGATGGGTTTTTCAATCAAAACATGAATTCCCGCTAACAAACAGCTGATACCCACGGCATAATGCAGCCTGGTGGGAACAGCAATACAAACTGCTTCCACCAGGGGTAGCAAGTCACAATAGTCTTCAAAAAAACGCACTTTGTACTTGCTGGCAGTTTCTAACCCTCGTTCGACGTTAATATCTGCTACACCAACTAATTCAACGTCTTTCATTGAACTCAAGACGCGAGCGTGGTGTTGTCCCATGTTACCCACCCCAATCACACCTATGCGGATTGGTCGTGGCTGGTTGCGCTGTGTATATGGATTCGGTTCTGCCAGTGACATGCTATTTTGCACTATTATTCTCTCCTCAACCACCAATTTAAGAGACGCTACGGCCGTTGGCGTTTATACAAAGAAAGCCAGTTACGATCCGTCTAAAACCATCCAGATGGTAACATAGAGGCTATGTTTATGAAGAATTTCAAAGTTTGCGATCGGTTCCCGCAATCCGGCTATGTTTTGTATAGATAGTTCGGGCTTGGTTGGTATTTTGCATTTTCCACAAAAAAATATGTGTCTTTTTATTAACTTTAGAATATAAGGTAAGGCTTAAGTATAAATTCTCTAAAATTCTAAGGGTCTTTTTTTGTGGTTGGATTTTCCTTGAGGCTAGAGTTGTGGAATTAATTACCATCCAATCGACAGTATTAAAATGAAGCTCATGCACGCTAACAAAGCATAACTACTCGTGGTAGCCTTTGACTGTTGACTATTGACCGTCAAGGTCAAAAGGCGATCGCCAGTCAATATGCAATTTTTATGTGGAACAGCTTACAAAATAATAAACTAGTAAGACTATGCTTTTTTTCCAAAAAATGGTATGGAAAATTACCGCTAGGGATTAGTTGAAACAGTTGATGGAAATTCAGGAGTATCTTTGGCGTTGCTTATTGGTATCTTGTTGAAGCGTGATTTGGCGATTTGAAATCCAAAATTTGCAACCGAGATGAAAGCTGTAGTTTTGCTATCTGGGGGATTGGACTCTTCCACAATTTTGTACAAAGCTAAAAAGGATGGCTGTGAATGTTATGCCATTTCTTTTGATTACCAGCAGCGACACCGACGAGAGTTACACTCAGCTGTGCTTGTGGCTCAAAAAGCTGGCGTAGTGAAACATCAAGTGGTTAGTTTTGACTTACGACAATGGGGTGGTTCGGCACTTACCGATGACGCTATTGATTTACCGCAGGAGCGTTCTCTGGATGAAATGGCTCAAAATATCCCTGTTACCTATGTTCCGGCTCGTAATACCATCTTTTTAAGCTTTGCTTTGAGTTATGCTGAAGCGATCGCTGCCCAACGCGTTTATATCGGAGTCAATGCCCTAGATTATTCAGGATATCCTGATTGTCGCCCCGACTATATCCAAGCCATGCAAGAAGTTTTTCGCCTGGGAACTAAACAAGGACGTGAGGGAGAAGCAATTAACATCGTTACACCCCTGATTAACCTGAAAAAAACCGAAATCATTGAACTAGGTAACCAATTAGGAGTTCCTTGGGAGTTAACTTGGTCTTGCTATGCTGGTGGCGATGTCGCTTGTGGTATGTGTGATTCTTGTCGTTTGCGGCTAGCGGCCTTTGCCGAATTGGGACTGGTCGATCCACTCGCTTATAGTATTTAAGTTACAAGTGAGGAGTGAGGAGTGAGGAGTGAGGAGTGAGGAGTAAAAAAACTCTTAACTCTCAACTCCTAACTCTTAACTCCTAACTCTCAACTCCTAATTCTCAACTCCTAACTCTCAACTCCTAACTCTCAACTCCTAACCCTTCTAAGCGTTGCAGTTGAATTTGATGTAGCCGCGGCCCAATCACTGACACCACAGTGAATTCGAGATTTTGATAATGGAAAGTTTCACCTTTAGAGGGAATTTTTTGTAACTGATACAGCAAAAAGCCTCCCAGTGTTTGATATTCTCTTGTCAAGGGTAAATCGAGATGTAAAACTTCATTTAGGTCTTCGAGGTTGATTTGTGCCTGCACCAGAAATTTATCCTCGTCTAACATCTGAATTAGTAAATCATCGTTGTCTTCAGGTTCGCTGGTGTCACCAATGATTTCGGCAATGACATCTTTGATGGTCACCAATCCCACAGTACCGCCAAACTCGTTGACCACCATTACCATAGCTGGTTTTTCTTGCTGCATCATTGGCAAAAGTTCGCTCAAGGGCGTGTGTTCTGGAACAAACCTAACGGGACGCATCCAAGGTTGGATTTGTGTCTCTAAAGTTAGCTTGCCTACAGCTAAAGGTTCTGCCAAATCTTTAAAATAAACAATGCCGCGAACATCATCTAAAGATTCACCAATTAAGGGATAGCGGGAGTAACCAGTAGCAGCCATTTCCTGGAGTAACGCCTCAAAAGTTGCATCTTTTGGCAACGCTACAATACTAGTGCGGGGGATCATGACAGCTTGAGCCATCACGTCCCCAAACTCAAAAATATTATTGAGCAGTTCTCGTTCTTTACGTTGTAAGCCTGTAGAACCCCATTCTGTAGAGATAATCACTTGCAATTCTTCAGGAGTTACAGGTGGTCTCCAGCCTTGACCAGTGTATTCAATGCCGAAAATTCTTAACAACCAACGAGTTGATTGGTTGAGAATCCAAATGAAGGGGCCAAAAAAACGGACGATCGCTTTTACCGAAGGCCCCAAAAACCGGGCTAGCTGTTCTGAATACAGCATCGCCAATGATTTAGGACATAATTCGCCTAAAACAATTTGCAAATAAGCAATTAAGAAAAAGGCGATGGGAATCGATAAAGAATGGGCAATGAAGGTGGTCATTTCACTGGGCAGAGGCCAGGATTTTACCCATGAATTTACCAGGACGACAATCGTACTTTCTCCAATCCATCCCAGGGCCAAACTAGAGAGAGTGATACCCAACTGGGTGGTAGATAGCAGTCGATCGATACTGCGTTGCAGTATCTCCACAGCTCTTGCTGGAACATCCCCAGCTTTAACTAGCTGGTGAATACGCGATCGCCGCACGCTCACCATCGAAAATTCTGCCGTCACAAAAAAGGCATTTATGGCAATCAGCAGTAAAACTGACAACAATCGCAGCCCTGCCTCCGTCCAAATTAAATTAGGAAAACCACTCACTGCCAAAGCTTGTGTAAAATTCACGCCATCCACTTCGGAAACTGGGGAGATGGGGAGGCACGGGAGGCAGAGGGAGACAAGGAAGACAAGGTAGAAATAATAACTAACTCTGCCCAATGCCCAATGCCCCATGCCCAATGCCCAATGCCCCAGTCCCCATAACTCTTTTACCTTTCTACAGGAATATTCAATGCCTCTAGCTTTAATTCTTGAGCAGGATAATCAGTCAAAGCCAGTGATATTTTTTTAACATCATCAAGTAAAGCTGTGGGAATGCTCACTGTACCAGAAAATGTCGGCCCATTAGCAGGTAATTCTGTTGGTAAACCTTCTGTACTAGCGCTCAGAGTTCGCCCTTTATCATCGGTAACATCTAAAAAACTATACAAGAAGCGCACAGAATCTTTGCCTTTGTTCTGCATTTTTACTTTTAAGAGTAAATCACCACCAGAGTAGCGAGCAGATTGCACGGACATAGTTACACCTTCACTCTCAGCAACCACTGGAAAACCTGGCTGCGGTTTTTCTTCCACTACTTCTTTGGGTTTTTCCTCTGGCTTCTGCTTGCTGGTATTGGTTTCTTCATCATCTTCCTCTAGCTTTTCCGATTTTGCAGCCTTGGTCTTACCCTCAATTCGCGCTTTGACAATTTTTAGAATTTCATCCTCTTTTAATAACACCACTCCTCCCTGTTGGGAGTTATTTCCTTTACTGCTGGCAAATTTAGTTGTAGGGCGTCCATCTGGTGTACTAACGCCTTTGAGTGCCGAACTTCCTAGTTCAAACCCCAAAAACGCGCTCACAGAACCTGCTCCCAACATCAGGATTAACAAAATCAAAGTAAGAAGTACAGTAGAATTTATTTTCATTGTTGATAAGCTAATGCACAATAATGCTAGTTTTATTAAGAATAATGAAGCCTAATGCCTCAATCCTTAAAGGAACTTAATCAATATTAGTTTGCACTATTTCATGATTAGATTATGTAGTATAAAAATCTGGGAAACTATTGTCGAGTATTCACAGACACTAAATTTGTGCTAAAATAGGGGAGTTTGCTAAAATTAAATACGTATGGTAATGTACCTAACTTTAAAATTAGCAGATAAAATTAACTCAAGGGTTTAACTAATTGTTTTATAGCAATCATAAACCCAAAAAAATAAGCGCCTTTGGCCGATTGGGGAGGCAACGAACTCATAATTCGTCTTCAGGCTGGTTCGATTCCAGCAGGGCGCACTAAATTATCAAAAAAGAAATAGGGCATTGGGCATTGGGCATTGGGCATTGGGCATTGGACACAAGAGGCAGAGCGGCAGAGGGGGAGGGTGCAGAAGGGAAAAACTCTTCTCCCCTGCTCCCTACCTCCCCATCTCCCTTGTCTCCCTTATCTCCCTCTACCTCACCCTGCCTCTCCTAACGGGGCGATCGTGTTTAAAATCTGAATTCAGTTCCGACTCTGAGCTTGTTGGCATTCAAGCGAGGAGACATGATTAGGGATGTATCATAGGGATTTGGTAAATCAGGAGTGCGAATATAGGGATCGTTGCCTGCTTGCTGAGTCAGGACATCGTGATATAGAGCATTAACCAATTGAGCATCACGAGCAATTTCATTTTCTGGGAAGGAACCGCCAAAACTAGCGCCAGCACCAAACAATGAGTCTAGTTGACGCTTGAGGGTACCATTTTCATAAAAATTGCGATCGTGCCGAAAAAATGCCCGTTCAAACACATCACTTGTGGTTTCACTTTTGGGTGTTTGTGTTTGAGCTGTTACAACAGAGGGAAAAGCAATACCAGCAGCCAGCAATATTAATAAACCACCAAAGGTTTTTAATTTGATACCCACGTTCCTTACTCCTCAAATTTGTGGCGAATCTTAATTTATGCTTAATTTCAGAACTGTTATCAGTTCAACCTTTGGTGTAGCACAACTTTTAATGTTTTGTAATGACGTATCCTACTGAAACTCGTACTGACTCCAATATTTGGGCAACCATCCCTGATTTGACTCACTTGCGCCAGAAACTATTAGATTTATTTGCTCAAGTGGCTTATCAAGAGGGTGATTTCGTTCTTGCTTCTGGGCTACGTAGTTCTTATTACGTGAACAAAATGCAGGTAACACTCCACCCCCAAGGAGCTTTGGCAGTTGGGCGCTTGCTATTTCCCTTACTACCTGAAGATACGCAGGCTGTAGCAGGTTTAACAATGGGGGCCGATCCGCTTGTCACCGCAGTAAGCGTGGTTTCTGTTTATGAAAATCGACCGATACCAGCACTGATTATTCGTAAGGAAGCCAAGGGTTATGGAACGAGAGCTTATATAGAAGGCCCGACTTTACCAGAAGGCTCAAAGATAGTGATTTTGGAGGATGTCGTCACAACTGGGCAATCTGCTCTCAAAGCTGTCGAACGTCTTCAAGCAGCAGGTTATACGGTTAATCAAGTAATTGCACTGGTAGACAGACACCAAGGTGGAGGGGAATTGTACCAATCGGCTGGGTTGAAATTTGAGGCTTTATTTTCGATTCAAGAAATTCAAGAACGCTTCCGACAATTGGCAAATTCCTAAATAACATTAATTCTACTTAGGACTTACGCACAGTCAACGGGAAATTAACCACAGAGAACCCAGAGTTTACGGAGGAATGAGAGTTTAAGAGAGTTTTTGCGTAAGTCCTACTTGTGACACTTGCGTAAGTCCTGAAATTATTCGAGATTGCTATAAGTTAGTCAGCCTCAAAATTTTTCTAAATAGTTCGTAATAAGGACTGAAGTCCTTACTACAAACTTTTAATTATTTACACTGTTCTACTTACCGATTTACAACACTGTTAAAATAAACTTAGAACTAATTGATGCCAGATTGATTCTATGACCATTGCTCAAGAATTAGAATCTCAAGCAGACATCTCGAAAGATGTAATATTTCCTCCCAGTGATTTATGGAGTGATGAGCCTCCCTTGGAAAGCGACCTGCATTTACGACAAATTATCTTACTTTTACAATCCCTTGAATGGTTGTGGCAAGACAGAAATGATTTTTATGCAGCGGGAAATCTAACTATTTACTACAGTCCACACCAAAAAAAATCAGAATACTTTCGCGGCCCAGACTTATTTGTAGTGCTAGGAACAGAACGTAAAGCCCGGAAAAGTTGGGTAGTGTGGGAAGAATATGGCAAATATCCGAATGTTATCTTAGAAATTTTGTCAGAATCAACAGTGAAAACCGACAAAGGTTTAAAGAAAGAAATTTATCAAGATACTTTTCGCACACCGAATTATTTTTGGTTTGACCCATATACATTGGAATTTGCGGGATTTAATTTAGTAGATGCAAAATATCAACCTCTACAAGCAAACGAACAAGGATATTTATGGAGCGAACAATTAGGTTTATATTTAGGCATTCATCAGCAATTCTTACGTTTATTCACAGCGGATGGACAGTTAGTACCGATACCTGAAGAAGCTGCTGCACAAGCTCAAGAAGCTGCGGCTCAAGCCCAAGAGAAAGTAGAACGTTTGGCAGCTAAATTACGAAAATTAAATATCGACCCAGATACAATTTAAGATGTCACTCATTTAACCTATACGTCTTTTGAGGTAATGTTGACGGTTGATAAGTAGCTCAACCTAAAAAAACGTCATACGTAGATGTCAATAAATGTAGTGGCGTGTCAAGGCTCAAATAGTGCATTAGAAAACTCTTGTGGGGTGGGCATCCTGCCCGCCTGGACGGGTGAGGACACCCATCCCACAATAAAATCTATTACAACATTTAAGACTTGTCACGCCACTACCATTGTTTTATGTTTAATTAAGTTGACCTACTTATTTGACCGTTAACATTCAACAAATCTGATGAGTGATTGTGCAATTTATCGGCGTCATAGTTTAATAAAGTTTTAGTAAGTACCATTTTTGAATTATGATGTCTCCTCTTGTTGTAAATATTCTTGGGTATTCTAGTATTTTTTTGATGTTTCAGTTTGCATAATAGTCCACTCATACAATATTTATTAACTAGGATAAGACCTGGCTAAAAACTCCTCTGCTTCTGCTTTATTTTTGATATTTCCATCTAAAGTTGCAGCCAGTAAATCATCTAACATTTGTCGATATTGCACACCTGGTTTATAACCTAATTTTTTTAAATCATTACCATTTAAAATCGGGTTAATATGAGCTAAAACTGTCAAGTAATACCATATCTGTTGCCTGATTATTCGCTGGGTTTGTAAAGCGATTAAAACTAACATTGGTAAGTCATACTGTCGTAGAAATTGAACTACTTGACTAGGACGTTGACAAGCTGGTAGAGATTCTAAAACTTCAGCTTCAGCTTTAGCTAAATTTTGCAGGCGTTTAATGCCATCCTCTTGTAATTGGAGATTTTTTGCCACTTTTACCCGATATTGTGGTTCTAAGTGGGCGATTATTGTCTCTAATCGCATTTCCCAGTGAATTAAGCTTTGTTGGGGGTCAAATCGCCGTAAACAACGTTCTAGCAAGCGTAATTGTCGCAGAAGTAATGCATCTAACTTCAGGGTAGGATGGATACACTGTAATGCCCCCAAGTTATCGAGTAACTGTAAAGCTGATTTCCAGTAAGGGGCTTCTAAGATGTGTTTTAATTCTGTTTTTAGTCGAGTTTGCAGAGCTGGAGTTTTGCTATTCTCTTGAGCAGTGCGATCGTAAACGCCACTGTTGATGGCATAGCGGATAAATTCTTCTGTTTGTGATTCAATTTCAAAGCTGAAGCGCACAGCAAAGCGGACACCGCGATAAATGCGGGTAGGGTCTTCGATAAAGCTGTTGGCGTGTAAAACCCGAATTTGTTTAGCTTGTAAATCTAGTAAACCACCAAAAAAATCGAGCAATTCACCAGCACGGGGAGAAGTCAGCCGCAAAGCTAGGGCGTTAATAGTAAAGTCTCGACGATATAAATCTTGACGAATCGAACTCGCTTCCACTTCTGGATTTGCTGCTGGATAAGGATAAAATTCTGTTCTGGCGGTGGCAATATCCACCCACAAAGAATCTAATTGTGGGTCTTTGTGCCATAACAAAGCCGCAGTTTGAAAAGCCCCGTGGATTTCCAAACGAGCCGTTGGGTAAAGTTGTTGCAGTGCTTTTGCTAATTCCACACCAGCACCAACATCTGCTGATTTATGAAAGCCATCAACTACAAGGTCGATATCCTTAATCATCAAGTTACCTGCTGTATTAGCTAATAGCAAGTCCCGCACCGCACCCCCGACAAGATAAAGATGCCAACCCCGTTTTTCTGCCTCTTGGGATGCTGTAGTCAGTAATTTCCACAGTTGGGGAGCTAGAAAAGATGAAACAGAGAGGTTAAGACGCTCTGATGGAAACCGTAAACCAGTATTCACATTTCCGTATTCCTGCGTTCCTGCGCCCTCTTCATGTAATTCGCGCAACACATCAGTACGGGTAACGATACCAACTAATTGTCCGTTTTCTAATACTGGCAAGCGTCCGATGTCGTAGGTTACCATTAATGCCTCGATTTGTGGCAGTGTGGTATCCGGTGCAATGGTTTTCAGATTCGTGGTCATGTAGCCTTTAACAGGGGCATGGCTAAATCCATGATGTAGGGCAATATCGAGGTCGCGCCGCGAAATAATACCTACTAATTGTTTTTGGTTATCGACTACGGATAAACCAGAGTGTCCATAGCGCAATAGAATACGCTGGGCTTCGGCAATTGTGGTTTCAGGCAGAATGGTGCGGACAGGAGAAGACATCAAGTCTCTGGCAGTGGGAGGGTGAGGAATTTGGGCTTTTAAGCCGTTGAGGATTTGTTGTAGTGTTGCTTGTGAATCTACTCCTCTTAAGTTCAGCGATGCAGCTTGGGAGTGACCGCCACCGCCGAAAATTTGGAATAAGAGATTGAGATTTGTTTTGGGAATTTGCGATCGCCCAATTACTGTTAACCTTGAATCACCATCACCCAAAGGATATTCATTAGCCAACAAAATAGCATCAATTTCAGTTAATTCCACTAATTCTGTAGCCAGACTCGATAAACCAGGGACAAAAGCATCTGTGTTTAAAGTTACCCAGCCAATTGTATATCCGCGTACACAGAGATATTCTAAATTTTCCAGTGCTTTAGTTAATAGCTGCTGCAATTGCAAAGACAATCCTGGATCGCGATATGTGGAAATTACTGATAAACTAGCACCTTGTTGCATCAACCAGGCTAAAGCTAAAGCATCCCTTGGTGTAGACTGCTCAAAGGTCAACGACCCAGTGTCAACATGAATACCCAAAGCCATGACTGTAGCTTCAGCAGAAGTTAAGGAGATTTGCTGTTGTTGCAATTGCTCCACAATCAGAGTAGTCGTAGCCCCCACCGAAGAAATATGCGATCGCGTGGCGGGAATATCTGATTCTTGTCCTAAGTGATGGTCGTAAAGTATAATTTTTTTGATATTAGGTAAATCTAACCATTCAGCAGCTTTACCCAGGCGATCGCGCTGTTGTGTATCCACTACAGTCAAAGACCGAATTTTTTCTGAATTTACCGAACGGCGTTCAATCAGCGGATATTCATCCCGATGCAACGCCAAAAAATCCCGTACCGGAGGGTGAGAGCCGCCAGTCAGCACAATCTTGCTTCCCGGTAGTAAGCGCGTTAATCCTACCGCTGCTCCTAGTGCGTCAAAATCAGCTGTTGTGTGGCAAAGAATTAAATCCATAGTTAAGGGGTATGGGGCATTGGGCATCGGGCATGGGGCATCGGGTATCAGGCATCGGGCATTAAGAGTCATAACAAATGACCAATGACTAATGACCAATGACTAATGACCAATGACTAAAGTGTTGTAATTTCTGGTAGCTTAAAAATAAGTAAGAAAGTGTCGGTGTCGCCCTTTAGGATATTCTATCTTTAGTATTTCGCTGTATTGGGAGAAGAAAAAATGACCATAATATTCCAATTTGCTTTGATTGGCCTAGTTTTATTGTCTTTTGTGTTAGTTGTTGGCGTTCCTGTTGCTTACGCCACTCCCCAAAATTGGGTTGAATCTAAAAAGCTTCTCTGGCTTGGTTCTGGCGTCTGGATTGCTTTGGTACTTTTGGTTGGTTTATTAAACTTTTTTGTCGTCTAGGCAACGGCTTAGCTCTGGCGCAGACACCTAATATAAAAATTAGAGGAGCAGAAAAGCCAAGGTCAAAAGTTAAGGAAAAAAGCAGAAATTTTTTCTAGCTTCCTGATTTTTGACTGTGTTTTCCTGCTCCTCTAGATTTAAATAAGAAATGTATATTGGCCAGAAGTATAGTGATTAAGAGGCAGTCATGGCAGTTTTTGAGGGAACTTTTACTCAAACAGAACCTTTGCGTTTTGCAGTGGTGATTGGTCGATTCAATGACCTGGTTACCGGAAAGCTGCTGGAAGGATGTCAAGATTGCTTGAAGCGCCACGGTGTAGACCCCAACCCCCAAGGAAATCAAGTAGACTATGTTTGGGTACCGGGAAGTTTTGAAGTGCCTTTAGTAGCTCGCCAACTAGCACTTTCCCACCGTTATGATGCTGTAATTTGTCTGGGGGCAGTGATTCGCGGGCAAACACCCCATTTCGATTACGTATCTGCGGAAGTTTCTAAAGGTATTGCCGCTGCTAGTTTTCAAACTGGAGTGCCGGTGATTTTTGGAATTTTGACCGTAGATACAATGCAGCAAGCCTTAGAACGGGCAGGCATTAAAGGCAATCATGGTTGGGATTACGCCTTAAATGCCCTAGAAATGGCTAGTTTGATGCGACAACTACGTTCTAACTTAACAGAACCATATCCTCGTAATAGTCAGTCTTTGCCACCGTCTTTTCCAAATGCCAGCGTCACTAATTTAACAGTAGAGTCAGAAGAACTAAGTTAGTGCTTTATGGGGCACTGTTGACTGATGACTGTTAACCGTCAACCCTCAACCGTCAACAATCAACAATGCCCAATAATTCAAATTCAAGGCTTGACAATTCAGAATAAATCTGGCATATTAATAAATGACTAATGATTGCGGGTATAGCTCAGTGGTAGAGCGTCACCTTGCCAAGGTGAATGTCGCGCGTTCGAATCGCGTTACCCGCTTAGTAAAACATATCAAAGAAACTCAATGTCAAAGTTGTTTGTCTTGACTCGTTATTAGCAACCTTTCATTGTACATGGTTGATAGACGAGCAATGCAGTTGAGTTTTAACCATCTCCGTGGTAGTGTAGTAATAGTGCAAACCGCTATTTGGCGGACTAGAGTAGCCATAGTCAGTAAACTTGTCAAAGCGGAAAACAAAAAGGGACTTTCAAAGAATAAATTAACCAATTTATCTAGGTATATAGTTTTTTCTCTCCCCTGCTCCCTGCTCCCCTGCCTACAATGATTGGTGTTTTTGCAATTGCCCCTCTGGAAACCCTTGTTAATTGCAAGGAGTAAAAATTGGGAGCGATCGCAATCTGAACTTGATAACTGCATACTAATATACAATAACCCCAAGGAAAATAAGGGTTAATTGTTAGGATGTTGTTTATCAGCGTAGCCTTGCCAAACGATTTGTTTTAGGAGTGGTAGCTACGTAGGCTTAAAATCGTACCAGGTGTGTCAGCACAATGGGATTATGGCAACGTTTGTTTTGCTTGCCAACTTATATAAAGTATAAAGAGAGAAGCCCTCAAGGCATTTACCACGGGATAATAATTCCCAGCATTTATGAAAAACACGCTCAAGTTATTAGAACGCTTGTGCAATCTCAAAAACCAGAAAAAATAGACTTCAATACCGAATACCCCTGTCCCTGTCGTCGGCGGGGTCAGTTAATTCCGATTACGTTGACAGAAGCATTTGGTTGCGATCGCTGTCAGCAAATCTTTGTAGTGGAAGATAATGGCCATGTCCTAGAACAGCTTTCTACCACCTATCCTTACAAGCGAGCTTGGCGTTGGATGGGAAATAGTTGGCATGTTGTCCATCCTCGTTTGGGAGAAAGCTATCTGCCTATAGCACTTGGCATTATTTTCGTGCTAGTGATTATATGGCTGCCATTAGCACTGCGATTGGCAAATAGTTCCAGCATTATTGCTTGGGCAATGGTGGCGGTGCTGTTGGCTATCCTGCCAGCACTAATGGTCTGGCTTACTTACAGACGTTAACTCAATGACTGTTGAAGTTTTAGACGAACGCCCCGAACCCATTAGTATTGCTCAACGAGCGTACCAAGCTTCCCTAAAATTGGGAATCACCAAGGGAGCAGACCGCAGCCGCGCGGTATTGGCTATGGCACGGGCGCTTGAGCGCTCATTTGATGACATTCTGGAAGCCAATACCTTGGATTTAGAAGCCAGTCGGGAAATGGCAGTACCAGAGTTGATATTAGACTGGCTGAAGCTGACTCCCACAAGACTAGAGACCACCGTGGATATTTTACAACGGTTGGGCGAACTATCAGATCCGCTGAGGCGCGTCAGGAATGCTGATTACCAATTGGAAGATTCCCAAAGCTATTCCCAGTTAATGCCATTAGGAGTAATTGGGTTTATTTATGAAGCATTTCCTGATTTAGGAGCCATCGCAGCCGGTTTTTGTATTAAAACAGGCAATAGCATCATTCTCAAAGGCAGTACTGAAGCCAGCCATTCTAACGCGGCCATTGCTTCAGTATTGCAAACTGCGATCGCCGAAGTTGGTTTACCACTAGGTTGCCTAGAATTGATCACAGCCGAACATGGCGCTTCAATTCGGGATTTAATCACCCAAGACGAGTACGTCAATTTAGTGATTCCTTACGGACGTTCTAGCTTGGTGCAGCAAGTAGTACGACAGTCAACTTGCCCAGTCTTAAAATCAGCAATGGGCAATTCCTATCTCTACTGGTCGCTAAATGCCAGCTTAGAAATGGTGCGCTGGATGATTCTTGATAGCCATCAGAGCGAACCAGATCCAGTCAATGCCATTGAAAAAGTGCTGATTCATCGTCAAGCCTTGCCATCATCCTTAGCAGTTCTATGGAACAGCTTAATTGAAAAAGGCTTTGAAATTAAAGGCGATGCAGAACTAGTAGAAGCCTTTCCCCAGTTGCAATTAGTCAAGGAAAGCGAATGGGCAAACCCTTATTTAACTAGAACAGTAGCTTTTAAACTGGTGGATAGCTTAGAAGCTGCCATCGCTTGGATTAATCAATACAGCAGCGGTCATGCCGACTGCATCGTGACTGAATCCTACCAGGAAAGTCGGCAGTTTGCCTTAGGAGTTAACAGCGCCTCCACCTACATCAACACTTCGCCACGTTTTTCTCGCAACCCCTCACGAGGAGATTCAGTATTTCTCGGCATGTCTAACCAAAAAGGTCATCGTCGGGGATTTATCAGCCTAGAAACCTTAACCACCGTTAAGCATATTGTTCAGGGGAATGGCAGGTTTTGAAAAAGGGAAAGGGGAAAGGGTAAAGGGTAAAGGGCAAAGGGGAAAGGGCAAAGGGGAAAGGGTAAAGGGATAAATTTAACCTTTCCCCCTTACCCCTTTCCCTAGAAAGCCCAATGCCCGATGCCCGATGCCCCAATCGAATTTTAAACTTAACATAATCTTAATTTCCACTTGATCCTGGGTTGGTAGGTTTCTTGTGTTTGGTTGAGGAATTAGTGGCAGAGATGCATTTTTGGCACATCGACTCCACTAAGTTCGCCAACTGTATCTAGATCTGGGTAAAGGTGGATATGGATTTTATGGATTGTAATGCCCTGCTGGCAAATCGGTGCAGGCGGCGGAGTTTTTTGCTGGGTGCAGGATTATTAACGGGGTTGACAGTAGCTAGCCAATGGCATCCGGTACTCGCTAATTCCAGGTTTTCTGGCTATCCGTTCAGTCTTGGTGTGGCTTCTGGCGATCCTTTACCGGATGGGGTTGTAATCTGGACGAGACTAGCTCCCGATCCTCTCAATGGAGGTGGAATGCCACTCGTAAATGTTCCAATACGGTGGCAAGTTGCCCTTGATGAAAAGATGACAAAGGTGGTGCGTAGAGGAACAGTGCTAGCTACACCAGAGTTAGCACACTCAGTACGCGTTGATGTCCGTGGACTAGACCCTGACCGTTGGTACTGGTATCAATTTCAAGCGGGTAGAGAAGTTAGCCCCGTTGGGCGGACTCGCACAGCAGCAGCATCTTACAGCTATATCTCAAAACTAAATTTTGCTTTTGTGTCTTGCCAAGACTGGCAAAATGGCTACTATACAGCTTATCGGTATTTGGCTGAGGAAAACCTCGACCTTGTGGTTCATCTCGGTGATTATATTTACGAATATGGGCCACAACCAGGGGGGCCGCGGCAGCATAATAGCCCGGAAATCGTCACTCTTGAAGACTATCGCAATCGCCACGCGTTGTATAAAACAGACCCGAATCTCCAAGCTGCTCATGCTGCTTTTCCCTGGATTGTTACTTGGGATGACCATGAAGTTGATAACAACTACGCCAATTTAATTCCTGAGGATAACCAAACCCAAGAGGCTTTTGGGAAACGGCGAGCGAATGCTTACCAGGCTTATTACGAACACATGCCGCTACGTGAATCTTCTCTACCCAAGAAGGCAAATTTGCTGCTTTATAGGCGGTTTACCTTCGGTAATTTAGTGGAGTTCAACGTTTTAGACACCAGACAGTATCGCACTGACCAACCTTGTGATGATGGACTCAAGCCACGTTGTCCCCAAGCTTTTGATACCAATGCGACGATGACTGGCTCAGAACAAGAACAGTGGTTATTCAAAGGCTTAGACAAATCGCGATCGCGTTGGAATGCGATCGCTCAACAAACCATGTTAGCTGAGTACAATTTTAATAGTAATCCCGGCCCCGGTGTGTTCAATGTAGACCAGTGGGACGGCTACGTAGCTGCACGTAATCGACTTTTAAATTTTCTTAACCAGCGCAGACCCTCTAATCCAGTGGTAATTACTGGGGATATCCATTCTAGTTGGGTACACGACCTAAAGCTTGATTTTAGTAACCCAAAATCACCAACGGTAGGCACTGAGTTCGTCGGAACCTCAGTTACCTCTGACTTTCCCACCAGCTTCATCGCTCCAGTTAAAGCTTCCCTACCGAATAATCCTCATACTAAGTTCTTTGATGGTGCTTTCCGGGGATATGTCCGGTGTCAGCTTACCCCACAAACTTGGCAAAGTGACTACAGAGTTGTATCCAGCATTGTTGATTTGAATGCCTCCGTCAAAACCCTAGCTTCCTTTGTCGTCCAAAACGGACAACCAGGAGCGCATTCAAGTTAATAAAACAGAATTCAGGAGTCAGAATTCAGGAATCAGGAGTCAGAATTCAGAATTCAGAATCCAGAATTCAGAATTCAGAATTCTGGAATCAGGAGTCAGAATTCAGAATTCAGGAATCAGAATACTCCAATGATGAAGCAATAGAGTTTTAACAAGGAAGAATATTTGAATTTTGATGCAACCACAATTCGGCTTTCTTTGAAACTAATATTCATTCCCTAAGGTAACTCTAATTCATTCTGAATTCTGAATTCTGAGTTCTGAATTCTTCTTCAATTTGGCTTTCCTGTAATTGTGAATGCTGCCCAATAGTAAGGATGATTATACAGTTTTTTATCTGATGCCATTTTGCTGTTTCTATATAATTGTGTTGCTAAATAAGCTCTAATTCTTACTTCTTCTGGATGCAAGTTGTTGAGTATATCTTCATACCATTTTGTTAGTTCTCCAGCTGTTAGTTCTTTGAGCCACAGTGTTGCTTCAGCTAAGGCTACAACTGCTGATTTATCTGGCTGTAATCTTCGGTAAAATTCTATGATCGCTAAGGCACTCGCTGAAGATTCTACAGTCCAAAGAGTACTTACTACGTGAGGAACGCCCTGATTCAAAAAACCGTTGACCAAACTCACATATTCGCTGGTGGTAATGAAGATGCTGGTGGTGGCATTTTCACAGGCAGAGAGAGTCACAAGGTTATAACTTGCGAGATTGTGTTGAAAAATTTCTTCTAATGTCAGTTTATCTTCACCTGCTAATGCTAATTCTGATTTTTTTGGTTCGCTTAAATTATTCGTGGCATAACCAGTAAAATGAAAAATATTGTAGTTATCAAATAATGCATTTTCCACAATATCTTTGGTGGCTTGTGCGCCCTGAATTCGCTGGTTGTTAACAAATATTTCGTTGATAATTTCAGATTCCAATTTGGCAAATTTTAGTCCGGGATAACCTGTACTTTCAGGATATTCGACACTGAGTAATAGCTGATTTTGCCAAGGCAAGATATCTTGATTTTTAATTGATAAACCTATTTGGGCACTAGGCAAATAAGTGACGGTGAAATTTGGCTCGATATTTGGTAAATTTTCCTCAGATGGAGAAGAAATATGAAAAAGGGTATGAATGGGCAATCTATATAAATCGCGGTGAGGAATTAAAATCAGTTGGGTGATGCCTTCCAGTTCTTGAGCGATTGTGGAAATATTCAAGATTTCATAAAGCTGCAACAGCTTTTGTTCCATATCCACCCGCCAAGGATGCTGAGTTTTACTTTCTTTATCTTGGGCTGTGGTGCGATATTGTTGGTATTGTTGATGCCAATCTTCAAGCCAATTTTCAAATTCAATCAAGCGTCGCACTGCTTCGGGTAGAGGCAATTCATTGAGACGAATGGTTTCTTCTCCTGAAGCGATCGCCCCGATATCTTGAATTGGTGTAAACAGTAGAATGGGTGATGGCGCTTGGTCTTTGAGAATGAAAGTTTGTAAGGCTACTGGACTAATATGCCAGTAAATAATTGCTGTTGTGGGATTAAATAGTTCTTGAATTGCACCATAATAAGGCGAATAAATATTATCATTCCAGTTGAAAAGCAACCAATTTAAACAAGCATTTTTGCCCTGCTCGGCAATTTCCCAGGCTTCTACTACATCACCGTAATCTACAGCTAAATCCACTGCCAATTGCTCGAAGCCGACAAATTTCAAAGCCAACTGCTTTTTACTTTCTTCTGAACGAGTTTCTTCATTGAGTAATTGTTGTAATAAATCTCTGCCTCGTTGCAGTAATTCTTGAAGTTGTGTTGTTTGTCCCAAACCCATCAGCACTTTGCTTAGAGATTGCAAAACTTCTAAATGCAACAGGGGAAAATATTCTAAGGTGAGAGTCAACAGCGCTTGATGGTACTCAAATGCAGCTTTGCGCCAATAATCACGGGGATTGGGCTGTTTTTTACCGTGGTCGTAATAAGTATTACCGATGGCTACATGCAATCTACCCCAACCTTCTGGATGAGTATCTGTACGTAGATGCTTTAATCCTTCTTCGTAGGTGGCTAATTTACCTTCGTAGCCTACCTGTTGTAAGGCGGGGTTGGTTGCGGTGATACTACTCGACAAATTCCGCAATAAATCGGCATCCGTTAAACTACCGACGGCGGTTCCCCTACCAATCCAAGCTTCCCAGTAATCTTGTTTGATTTGCAAAGCGTTGTCATAACAAACGATCGCTTCGGTAAATTGTTCTAAATAAAACAATGCCACTGCTTGATTATACCAGGCTAAGTGGAAGTCTGGTTTAATGGCGATCGCTCGGCGGTAGGAAGTGATGGCTTCTTGGCGGCGTCCTAAGTTATCTAAGGCTACACCCCGGTTGTACCAAGCTAAATAAAAGTCGGCTTGAACTGAAAGTGCTTTGTCCCAAGAAGCAATGGCATCTGACCATCGTCCTAAGTTAAACAACACTACACCCCTGTCTATCCACACTTCGTGATAGTCTGGGTCAATTTCTAGCGCCTTATCGTAAGATGCAATGGCTTCTGCAAATTGTTCGCCTACAGCTAGTGCTATGCCTCGGTGATACCAATTTTCTTGGTCTTGTGGTTCCAAATCTAGGGCTTGGTCATAACTAGAAATTGCTTCCCGTAGCCAGCCTAACTTCAGCAGCGCTAAACCTTTACTAGACCAAGCCTCTTGGTAGTCTGGCCTAATTTCTAAAGCTTTATCAAAGGAAGCGATGGCTTCTTCAAAGTATCCCAATTCTCCCAGAGTTCCACCCCGGTAATACCAAGCTTTGTAAAAGTCGGGTTTGAGTTGAATGGCTGTTTCATAGGCAGCGATCGCTTCTTCAAAACGTTCTAGGTGAAACAGCGTTAAACCACGATTAAACCAATATTCCCAAAATTCCGGTTGTAGTTCAATGGCTTGGTCATAAGATGCGATCGCACCTAACAAATCCCCTGTTTTCGCTTGGCTAAGACCTTGATAAAACCAAGCTTGAGCTTGGTTAACAGGATCGTTGCCATAGCGCTCAATAATACTGGAAGAATTGCTAGTTTGAACTGCCAAATTAGAAGCGAGTTGCTGTACTAAATTGCTACTTTGATCCAACCGCACCCACAATTCATCTAAAGTGTTAGCTACATTTGGCTCTAAATTCGCTAAATTGCTATCCCAGTTTTGTTCTGAGCCAGTTGTCGCTAATTCAGTCCTTTGCCTTGCAGGAAGCAAATTGGCTTTTGTTTGAATTTGAGTTTCTTCCTCTTCATAGTCCCATCTCAGCTCGGTTAATGTGGCGATCGAATCTTTCGCTGGCGGGAGAGGAAGATTTTCAGAGATTGTGCTTTGGGTATCTCCTGCTGGATACTCCAATATCACTTCCTCGAAATCCTCAATTGCTTGTTCTTCAATAAAGGCATTTTCGGGTACTGGCGTGACTGTTTGCGTATCCGGTTCATCATACTCCCATAACTCTTCGCCTAAATTACGAATTAAGTCATGTCCTGGCGAAGTTACGAGAATTTCTTCATCGTTTGTAGTTTCTGTGACATCTGGCTCGTCATACTCCCATAACTGTTCCCCTAAGTCGCGGATCAGTTCTTGTCCTGGGGTAGTTTGTGCGACATCTGGCTCATCATACTCCCATAACTGTTCCCCTAAGTCGCGGATCAGTTCTTGGCCTGGAGTCAATTCCACTAGATTTTCTGCCTGATTGTCTTCATCCTCTATTTGTGTTTCTATTTCTGTGGGTAAGTTTTGCATCAAACGTATGCCAATTTCATAGGCAACATCTCCAATTCTGCCGATACCAAGTTCTCGCAGCTGCACCATCTGTATTGCTAACTGCGGATTTGGTGTGGGTGAGGCTACTAAGCTTTCGCCAAACGTCACCAACCAATTTACCCAGCGTTCAGGCGGAATACGATTTTCGATTCGTTGCAGATACCTCAATGCCCATTGGCGTCCTCGTCCTTGATGTACGCCTTCTAGCAATTGGATAAACAATTGTTCTAAATCCGCATCGGTTAGTTCTGGTAGAATCTCCACCAGATTGTGTCCCCTTGCACCTTTGATAGAACGAGTCTGCTTAGTTGCAATGAGGCGTTTTAAAAACCTTTTAAGCGATTGGGATATCCGCCTGAGCATCTGCCACACTCTTGGATTTTGTTTTTCTAGATTGTAGCCATCGTTGTGTTAAAAAAGTCATGAATTACGTGAAAACCCATTATATCCGTACAGTGTTTCTGTGGCAGGCTAGCAAAAAATACACAAAAGGTCAAGATGACAGCATTATAAGGCCAGCAATTTGAGATTTGAGATCGTTTCAATACTCCTACACAGAAGCAAACTAAATGCCCTGTCACTGGTGGCCGGAAAAATCCCAAAAATTTAACTACCTTCTTGCCCCCTGCCTTAAAAGCAATCCCTAACACCAGAAAGGACGGGATTGATTACCTTTGCCCATTGCCTATTCCCTATTGCCTACCCAAAGGGCTTAGCGATTAATTTTCTGTTTGCTCTGTAGTCGATTGACCATCAGAATATAATTGACTGATTAATGCCTGTACTAGGACTTGTGGGTCATCGGTTTCAACAGCCAGCTGCTGGGCAATCTGATGGCGTAAATTTTCATCATGCTGCAACATCACAAATAGTTCTTCTAGGGTGACAGTTTGATATTCTCCCTCTGGCAAATTTTCTTCTTCATTTAATTCCTGGGATGCTGGGGTGATTGGTTGAGATGGCAAAGTAGTAATCGCAGCGTCCGGCCCTTCATATTCCCAAACTGGTTCGCCTTGATTGCGTTTTAATAACTGCATCCCGATATTATGGGCAACATCTGTGATTTCGCCGATGCCTAAATCACCAAATTGCACCAACCGGGCAGCCATTTCATTATTAGGTGTTGGTGATGCTAGTAACCTGTCACCAAAGCGTTTCAACCACTCGACCCAGCGTTCAGTTGTAACGCGATGTTCAATATTATGTAGCCACTTGCGTGCCCAAGCTTCACCTCGTGCTTGATTTACTCCTTGCAACAGTTCGTTGAAAAGAAATTCCAGATCCGTATCAGTTAGAGGTGGTGCTGGTTGTTTTTGCACATTCCCCCTAGCTTTTGAGGCAGTTTGTTTTCTACCAAATAAGCTCTGAAAAAGCTTTTTGAGCCATTGAACTAGCCGCTTGAGCATCTGTTGCACCATTGAGTGTTGTTTATCCTTAAGATTGTAGCGATCGCATCGCGCTATGGCGTTAGTTCGTCAAGAAAATTCGGGATTGGGCAAACAGCGTATGGGGCATACTAAGAGGACAAGGGGAAAGGGAAAGGGGTAAGGGGAAAAGGGAAAGATTAAATTTATTCCTTTTCCCTTTTCTCGGTTGGTGAGCTTGCCTGTCCTGAGCTTTGTCGTTGGCGTTGGCGAAGCCTCTCGTAGAGAAGCCTCTTGTAGAGAAGGGTCGAACCATTAACCTTTTCCCCTGAGCAATGACCAATGACCAATGACTAATTTAGAACAAATGTACTAAATGGTATGCTATAATTCGGATGCATCGATGGTGAAATCATAGTAAAAAATATGTTCTCTTGGCTTGCTTTTCTTGGTGCAAAAGTTTACGGATTAAATTTAGTGCAATTGGTATGGGTACATCGACAAACAAAGCAGGTACCAGAGATTAAAATAATTGAATCCCAAATTCGACTCGGTGCTATTAATCAACGTTAAAAGGCATTGAAGTCCATATTTCCATGTCTTACGAACCCCTGCACCACAAGTATCGCCCCAAGAGTTTTGCTCAATTGGTAGGCCAAGAGGCGATCGCCACTACTCTCACAAATGCGATCGGTACATCCAAAATCGCCCCCGCCTATTTATTCACTGGGCCTAGAGGTACGGGGAAAACTTCCAGTGCCCGAATTCTAGCTAAGTCTCTCAATTGTCTTAAAAGTGACAAGCCCACCGCCGACCCCTGCGGTGTCTGTAATGTATGTCAGGGAATCACCAAAGGCTATTCCTTAGATGTAATTGAAATTGACGCGGCTAGCAACACTGGTGTCGATAATATCCGCGAGTTGATTGAAAAAGCTCAGTTTGCTCCTGTGGAGTGTCGCTATAAGGTTTATGTCATTGATGAATGCTTAACCGGAGATTCTCTGGTCTTGACTGATGAGGGACTTCACAGAATTGACGATCCCAAAATTAAAGGCAAGAAGGTTCTGAGTTACAACGACTCATTAGGTAAGTGGGAATTTAAGAAAGTTGTCAGGTGGTTAGACCAAGGAGAACGGCAAACGCTGGTTATCAAGACAACTAATCGAGAAATTAGATGTACGGGTAATCATTTAATCAGGACAAACCAGGGATGGATACCAGCAAAGGACGTAAAAGAAGGAGTAAAGATACTATCCCCTGTGAATGTGGATGTGGCATCCTCATTTATAAATTTGGTATCGATGGACGCACCCGAAGATTCGTTAGAGGGCATCAGTTTAAAGGCAACACATTTGGGCAAAAATCATACGACCTACAATCTATTCTTGAACAAGCGGAATTACTCCGGCCTTTGTGTGCCTGCGGATGTGGCGAAAAACTTGATATCCCTACATTTTGTCCACAAATTCAATTGCACACAGAAGGATTCTCTGGGGTGGAAAATCAACTCATTGCCACTTGGCTCACAGCAATGGGATATTCAGCCGCAGCAAAGTTTTACACCAGAAGTAGTACAACAAAAACATACTACTACATACACATGGGTGCAAGCACCAGTAGAAAATGGCTCGCAGACCTTAAACAATATTCCATCCCATCAATGGATTACAAGTTTGGAAACAGTCGAATCTGTTCGCCTCGCTGGGTTTGAGCGAGTTTACGACATTGAAGTAGCAGATAATCATAACTTTGTGGCAAATGGACTTTTGGTGCATAATTGCCACATGCTCAGTAATCAGGCATTCAACGCGTTATTAAAAACACTTGAAGAACCACCAAAACACGTAGTTTTTGTTTTAGCAACAACAGACCCGCAAAGGGTGTTACCGACAATTATTTCACGTTGTCAGCGGTTCGATTTTAGACGTATTCAGCTAGAGGCGATGGTTAAGCATTTAAGTGACATCGCCTCTAAAGAAAACATTAATATTTCACCGGATGCTGTAACTTTGGTAGCCCAACTTTCTCAAGGGGGGTTACGGGATGCTGAAAGTTTGCTCGACCAATTGGCTTTATTACCAGGTGAAGTGACACCAGATAAAGTTTGGGATTTGGTGGGGACGGTAAGCGAACAAGACTTATTAAAGCTATTAAATGCCATTGCTCAGGACAAACCAGAAGCAGTTCTCGACTATACGCACCACATTTTAGATCGCGGTCGAGAACCGTTGACTGTTCTGCAAAATCTCGCTGCTTTTTACCGCGATTTACTAATTGCCAAAACAGCACCCAATCGCCACGATTTAGTTGCTTGTACTCAGCAAACTTGGAAAGCGCTGGTGGAGTTTGCCCAAAACTGGCACACAACTACGATTTTGACAGGACAAAAACACCTGCGAGAAGCTGAAGTACAAATCAAAAACAGTACCCAGCCGCGTTTGTGGTTGGAGGTAACATTATTAGGATTGTTACCAAGTGCAACGAATATTCAGCCACAAGCCCCAAATGTAGCACCTGCTGTATCTTACAAGTATCCTTCAGCAATTGTCACATCATCTACCCCAAATAATGGGCAAACAAATCACAATTCTGGAAACCATCATCAACCAGCTGTCCCAAATCAGGCTGTCACATCATCAACCCCAAATAATGGGCAAATAAATCACAATTCTGTAAACCATCATCAACCAGCTGTCCCAAATCAGGCTGTCACATCATCTACCCCAGATAATGGGCAAATAAATCACAATTCTGGAAACCATCATCAACCAACTGTCCCAAATCAGGCTGTCACATCATCTACCCCAGATAATGGGCAAATAAATCACAATTCTGCTACTAACTCGGTTTCATTACCAACGCCAGAAACCCCAGCACCTACAAACAATCAACCAGCCACCTCAGAAGTTGTTGAGACGCCGCAATACGACTTAACTCAAGTTTGGCAACAGGTACTCGCTAACTTTCAACCAATCTCAAGGCGAGAACTGCTACGTCAAATGTGTCAACTCATCGAATTCGATGGCACAGTGGCTTATATTGCCATCAAACAGGCATGGTTTGAAAAAGTTAAATCCGATCTACCCATAATTGTTGTAGCTTTCCAGCAGACTTTCCAACGGGAAGTTAAAGTAAATCTGGAAAAAGCAACTTCATTAAACTCTAACCCAGGAAAAAAAGCCCCTGCACGGCAAGATTCTACTCGCCCTCAGCAACCACCTACTCCCATTTCCAATGGGCAAATTCCGCCTCCAGCACCAGTACCACAGCTAGTTACTCCACAACCAGCACCAACACCACCAGTAAAAACCGAGTCCGCATCCAGGAACGGCAATGGACACGTGAATGGAAATGGTGTAAAATCCATGCCTCCACCACTAACCCAAACACCTCCACCTAATTGGGAACCTGATGAAGTGGCGATCGCAGCTCAACGTTTAGCAGAATTTTTCAACGGTCAAATTATCCGGTTTACAGATGATTCCCCAGAATTTTCTGATTCGATGGCTACACCTGAATGGGCAGAAGAATCGGAAGTTGATGATGAATGAATTGGGTGTGGGGCATTGGGCAAACAGGGAGCAGGGGAAAGGGAAAGGGGTAAGGGGAAAAGGGGAAAGATTAAATTTATTCCTTTTCCCTTTAACCTTTAACCTTTTCCCCATCTCCCCATCTCCCCATCTCCCTAGTCCCCAGTCCCAGTATGCAAGGTTTTCACCCATTTCAGGCGCTTTGGTCTGATGGACATACGGGCGGTTGTGCTGCTCATGACTATTAGCCAGTGCAGCATGTATAAATTGCCGCGTATGGTTTGTAGCAATAAGGTAAAGTACGTAGAAAACGAGAATTCCCGTTCTTGACGTATTCGTCTTAAGCCTGTGAACATGCCGATGGTTGACATGGTGATGGACAAGCTGGTGATGGGGGTTAATATTGGCGGACGATGACGAGCGATCGCCATTAATAAATCTGGTACTGCTGCTGTGGGCAAAATATACATAATCAGCATAAACATCAGCAAATCCCAGCTTTTGCGGGTTCCCATGCGATTTTTGAGAATTAAATCCCAATAATCCAGGTAACGCTGATATCCACCTTCCGCCCAACGGTTGCGCTGATGCCAGAGTGCAATTGCCTTTGTCACTCCTTCTTCTTGCACTGCTGGATGGGAAACACACTCAATATCCCATTGTTCCAAATGTAGGCGGATTGTTAAATCCAAGTCATCGGTGATGGTTTCTTCATTCCAGCCACCGCAGCTTAACAGGGCTGAACGTCTGACAAATTGACCATTACCGCGCAATTCGCCAATTCCACCAAGGGCTGTGCGCTGTTGTTGAAACCAGGTATCGAGTGCCATTTCGGCCATTTGACCCTTAGTCCAAAAATTATCTTTGGCGTTGGCGATCGCTTTTCGCACTTGCACCGCCCCGACATTTTCTCTTTGGAATAAAGGTATTACCTGTGATAATAAGTCTGGTGTTACTTGGGCATCAGCATCAAATACAGCGATGATTTCGCCCTTGGAAAGCGGTAGTACTTGATTTAGTGCCCCTGATTTTCCGCCACTAGCGTCTGCTGAGCGCGTCAGTACTTTTAGTTTGTCATATTTGTGCTGTAGTTCTGCTAATAAATGGGGCGTATTATCAGTACTGCGATCGTCAATTATCCATACTTCGTATTTGCCATCTGGATAATCCAGATTACAAAGATTTTGGACTAATTTACCAATTACCGCTTCCTCATTTTTCGCAGCCACTAACACAGATACATAGGGATAATCTCCCTGCATTTCTTTTGGTGAGCGACGAGGTTTAGTAAACACTACCACCAAAGCATGAAGACTTAAAATGGTGGTCAATCCTAATATGAATATAGATGCCCAAGAAACTAAATGCAGAGCGATCGTGCCACTCCAGACAATAGTCAAGACCAGAGCTGCTTTACCTCTACGACCTTGAAACCGGGATGGTAGAGACATAGATTTTGTCTCTAACACAGACTCCTCATCTACTGAGAGGTCAGACAACAAAGAGTTGAGTGGATCGAGCTCTTGATAAGAATCTTCTTCGGGCCAGGAATTCGCTGGCATAGGTTGGGTTGCTTGATTCAAAAACCACTATTTGTGTACAGTTAGTAATTTTACGGACAAATATCCCTAATTACTTTTTCCGATATTAATCGAAATGGGCAAACTATAGTACCCAGCATCCCTAAGCCAAGAGCTTCTGGGACTACCATTGTTCTCGCTGCTACTGTGTTTAATTGCCTTGCATTAACCACATTTGCCACTCTTAGATACAAGCTTGATTCCTTTGATAGCCCCTTGGCTAGGAAGCTTGTAGACTATAGAGCTTCAGCAACGGAAACTCTAGTTTAGGCCAAGTGATAGCAAGGCAGCAGCACTTTGTTCTGGGAAGAAACACGCAATAACGGTATCCACCACTTGTGAGCAGGGATTTTTTAGTGTATTGCCCCCAACTTTGACAAAAGTTAACGCAGCCTTATTGTAACCGAAATTTTAATATTTCTTAGCAGTAACTTCATTTATTGAGTATGGGGAATGTCCCAGTATGTGCCTTATACACATTTTTTGGGAATACTACTTAAGAGTCTATCGCCAGTTGCTAATTAACTTGAGGAATATTGAATAATGTCTATCGACCAACTCCAGCCAGCAACTCAACAACAAGCCAGTGTTTATTTACCTTACGTCCAGGGTGCTAAGAGGAATTTTTTACCTTTTGCCATTAGTCTTTATCAAAAAGGAGTTTTGGAGGGACACCGAAAGATAGAAGCTAGTGAAAATGTTCCTTTTGTCGCTTCCTGGAATGTTGCTACCCTACCTTCAGATTTAACACGTTGCCGAGTGCAGTTTGATGGCAATGCTGAACTGAGTTATGAACTGATGATGGCGAGTTTCGAGTTTATTAATTATTTAATTGAACTTATGGAAAACTATAAACGTTATCGTGCCACTGATTTTTCCCAGGGATTTTATCGCAAGCTGCTACGCATAGATGAGTGACGGTTGTAAAAAAGCGGATTCTCGGTTTTTACAAAAAATCGGGAATCTTAACTTATTCCTGGTAATTACTTTGATTTATCCAAAGGTAAAAATTCAATTTGTCCTGTATTGGGATTCTGTACAACTTTCACTAGATAAATCTTATCTTGTTGGCGATCGCCATTTGGTTTAAAAGAAATTAAGCCTGTAGCGCCAGTTGCTTGAAAGTTAGTTTCAGCTATTACTTGCTCGATATTTTCACGACTGGGTGATGGTATTTTTTCTAAAGCTGCCAGCAACACACGAGTTGCATCGTAAGATAACGCTGTGCGCCAATTCCCTGGTTTTTGCCACATTTTCTCCACTTTTTCAGGGAAATCTCGATTTAATTTATTTCTAGAATGCCAAGGTATAGCCACTACTGCATCTGCTTGATTGCTTACCAATGCTTTGAGTAGTTTATTATTATCTAAACTATCACCACCGACTACTAAATATTTATTTTTTATAGCGTATTCAATTACCCGAACTGCGGAATCAGAAGTTAAACCATCGGTAGTTGTAAATAAAATAATTACATTTGCTTTTTGTTCTTTTACTCGATTGAGATTAGTATCTATATTGTCATACAAAGGTATTTCTGCTACTACTTTGCCGCCTGATTCCGAAAGTCTACCTTTCATTTGTGCTTGCAAAGATTGACTATAAGCACTATTGGGATTAAAAAAGATTGCTGCTTTGAGTTTATTTTGATTTTTTAGGTAGTTAGCTAAAGTTTCAGCAATCACGCGATTGCTCGGAACTACACGAAAAAAACAATTAGGATAATTTGATTGACAGGATGTAGATAAAGATTCTGAGGTGGCTGTAGCAGAAATTAATAATAGATGTTGTTGTTGATAAACTTTAATTGCTTCTAAAGTTGTGTCGCTTCTAAAATGGCCAATAACTGCTAAAATATCCTGCTGTTTTCCCAATTTTTCGGCGATTTTTCTAGCATCTTGAATTTGATTATTATCGCTGGCAATCAAAACTTTTAGACCAAGGTTTTTGCTTTTGTAATTTTGATTAAATTCGTTTTGCGCTTGAGCAACACCACGCAATATTTCTTGGCTAGAGTAGATATTATCATTATTAATACTCAAAGGTGCAACAACAGCGATGGTATAAGCTTTGATTTTCTCAACTTCTAAGCGGCTGTTATTCAGATAAATCAAAGTTTCGGGGTCGCGTTCTTTTTGCCATGCCTTCTCTAACCAAATAATAGCATCTTGGTATTTACCAGCAGCGATCGCCTTTACTCCTCGTTCTTTTTCTGTTACTCTCATATTGATATTTGGTAACAGAATTTCTTCGCCACAACTGATGCTATCATCTAAAGGAAATCTCCTCAGCCAAATTTTGTCACATCCATTGACACCATTGAAATACCAATAACTGCCAGGTAATCCAATTCCCAAGGAAATAGCCGTACCAGCTACCCAAGGAGAAATACGTGGTAAGGTAATTGAATGATTCAAGCGTCGGAAAATTACTTGAGTATTTTCTGGACGATTTTTCCAGTATGGCTCCATCATTTCATCGAGCAAATCGAAAAGCGATCGCCATTTCATTTTATCTAACCAGCTTCTCCAAGAATGGGAGTGCAAAGGAACTTGGTTGCGCCAAATTAACTTTCCTGTTTTCTCATCTTCTGGCAAATTTAATGGTGGCTTTCCAGTGAGTAAATGTACAAAAGTTCGTCCTAAAGCAAAAAAATCTGATTGCTTTACCACTGTGCCTTTCATTTGCTCTGGTGATGAATAACCCACTGTACCAATTATGGTATTTTCATTTTCTTGCTGGACATAAGTTTGTGCTAAATCCCGTACTGCTCCAAAATCAATTAACACAAGTTTTCCATTTGGTTTAACCATAATGTTGGCTGGTTTAATATCGCGATGAAAATACCCTTGAGCGTGGACTTGCTCTAAAATTTCTAGTATTTGTTTTAAATAAGCGATGGCTAATTCTGGTGTGATGGGTTGATTATCGCGATTTTTTAACCATTGTTGTAAATTTAAACCCTCAATTTTTTCCATTACTAAGCAATATAATGGCTCTGGACAATTGGGAAAGTTCAATTCAAAATATCCATCCGCCTCAACTTGAGGAATTCCAGAATTATGGAGGCGAATTAATACCTCAGCTTCTCGCTTAAACAAATTAACTATCTTAGTTTTTTTTTCTGAATCGCTAAATACAGATAAATTCAAAACCTTCAGGACTTTTTTTGTGCCATTATCTTCTACTTCAAAAGTCCGAGAAAAGCCACCACTCCCCAATAACTTAATTACTCGGTACTTGTTTTGTAGTAATAAATTTGCTCCACAATTGCGGCAAAAAATGTTACCGTTAGTATTCATTAAATCAGCAGGATTTGGACACTGGGGATTGAGGCAATAACTCATAGAGCTAGGGGGATTACTGGAGTGTGGCAGTGTTATCGGATGTTGATTTGTGCCCACCTGCTTAGTAATGTATAATAAATTTCAAAAATTCAGGGTGCTTGTCAAGCGTTAAAATACTCGCCGGCCCTGCCAAAGCATGTTTTATGTCTAAATCTGCAATCACCGTTACCGTCAAATTGTTCGCCGCTTATCAAGAAGCTTTTCAAGTTTCAGAACTGATACTGGAATTTCCTCATGGTACTCCGGTTAATGCAGTATGCGATCGCCTCATAGCCGAACACCCCGAACTCTCCCAATGGCGTGAAGTTACCCGCTTTGGGATTAATCTCATATTTGTCGAACCAGATACGCCCTTACAAGATGGCGATGAAGTGGTGTTAATTCCCCCAGTTAGCGGCGGGTGAGGGAGATGGGGTGATGGGGTGATGGGGTGATGGGGAGATGGGGGAGATAGGGGAGAAAAATTGCTACCTTGTCCCCCTTGTCCCCCTTGTCTCCATACCCAATGCCCAATGCCCAATGCCCAATGCCCAATGCCCCATGCCCAATGCCCCATGCCCCATGCCCCATGCCCAGTCATCAGTCAACACTTTATTTCACCTTAGCCCGGAAGCGGACGAAGCCGTAAACATCTTTGATTAAATTGGGTAAATCTGGAGTGCGGGTGATATTCACTACTACAGCGCCATTGGTATTGTTACCGCAGGATGAGGGGACTGACTCGTTTGCAGGATAGAAACGTCCGCGATCGCCATCTTCTATGTTGCTAAGGTAAACTGTAGGATTGCTGGAACTAACTGCAAGGGCAATACCTCTATCTGCTGCTGATAAACCGCCATCACTCGGTGCATTACTATTAAAGGCTGTGGGAATAAAAGTAGCACTGCTGGGAACTAAGTCGCAAAATTTAACGTTAGTGGCATCATTGGGGCCCTTGGAAAGGAAGTAAATTGTATATTCCAACTCATCTCCTGGCTTCACAGCGCCAGCATTAATCACTCCCCGCAAATAACCAGCAGGCCATTTTGTATCGTTATCTTCAGTGGCGTAGGGTTCTGGTATATAGTTGGCAGCAGTGGTGGCAACGTCGCTGCGACCATCTACAATGTCGGTTATGTCTTGATTATTGATGCGGGTGATGCGTTTCACTAACAAAAGCTTGGCATTAGCAACAGTAACACCGTTATTGTTTTCGCCGACGCTGGTAACGCGAGTGCCTATGGTATCAGTGTCTCTAGTTGGTAGATAATTTGGACAGCGCGTGCTAGCGTTACCGCTGGTGCTTGCTTCCCAGCAAGCGCTGATATTGGTATCCAAGCCATTGCGAGTTAAGCTGATGGATTGTCCAGTGTTAACTCCAATTAAAGAAGATTGATATGTGTTGTCCCAAAGATTGAGGGCACTTGCGGGAGGCGTATTAATTTCATTAGCACTGCCATAGGCGATATAGTCAATAATTTGATTTTGATTATCGTACAACCAAATATCATCACCCAAATTGTTGAGTTTGGGAGTTTGTCCTAACCAAGCTTGAAAAGCTGCTCCTGTGGCTTGATGATTGGCGTTATTATTACCAATCCAAATCACTACATATTGTCCTGGTTGTAAAGTTGTGCCGTTGGGAAATGTATAAGTAAAACCGTTAGTAGTATCATTATCATTAGCAGTTAAGTGTCCATCAGCCAACTTAAAACCACTCAAATCTACAGCTGATGAAGATGGATTATAAAGTTCAATAAATTCATCGTTAGTGTTACTATTTGTGCCAGTTTCGTTATATAAAACTTCATTAATTATCACTTTGCCAACGTTGTTAGATGAAACTTTATCAATAATGTTGAATGGAGTTGGTTGAGTTGTACCAGGATAATAAGTCCATAAATCCAACCCTTTGGCATCTCCAAAAGAGCCGTTACATGATGTCCCAGCATTACCAGCGTTACCAGACTGACCAAATTTCCTGTTATTGCTGGCGGTGTCAAAACCGTTAATTGGGTCGCTAAAGGCTGGGTTTGGTGGATTAATACCACAAAGTACTTGACCGGAAGTACCGATTTGAGTACCAGCGATGGTTTTATAACCGCGATCGTCGTAAAATCCTCTAGTGTTGCCTATGGGATTAGTAGCATTCAGCATTGTGATGGTAGGGCCGCCAGTAAAATTGTTTTCCGCATCCAATAAGGGAAAGTGATATTCACCTCCGTAAGTTCTGACACTAACTTTGTAATTACTGCCAACCGGAAAAAAATTACCACTGTTATCTTTTCCATCCCAATTAATTGCTTGCTGTCCCGTTGTGGGCATAATTCCTCGCAAAAGGCGATTTTGGGTGTTGGTGGGGTCAAAATTGCTGCCGTCTCGGCTGATAATCAGTTCGTAAGTACCTGTAATGTTGCTATTAAAGTTAAAAGTACCGCCTGTACCGTAAGAACTGTTATTTCCTGAAACTGTGCCGTTAAATTGTAAATTATTAACAGTAGGAATAATTGGGCTAAGAGGAATGCCAGTCCCCTCTAAAGTGCCATCTCGTTTGTAACGGTCAACAAATCCAAGCACGGTGTCATCGATGGAGTTGAAAAAGGTAGCGAATTGCGGACGAGCCAAGCTAACACCGCCTTGGGGATTTGCCAGCTGACTATCTGCTCCCAGTATGTCGTGGTAGAGAGGCGATATGCCGTCACTATCAAAAAACCCAGTTTGATTACCATAGAGAACAAATCCATTGGGATCTGTACCCCTGAGTTCTACTTTATATCGGAAGCCATCTGTGGTTATTGGATAAACAGGAAAGTTGAGATATAGACCGTTATTACCAGTAAATAATGCTAGATAATAGCTAAATAACCGCCCCTCTTTGTCAGTTGTGGAAGTTTGGTCGCTGCTGCGTACCGTTACATCCCAAACTGCAACACTAGTTCCTTGTTGAGTACCAAAGTTGTTGCCACTACTCAAATTAATCTCACCAGTAGGAGCGCCATTAGTTGAAGAACCACCCCCATCAGGCCCGTAGAAAACGATATCATAAACTCCGGTGGATGGAGCTTGGTAGAAGCAGGGAATATAGCCGTTGGGATTACCTGGGCCAGAAATCGCACGGGGGCCACTTAACTCTTGTTGGCGACTTGAGATAACACCCCGCCCAGCTTGGGAAGTACACACAAAATCTGCTGTATTGGGAATAGTTTCACTGCCAATACTGTCACTAACACGATTGGGGTTGTAAACGCTGATATTACCGCTACCTACTCCAACTGCACTGGAACCCAAAAGAATATACTCTCCTTGGTTGGCATAGACTTTTAGTAAAGTTCGTCGCAGTACCAGACCGCCATAAGTATCAGTACGCCATTCTAGGTTAGCTCTGCTACTGCCGGCTGGGGCGTTACTGGGATAGAGGGTGCGACTACCTTCAGCACGAGCAGATTGGATACCAAAATTCAGGTAGCACAGTAAAAGAACAAGGCCAGTTAGTAGTTTTTTATAACGGTTGAGGTGATTGTTATTGACCGCTAAAAGACATTTTAACAGTAGACTCATTTATGCTTTGCTAGCTCCTGATGTTAATTGAATGAGTACGATGTCTGCGACAAGGCACTCTGTATCTGGGCAAAATTTAAAAAGCACTTATAAAGAAGAATAAAAACTCTAATGCACTTAGGCGATGCCTGCTGTTAGGTTACCCAAGTTGTACGAAAATCTACCATCTTGATTTGCATTCGCTCTCCAATTCTTAAATCGATAGAACTAGCCCTTCAACAGTGTAGATGCGGTTTATAAGCACCTGTTTGCCGTCGATTAAACCTCTGCGTTCCTTTGCGATCGCTCTGCGTTTCAAAACACTATCTTTTTCAACGCAAAGGGACACAGAGTAAACGCAAAGGAACGCAGAGTTTTGCCAAATTTAAGATTCAAGTTGAGCGAAGCGATCGCAATTTATTTTTGAAGTAATTTCTATTTTTTAAAAGTATAATCGCAGAGCTTATTTTTATTCACTCAATAAATTGCTCTGGCAGATTTTTGTTTTATTATCGTAATCATTAATGGATAAATTTATGTAATTAAACTTTACAGATAATGGCTGATAACCCTTTTTTGGCTGCGGGGATGATTGAAGATCTGAGGCTGTTTGTAGGGCGTAAAGATGAACTAAATGCGATCGCATCTCGGATGAAGGGCGACCAGCCTACAAGCATCAATATAGTTGGTGACAAGCACATTGGTAAATCTTCACTGCTGTATTATTTCCTTCGCACTTGGGAGCAGCGAGTATTACAAAACACCAGTCGCTATGTGGTAATTTACTTAGCGTTACGGGGCGTAGATTGCCAAACTGAAATGGGTTTTTATGAGGCTGTGGCAGAAGGTTTACTCAGTCAGGTTCAGGGATGGCAACTACAACTGCGAAATCCTTGGAGGAGTAGACCGCTGAATCGTCAAGCTTTTTCTGATGCGGTTAGGGAATGGAAACAGCAAGGGAAGCTACCCGTGTTATGTCTGGATGATTTTGAATGCCTTTTGAAATATCCCGATAAATTCGATAATGGATTTTATGACAATTTGCGATCGCTGATGGATAGCAACGCCTTGATGTTAGTGGTGGCTTCCCGTAAACAATTGGATGTTTATGCTAACGAGCATCACTTCGGCTCTAGTTTTTTCAATCTTGGTCACACTATTTATTTGCAAGAACTAACGACAGATGAGGCGATTGAACTGTCGCGCTTACCAAGTCGTTCTATTAATGGTGCTGCTTTGAGTGTAGACGAACAGAATTGTGTGCAGCAATGGGGCGATCGTCATCCTTACAAGTTGCAATTGGCTGGTTACTATTTGTGGGAAGCACGTCAACAAGGCAAGCCAATTAAGTGGGCAAAACAGCAGTTTAAACAACAGCTTACTAAAGCTAAATCGGCATCAAAGGGACAGCAATGGCAATTATGGCTGCGTTGGTTATTTTGGGATTTGCCAGTGCGTCTAGGGAAGATACCTCAATTCATTGGTGTAACTGTAGGTGATATCGGCAACTGGATTACTGGCTTAGTTATGCTGCTTTTAGCAGTTTTGGTTTTGGTGGGTGTAGTGCCCTGGAATGAACTTTGGGATTTTGTGCGTGACAAATTGGGGATAAAGTAGCCATGAGTAACAAGTCCCCAACATCAGGCTTTTGGAATTATGTGGCTGAATGCGTGCGGCTTTTGTATTGGGCTTACTTCAAGCCTTTTAGCTTTAAACGCTGGCTGCGCGATATTCATCCAGAACTCAAACCCAGAGATAACCCCTTTCATAAACGAGCTGAGTTTCGTTCTAACCCCCGCCTGCGTCGCTATGCTGGGCAAGTTTGGTGGCTAACTGCTGTAGTTCCAGTGGTTGCTGTGTTGCTGGTAGCACCAGTTTACACTCTGATGAGTGGTGAGTCATTTAACTGGTTTATAAGCTGTGGTTTTTTGGTGGGTTGCTTTATAATTCCCGTTCTAGACGGTGGCAGTAAAAAAAATGAACTAGTTAATTTCCTAATTGCTGCTTTTAGTATGTTTTTTAGTATGTATTTGGCTGTTCAATTTTTATCAGGCGTAGTGTTGGACGTGGCGTTAGGTGTGATCTTAAGCGTGGGGTCGGCTCTAGTGTTGAACCTAGCGCTCGGCGTAGCGCTCGACATAGCGTCACACGTCTCAGTAAGTGTAGGCTTGGGCTTGAGTGTGCCGTTGTTAGGTGTGGCGGGAGGCGTGGCGTTGGGCGTGACGCTAGGTGTGACGGTGGGCGTAGCGTTGAGTGTGGTGGCAGAGGTGGCGTTGCACGTATTGGTAAGCGTGGTGGCAGCCGTAGCTTTTGGTACGGTACTCGGTGGGCTGGGAGGTATGGGGGGAGAAGTGGCGTTGGGCATCGCGTTAGGCGTAGCAGGGATTTTCGGTATCTTGCGGATTTACTTCTGGTTGCCAGAATTACTGTGGATACTCACCTTGTTCTTATTGTCTCGCAACGACAAGCAAGTAAATTGTTTGCTATATCTGCCCCCTCGCTTTGATGAATTGATTATTTTGCCTCTGCCTTTCATGGATTTGATGATTGTACAGGCTTATCGAAAGAACCCTGCTGCTGCCCGTGAGACTATTAATTATCTAATTACATCCACCAATCAGCAAAAAGTAGCAGCACAGGCAATTTATGGTGTTGTTGTAGATATTTTCAATCGTTGTCAGAGGTTGAGCGATATTTTGGACATTGCCAACCAACTAGCCTGGATTCCCTCACCACCACCAAAGGAACTTGGCGCTGTCCTGCCCCAATTTTTGGATATTAGTCAGAATGTACGGGCTTCAGAGGAAGCAACTTCACCTTATCGTAAATATGAGTTACTGAATATTCCCATCAATGCATTACGCCAACTGGGGCAAAGTCTAGCTTTGACAAAAGATGCTCGCGTTGCTGTCTCTTTTGGCAACGCTGCACAAAGTTGGCTGACTATACTAGAGACGGCGCAGCGCACTTTAGAGGAACAAGCACAGCAATCAACAGAAATTCGCCAAGTTTATATTGCTGGTAATTCCCTAGACCCCGAAACAGCAAAGAATCGTTTCAAAGGGCGAATTGACATATTTCGAGAAATTGAAACATTGGCGCTTTCTGAGCAACCACCAGTATTATTACTTTATGGTGGACGCAGGACAGGGAAAACCTCAGCGTTGAAATATCTACCTTATAGAATTGGCTCAGATATTGTACCTTTGCTGGTAGATTTACAGGGTGCAGCATCAGCGACAACGTTAAAAGGATTGGCTGAAAATTTAGCTCAACAAATTATCGAAGCTGCACGGCGATTACCCCGCAAAGTATTCTTGCCTTATCCAGATGCCAAAAAACTAGCTGAAGATCCATTTCCGGCGCTGCAAAGTTGGTTAACAGAAATAGAACGCAGCAACCGCAGTCAGCGATTTCTTCTGTGTTTGGATGAATACGAACGCTTGGATGAAGTAGTCAAAGCAACAAACAGCCGTGCGCCACTCAATTTTATTCGTAACCTGCTGCAACACCACCAAAAATGGATTTTACTTTTTAGCGGTTCGCAGGAGTTATCTGAACTTGAAGATTACTGGAGTGACTATTTAATTAACACCCGTGCTTTGCGAATGACTTACCTGCAAGAATCAGAAGCCCGCGATTTGATTTTACATCCAGTGGAGAACTTCACCAATATATATGAACCAAGTGCTGTAGATGCAATTATTCAACTGACTCGCTGTCAGCCTTTTCTGGTTCAGTTGGTATGTTACGAGTTGGTGGAGTCGCTAAACGGCGATATTAGAAGAAACCAGGGAAATGCAGATACAGTCAAAGCCACTGCACAAAATGTCGAAGAGATTATTCCGCAAGTGCTTGAGGTAGGCGTTCAGTATTTTCGGGAATTATGGAGGAGTTTAGCAGAGAATGACCGTAATTTACTCCGGCGTTTAATCCAAGGCGAAATTCCTACACCACAAGACAAAGGTGTTGTCCGCAAACTAGCGCGAAAAGAAATCTTGACTGTAGAAGGCGATGCTTTTCAAGTGCCTTTGGTACGAAGATATGTAGAACAAGTGTTAGAAGAAGAGTAATTTAACAAGTTATCGAATCACTACTAGTCCTTTCTTTACCCCACCCTAACCCTAAGAGGATGTTTGAAAAGTCATGATTGATGTATCAAATATTTTTACCCCACCCTAACCCTCCCCTTATAAAGGGGAGGGAACTAGATTTTATTGTTTCCCCCCTTACCAAGGGGGGATTAAGGGGGGTAATTAAAATCACAGTTAAACACTTTTCAAACAAACCCTAACGCCACTTGCTTCTCCCAAAGGGAGACGCTGCGCGAACAAGTCGGCAGAGCCGCCCAACGCAGTGGCTCCCCCTTGTCAAGGCTACTAAGGGTGTTGTAGTGGACTGACACAGCTAAAATAGTGCATCACTAAACTCTTGTGGGGTGGGCATCTTGCCCGCCCGGACGGGTGAGGACACCCATCCCACAATCAAATCTATTCCAACATTTAAGGCTTGACACGCCACTACCTTTCTTCAAATCTTTTAGGACTTACGCAACTGGCATATTATTTTAAGTTTGTAGTAAGGACTTTAGTCCTCTAATAAGGACTGAAGTCCTTACTACAAGCAAAAAAAATTGATTTTTTGTGACACTTGCGTAAGTCCTGTCTTTTATAGATAGGGTTTTTTCGACTTGTGTGTACACCGTAGCCTTGACAAGGGGGGTAATTCGACTTGTGTATACATAGTAGGGTTATTGTCGCAACTGACATCGCTATAGACAGAACTGATATTGCTACAAACATGACAGAAGCTCTTACAGGGTGCGCGAAACACGGAAACGTGAAGGCGGAAGCTCTTACAGGGTGCGCGAAACACGGAAACGTGAAGGCGGAAGCTCTTGCAGGGAAGGCGGAAGCTCTTGCAGGGTGCGCGAAACACGGAAATGTCATGACAGAAGCTCTTGCAGGGAAGGCAGAAGCTCTTACAGGGAAAGCAGAAGCTCTTACCGTCGCAATTTCGTGTTGTAAGTAGATAGTCATGATTAAATCTAAGATGTCATTGCGAGCGAAGCGAAGCAATCCCAGAGACTTTGCGATTGCTTCGCTTCGCTCTCTACGAGACGCTACGCGAACGCAATGACAGAACATATTATATTTATTTATGTCCATCTACTTAATACCTTTTTAATGGAACTTCCAAATAAAAAAATTCTACTTTTCGCAGTCAACAATATTGCTTCATCACCCTTGGTTGTCGCCTAAAATAACTGTATTAAGTCATCGCTGAGGAATCGCTATGACTGCAACCACTAAAAAACTGACTTTTGCAGAGTATCTTAAATATAAAGATGGCACGGATACCCAATATGAATTGGTAGATGGAGAATTAATCCCAATGAGTGTTGGCACGCTCATGCACGGTGGCATCTCGAAGTTTTTAGAACGAAGCTTTGATGACGAAATTGGCAAAATGGGTAAGGATTGGACAGCACAAAAGTTTTCTGTGGGAGTTCGTTCGCCACGTGGAGGACGTTGGGATACTTCACGAATTCCAGATGTGGTAGTATTACTCACACAGCAATGGGAAGCACTTTCTCATCGCGAAGCTGTAATCGAACTTAACGAAACTCCTCCCATATTAGTAGTAGAAGTAGTCAGCGAATCTACACAAACCACAGATTACCGCAGCAAGCGTTCTGAGTATGCTGTTCTCGAAATTCCTGAATACTGGATTGTTGACCCCATTCAAGAGATGGTAACAGTATGCACTCTTGTAGAAGGGTTCTATGATGCCGTTGCATTCCGAGGACAAGAACGCATTATTTCTTCTACTTTTCCACAGCTGGATTTGAATGCCGAACAAGTGTTGACAGGACGCAAATAATAGAGACGTTGCATTGCAACGTCTCTACATGTGGATTCATAACTTTTTAGATTTAACTTAACTATGAAAGATTACAGTTACTAAAGGTAAAAAAGCTAACATAAATCCATACCAGGAATGCAATTGAGCTTCTGGGGTTGGTTCTGGTGGTGCTAATAAAGCTTCTACTCTTTGTTCTAAACGGTCTGCACTAGGAGAACCCAATGCAGCACAGCAAATTTCTGATGATAGAGGGTTGTTACTAACTACCAACAACAGTGATTCTGCTAACACTAAAGGATCTACCTGCGATGCTGCGTAACTGTCGGCGCGGAGTTCGCGCAAAACTAACAGTTCTTGCCATAAAGGTTCTGTATTTGGCAACCAGGCAGTACAGGAACGCACCCAACCCAGCCAGAAAAACCAGAATGTATCCCTGTACTGATAATGCCCTTGTTCGTGTGCTAGGACGCTTTCTAGATGATTTGGTGAAAGAGTTTCCAATAATCCAACGCTTACCACTAATTCCGGATGCCAAAAACCAATTTGTCCTGCAAACATCGCTTCTGTTTGCAGTAGTCTGGCTCGTTTTTCTCCCAAATTCACGCTAGGACAGTTCCGGGCAGATTCCACAGACTGCCAACCTTGAAAGGCAAGTTTAATGCATAAAATGGCAAAAATTCCTAAATAAATTAATGCCAGGAAATAACTGATTGAACCTGCGTACATTCCGCCCATTCTGCCTTGAGGCCCCATGAACAAAACAGCGATCGCTGTCATAAAAATTAGCAAAGGGGGGAAGAGAAACAAAAATAGCGATCGCCGCCACCGCAAACTCCAACTACCTTGGGGTTCTCTCCAGGAGGATCTCAACCACCAAGCAACGGCCAAAGTAATCAAAATCATCATTAGATGCATCATTTTTCCTCCCTGGCTTGGCGTGCAGATTGTATGCGTTTGGCGATGGCTGCGATTTGTTCGCTGGCTGCTTCATCGAGACTATCGGCGAAGGCTGCAATTACATCAGGGTTACCCACCGCCAGAAATCGTTGTAACTGTTCGTGGGCTTTGATTACCTGTGATTGTTGTTTACTCAGCAACGGCCGCCAATAAAATGCCCGTCCTTTTTTATCACAAGCTAGCCAACCTTTGTCAGTGAGGCGTCGCAGAACAGTTGTTACCGAAGTATAAGCTAATTCTCGGTTGGGATCGGCCAAAATGCGATCGTGAACATCTTTGACTGTGACTGAACCGAGTTCCCAGACGATATTTAAAATTTCTGCTTCTAAGGGGCCTAAAGATAGTTGTTTCGGGCGGTAATCAGGTAAAGGTGCCATAGTTTTGAAGGGGAGTGTGGGGGGT
>NZ_LAHA01000052.1 GCF_002608075.1 Nostoc linckia z4
TTCCCCTTTCCCCTTTCCCCTTTCCCCTTTCCCCTTTCCCCTTTCCCCTTTAAAGAGCCAAGTTTACTTGTCGAACTGCTAGTTCGCGTTAGAATATTCTTTTTTTGGCAACCCCTTAGAAAAGAGAATATAACCAATGCCTAGCCTCAACTTGATTTCAGAATATAAAAGCTTTGGTGGTAAAGTCGGTTTTTACAGTCATGCGTCGTCAACCTGCAAAGGTGAAATGCGCTTTGCCATCTATCAACCACCACAAGCAACTCAACAACCTGTGCCTATTCTTTATTTTCTCTCTGGTTTGACTTGCACTGAAGAGAATTTTATGGTCAAAGCAGGTGGGGTGCAGCGCTTTGCAGCTGAGTACGGTTTGATATTGGTTGCACCAGACACTAGCCCTCGTCATACTGGCATTCCAGGTGAGGATGATGATTGGGACTTTGGCACAGGTGCGGGGTTTTATGTTGATGCCACACAAGAACCGTGGCGTCAATATTACCAAATGTATAGTTATGTCGTCCAAGAATTACCTGCTGTAATTACTGCAAACTTCCCGGCGCGATCGGATAAACAAAGTATTTTTGGTCATTCAATGGGGGGACATGGGGCGTTAGTCTGTGCAATGAGAAATCCGCAACTATACAAATCAGTATCAGCTTTTGCACCTATTACTGCACCTATGCGTTGTCCTTGGGGTCAAAAAATTTTCAGTGGTTATCTTGGTAGCGATAAAGAAACTTGGCGTGCTTATGATGCTAGTGAATTAGTCAAAAAAGTTGGATATCACAGTTCGATCCTCATTGACCAAGGCACTGTTGATAAATTTTTAGCTGAACAATTAATGCCAGAAGTATTTGAGCAAGCTTGTGCAGATGTTAACCAGCCACTAAACTTACGTTATCAAGAAGGTTACGACCACAGTTATCATTTCATCTCCACTTTTATTGAAGATCATATCCGCCATCATGCGATCGCTTTGGGATGTAAGTGAAGCAATCCTATTTCAGTTGTGAATAATATTGGTGTTGACTGTTGACTGTTAAGTAGCTCAATTTAAAAAAACGTCATACGTAGATGTCAATAAATGTAGTAGCGTGTCTAGCTTTAAATGTTGCAATAGATTTGATTGTAGGATGGGTGTCCTCACCCCTCTGGGCGGGCAAGATGCCCACCCCACAAGAGTTTATTAATGCACTATTTTAGCTTTGTCACGCTAGTAGGGTGTGTTATGCCGTAGGCTAACGCACCTCTGTAGACTGTACTATAGCAATTGAGGTGCGTTACGCTTTGCGATAACGCACCCTACCATTGTTTTATGTTTAATTAAGTTGACCTACTTAAGTGTCAACAACCCTAACACGTAACATTTCACAAATTATTTGGGATTGCTATATATGAGATAAGAATAATTCGTAATGCCCTTCGCCCCATTACGAATTATTTAGTATTAGGAAATTCCAAGTAAATAAACCACGTTGTACGGCGAACAAGCGTTCGCCCCCACCAGGGATTGTGGTTGAAATAGATGAAAAAGGCTTTAACCGGAATTCCTTTATTTCAGAATAAATACTTTTGCTCGCAACTAAGTGCATAAGTAATTTTAGTTAGCTAAATAAAAAAATATAAAAAAATATTAAGAATAAAATAAATAAATTAAAAAAATGTCAATGAATTTGATATAAAAAAATATCATATTTCTCCAACAAACAGAGATAATCTTTAGAAGACCAAAAACAGTAAAAACCATTCATTTGGATAAAGTTTGATGTCGAACGACAGCTCCAACTTCAGGGAAAAATTCAGCCAGTGAGGATTTCAGCATCATAAATCCTGAAGAGGAAATTAAAGGAATGGGGTAAACAGGGCTTTGGGCTAAACAGGGCATTGGACAGCGAACAGTGACCAGTCAACAGATAACTGATAACTGTCATCTCCCCACCTCCCACTCCCTACTTCCTATTCTCCAGAGAAAAAATTAAAACAGAAGGGTGTAGATTAGTATGGTTAAAAACAGTGCAACAGAAGCAGCACGACGCTTGAGTGAAAAGTTACCTTTGCCGCTCAAGCGTTTAGCAGATTTGGCTTATAACTATTGGTGGAGTTGGAGTGGCGATCGCGTTTCTTTATTCCAAACCATCGATCCCCAAGAATGGGAACGATGCGGACATAATCCAGTGGCGATTTTAGAGTCAGCAAGTTACGAACGTCTGACGCAATTAGCAGAAGACCCATCTTACCTAAAGCAGATATCCGCCTTGGCGCGTGAATTTGACCGGTATATTACCCAGCAAGATACTTGGGTGAGTCGAGTTGCACCGCAAGTATCCCACGACCACCCCATTGCTTATTTTTGTGCAGAGTTTGGCATCCACGAATCCCTACCCGTTTACTCTGGTGGCTTGGGTATTTTGGCTGGGGATCACCTGAAATCATCATCGGATTTGGGCGTACCGATGGTTGGTGTCGGCTTGTTGTATCGCCAAGGTTATTTCCGGCAACGCTTGAATCGCCACGGTTGGCAAGAAGATTATTATATTGACAACCCATTTGGGCAAATGCCCCTGGAGTTAATTAAAGATGACCAAGGGGAAGCGATAACTATCCAGTTACAAGTCCGCCAGCGATTGGTAAAAGTGCAAATTTGGCGAGTGCTTGTTGGGCGAGTGACATTATATTTATTGGATAGCGATCGCAATGATAACGATCCCATTGACCGTTGGCTAACAGGACACCTATATGGAGGTAACTTAGAAACCCGCATTGCCCAAGAAGTTGTTTTGGGTATTGGTGGTGTCCGTGCTTTGAATGCTTTGGGTATTCAACCTTCTGTCTATCACCTCAACGAAGGACACGCTGCATTTTGCACATTGGAAATTGCCCGCTTAGAAATTGAACGCACTGGCAAATCCTTCTACGACATCGAAGCCAAAGTGCGGAATAGTTGTGTATTTACTACCCATACCCCCGTTCCCGCCGGTCACGATGTCTTCTCACCGGATTTAATAGACTCCTTCTTTGCCAGCTATTGGCCGCAATTGCGACTTTCCCGCGAGCAATTTTTGGCCTTGGGCGCAAGGCGACTGGGCGATCCCTGGGAACCCTTTGGGATGACGGTTTTAGCACTGCGGATGTGTCGGGCTTGTAACGGTGTGAGTGAATTGCACGGGCAAGTTTCTCGTAAAATGTGGACAGTTTTGTTTCCGCAGCGATCGGAAGATACAGTACCAATTGGTTACATTACCAATGGCGTTCATGCACCCACTTGGACTGCACCACTGTTGGCTGACTTATACAACGAGTATCTGGGAGAAGACTGGAAAACTCGCGCCGTCGATCCCAAAATGTGGGCTAAAGTTGACGAAATTCCCGATGAGGAACTGTGGTCGCGACATCTGATTCTCAAAGAACGATTAATTGCTTTTACACGTTATAAAGTCAAGAAATCGCGGGAGTTACGTGGTGAAAATCAGCAACTCATTCAAGCAACCGAAAGCTTACTCGATCCCAACGTCTTAACCATTGGATTTGCCAGACGCTTCAGCCCTTACAAACGTGGGGATCTAATTCTGCGGGACGCCCAACGGGCATTAAAGATTTTTGGCAACAACTCCCGCCCAGTACAAATTATCTTTGCCGGAAAAGCCCACCCAGCAGATGAAGAAGGCAAGCGGATTATCCAACGGTTAATGGAATGGTGTCACAATTCCGGTATTATTAACCGAGTTGCTTTTATTGAAGATTACGACATTTACACTGGACAAAAATTGGTGCAAGGTGTGGATGTTTGGTTGAATAATCCCCGTCGTCCCCTGGAAGCTTCTGGTACAAGCGGGCAAAAAGTCTGCTTTAACGGCGGTCTCAATTGCAGCGTTCTCGATGGCTGGTGGTGCGAAGGTTATCAAGCCGGAAAGGATGGCAAAGGAATTAACGGTTGGGCAATTGGTGAAGATGCTCATACTAGCGACCAAGAATTGCAAGATCGCATTGACTCGCGATCGCTTTATCAGTTGTTAGAAGAAGAAATCGTTCCTTTATACTATGACCAAGATGCCCAAGGCATTCCCCACCGTTGGGTGCAGATGATGAAAACATCCATTAAGACAAATGCACCGTTATTCAACACTGACAGAATGATTGCTGACTACGTTTCACAAGTGTATGTCCCAGAGATTGCTAAAACTGTGGAACCGATTTTAGGAAAAGTTCTGCTGTAAAAACACCGAGGAGTGATAAGTGAGGAGTTAAGAGTTTTGTAATAACCAGGACTTACGCAAAAATAACGTAATTCCGTCATTACGAGCGATAGCGAAGTAATCTCCCCTGATGCTGGGATTGCTTCCCTACACTCCGTTTCGGTCGCAATGACAATGCTGGGATTGCTTCCCTACACTCCGTTTCGGTCGCAATGACAATGCTGGGATTGCTTCCCTACACTCCGTTTCGGTCGCAATGACAATATCGGCGTTGCGTAAGTCCTAATAACGTTAGAGCAAACTTACTCAATTACTAACTAATCCACACTCACCCCACCCCGGTTTTGTCTAAAGCCAAAACCTCCCCTCCCCGCCTGCGGGGAGGGGATTGATATCATGTCCGCCTAATTACCCATAATAAAAACCTCTCCGCGTCTTTGCGTCCCCGTGTCTTTGCGTCAGTCCTAACTATGGGTCTTTAACCGAACCTGATATGAGGGGTGGGGTAAAACGGCTGTGGGACAAGGGTTTAAGCTTAAGTGTTTAATTTAGTCCTTCTACTTAATTAGAATCTTGAAAGTCACAGAAGTTAAAGTTAATCAAATTAATACTATTTTGTCGATCAAACCTTTAATCAAAAATCTTAAGAGAATATCAAAAAATGATTCAAGGAATTAGCCATATTACATTCATCGTCAGAGACTTAGAGAAAATGAAAAAATTCCTGACATTTATATTTGATGCTCAGGAAGTTTATTCTAGTGGCGAACGAACCTTTTCCATATCAAAAGAAAAATTCTTCCTGATTAATGACTTATGGATTGCGATTATGGACGGTGAGTCTTTATCAGAGAAAACTTATAACCATCTGGCTTTTAAAATAACTGAACAAGACTACGAACTATATGCCGCTAGATTAAAAAGTCTTGGAGTAGAAGTCAATGAATGTCGAAGTCGTGTGGAAGGCGAAGGACGTTCCTTGTATTTTTACGAGTATGACAATCATTTATTTGAGTTACACACAGGAACTTTAAATCAGCGGCTACAAAGGTATCTAGAAGACTGAATTCACTAATGGCAAAAAACCAGCTTTGTTTTGTTTGTCTCTCAACTTGTTTTTTATAAACTATATTCCGAAACTCAAATAATACCAATTTGAAAAATGATTGCGACAGATGTATAGCCAAAAGCGATTACTACTAACTGTTTCACAATCCAAAATCTAAAATCTAAAATCCAAAATGGTATAAGTTTGCGATGTTAATAGCAGCATGTACTTTTAAGAACGAATTAACATCGGGTCATAAATTTGGCACTCTTGAACGCCATATTTGCTCAAAATTAAGCTAGCGCCATCAAGATCGTTGTCTGTGCCACTAAGGATGAGTATGTAATTGCCTTGCTCAATTTGCTCGTTGTAAAAACGTGCCCACTCATCTGGTATTCCTAACCTCAAGGCATCAAAGCGATCGCTTAAAATAACACCTGTCGAGCCAATCAATTGAGGAAAGTCTTTGCTAATTAAGCAAATCTGGCTTACTGGAAAACCCACAACCAGCATATCATTAATTGCCGCTTCAGCATTATCTATGCGATCGAAGTAATTAATCGCATACTTGGTCAGAATTCCAGTTTTATTGGGAATGGCGCTAACAGAAGTCGTTGTGTTCAAATAATTTGTAGTTTCATACTCAGTATTGAAATGCTCGTAAATGCCGAACTCTTCAATTCCCCAACGCTGTAAAATTGCTTCTACTTGAATAATTTCTAATGATGTACAATCGACAATTATTAAATAGTGTCCATCCTCTACTCGCTCGTTATATGCTCTAGCTCGATCCTCCGATATTCCCCAACCAACTAATGCACCAGCAAAAGTCCCAGTAGCAGCACCAATACTTGCTCCTACAAGAGTTGTAACCAAAGCAGTTGCAGCTGCGCCAGCCAGCATTATTGGCCCGACTCCAGGAATCGCTAAAGTCCCAAGGCCTACCAATAAACCAGTCAAACCACCAACAGCACCGCCTGAAAGTCCTCCTACTGTTGCACCTTCGTCAGCTTTATCACCAGTTTCACTATTGGCAATGTCATAATTGCGGTCTGGGTTCTGTACAACTACAGAGACTTTCTCCATCGCCAAACCAGAATCTTTCAATTCCTGTAGTGCCTGTTCTACATCAGGGCGATGAATAAATACGCCTACAACGCGTTGATTTTGACTTAAAATCATTATTACTCCTTAGTAGCAGGGAAAATTAATTACCTGCAAATCTCGTATTTTAGTACTTGTAATCTTAAATACAAATTTGTGTTACTGGAATTCATCTTAAGTAGTAAAATATATTTACAAAAGGTGCGATCGCTACCTCCTTAAGACTCAATTAGTATCAAGTTCCGATAATCACTGATTATTAAAATTTCTCCCTTGTGCCCTTGTCCCCGCTGTTAAAGGGGAAAGGGAAAATAACAAACCTTTCCCCCTTTCCCATTCCCCTTTTCCCGACTTCTCTTAGAAGTCTATTGATGTGTTGCAAAGCCAAACAAAGGAATTTACGCACTCACAATATAAGGTGAATCGATGGCCGCTACACGACCAGCATCTAACAAAGCTTGATATACCATCACAGCAACCTCAGCACGCGTAGCATCGCGGGTAGGATTGAGTTGTTTGAGATTCGGGTGATTAACGATAATCTCTTTTTGAACAGCTTTGATGACTTCATCCTTAGCATAATCAGGAATCTTTGCTTGGTCATCAAAAGTTTTGTTGGTTGCTGTACCATTAGCAGATAATCCCAATCCATTTACCAGAGAGACAATCACTTGCACGCGCTGGATATTTTTGTTAGGGGCGAAGGTATTATCAGGAAAACCAGAGAGAAATAAACCTTGATATGCTTGCTGAATTACCTTGGCTGCCCAAAAGTCTGCTGGTACATCTTTAAATTTAGTAGCTGCGCGGTTTGATGATGGGTTGAAAGCTTTGACTATTAATGCCGCGTATTGCGCCCGCGTCATTGTAGCATCAGGTTTAAATGTGCGATCGGGAAAACCATTAACAATCCCAAATTTGACTAATTCCCGAATAAATGCACCCGCCCAATGATTATTAATATCTGTTAGTTCAATAGTAGGTGTGGGTGTAGGAGTTGGAGTTGGTGTCGGAGTTGGTGTTGGTGTTGGGGTTGGGGTTGGAGTTGGAGTTGGTGTTGGTGTAGGGGTTGGCGTTGGAGTTGGAGTTGGCGTCGGAGTTGGCGTAGGCGTTGGCGTAGGAGTTGGTGTTGGAGTTGGTGTTGGAGTTGGAGTTGGTGTTGGTGTTGGTGTTGGCGTCGGGACTGGAGAATCAGCAAACTCTACCTTTCCTGTGACTTTAGTCGGATCTATTGTATTTCCCACAGAAACCAGTTTGTTGGAACTGGCATTTTGCAAATCAAATTTACCGTTATTGCGTAGAGTATTGCCCCCTGGATTATTGGTACTGCCGATATCTGGTGAGGCAGTTGCAATTATAGTTAGACCATCATCGGTATTATTTTCACTCAAATTATTCCGCAAGACAGGACGGGCGCTACCAGAAACGACGATTCCAGAACGGTTTTCATAAATTTTGTTATCTCGCAGTATGGGTGATGCAGTATCACTAATGGCAATACCAAAACCTGTTTTGAAGAAAGTATTACCTTGAATTTGTCCTTGAGAATTTTTTGCGATCGCCACTCCATTAGCTGCATTCTCACTGAACACATTACCTAGAATAACTGGGTTAGCGTCCCCTGTAGCAAATACTCCCTCCCGCTTACATTGAGTGAAGGTGCTATTAGCAACAGTGGGGGCGGTTGATTCAATCCAAACACCACTACCACGAGTAGCCAGATTTGTGACAGTCACTCCCCGGAGTTCGGCTTTATCAGATAGCACAAAAGTGACATTTTGAGCGGCAAAAGTACGGCTCAGGAAAGTACCGCTTCCTTCAATAAAAATACCGTTTCCTTTGTTAATTTCATTACCTATCACTATTACCCCAGATGCAATGGTTAGGGGAAACACTTCACCGCTAGCTGCATTGTAATTACCATTTGCCAGTTGAATCTTAGTATCAACTGTAGCTACCTTCAGGGCTTGAGTAATAGTTTTGAATGGGGCTTGTTGGCTACCTGCGTTGGTATCGCTTCCGGCCACTGGATTTACATAAAAAGTTTGAGCCATATTTATACTTCCAAAAAATACATAGCTATCCTAGCGCTAACCATGCAAATGAGTAGCGATGGATGCATGATGAAAGTACTTTTCAGTACAAAGTTAAAAAATTACGCAAATACTTTTTAATTCGTTACGTTATCAAAAATTTTCATGGATGGGTGTTTTCCCATGATTAGCCTATAGTAGTTGTAGGGAGGTGATTGTACTCTCAGTAGAAGGCAAAAGCAACAGAGGCAATGGGATATTGTTTCTGGAGATTGGCATCAACTCTGTATGGGTTTGTCGATTTGAATTTTGAAAACTTGCTGTGACTTACTAAAATTAGTTAGATTTAGACAGGAATCATATACTTTCACGGACGATGGCTTTTATAGCAAAAGTTTGACATCCGCTATCAAGGAATTATTTTGGTTACATCCTAATTTTATGAATCTAGATAAAACTGCTCAAATAATCAGTATTATTGAGCAACGTCGTCCTTTAGTGAATAAAATTGAACGTGTAGAAAGTAATCTTCGCTCTCTAAGCTTAGCACTACATCATCTTCAAGAACACAGGGAACAATTGCTGTCAAAAATTGATGAAGAAGCAGTTATCACAAAGTTGCATAACTTAAATTTTTCTGGACTTCAGACAAAAATTGAGGCAGAATTAATTGCTTTAAATAAGCTCAAAACTCGTTTTAATCGCAATACTTTAAATATTGGGGTAATTGGAAGGGCAAGGCAAGGTAAAAGTCGTTTATTGCAAAGCTTGACAGGATTGACATCGGCGGAAATTCCTGATGGCGATCGCCAACATTGTACTGGAGTTCGTAGCACTATTCACCATAATTCTAATTTCGCTACTTATGGAGAAGTTTGGTTTCATACTGAAAGGTCTTTTTTAGACGAAGTAATAGCACCTTACTATGAAAAATTGCGTTTGGGTTTAAAACCAATCACCCTAGAAGCCTTTGCCAATCATCCCTTACCTCCTTTACCAGTTGAACTCACAGAATATGCTGAACCGGGAGCAATGTATCAACATTTGCGGCGATATCATATTAATTTAGACAAATACCGCCACCTGCTAAAAGTAACTTCACCCCGACGTATTAGCCAAGCAGAAATTCGCGAATATGTGGCTCAAGATACCACTGATGGACAGCGAATTTTCTTTAATTACTTAGCAGTACAAGAGGTAAAAATCACTTGTAAATTTCCTCATGAAGCGGTGGGACAAATTGCCTTGGTAGATATGCCAGGATTAGGAGATACAGGAATTGGTGATGAAGAGCGTTTGGTTAAGACTTTAGCACATGATGTAGATGCAGTAATTTTTGTGCGTATGCCTAAATCCTCTGGTGATTATTGGGCAGATGTGGATGTCCGACTTTATGATATTGCGGCCAATGCAATCACAGAATTACCGATAAATTTATGGTCTTTTTTAATTTTGAATCGGACTGATTCTACATCCAATAACAGCGATAATTGGTATAACTGTCAAGACCTTGCTCAAACACTTTCAGAAAAGCATATTCAGGTTGTTAATCATGTTATTGCCAATTGTGCCAATCCCCAAGAAGCAAATCAAGTGCTGGAATTAATTTTAGATTATCTAGCAAAAAATATTACGATTCTAGACAGTAAATATGCTTTTCTGTGTCAAGAACGTCTTGTGCAACTACAAAATACAGTGGCAGTAGAATTAGAAAAAGCTCGTCAAGTATTAGAACAAGCTGCAAGTGGAGAAAACTGGTTTCCTTTGTTTGAAAATTTATTTGCACAACTTTGGGATAATTTAACCACTGGTTTAGAAGCACTGTTAAAAAAATTAAGAGAACAGCGTGATGCTCAAAATATTGAGTTTAGACAACAGGTTGAAGCAGCTTTAAAAACTTGTCAACAAGATAGTGGAATTCCCACAGAAGCAGAAATTGAAACTCGACGTAACCGTGTTGGTGGTTATCCCAATGCATATTATGAATATTTAAATGAGGTTCGTGCTTATTTATCCCAGCACTTCCTGTTATTAGATAAAGGATTAAAACAGGGATTAGATCGGGTGAAAGGTCAAGTATCTGAGGTATTAATTAATCAAGCTGGTTTGGGATTTGTAAGTGATGTTCGTGGGGAAGAATTCATCAACGCGATCGCTGCATATATCCCCAACGAACTCATTCCCAGTCAACCTAGTCGCTTAAAACTAGGATTCCAGATTCTTGCTGACTTTGAGCTTTCCTATCGAGGAATGATTCAACATCGTATCAGACAACGTTTAGATGATTTAACTCCCGATGAAACATCTTTACAACTCTCATCTTCTCCTTGTGCATCTGAAGTTTTATCATGTCTCCAAGCACTACACTCTGAAGCTATTTACAAATGTAGAACAGCATTAGATGATTTATTAGCTGAACCTAGCCAAGCTGCTTTTGCCATTGTTGAAGAATTTTTAGACCGCGTTCTTCGTGCTGAAGGCGCTAAAACAGAATGGCGGATATTTCTAGAAGAAGTTCGTTCTGAAGTCTGGTGTGATGAGTTTGAGCAATTAGGCGAACGCACCAGAACTAGGCGGGAGTGGATAGATTCTATAGAATGTGCTGCTACAGCTAACAAATTAAGCGGAATGCAATTCCTCAATTAATCAAGGAAAGAGACTGGAATGCAAGAACTTCAAATTACAATGCTGGGGCCTAGTGGTGTGGGAAAAACTACATTATTAACAGCAATGTACGAACAATTTGAAAGTAATATTGGGTTAACTAATCTTCAACTGACTCCTGACGATGATAGTGCAGCTATTTTACAAGACCGTTTAGTTGAATTAAAAAGTTTAATTGATGTTTTTGAAGCCAGAGGAAGAACAGGTATTCAAGGAACAGAAGCTTTAGCCGGCCCTGAATCCTTACGTGCTTTTAGATTTGGTTTAGGGAAAAAAGGTGAAGCTCCATCATTACAATTGTGTTTTCGCGATTATCCTGGCAAATATCACGAAACTAGTGCGACTTCAGAAGAAAAACAATTTGTGAAAGAACTCCTTCAGAACTCAGTGGCAGTTTTAATTGCCATTGATGCTCCAGCTTTAATGGAAGACCCCAAAGGAGTTTTGCACGAAAAAATTAATCGTCCTCAACAAATAAAAAATCTTTTCAATGCTGCTTTTCAAGACTTAGATTCACCTAGATTAGTAATTTTTGCCCCGGTGAAGTGTGAAAAATATTTAAAAGACGATAAATCTGCATCTGAATTAATAGACCGAGTGAAAAAAGGTTATGAAAATTTATTTAATCATTTCAATTCAGAAAAATTAAGTCCTTTAATTGTCAGTGTGATTACTCCTATTCAAACAGTTGGTAGTGTAGTTTTTTCCCGCATTGAATTTGATTCTCAAAATAACCCACACTTTTATTTTCGTAAAATTAGGCATGATGCCTACTATAATCCTAAAGATAGCGAACAATTATTGCGTTATCTCCTCAGATTTTTGCTCAAACTTCATCTAGATTCGCGCAATCGCAGTTGGGGATTTTTTAGCTTCGTTAGAGGTTGGTTAAGTTTAGATGATTACCTCAGAAAAGCCGTAGATGAATTTGCACGAGGATGCAAAACCACAGGAGGTTTTGTTGTGATTAAAGGCGAACAATTACTAAATATTTACTAGAATATTTATTAGGATTTAAAACTATGCAACTTTATGTCCAAAGCCGGGGAATCAATCAAGAGTATGATTATCGCTGGTTAAAGATTAAACAAGACAATCAAGTTCCAGAAATTCCTCCTATTTTACAAACACAAATTTCTGATAATTCTGGAACTGCATTTCGTGTGGCTGATATGATAGATAGCCAAGTTCCATCAATAATTTTAATTCGGTCGAATGGCGAGCTATTATTATTAGTCACTGCATTAGAAGCCAGAGAAGAAAGAATTGATTTTATGGGGCGTAGAGTTCGTAACTCTGTTGTGTGGATATATCCAGAAAGTAACGAACAAGCACTAAGGTCTCTAACTGTCCGGGCTTTGAGAGGAGAGCTACAACAAGAAGTCGATCGAGCGATAACAATTGGAGGAGAATACGGTTTTACTGTGTTATTTGAGGAAATTAGTCGATTAGCTAATCCAGAAAGTATTGATAATTATGAAGCAGATTTAAAACCAAAAATTGGGAAGAATTTTTTAAAATTAAGGGAAGAATTAGCTTTAGAATTAGAACGCCATAAATTGCCTCAAAGAAATGGACTTTTAATTCTACTTACAAGTATAAAAACAAAACCTGCTCTCATCGAAGCTAATGTTTGGAGAGGTTTATCAAATCGTTTGCTTAATGATGATTGGGAAATAATTCCAGAAAAAAAAATTCTTACGGGAATCTGGATATTGGTTTTGGCAGTGGTCATTGTACTGGCGATCGCCTTGCTATTAATTATAATAATTCCTCAGAAAATACAGCCAAAAATGAATTCTTCACCACCTCCTCAAATAAACAAGATACTGGAGGAAACGAATCATTCATTAGTTTTGTTCCCAAAGAATTTGATGTCGAACTAAATCAAGTTGGAGAAATTATCAAACTCATCTTTGATAATCCTGTTGAATTCATTCAAAAAGGCATTGACTTTAACAAGGCTCTGTGGGAACTTAATGAATACGACCAAGAAAAGTTATTATATATTACTTCATTTATTTTAGAACAAAAAAACCTAGATAATGATGCTAATGAAAGAACTTTAACAGATAGAAAAATGACGCTAATTAATTTAGCAGAATCAGCAATGAATTATTATTTTAATAATATTAAAAATATCCAAAATGGCAAACTAATTAATAATCATAATGTTTTCATATCAAATAGTTTAGAGTATATGAATAACCCAATTATTGATTTGATTGACAAAAAAGCAAAGCTGAATCAAGCCATATTAACAATTACTTCTATTCGTCAAAAAGAAGAATTATTTTCTCTGGTTTCATATATTCTGCAAGAGAAGCAGTTAGCAAATAAAGCTATAACAAGACGGCTCACTAATGAAGACAAAAAGTTTTTAGCTAAAGCATTATTGATTTTACAAAAACATTCCGATCGATTAAAGGAAATTAAGCGAAAAAATAGGAAAAATTCAGATAAATGGATATAGTTGTGGAAATAAACGATCGCCTCAATACTTGTCGGTTAAGGGGAAAAGGGGAAGGGGAAAGGGGAAAGAAAAAACCTTTAACCTTTACCCTTTAACCTTTTCCCCAAACCCAATGCCGAGTTAAAAATCGTTAACCGAGCAGTATTGACGATCGCCTAAAATACCACTTAATACGGCCACTTCCAGTCCCGAATTTCCGGCATATCATCGCCGTACTTCTCAATGTAGTGCTTGTGTTCTATGAGTTTATCTCGCATTTGCTGTTTGACATAAGCTGCCTTAGATCCGAGTTTGGAAACCCGGTCTATGACATCGATTACAAGATGGAAGCGATCGAGGTCGTTGAGAACAACCATATCAAAAGGCGTGGTGGTGGTTCCCTCTTCCTTGTAGCCGCGCACATGCAAGTTCTTGTGATTGGTCTGGCGGTAAGTTAAGCGATGAATCAGCCAGGGATAGCCATGAAACGCAAAGATGATCGGTTTGTCGGTGGTGAAAAGTGTATCAAAGTCTTTTTCATTCAAACCGTGGGGATGTTCGCTTCTTGGCTGTAGTGTCATTAAATCCACTACGTTGATTACCCGCACCTTTAAGTCAGGGAAGTTTTGGCGCAAGATGTCTACAGCCGCCAAGGTTTCCAAGGTGGGAATATCGCCGGCACAAGCCAGTACTACATCTGGTTCGTCGCCTTGGTCGCTGCTTGCCCATTCCCAAATGCCGATGCCTTTGGTGCAATGCTTAATGGCTGCATCGATGTTGAGATATTGCAATGCTGGTTGTTTTCCGGCAACAATCACGTTGACATAGTTCCGGCTTCTCAAACAATGGTCTGTTACTGATAGCAGAGTGTTGGCATCGGGGGGCAAATACACGCGCACGATTTCTGCTTTCTTGTTAACCACATGGTCGATAAAACCGGGGTCTTGGTGGGAGAAACCATTGTGGTCTTGTCGCCAAACGTGGGAGGAAAGCAGATAATTGAGGGAAGCAATTGGTCTGCGCCAGGGAATGTGTCTGGTGGTTTTCAACCATTTGGCGTGTTGGTTGAACATGGAATCAATGATGTGGATGAAGGCTTCATAACAGGAGAAAAAGCCGTGACGACCGGTGAGGAGATAGCCTTCTAACCAACCTTGACAACTAGTTTCGCTGAGAATTTCCATCACCCGACCGTCTGGGGAAAGATGGTCGTCTTCTGGGAGGATCTGGGCTACCCAAGTCCGGTCTGTAACTTCAAACACAGCATCTAGACGATTGGATACAGTTTCGTCGGGGCCGAAGATGCGGAAATTGCGTTTGTCTTGGTTCAGTTGCACAATATCTCGCAGGAATCTACCAGTAACTCTGGTTGCTTCTGCGATCGCTTTACCTGGTTCGGCAATATCTATGGCATAATCTCGAAAATCCGGCATTTTCAGGTCGCACAATAGCAAACCACCGTTGGCGTGGGGATTGTCACCCATGCGTCGCTGTCCTTTGGGAGCTAGTTCTGCCAGTTCCTCAATCAGCTTACCATTGCTGTCGAAGAGTTCTTCTGGTTTATAACTCTTCATCCAATCTTCTAGGAGTTTTAGGTGTTCTGGCTGTTTGCTGATGTTGCCAAAGGGAACTTGATGCGATCGCCAATAATCTTCGGTTTTTTTGCCATCTACTTCCTGGGGCCCTGTCCAACCTTTAGGGGTTCGCATGATAATCAGCGGCCACTGGGGACGTTCCGTAAAACCATGTACGCGGGCTTCTCTTTGGATACTTTGAATTTCAGGGATGATTGTATCCAGAGTTGCCGCCATTTGCTGGTGTACATCTGCCGGATCGTGACCTTCTACAAAGTATGGTTTGTAGCCATAGCCGACAAATAAACTTTCTAATTCTTCATGACTAATCCGTGATAATACTGTTGGGTTAGCAATTTTATATCCATTTAAATGCAAAATTGGCAGTACCGCACCATCACGGGCTGGGTTGAGAAATTTATTCGAGTGCCAGCTAGTAGCTAAAGCACCAGTTTCCGCTTCCCCGTCACCCACAACAGCAGCAACAATCAAATCTGGATTATCAAAGGCAGCACCGAAAGCATGGACGAGGGCATAACCTAGTTCTCCGCCTTCGTGGATGGAACCAGGAGTTTCCGGTGCAACGTGGCTGGGGATACCACCAGGGAAAGAGAATTGTTTGAAGAGTTTCTGCATCCCCTCAACATCTTGGGAAATGTTGTGGTAGTACTCACTGTAAGTACCTTCTAAATAAGTGTTGGCTACCAATCCGGGGCCTCCATGACCAGGCCCAGCAATGTAAATTGTGTTGAGGTCGTATTTTTTAATAACCCGATTTAGGTGAGCATAGATGAAATTCAACCCTGGTGTTGTTCCCCAGTGACCCAAAAGCCTGGGTTTAACATGTTCTATTTTTAGCGGTTCTCTCAGTAGTGGATTGTCCAGTAGATATATTTGCCCGACTGAAAGATAGTTCGCTGCACGCCAGTAAGCATTAATTTTGCGTAATTCTTCGTCTGTTAAAGGCTTTGTTTGTGGAGTAGTTGCTAATGTCATTTCGACACTCCATTACAAAAGGATTTTGACCAGTTCATTAGTATGCAATTTTACTTGTCTGGAGTATGAAGATCATCTTACTCATGACAAATATTTCCAGAAACGAGTTGCTAAAGGTAGCCTTGGTAGGCACATAATACCTTTACTCACATCTAGAATAAGTCTAAATAACTATGGAATCTTGCTAGTAGTAAGCTAGCAAGACTAGTTTAATATTGCTGGTTTTTTAATATTAATTTTCAAATTCGTTTGATTTATTCTAAAAATAAAAAATTCTCTTTTCAAGAATTATATTTTAAGAATTTATAATATATTTATTTTGATGGATGTTGATTTACAGCAGTTTTCATGTATTTAGACCACAATCTTGTTTCTTCTTTTCTTCCTTTGCGTCTTTGCGTGAGATAAAAATAGTGTGGTTAATTTACCTGAAAATCGCTGTAATACTGTTTTTGAGGAAATTAAAGGTTTAATTAGGGTAGCATATCACTACTATAGCGATTCCCAGTGATGTGAGGTACAGATAATATTTTGAAACGCAAAGGAACGCAAAGTAAAGCGCAGAGGTACGCCGAGATTTGCACCTCAGCAGACTAGGAAACGCTATAAATCGAGGAATTTAGTTTTATATATCGTAAGGAAACCCTTTGTTTCTGGGTAACATATGATTTAATTATTAATTTCCAATAATCCATCTGGTGGTGTAATTTCAATGCGACCTGTTTGCAAGTCTACCACTGGGGCGATCGCTTCTACAAAGGGAATCAAAACAGTCTTTTGTGCTTTGTCATTGGTAAAAGATGAATGCAATTTTACTTCTAACAAATCATTACCAGCAGGGATGATATCTACCACCGTACCGACAAGTTCGCCAGAAGCTTGCATGAATACTTCCAAACCAATCAAATCAAGGACATGATATTCATCTTCGCCTAATTCGGGGCGATCGCTTGCTAGCACCATTAACTTACAACCGCGCAACTCCTCCGCTTGATTGCGATTTTCCACCCCAGCTAATTTGATGACATATAAATTTTTCCCTTCAATATAACGTCCTGCCAATAACTCTATCGGTTGCGGTTCCCTCTCCCCAGGACGCAACAACCAGCGTTTTCCCGGCACTTGAAACCGTTCTGGGAAATCCGAGTCAGGATAAACTCGTAACTCCCCAGATAATCCTTGAGGTGCAACAATCTTACCAATTTCTAGCCAGTCATTAGTCATTAGGTATTGGGCATTGGGCATTGGGCATTGGGCATTGGAATGGGGAAAGGGAAAGGGGTAAGGGGGAAAGGGGAAAGATTAAATTTATTCCTTTTCCCTTTTCCCTTTAACCTTTTCCCCTGCCCCTCATTACACACTCACAGCCGCACGCTGATAAGCTTCTTCGGCTACTTTAGCTAAACGTTGCATACCAATGGCTATTTCTTCATTGCTGCCGGTGAGGCTGATACGCAGGCATTGGTGCTTGTGCGCCCATTCTTCCTCTAAACCGGGGAAAAAGGTACTTCCAGGGACAGTAATAACACCTACTTTTTTCAATTCTTGGTAAAATTCCCAGTCGGTGATGGGTAGATTTTCTAGCCATAACCAAGCAAAAATTGCTCCTTCACCGCGATGGAGGAACCAAGGTAAATTCTTGGGCATTGCTTGTTCTAAGCTGGTTTCTAAAACGGTAAATTTATTTTGATAGAAGGGACGAATCACAGTTTGGGAAATTTCCACTAATGCACCAGAATTAATTGCTAAGGCTGCGATCGCTTGACCGTAACGTGAAGAATGCAGACTCGCGTTTGCCTGGAAACACTCTAGCACCTCAATCCACTTTTCATCCCCTATGGCAATACCAATTCTTTCTCCTGGTAATCCGGCTTTGGATAAACTCATACAGTGGAGAATATTATCGCCAAACACCGGGGTCATTTCTGTAAAGTTCAATGACGGAAATGGAGGCGCATAAGCCGAGTCAATTAGCACGGGTGAATTGTAAGCTGAAGCCAAGGCAGCAATCTTTTTCACTTCCTCATCAGTCAGGACATTACCAGTGGGATTACAGGGACGAGAGAAAATGACACATCCTGTGTTTTCAGTAATCGTCACTTGGCTAAAATCTGGGCGATATTTAAATCGGTGGGCAGCTGCATCAATATCTAGGGTGGGTTTGTAGGCGACTAAAGCTTTTGGTTCCAAGCAAATACCGCCGTAACCAGTGTAATCAGGACTCAGGGGCAAAACGATTTGTTTTAATTCACCGCTGTTGGTGTAGCCACCGAAGGTATTTGCGGCGTAGAAATAAAGGGTTTGACTGCCGGGAGTGATAAAGATATTGCGATCGCTCAATTTTAACCCGTAGCGTTTATTAAAGTCGTTGGCGATCGCTTCAATTAATGGTGCATAGCCTTGGCTTGAACCATAGCGACAAACCACTTCACCATATTCTGGACTCGCCAAAAGCTGTGCAGTGCAATCCCGCCATAACTGTTCTACCTCCGGTAAAATCAACGGGTTCCCAGCACTCAAATTAATAAACTGCTGCCCTGAACCGGCTCGTAATGTTTCAATAATATCCTTCATGATTGCTCTGACGCCAGTCAGGTTGGACATTTGAGCGCCAATTTGTGTTAGGGCAGGGTTCATAAGCTGTAACAAAATTTATTAATTTAGGGTGGACAAATTACTTGGGGTTTGCTGCTGACATCAAGTTTACATCGTTGTCACAACAACTTTTTCCGCCTTTAACCAATCTAGCTAGAGAATGATATTTTTACAAATTGACACTCCCCCTACTTTAGCGAAGCGGAGTAGGGGGATTCTTGGTTCAACCAGCCGACTTATCTATACTTGTTTCCAAGTCTAAACAGAGGTCGTTCTGTCCCCAAGCGTAGATCCCGGTGTGCCCCACCGTTCTTAATGACTTAGCTAAAATGTTCAGTGCAGCGTTCTCATCACGACATAACTCAGCACCGCAAATGCATTTATGGGTACGAGTTGACAAACTTTTCTTAACTTGCCTACCACAAGATGAGCAATTGATACTTGTATATTGAGGAGCTACAGCAATAGTTATCTTGCCGTAGATATCTCCAAAATATTCAAGCCAACATCGAAACTGATACCACGCTGCATCACTGATACTTTTAGCTAATTTGTGATTTTTAACCATGTTTCTCACTTGCAAGTCTTCATAGGCAATCAAGTCTGCCGACTGAATAACGCACTTTGCTAATTTCACAACAAAGTCTTTACGCTGCCTACTGACTTTCAAGTGTTTTCTTGCTAATTTACTTTTAGCTTTTTTGTAGTTATTAGATTGTGATTGACCCTTACGAAACTTTTTTGATACTCGCTTTTGTAGTCTCTTTAATGCTTTTTCAAATTTCCTTAAAAACCGAGGATTCTCTACTTTATTTCCATCTGAATCAGTATAGAAGTGAGTCAAACCAACATCTAATCCTACCGCTTTTCTACTAGATTCTACTTCAACTTTTCTATCAAAGGCAATGCAGAATTGAACATAATAACCATCTGCGCGTTTTATTAAACGGACACGTTTAATGTCTTTAATTTGATAGAAATGCAAGTCATAGGTTCCAACTAGTTTTAGTTGTCCAATTTCAAATCCGTCTGTTAGAGTTAAATATTTCCTATCTTCTGACAATTTCCATCCTGTAGTTTTATATTCTACAGAATGACCACGTTTTTTAAATTTTGGAAAACCTTTCTTGCCTGAAATCTTTTTCTTGCAGTTGTCGTAGAACCTAGCAATTGCTGACCAAGCTCTATCTGAGGCGGCTTGTCTAGCCATTGAGTTAAGCTTACCTGCCCACTCAAAGTTTTTAGCCAGAATTTTACAGTAGGAACTTAAGTCATACTTACCAATTTGCTTGTTATCCATCCAGTAACGAATACAAGAATTACGTATAAACAAAGCAGTCCTGATTGCCTCATCAATCAGATTAAACTGCTGTTGCTTACCCTTTAATTTGAACTCGTATACTAGCATAGACAACTATTAAGTTACGCTGTATAACATAGCGTAAATAAATAACAGATACAAGATGTCACTGCGGCTAAAGGAGACAGTGCCGTGGGCGGGTTTCCCGACTTGGGGCAACTGTCGTCCCCTTGGGGAGTTTTGGCACCCACCCCTAAAGGACGTAACCCTTGAAAATTTTTTGGATTTTCAGGGTGTTACTGGTGGGCTTTCACACTTCCCACTATTTTGTGTAATATTTCTGGGGATTGGGGCATGGCGCATGGGGCATGGGGCATAGGGCATAGGGTAAGGGGAAACATTAAATTTATTCCTTTTCCCTTTTCCCTTTTCCCCTTGTCTCCTTCATCTCCATGCCCAATGCCCAATGCCCCATGCCCAATGCCCCATCCCGATATAAACTCTAATAAGTTAATTGTCAAATAATTGTCAAACTGGGAGGGCTGAGGTTGCAAGTTAAAGCAGCAGTAGCTTACAGCGCAGGTAAGCCGTTGAGTATTGAAACGGTTGAACTATCTGGGCCACAAGCAGGGGAAGTATTAGTCGAGATTAAAGCCACAGGGGTTTGTCACACTGACGCCTATACCCTTTCTGGTATCGATCCTGAAGGTTTGTTTCCAGCAATTTTGGGACATGAAGGTGCTGGTGTAGTGGTTGAGGTGGGTGCTGGTGTCACTAGTCTCAAACCAGGGGATCATGTAATTCCCTTGTACATCGCCGAATGTCGTCAGTGCGAATATTGTTTGAGCTTAAAAACTAATCTCTGTCAAGCAATTCGCCAAACCCAAGCACGCGGTGTTATGCCTAATGGCACTAGTCGCTTTAGTGTCGATGGACAGATGATTCATCATTACATGGGTACATCTACTTTTGCCAACTATACGGTGCTACCGGAAATTTCCTTGGCAAAAATTCGGGAAGACGCGCCTTTTGATAAGGTTTGTTACATTGGCTGTGGTGTAACTACTGGTATTGGCGCAGTCATTAATACCGCTAAGGTGGAACCTGGGGCAAATGTGGTGGTTTTTGGTTTGGGTGGTATTGGTTTAAATGTCATCCAAGGGGCGCGGATGGTGGGAGCAAATATGATTGTGGGGGTAGATATTAATCCCAACAAACGCGCTTTGGCAGAAAAGTTTGGTATGACGCACTTTGTTAATCCCCTGGAAGTAGAGGGTGATTTAGTTTCCTACTTGGTTGATTTAACAAAAGGCGGTGCTGATTACAGTTTTGAATGTATTGGTAATGTGAAAGTAATGCGCCAAGCATTGGAATGCTGCCATAAAGGTTGGGGGGTGAGTGTAATTATTGGTGTTGCCGGTGCTGGAGAAGAAATCAGCACTCGTCCGTTTCAATTAGTAACTGGGCGAGTTTGGAAAGGTACGGCATTCGGTGGCGCTAGAGGGCGTACAGATGTGCCAAAAATTGTTGATTGGTATATGGAAGGAAAGATAAATATTGATGATTTAATTACCCATGTAATGCCCGTTGAAAAAATTAATGATGCTTTTGATTTGATGCACAAAGGTGAATCGATTCGGAGTGTGGTGACTTTTTAATTCGTAATTAAAAAGTATTTGCACCTATTGTTTATGACATCTCTTGCAAAAGTAACTTTTGCTCATAGGGGGGAAAGGGAAAAGGTTAATGGTTCGACAAGCTCACCAACCGGGAAAAGGGTTTTTATTTGCCCTTTACCCCTTACCCTTTTCCCCACTTTTCTTAAATGTCTATGGATTAGTCCTGTTTCAAATAGAGTGGAAAATTCTATTTGAAACAGGATTATAAGTTTTTAGCGATCGCTATTATCTATCGCAATCCCAAATAAGAGTTGTGGACAGTCAACAGTCAAGGGTGCGTTAAGCTATTGATAATACATCAATTGCCACATTTTGTGAGTTAATTAATATGATTTTACAAACAGAAAAGCGTTACTACACCCCAGAAGAATATCTGGAATTAGAGGAGAAAGCTGAATATAAAAATGAATACAAAGATGGAGAAATTATACCCATGACAGGGGGAACAACTAACCACAACAAAATTGCAGGTAATTTTTATAAAAAATTTCCCTTGACAGTGCAAAGTCAAGCTTATGACATATATATTGGAGATGTAAAATTAGCAATACCACGTTATCGTATTTATACTTATCCTGATGTGATGGTTATCAAAGGTAAGCCAATCTACGAGGGAACAAGTAAAACAATTATTACTAATCCCTCGCTAATTGTTGAAGTTCTATCAAATTCAACTAAAAATTATGACAAAACAGACAAGTTTAAATATTACCGTTCGATTCCTATTTTTCAAGAATATATTATGATTGACCAGTATAGTTTTTCTGTCGAACAATTTGCCAAACAAACAGAAGGACAATGGATATTTAAGGAATATGAAGGTGAAGAGGCTGTTTTAGTCTTAGATTCTATTGATTTTCAAATTAGCTTGCGAGATATTTATGAGCGAGTTGATTTTGAGTTGATTGAGGAATAAGTGAACTCCAAAAAATAGATTTTTCCGATTTAGGTCGTTAACTGCTGACTTTCAACAGTGAACAGTCAACAGTTAACAGTCTTCAGTGGAATATTTTTTTACTTGGAAATCCCTAATATCAATGTCAACCTTTAACTAGTTCTACAATGGCTGTTATTAGCTCCTTTGGTTCCACAGGTTTGGCAATATGCTTGGCAAATCCGGCGGCTATGGCAAGTTGTTGATTCATTTCTCCAGCATAGGCTGTTAAAGCGATCGCTTTTATATTCCCTCCCTGCTCTGGTGGCAAATTTCTTACCTGCTGCATTAACATATAGCCATCCATATTAGGCATTGCCACATCGCTGACTAAGATGTCTGGGGTCGATTGTACTAATAATTGCAGTGCTTCATCGGCAGATGCAGCTAAGGTTACCTTTGCCCCTGCTTGCTCTAACAAAAAGCTGATATAGTCGCGGGTATCTGCATCATCATCTACCATGAGAATTTGGATATCCGCTAGCGGTAAAGCCGCAGTCACATCTAATGAAGAATCAGAATTGAGTTCCTTGTCTACTGGGGCATTCTTAATTAGTGGTATCCTCACTGTAAAAGTGGCTCCATGCCCTTCGCCTAAACTGTGTGCTGTCACCACACCACCGTGTAATTCTGTGAGATGGCGAACAATTGCCAAACCTATTCCTAATCCACCAAATTTTCTTGTTGTGGCGGCATCTGCTTGACGAAAATAGTCAAATATGTATGGTAAAAAGTCAGAACTGATACCTCTGCCTGTATCGCTAACGACGATTTGAGCTTGAGTACCAACACGCTGCAAACGCACCTCTACACGCCCTCCCACATCAGTGAACTTGACTGCGTTGCATAACAAATTCCAGATGATTTGCTGGAGGCGTGCTGTATCACCTGCTACCTTTAATTTAGAGTTTTGCTGAGGTGATTTTCCTCCCAGATGCTTCGCATCTGGGAGCAAGGGTAAGGTGAGTGCTGAACCCAAAGGAATTTGGGATTTGAGATGGCTCAATTCTTGGCTAGATTTTGAGGAGACATCGGAATTTTCCCTTCCAAAATCGACAACCGAAAATTGTAAATTGATAGATTTGGCTTGAGCAGCTAAGCGCACTGTGTCTAGCGCTGCTAAGATTGTAGTTTCTAAATCAACTGGGGCAATGTCGAGACTGAGTTTGCCTTGGAGAATACGAGATACATCCAGTAAATCTCCAATTAACTGGGTTTGCAATAGTGCATTACGTTCGATGGCTTCTAAGGCGTAAGCCGTTTTTTCTCGATCTAACTTGGACTTGCGGAGCAGTTTTGCCCAACCAAGAATGGGGTTGAGGGGTGTACGCAATTCATGGGATAATACCGCCAGAAATTCATCTTTGATGCGGTTGGCGGCTTCTGCTTGCTCCCGTGCTGCTTGTTCTCGTAAAAGTAGTTGTTCTCGTTCGGCTTCTGCTTTTTTGCGATCGCTAATGTCAGTATGAGTTCCCAGCATCCGTAGCGGTTGCCCTTGACGATCCCACGATACAATCTTGCCCACCGAGAGAATCCATTTCCAATCTCCGGTTTTGGTTTGCAGTCTAAACTCTACTCGGTATTCATCAAGTTTTCCCGCAATGTAATCTTCATAAACTTCGATAACCATTGATGCATCATCAGGATGGATGCGATGACGCCACTTGTTATTAGTTTCTTGAAATTCATCCGGTTCGTAGCCTAGCATCACGGCATACTCTGGATTTACAATTGCGTCACCAGTTAGCAGATTCAGGTCATAAAGTCCTTGATTTGCCGCCACCAAAGCTAAACGCAGGCGTTCTTCACTATCTTGCAACGCCGCTTGTGCTTGTTTGCGTTGAGTAATGTCCTGAAGAATCAGCAAAATTGCATTGACGTTACCGCGTTCGTCATAAAGGGGAGCGGCTGAAATGTTGAGAATTACATTGGAGCCATCACGCTTGCGGCGATAGGTTTCCACACCAAAGAAGACTTCCCCCTTGGTGACTGCTTCTCGTAGCTGATTGCATTCTTCGAGTTTTTCTTCTGGGACAATAGGCAACTGCTGACCTAACAGTTCTGCTTCACTCCAGCCAAATAATTGTTCTGCTGCTGCATTCCATAATTTTACGGTGGTATCTGTTGCAATTACAACAATCGGTAGTGGCGAAGCTTGAATGAGGGTAGTTAAGGTTTGTAGGGTTTGTTGGAGTTCTTGTTGGACTTCCTTGTATTCAGTGATGTCCATATTTACCCCTATTAAACGATCTGCCTCACCTCCATCACCAAAAATTTGTGCCTTGGCAGCTATCCAGCGAATCTTGCCATTAGGAAGGATAATTCGCCATTGGGTGTCAAAATCACATCCTTGTGTAATAGTTTGTTGGGCGGCAAGATGGGCATCAAAGCGATCGTCTGGGTGTAATCGTTTTAACCAATGTTCGTAGCTACCCTCAAAACTTCCAGGTGCTAGCCCAAATAGAGCTTCCATTTCTTCTGTCCAAATCAATTCTCCGGTTTGGAACTTCCATTCACAAGTGCCTATTTTGCCGACTTGTTGTGCTAAAACTAACCGTTCGCGACTGGCTCGCAGGGCAGCTTCCACCCGGTGTCGCTCATCGATTTCCTGTTGTAATTGCTGGTTAACTTGCACCAGTTCAGCAGTCCTGGCCTCTACCCGTTGTTCTAGTTCTTCTTGCAACCGTCTTAGTTGATTTTCAACAGCCAAGCGTTCCTCAATTTGTGAGTATAGTGCCTTGTTTGCTTGCTTTAATTGCAGCGGACTTGGCAAGGCTAATGCTTGGGGAACTAGCGGCACGAGTTCGATGGCTGTAAACAAGGAAACTATTGCAGTTGCACCTTTGAGGATGCCTGATAGCCAATAGGTAGGATGCCACAGCGTCCAAATTTCAGCAATGTGTGTTGTACCACAGAAGACAATAAAAGCAGCAAATAACAAAAATATCCAAGAAAATGGTAAATCTTGGCGTTTGCGAACGAAGTAAAACAACGTCAGCGGAATTGAATAGTAAGCAAGGGCAATGATACCATCAGAAATTATATGCAGCCAAACCAACCCTGGTTTCCACAGGTAGCAATGACCATGAGGAATAAATGAGCCTGCGCTAAACAAATTAACTATAAAGTCGTGCATACCATTGAAAACTAGGGTGAGAGGACAAATGAAAACTTCTATCCACTGGCGAGAACATCTAACGCAGCATAAATTTCTGTGTTTGCTGTTGACGGTTGACGGTTAACTGTCAACAGCTAACGTCAACGAATTTGATAAGTAACTGGGCAATTTCAAAGCCTAATAATTTAACACTATAGGCTAGATAATTTAGATAAGGATTTGCAAGCAATAAAATATTCTATTACTAGTGTTAACTGTTGACCGTTGACCGTTGACGGTTCACAGTCAACAGTTAATATAGTACTTTTATACTAAAACAACCGAATAACTCGTAAAGATAACTATACCTAGTGGTCTGCCAACCCAAAAATGTTAGTTGCAGGTTGGGTAAAGGTTAAAGGGAAAAGGGGAAGGGATAAAAAACATGAGTCCCTTTCCCCTTTCCCCCTTTCCCCTTTACCCCTTCCCCTTTAAAGAGCCAAGTTGCCTTGGCGTACTACTATACCTTTACTTTTTAGTTCAAGGTTTGAAACTCATGACTCCAGTAGATATTCTCATTCTCTCCAATGGCCCAGGAGAAGTAACCACTTGGGTACGTCCAGTAGTGAAGGCATTGCGGCAGCAACTAGGGGATGACCGTTCTGTTGTGAGGATTTCTGTAGTTTTATCTCCTTGTCCCAATGCTACTGGTAAAGAAGCTGCGATCGCTCTTTCTTACCCAGAAGTAGATAGAGTTCAACCAGCAGAACATTTTTGGCAATTTTTCCTCTGGGGTAAAACCTTTGCAAATTGGGACTGGAGAAGTCACGGTGTGGTGGTTTTTCTCGGCGGCGATCAAATTTTTCCTGTAGTTATTGGCAAAAAACTAGGATACCGCACAGTTGTTTACGCCGAATGGGAAGCCAGGTGGCATAACTTCATAGACCGCTTTGGAGTTATGAAACCTCAAGTTGCTGTCGGTGTTTCGCCAAAATATGCCCACAAATTTACTGTTGTGGGAGATTTGATGCTAGAAGCCCAAGAACAAACTTTAACTCCTAACTCTTCACTTAACACTGAATTAATTGGTTTGTTACCGGGTTCAAAAGCGGCAAAACTAACCCAAGGTATACCTTTAATGTTAGCGATCGCCGAACATATCCACACCAGCAGACCCCAAACTAAATTTGTGATTCCCGTTGCTCCAACTGTAGATTTACAAACCTTAGCTAGTTTTGGCGATTCCCAAAAAAACCCTTTTGTGAAAACTTTTGGTATTGGCAGTGTTTCTTTAATAATTCCACAGGACAAAACAACCAAGCCATCACTGAAAACACAAACAGGTCTAACTGTAGAATTATGCCAAGAAAACCCTGCATATAATTTATTATCCCAGTGCCAGATTTGCCTGACTACAGTGGGGGCAAACACAGCTGAACTCGGTGCTTTAGGAGTACCAATGATTGTTTTGCTACCTACCCAACAATTAGATGCGATGCGTTCTTGGGATGGTTTACCGGGTTTATTGGCAAATTTACCAGGGGTGGGTTCTACCTTTGCCAAAGTGATTAACTGGGTCTTTCTCAGACGCAAAGGTTTATTAGCATGGCCGAATATCTGGGCACAGCAAGAAATCGTCCCAGAACTTGTAGGCAAACTCCAAGCCCCAGAAATTGGAGATATAGTATTAGATTTTTTAGCTCATCCACAAAAATTGGAAGCTATCCGCGACAAACTACGTCAGGTTCGTGGTGAAAGTGGAGCCGCCCAAAAATTAGCAACTTTAGTCAAAGAAGAGATGGGCAAATAACAGCTTACTAGCTACATTTTAGGTTTGTTGACTCTATTTCTCAGGTTACAGATAAGATGATTTTTTCAATGTAACTAAAATTGAAGAAAGTATAGTTTTTTTAAAAAATAAAAAACAACTTTAAAACACAGAAAATAATTTATTTTTCTTTAGTTACAAAAAAACAACCATGCTACGATGTAGTTATGATGTTTTTAAAAATTTTTAGTATGACGCTGAGTAAATAATGTTTTTAAAGCATAATGAAACAATAATTTTAAGCTACTAATTTTGATAAAACAAATTGGAATTTTGCCTGTATTACTAATGTTATAAAGTGTTAAAAATATCTTATTTTCAAATTTTGAATAAATAAAATATGAATTTATTGCCATCAGTTATATCTATAGTTATTACCATGTTCTCAGCCGCAAAAGTTTTTTCTGGCGAAAGAAACCATGAAATTCCTGTAAGATGGTGGGTTGCTCATATTTTATTGTGTTTATTAATTGGCTTTCCTATACCAATACAAAATAATGTATTAATTCTGATGTTTTTTGCGATATTTTGTATTATTTTATTAGATTCCTACTCTAAAAATGACATACCAGTATTACAAATATTAATGTTAATTGGATGTGGAATTTTTCTTTTATTTTATAAGTGGCAGAATATAATTTCTACTCCAAATGGTTTTTTAGTATTTGTATTGACCTATTTATTATCTTTTTTTCCTCAAGTTTACACAGGAATCATGTTTTTCTGTAATTTGAAATATCAAAGAAATTTTCCTCCCTTAGATATAGCCTTAGTATTAACTGCGGATTATTTATTATGTCTAACAACTGGTGGAGTAATCAGTAAAATATTTTAAGTAATTTCAATATAATTAAAAAATTAAATTATATTTATTTTTAATATTTATGAAATTAACGACAAAATTCTTCTTTTTGTTATCTTTGTTAGCTCTGGGATTATTTGGTTGCTCTGAAGAAGTTTTAACTACCAAAGAAGGTAGTGCTAGAAGGGTTGTTGTTACTAACAAAGATGGCACTAATTTATATGATAGCGATCAACTGAAGAACTCAAAATCAACCGCTAAACAATGGGAGATTTTATTTATACTAAACGACAAAAGTTCAAGTTACTATAAAGTTTCAAGCAGTATTGATGAACCAGGGAATTCAGATAATATTAGTTATGTCAAAAAGGCAGATGTTTTGGAATGGAATACTTTTTTTTGCTTAGATTATAAAAATTCACCAGAGCAAGTTAATCGCTCACCAGTTAAAACATACAAAACAATTGCAGGCTTGAAAAGCCAAAATGATGATGATGTCATTCTGTCTGAAAAATCAACACACCGTAATAACTTCATGCCAACAGATGCTAAACCTATTTTGCAAGAAGTTGACAAATCAATATATAAAATTGCTTCTCTCTATGACGAACAAAATCCAGACGGTAGTCATGAATTTCGAGGAAATTATGGCGTTGGTTATGTCGAATATACTCAAGAAGCACATAGGTTATATAGATATGTGAGTAAACAACAGCTTGAAAAACAATTAAAAAGCGTACTGGAAGCAATAGTGATTTCAAAACCAAATCCTAATCCCAATGATTTAGACAGAAAATTTGATGAAATAAGCACAATAATTAATCAACCAGGAAAGAGTAAGTTAGTTCGGGGAGTAAAGCGTGTCAAAGATATTTTTCAGTCTGGACAAGCTCCCCAGGAAGCACAAGTCAATATATTTGAAGAAAAATATTTAAAAGGCCAAAATGTAAAACAACACGACAAAAGTCTAGAAAAATTGCATAAAAAAATGCTGGAATACTTTACTGAACCATCAAATTGGAATGAAGATGGTAATTCTTATATTCCAGCAGAATGGATACTAAAATAGCTATTAATCATATCTTGATATTGACCTTGATAAAAACCTTAGTTAACAATGGAGTATATGTAATGTCTGAAAAAATCAATACTTATTCTTTGGAAAACGTCAGTAAAGTAATTGATGATGGAGGTCAGCGTAGTATATTAAATAATATTTCTCTAAATATCTCAGAAGGTGAATTTTTAGGATTGAGGGGTAAATCAGGAGCAGGTAAATCTACTTTATTAAATATTCTTGGATGTATTGATAATATTTCATCAGGAAAAATTTACTTTGAAGGAAAAGACATTTCTCGTTATACAAAGAAAGAAAAAATATTATTCATTAGAAAAATAGGGTTAATATTTCAGCATTTTTATTTGATAGAACATTTGAATGTATTTGAAAACATTGCACTTCCTTTAAGATTATGTGGAGAAAGAAAAGCAGAGATTGAAAAAAAAGTAAATCTCAGTTTAGAAAATGTTGGTTTAGAGCCAGATAAACTTCGCCAGTTACCTAAAACATTGTCAGGTGGAGAAAAACAAAGAGTTGCGATCGCTAGAGCAATTGTGAAGTCTCCAAAAGTGATTTTAGCAGATGAACCAACAGGAAGTCTAGATTCAGAAAATGAGTCTATTATCCTTGACCTTTTACAAAAAATTCACTCAGATAGACAAGGTGTTACTGTCATTTTAGTTTCGCACAATCCAAATGTAATTGAAATATGCTCAAAAGTCATAGAGCTTGCAGATGGAGAAATAGTTCAACCATTTCCAAACTTTGCAGATGGGGGAATAGTTGAATCAATTCAAAAATAAAGCTTTTTGATGCTGCTTCTATGTATAAACCACAAATACTTTTAATTTTCAGCAGTTTTTTATGGTATGAAGCCCCAATAAAAGACTGATTTCCTGCATTAATTTATCCTAAATTATGAGCTTTTGCTAACGGAAACATCTCCAGTTTAGCTTTTGAATTTTTACAGAAAAAAGCATTGTTAAAGAATTACTATTTTAATATTTGTTGTTAATTGGAGTATAAATATGCATTTAAAAGATTCTTCAAGATGGATTTGGAATGAAGTAAAACAATCTAAGGTCTTCACTTTATTGAACATTATTGGAGTGTGGATTAATGTTTGTATTTTAGTAATATTTTTAGCTTTAGCATTTGGGATTGAAAATACTGCAATCAATCAAATTACTAAAGATATTGACTTATTTACTTTACAAGTCGAAACATCGAACTTTAAACCAACATTGTCTTTTAGTGATTTCTACGCATTTCAGGGCGATCGGCGAATTGAACAAATTATTCCTGTACTTAGTGAGTTTGCCGATTTAAAAATATACAATAATATCATTAATAATGACAAACCTGACCAATCAAAGCAAAAGACTAAATTAAGCAAACCAATAGCGTCTGAATCTATATATACGGAAAGCTATTTCGTTGAGGGAGAGACAGGAGAAGATTTAAGAACAAAAAATTTAAAATTTATTAGCGGCCAAAAAATTTCTCAAAATACCCCTGATGGCATAATTATTTCTGAAAATGTTTTGAATCAGCTAGCAGGAAACAAAAACATACTGACTCAAAAGAATTATGCTAACCAAACCATGCGGTTAGTCCTGACCCGTAGTGATAAAAAGGTTGGATCGTTTCCATGTAAAATAGTAGGGATTGCAGAAAAAACATCTTTTAATGGTGCATTAGTGTATGTAGCTTCACCTTTAGCTGCAAAGATAGATGATTGGCTAAATTTCAGAAATAATGATTCAATAAATTATAAAACTCGTAATTACAAACGTTTTGACTTAGTGACAAATAATTTGGTTAATCTACAAGATTTACGTAAAGAACTTATCAATCAAGGATACAGCACTAGCTCTGTTTTAGATGATATAGATGATGTGCGTTCATTACTAGTAGTAATTAAAATTATATTTTTCTTCATTATAGGAATCTCTGCATTAATATCAGCTTTCAATATAATTATTACTCTGACTTCTTATGTCTTGAAGAACCAGAAAGAAATTGGTATTCTCAAGTCTTTAGGAGCAACAGAATTACAAATTCAATCCATATTTATTCTACACGCAACTTATCTATGCATTACTGGAAGTATACTAGGAACAGTAACTGCTTATATCATAATTGCAATCAGTCAAATAGTTTTATCTCAGTTTGAAAACCTTAAAGATGTAAACTTACTCCAAATTAGTTTTTTGGAGATTTTAATTGTTGTATTTATATGTTTATTACTGGGTATGTTAGCATCTCTTATTCCTGCCAAAAAAGCTGCTGCTATTACTCCTATTGAAACTATACGAAGTAGCTAATATCCATTCTCTCCTAACACTCTTTTATAGGAGTGCGATTTGATTTTTTTCTTGTGGGATGGGTGTCCTCACCCGTCCGGGCGGGCAGGATGCCCACCCCACAAGAGCTAAATTTTATGCACTATTTTAGCCTGGTTACACCAGTAGGTTGGGTTAAACGAAGTGAAACCCAACACGAAGGTCTACGTTGGGTTTCGTTCCTCAACCCAACCTACTGATGAACTATTTCAGCCTTGCCACGCCAGTAGCGTAACGCACCTAAATTGTTAACTGGTGCCGTTAGCCTTTGGCATAATGCAACTGGGCGTCTACGTTCAAGTCGGGAAACCCGCCTATTTTTCTGCATCATTCTGACGATCCACTACGTCTTCCCAGTTCAAAAATGCCACAACTAATACAAGCAAGTATGCCTAAGCTGATTCCCCAGCTACGTCCTAAGCTGATTTCTACACCCCAATTAAACAAAGCGCCGAATACCAAAAAAGGCACAATACTAAATAGTGAGGCGTAGAAAGCGTTTTGCGATTCTCTAGCTTTACGAGTTTTTTCAAATTCTGATTGGCTGGTATAAAGCGATCGCTCGGCAAAGTTAAACCAGCGGTTTAGTTGCTCGATTACCCATTCAGTAAGTTTGGAAAAACCTAGATATAACGCTAATGACCACAAACTAGCTCCAGCAATGGCGATCGTGTCTAATTCAAAGCGGAAAGGCAAAATTTCAGTGAGCATGTCTTCAGGAGTCCTGCAAGGGTCAACTTTAGCTTTTAGTAGATGCTAAACAAACCTCTTGTGCAATTTTAAGCATAAACGTTACCAAGATTTCAACTATTTGACAACTCTCTTATTGCTAGGCTTACTCCAGCGCCATCAGCTAACTTTGAAGAAAATCATATCGTTTGAAACTTTTTTCTCAACCACTATGTATTGATTATGTCTTAGTAACAAAAAGCATAATTATTCACTACTAAAAATAAGTAATAACCATTAAACGAACAAAAGATATAATTTATACTTTTTATTTAATACATGAGAAATTTATATTAATATCTAATCTGTGATTTTTTATTTAAATATGAAATTACCAGATATTATAACAATCTGGTATCATTGAGTTTCATTTATTTTGTTTGAATCTTCAACTAAAATATATAAATTCAATAATGAAAAAATATAATTAATTTGCTATCTTCCTTAGTAAAAAAATAGTCAGCAATCAATAATTTTGTCAAATTCGGGAATCAAAAAAATGACTAACAGGCAACAAAGAGTAATACTTTCTGGAGCCACACTGTTGATATTAGGATTTTGTTTTGGAAGTTTAATTACTCTCTTGCCTAAACCAGAAATAGTTACAGCCAAAGAAGTTCAACCAAAGAAGGTAGCCAGAACTAATAGTTGGCAAGCGGCTTCTTTCCCTGTAGAAAACTTTCAAGCTTACACATCTGGTTTTGGTTACCGTCCCTCAGCTACTGGTGGTTCTAATTGGGAATTTCATGGCGGTTTAGATATGGCTGCTCCCCAAGGTAGTTATATTCGTAATTGGTGGGTAGGTACAGTCATTAAAGTTCGTGCTGGTGAAGCTTGCGGTACTCATATAGTCATTAAATCAGGTGAATGGGAACACACTTATTGCCACATGGAAGGAAACGTGGAAACTGCATCTGGTCGTCGTTATTTCATTGACCGCGCAGGTGGAATTCTCATTTGGGAAGGTCAGCAAATACCAACTGGAGCCAGAATTGGTAGGGTAGGAATGACTGGACGCACCACCGGGCCACACCTCCACTGGGGGTTAAAATATAGCAATAATTATGTAGACCCTGCACTTGTTTTGCAAGCGATGTTTTCCCAGCAAAAAGTTTCCAGAACAAGAAGCTGAAGTAATTTTGTAGGGTGCGTTATGGACGCAAGTCATAACGCACCCCACCAAACTCCACAAAGAAATGGTATTGGTAGTACGCCAAGTAAGCTTGGCGGGGTAAGGGGGAAAGAGTTTAAATCCCTTACCCTTTTCCCTTTCCCCTTTCCCCAGACCTCACAACCGCATTTTTGGGTTGGCAAACCATTAGTTGCTTGAGATTAATACCATGAACGTCTGTAGTCTCGTTGTCGCCTTAACTGCCGTTGTTGAATATTTTGGTATCTTCTGAAAGGATCGCGTCGTTGGATGATTCGAGTTCGTCCGAAAGGATCGCGTCGGATTACTCGATAACGTCCGACAGGCTGGCGTCGTTGGATAATTCGAGTTCGTCCGTAAGGATTACGTCGTTGGATGATTCGAGTTCTTCCGTAAGGATTGCGTCGGATTACTCGATATCGTCCCAACCGCCGTTGAGCAATTAAAAACTCTCCTTTTGCATCTCCAATGAGGTTAGCCTCTGACGCCGCACCTTGTTCGTTCAAACCATTACTTAGAGAAATATCTTTCGCTTGTGCTAATGAGGGCGGATACACAAAGGCAAATAGCAATAGTGCTATCGAGGATAGCTTCCTGAAACCTTTCATGTTTTTGCTTCTCTAAATTTTCACTAATAACTTTATTAAAACACTTTAAAATCAGCATTTATCGCTGATATAGCTTTTTTTAAACTTAAATTGGTATGAAATTATGTATTAAAAATTCATTCCTATGAATGATTGCGAATCATGAGAAGCTGTGCAACTAATTTTAGGGCAGCGATCGCCAAATTATGTCCGTAATATTTAGCTATACTAGCGGTACACGTTCTTCCATAGTCTTCCACACCGTGTTGCAGCACGATTTGATATTTCATTGTTTCTGTAGCACTTTTGTTTGATTTTTCAATTATACGAATATAGAAAGTATTAATTGTTTCTTACTTGTTTGTGAGGTGTGAGTTATTTTTACACATCATCAAATCACATTCTTTTATGTCTGAAATTGTTTATTGAAAAAGGTTGTGAAGTAAACTTGTCTTTTACTCAAAAGATTATTTAGTCACAATTGTTAATAAAATGCTAATCTTATAAACAATTTAGGCAAGTACTTTTACTTAGAATTAAAGACAGGTTAAGAATAAATTATTACTTGATATATTTGAATACCATGTATTATTATGAACACTAAGTAAATTGTTCTTTAGTTTACTGTCAAAAAAATTATGTCTGAAAATCAACCAAAACAAGCAAATTCACAAGCCGTACCTTTCTTTGCCCGTTTTTTAGAAGGGCAAAGTTTTGAAGAGTTATCCGATGAAGAATTAGAAGGAATTAGTGGTGGAATTTCTGGTATAACCAGGAAAAAGAATGATGAAATTGCTCAAACTTTGAAGTATCCATCCGATCAAGAAGATAGTCCAATCTCAACGAAAAAAGCCCCTTCTGATACTGATGAGTATGCTGTTACTCAAAAATATCCTTCAGATGGGGATGATTACAATTTTCCTGTAGAATAACTGTTTAGCTTCGGTGACATCAGATATAGGGTTTTGAACAAATTCTCACAATAACAATACCATAGCAATCCTATTTGAGTTGTGAAAAATACCAGTGGTGACTGTTGACTGTAGTCAAACAACAGCTTGATATGTAAAATTTCACAAATGATTTATGACTGCTGTATTAGCTTTGCCAACTCCATTTAGGGGTTGGCTTCCCATTACAACGCTTTTAGAGTAATTCAACTACACCACTCCCGACTTTCTTTGACTTTTTGAAAATATATTATGCACCTTGAGCGTGATGTAGTTTTATTAATTACCCACAGTGGTGATTACTTCACAATAGATAGAGTTGCTGAAGCTGTATCAAAAAAAGGCGCACAGCCATTTCGCCTTGATACAGATAAGTTTCCCATCGCACTGCAACTCCAGGCTAATTTAAGTAACTTTGGTAGCAACCATACACTGAAATATGGCGATGTCTCCCTCAACACTGAGCAAGTACAAGCTGTATGGATGCGGCGTATCTGGCAACCCGATTTAGGTAAAGAATTAGCTCCCCAATTTCAAGCAGCTTGCTCTAATGAATCGCTAGCAGTTTTAGACGGCTTTTGGGATAGCCTCAGGACAGCCAAGTGGGTGGATGATTTACAGCGCATCAGTGCAGCAGAAAACAAATTACGCCAGCTTAGAGTTGCATCAGAAGTAGGTCTTATGATACCGCAGACTCTCGTGACTAACGATCCTCAACAAGCACGAGAATTTTTCCAGCAAGTCAACAAAAAAATGATTACCAAACTGCTGAGACCTCTTTCTTATGGTATGCAAGCCTCTGCTTTTTTCATGTATACCAGCATCGTCAAAGAAGAAGATTTAATTGACGCCGAAACACTGCGTTATTGTCCAGTTGTATTTCAAGAACAAATACCCAAACAATTAGAATTACGCGCAGTTTATGTAAATGGTAACTTATTTGTTGGCGCGCTAGATGCATCAGAATATGCATCATCAACCCAAGATTGGCGACGTGGCACAAAACAAACTTTAACCTGGCAACCATATCAACTACCTGATAAAATAATCCATTGTCTTGATGCTTTTATGGAAAAATTTAGCCTACTTTTTGGAGCATTTGATTTTATTAAAACTCCATCAGGCGAATATGTTTTTTTAGAAATTAATCCCACAGGAGAATGGGGGATGCTAGAGAGAGATTTAGACTATCCCATTGCAGAAGCGATCGCTGATGCGCTACTTTCGTAAAAATCGTGAGTAGGGAGATGAGGGAGACAAGGGAGACAAGGGAGACAAGGGAGACAAGGAGAATAACTCCTAACTCTTAACTTCTAGCTCCTAACTCCTAACTCCTAACTCCTAACTCCTAACTCCTAACTCCCCTTCAAATGACTATTTTAATCATTACTCACAGCCAAGATAACGAAAGTATTCCTCTAGTTATGCAAGTAATTGCAGACCAAGGAGGGAAAGCATTTCGTTTTGACACAGATAGATTTCCTACGGAAATTCAGTTAGATGTTTATTATGGGAAAACTGAACGAGTTACTCTCAGTGTGGATGACCAAACATTAGATTTAAATGAGGTGTCAGCAGTTTGGTATCGGCGCATTGCTATTGGTTCGAGAATTCCCGATTCGATGGATAGGCAACTCAGACAAGCTTCATTGAAAGAATCTCGCGTCACTATTGAGGGAATGATTGCTAGTATTCAGGGTTTTCATCTCGATCCTTTACCGAATATTCGCCGAGCTGAAAATAAGCAATTGCAATTACAGATAGCACGAAAAATTGGTTTAGATACGCCACGAACATTAACTACAAATAATCCCTTGGCAGTGAAACAATTTGCCCAAGAATGTCATCAGGGAATAATTACAAAAATGCTTTCTTCCTTCGCCATTTATGATGAACAAGGGCGAGAAAAAGTTGTGTTTACAAATCCAATTTCATCTGAAGATTTAGAGAATCTTGATGGCTTACGTTTCTGCCCAATGACATTTCAAGAAAAAATTCCTAAAGCTTTGGAGTTGCGAACAACTATTGTAGGTAAACGGGTGCTGACGGCTGCGGTTGATTCTCAAGCTTTAGATAAAGCGCGTTACGATTGGCGCAAACAAGGAATTGCTTTACTTGATGCTTGGGAAGCATACACTCTACCTGAAGATGTGGAAGAAAAATTACTCAAATTGATGGCAGAATTCCGCTTGAATTACGGTGCTATTGATATTATTTTGACACCAGATAATCGGTATGTATTTCTTGAAGTTAATCCAGTCGGCGAGTTCTTCTGGCTGGAACGCCATCCTCAGTTACCAATTTCTAAAGCGATCGCTGAAGTTTTACAGAACAAATAATTTTTTATACCTACTTGTAGTAAGTGGTGTCATTGGGCAAAAAAATCACCAACGAAATACCGCAGCTAGTGGTGTATCATCTGGCATATCTGCTGACTCAACTGCATAAACTATACCGCCATTTAAGATTGTTTGAGTGGCTGCGAAATCTAATAATTCTTCATCGTCAGGTTGTGCATTGAAATGCACTTCAACCCTTTGGCTACCTGAGTCAAAAGTACCCCACTGCTGTTGATTGAGGGCGACAATTAATTTATCAACGCGTCCCTGGTAAGCTGCGGGAATAGTTTCTTTAATTTGGCTGGAGGCTTTTCCAGTTCCCAATAATTGTCTGTATTGATTTATTGCTTCTTGCTGTGCTTGCAAAAATAATGGTTCTACTATTTTCCAAGCTTGGGCGTGTAATTCTTCTGGTGACAGTAGTTCTGGATTACCTGTTATCCCAACATCCATGAGGTAAGGATAAGTATTTGCTTCTCGGTAAATCGGCAAAAGATATTCCACCCCAGCCAGCACTAAGGGAGCGTGTTCTGCTTTTAGTAACTCCTGCAATGCTTCATTTACCCGATGAAAGTATATGCTGAGATTTTCCTTTTCATCCTCATCACCAGCGCCATGACCGTGAAATACCGTGACTCCACTAGGAGCAGCGCGTCGTCCACCTGCTGCGCCTGGAGTGCCTGTATGGGATGTTGTTTGCCGTTCTGGTTCATCAAACCACAATACCTCTGCTAAAGTTGGCAGCACATCGGTCAAATCAATCTCTTGAATATGGTGGTGTGTACCTTCTAATAACCGAATCAAATTATGGCTGAGAGCCAAAATATAAAAATGTCCATCGCTTTGAAATAAGGGTAATAGAGGTTTCAGGTAAAAATGGTTACTAACATTTACTAATTCTGGAAAATCTACAGGTAAGGAGTAATAACGCAAAAAGTCTTGGGAGCGGAAGATTGCTAAACCATGACTCTGCTGTTGCCAAAATTCATACTTATCTAGCTCTCTGACTGATTCGAGTAAGTTTTTTGCATCTTCAGCACGCCAACCATGTTCAATCAGGCGTTCTTCAGCTTCTCGGATTAAATTCCTAAAACGGATTGGGTTTTGTTGTGTGTCTGAACCAGCGTGACAAGTTGGTAGAAAAATCGATACGCAGACTTCTTTTGATTGTTTTGCTAGTGTTTCGAGTTCTGTAATCGAAAGTAATTTCATTTGTTTGTCTCCTGTTTACACACAAGGGGTAGGGCCAATACGGTTCGGTTAAAGGGGAAAGGGGAAAGGAGAAAGGGCAAAGGGGAAAGGGGAAAGGGAAAAGGGGAAAGGGGAAAGGGGAAAGGGGAAAGGGAAAAGGGGAAAGGGGAAAGGGGAAAGGTTTCAAATACATCCTTTACCCCTTAACCCCCAGACCACAAGGTAAGTTCATACTGCTTGAACCGTATTAGGGGTAAGGCTGAGCTGACTTTTCACGTTATATGGAAAAGTCCACGGAAAATCTAACTTCCAAACCAAGAATTCAAAGTCTCTCTCCTCGCAGGAGAGAGATTTAGAGAGAGGTTTTCCAGATACCGTGAAAAGTTAGTAAGGCTGAGACGTTTTTTTGTGTGGTAAATTTTAAACGCAAAGAAACGCAAAGTCAGCGCAGAGGTACGCAGAGTATTTCTGTGAAAATTCACTGCGAATTGATAAGTGAGTTTGGAGTTAAGGATTTTTTGCTTGTCTTCTATCTGTTCTTTTGCTTTTACAACAAACTAAGCAAGATTCATCTTGATGGCTTTTTTCTTCTTGCCTTTTGCTGTTCAGGTTACAAGGAAAATTTGAGGAACTTGTGAAGTCATCGTGCTATTTAATTTTTGTTCGATAATTTGACTGAAAAAATTCTCACGTCTTGTTCACATTTTGTTGACTGATGACTGATGAGTTATTATTCTTACCTGCCTGTTCCACCGATTTACATATGAAAACTGCTGTGTGAATGTAGCAGATGTAGCCAAAGTTCAGGATTTGAAATCTTGTTCCATTTGTAAATATTCAGGAACGCCAACGAGTTCTTGAAAATCTTGAAAGTTAACTAAATTGGGCAAATTCGCTGTGGTTCCTTGTTGTTTGAGATGTTGAAAACAAGCTTTCATGACTTGTGTAACAGCGAGTAAAGCAGTCACGGGAAAAAATGCAATTTTGAAGCCTAACTTTTGTAATTCAATTGCGGAAATTTCTGGAGTTTTACCACCTTCGACGATATTTGCTACTAGCGGTACATCAGGAAAAGCAGTAGCGATCGCTTTTAACTCATCAACAGATTGCGGAGCTTCCACAAACAGTATATCTGCTCCCGCCGCTATGTAAGCTCTACCACGGGCAATGGCTTCTGCTAAACCTAAGGGGCCACGCGCATCAGTCCGGGCAATAATTACTAAACCGCTATCGCCACGGGCTTGTACTGCGGCGCGAATTTTTCCTGCATGTTCGGCTTGGGGAATCACTCGCTTACCTTCAAAGTGTCCGCACTTTTTCGGCCATTCCTGATCTTCCAACAACACCCCAGCAACACCGAACTGTACGGCATCTTTAATGGTGCGAGTTACATTTAAAGCGTTACCATAACCCGTATCTAAATCAGCGATTAAAGGAATATTAATCGATTGAGCAATTCGCCCCACACTGTAAAGCATTTCCGTAGCCGTGACAAAGCCATAATCTGGCAAACCCAAAACAGAAGCCGCAATTCCAAAGCCACTGGTAGCCACGACTTCAAAACCCTGTTGTTCGGCTAACTTAGCTCCCAAACAATCATAAACACCAGGAATTACAATAATTTCTGGACGCGCTAGTAATTGCCGTAATCTTTGGCAAGCAGACATAAATTAAATAGATAAAGTAAAAGCATCCCCCTTTTGAGAATACAGTAACACGCGCTAGTGGTAAGGTAACTTGGCTTTTTAAAGGGGAAAGGGTAAAGGGGAAGGGGTAAAGGGGAAGGGGTAAAGGGGAAGGGGTAAAGGGGAAAGGGTAAAGGGGAAGGGGAATACTCTACCCATAAAGGGATAGAGTTTTAATTAGGAAGAATATTTTATTTTTTTTCGCCCACTAAGGGGGAGGTTTTAACCAATATTCAGTGCCGTAGGCAAGACTCGCTACTGCTACGCTATCAACCAATACGCTTGGTGTTAAGGCTAAAACTCTTGGTCAAATTCAATTTTTTTAACGTAGACGCGTAGCGGCTTGCCGCAGGCTACCGCCAAGGACGTATTCGCGCAGCGTCTCGTCAGAGAAGGACGCAAAGAGAAGAAAGAAAGGCTTAACTGAACTGTATTGCGCTATCAACCACTCGTACAAAATTCATACTGAATTCTGACTCAGGATTTGCTGAATTCTTCTTTATAAAACCAACCAATTTCAACTATGATACCAACCAATCTAGACAATAAAACTGTATTTGAGCAGTTGTGGAATATTACAAAAGAACTCCGCCAAAAATTAGAATCTCGTTTTCAATTAAATCCAGATCCTTCTGTAGCAGATTTACAGCAATACAGCAGTCTTGACGGTAATATCAAAGGTTCCCTGAGTGCATTTTCGGGAACAGAAATTGATTGGCTAGTGCATTCATGGTTAGGAAACCCCGAAAAATCCAACTTTAGCACCATGCGCCTCACCATTTGGTTAGCGCCGCATATCGATGTTCCCCATTTGGCCTTTGAATTTGGCACTCTTCCCAATGCAGATATTTTATTTTATATAGATTACATTCCTCGGACTGAGCTTTTAACCGATTTGGCATATCTCGATCGCTATTATGAACCAGTGAACCAAACATTTTTAAAATTACAAGATGATGCACGCCTCAAGCCATTTATTAGTAAAAGCGTCTACGTCCGCCTTTTTCAATCCCCCGTTAGTCTTTGTTACACCGGCGCACCTACCTCTGATACCCTCGAAATCACTAGCACAATTGCACAGGAAACACTAGAACGCTGGCTAACTTGGATAGACGCAGCCGCACCCATAACCGAAGATTTACGCAACACTTTAGCAAATCGCGATTTATTGCTACGCCGAACCGCCGCCGAACGCGACCCAGGAAACAAATTTGCCGCCCAACTTTTTGGCACTCAATTAACAGATAAACTAGTACGATCGCTCTGGGGTGGCGATCGTAAAATTAGTCATTAGTCAAACAATTTTGGATTTTAGATTTTAGATGTTTTCTTTAATCCAAAATCCCAAATCCAAAATTTAAAATTCTTTGCCCTATGCCCAATAATTCAGAATCCTACCGTGCCTTAGCACTGCAAGTTACTTGTCATGCAGTCAACCAAGCAAGCGATGGTCACGAAGCGCGATCGCTCATGCTAAACTCTATCAATCGCCTAGCGCCACAAATTGCTGCTAGTATTGCTTTCATTGGCTTTGATTGTCGTTTAATTGTACTGCCAGAATATTTTCTTACTGGTTTTCCAATGGGAGATACCCTCGCAGGATGGGCACAAAAAGCTTGTATAGAAATGGCTGGTGCTGAATATGAAGCACTGGGAAAAATTGCCCAAAAGCATAAAATCTTTTTGGCTGGTAACGCCTACGAAGTTGACCCCAACTTTCCCGGATTATACTTTCAAACCTGCTTTATACTCGATCCCTCTGGCTCAATTATCCTACGCTATCGGCGCTTAAATTCCTTATTTGCCCCTACCCCCCATGACGTTTGGGATAAATATCTTGATTGCTATGGTTTAGAAGGAGTGTTTCCTGTTGCTAAAACTGAGATTGGTAATTTAGCAGCCTTAGCATCAGAAGAAATTTTGTATCCCGAAGTCGCCCGGTGTCTAGCCATGCGAGGAGCAGAGATTTTTGTGCATTCCACTTCCGAAGTATATAACAAAAACCTCACACCCAAAGACGCTGCAAAAATTTCTCGTGCCGTAGAAAATTTAGCGTATGTCGTATCAGCTAATACCGCAGGCATCGCTAATATTGCTATCCCCATTGCCTCTGCTGATGGCGGCTCAAAAATCATCGATTATCGCGGAATAGTCATAGCCGAAACTGCTGCGGGTGAAAGCATGGCAGCATTCGCCGAGATAGATTTAGCCGCATTACGCCGCGATCGCCGCCGACCAGGGTTAAATAATTTACTTTCACGCCAACGATTTGAACTCTACGCCGAAAGTTATCGTCAGTCACACTTTTACCCCCCTAATACTATGCTGGATCAAGAAGTAGACCGCAAACACTTCCTGCAAACACAGCAAGCCACCATCGAACGATTAGCGAAACTGGGGATAATTTGAATTGGGGATTGGGCATGGGGCATTGGGCATTGGGCATTGGGCATGGGGCATTGGGCATTGGGCATGGGGCATTGGGCACTTGTACTGAGCGTAGTCGTTGGCGCAGCCTCTCGCAGAGAAGTATTGGGCATTGGGCATTGGGCATTGGAATCAAAACAAAATAACTCCTAACTCCTAACTCCTAACTCCCAACTCCTAACTCCTAACTCCTAACTCCCAACTCCTAACTCCTAACTCCCAACTCCTAACTCCTAACTCCTAACTCCTAACTAATGACAAAACCAATAGAAGTCCGCAACCCCCGAACTGGCAAATATGATTACGTAATTATTCCGCCGCCTCCCAGGTTACTGGTGCAGAAATGTAAGCGTATGCGTCGGGCGCAGGTTCATTGGCAACAATTGGGTATTGAGGGGAGAATTGAAGCTTTACAACAGTGGAAGGAAGCGATACTATCTACACGCGATCGCTTAACGGAAGCTTTGGTAAATGATACTGGCAGATTATCAACTTCAATATTAGAAATCGATTCTTTTCTCTCTAGCATTGACCGTTGGTGTAGGCTAGCCCCAGAGTTGCTGCAAGAATCTGCAAAAAACACAGCAATTCCTTTTATCGCTTTACAACAAGCATCAGTACCTTATCCTTTAGTTGGCGTTATTAGCCCGTGGAACTTTCCCTTATTACTGTCTACTATTGATACCATTCCCGCATTGTTGGCGGGTTGTGCCGTTATTGTCAAACCGAGTGAAATTGCTCCCCGCTTCGTAGCACCACTGATTAGAGCACTCAACGCTGTGCCCAAATTGCGCCATATTTTAACTTTTGTTGAAGGAGCAGGGGAAACCGGGGCTGGTTTAATTGAAAATGTAGATTTGATATGCTTTACAGGTAGCGTTGCCACAGGAAAAAAAGTAGGCCAAGCAGCTGCTAAACAATTTATTCCAGCTTTTTTGGAATTAGGTGGAAAAGATCCAGCGATCGTTTTAGAATCAGCCAACTTAGACTTAGCAACCTCAGCTATATTGTGGGGTTCGGTGGTCAATACCGGACAATCATGCTTATCAATTGAACGAGTTTACGTTGCAGAATCAATATTTGAAAAGTTTTACCATCTACTAATAGCTAAAGCTTCTCGCCTGAAGTTAGCTTATCCCACCCTTGAAAATGGAGAAATTGGCCCCATCATAGCCGAAAGACAAGCAGTCATTATTAGCGACCATCTTTTAGACGCAGTGGAAAAAGGAGCAGTAATTCACTGCGGTGGCGTTATTGAAGACTTGGGTGGTGGTTGGTGGTGTCGTCCCACAGTGCTGACTCAGGTCAATCATTCCATGAAAGTAATGACTGAAGAAACTTTCGGCCCTCTAATGCCAATTATGCCTTTTGCCACAGTTGAACAAGCAATATCTTTAGCAAACGACTCCATGTATGGACTGAGTGCGGCGGTATTTGCTGAATCAGAGGCAGAAGCCTTAGAAGTTGCCCAGTATATAGATGCAGGTGCTATCAGTATTAACGATGCTGCACTCACCGCCATTATGCACGAAGGAGAGAAAAACGCCTTTAAATTCTCTGGACTTGGAGGTTCGCGCATGGGTGCAGCAGCAATAAAGCGGTTTACGCGGAAAAAAGCTTATTTGATTAAAACCAATGCCAGTAATGACCCGTGGTGGTTTGGGAGTGGGGAATAGGGCATTGGGCATTGGGCATGGGGCATGGAGACTGCATTTCATCCTGTTCAAAATATCTGTTTTACCAGAGGCGATCATCTCTGGCAAAGTTTCGTCTACGCTAACCAAAGCACCTGGAAGAATTTTGATAGTTTTAGTTCACAACACAAGTCCTTTAGTCAACAACACAAGTCCTTTGGTCAACAACACAAGTTTGTTGGTCAACAACACAAGTTTGTTGGTCAACAACACAAGTCCGTTGGTTAACAACACAAGTCCGTTGGTCAACAATACAAGTCCTTTGGTCAACAACACAAGTCCGTTGGTCAACAACACAAGTCCGTTGGTCAACAACACAAGTTTTTGAGACGCACTAAGTAGATGGACATAAATAAATATAATATGTTCTGTCATTGCGAACGAAGCGAAGCAATCGCAAAGTCTCTGGGATTGCTTCGCTTCGCTCTCTACGAGACGCTACGCGAACGCAATGACATCTTAGATTTAATCATGACTATCTACTTAGAAAGATAAGTTTAGTAAAAGATGTGCATTGATGTCACGCAAAAAAAAGTTAAAAGTATTAAAAAAACCTATAAGTCGATTTCTAGAATAGCGTTACACTCTATAACTGACTAAGCATTTATGTAGATTCTCTAGCGCCTGATGAACCTAGCCGATATCCTCAAAGACTCAAATTACAAACAGTTCGCCCTATCCGCAGATTTTCAGCCTTAATTCAATCCGAGCAAAATAACCACATTTGCTCGTCTGGTTTTGCTGTTCTCAAACCAACCAAAATTGAGCCAGAAGTTTTACTAGTTTATTTGCGATCGCCTATTGTCTGCGAAATTCTGGATCTTCATACGACTGCCAGTATGTACCCAGCAATCTCAACTGAGGATTTATTGAAGATTCCAATCACTCTACCCAAAGAATCTACTCGTAAAAAAATCACAGAAAAGGTCAGAGAATCTCGCAAAGCACGGGAGCAATCCAAGCAACTGCTAGAAATTGCTAAAACAGGAGTATAAAGAGCGATGGAAACCGATGAAGCGACAGCAACGGCTTGGATCAATCAGCAACTTGAAGCGTTAGGAATTAACTTAACCACTACTACTTAACATTTTGGAGTAGCAATGAAAGCAGTTAAAGTCATGGCAACGATTAATGAGCAAGGACAACTAACCTTAGATCATCCTCTCATAACAGATAAAAACAGTCGCGTAGAAGTTATTATTCTAATTTCAGAAGAGGAAGTTCTGAACGATCAATCTCAAGCAGAAGTCTTAGCAGATTTCCGCCAAGCTTGGCATGAAGCCATGACTGGGCAAACTATCCCGGTGGCTCAACTTTGGGAAGGGCTTGAAAATGACTGATCGGCCTTTCATTCAAGTTGAAGCTTCGCCAACGTTCAACCGAAATCTACGCGCTCTTGCCAAGAAGTATCGGAGTATTCGGAATGATATACAACCCGTCATCGAACAACTTGAGCAGGGAGAGTTGCTAGGAGATAAAATACCTGGGGTTGGTTATGCGCTCTTTAAGTTAAGAGTCCGAAATAGTGACATTCAAAAAGGTAAAAGCGGTGGCTATCGTCTGATTTACTACGTCAAGACAGCAACGGGAATTATTTTGCTGACTGTTTATGCAAAATCTGAACAAGTCGATATTGCCGCAGATGACATTCAAAGCATCATTACAGAATATGAGCAACGGGCGATTGAAGATAAAGAGGATATCTAAACAAGAGCCACCGAACCTCCTTACAACGTCCAAATTCCAACCGAAAGATAGTAAAGCGATGCAAGCCAATCTCCAAGAGCAACTTTCCCCCAATGATGCCGAAGTTATTTTAGGATGCTTACCTGAACGAATTCGCGCCGCTCTAATTGCTCGTGCTACTGAAATTGAATATCCAATCGAAGCAGTTATTGAGATGGCGTTCACGTAGTGTCTCTGAAAGAGAATCGCAAGTTTTCTCGACACAGAGGCGTTGGGTTTTGCAGATTGCAAGCCAGAGCGTGGACAATAAAACAGTCAACTGGCGATGGCAGAGGCCTTGTGATTGCTTTGCTCCACTTCGTTGCGCTCGCAATGACATATCGTAAGTAATTTAGCGGACATGATATCACGCCCTACTTAGAGTAACTTTATGCCCTGAGGTGAGTCGGTGGTCTATCGGATTAAAATGTGAGCAGAATATTGTGTTTATCTCAACTCATACCTATGCAAATTACCCTTAACCTCGATGAATCTCTCCTTAGCGAAGCCTTACAACTTACTAACTTCACTACCCAAGAAGAACTAGTGAATTTTGCTCTGCAAGAACTTGTACGTTCACGAAGTGACTCCTCTAAAGCATCGCACCGCAAGAAAAACCTTTTTGACCTCGCTGGACAAATTCAGTTTGCCCCAGACTTTGACCACAAAGCTCTGCGCGAGACTCGTCATGCTGCTGATTGATACATCAGTTTGGATAGTCGTCTTCCGCGATCGCAACTTTGAAACCATTGCTCAAGTAAAATCGCTTCAACACCTCCGCTTTCAACCTTGAGTTTCTCCTGAAAAACCCAGAGGCAAGTGCTACAAACCAAATTCGTTATGCTTCGTATCAGTTTTTGATAACCTTCCCCATTTCCCAGTCCCAATGCCCAATGCCCAATGCCCAATACCCCAGTTCCCAATAATATGCGAACATAATTAAGTTGTAGCCGATCGCCTGCACTGAGGTTTAAAGTGGATACTATTGCCATCCCTGCTCTGAATCGCCCAATAGATGCCACGGTGGAGATTCCTGGTTCTAAAAGTATTACTAATCGGGCATTACTTGTCGCAGCCTTGGCGCAAGGTGACTCGATTTTAGAAAATGCTTTATTTAGTGAAGACAGCAATTATTTTGCTAAATGTTTAGAGCAATTAGGCATCCCCATAACCCTAAATCCTGACCAGGCTCAAATTCAAATAGCAGGAAAGGGAGGCGAAATTCCCGCCAAGCAGGCAGACTTATTTGTGGGTTTAGCAGGTACAGCAGCCAGGTTTATTTCGGCATTGGTAGCACTGGGTAATGGCGAATATCGTTTAGATGGCGTTCCCCGGATGCGAGAACGACCGATGGGCGATTTACTAAAGGTCTTACAAAGTAGTGGTATAAGTGTCAACTTCCAAGGCAATGCTGATTTTATGCCTTACACCATTTACGGTGGGCAATTTTCTGGGGGACATTTTCGCTTAAAAGCTAATCAAACAAGTCAGCAACTTTCGGCTTTATTAATGATTGCGCCTTACGCCCAACAAGACACCATTATTGAAGTTGAAGGAACATTGGTTTCTCAATCTTACGTGAAAATGACTTGTAAGTTGATGGCGGATTTTGGCGTACAGGTAGATGAAATCAGCGAAAATCAATTCCAAATTAAAGCAGGCCAGCGTTACCAGCCTCGACATTACACAATAGAACCAGATGCGTCAAATGCTTCTTACTTTTTTGCCGCCGCCGCCGTCACTGGTGGACGAGTGCGGGTAAAATATTTGACTAAACAATCTTGTCAAGGTGATATTCTTTGGCTCAACGTCTTAGAACAGATGGGTTGCCAGGTACGTGAAGGTGATGATTATACGGAAGTTACAGGGCCAGATCAATTACAAGGTATCGATATTGACATGAATGATATCTCAGATTTGGTGCAAACTTTAGGAGCGATCGCTCCCTTTGCCTCCTCACCTGTTACCATTCGCAATGTCGAACATATTCGCTACAAAGAAACTGACCGCATTCACGCCGTAGTTACCGAATTGCGTCGTCTGGGAGTCCGGGTTGAAGAATTTGCCGATAGACTGAAGATTGAACCAGGCCCCATTACACCGGCAGCCATTGAAACTTATCACGATCATCGCATGGCAATGGCATTTGCTGTCACAGGCTTAAAAGTTCCAGGGATTGTAATTAAAGACCCAGGTTGTACAGCAAAAACTTTTCCAGACTACTTTACTCGATTTTTCAAAATGTTAGAACAATAAAAGGTGAATAGCCATGTCTAATATCAAAGAAGCAATGCCCGTGCTTGCCCGTCACGAAGGAGATTGGATAGGCACTTATACATTAATAGATACAGCTGGAAAAATCATTGATAGCTACGAATCTCATTTAACATGTCAATTTCCAGAAAACGGCCCTCATCCTTACTACCAAATTAATCGCTATAAATGGGCTGACGGAAAAAAAGAAGAATACGAATTTCCCGGAATCTATAAAGATAATAAACTGTGGTTTGACACCGATCGCATTGACGGCAAAGCCTGGGAAGCTGACAATTCCATTGTAATTTTGTGGTTTGCTTATAAGACAAACCCAGATATGAGCTTATATGAAATGATTTACATTAGTCCTGATAATAACAATCGCGCCCGTACTTGGCATTGGTTTAAAAATGGTCAAATATTTCAACGCACTCTCATTCAAGAACAACGGGTAAAATAAAGCAGAATTCAGAAGTCAGAATTCAGAATTCAGAACTCAGAATTTAGAAGTTTCGTAGAGTTGAATGTCCCTTACTTAACCTGAGATTTAGATCCCCGACTTTTTCAAGAAGTCGGGGATCTGGGCAGCTACTTTTGCTTAAGTAAGCGACATTCTTTCGTAGGGTGTGTTATGCCAATCCAAAATCTAAAATCTAAAATCCAAAATCGTATATGGCAAAAGGTGACAAAATAAACTTTTCTACTCCTAGCGGTTTCCCAGAATTTTTACCTAGCGAAAAGCGCCTAGAATTATATTTATTAGATACCATCCGTAGAGTTTATGAAAGCTATGGATTTACACCCATTGAAACCCCAGCAGTAGAACGTTTAGAAGTCCTACAAGCTAAAGGAAACCAAGGCGACAATATCATTTATGGAATTGACCCCATATTGCCACCAAATCGCCAAGCCGAAAAAGATAAATCCGGCGAAACTGGTTCAGAAGCAAGGGCATTAAAGTTTGACCAAACAGTGCCATTAGCAGCTTACATTGCTCGTCACCTTAATGAATTAACCTTTCCTTTTGCCCGCTACCAAATGGATGTAGTTTTTCGCGGAGAAAGAGCAAAAGATGGGCGTTTTCGCCAGTTCCGCCAATGCGATATTGATGTAGTTGCCCGTCGGGAACTGAGCTTACTTTATGATGCTCAAATGCCTGCAATTATTACTGAAATATTTGAAGCAATTAACATTGGTGATTTTCTTATCCGCATCAATAACCGTAAGGTTCTGACAGGTTTCTTTAAATCAGTGGGAATTGCCGAAAACCAAATTAAATCTTGTATCAGTGTTGTTGATACTTTAGAAAAAATTGGTGAAACTAAAGTCAAACAGGATTTAGAAAAAGAAGGAATTACCACAGACCAAGCTGAAAAAATCATTGAGTTTATTAAAATAGATGGCTCAGTTGATGAAGTATTAGATAAACTCAAACACTTAGCAAACAATCTTCCAGAAAGCGAACAGTTGGCTTTAGGTGTTACCGAATTAGAAACAGTAATTACAGGGGTGCGTAATCTCGGAGTTGCCGAAAATCGTTTTTGTATTGATTTATCCATTGCCCGTGGGCTTGATTACTATACTGGTACAGTTTACGAAACAACTTTATTGGGACATGAAGCCTTGGGTAGTATTTGTTCTGGTGGTAGATATGAAGAATTAGTGGGAGTATTTTTAGGTGAAAAAATGCCTGGTGTCGGCATTTCCATTGGCTTAACTCGCTTAATTAGTCGATTGTTAAAAGCAGGTATTCTCAGTACCTTAGCTGCTACACCCGCACAGGTGATGGTGGTGAATATGCAAGATGATTTAATGCCGACTTATCTAAAAGTTTCCCAACAACTGCGTCAAGCGGGAATTAATGTTATCACTAACTTTGATAAGCGTCCTTTGGGAAAACAATTTCAATTAGCAGATAAACAAGGAATTCAATTTTGTGTAATTATTGGTTCTGAGGAAGCAGCAGCAAATAAATCTTCTCTGAAAGATTTGAAAACAGGTCAACAAGTGGAAGTTTTATTGGAAAATTTAGCAGAGGAAGTTAAACGACGGCTGACGTAAAAGTTCATTGATGACTTGAGTGCGATCGCTGTTAGCATAGCTTTGGCAGAAGGTTATGAGAGGTTGTTGAAAAATCAGCAAGTATACTCAAAATCTCTCGCTAAATCTCTGTTAGTGAAATTATCTATTAAAGTTCTATGAATTGGAGTGCTGCTTTACCAACTTTTTTTATCACCTTAAGGGAAGGCGTTGAAGCCGCTTTGGTTGTGGGAATCGTCTTCGCGTGTTTACAGCAAGCTCAACAACAAAAATTACAGCGTTGGGTTTACTTTGGTGTTTTCATCGGTATCTTGGCGAGTTTTGTATTTGGTTTGCTAATTCATGTGGGATTACAAGGATTGCAGACATCTAAGCAGCTTTATGCACCTGTGTTCAAGCAACTTTTTGAGGTGGGGTTGGGTGTAATCGCCATCGCCATGCTCAGTTGGATGCTAATTTGGATGACACGACAAGCGCGATTTCTCAAAGCTGAAATTGAAGGTTCTGTTAAAAGTGCTTTGGGGGGAACTGATAGCGCCGGTTGGGCAATTTTTAGTTTAATTTTTATTGCTGTGTTTCGCGAAGGTTTAGAAACAGCTTTGTTTATCGTTGCTAAATTCCAAGAAGGTTTGACGCCTGTTTTGGGTGCAATGGGAGGATTAGCGATCGCTGTTATCATCGGTATGCTGCTATTTAAATGGAGCATCCGAATTAATTTAAGCCGATTTTTCCAGGTGATGGGTGTGTTACTGCTGCTAATTGTCTCCGGGTTAGTAATTTCTGTTCTGCGCCATATTGATGCTGCGGCCATTGCTTTTAGCCAAATCAACCCAGAAGTCTTGGGTATTTGCGGACAAGGAAATACATCTTGTGTTTTAGGCCCCCAAGTTTGGGATTTCTCAACAATATTACCTGACCGAAAATTCCCCGGTATTTTGCTCAAAACCTTATTTGGTTACACCCAAAAATTGTATCTACTCCAAGCTGTGGGTTATCTACTTTTTTGGATAACCGTAGGCGGTCTTTATTTCCGCAGTCTCAGCCAACCCAAACAATTAATTACTAATTCGTAATGGTCTGAATTGCATTAGAGACGTTGCATTGCAACGTCTCTACAATGATGGCTATGGGAATCATAATTAATTATGCGGACATAATATTATTGAACCGTCAACCGTCAACCGTCAACAACTTTCCCTTTTTATAAATTTCTGGTAATTTCCACCAAGGAAGATGAGGATTTTCGTGATGTTCTTTGTGGTAACCGAAATGATAACAGGTAAGAAACGACAACCAAACTGGACACTCAATAGTTTGGGCACAATGTGGTTGAACATAACCCCTAATTGGTTGGCTATGGGGTATAAAAGTCCCGAAATAAAATAACTGCAATGAACTTAAAAGTGAGGGAAGTACCCAAAACAAAATTAAATTTTCATGGGGTATCTGGAGTATACGATTTACAAATTGATAACTGAAAGTAATGGCAATTATTTGTCCCCAACTCCAGTAATTTTTCATGAAATAGAAATACCAAGCAAGGAAACTTTTGTGTTTTCCATCATGAAAATCAGGGTCTATTTGACTAGCTGGATTACGGTGATGTGACCAATGTTTTGCTAATAGTTTATCGTATGGTAAAAGCCCATAAAAACATAGGCTCAATCTACCAATTAAATGATTTATTTTAGAACTTTTAGGAAAAACTACGCCATGCATGGCATCATGGGAAGTAATAAATAATCCAGTATATAAAAATGTTTGCCAAGGAATTAAGACACAGAACATCCAAAAATTTAATTTATAGATATCAACTAAAAGTAAGAAAATTAAACTGATAGCCCATAAACTAATAATGAAAAGAGCAATAAAAAGCCCTCTAAAATTAGATTTCTTTTTTAGGAAAAAGGTTAGCTTTCTTTGATAATTGAGTGATTGCTTTAACTGGATCACGCTTTTACTCCGCCTAGCATTCAAGTAAAAATTCCTCAAATATAGTCATGGCAAGAACCACTAACCACCATATAGAAAATTCTATTAGTGATTAGCGTTACGAACTGTACAGTGCTAACACTCTAAATATTGCAAAATATTAAGTTACATTAAATATTATTGCACAAATAACTCCATACCAAAAACTGTTTTTCCTTGTAAGGCTAAGTAAAAAAGTCAGTCAATTAGTATTACGAGTATTAAAAATTACTAAAAATTTTGTTCGATCGTTTCTAAATAGTCAAAACATACTAGGTAGTATCGGAAATTAAATGGAATGAATCTCATTTACACAAGTATGATTTGATACTAATGTCTAGATAACTAGAAAAGCGATCGCAACAAGCCAGGATTCCAAAACTCAGACATAAGAGTTAGTACCATTGCAATACTGCTCGGTTAAGGGAAAATAGATAGTGGAATAAATCATAATTTGTTCGCGTGTGTCTTACGAGAACAAAAACAGCTAAAAACGTTGCTTGTACCTGAAGGCACTCTCGAAAAATTTAATTGTCAATTGCTGAGAAGATTTTTAACCTGTTGAATTATAAATTCAGAATGAACAATTTACGGTATCGCCCAAATAATAGATGACCAGTTCCAATACTGCTCGGTTAAGGGAAAATAGATAGTGGAATAAATCATAATTTGTTCGCGTGTGTCTTACGAGAACAAAAACAGCTAAAAACGTTGCTTGTACCTGAAGGCACTCTCGAAAAATTTAATTGTCAATTGCTGAGAAGATTTTTAACCTGTTGAATTATAAATTCAGAATGAACAATTTACGGTATCGCCCAAATAATAGATGTATTCAACTTGCTTGACTAAAAATTTGAAAGGATAATAGTTGTCGAGGAGTGCCATTATTTCTATGACATCGTTTTTTACTCGGAAATTTTGAGCGAGTTTTCTTGACGACTCTGGGATTAGTTCTGTGCTGTGGTGGTGGAATTTTTAAATCTTTTATTTCCGAAATTAACCAACTAAAAAATACATTAATATCTGGGAATATTTCTACTGCAATCTGGAACAAAGGGATAGCACGTCTAATCACTCTAAGGCTGCCAGTAAAGCTTAGACGTAGCGGAGACAATCCTACTTTTTCAGCACTTTGAAACATTAAACAACGTATGCAATAATGTCCTAGTAACCAACCATAGATTTCTTGTACTACTTCACGAGGATTTTTAGAGCGAATAGGAGTTTTTCGCCCTAAAAGATGGACTTTTAATTCATCCAAAGTATTCTCTGCTTCCCAGCGCTGGTGATACTCAGTCGCTAAAAGCAAAGCCGGAAAAATCGAAATATCCATTAAATCGGTAATCAGACGATAAACTTTTTCTGTACCGTTCTCTTCAACAGTATATTCTATTACGCGGACAGGAATTCGGGTTGCACCTAACTTTAGAGACTTACCATCAGGAGCAATCCACGACTTATAAGAACCATCATCAAAAGTTTGAACGACCTCGAATTTAACGTGGGCTGGTACACGTCCAAGAATATGGCATTTTTGTTTAATTGCGGCATTAACCATCTTGAATGAATGTAGTCCCCTATCCCACATCAGCAACATCCCGTCACTAACACTTCGTAATAATTTTAAAGCTCCTTTCCTTTCACCAATTCGATAAGGACTAATGAATGCATCGGTAATTAAATGAGTACCCGCTTCTACCAAAAAAACTAATCTGGCTTTCGGGAATGCCGGATATGTCCCAGGGCGAGAACCAGGATAACCAAATACTCTGGCATTTTCTTGAGTCTCAGGAATGTCCATTACTGTCCCATCTACAGCCATTATTCTTAATCCTCCCAGAAAGGCATCTGGCGTTAAAACTGTTGCTAATGGCTTTGCAACCATCTCAAACAAACGAGTCATTACAGATGCTCCGGTTCGTTGCCGTGCTTCGGTAATTGATGAAGAAGTTGGTGTTTTAAAACGTATTAATTCCGGTATTCGTAAACTGGCGAAACCATGAATCAGATTTTTGAACACCGATACAATAGAGTCCGATGACCAAAAACTCATGGCAATTACTAAAACCACAACTACATGAGTTGGAAGTATTCGTTGTCGTTGCCCAACAGAAGAAGTACTGATAATTGCGTTCGTTATTGTTTGAGACGGAATTACTTCATCCATTGCCAGAAGTAATTGGCTTGGGGTAATGCAGGGCTGTTGAACCTCAAAATTAACAAGTGACATTAACAAGACGGTACTTACGTTTAATTTTGGCTGTAAAATAATATAAACTAAATTCGGTCTTGTTCGCGTAAAAAATCCGCGAACAAAGCAACCCACTTAATTACCATACGCACGAGAAATGCCAGATGGTTGATTCTGACATTATTTCTAGAGCTGAACTCATACAACAAGCCATTGCTACCTTACAACTCTCCATTCAACAAATTCAGGCTTCAGGGGAAGTAGCGCCACCTGGTTGTTGTGTTTTACGTTACCAAGCACGCGGAAAAAAACAAGCTTATTGGTACTATAAATTACACGCTACCAAACCAATTTTTTCCACAACTCAACCCAACAAATTGAGCAAATATAAGCATTTGGGTAAGGCTGGAAGCCCTGCTCATATTGATGCTGTCCTCTCTGTGGCTAGAAGAACTCAAATCGATCACTTAACTTCCTGCATCGACTCTCTTCGTCAAAATTGGGTGGACTTGTACGATAGCCTCAAAGAGAAAAAGTAAGTCCAATCATCTTGTTCGCGTAAAACATTYGCGAACAAAATTTTCTTTGTTTTACCTCTATTTCTCCTTAACCGAGCAGTATTGATTGTTGTTTAGATTATCTTGTTTTCACTACTTGTCCAGCATTACCCAATCACTCACAATAGATGAGGCATTCATGCAATTTTAACTGCATTTATTTTTTTCGCGCTCTCAAGCTTTTACGCCAGGATGATTATGAAACCTATCATTAAGAAACCGGAGTTCCGCGCTCTCAAAAAATCTGTCGTTCCACAGCCAGTAACAGAAGTACCACTCGTACCAGAACAACTTCCTCCAGTAGAACCCGCCGTTGCCGACGTACCTATCGAACAGCAGCCATTACCAGAAGCCGAAACCTCTACCACAGAATACCCGGCTTACCAAGCATCGGCGCAAAATTATCCTGTTCTACAATCCGTTGGTAACACTGGATGGCAGGTTTCTGACATTTGGCGCGATTTACGAGTTGATGGGTTTTGTGATTAATAATCTATCTTGAGATAGTTGCATTAATTAACGCACATATTACATATATGTCTCAGTACTAGCTAAATTAAGCTACTGATTTGTTTGAGTATTTTACTGAGATTTGAGAATTTTGTAACCAGTTTTTATCCTTATCCAGTAACTCTCACAGCAGTTTTTCTCCCAAAAATGTCAAAAAATACTTTCGACACTCGTGTGTGCTGCTGTGGGATGTCGTGTGAAGCACAGCTGGTGTTGGGGTGGGGCTAGGGCGATCGCAGTTTAAGTGTTCGTTAACTCAAAACCCGTCTTAGGAGAGATGACAGCAAAATCAGGACATCAATCAGGTATATTTTGCATGACCAAATCGTTAACTTCCGGGTCAAAATCAAGAACTTTTCTAGAAACTTCTGTTATCAAACTCTACAATGTATTTTTGTTCGGATAGAGAATTTCGTGAAGGGCGCAAAATCCAGTAGTCTTTATCGCTTATAAACTAACTTTATAGATTTATCTAGTTTATGCTCTTTAAAAGATTGGTTTCTCTCATCCCAAGACTTCGTTATTGAATTAATTGGTTCAAAACTTGAGCTATTTTGGCTTTTTGTTTGCTTTCGTCTCAACCCCAGTTATACGCTAATAGTCAAATATCAAATTATTAAGTGATTAAGCAATGAAAGAATTTCAATTACAAAACATTAACCATCTTGCATTGGTCTGTAAAGATGTAGCAACTACTGTAGATTTTTACAGTAATACTCTGGGACTTTCTTTGCTCAAAGTCATGGAAATGCCAAATGATGGAAAGCATTTCTTCTTTGATATTGGCAATGGTGGCACTTTAGCTTTTTTCTGGTTTCCAAATGCGCCTAAAGCAGCTCCGGGTATTGCGTCTATGAATCCAGATGCTCACTTAACGGGAAATATTGCTACAGCGCACGCTTCTATGAACCATGTAGCATTTAATGTACCACTAGAAAAGTTAGAACAATATAGAGAAAATTTAATAGCTAAAGGTATACAAGCTACTCCAATATCAAATGCAGATTTCATTTCTTCATTCTATTTCTTCGATCCCAACGGTATTTTGTTAGAGTTTGCCGCTAATAAGCGCCCATTAGGAGATCCAATACTAGATTTAGGAACTAATCTGCTTTAAATACAAAATAGAAATAAATTTTTCTTAACCCTATAGTTGTATTTGAGCTATAGGAACATTTTACAATGTCTATATTTTTACCTAGCAGGATATAAAGATAAATCAGTATTATCAATACGTAAAATTTTAACTATGTTGCTTATATTTACAAGAATCATAATGTGAGAAGCACTTACTACATATGTTTAATTTGATTTCAAGTTACTTTGGAGCAAAATCTCAATATTAAAATGAAAGAACAAAGTTATTTTCTCTTCAAAACATTTACAATTTCAACTTGTTTTTATTATTCAAGTATCTGTTTGTCAAACGCTGAAATAACTCCAGATAAAACTTTATTAGAGAATAGTACTACAAGGCTAGATGACAACACTATAGTTATTGAAGGAGGCACTAAAACAGGAGACAATTTATTCCATAGTTTTGAGAATTTTTCTGTTCCCATAGATATTACTGCCTATTTCAATAATCCTCTAGATACTCAAAACATTATTAGTCGAGTTACTGGAACATCAGTTTCTAATATTAATGGACTAATCCGTGTTAATGGTACAGCCAACTTGTTTTTGATAAATCCAAATGGAATTGTATTTGGGCAAAATGCACGCTTAGATATTGGTGGCTCATTTGTAGGTAGTACAGCGAACACCATTAGATTTGCTGACGGATTTCAGTTTATTGCTAAAAATAGTCAAATTAAACCACTGTTAACTATTAGCGTACCTGTGGGACTACAATTTAATAAAAATCAGGGAACAATTACTGTTAGAAATACAGGTCATACTCTAAAAGCAAATGATTATTACTCTCCCCTTAACTACGAGATATTTTCTAATGCTTTACAAGTGAAAGCCGATCATACTCTGGCTTTGATAGGAGGAAATATTTTTTTAGAAGGAGGAATTATTAGCAGCAAGAATGGGAGAATTGAATTAGGAAGTATTAATTCCGGAGAAGTCAATATTAATTTTGAAAATAATCTGTTATCTTTTATTTATGATAAAAATTCAGCTTTTCAAGATATCCAATTATCAGACAGTGCTTTAATTTATGCTGGTAATAATCAAGGAGTAGGAAAAAATACTATAAACCTTCAGGGACGCGAAGTGAGAATATTAGATGGTTCTGTGTTACTTAATCAAGACTATGGTTCGCGTCAAAATGGCAACGTTTCTATTAATGCATCTGAGTATTTTATCCTAAAAAACTTTCAACCAGAACAGGATGCTACTGGAATTTTTTCTGTAAATTTTGGGAGAAATTCCGGTACAAATATTATTATTAATTCCAACAAAACTTACTTTGAGCAATCGCAAATAGCTACTGCTACTTTTAGTAATGGTTCAAGCGGAAATATCATTATCAACACTGATTTATTAGAACTTATTGGGACTGGAGAACCAGATTCTAGTTTTAACGGCTCTGCTGGTATTAATACTTTCACCTATAGTTCTGGCTCTGGTGGAAATATCACTGGAAAAATAGGTAATTTAATTGAAAATTATGGAGTAATAGCTACTGCTGCTCTCTCTTCTGGAAATGCTGGAAAACTAGATATAACAGCCGAAAATATACTTCTACAAAATGGGAGTAATATCGGTTCCATTACTTTTGCTAGCGGTAATAGTGGCAACGTATCATTAAATGCGAATGGGAATATAAAAATAATAGGCCAGTTGCCCTCTTTTAAAACTAATTCAGCAATTAATTCTGCTACCTACGGAAGTGGTTATGCTGGAGATTTAACTATTAATTCCTTTAACTTGTTTGTCCTTGATGGGGCAAGCGTAACTACAAGCACATTATCTTCAGGTGATGCCGGAAATATTACTATTAAAACTGTTAATTCAATAAAAGTTTTAGGGACATCTTCAGATTCATTGAGTTTTAGTACTGTTGCATCATCAGCACCAATTGTGAATGAAACTCTACAAATAGCTTATGAAGTACCACCAACTCCCACCGGGAAGGCAGGAAGCATAACGCTTGATACTCCGTATTTGAATATTACAGACGGCGCCCAAGTTACCGTCAGAAACGAAGGCCCCGGTAACGCCGGCACGCTTCAAATCAACGCCGACAGAATCAGCATTACCAACACCGGGGGCATCACAGCAACCACAGCGATTGGGGAAGGTGGCGACATCGACATCAAATCAAAACTACTACAACTGCGCTCCGGCACGATTTCGGCAACAGCCGGTACAGCCGGCACCTCTGGCAACGGCGGCAACATCCGCATCGCTACAGGCATCCTGAGTGCCTCAAACAACAGCGCGATTACAGCGAACGCATACCGGGGGCGGGGCGGCAACATCCGCATCAATACCAAAGGATTATTTGTTTCCCCCGACACACAAATTACCACTAGCTCGGAGCTAGGAATCGACGGCACGGTGCAGATTAACTTCCAAAACGGGAATCTGAGTACATTGAAAGTACAACCACAAGATCTCGCAAAAACACCAGAGGTAGCATCAGTATGCCAGGGTGATTCTGATGGAGTAGCGAGTAGCTTTGTCAATAGTGGTACTGGGGGAGTGCCAGCTAATTTTGACAACCAGTTAGATAACAGTTCTACTTGGCAAAAAAATTCTGTTTGGCTTGAATCTATTGATAATTCCGAACAATTAAACCCATTAACAACTAAAGAACCCATAGAAATTGTAGAAGCCCAAGGTTGGATATTGAATGCTAACGGAAATGTGGTCTTAACCGCACAAGCCAATCCACCAAACCCCTACGCCCAAGTCTCTGCTTCTAAATGTCAGGAGCAACCCTCTACAGCAAAAGTATCATCTGTTACAGAAATCAGGAGGAATTGAGATCGACACGGCATAAATATAAGAGCGATCGCAATTAATCTACGGCTCTTTGTTTTTAAAGTTTTACTAGCAATAGCAATGATTCATTTTCGATATTTTTTCAAATACCTCTTACTAGGCATTCTAGCGTTAACAATAGCCATAAGCCAGCCATGTATGATTCTAGCTGAGCAAGTAAGTAAACAAACCCAACAGCGCCAAGCTGAAGTACTCAACCACAAGGGTCAAAGGCAGCTGGATCTCGGTCAAACAGCAGAAGCTTTTGAGACTTGGCAGCAAGCTACAAAACTTTATGAACATCTTAAAGATACAGAGGGAATCACAGGAACCTTAATCAATCAGAACGTAGCTCTACAAGCTATGGGTTTACATCTGAGAGCTTGTAAGATAGTTGTCAGAGCTTTGAAATTCGATACTGAAATCTGTGCCACCTCGCTTCTTGAGCCTGCTAATTCTACGAAAAGACTACTTGATGCAGAAATTAACAAGTTGAACCCCATACCCGTACACCTACTAGGATTACAAAACTTAGGGAATGTATTGCGCCAGTTAGGTAAATTATCTCAATCAGAATTAGTTTTAAGAAAAACGTTATCAATTGCTCAACAATTGGATAATTTTGATATTAGTGCAATTTTGCTATCGCTCAATAATACTGGAAAATCTCTTTATCAACAGGCACGGGATAAATATAGTTGGATAGAAGAACCAGTTTTTCAAAAAGAAACTTTTAATTTTATTCAAAAACAAGCACTCAAATTGCTCAATGATTACCAGTCATTGATTAATATTCCAACCGCACCAATCGCAATCAGACTCCAAGCGCAACTACAGCGTTTAAGCTTACTGTTAGACTTTCAAAAGTGGTTAATGGCAGAATCAAATTCAGGCAATACACAGTTAGCTGGAATTCAAACTCAAATCAATCAACAGATTCAGCCTTCAGTAAATAATATACTGGAAAATGCTCCTGCATTCTCTGAATTACCTACTAGTCAATCTATTTACAGCAAGCTAAACTTTGCCAATAGCCTCAATCAAATTTCAGATGAGCAATTACATTCAGTAGCCCTCCAATATGCAGAATCAGCTTTACAAATGGCAAAAAGTACTAAGAACCAACGACTAATGTCGAATGCTTTCGGCACACTGGGCAAATTAGAAAAACAACCAGAGCGTTCGCTCTATTATCTCGAAGAAGCGATGACTTTAGCTCAATCAATTCAGGCATTTGATATCGCTTATGAATGGCAGCACGAATTGGGTTTAGAGTACTACAAACAAGGAAAGTATGACAAAGCTCTTAAAGCTTACAGTGCTGCAATTAATAACCTGACGCAAGTTCGCGATAATCTTTTAGCAAGTAATGCAGATTTACAGTTTTCATTTTATGAGAAAGTAGAACCTGTTTATCGGGAATATATGCGATTGCTGCTCTCATTTTCTAAACCGGATCTAGAGTTAGTAATTCAGATGAACGAACAATTACAAATAGCAGAATTGGAAAATTTTCTTGGGTGCGGTAAGCTTGACCTTGTAGCGTTGAGTAGCTTTCAGAAGTTACCTAGTACTGCCACAATCATTCATATTATTGATATAGGCAACACTATAGAAGTAATTGTACAATCTCCTGACCGTTCTCTTCACCATAACTCTGTAGACGCTAAATTAATTAAAAACCCTATCAATAATCTGCTAAGTATTTTGCAGTCTCCTAGATTTTCATCTAGGAGCGAATTTGATATTATTAGACATTCTCAAAAACTTTATAACTTACTGATTGCACCTATTAAAACACATTTATCCTCATCAGGAACACTAGTGTTTGCTTTGGATACTTCTTTCCAAAGTTTACCGATGGCATTACTACACGATGGAAATAACTATTTAGTCAATCAATACAATATTACAGAAACTTTAGGTTCTAAAGTTCAACCATCTAAATCTTCATCTAAAAAGCAATTAATAGCTTTAATTGCAGGACTCAGCAAAGAAAGTCCTAGTTTCAATGATAAAAATGCTCCAAAAGGTTTGAGAGCGCTGCCAAAAGTAGCAGTAGAAGTAGCTGATATTAAGAAAGAAACAAATTCTTCAACTGTACTGCTAAACGAAAAATTTACTAGCCTACAGTTTCAAAAAGAATTAAGTAAAAATGATTTTCCAATTGTTCATATTAGCACTCATGGACAATTTAGCTCAAGCTCTGATAAGACTGTATTTTTAGCTTATGACAAAGCCATTAACATATTAGAGTTTGATAGCTTGCTCAAAGGTAGATTTCAGTCTAATAAGAATGCAATCGAATTATTAGTTCTAAGTGCTTGCCAAACAGCTAAGGGCAATAAGCGCTCAACTTTAGGAATCGCTGGAGTGGCAGCACAAGCTGGCGCAGAGAGCGTAATCGCTAGCTTATGGTTGGTAGATGAAGGCTCTACGGCTATTCTCATGCAAGAATTCTACGAGCAGTTGAAAAATGGTTTAAGTAAAGCAGAGGCACTACGTCAGGCACAATTGAGTTTATCAGCTAATCCTCAATACACTGACCCTTATTTTTGGGCTGGGTTCGTGCTAGTTGGCGGTTGGTTATAATTTTCTACTATTTTTAAACCTTCTTGTATGCGAGCTAATTCATCTAAATTATTAGTACTTTTTGCCAGTTGTGCTGCTTTTCTATATTCACGAAGTGCCTCCCTTGGTAACCATGCTTCTAAATACCGATCTGCTAATAATCGGTAGATAGTGGGGTTTTGACTTCCTGCTCTTACTCTTGCTTTCAATGTCTCAATCGTTTCATTCAAAAGATATCTAGACATATATATAGCATCTAGATCCGAAATAGCAGCTTCATCTGGAGATAGGGCTAATTCATTGACTTGCTTCACCTTTTGTAAAATAGCATTTTGCTCTTCTTGAGGCAAAACACTAACTACCAACGTTTCAGAAGAACTAATAGGAGTATCACCGACGTTTGCAAGCACAGTAAATTTGTAGGTATTGCCAAACTGCAATTGGTTTTGTTGTTTTGGGTAGGGCAGTGTGGTGACAGTTTTATCCACCGTTGTTTCCCAGTAAAATTCGTAACCACTAACAATAACTGTGTAACTTGTAGCCCTAGAAACGGCGTACCAAGAAATTATAGGTCTAGTACTCAACATTGAACTGCCATAAGGACTAATTAGCATTGGTACATTTGTTGGGCCCTTAATACTGTCACATCCACTTGGGTTCAATCCAGTACATAATCTTACTCTATTGCGCGGGAGGCTACATTTATCTTTAGCATCGAAAATCCTACTTTGTTTAAAATCTAGAAATTCTCCGTTCAAGTAGCATAAAGTATTAACTGTTCGTCCCTTCATTGGAGTAATACGATCTCCAGAACACAACAAGTTATTCACTCGCCAACGAAGATCGCCCACACTAGTAACTCGACCAATAACGTTACACCTACGTTTTACTTCTGGCTTTGCCTGACCCCACGCATTACTCCAACCTAGAAAAAGTATCATAGATGCAACTACTAGAATTTTGGAGATACTGACTTTTCTCTCAATTTTCTTCTTTTGTCTGTGCGTACTTAGCATTAAAAGTATTTATCTAGCTATATGTAACTTAATAGCATACAGAAATTGGAGATATAAAAGAAAGTGTTTAACAAGGTTTTTGAAATTTAATAATAATTTTTTACTGTTAAGACACTATTAATTACAATAAGCTTAATCTTGAATTAAATTAGGAGCCTTCTGTCTAATCTTTTCTATTATCTCGGCTCGCCAGCTGAAAACCTCTGGTTCTCTAGATTCAGTTAGTAAGCAGGCTTCCCAAGAAAGCCAGGAATTATCAAAATCACCTAAAATTCCCTGCACTTGTGCCAGCAAACAGTGGGTAGCCGTTCTTTGGATATCTAATTTTTTTGATTTCTCTAAATATTGTTCCGCCTCGCTATATTTCTTCTGCTCAAATTTTGCCCAACCCAAATTTTTGTACAAAGCTGCTTGCCATCTAGGATTTGTAGTTTTTTGTAATCCTTCTTGGGCAAGAGAAATTGCTGTATCATAATCACCTTGTAGGATTTTTACTCTAGATAAGTTATTAATAGCAATTATCGCTTGATTATTAATTTTTATGGCTAACTGGTATTGTTGCTCTGCTAAATCATATTTCATTTGTTCATCGTAGTAAGTCCCCAACCCATAATGCCCTTTCCAATTATTATAGGTTAGCTGAAAAGCTTTTTCATAGCTATCAATTACACATTTATCATTTTGTAATTGTTTACATACAATACCTAAATTATTATATGATTCTATATTTTTATTATTATATTTAATTGCTAATTCATAGTATCTTTTAGCTAATTCGAGGCTATTAATACTGCGAAGCCCTTTTTCAAAATAAAATTTGGAAATAGCGTACTTGGCTTGAGGATTAATTTTTATTGCTGAATCAAAAAACTCTTTTGCAGTCTGAAAATTATTTGCTGCTTCAGCCTTCTCACCTTGAGACACTAAATATTTAGCTCTTAGTGGTAATAATACTTTGAAAGTTACAAAGACTGTCAAAATCATAAACCCAATTACTGCACTGGCTCTGAACGTTTTAGACCTTGTTATTCTATAAATTTTATTTTGCTGAGGTAATATTTTTAATCTTTGTAGGATAACTTCAGTAGTTGTTGGACGTTGCCCTGGCACGGAAGCCATTAATTCATCGAGAAAATCAGCAAAAGGCTTGTCAATCTGCTTTGCTTTATTTCTCCATAGTAAATTTCCTGTTTTGCGATCTGTTGGTAAATCTACCAATGAAATACCAGTAACTAGACGTACAAAAGTCCGCCCTAAAGCGTAAAAGTCTGACTGAGGTACTGCCTTGCCATGAATTTGTTCTAGTGGTGTGTAATAAAAGGAGACGACAGTTGTAATTTCGTATTTTCCTACTCTCGTATTAGTTCCTCCACTTGCACTAACTTTTGTTAAATAAGTGTCACTCATTCGTCGCACAGTTCCGAAATCAATTAATGCCAACTGCCCATTTGGCTGAAGAATTATATTAGCAGGTTTAATATCTCTATGAAAAAATTCACTATGGTGTACTACATCAAGTATTTCAACTAATTGACGTAGCCATTCTAATGCTTGAGCTTGCGAAATAGCTTCATTCTCCTTTATCCATTCTTCTAAGTTTTGGCCTTCAATTTTATCCATCACTAAGCAACGTAGTTCCAGAGGACTATTATTAGGTGCAAAACTGAAAAAGTCCTCAACATCACACTGAGGAATATTTGGATGTTGGATTAATCGTAAAGCACGAAATTCCCGCTCAATTAACTCACGAAGCCGACTGGAATTCCATTTAAGAACTTTCATAACTCTTCGCTTACAAACCGGATGCCATTTGATACCAGCGTCATCTACTTCAAAAACTTCAAAGTAGCTCTGCGGGTCATAAGTAAGCTCTCTCAATGGTTTGAGCAGTCGAATACGGTTATTGATCAGCAGTGGAGTACCACAAGACAGACATGTTTGAGTATTGTCAGGATTTTGACGTTGCTCACAAAGCGGGTTTATACAATAAAACGACATACTTGCCAAGTATAAATTTATGTATTAGACAGTTGACAAACAGTGTTTATGTTTTACTGTCTGAATACAGATACAAGTACCCATCACAATTTACGCTAATTACTCTTCCTTTACATTGCCCGGATTTTTGGGGTTTGTAAAAAATTTTTTTAGAAGCACAGATTCAATTTAAAAATCTCCGACCCTAGCTTTGCCCAAAGGGCGCGGTAGCACCAAGGGACATCCATAAAAATAAATCCCCAGTCTTGGTGGTTTTCAGTGGACTCCTGTCGATTATTCGTTTTAATACGAAGAATCGATTTATTTCGGGTTTGTGCCCAATATGCCTACAATTGTGGCTTTTTTCTAGAGCAAGCGCCAAATAGATATGAGTGCTTTTTTATACCAGAATTGCAGCGACTACGGAAATGGCCAGCTTTAGACCAATGTCATCATAATACTTTTACTATCCTGAATGAAAAGTAAGTTACTATGACTTCGTAAGCCTTATCTTTCCGTAGATGCCCTAAATTCGATCGAAACTACACCAAAGTCAACTTAGTACTTTTTTGAAAAAATTAACCACAAATAGTAAAATCAGGTATGATTGATCGCAATGTAACATACTTTGAAAACTAAGCCTCGTTTGCGGAGAGCCTCTTAACGAACATTTTTTACCGTATCAGAGGTACTGGCATAACTATGGATTTTACTGCTGAACCGGAACTTCAATCTTCTCTTTCTTCCTCTGCCTGTTTTAGAGAGCAGGAACTTTCATCTGGTCATTTATCTCAAGAAGTATTTTCAATAACAGAGTCTTTTAGGCTAGCTCTGGTCGTAGTAAATGACTTAGTATTTGCTAAGAGAGGCAAATATTTATCTGAAATTGAAATGCTCGTTATAAGAGGGGCATTGAACGATCAAGAGTACGAGGACATAGCAGGTCACTCGACTTACAGCCTAAATTACATACAGCGCACAGTAGCACCTCGCTTATGGGACATACTTTCAGAAACCATAGGGGATGGCGAACGAGTAGGGAAAAAGAAGCTGTGGTATTTTTTAGAGCAAGTTAACAAAAAGTACCATATTCAATCTGTTTCAGACGAAAAGCAAAGGCTTAATGTCAACAATTTGACATTAACCATTAGGGGTAAACTGCCGGATATATCTCGCTTTTATGGGCGAACACAGGAACTAAGCTCATTAAAAGAATTGATAAGTAATCAGCGTTGTATATCATTGATAGGAATTGCAGGCATTGGTAAAAGTGCATTGGTTGCAAAGTTGTTAGAAGAAGTTAGTGGAAGGAAACAACCAACATTTGATACTTTAATCTGGAAAACAATTACCCATGTACCATTACTTCAAGATTTAGTAGCCGAACTCATAGAACTAACTCAATCTTGCGATTCTGATTTAAGTTTGCCTGAATATACCCAAGCATTGATTTCAGTATTAATTAAACGCTTACAATCACGCCGTTGCCTGCTAGTATTAGATGGTTTTGATTTTTTATTTCAGAAAAGCAACTTTCAGCAAAGACTGGAGTATGGAGTATTTTTTCACCGCTTGATAGAAGAAGAACATAAAGGCTGCATACTCTTAACTGGTCGAGCTTGGCCTGATGAACTTGATAATATCATAACGGCAAAACTACCTCTTCATATATTGAAAATCCAAGGCTTAGACATAGATGCCGCAATCCAACTTTTATCTACTAAAGGATTATCAGATAAAGAAAAGTGTAACCAATTAATTCAAACGTATCGTGGAAATCCTTCAGAGCTCGAAGCAGTAGCTAATCGAATTAATCACTTCTTTGCTGGCAACGCCAAATTATTTTTTGAAAATCCAACTACGCTTGTTAGCAGTAATTTTGAAGTAATGCTTAATCAGTTGTTTGGAGAATCATTGAGCAGTACTCAGCGACAAATCTTGATTTATATAGCCGAAAGAATAGTTGGAAATCAACAATTTATTAGTTTTACTAAACTCTTGTCTGGGATAAAAGAGAAAAGTCAAGAAGGTGTATCAACTTTAGAGTTAATCAAAGCGTTAGAGAAACTTGAAAGGCAGTCGTTAATTGAAAGTATTAAAGACCCAGTTACTAAAGAAATCAGTTTTACTCTCCAACCAGTTATAAAAAAATACATTAAGACAGATCCGCAAGGTTTGGTGCATACTTCTGATAATTCAAAATTACCGTTCGCATCTTAACAGAGGTATTTATGATTGCAGGAAAACTAGAAGTAACAATCAAAATCAACGAACTACCAGAAGCGAAAACGGTTGAAAACGGTTGGCAACAGTTCGAGCTTGACTGCGATGGGCGGATCGTAAGCATTACAGTCAAGCCTAAGATTTGGAAGAAACTGACCGATGCTGCTAACAATTACCCGCAGTGGGTAGCAGCAATCGCCGGGAAACTCGGTCAAGAAACTGATAACGGGTTCGTATTGGATGAACCCAATATACAAGTTTTCGAGCGCAAGCCCAAGGCAGAGGCAACAGCCGCGCCCGGTGCTGCTTGAGAAAAAACCTTGCCCAGCAAGGGAAGCCAAAATAAAAGTTCACAAACAGAGGAGGAGTTTCAAGCAAAAAATCAGAATCTCGTTAGATGCTAGAAGACCACAAGTCAAGTAAGATCGAGTTTATGGTTGCGTTGAATCAAAAATGGAGGTATTTATAGACACATCAAGAATTTAAAGGACAAAACGCACTAAGGAGTGACGCTTTGTCCAGTATCAAAACAATTTAATAACTTCAGAGCGGGGTTCATCTCTAGATAACCGAGAAAGTGGTCTTTAAAGTTTGGCGACTTGATTCCACTGACTGGTCAAAGGAGATTTAGTCCACGCTACTCTACTATGCCCATTATACTTGGGTGCGACAGAAAATAGATTAATTCTGCCGTGATATTTTGGTGTCTTGGCAAAAAATTTAATTTTCGCCAAAGTTTGCTTACAAAATACTAGAGTGTAGCAGCGCGTATTAACGCGATTGCTTATCAGTCATCAGTTATCAGTAGGGAAAATCCTTGATAGCTGTGAACTGATGGCTTTGGGCTGATTTAACCCCCTCTGATGGTGAAAAACCAACAATCAGAGGAAAAATCGTGAAAAATGGATGCTTAACGCAGATAACTCCCGCACCCTCAAAACTTTGGGAGTGGCTCTTTAATAACATTGAAATCGCAAGAATTGAGAAACACTCGGTGGGAGTGTGGTTAGAAAATCTGAGAGTGATGACAGGAAAAGCAATTGTCATCATGAGCGAGTGCTGGTCAGATTACGGGTTGCTTTTGGGTGCAAAACAACAGTTGCTTTCACTAGTGCAAGAACTAGAACCTAATTTAGGGCTAGTGATTATCATGTCGCCCGATTTTCTTTTAACGGGCATCGTGATTGTAGAGACTGGAGAAATAATAGCCTTTACCAGAGGACTAGCTGCATCAAAGGCGTGTGGTGAGGTATATTTTGGTTTGACTGGGGAGCAGTTATGAAAAATAACTCTGTATCCCCGCCTGAAACAGTTGTCTACCCTAACAACCTAACAGCCGCTTCTTATCATGAGTTAGCAGTTGGTAGTGCCATCCACCCTGCCTTAATTGAGCGCAACTTCTTCCACATCGAAGGAGATGCAGTTTACGACTACCTATTTATCAGTGACAAAATTCCTCGGAAAAATGCAGGTCGAGTCACAGATGGATACTTAAAACTATACGAGCATCTCCAAGCTGGAGCGACTAGAATTGGTTCGCTTGACCCGTACAACCATTGGTTGCCAATGGAATGGGGACGGATAAAGCCCAACTTCCCACGCATGGATTGGGAAAAAGGAAAACCTGTTAAGTATGAGTCACCCCCCAAAACTCCTAACCGTGTTACCTACTTTGATGTGGCCGATTGTATCTGGGATTTGGTGGCACTACGGTATAGCATTAAGCGATATCACTCACCCCTGGCACTGCGATTACAAAATAGGCTTACTCCACTGATATTTTGGGAATGGGTACAGCGGCATCCACAGATCCCAATAATATTATGTGAAGGTGAGAAAAAGGCGGCCTGTTTACTCAGTCTGGGGTTTGTAGCTCTAGCACTGCCGGGAATTTGGAATGGTCGCGTGGGCAAAAAGGATTTCGATGAAAGGCTGCATCCGGATCTACTACCACTGGCACAACCGGGGCGCAAATTCATTATTCTGTTTGACTACGAGACGAAGCTAAAAACCCGATGGTCGGTGTATCAAGCCACAGTTCGCACTGGCAAAGCTATTGAGGCGGTTGGCTGTACTTGTGAAGTGGCACTGCTGCCGGGGCCGGAGAAAGGCGTTGATGATTTTGTAGTTGCTAGAGGTGAGGATGCTAACGCATTGCTGACGGCAGTTGTTGATGATGCTCACTCATTGAAAGATTACCAGAGTTTGTTTCTACTCAAGCACCGGGGGCTGAGAAAATATAAACCTGATGCAATTGTTAATACAAAGTACTTGTCTGATGCGGTTTTGCTAGAAGACAACACTGCGATCGCACAACCTCATACAGTATGTGTGTCGCTGCCCAAAAAACAAGTTGAACCTTTTGATTTTCTTCATCAGCCAGAGCCAGCCCTTGAAATACCCCCAGACCATCGAGTCAAAGTCAGGTACAAGCTCAAAAAATTGAGGCAACAGCAACAACCAAGTCGTGTTGTGTTCCCCCGAACTGGACTGGTAGTATTAATCAGCGATATGGGTACTGGTAAAACCGAGTTAATGCGTTGGTGGCGTGATGCTCACCCAGATCAAAGATTTCTCAACAACGGGCATCGGGTGAATTTGCTCAAGAATTTAGCCGAACGCCTGAAAACCTTGATGTATTCTGACCTTGGTTATGCTGGCATGGCCCAGGCAAGGGCGCTGAGCATTACCATCGACAGTTTATATAAGTTAAATACCCAGGCCCTAACTTATGGCTGCATTTTCATTGATGAAGCTTGCCAATACCTGACTCATCTATTACTGAGCAAAACCTGTAAAGAACATCGCGCATTAATCCTGGAAACACTACAGTATATCGTCTACAACGCCCCCCTGGTAGTGATTGCCGATGCACACATGGATGACACAACCATTGAGTTTTTCAAAGCGATGCGACCAGAGAACGAGCAACCATACATTATTAAGAACGAATTCAACAACGGAGATCGCACCATCTATTGGTATGAAGGTCAGGATTCAAGTGCTTTGGTTGCTCAAATTTCGGCGGCAATTATGATTGGTCAGAAAGTTATGGTGGTCAGCGACAGTAAGCGTTTCATCAAGAAGTTGGAAAAATCATTTTTGCTACACATTGAGTTATCTCCTGATGCCGACGAGATTGACTCCACCACTGATTCTCCATCTACTACTAACAATAGTAAGCGTTTGGCAAAATTACGGATTTGGTCTGTGCATTCAGATAACTCTGGCAGTGACGAGAATGTGGCCTTTATTAAAGACATCACTAATGCCGTCAAAAATATAGATATACTTTTGACTTCCCCCAGCCTGGGAACTGGTGTAGACATTCCAGACTATCATTTTGATTTAGTGTTTGGGGTGTTTCATGCCATCAGTCAAACTGCAACTGAGTGCGCTCAACAACTGTGGCGCTATCGTCCAAAAGTGCCGATTCATGTTTGGGTCGCGCCGAAGCCACCTTTTGGATATTTGGATACCAACCCGACTAAGATTAAACTTAGACTACTCCAAACCAACGAGATTACAGCTTTCTTACTGCGGATCGACCGAGAGTCAGGCAAGAGGGGCGCTGAGAAAGACTGGGCGTTAGATGCTTACTGCAAAATCAAATCTGCTCGTCACCAATCCATCAATAACTTACGTACAGACCTGCGCGAGTTGCTTAAGCACATGGGCAATGAGATTATACCCGTGGGAGACGAGAATGATGCCCCGGCTTGGGAATTGTTGAAGACGGCGGCGTCCGCTCTCGACTCGGCTCATCATCATGCCGTCGCCACTGCCAAAAACATTACTAAAACAGAATACCGCGCACGACAAACCAAGGATTATCTTTCGCCTGATGAGATGAACGAATGTGAAAAATTCCGCATTCATGATGCCTATGGCATGGAAGTTACGCCCCTATTAGTCGAGAAGGACAACTCCGGTAGACTCGTTGGAGCGCTTGCTGCTCTTGAGGCCATCCTTTCACCATCAGATGAAATCATCCAAGACTCCAAGACTGGTAAACAGTACCCCGCACCACCAGCATTCGTTACCCAACTAGACCGCGCTGAACGCGACAAACTTCCATTTTGTATGGATTGGGGAAATTATTCCGCCAAGTGGTTAGCAAGGGTAAACTTGGGGTTACATCATATCCTGGGGCGTTTAGTCACTGGCGAAGAAGTAACAGCTGCCGATCCACATCTATTAAATATGACAGCGATCGCCATTCAATGTGCTGCTCACATCAAAGCAATTCTTGGTTTTACAGTTCCAAGCGATTGTCAACCGATTTGGCTGTTGGCCACAATGCTTGAACAACTGGGGCTAAAGTTAGCTTGCCGCAAGCAGGGCAAACGCGGTCAACAGGTGAAATTATTCTCGCTGTCGAAGGCAGAATTGGATTTTGCACTCGCTGTTATCGAACATCGACAAAGCAAACGTGCCGAAAGACAATCAGCATCAGGCTTAGAGCCGATTTTCTCCCCTGTATCCACCCCCCCCCATAATGGTATAGGAAACTCCCTAGTTGAAGGGGTGGATACTACACAACCAGAAGAGGCTCTTGGGCACAGATCTATGGCAATAACCCCTAACGCAGCACTGTGGTGCAGAGGGGCACAGGGGCAAAAATCTCTCTCCCCTGCTTCCTCTACAGATCGCATTACTTTACTTCACTGCGTGGAAACCCTTCGCTCTGGCATCGCCCAAGGTGTAGAGGCTCTTAAGGGTATCCTCAAACGGTGGACTGGTGATTGGCGGTGGGAGGTGGTGCTGGAGTTGGAGGCGATAGCGCTCAGTGAACTGCGCTCGTTGGAGGCAGCAATCCCGGAATTTTACGAGTGGCTCAATGAGGAAGTGTTGCCTATGGAGGGCAGCTAAACTCGTGCCACAACTAACCGTATTTTCTGAGTAATTTCTACTTTTGCTTTCAGCGAATTTACGCTAATTCCGCTCGTATTGCTTGCAAATTTGTTTTTTGAGTAAAATGAGGTTAATGCCTTTGCTTGACTGATTTTTTGGGGACTTCGACTTTCGCAGTTTTCTCGAAGTCGCTCTCTTCAATCGGCGCAAGCAGCGATAAAGATGATACTGCTCCCAATACTTGTTCTTCTTTCACCTCCAGGTACTTGTAAAGCTCGTCCAACGTGCGATGCCCAGAAATTTCCTGAATAACTCTTAAGGGAATTCCAGCATTACTCATTGAAGTGAGTGCTGTACGGCGAAAGCTGTGAGAGCTTACACCTTCAATTCCGACTCGTTGGCAAGCAACTCGCACTATCCACAGTGCTGAATCTCTGTGCAGGTGGGTACTAGCTCTCTTGTGATCGGGATTTCCTGGAAATAGCCACGGCGAATCATCTCGCGGTTTATATGCTTGCAGCCTGATTCGCAATTCTTGAATTACGGGTATGGCGCGGGTAGCCAGCTTGCCTTTGGTGTTGCCTTTGCGAAAGGTGATTTTGGCTCGAACTTTTCCTTTGGAGTCATAGACATCGCGCTTGAGCAACGTCACGGCTTCCGAAACCCGACAAGCGGTGTAAAGCATGACGGCAAACAGGGCTTTGTCTCGTAGTGAGTCTACCCCCTGCGAGAAGAGAAGTTGAATTTCCTCTGGTGAGAGTATCTTGGCTCTGCCGTGTCTATCAATCTTCAACTCGGCTCTCCTATTACCGCCCCCGTTGTTTTCTCATTATCTCAGTCTAGGGGGACACCTTTCTTTGAGCGCGTGCGATCGTGCGCCCGTGCAGATGATGACTGGCAACTAATAAGGAATGCGGCTCTTGAGTGTCAAGCAGGGCAAGACTTTCTACACAGTGCGTATAGACAAATATCTATTGTTGGTTCGCGGACTAATTGAAAATCCTCACCCCAATCATCAGCAATCAACTTACCTTTTTCTCTTCCTAATTACCCAGTCAGCAGTATACTTAAGTAAATTATTACTATATAGATGCTTTCTGTACCACATCTACACACACTGCTTACTCCTATGTGTCTCTTGAAAGTCAACTGATGTAAGGCTTTCTATACAATTGGCTTCAAACGTATTTACACAATCAACAGAATCATTACTGGGAGAGCTATTTTGCCAGTAACGATTCTGTACAGTTGCCCCAAACACCTATAAATACGTGAAAAATCTGAGGCTCACGTGGTAAACTGTCTATACCAGGGTTAAAGGATACAAATATGACAAATGTAGAGCGTGAATCGATTAACTTCCGATTACCAAAAACCCTGGTTAAAGCACTTCGTCTAGCTGCACAAGAACGTAAAACAACCGCCACAAAATTGGTAATTCAAGGTCTACACCAAGTTTTAGACGAGATACCAAGTACAAAAGAAACTGTAGAAAATCGCTTGCACAAACTTGAAAAAGATTTTCTTCGTTTACAAGAAAATATCGACAACCTTTCTTCTTCCAGAGAAAGCAACATTTCTGCCAAGGTAGAAGAACTATTCTTAAAGCTGGCACGATTTGAAGGGGTATTGTTACAAATGCAAAATAGTATTAACGCATCAAGGTCACGCAGCAAATCAAGCAGCTACCCCTACCAAACGAGTGCACCAGTCAAGCTTGAACCCCGTAATGCAGAACAACTAGCCTCGCGTCTTGGCACTAGTGCATCGACCGTCGAAGAAAAACGTGCAACTTTGCGCCAAAAGGACTTTGAACGCTGGACACAAGACCGCGATATGGGTAATCGTTCGTGGCGATTTAACGAGAACGACGGGCTTTATCATCCAGTTTATTAAACAAGTCGGAAGTCGGAAGTCGGAAGTATAGTTTTGTAATAGGTGCTACACCGACCACAAAACTGACCGATTATTGAACCGGGGGACTTAAACCCACCGAATTTGGTTAATAGCCAACAGGGCGAATGTTCCATTAAATCAACCTTCAGCTTTGGCTGCCTTCTGCCCTGGAGCCTTTAAAGCGAAGCGAGATAAAGCTCTTGAATACCAATGTGATTACTTGCTTGCTGATATGCCACTCGATATTTTGGCACTCCAGCCCAGCATAAGCGCTCGTCTTTTGCCGACCATTGGTCGGCATTTTGTTTCAATTATTTACAAGCGATCGCTTGTTGACAAGAATCAGAGAATCCACCGCGCTTGAGTACAAATGACATTCTTATTTGAGTTGGCAGCTTGCGGTAAGTTCTACATTGAAGAAAGTTCCTGGCTGGGGTTTAATTGAACTCTAGAGAAATTGAAGAGCTTAGGAATAAGTTTAAGAGCTTTACAGCTTTATACTTTATTAGTGGTCAAAAACGCATGAATAGAGATATTCTTGCTCAATACCTTCAAAATCAGATGAATTCAGAAATATATATTTGTGGTTCTTCTAAGTTAAAAGAATCAATGAAAGCTGATTTGAAAGACTTAGGTGTCAGTAAAGAGCAGCTACATGAAGAAGACTTTGCTGATGGCTATGTCAGCTTTTTTCAGTACGTGAAAACCTAAGCGGAATTAACTTTAAAGGGTTCAATACAATTGGTGATCGCTTCCATTTGTGCGCTCACACCCAAAGATTCAGGTGTTTGAGGACAACCCCTAGCCATCAACATCATCAGTGCCGCTTGACGGCGTGTAGTTAGAAACCGTTCTTGTATACGGCATCACCGTGCCAAAACGGGAAAATTGTACGCGCTTGGCTGAAAAGCTTGCATAGCAGCATCTTAGCCACTGATTTTTTAGCCTTCACCATTGAGCGGCTGATTACCCTTATTTTGTTGGTGCAGAGTAACTCATGTATGAATTAGCAATCAAAATAGAAGTACGACTTTGGGAACTAGATAAAAATTTAGAATTGAGTTAGGAAAAAATTTTTGATATTATCTGTCAAGAATATCATAATTAGGTTTGATTTACCAGAGTATGGCCCATATTCATACTACAGAATGAATAGCCCCTACTTTAGAAGCATCATTTACATAGAAGATGAAAATAGAAATAATGTAGCCTGCTACCGTCCATATTCTAAAGCTATTTATTAGTGATTAATTACTATGTCTAGATTGATTCTGGGTGGTTCATGCATCCCAGGCAAGTCGTGAAAGAAGGGGAAATTTAAAAATGACAGTCTCCAAAGTAACTGACCTAATAATTGCTTCTGCTTATGAGATTTCCTCCCCAGCAGGGGATGGAATCCACAGCTGGGTAAGCACTGAAGCCAACAACATTCGCGCAATCAACTGGCGTGACTTGGAAGCAGATAAACAAGGGAGCGATCGCATTTATCGGCAGCTCTTACTATGCAATTTTCATAGGTCAGAGAACTCGCAGCGAAGTGTAAAAGGAATCATAGAGCATGGGGAAGGGATACAGGCAGAACTACAGTTAAGCGATCCTCATTGTGAGTATCCAGACTCTAGATATCAAGAGCTATCAGCGCCTGTGAAGTTTGACAGTATTGCAAGTGCTAAAAAATGGTGTGAACTGGCAGCGCTAGAAGTATTAGAAATTATGGACGTTCCCTATCCTGCTCTCAATAGCGAAATAATTGCTGGAGTGGGTGAAACCATACCTTACCCTGGAGTAATGGAAATCGAAGGTAAAAAGCTTTGGGTAACTAGTTTTGGTTTGGCAGCTGCTGAAGATTCAGAATGTCGTCAAATTTGGGGAATTAGAAACCGGATACCTTGCTTGATGGGAATGTCCGTAAACAGTCAATTTGTAGATACAAAAGTTCCATTATCCGAAGTCTCTTTAGGAGCATTCAGCGAGACAGCTTGGCGAACGCTGCTAAAGCAGTCCAGGAAACTGCAAAGCGATCGCCCCTAAAAACCTGTTAACAGGACTATCAACTTCCTGCATCGGTTGGAATGAATTGCAGAAATTTATAGTAGCACAATTAACAACTGCTTCATCGGGGTGAATACATTGCACAACACCCTCTAACACATGAAAGGCACAGTCATTACAGATAGTTTTACATGGCAATGGTTGAGCGTCGATTGAGTTTGACATAGATCAAGATTTTCAAGAAAGGAACAGCAGCAATAGCAGGCATAAAGCTGAGATGCCTTTTAGCTTCAGTGAAAACCATGTTAATTGGGCGTATACTGCTAGGCAACACTTACGACATCCCAAGCCGGCGATCACCACCTCATTACATCACTGTTTAACCATTTATTAACCATCTACTGGATGCGTAGATTTGCCTTCTATGTCATCCTAAGAATGAGAGTTAATTCGGTGGCAGTGTTTGTTTTCAGTATTCACAGGCTTCTCTCCGAAATTTAAATCTCTAGACGCTTATAATTTTGGAGAAAATCAATGTCAATTTATGTAGGCAACCTCTCTTACCAAGTTACGGAAGAAGATATCAGAGGCGTTTTTGCTGAATATGGTACTGTAAAGCGGGTTCAAGTACCTACTGATCGGGAAACAGGTCGTCCGCGCGGCTTCGCTTTCGTGGAAATGGGAACAGATGCCGAAGAAGATGCTGCTATTGAAGGTCTTGATGGTGCTGAGTGGATGGGCCGTGACCTGAAAGTTAACAAAGCCAAGCCCAAAGAAGACAGAGGTTCGTCTGGTGGCGGCCGGGGCGGATATGGTGGCGGCGGTGGACGCGGACGCTACTAACCTTTGAAACCGTATTGAAAGAGAGAGCGAATTTTTAGGCCATTGATGAATTCAATTGAGTAGGAGAGAGAATGACCCAAATAATAGTGGGTGAAAATGAACACCTTGAGTCAGCGTTACGCCGATTTAAACGAGAAGTTTCACTCATCGGGAATTTTTCAAGACATGAGGAAGCATCGTCACTTTGAAACACAAGACAGAAAAATCCAAGCGCAAAAAACAAGCTTTACAAAAGCAGGGTAAAAGACGTTTCCGCACTTGAGAACTGACATAGATATAAATCAATGCCCTCATAATGTTTATGAGGGTTTTTTCTATGGAATTTGGCAGCAGTAAGCAAAAATTAAGCTTTATTGTTCTTACTGACTTCAAAGCCAGATATATCAAGAATTATAGAAACCAATTATAGAAACCAATGCGGGATAGCTTTGTTGCGCCGTCGCACATAAGGGCGATCGCCCTACGCCAAAAATTAAGGGTAGGCTCATCAGCTAGCCTTTGGTTTATTTAGAATGGAGCGTTACCAGTTTTTGCTGTGTACCCCAGATATAGGACTTACGCAACTGGCACAAGTGATTGTGGGTTTGCAGACTAAATGAAATTTTTTCAAGGTAAGAATGTGGGTTCGCACATAAGATGAAATTTGAACAACGAATTTATAGGGGTTTGGGGCATCGAGATTCGCGCATAAAGTGAAATCCATTGTGAGGCAAGGGTTTGAGCCAAATAGCCAATTCGCACATAAAGTGAAATTTTCTGCTTTGATCTAACAACAGCCCGAATGCTTTTAAAACGTACTTTTCAAGTGCGATCGCCTGAACCTATCCCACTATTCTAAAAATCCCTAATCTTGTCGTAAAACGTGTCTGAAAACCTTGATTTTTGGTTTTTAATTCTCAATCAGCTTAAGCTTCATAACGCAAATATTATTAGTGGGATAGGTTCCTGATCTATGGAATTGCTAATACACTCTTGATAAGAAAATAGCCAAGTAGCTTTTGTACGTAATATTTAGATTGTTAGGTATAAAGCACTATCACTATTACAAGAAATACTGTGAATTTCTGTGATCAGATGCAAAATTTCAATTTATGTGCGAAGTCGCTTTGAGGCTCAAACGCTTACTCCATAATCAATTTCACCTTATGCGCGAACTAGAGGGGCTGAAAACCCTGTAAATTCGTCCTCAGAATTTCACTTTATGCGCGAACCCACAAGAATAAGGGTTTGAACTACCTTTGTTGCAGACTAAATGAAATTTTTTTGCGGACTAAGTGAAAATTTCCCCCTAAATTCGCAGACTAAATGAAATTTTCCGCTTTAGGGGTAGAGAACGTGTCAATTTGTTACCACACAAGGCTTTGATAAAAAAGTCTGTGAGTTGCGTTCGTCCCTGACGTTGGCGCAGCCATCGCTGTGTGGCTACCAGAGAATCAGGGTTCCACAAGTAGAATTTCAATTAGTCTGCGAACCCACAAAGGGGAATGTCGAAAAATCAATGCTGTCAAAAATCGGGTATTTTAATCGTAGTTTATATCGTAGACAAGATAAGGGTCACTTATTTTGTGTTGAAGTGGTGTATTATCGAGTAGGGAAGTCGCAAGTCGCAGGTCGCAAGTCGCAAGTAAGAATAAAGAAAGATAAAGTACAGCGGGTGCAAGTATGGATAAAGACATTAGTCTTACTGACAGGAGTAAAGCGTTTGCGGTCAGAATCATTAAAGCTTGTAGCTTTCTTGATGAGAAACCGGGGGTTTGCCGGACGCTATCAAAGCAACTGTTGCGTTCTGGTACGAGTATTGGCGCTAATGTGCATGAATCTCGTTCGGCTCAGTCAGATAAAGATTTTCTGCATAAAATGGAAATTGCTTTAAAAGAAGCGCGTGAAACCGAGTACTGGCTGGAAATCTTAATTGAGTCTGAAGTTGTAGAGAAATCTAGATTTTATCCGTTACTTCAGGAAGCTGATGAAATAGTGAAGATACTCGTCGCCTCTACGCGTAAAATTAAAGATAAATTGAATGAAAAAAACGAAGTTGTCAGTCGCAATTGAGAGGCAGTAATTAGAATTGAACGAAATTTAAGTTCATAGCTTTACCTAGAATGTCGCTACTAGATTGACCTCCGACTTCCGACTTCCGACTTCTTTAAAGTTGGATGCCACAGAGCACAACTGAAACCTTAGTTATTTAACTCAAAAGCCAGTTCCTCATCACTATTTTCTACTTCCGACTTCCGACTTCTTACTTCCGACTTCTTTAAGTATGGCTCAAACCTTTTTTCGCCAAAAATCATCGGGCTACCGGTCGCAAGGGGCTGATACGAACATTGAGGCAGATATTTATCTGTTCGCTCGCCTACGGCAACTTTCGCTCAAGCAACGCTTAGAAATATTCGCTGCTCACGAGCGTGGAGTCAAGAAACTTTGCCTTGCAGGAATAAAATCGCGGCATAGTGGAGCGCCAAAAGAGGAGATTCGCCATGTGTTTGCTCGCGCTGTACTAGCAGAAAAATTTCGGGTTGATTTTGACTTTGTTGGTGTTGATGAAAATATGTGGATTCAAGATTCAATTTCGCTTGCAGGAGAGCTACACCAACTTTTTGAATCAATAAGTGTTCCTTACTACGTGAGTGGTGGTGTTGCTGCTTCGCTGCACGGTGAACCCCGTTCAACTCGCGATCTAGATTTAGTAATCGAAGTCCAACCGGAGCGGATAGAAATGCTTGTGACGACGCTCTCCTCAGCACTATATTATTGCCCAGCAGGTGCAGTTGAAGATTTATTGCTGGGACGCGAGCGGATGCTTAATATCACGCACACCGAAACTATCGCTAATGCCGATTTATATATAAGTGATGTTTCGCCGTTTGCACTTTCGCAGATGGCACGTCGGAGATTAGTTGACTTAGAAGGGATACCGAAGTTTTGGGTTGCCTCACCAGAAGATACAATCTTACAGAAATTGCGGTGGGGAAAGGAAAGTCAATCTGAAAAACAGTGGCGCGATGTGCTGGGGATACTCAAGTTGCAAGCAGAAAGCTTGGACTATGCATATTTGGCACAATGGGCAGAGAGTTTGAATTTGATTGAGGATTTTTCCCAAGCATTGACTGAAGCTGGTGTTTAATATTTAACTGAGAACTAAAAAATGCGATCGCCTGAAAATTTAGTCAAAGATTCCTTACCTCCAATTAAACTCATCCCATTAGAAAATGGTGATGAAGTGCCTGCTAAGGGTGCTACACAATTGGGTAGTAAATCTACAAAGATAAAAGCACCTACTGATATTCGCCTTGTAAAAGTACTGGAATTTTTACGCAGCAACAATCTCGCACCCAACAGCCGCAAGCTCTACGAACGCGAACTAAAGAGATTCTTAGGATGGACACAGCTGCATTATCACGAGCTACGCCCGCGTCACTTAGGATTGTACAAAGAATACCTCAGGGATGAAGTAAAAACTGATGCAGAAAAACCGCTTTCAAAAAGTAGCATCAATGCGGGAGTTGCTGCACTCAAAAGCTTTTTTAAATGGATGTGTTATACGTATCCAGATATAATTGCTACTAATCCTACATTGGGAATGAAGCTAGAAAAAGTGCCACTGCCACCAGCCCAAAGCTTAACACCAGAACAGATGGAAAGGGTGTGGGCAGCTTTAGAGCTACTGGGAGAAACAAAGCAACGGGATACCGCACTAGTACACATTCTCAGCCACGGGTTGAGGGCAGGAGAAATTGTCGAGTTAAATGTCGGGTCATTTGATGGCAAGCTACTATTTTTGCCAGATACCAAAACGAATGAACCGCGCTTAGTGCCACTAAAGAAAGAAAGCCGTGAAGTTTTGCAAGAATATTTGCGATCGCGTATTGAATCAGGGGAAGAATTGAATAGCCTCACGCCGTTAATGATTTCACATCATGCTTCATATAAGGGCGAACGCTTGAGTTACCACGGCATTTACTTTGCTGTGGAGAAGATAGGTGAGCTTGCAGGTATTGAAGACTTACATCCCCACTCCTTTCGGCACACCTACGCCACAGACTTATTGCTGTTGGGTGTTGACCCCAGCCATGCGCGAAAACTGACCGGACATCAAAGCGAGAAAGCATTTCGACGGTATACTCTGCGTAGCGAACAAGAAGCGGCGATCGCTGCTTACTACCGCGCCATTGGGGAGGAAGAACAGGAGTAGGGTATGCCAAAGCCGCTCGATCCCAAGTGCCAACTGTGTGCTAAGTTGCCAACATCTAAGGCTAAAGTGCTGCACGGGACAGAAGGTGATGGCTGTTGGAATCCGAAGGTCTGTCACAATCGTCGCTCGTTCTACCGCAAACGAACATTAGATGACTCAGCACAAATTGAAGCGATGGGCTACGCCCCGCCGAAGGCGATCGCCGTTGAGCCACCAGCCAACTATTTCGCCGTGTTGTACTTATATAAAGAACCAGGAGATAAACCGTTACACGCTATGTCGGCAGAGTTATGGCTGGGGCAAAAGCCGATTTGTCGTTTAGAGCCGATTCACTGCTTTGGGCTAACGGCAGGGAAGATACGTACCTACACAGATAAGGTATTACAGGCGTTTGCTAAAGAATACAATATTTCCCTGTATCAGTATAAAGATATGTTTGAGGTTAGTCCAACGCATTGCCCAGTGCGACCTTGCCCAAAGCACCCACAAGTTTAATCATGACCAGCTATCGCCAATTAACGATTTGGGAGCTTTTAGATGAGGTATCCGAAGCCCCACCCACCTCTTCACTTGCGCCAGTATGGGAATGTTTAGACACCGAGCTAGAGAGTTTACCTGTGGAGGCACAATTAGTAACAGCCGCCACAGCTTTCTACCAAATCGCAGATATTCTCAAAACCCGCGCCCAGTTATTGTTGGAGGATATACGCGCCGACAGCGATACTGATGGCCCAGTAATCAGCACCGACATCTTTGCTGGTTTGGTGCGGACAACCATGCACCTAGAATTGGATGACCTAATCGAAGAACCGCCAGCGCAGACTTTTAGACCGCATGGGCCGCATCAGTTTTCCAATACTGCCCAAAATAATGATTCAGTGGCAGCGCCTGTTGACAAAGCGAACGTCCTAACAATGCTAGAACAAGTGACGACTTTAGAAGATGTTCGCAACTTAGCAAGCGATGAAGATGTGCAAAAATGGACTGCTGCGATCGCTCTTTATCTTGCACAAGTAAAAGAAGAAATTGCCCTAACTAAACTGCAACGCGCTTTGAAAATGCCGATGGTGGAGGTGTGGTTGGGATTATTGCTAGGTGGCTTTAAATTAGAGCAACGTGGGGATTTTTACAATAGCCAAAATATTTGGGTAATAGAAAGTTCTTCTGGATGTTGAATGGGAGCAACGCGATTTTGTGAGGTCGGGTAAAAACCAAGCGTTCGCTAAAACTGACATTTGTGCATGAAGTAATTTTGTTTACAGTTAATATACGTAATCATACGATAAATCATCTTGATGAGATATCTCAAAAAGATTGCTAGTAAGTTATTTGACGATTATTTCCAAATATATCTACGATAAGTCTTTAATACTCAGTATCAATTATGGCAAACAATAAATTGAATACAG
>NZ_LAHA01000053.1 GCF_002608075.1 Nostoc linckia z4
GCAATAGTCAAAATATCAATTAACTTGTGCCGCTTCGTGCGATCTATTCTTGGATCTGACATCACAGCAAAATGGTCGGCAATGGTAATTTTAGCCTTGAGTTTCACGCTTTGTTGGGGCTAGGTTCTACTTTTACTATGACTCTACCATCAATGAGCGATCGCTCAACCTCCCTGACACACGCGACCAAGCTTTTTTAGTAAGCATGTACTACATTTAGATGCGTTCGCCCTGCCTAATTCCAATAATGCAAGATAAGTTGGATGTTTAAAGGGATTTTTGCTAAACCGTTTGAGAATTGATTCTGTTTCAGCCGTTCCCAACTTTAAAGCAGTAGTAAACTTCACCATTTGGTCATACTGTTGACGAATCAAATCCCAGTTGATTGGGCGAGTCAGAATCGGTTGTAGATTAGGGTAAGCATCACTTTGTCCAACGTAAGGACGATATAACTTTTGTACCTTAATCCGCTTCAATCTGGGCATTAACTGAAATCCCAATAGGTGAGTAAAGGCAAACGCCACTTCACTTTGACCATGACTATCAACATAGTTTTTCTGCACATTCATATTAGTACAGTGACGTAAAACTCCTTCAATCATGGCTGCTACCTCACTACTAGAACAAGTTTTAAGTTGGGAATAGATACAGGTAGATTTCTTCTCGACGTGCCAATAAATCATGACTCCTCGACCCCCATAACGGAGATGATACTGGGTTAGAAGATTCTGATCCCATGCGCCAAAATGTTTGCTATCACTGGCGCAAGTAGTAGTTCCTTCTCCCCAAATATGAGGTAAGCGAATAGAGAAGATAGCATTAATAACATCACCAATTGCACTGCGTAACTGGTCTTTGTGGATATACCGACGACGTACATAAAGTAAATCTTGATAGTTTTCGCCATTAATACCTGTATTAATTCTCTTTAATCCAGTATTAGTTCCCATGCCATAAAGACACAGTAATAATCGCTTTTGTAGTGTTTCTCTGTCTATAATCTCTCTCGCACCCATACTTGTGAAGTTACGGGTAAAATCTACTCTTAAATCCGTTTCCTTGAGAATGTCTAAAAGACTGGTATGCTCCCAAATTTTGTTAATTTCTCCCTTGAGTTGTTTAAGATTAATGGGTTCAGGTGCAGGGTCTATAGGGCTAAGTCTAATAAAACTTTGACCTTTCTTCCCGATAATAGTAACATCTTGGTTCTTGGGCATTCCTTTATCTAATTTTTCTAGCCCCTGTGCCATTTGTTCTTGTAAGCTTGAGATAAAAGTTTCTACATCTAATGGAAGGCTTAAAGCCTGATAGTAGACTTGACGATGTTGTTCAAAATCAGTAGGTAAATTATGATCTGGATTACCATAACGAGATGCTCCTACTACCCAAATTTCTTTACAACTGAGTCTTTCTCTCAGAGCTTGTAAAACGCTAATTTCGTAGTTAATTCGGTTGATTCTATCTTTGCCAATCAGAATCTTTTTCTAAGAGAATTTCTTTCCAACCACTTTTGAGGACTCCATCAATCGGTATAGTTTCTCCGTTGTCATAATATCGGGATTTACTTTGAGCATATTTTTTTAGTAGCTCTAATGCCTGAATTACAGGGCGATGAATGTCATTATTAGAACAAAATTCTAAGACTTCTAATAGTTGAGGAATCAGCCGTCGATAGTGACTCGCAAAAGAAGAACGCATTACAGTATGTACTCTTTGACGATAAGCTGTACCAGTTGCTTTATATTCAGCCACTAAATCTCTAAGAGTTTTCTGAGAAACTACAGGATATATAACTTTTTCAATAACTCCCGAAGGTTCAGCTACAGCTACTTCTGCAATGCGGAATAAAATATTAGTTTTTCCGGTTACTTCTTTAAAGTCCGAGACTAATTCTTTGTTGATCCGCCTTTCCGCTCTTGTCCCAATTCGTTGAATAATTGACATTAGTAATTCGATGAGATTATCAGTAATCTCTTGAGCGCGTTGAACACAAAATGCTGCCATCAGAGTATAGCGAATCGCCGGGGGATGTTGTCGTAAAAGGTAAGGAGTTTCTGTAGCCGCCCGATGACGGTAGGTTTTAATTAGTTTGGGTGATATTCCTGCAAATAAGTCAAGGGGTAAACCAATACCGCGAATCCGTTTGAGTTTTTCGATTTCAGTTAGGAAACTTTCTAAGCCAACAGGCCCCGGATCTGTTTTGAGAAAGGCAAAATCAGAAGTTTTTAGTTTCAGAGAATCCTGTTTTTCTTCTGCATTCAGAGAATGTTCTGTGATTAAGAGAATATCAATTTCAGCCAGGTTTTCTTTTGATAACACAGAAAGTGTATGATAGCAGAATTCACTTTCATACTGACTGATAGCACTACGAATCAAACGCTCAATCCTTCCTGATGTGGGCGGTTCGATTTGCAATTCTCTCCATCTTTGATAGACACTTTCAACGAGTGATTCAAACTTTTGTTCGTGAGGTAATACTTCTTTAATTAGCCAGTCGCTCATTTCTACTGAATCTTGGACGGTAGCTACTCTAAAATTAAATAAACTACGAATTTCAACACGATACACTTTTGCGGTTCGTCCTTGCCAATCATAATCTGAGTATGAGCTTTCAGGAATTTTAAGTTGATTTGCTATGTAAGAGATAATAATTTGGGGAATAGACGATTTTTCGTCAGGAAAACAGGTAAAAATCTGAAAATGTTTTAATAACAGAGCAAATCCAATCTGATTACCGCCGACTTTGTTTCTGACTAATTCTAATTCCGTTGGCAGAAGTGTCCAATTTTCAATTAGTTCTTCTGTGTCCCAATTTGGCTTGACCATTCATCTTCTTCCCATCGTTTGAAAGCCTGAGTATTTCTCAAGCAAGTGTATGAGAAAAGATTGTTGCACTATGAGAAATTAATCAACATTACAAACTTTAGGCTATTTGTCAAATGTTCAAAAAATATATATTTAGAAAACTTATGAATTAGGGGCAAAAAGGGGGCTAAGAGAGAAAAGTCATTCAGAGGCTAGAATCCATATATATCAAATGTTCTAGCCACAGGCTGCACCTGATGACACGAACCTTCTATTTACGCCGTGTCCCAAGCTCTGTTTCCTGGTTCACAGTCTTCTTCGCATCCATGTCTAGACTGTCTAGCCTGACTATCTTCACCTGGAGGATCAAGAACATCCAGACGCGATTCAATCAGAGCGATCGCTGCTGCAAGAGTTGCAATCTGATCTCTGTCTTTCCTAATTTCCCCCATTAAGCCTATCTGATTATTAGCTATACGCCGTTTCAACTCATCCACCTCTACCTTGCTAATAGTTGGTTTAGCTTGGGTAGATTGAACAAGCAAAGGAACTGTTAGACGATTCTTCAACGCATCCAACACAAATTCTTTAAGAGAAATACGCTCATCTTGCGCTCGTGCCTTTACAGCCTCAAGTAGTTCTTTCTCGCCCTCTCCATCAAATTTGATGTTTAATTGTGGTCGGCTCATGACTAGACTTGACTAGACTTGTCTACCCAATAATAGAACAAACTGCATCCATCTGTAGGGGTTAGAGTGTTTTGTCCCATGACATGACACTACAACATCTACCCTAAAACAAGAGTCAGCTAATTACAGATGGCTTTTAGAGTGATATCAGTTTTGCTATCAAAATTGCCTGTCAACGCCAAAATTAACCCCACTATTGAGGTAGGGATTTAGATTAGGTCAGCTAAGGAAATTTTAATAGTACTATAGTACTATTAAAAATGATCTAAAGTAGCTATTAATGTGGACTGGACTGCTGTAATACCAAGGGTAATCAATATAATGCAGCGCGATCCTGCCTTGGAGGTAATAAAAGCGTTGTCTTGCCCTACCTTCTAAAATTACTATGGATAACAAGGTTGAGTACAAGATTAGGCGGTTTGTGCGAGATTTACACATTAATCTGCTGTACACACTTAAAAAAGTAGAGAAAAAAGACTCTCAAGGCGAAATTGAAATAAATTATTCTTTGTATAAACGATGGAAGCTAAGAAATGAAAATCAAAAAAGTATCGCCTTTGCTTTTACAAGTATTGAAAATGTAAGCGGACAAACAAGCTTATGGGTACATGAATTACAGGTTATCCGTGACCAAGATAAAGCTAAGGGTTTGGGTTCATATTTGCTTCGTAAAATTATTAAAAATGGTGAAAAATTAAATTTACCAGTATCCCTTTTTGCAGACCCTGGTGGTGCGGGCGGTGTTTGGTTAAACCAAGAAGAATTAACAAATTGGTACGCCAAGTATGGATTTGTAAAGGAAGGTGGAGCGATGGTTAAAAGACCTAAATTGCTTGACTCATGGTCATAATATTCAGATGTACCACCCTACCTATATTTTTTCAATTAGTACTAAATTTTATGAAACATATCTGTTACTATTGTAATGAAATTGCAACTACTAAAGAACACACTCCACCTAAATGTTTTTTCCCGAAAAAGAAAGATTTACCCTCTGGTAGCCCTGATTATCGAAAAAATTTAATTACAGTTCCATCCTGTGAAAAACATAATACTGGGCGTTCCAAAGATGATGAATATACAGCCGTGTCAATTATTATGCACTCTGACAACAGCGATTTAGCTTTTTCTTTGCTGATGTCTAAGTGGATAAACGTTTTAGTCAGGCAAAATGCATCACTAGGAAAGTTAATTTTCTCTAGGTCTACACCAGTGGTAATGCCTTATATGCATGGAGACTTGTTAATTCCAGGCAAAACTTTAGCTATCGCTTACGAACGAGAACGCATTGATCAAGTGATTAAATCTATTGCTTATGCTCTTTATTATCACGAATCAAACTATAAAGACAAGTGGAAGGGAGAGTGCATTATTAAAAGTCCAAAGTTCTTAATGCCTGATTTATCTTTAAACCCAGAGCATGATTATTTAGTTCGTTCTAGTCAAGCATTTAATGAATTAGGGCTAGAAAAGAAAGGAGGACATCCTAATATTTTTTACTATCAAATACATAAATTTAAAGATAAAGGTTGGGCGCTAAAAATGGTTTTTTATCAAAGTATTATATTTTTTGCATTACCTTGTTCTCCAGCATCTGAATTGATAATTTAGTAAAGAAAAGTACTTTTTGATTGGCTATTGATGCGTTTATTAAGGAGTTGAGGGAATGAGTAAATATCACTTTGCCCAGAGGTGGGACTAAAACCGCAACGAATATATTGAGTCAGATATGCACTGTGAGATTTGGAATGATAATAGCCAACTACTGATATGGACTGAATACTTCCCCACAGCATTGCGAGCGCTGACATTTACAAGGGTTAAATCGTTTTTGACGATTGTGTAGACTTTGGTTGTTTCACTCACTGTCTGACCTCATTTCAAGTAATATTTATTGATTTGTTCCCTCATATAAGCTAAAGCCGAATGAATATCTGAGAATGGTAGGCTTTCTTGTAGCACCATTAAATCCTCCACAGGCACATATAATTCACCCAAGTAGCAGCCAAGACGCAGATCAAACCACACGTCAATAATGCAGCCTTTATGCCAACCTTGCGAATAGTATTTATCGATCTGTTCCCTCATATAAGCTAGAGCCGAATGAATATCTGAGAAGGCTTGCCTTTGTTGCATCAACATTCTGTTGCGTACCGGGGCATATAATTCAGCCAAGTAGCAGCAACGCCTATCATCACGCCACACATCAATAATGCAGCCTTTATATTTTTCCGAATGCTTTAAATCCTTAGACAGTAAATCAATCATGATTATCACTCATTTTGTCAGACGTTACCAAGAAGACACTGTGTTTATACTTTATACCAATTAACCGCTTTGTTTCTTTAGGATTCTCCTCAATGTGATTCAGTATGTCGCTCATATTTTGGTGTCAAAAAACTTATTATTATGTTCTTTTACCACAAAATATACTATTTTAGAGATGTCTAATGTGTTACACAACTTAAAGTTATATTAAAGTAAAATTTAGCACAGAAGTATAGAGAAAAATATGAGAGATCGCTTAATGGAGAAACTGTTTAATGAGGCAGCCAGCCCAATCTTCTCTTCAAACAACTTAACTAAATATTCAGCGCTCAAACAAAGAGAAGACGAATTCAAAGCATTATTTAATATTGAACTAGTAGAATATGTTGACTCGAAGAGAGGATTTAACTTATCTCTATTTATCCGCGACTTTTTGAGCGAAGCTAAATTGCCATATAAGAGTGCCGTTCAGCAAAAATATGGAGAGCGAGCAGCGAATTTGATTGGGGAATTAATTTGTATTTGAAAGCCATATTTTCTCAACTAAACTTAAGCATAAATAAGGATTTTAATTGATTTTTACTGGCTGAACTATTCCATAAATTTAAATCAAATCTATATCCTGACTGCTAACATGGTGTCTATTATGTGATAACTCCTGTTTTCTGTGAAGTAATCGTTCCCTTTCTAAAATCATCACTTCTAGCTCACTCGCACGTTCTTCTGAAAGTGGAAATATCTCCTCACTCGTCTGTAGATTACCTCGACAAATTGTCCGTTTACCTTCATTTCGCACAATAAAATCACCACTGGGTTGCACATAAGCAGTCCAATGGCTACCAATTTTAAACTGCTCAATTTCATTACTTGCAGATTGATTGGCTTGTCGCTGTGCGTAGGTAGTAGCGATCGCCCCTACCAAATTATCAAACATTTCTTTACGCCAGAATTCACGCTGAGTATCTCGGAATTGTCCAGCAGTATCTAACGTTGGTTCTGATTCCGGTAATGGAACTTCTGGCAGATTGATTGATTCAGGATTAACCTTGAGGATAATACTAGAGCCATCTGGTTGCAAAGTAGCGGCAAATGTAGCACCAATTGGCAGTTTCGGACTGTCAGGAGCAAAAGTGCCTAAATTCTTACCATCAATCTGTAATATCGGTGTACCGTTGTAACGATAAAACTCTGGATGAGATTCGGGTAACTCAAAAACTCCTACTTCCAGAGTAACGCTGCGCTTTTTCCATTGCTGACTAGCAAAGTTTTCATTAGCAAAGTGATTGTATTTGATACCCAACACTTTAATTTCATCAAACTGAAAATCCTGAAGCTGTTGACATACTTCCTCTGTAAACAGGTTATATGCCAAAGCACCAACACCTGAATCCTGACGTGATGTTGCCCAACTATGATCTGCTGGAGAAATAATTCTCAAATCCTTGGGGATATTAAGTTCATCTAAATCGTTAATGTTTTCACCAAATTTAGCTGCTAATTTATCAACTACTTTGGGGGATAAGTCTTTCAAAGCAAATTCAATCAAAGGTAATTGAGGATGAATCGTGGCATCAAATTTAATTCCTTTTTGTTCTAAAGATTCTTTCCATTTAATAGCACCTGCACCGAAAGGAACACTCAAAACATAAATATCCTGTGGTAATGCAACGCTTGGCAGTTCATAATCGTGCTGAAACGAAAACGTAATTTCCATCTGTTCTGCCAGCTTTAAACAGTCTTTGCGATGCCGATCTAATTCTGGACGGGTATGTTGTGTGTGCCACAGCGCTGCTGCGCCTTCTGTGCGAGACGCTACGCATTGGCGGAGCCTGTCCGCAGGATTTACAAACCTCTCTTCTGGACTGGTGAATAATTCATCAATTTCCGCCCGATAGCTTTCGTAGAGCTTTCCTAGTTCCTCATTAAAGGCTTCCCTGTCATCTCCCACCCGTTCCTTAATTTCGTCTCTAGCTTGCTGAAACCTTGTTTTCAGTTCTTCTGCCCATTCCAAGGCATCTACAGATAGCGTCTCTTTAGGAAACAGGTAGCGAAACTCATGCCTATCTCTGCTGCGAATGCGTGTTGGTTCCCACAAAGGATTGACTACAACTTTTGCAATGACGTTGATTGAGCCGGGAGCATCCGCAGGCATGGCAAAGGAGCGATAAAGCCGTTCATCTTTCTTAAAGTCAAAAAAGTAACTGGGGTGAGACTCTGACCATTTTTTGGCATCGGCGAGCAAATTTTCCCCACCTATTTCCTTGATATCTTCCAATCTTTCTGCACTTTTGGGCGAATCTACCTCAACCTGAAGTGCCTGAAATAGGCGGTTTAGTAGCTTCCTTTGTCGTCTACCAAATCGCTCCACATTGTCACCATTTTGGGGCATCGATGACTGTACACGCCCAATATTTGTTGCTACCAGCCCTACTTTATTTTGACTGCTGGCAGCAGCAATCTCTGCTAAATTTTTGTATTTTAAGTTGCCTTCTTCATCTGTAATTTCCGTATACGCCAGCTTAGGGCGTTGTTTAACTGGCTCAAATCGTCCCGGTTCACCTGCGCGAAGAGTTTCTTGAGCAATATTAGGCAGTTTACTAGCAGGGCTGACCATTAATTGGTCGCCGTCAAAATCGGCTTGATGGTATTCCTCAGCATCCTTGGGGTGAATCCAAACTACGTTGCGAGTTTTCTTTAATTCTGGATCGTGGATGTTACTGTAGAGGCGGATGTTGTCTGAGTTGACGATGGGATAACGGGTGAGAATGACATCTCCTTCCGGTAGATGGGGTACACAGATTGTGCCACGAGTTAGGCGATCGCATGGCATTGCCATACCCGAATTATGGTTGTATCCTCCCTTAATCGCTAAATCCCGCCATTGATTGGCTATGTAATCGGTGGCAAACTTGCGGAATTTGGGGGTTTCAATCAATTGACCATATTTATCGCTGCGTAATAAGGAAATCCAGCGAGATTCCTGTGCTTGATTGTTAGCATTACCCTCAATTTCGTTAAAAGCTTCTTCAGATTGCTCTTGCTGCGATCGCTGTTGTTTGTCATATTGTTGGATGATATATTTTGCCAACACCAAGGGATTGCGCTGTAACTCGGCAAGTTCTCTAGCTTTTTCTTCAGTGGGTTTGCTCAAATCTTGTTTGATTGCTTCTTCTGAGTACCAAATGGTAAACTGCCAACTATTATCGTAGCTGGTAGCTTTGGCGTTACCTCGATTACCGATTACCGCTTGGGGAAACTCATAGTCACCGCAGGGGATTAAGTTTTTGAGTTCTGACTTTTTAATGCCTTTAATTGAGGAACGATCCATAATAATGTCGTAGCCTTGAGCATCAGTCAAATTCGCATCGGGTAGGAAAGTACCTTTGGATAAGAAGCTGGTTTTTGGACACTCGGAATTATCTGGTTCAGCCCAATTACTCCTCCAGGCAAACCGAAATTGGAATGGACAATTGCCTTCTCCTCCCAATTGTTTGGCAAGTTGGGGCGAAATCTTGCCGTGACAGTCTCCTGTTTTATAATGAGCATACTGTGGATCTTCAAAGTCCACAATTTTAACTCGCAGCCCTGTAAAAGTTTCTGAGCCTTTGTAGCAATTACTAACTAGTAAAGAACCATAGCGACAGGCAGTATCCGGTTCTGTAGCGAATAAGCGTCTAATTTTTTTATGCAGTGAACCATCAGCAAAGTAATAACTATTGCCAGAACTGAAAGCTAACTTGCGTCGGATTCCATCCTGAAAGGTTCTTTGTCTTAAATGGTTGGCATCTGGATTTTTACTGTCAATTTTAACCAGTAGTAGAGATTGTAAATCTTCTGCTTCAAACATCTGTTCGAGCAGAGAATTTTTAATGATTTCTGGTTCAGATAAATATCTCCCCTTACCATTGTTATACGACCCATCAAAGATAGGTATGCTCAAACCAGAACCTTCTAAGACTCTAGTGGTTAAATCCATTACCAATAATCTATTAGATAGCTTATCTAGCAAGCATGAAACTCTAATATTCACCTTGGCACGAAATTACACTCGATAAAATCATCCAACTGGATAATTTACTGATTTCATGGCAGGCGGTATTTTATACGGTATTAGCTCTGATATTAGACTTCCAAGAAAGTTAAGTAGCTGAACAGCGCTTTTTAAGCGTATTATCATTGTTACACTGTGTTACTTAAGCTACACAATTTTTAAGCTACCACTAGATTTTATGAATAAAAGAATTCAACGGCTAGAAGATGGTTTATTAGTAATGCTTTATGACGATGACCCAGATTCGCCAGGAGATGAGTTGATCACTCCTTCTGATGATATATCCCAAGATGAGCATTACCCCGAATATGCTCATCTGAAATCTGGTGAAAGCATAATAATTAAGGAAAATCCTATCAAACCTACATCAGGTTCTTATTATCCAAGTGGATATGAAGATTTAGATGAATTCCTGAATAGCGATCCTGGGGCAATTGATCGACTAGGTGATGAAAGTTCAACTACTCGTGGTTGGCGTCCACCTGAACCAGATGAATCTTGGTAAAACTTCCGGGAGCATCCACTTTTAGCAGATCGATTTTTTGGGACCAAGCATATAGTCATCGCTGAGAGATTAAGAACAAGCGCCTTTTGTCAATCAGTTAAAATACTCAAGATATTCTTAATAAGAATGATAATCATGTATGTGCAGAGGGGGATTTAGACCCACACTTCTTTACGAGACGCTGCGCGTAGCTTGCTTCCACGAAGTGGTACGACAAAGCTAGTGACCACCACTTGATTATTACACCACCAAATTTTGAACTTGGCGGGGGACTTAAACCCGTTTATTCAGACGCTCTCTACGAGACGCTGCGCGTAGCTTGCTTTCTGGGCAGGAGTCACGGACTCGCTCTAAGCGTTGGGGCAGCCTCTCTAAGAGTTGCTATGCCGAAGGCGTTGCCTCTGGTTCGCGTTAGCGTCTCCGTTCGCGCAGCGTCTCCGACAGGAGAAGGAGAAGAGAAGGCTTTACGCTGCGCTATCCGCCACTCGTACAGAATTCATTCTGAATTCTGACTCCTGAATTCTGATTGGTAAATAAACTGTGAAAATACTGCCTTTCCCTACAGTCGATGAAACAGAGATATTCCCTTGATGGGCTTCAACAATTTGACGGGACAAATATAATCCTAAACCGTTCCCCCGACGTTGATGCTTACCCTGTCGAAAGCGATCAAATAAGAGTAATTGTTCTTCTGGATTCATGCCAATACCTGTATCCTCTACTTCAATCGTTACCCCTTGAACAGTGGAATTGAGGCGAACTTCTACTGACCCAGCATCACTGAAGCGAATGGCGTTACCAACTAAGTTAGTGAGAAGTCGGCGTAGTTCCAGGCGATCGCCTTTAACTCTAACTAAAGAAGCTTCAGTACCCTCTGTCAAGACAGCTTTGAGAGTTAAATGTTTAACATTAGCCAAAGGCATTAGTTCTTGCACTACCTGCTGACATAATTCCCACAGGTCAACTACAAAAAAATCCAAAGTTTTGCCTCCAGCTTCATACTGGTAAACTTCTAACAAGGTATCGACCATTGACAACAAAGTTTGGTTACTCTGAGCCATTTGTTCTAAAGATTCACGCATTGCTGATAAAGTATTACCAAAAACACCTCTTTGTAGCAACTTTAGGAATTGGTCAGCAGCTATCAACGGAGTTCGCAGGTCGTGAGTGAGACGGGTCACAAAATCTTCCCGTCGCTGAATGAGGAACAGTTGTTCGTCCATACTGTGTTTCAGTCTCAACAAAGCCCGCACTCTGGCCAGTAATTCCTTCTTATCTACAGGCTTGCGAATAAATTCATCTGCACCTGCATCTAAACCTTTAACGACACTTGATTTTTCAGAACCTGTCACCAGCAAAATTGGGATAAAAGGTAAGTTTGAGTTGTGCTTAATTTGCCGGGTAACTTCATAGCCATCCATATCCGGCATCACCACATCAAGCACTACCAAATCGGGAGGAGATTCGGCAATTTTTACCAATGCTTCAGCACCACTGTCGGCTATGGTCACGTTGTATCCCTTCAGCTTTAAAGTGACTTGCAGCAAGCGGAGGCTGTCAGCTGAGTCATCCACCAGCAAAATTCTTTGGTTTCTTTGTTCTGAAGTTATATTCAAAGATAAAGTGTTTTTCATAAAACGCCTTTAATAAACCTAATCCCTTCCGAGTAGAGAAATAGAGTAGTCAAGCTAAATTTCGTTGGGAAAAGTGCAATTTCAAGCGCCATGCTGACCACTACGCAGTGATTAACATTCATCAAACTTTTCTAAAACTCAAGGCATTGTTCAACATAATTACTAATTCGTAATACTCGCCTCCAGCGAGAAACAAGGTACGTAATTTGTAATTAATAAACTGCTTATAGTCTCCCATTTTTACAGGTCACAACCTTATGGTTGGGGTCTAATTTTCCATCCATAACGTAATTACTAATTCGTAATTACAAATTGTTAATTTGGCTATGTTATGTGTAAGAGCCAGAGTTCTAGCTTAGAAATAAGCTACATCCTCCTGTAAGTGTGATGTGGACACAAGTCAGAATAAACTGTATTAGTCTCAGTTTAACCCCAGTGCTTTTATATTTTTTTATACTTTGGGAAGATTTTTTCAGAGAATTTTCAGATTAAATGATGTCCATTTTGAACATTGGAGCTTTTTCAACAGCCAGTTGAGATATGTAGCCCATGATATATGAACTTTTCAACCAATACTGTAAAAACTACTGGTTTCAATCTGGATGAGGTTTAATAACATTGAAATGCCGCTTTCCATCTCAATAGCCACATTTTGGCTGAATAGCTAAAATTTTTCGTCCAATGGAGTAATCCTTTCCTTGAAACCATATTCGACAGTTAAAAAAGTATAGTTACCAAGCTGCTGAGGTAAATGATGGTAGATATTCGAGTAGCAATTATTGAAGACCATAGCTTAACGCGGATTGGAATGCGTAGTTCTCTCAACGAGCAAGAAGGTATTCAAGTCGTGGGTGATGAAGCTACAGCCTCCAATGGGTTGAAACTGCTCCAAAGTACAAAACCAGACATAGCGATCGTTGATATTGGCTTGCCGGATAGAGACGGAATATGGCTGGTGCAGCAGTTTCGGGAATCTCTAATGTCGGAAACAGCAGCACAGACAAAAGTAATGATGCTCACTTCCTTTGCTAAAGAGCAAATGGTACTAGCAGCGTTTGCAGCCGGGGCAGACTCTTACTGTGTGAAGACAATTAAGTTCGAGTTGTTGCTGGAAGCGCTGCATATCACCCATGAAGGTCAGTCTTGGATTGATCCAGCGATCGCTCGTATTGTTCTCAAGCATACTCGTCAAGGAACGGTGGCTGTGGTAAAACCGAATGCTACTCAGACGGTGACGATCTCTGCAATTGACCCAGAGCAAGCAAGTATTCTACAAGCAGATCCACTGACAAATCGGGAACTGCAAGTCTTGGAGCTAATTGTCCAAGGCTATAGCAATAACGAGATTGCTCAGAAACTCTATCTCAGCTTGGGAAGTGTAAAAGTATATGTGCGTGGGGTTTTGAACAAGCTTTGTGCAAGCGATCGCACCCAAGCAGCTGTATTAGCGTTGCGGGCTGGTTTACTCAATTGAAGTCACTGTACAGAAGCAACTGTACAGTGCTTAGTTCTTAACTTGAGAGGGGAGCGATGTCTACGACGGTCACTGACTTGTACTGAGTGCAGTCGAAGTAGCTTTATCGTACTCCTACGGAGAAGCAAGTTAGCAACAGCGGACGCACCAGAAGTGCGGGCTACGCCTACGCACAGGAGTGACCGAGGACAATCGCCTGCATAATACTGACTTGCGTTGTATACAGGGATTTTCCGCTACCACTTTCTAAGTCGAAATAAGTAGCAAATCGTCGTAGTTTCCCCGTCGTCAATTGCAACAAATAATCAAAGGCTTCCGTAGCAACTCGCTGGTTAATGCTCAAGGACTGGCTATTGAGCAAGGCCACTTGTTCACAGGACAAGTTGTTGTCTGCCAATTCTTCTGGTTGTGACACCAGTAGATCGGGTTGCTGTATAGTTGGCGCAGGTAAGCGAAAGCAGCCTAAAGCCTCGAAATCATAGTCATTGGGGTTAGTAGACAGATGAGAACCTAATAGTACCTGACCACTACGCTTGGAGTTACCGCAATCCAAATGCCAAATGTTAGGCGCAGTGCGATGAGTGTTGTGCTGAAGTATTTGAGTAATTGACTCTCTGGCTTTGGCATTATCTACGCAAGCAGTGATAACAATCAGAGTATTGTAACTGGGGAGAATCCATTCGGGTTGGAAAGGTTGAGCGATCGCTGTAACTTCCATCTTCCAAGCCAGGGAGTAGCGCAGCGCCAGCGTTTTGGCTTTGTTGAGTCCAATTTCTGCATCACAGAAGCACTGGCGGAAAACGTTAGCTGACTCAACGCGATCGGGGTCAACAAAGTAGAGTTTCACCTGTTTACCTTGCTGAAAAAGAACTCTGCCTAACCGAACCAAAGAAGGAGCCAACCAAGAACCAGTACCGCCGCATCCAACTAGCCACAGTTCTATCTTCGAGTAGTTGACAGTCACGACAGGAGAAGCATTTGCCAAATCAAGATTTAGCTCCATAGTACGTTGGTTAAGTTAATACAGGTATCGGTGAGGGGACAGGGATTTGCCAAATTAAAATTCACCTCCATAAGTTCTCCATTACATTTACAGGCGATACATCCGTACTGTAAAATTTGCAGCCAGATGAAAGTGAGACATCAACCATAAAAAAGTCTGGGTCAATGTCAAACACTTCTCTAGCAGGTACATCCCAACAGTGGCGAAACAGTCCAACCCGTAATTTAATCTCTGGTTTGAGTGTATTAACTCTACCTAGTACTCCATAGATGCGAAAGCCAGATTCGTCAGCATTATCGGTGGTAGAGAAAAAGGCAGGTAAGGAACCGTGGGAATGGATGTCTACAGCCGCTTTCTGGTGGGAAGAGTCACTCCCAGAATGAGTTGGCTGGCAGCTAGTTGGAGTTTGAATTTGCTCTGGGACTTGTAAATCCCAACCCGCATCAGTACAGTGGAGGTGAAAGAGAATTTCATGAAATTGATTGCCAGCTTGATAACTCAACCGCCACATTTCCAGTAGTAGCGGTTTGGGAATTAAGGGAGTGACTTTGAGATAAGGTGTTAGGTAAGGTAGCCCTTTGATAGTTTGGGAACACAAAAAAATAGGCATTAATACCTCTATGCCAGGACGAATGGCTCTAGCAAAGATGCCATTTCCGGCATAAAGGTACTCTAGTCCACTGTTGGTGTGTGTTGGCAGAGATGAAGTTGTGACAATTTTGTAACCAATAATACCTTCAAGCAATGGGTTGATCAAGGATTTCCTGTACAAGCATAGCGACACTTTTCTGATTGCCGATAGGCACAAGATCAGATACAGGATAGGTTGCTCGTCTACATCTTTTGTGCAGTTTTAGAAGTTGCTGGCGAACATCCTTGCGGTATTTTTGTGATTTACTTATTGTTAAATGGTTAGTGAAAATACTGGAAATAAACAAATTCCAAACATGGTTAATTGATACACCATTAGCAGCAGGTGGTTCGTTCATTCCCCAGCAAACCTGTCCAGAACTGTAGACATTGGGTAGTGGCACATGAAAGGCTGGTGCTTGAGGAGTAAACTCCTGTTCTTGAATTGCCCAAACCCAATATTTTAATCCCTTGCCCACAAACACCATTGCAGGTAGCGGAACTGTTAAAGATTTAAGTTCATCGCAATTGATCGTATGAGTGGCTGGTGGGATAAATTTTACCAAGTATGTGTCTGTACTGCCCGTACCCCAGCGCACAATTCCTGGTTCCATCCAACCAGTATCAATTGGTTCATTGCTAAAGGCAGTTCTCAGGGCTGTCGGTGAGATACATTTGTAAATATGAGCATCGGCAATTTCTTTGTCTCGGTGGTGGAAGATGTAAATGCCATCCAAAAACAGCAATTCTGCTTGAATTACTGGAGATTTTCGGGGAGGGTCTGCCAAAATTGCTCGTAGAATCTCGCTGGATAGAATTGCTGTGGATGTAACGTCGATTAATGTGGTTTCAATGCTTGTTTCCATAGTTTTAGTAGGATTTGAGCATGAGGTTTTAAGTCTGCTTCTAGCCAATCAATTAAGTTGGCTGCACAGTTCAGCATTCGGTCGGCTTGCTGCCATTTTCTGGTGAGCAAATCAATAGATGCTTTTGACCAAGGTAAATAGGTGCAGTCAGGTTGATAGTAATAATCGTCTGCGTACTCGTCCAACCAAAGGTTTTTAGTTTCGTGATCTAGCAGCTTTAAAGTTAAAGGCAGAAACTTTAAAGGATTATCTAAGTGATGACACTGGTATTTCAGTTTTTTGTAGTCAATTTTGTCTGGGTGGTCGATGTCACTGTATGTAATTCCGTAAATTGCAAATTCACTATCAAACCACTCACTGCCTTCTGGGTCAATGTCATCAAGCCAACGGCGACCATCATGGCTAAAGGGTAAAAGTAGCTGCCAACCATCTTTGAGATGTTCAATTTCTCCATCCATTGTCCAGTCGATACCCATTGTGGTAATAGGAATCCTGTGCAATCTTTGTTCGTAGGCTGTTTCTACAGTCCAGTGAGATAACGGAAACAGATGAGTGTAAATCAGTACAATGAATTCCAGTTCTCTGGGACTATGGCAATCCACATCTGTAGGTGGGTAAATAGGAGCTTGGCTGGCTTTCCATTCGGTAGGGAAGTAGTGCTGATACAGTGCTAATAAGGAGTAGATGTTGAGTTGGGTTTCCAGATAATCTAGTGCTTCTGTGGCATTTAAGGTAAATTGGCACTGATAAAGACTATAGATTGCCTCTGCCATACTGAGGGGTACGAGGTGAGACATATTTTAGTGCAACTCGTTATTATGGGGGTTGAAATTAAAGAAGAGATGCAGGTAGGGTGTAGGGTCTACTTCAGCCGAAATCCAAACTGCTGTCATTTGGACAATAATTTACCCCTCAAGTCAATTTCCAATCCCTTTTGTCAGTACTCAAAAACCTTCAGGAATAATGCTAGATGTGGGAATGTAGGCTGTTAGGGATTTTAGGGTTTGGTTGAGTGACTCAGAAAATTCTGTCCCAGCTGCGATCGCCTCTTCAATCTGGACTGATAGCTGTGCTGCATTTTGCCAGTCAATTCCGGTGATGACCTGACGTTGACGCATTTGGTAGCACATTTGAACTGCGGGGTTAATTTCTTCAGGAGCCACTATCAGGCAATCTAGAGAAGAAGTACCTTTTTTACCAGGCTTCTTGATGATGTGAATGGGTTTTCCTGGTTGACGCTCAATGTCTGCGTTTGCCAGTTCAGCGCAAAGAGGAGTGAAGGCATCTCGTAGTAATTGGTCGTCAATGGCGATCGCTTCTGGAATCCAGTGCTGTTGACCTTCGTAGATGACGAGTAGTTTGTTGGTATTTGTAGTAGTCATGGCATTTAAAACAGTGATATTTGCGTAGTATTACTGTCTGGTTTAGTAGTATCTGAGCTAGCAGTTTGAGTACGAATTGGAGTCTGGGTAGTGGGCGGTTTATTGGTTTTGACAGTTTTAGTCTGGGCTATATTCCGGCGAATTTGACGATTAGGAAAATCGGCTTTCAGTTCATCCAGTAGTTGAACAATTGCAGGGGGGAAATCACCGAGTTCTTCTTGATTGAGCATGGTAACTACAGGGAAATCACCGTGACTGCTGGCAGCAATCATTACAGGTCTATCTCCTGTTTGTTGTGTAGGTAGTAAAGTGATGACAATTTGAACTTTACATTGCTCGAAAATAAATGGTTCTAATTGATTTACCTTGTTGGTAGCAGATGTTTCTATGTCATCGTTCTCTAACTCATGAGAGTCGATTTCATCTTCGGCGTAGCTATTTTCATCACTTACTGGTTCTAAAAGTTGCAAAAAGTTCGCCTTACCTGCACGCAAGCGTTCCCTGTCAAATAGCAATCCTAAAGCTTGGAATTGTTCTTCAGCAGTGGTTTTTCCCTGTTGTTCTGAAATGTAAGATTTTAAGGTTTCAGATGTAACAGTGAGGTTGGCTTTGACAATGGCCTGTTCTGGTGTTAGCCATTTTGTAGTCATAGTTTTTTTAGCCTTGTTAACTGGTGTGCAAGCGGTTGTGGCGGTAGCCAAAAGTAGAAACTGTTTTTGAGAGTAGGGTACTGCTAGACTAAAAACATATCCCGTTTGCTTTTCTCGACTGAGCCATGTCCACGGTAATTACCACTACCTTGACCCTGGAGGAGTTTCTCAAGCTACCAGAAACAAAGCCTGCCAGCGAGTACATTAATGGTGAGATTATTCAAAAACCAATGCCAAAAGGGAAGCATAGCCGATTACAGTTAAGGCTGTGCAACAGTATCAATGATGTTGCCGAAAGCCTGCATATTGCTTATGCTTTTCCAGAACTGCGCTGTAGTTTTGGTATCCGCTCAGTAGTACCTGATATAGCGGTTTTCAACTGGTCACGTATTCCCTTTGCTGCTGATGGGGAAGCACCCAATGATTTTCTGCTTTCTCCAGACTGGACAATTGAAATTCTTTCCCCTGAACAAAGTTCAAATCGAGTCACAGGCAATATTCTCTATTGCTTAGATCATGGTTGCCAATTAGGTTGGTTGATAGACCCAGAAGATCGTTCCATTTTGGTCTTCCGTCCAAATCAGCAACCAAAACTTTTGCAGGGTGATGAGCGTTTGCCAGTGTTAGCCGGGATAGACTTGGAGTTAACTGTAGCTCAAGTGTTTGGTTGGCTAAAAATGAGCAGTTAGAGAAACAGCTAAAACAAGTTCTCTACAAACTTTTGATAACGTAAAAACAGGAGTTTCAGCCATCGTGAATCAGGAGTATTCACCATTGGTTTAAGAGCGTAGATGCTTATAAGGCTTGTCGCTAAACATCGCTTGCTTCTGAGCTAGGGGTATCACCTGAAATGCTTACTAATAGATTGTTTTGCTCCCTCCCTGTATTTACCTGAAATGTCCGCTTGTCTTGACTTATAAAAAACTTTTTAGTTCACGTATAAGTAGCAGCCAACAAAACAGTAAAATTCCTGCTGTTGGCTGATAAATTAGTTAAAGCTATTGCTTATTGCTAAGTTAAAAGTGAGTCTTTGAAGTCGTGAATTGCCGTTGCTGTCAAAGCATAAATAACTCGGCGCTTACGCATGATGTGAGTGCCATCTACAGGAATACCTTTCTTCCAAGCAGCAATGATAGCTTTCTTGTCTGCTGAGTAAACAGTCTTTTCTCTGCGGTATTTTGGAGACAATTGTTCTGCATCTATCAGCACCTCACAATTTGGCGGATTTTCTTTAATTGTGATCCGAAGTGAATTACCAATCATTTGCTCAGGTAGAATTCCTGCGGCGGTTTGTTCTAAAATAGTTTCATCTAATTTTTGTCGCCAGCGTTCTAGTCTTAACAGTGCTGATTGATGTACAGCTTTTAGATGTTCTAGTCGTTGTTTAATAGCCGCTATTTCAGCATCCAGTTGCAATGCTAATTCTGCTTGGATATCAACAACTTCTTCCTGAACTTCCTGAGTTTCCCAAATAGCGGTGATGATCTCAGCTTCTTCTTCAGGAGTCTGGCAATTAGTTAGCTGTTCCCAGAGATGAGCAGCAGTTTGGGAAAGTCCTGCTAAGGATTGTTGAGCGAGTGTTAAATTCATGACTACCACTCCTCACAAACTTGGTAGTATTCATATTCAGCTTCAATCTGTTCTAAAATAGCTATAGTGCCTGAATCTAAATTAGTATTGTCAGATAAATTTGAATTGATCTTTTGTGTAAGTTGAGCATTTTGATGAGCAGCAGTAGTTGAATCAGGTGAAGTTGGAGTTGTTATCAATGTTTGCATAAATGTTGCTTGCTTAACACCAGCAATAGTAGCGCGATAGCGCCTCTGGGGAGCAACCGCAGCAACTTTATGTGCCGATAGCTAGGATTTCAATCCCTGACACAAATATCCTAAAAAGTTTAATTTATTAGTGTTTATTAAGACGGAAGAGCCATTATTATTGACGTAGATCATCAATAGGCGGATGCCAACCTGCTGTTAACCAAAGTTGACGGGAATTTAGAATAAACCCATCATCGTGGTCTTGATCGTTAAAATCAAAACGACTGCAAGTTGCACGACCTATAGGAGTTGTTCCAATGATATTTAACCCATTTTCTGTCCAGATAAAATGCTCTGACCAATTTTGATTTCTCGGATTAAATAATGGAACTTCTGTTTGTGTTTCTGGATCAATCCCAGTTGTAAAATTATACCGCCTTTGATTACAACGATGACAAGCTAAAGCCAAATTATTGAGATAGTCTGATCCGCCTAAAGATTGAGGAATAATGTGATCAATGGTAAAGGGTGTTGCATTTGAGCGTTCTGGAGAGTGACAATATTCACATAAGTATTTTGCCCTTTTACGGACGTTTAAGCGAACAAAATTGTTGATAACCACAATTAAGACGCAAGTTTAGCGTTGATAAAACTAAAGATTTTTTCTAATTCCAATAAACCAGCTAATTCTGCTTGTTCATCTGGATTGAGTAAATTTTCTTTATTTTTTTCTAATAGTTCCTCTAAACGAATTTGTAACTCTTCAGTAAAAGAAAAAGGACGAAACTGATCAGAAAGATTAAGTTTTATTCCATTTGGTAGCCAAGATGAAGGCTGTTCCATTAATTCTTTCATGGGTATCTCCGTTAATCAAGTATTTTGGTCATTAGGTTGACTGGGGTTAGATACTAGAATATTCGGCAATTTACTGAGAAAAGTTCATTGTTTGTTTTTTGTCGTTGATGTACAAATCTAAACAGAGTTTGAAGATTGGATTGATTAATTGTTATTTTAACAGGATTAATCAAAGTTTTCACTGACTCTAAGGCTTCTTTATGTCAATTATAGCACTTATTAAATAAACACTCATCTTTGTCTGTACAACTGTTCCTAAAACATCATTTTTCTATACTAAATTATGCTAAATAATCTCAAAAATACTGCCATTAAATTATAAACTTTAAAGCCGTATTTCTGTCATTTTTGTGATATCAATCACCCCTAAAATATAGACATCAGAAGATAATTTTAGATAATTTTTTGCTTGTTCATCAGGTATATATCCTGATGTACCAACAGCCCAAGTGCCGATAGAGGGTTTGCTGAATGAGAAGAGTGTTGATTTTCTTAACCGCATTAAAATCAATCAAAACCAGCTAACCATATTGCTGACGGCGGATGAGATTAGGGGGTTTCAGGTCACGGTGAATAGTATTATTATGCACTTGGTCAGTACCTGAGATGAGTTTTATTGATTACAATTAGGGTTGATACTTGCGAATAAAAATTATTATTAAACACGAGCAGCCTGATAAGTACTAATGTCTACTGGCTATTATCCGGTTATTCTTTATCCACCACTAGCAAGGCGCTTTACTAACGGTGATCAAGGAAAGGGGTATCTAAAAGCGTTGCTTCAAGGATGCGTTGCATTACCAGATGGGAATGGTACAGCCAAGCAAGGTGTGAGCGAAAAGGAGTTTTTTCGCCATTTACTGTGTGCGTTTCCAGGAAATCTTATCTGTCAAGCGGTTGAGTTTGAGATTCCAGGTTATCCTCAACGCTACTCGGCTGATTTTATCCTTTACCATCAATCTTCTGGGTTAGCTCTCGATATTGAGATTGATGAACCTTATGCTGGAGATACAGGTAAACCTCACCACTGCATTGATGTTGATGATGATAAAATCCGTAACCGTTTTTTCTTAGAACGCAATTGGGGTGTGGTGAGATTTGCAGAAGTTCAGGTGGTACGTCATCCTTGGAGTTGTTGTAAGGCGATCGCTCAAATCATCGCTAGGTTAACTGGAGATGATAGCGTATTCATATTATTGCAAAGATTAGCTGATGTACCTTTGCAGAAACAGTGGACAAAGCGTGAGGCTAGGCTGATGGCTAAGAACAATTATCGTCAGTCTTATTTACCGAAAATGGGAAAGTAAAACTAGAGATAGTACCTTCAACGAAGAGGCAGGGGGAAGGGGGCAGGGAGCGGGGGGAAATGACCCCAACCAAGAGCCGTGAAGCGGAGCGAAACATGGGTCTGAGTCGTCCACTTCTAATAAATGGTTCTCGAATTGATTGGGTCGAATCCCCATCTGAACCTTCTCCCCTGCTCCTTGCTCCCTTGCCTCTTCTTCAATACTCATCTTTAATAGTCATATAGTCGCCCCAGAATAGGGCTACCGTGTACACACAAGTATTTTAGAGTTGTCCCACACCGTTTTAATCTTGTATAAAGATATGTGTACACGGTAGATTATGGGTAGAAAATTGGAAGGGTGTTACATCGATTTTGTCAATCTCGCGTTAACTAATCTTTTTGGTTTTCTCACACATTGCTTTTTTGATGTGCGGTGTGACTTCCACTCACGAATGCTCATAGCGATAGAGCCAAAATCCCGACTGGCAAAGGCTGTTGTTTTATTCGCACTGTGCCAAATTGTATCCGCCTCAGTTGATTCAAGTGGAGGTGTACAGCGATCGCAATATCGGTCAAATAGTTGGCGTGGTTCGGGATAATAAGCGATTCGGTGTCTAGTGAGTAAATTAGATGTACCCAGTAGATTCCGAGCTAATTTATAGCCAGAATTGTTTCTGTTTCCCTCAGATTCGCCATAAGTTAGTAAAGTGCGATCGCTCAAAGTTAAACAGATAGACAAAGGAACAGACACTCCGCTAGCGCGTAGTTGTTTAAGAGATGAGCCATTATCTCTGGTTGTAGCCTGTATTACTGTTCCTCGTCGGCAATGCAAGGTTGAGCGAGGGACAGTCACAGAAGGTTGCAGTAACGCTGTTTGTGGGTCGATAACTTCTCCATTTTTCGCTCTTGTGAGAAGTTGCACCCACTTGCGCCAATGTTGCTCAGAAAGTTCGTAGGGAAATAAGGCTGTAGAATCAAATGCGGTTTTTAGTTCTTCCACATTGTACTGACAGTTTGACCAATGCTCTAGGGTAATGGGGATGGTTGCACTCAATATTCCATCCACCACCCGTCTGCGAAGCATACCTGGCAGTCTCATGGAACGAGCCAAATTACAAATGGCTGGGTCTGCGTTTTGGATAATCGTCAGTTGGCGATTGAGGTACAGCCATTCAGCAGGATTTAAGGAATGGCTGCATTTAAAGTAAACGTGCAGGGATTTTCCACCTGTATAAACTACGGCGGCGGGTTCCAAGTTCATTTCATCCTTTAACCAGTCTACAGCTTGTCGCTGCTCATTCAATGCCAAATCATCAATTTCGTAGAATAAACATTGGCATTGATTAACATGCTGATTGCTGATTCCCTTGTCTGGTTGGTTGGGGTAAAAACTGACTGTAGCACCAAGATATGACATTTTAAATGCCAATGCCCAACCATCAGCATATCGTTTAGGTGTCAGTCGCCAGCAAGTGTTGCCCTGTTTATCTCGACCTCCATAAGCGCAGCAGTATAGTTGAAATCCTTGCTGGGTGATTTTACCGCAGAGAATGTAGTGGGAGTAGACAAATTGACCATTGCGGCAGTAGTTATTCCAGTTTTTAGGTATCATTTCTGTGGGCAAGTCCCAAGAAAACCTGAGCCAAATTTTGGTTCCGGTGGTAAAGCCTATTTGTCTAAGAAATTTAATGGTTGTTTGTCTGGGATTGAAGGTCATGGCAGTTACGCCTAGAGAGTTTATCCCTCTCTAAGTGGCGTTAGCTGCGCTAGAACCAACTTTTCCACATTTGACTTACATAAATTTTCGCCTGAAACCTTTGATTGGCTTGTCTCACTCAGAAAAATTAGATTTGCTGCTTCTTAGCAAGAAGTTCCTCTAGTTCAGTTATTCTCGCTTGCAATGCCGCCACTTCTTGTTCAGAATAGCGAATAGGAATGTGCTGTGGACAGTTCCAATTCCAAGCTTCAATGTGAAACAGAATCACTCGTTCCACTTCTGCTTCATAGTTAGGAAGTTTCAGGCTTTCAATTAGTTCGCTATCATCTTCTACATACATAGCCCGCCCCCAAATTTTCAACCGTCGGCGATGGCGATAATCCATCAAAAACAAAAAAGCTTTATCATTTTCGTCAAGATTACCAACGGTAACATATTGAACATTGCCTTTGAAGTCAGCAAATCCTAAAGTCTTTTCATCTACAGCTTTCAAAAACCCAGGTTGTCCACCACGAAATTGAATGTAGGGATAACCATTAGAACCGACGGTTCCCAAATAAAAACCATCCATTTGGGCGATAAATTCCTCAATTTCTGGTGTGATGGTATCGTTAGAAGGGCCATTTTGCTCAAATCGAGCATAGGTCTGCCGTGAGCCACGTTGTTCTTGAGCAACTTTGACAGCAGGCGTGAAAGCAATTTGCGTAAATTTACGTGGCATATAACTCTTTATTTTTACATATCTAAAAACAGGGGAAGATAGAGAAAAGACAGGGGAGCAGTGAAGGGAAAAAATTCCTCTGACTCTCTACCTTCTCCATCTAAACTGGGTGTTATTTGCCTATACCAAGGCAGGTGCTGCAATTCCTTGCATTCCTATAAAACCGGGAAGGGTCTTAACTCGCTCAATCCATGCCAGAATATGAGGATAAGAGTCAAGAGCAATTTTGCCATCTGGTGCTAAGGCAACATAGGGGAATACTGCTATATCTGCAATAGTTATCCGCTCGAACTCTAACCATTGGCGATCGCGCAAATGTTGGTTAAGTTGTGTAAGAATAAACTCTGCTTTTTGGTTAGCTCTGTCAATATCAATACTGGTGGCATTAAACAGATAGTACAAACGAGCCGATTCTGGCCCCTGACGCACTTCACCCGCAGTGGGGAAGATGCTGCTATTGCCATTCAAGGCGCTCTGATTGTGGCGCAGGGTTTGGATGATGTGGCTCCTTTTGTCCGTGTGATGAAACAATTGCCACAACAACTGTGCCAAGATTTGTAGGAGAGTGATTACACAGTTCATACCAAATATTTGAAAATAGGTCTGTCCGATTCCGTTTTCCCTGGGATTTCAGATCAGGGGTGACAACTATATATTTACAACATCTACTGGGAAGCGATAGCCATTTGGTATGGCAATGAAAATATTACAGGTGTTGTTCAAGTTTTCATCTGAGCGTATTGGTTCATGAAGCCCTAAATGCTGACAAACAACATCCAAACTACTATCTCGCCGATAACTTAGCAGCCTAAGTCTCCTGTGGGTGCTGGCTGTTCCTTAGTCGATGGGATGGTGTTTCTTTTAATGATAACTGATATCAAAGTTCCCAACCTTGAAGCTCTGGTATTCGGCTTTGGTTGGGTTGCGAGTGATTGTTAGTTAGCATTCCATTCCAACCAGCTTCACCGGGAGAAACTTTTTTGGCTTGAGGTAGTTCAGCTAGTATCTCAGCTATCAAGTCCTCAACTTTCTCATTATCTTTAAAAGCGATGACTACTGTATCGATCGCTCGCAAAAATTCTAAAGGTATTTGCTCGCTATCACCTACACTCCAATACAATGTAGGTTTGCGCTTTTCTTTGTCAACAGTTGATTCTAAGGCAATAACAGAGAGAACTTCAATCGGGTCACTCACCAATACTGCTCTTTCTACTGTAGCATTTGTAGCAATCCAAAAACTACCATTTTTCGTAGCTTCAGAGTTCAGGGGAATGGCGGTGAAGTTACCTGTTGGTTCTAGCTGCTTGGCAAGAGTTGGAAGATCGTCGAGCGTGCGTTCCACAAATATTGCTTGACCTGTTTGGCTTGCATAGAGCCAACCCTTTTCATACAGTTCTGTGAGCAGAGAATTGGGTAAATTGTACTGCTGGCTTAACTTTAGGCGTATTTGCTCCCAGTTTGTTGGTTCTGGTATAGGCAAGGAGTTTGTTTGAGTAACTGCTGGTATAGGATTTTCAACAGTTTGCTCCATCAGTTTCTTTGTGCGTTTGTCATCCTGTTTTGGAGGTACTGCTGATGTGGGATTTTCAACAGCTTGCTCCATCAGTTTCTGGATGCGTTTGTCATCCCGCTTGGGACTGTAGTTTACCCCTCGATGCTTTTGTAAACCAGGAAAAGTATATGCTTTACCGAGATGCGTACCACTAAAAGCCACACCGTCAAGTTGGTAACTAATGCCTTTGACTTTGCCCGTGCAAGTATAACCAACGCGGACATTAATACCTTGTTGTTGCGTTCGCTCTATTAACTCTGGCATAGTAGGATGGTCGTGGGTTGCTTGGTCGAGCGATCGCTGAAGTCTCACTCTAACGCTTTCCTCTCCAGTTCTGACAAGTTGCCTACGTTCGCCAGTAGTTGGACTGTGCTTATCTTTTTCCCAACTTGGTTGCACCGATTGTAAATTGTATTCGTGCTCCAACTTACGAATTACCGCTTCACTTCTGCGATCGTCCCAGCTATCAGAAACTGTAGTGCCATCTAATTGAATGCGACTGGCAGCAATATGTATGTGTTCATGAGTCCGGTCAGTATGCCGCACTACGACATATTGGTTCATATCAAAACCCATTGCTTGGAGATACTTCTGGGCGATTTCATCCCAAGTATCATCATCTAAACTCTCTTTGTGGGCCAAACTGAGAGAAGCGTGATAAACAGCCCTACTCACCTTCGGGTTTAATCTTCGAGATATACCAAATTCAGCTGCTAATTCGCGTGGGTTTGTTCCTTCCATATTCCCACCGATTTGTCTTGCTCCATCTTTGCCAAAGAGGTAGTTTAGCAGTCCCCGAAAACTTTTACCTTTGATGTGCTTACCAATCATCCTTCATCTTGTAAATCAGTAATTAAATCAATTTCAGCAATCTCTCGCCGTACCTGTTTCACCAAATCTCTTACCTGTGACAACAATGCTCTATCTACGACCACAGGTTCTCCCATGAGTACTGAAGTATTGATTGCTTTAGCTATTTGGTTGAGGTTGTTGCCTATTTTCCCCAACTCCCAGTAAGTTTGACCTGCTACTTTGGTGACACGCCTGGGCAATCTATTTTTCAGAGTCTTGGCACGAAACAACTCACTCATAGTGAGATTATTTTCATCTGCCATTAACTGTGCTTTCTCGTATTCTGCCAAAGTCAGTCTAATGTCTATCCTGTGTGAGCGTTTTTGTCGCATTATTGATGCATTAGTCATTAGCTGTTTTAAGTTTGACGACTGCACTATCATTTGTCATTGACCAAGCGGTTACTTACGATTCTGGTTCAATACCAAGATGCGATGCGAGATAATGAAATGCGATCGCGCAATTGAAAAGCTAATCCGCCCAAACCTTGCAGAAATTTTCCAGGGTGAACTCTTACAGAGAATTTTCGTATCATCTTCCCCTCTGTCACGGTGGTTAACCTACTTAGGTAGGGGAACCGTGAAAAGAGGGCAAGTTTGTTGCCGCACCTGGGGGTGCGTTTTTTCTCCCCAGAAAAAATGTCCGGACAGCAACATAGCTTGCTACTCACCAAAGGTTTTTTTGGGCTACTCAAATTAAAAACATGAGTGGCATTGAGTTGGCATTTAAGTGGAACTGAGTTGGCATTTTTTGACCATTTTATTGTCAATAAGCTTAGTTCTTGATAATAAGAATATATACATAATGTATGCAGTGGCGTTGAATTGGCGCTCAATTGGGATTAAATTGGCGCTCAAGTGACACTTAAGTGGCGTTGAATTGGCATTTGAGTGGCGTATTTTTGAATCGAATTCAATAGCATAAAAATGACTAGTTGAGAAAATGCAGCTAAAAAATAACCAATGGGCTAATTTTTCGCCTGATAAAAATGGTCAGTGGGTAGATTGGCATGATTTATATTTGCACTTAACTTAAAGGAAAGCTTTTAGGTAAACCACAGTCAATGTCAAACTTGATAGTCAGTTTTGACCCTGGTGCTTCCTTGACCAAGATTGTTTACGAACTAGCAACTGAAGGCAAACCATGTTTGATGACAATGGAACCAGAGATGCTGAAGTTGCCTCAAAGTTCGATTGACGCTTATATGTCGAGTCGCAAGGGTCTTGAATCTCCTAAACCAGTAGATGAAGCCTGGGTGTCAAGTCCTGCGGATAATGATACACAATGTACGGTAGTTGGATTCCTGGCACGGCAGTTTTCAGCATCTGCCAGACTCGATAAGCTCAAGTACGAAACCTCAATTCACAAAGCCTTGGCGGTTATTGGTGCGATCGCTCAACACAACAAATTGCCTAACAGGTTTTCACTATCACTGACCTCACTACTGCCCTATGGTGAATATCAAAATCGCCAAGCATTTGAGCAACAGTTACAGTCTGCACTCAAGGATTTTAGGTTTCGGGGTCAAAGGTTGCGGGTGAAACTGGAGAGATTCGAGTGCTTACCCGAAGGTGCGGGATTGGCAATGATTCGTCAACGCCAGAATGGTAAAGAATGGTTTAATGCTCAAACCATTGCAGTGCTGATGTTCGGGCATCGCAATACCAGCCTTCTATTATTTGAACGGGGCAAGATGACGGCGGGTTACACCAATGGGCTGGGCTTTCACCAAATGGTAAAGCGAGTAATTGAGCGCACATCTGGACAGGATGCCACTGCTTTGACCTCTGCCATCTATGCAGCCGGTTCAGATATCACAGTTGATAACCAAGCAATTCGCACTCTGGTCAAAAGCAGAGAACCTAAAAATATTGATTATGAATTGCAGATGATTGTTAATGCCATTGCTACTGCTAAAACTGAGTATTGGTCTAGGCTTTACGATTGGCTGGAATCAACTTTACCTGCGGTGAACGAGGTGATTTTGAGTGGTGGCGCAGCATTGTACTTAGAGCAAGAGTTACAAGACTGCTTTCAAGAAATATCAACTTATTGGGGTGCTGACTTACAGCAGCAGGTACAAGAAGTATTCAAGGATAAAAGTAATGATTATTGCCATACTTTCCGAGAGCAGGAAGCTTTGTCGTTTAGGTTGATTGATGCGTTTGGTTTGTTTATGCGGTTTAGAGCGCAAATCGAGAAAGTAGCATGACTACAAATAAAAAACAACCCAAAAATAATGACAATAATAGACAGCCCAATAGTAGCGGTAGTCGCAGACTGCCTGAAGGAACTGATACTGACAGACAAAGACAATATAAAAATTTGACTCTTCGGCTTCGTGCTTACTCAAATACTGTTGATGCAAAGCTAATTATATATTTGCAAAAAGGAAATGGGGTCAGTACTAGCAAAGAGATGGTATTACAGGCATTACGAATGTGTTGGTTGCCTTTAGCATATCAAGCTCAAGCAAATACAGATGTAAAAATTAGTGATAAAGAGGTGCGTCAGGTAGGGTTAATTTGTTGTCATGCCCTGGAGCAACATTTGGCCTATTTGCGAATGGAACTAGGATTACCACATAAATCAAGTGATGTTTTGCCTGTACCTCTCAGCACTATGACCAATCCTCAAACGCTTGCTACTATGTTCGGTCTAGAAATTGGTAATAGCGGTAGTATTGATGATGAAAATGATAGTAATGCTAGCACTAAAGGTAAAAGTAAAGGCAATGGCAGTAGTAATAGTGACAACCAGCCAAAACACAAAATAGATTCTGATTCCTTCATTCCTGGTGAGGGGTCTTTCTATGATGAAACAGACGATATGTTTGAGAATATTTAAGTATTTATTAATGCACATTTAGTCAAATCACAAAGGAGATTTCAGATGGCAGCAATTCACTTCATGGATGGTGAAAAAGGTGGAGTTGGCAAGTCTTTGTTTGCACGGGTTATGGTGCAATACTGCATTGACAATAAACTCTCTTATGAGTTGGTAGAAGCAGACCAAAGTAATCCAGATGTGGGCGCATTTTACCCAGATAATCATAAAACAGCAGTTTTTAGCGAATCAGAGCGTAAAGCTTACGATGCTGATGAAATTTTTAATTTAGCACTAACAACTTCAGTCATTGTCAATTTACCTGCTCAAGTATACCCAGCAGTAACTGATTGGATTGAGCGTAATCAAATACTAGAACTTACTGGGAAAAATAAGGTCAAAATATACAAATGGTTTGTTTGTAGTGGTGGATATGACAGCGTTCAATTATTTATGCAATCTCTCGAACGCTTTGAAAACAAAATTAAGCATATATTTGTACGCAATTATGGTTTATGCGATGACTGGAAACATGTAGATGGACGTAAGAATTTACAGGAATTAATCAAAGCTTATAAAGTAGCTGTCATCAATTTTCCCAAATTCAGCTATCGAGAACGAGATATCCTTGATGCCAATCAGATAAATTTTTCTGCGGCTAGAGATTATGGAGAGTTAGGTGTATTGGGTAAGCAGCGATTACACAATTTTCTCAAAAAAGCTTCTGACGAAATTGAGAAAGCTAAAATTTGGAATCTTCCGACAGCTTCAATTACTGCCCCGACAGAAAAAGTTGATGATGCTAATGTCAACGGCAAGGTTGCTACCAAGAAGTAATCTAATTCAGGAGTGCTGTTAGCTGTAGCGGGGCGTTTAGCCCGTGCAATTAATTTTACTTTTTTACTCAGCACTCGTTACTCAGCACTTTTTCGGTGACATCTCCCACCACCAAATCGAATTCCTATACCAAATGAGCGTGGGGTATGAGAACGCGGATTAGCTAAAAGCAAATACAGATATGAGTAATTCTCACACTGAAGAACTCGATTTAGACGATGAATTTTTGGATTCAGTAGCCGCTAGAGGCAAAGGACTGAGCCAAATTCCTTACCCAACTTTATTAGATTTAGCCATTCGAGGTAAAGATGATTCATTTAAAGCTAGGGTTTGGGAAATAGTAGTCCAAACCGGACTAGACCCTGATGACCCAGCATTTCTGATGATGATTGCTACCGGCAGGCTACAAGTACTGTTGGAAGACAATCCCAAAGAAATGGAAGCAATGTTTGACCTATGGCAAACGCAGCTTTATGACCATCTCCAGACATATGAAAAGGCAGCAGTAAAAGGTCAGCAAAAAGCGATCGCTCAGGCTGTGACGGGATTAATTAGGCGTACTGAATTTGAACGTGCTATTCATTCAGTTCCCTCTCTAATTGCTGCGGGAATACTGCTATTAATTGCAGCTGGAGTAGGCGGACTGGTAAGTGTAGGTGGAATGTCCTGGTATCAATCCAGTCATCTAGATCCTGCTGGGCCACGCCAACTCACACAAGCCCAAGCCAATGCTTTGGAATGGGCAACCAGTAATGAAGGTAAGTTTGCTCACAACCTAATGCAATGGAATCAAGATTTGCTGAGTCGTGACCAAAACGGTCAACTTACTTGTGCTAAGGATGTTAAGCGTTTGGGGGTAACACTGGAAATTGGAGCAAGTAGCAGAAAAGCCTCATCCGGGTTCTGCACGTTATGGACATCACCTAGCAATCAGCGCCAGTTTGTATCTAAACCGCGTCAACCTTGAAAACTATAGTTTTTTGGAATTAGAGTAAAGCTCAGAACTCAAGCCACGAACAAATAATACACTCTCCTTAAAAACTCCAGGTTTCAAAATGGACGGGGTTTAAGTTAAAAAATTAGTTGTCAATTTCTCAATCGTAGAAGAGGATTCAGCAGATGTTTACCTGCAAAGTTAACTGGCTTTGGCTGCTAGTAATAGGAGGTATAGTTACAGCTTGTACCCCTGCTACTGTAAATGTCAGTAGCAAGGATGAGAAGAATACGACTCAAGCTCAAGCTGTGCCTGATTATCCACCGATGTATGACGTGGATGTTAAAGTTTGTGGCAACATTATTGCCCCTCTCAAGGATGGAAAACGTTGTGTAAATCAACAATTGCGTTTGTGGGGGCCAGTAGGAGAGGCAAAATTAGTTCGTGCTGGTATTTCTCTGCCATCAGTTTCTAGCGTAGAGCATAAATTAGCGATCGCCTCGAAAGGCTGTTATCCTGTTTATTCCCAACCTGACCAGCAGCAGTTTTATTGGGCTAATTCCATTATTCAAGTCAACAGGGGAGAAACTGCACCCACAGTCGAAGTCAAGCCAACTCAACTTTCAAATCAGCAGATTTATGAGTTGATGACTAGTAAACTTTCCAGTCGGACAATTACAACATTTGGCGGGGTGGGGTGCGAAGCTGCATCTTCGGTAAAATAAAGCTTTTACGGTTAAGGGTGGGTGGGCAAAAAAGTTACCCCACTAAAATGTGGGGCTACTGTGAGAACCAGCAGGTAATTATGAGGCTTTAGCCAATCTAGCTGTACGTTGTTGTTTATGAGCTTTGCGCCGCTCCCGTACTGCATCCAAATCTTTCAGTCCATACAGACGTTTGGCGTATGCTAGTAGTTCATTGATGGGAGTTTCGCTATAGTCCTGGCGAAAGTGAATGTTATGTTCGTTCCAATCAAACTCTTGCTGATTAAAACGTGCTTGAGCAGCAAGTTCTCTGCCTGATTCCTCACGTAAAACTTCCAGTACCATTAATCGCACTTTATCTTGATATCCTACTACCTGATCCAACGCTTTTGTTTGTTGTTGATTACGAGTCATTTGATTATCCTTTGATTAACGAATTACTACATCTCACCTAGACAGCATCGACAGATGCCTTCTGACTTAGAGTTCACTTTTGAATCTCTTTAATTCAGCAGCAATCGCTGCATTCAATTCTGTTTTTTGGATGCGGGTGGGCGGGAAATACAATGCCCTGAATTATCTAATTCAGGGCATTGTAATTAATCGTCAATTTCTACATCTTCGTCATCTTCATCTTCTTCAAAATCGTCATTTATCAAGTCATCAGAGTTGCTACTTAAACCATTGAGTCCGTCCATGCGTTTAGACCGAGCAGCTTTATGAGAAGCACGTCTATCTCGAATTTCATCAAGATTATTCAAGCCGTAAAGTTTGCGGGCATAATTCACCAGTTCTTTTAATGGTGTGTTTATATAGTCCTTACGAAACTGGGAATTGTGTTTGTCCCAATCAAACTCTTGTCCGTTAAATCTGGCTGCTGCTGCTAATTCTCTTCCTGATTCTTCCCGCAATACTTCAATTACCATCAGGTGTACTTTTTCCTGATAAGTCATTACTCGTTCTAAAGCAGGAATATGCCTTTCAATTTTACGTGATGCTTTAGCGGTTTTGCGAACGTTAGCGTTAACCATGAGAATTACTCCTTGATATTTAGTATTTTTCTCGTAGAAACAGCATCGAAAGATGCAATTCGCTCCATTTTCAATTCTTTATTCTGCAAAAAAATAACCTGTATTGTTTGAGGCAATACATGGTTATTTTGGGTTATTATTCTGTAAATTACTGAGAATAAGTCGGAATTATTTACTCGTCTTCATCTTCTTCATCTAATTCGTCATCTTCATCTAAATCCTCGTCGAGTTCATCTTCGATATCCTCATCCTCCTCATCTTCATCCAGGTCTTCGTCCAGTTCATCATCTAAATCGTCAAGTTCTTCCTCTTCTTGTTCTTGGAAAGAATTACGACGTTCCAGAGATGCACGGTTGAATTCAACTAAATCTGCTATTGCTTGCTCTGGGTCAGTGCTAATAGTGTCGTAGAGCATACTCATGAAAATTGCCACTACTTCTGGTGCATATTTGAGTGCATCTGGTTGTCCAAACAATTTAGTAAATAATTTGGTATTCCATTTCTGCCAATCAAACTTTTTGTTACCACCTTTCTTTTTCACCTGAGCAGCAATGTCAAGTCCGAGTTTTTCACGGGCTGCATGACCGATTTTAGTTGAAACACGCGAATCCCGTAGCTGTAACTTAACGCCGTATTCTTTGAAGATTAGGTTCCGCAATTCCTTCAACAATGCTAATGCCTCTTCTTGTGGTGAAGCATTTGCTACCTTTGATTTAGTTGTAGCGGATGTGCCATTGGTTTTGGCAGATGTTTTAGCATTAGCTCCGTTGCGATTGTTGTTATTGGTTTGAGCTTTAGCGATTCCTTCGGAGCGCTTTGTGTACGCCATTTTACAGCTTCCTTTAATCAAGTAAATTTTTCACCTCCTTGCCGCAATCGCGGCTTTCACATCCATTTCATTTCAATTTAATTTTTTTGCGATTTCAAACCTGTCTTTGCTGCGACGACAAATTTATGCTTTGGAATTAAGAGATAAAGAAACGCACTAGGAGCAGTTTCCGAAATTAACGCTGTACTGGAGGCGATCGCTCTTTTTCACACAAGAAATATAGCCAACCCGTTAGTAATAATTATCCGTGTGGCTAAAGCACCAGTAATAAATTTGCTCTAAAAGGGAAAAGTAAGTTGTTAAAGTCAGGTTTATGAAATTGATAACAGACTGGCCTGCTCTGGCTGACCAAAATACTCCAATTGTGGCTGTGGAGTATCATACGCCTGACAGAATGCAGATATTACAGCAGTTTTACCATTGGGGTGAAGAACGTTCTTTGTCAGTCTTTGTCTGGAATCCTGGTTACTGTAGACTACAGCAATTAATTCAGCATCAAGGTCAGTACATCTTACAGTCAACTAACAGGGGTAAAGACGGGGACATTATTCAGTATCTTCTGGAGGAATACCAACCAGGCATTTATTTACTGGAGGGAGTGCTAAATGAGAGTGATGGCAGCAAAATAAGTCAAAAACGTAGCTATCAATTACTTAATGCCTGTCATCAAGCTCTCTGGAGTCAGCAACATCATTACTGGGTGTTATTAGAAACTTACGTTCAACTACCTCTAGAATTACAGCCTTTTATTCCTGTACTGTCAAATCCACTTCCAGACCAACAGCAGGTGCAGATGGTTGTGGAGCAGTTTTGTGATGCCTGGGTTGGGCGTAGCCATCATCGTCTTCAGCAGTTTGCAGAGTGCGATCGCCTACGCCCCACCATACCCCATCACCATTCTTGGTTAAAGACAACAGAAAAAACATCAGCACTGCAATTGCTCTTCCGTGCCTGTCAAGGTTTACCCATAGGCGAGATAAATATGCTACTACAGCAATGTCTGGGTTTTGCAGAGCAGCTTGAGGAAATCGCCCAATTAGTGCTAGAGCATAAAGTTAGCAAACTGCGGGGACGGGGTTTAGAGTACATTGCCCAACCGGATATACCTTCAGCCGGGGGATTAGATTTACTAGAAAAAAGGTTAGAAACTATTACCTGTCTACTTCAACCTAAAGCAAAGCAATATGGATTGAAGTTTCCCACTGGGATGCTCTTGTGGGGGCCACCGGGTACTGGTAAAAGTCTTTCTGCCAAGTTAGCAGCTAAGAAAATGGGATTGCCACTGTTAGCAGCTAATTGGGGTGTACTACTGGGTGATCGTCATCCCGACAGAGCATTAAAGGAGTTTATTGCTTTGGTGACTTCCCTTTCTCCCTGTGTACTCTACTGGGATGACTTTGATAAAGGCTTTGCTGGCTGGGACTCCAATGCAGATGGAGGTGTGGCACGGCGGCTATCTGCGGCTTTGTTGACTTGGATGCAAGAGCATCAAGAGCCAGTTTATACCATTGCTACTGTCAATCGCTTGTCAATGCTACCTGCGGAATTAGTTCGCCGTTTTGATGATATCTTTTTTGTGGACTTACCCCATGAAGGGGCAAGATATGAAGTTTTCAATCTACATCTAGCTAAGTATTTTCCAGCATTTCGAGACAATAACTCACCTTGGAGCAATGACCAATGGCGTAGACTGTTGGCTGAATATCGCATTTGCAGTCCGGCAGAAATTGGTAATGCAGTCCGTCGTTGTGCTGAAGAGGCTTTTTATCAAGGTAGACCAGGGGAAATTGAGTTTGAGGATTTGCTGAAACAGCGACAAGAATTCACACCAGCTATGGAGCGAGAGTCAGAACAGATACAGGCAATTCGCAATCAGGCTATTTATGCTAAACCTGTGGCTAGTCAGGATGTTTCTCGATTTGCTTATCAGCACCGGGAGTTATTTGGGTAATCAATTTGGCGACAAAAGAATGAGTGACAGGCTCGTTCACCACAAATAAATTAGGAAGCTTCTCGACTCGCCAAAAAGCCTAGCCTCAATTAGCCTAATGTAATTTTTGAAATTTAGCTGGTGTCGAATTTTAAAATCCGACATTTATTAAAATTCTCAAACTTATTTTTGTCGGATTTTAAAATCCGACAAATCATTGATATACTGCGACTAAGTTTGAGTAATTTTTATGAAACAGATAGTTCTTGCGCTCCTGGCTAATGCTGGTGGAGTAGGTAAGTCTACCATTAGCACACATATTGCCTATGAAGTAAGTAAGCGGGGTTATACAGTAGCTATGTTAGATTTAGACCCCCAACGTTCATTAGATGTGTTTTGTGGTTTGTCTCCAGCCGAAGCAAACTTAACTACAGTAGAGTTACTGTCTAAGGATTTTAAAGGCGATTGGTCATTAGTACCAGTTTGGGATTCCAAAGTTGAGGTGTATCAAGGACATCCCTTGTTGGCTGAAATAGCTAATGAACTAGTTATCAGAAAACGTGGAGAATACAGTTTAGCGGACAAACTAAATAAATATTCATTACCTCATAACTTAATTATTTTGGACTGTCCTGCAACTTTGGGTATGCTAAATGTCAATGCTTTAGCTGCTGCTACTCATGTTTTAGTTCCAGTACAGTTAGAAATGAAAGCTATTTCTGGTTCGGCAGAGTTAGTTGAATGGTGTATTTCCACAAGTGACGAGTTACAACTTGAACCACGTCCACCAATTTTAGGGTTTGTTCCCAGTATGTATAACGAAGTAGTAGCTATGCATAGGCAATACCTAGCACAGTTACCTGCAATTGCTGAGAGATTAGGGATAAAATTGTATCCAAAAATTCGGAGTTCTAACGAGTTTAAAAATGCTAGTGCTTATGGGTTGCCATTGCACAAGTATCGTCCCAAGCATCCTGCTTGCAAAGATTTCAAGTTAATTGTTGATGATGTCATTGCATTAATTAAGGAAAAATAATGGCAAAAGCATTACCGCAAATAAGCGATAAATTTAAAGGGGCAGTGCAGAAAACCGATCAAGAACAAAGAATTACGGATCTGCAAGCTGAAGTAGAAAGGTTACGTGCTTTACAATCACCAGAATTAGAGACAGAAATCGCCAAACTACGCGAACAATTGCAAACGCAAACAGGTGAGATTGCCATTGATACAAGTCTAATTGACCCTAACCCTAACCAGCCAAGACAAACAATTACACAAGAGTCTATTCAGGCAAAAGCGAGATTACTAAAAAAACATGGGCAGATTACACCGATTATTTTAGTTCCTCACGATAACGGTCGTTATATGCTCTTGGACGGGCAGTTACGTTGGTCAGCAGCAAAGTTATTAGGATGGGAGACTATTCGGGCATTAATCGTACCTCAGCCACAGGATTTAGACCAATCATCGTTATTGACTTTTTTAGGTTTTGAAGATTTAAATCCACTAGATAAGGCAGAAGCAATATTTAAAGAGATCACCAAATCAACTGGTTTAGAAATTGATGAGGTTGCTACAACTCTTGGTGCTGTACTTAAGCGGCTTGAACGTAATAATCAAGTCAAAGAATTAACAAAATTATTAATTGCTAGTAGTGAGGAGCAACAACAAGGTTTAGAAGTACTGGATATTAATAACGAAGAGCAAGCTTTATTTTTAGTGTTCTTAGAATTTGGGTTGAATCCTGCTTCTGTTAAGTCCAATCTTTTACCAATGTTATCTTTGCCAGAAGATTTAAAAAAAGCAATTCGTCATCAAGAACTGAAAGGCGCTCACGCATTGGCATTAGCAACATTGTCATCAAAAATATTAAAAATTTCCGAACAAGAGTCCGCTATAGAACGAATAAAAGCAACAGACCAGGTATTAAAAGAAAGTTTAACTGTACCTGAGACACGCGATTTAGTTAAGAACATTAAAGCTAAGTATTTAACATCAGAACAATCAGAATCGAAAGAAATAAAAGCAGTTATTCAAAAAATCAATAGTGGATTATCTGAGATGATTTTAGCTAATGCTAGTAGGGAACAACTTCAATCTTTACAAGGAATTTTGGAGCAGAAATTAAATGAAATTGGTAAGTTAATCGGATAAAATTTTGTTGTTATTTGAACTATGGTAGTCAAGGTAAGCCCATCTCAAATGTTATTGACAAGCCGGTTTAGACTCCTCGTCAAGCTGAGGTAAAAGTCGCGTAGCCATTGTTACTTAGTTGTTAACAGAATTTTCCTTCATCAAACTCAAAGCTGACTTCTAGTTTTCTTCGCAGCTCACTCGATAATACTTCTCCAAGCATTGCAACAAGCCTTTTTAAACTGGAGTCAAGTAAGTCTGCCGTCTTAAAGACTCTAACACTGCATAGGCAAAGTAATCTAGTATTTCACCAGATCGCCAACGCATTTCTCGTTTGCGGATTTGTAGCAGTTGGCGATGTACCTATCGATTCAAAGTCCACAACGTCATGCATAAAGGTAATGGCTGACCGTTCCTTGAGCGCTGAATTTTCTTGTTGAAGATTCTATAGCTGCACTAATCGCTTCTCTATCTCCTACTCGTATTGTGTAATACTTAGTAGTCGTTCTGAGAAATTCCATGTATTACGTGGATGATTGGCATGATTTTGTCTCGTAATACATGGTGTGGCATAAATTTTAATTATTTTGCAACGCAGCAGTCAGCAATTACACTTACTTACGCCATAGCTTTCGCCATTTGACGACAAGAATCCGCACAGCGACGGCAAGATTCGGCACAGCGTTTACAGTGGTCGCTATCGTGTTTCTCGCACTCACTGGCACAGCGATCGCAAGCTTCAGCACAGACTCCGCACATCTGAGCATGGAGAGCCGAATTGCGAGACATAAAACGGGCACACAGAGCGCAAGTATCAGCACAGTCTCGGCACAACTTAATGCATTGAGCCATCATCTGTACCATGTTGCCACTTAAACAGGCATCGGCACAGTTCTCGCAATCGCGTAGGCAATCAAAGCAAGCCTCTATGCAAGTTTCAAGCAAGGATTGGTGAGATTGGGCTGTCGTCATAATTATACCTCCGATTTAAAGTCGTCAATTTCACATGAGGCAGTATTTATGCCTTCTTCGTGCTTACATTAAAAAACTATCAATATGCTTGCGTCTACCTAATGGTATGAATAATATTTATTACTAATTACATAGACCAATTTCATGCTGATTTCATTTGAGTATGCATGATTATTTTTTAATTAAAATTCCCAGGATTTCATATTAATTTCATCACTGTGTGGAAAGCTAAAAATATAAGGAAATATAGTGTTCTTAAAAATTGAGTTAATAATTTATGAGCTTTGATTATGACCTCTTTATAATTGGCGCAGGGCCTGGAGGTCTTGCTGCCGCTAGACAATCTGCTGGTTATGGTGCTCGTGTGTTAATTTCTGAACGCGACCAGGTAGGTGGCACATGTGTAATTCATGGCTGTATTCCAGAGAAACTGATGGCATATGCTGCTAGTTTTTCCCATGTTTTTGAAGATGCTGACGAATATGGCTGGGATAAAGTGAATGACCGCATTGATTGGCATAAATTTATGACAGCTAAAGACCGAGCGATCCAACATTTAAACAAATTGCATATTCAGCATCTTCAAGAAGCAGGAGTAAGCCTAATTTACGGAGAGACAAGATTTTTAGATTCTCATACTTTGGATGTTGGGGGACACCAGATTACTGCTAATAAAATATTAATTGCTGTAGGTGGAGAAGCTGTAAAACCCGAAATTCCAGGAATTGAATATGCTATTACTACACGTCAGATGTTTGAAATCAAGCAGCAACCGGAGCATATTGCGATTATTGGTAGTGACCAGATAGCAGTGAAGTTTGCTGGCAGCTTGAACGGTCTGATTTCAAAAGTTACTTTAATAGTGCCTGAAGAGTGTATTTTACCAGGTCGAGATGAAGATATTAGAGCTACAGTACAGCAAAGTATGATAAAAAATGGTATTCAAATTTTCTGCAATACTGTTGTTGAAAAAATTGAAAAAGTTCAAGATGGTTTATGTTTGAGTTTGTTAGGAAATAAACAAGACACTTTAACTGTAGATACCGTTCTTTGCGCCATAGGTCGAGTTCCTAATTTAAGTGGTCTTGATTTAGAAAAAGCAGGTATTAAAGTCAAACAAGGAGCGATCGCAGTAGACGAATATAGTTGCACTAACCAGTCCAATATTTTTGCTGTCGGAGATTGCACTGACCGACCCCATTGGACTCCTGTTGCTATTGCCACAGGTCGTGCTTTTGCTGACACGGTGTTTGGTAATCAGCTCCGAACTGTGAATTTAGAGTGCATTCCCTCAGTACTTTCTTCTCGACCTGAAGCAGCTACGATTGGCTTGACTGAAGCCCAAGCGCGTGAAAAATTTGGGGAATCAATACACTGCTATTCTCAAAGGTTTCAACCTCTTTTTGATGCCATTGCTGAACCAGAACAGAAAACTCTCATTAAATTAGTAGTTGATAGTAAATCAGATAAGGTACTCGGCGCTCATATGGTCGGTGAATACGCTGCTGAGATTATTCAATGTCTTGGACTTGCTATTCGGACAGGTATCACTAAAAAAGATTTTGATGCAACAATTGGTATCCATCCTTCAGCGGCGGAAGAATTTTTCACCTTACGCTAACTTTTGCTAATCATAAAGCCAAAACTATTTGAGAAGATATGTTTTTGAAGAACTAGCTTATTGTACATTCCAAGGTAAATATGCGCCCCAAATCAATTTTATGGATAGTTTTACTAGTACTAACTCTGGGATTAGTGCTATTAACTCCTCGTTTGGGAATAGGCCAGAAATCACCTGATTATCTTGAGAGAATTCCTAATTCTATTGCTCAAAACTCACCTTTACCTCAGCCTGCGAGCAACTCAAATATGCCCAGCATGAATATGTCTGGCATGAATGAGGCAAATTTCAAAAATTCTGCTTGGATTAATACTGTTTTGATTGTTTGGTTTAGTCTGACAGTTCTCTCAGTGATTTATGTAGCCTGGGATGCGTTTACCAGTAATCCTGAACTAACTGTAATGAAGTGGGGATGGTTGTTAGTGACTCTTTACACAGGAGTAATTGGTGCGGCACTGTACATTCTGTCTTGTAAAGAACCAGCCCCAATGCAACATGAGGAGTTTGTCAAGCCATTGTGGAAACAGACTCTTGGTTCGACAATTCATTGTTTAGCTGGTGATGCAACGGGAATTATCGTTGCTGCCGCAATTACCATGACCCTCGGACTACCCATGTGGCTTGATGTGATTTCTGAGTATTTTTTTGGCTTTGCCTTTGGGCTGTTTGTTTTTCAATCTTTGTTTATGAAAGATATGCTGGGTGGTTCATATCTCAAAGCCGTCCGGCGTTCTTTTATGCCGGAATGGCTTTCAATGAATGCGGTGATGGCGGGAATGATTCCAGTGATGGTCATCCTGATGAGCCGTGATATGACAGCAATGGAGGCAACCTCAATTCGGTTCTGGGGCGTGATGTCTTTGGCAACTTTAGTAGGATTTATAGTTGCTTTTCCCGTCAATATGTGGCTAGTTGCTGTTGGTCTAAAACATGGGATGGGAACCGTTCGGGCATTAGGTAAAGGTGGTCACAGTTTAGCTGCTGAAAGAGAAGGAATTACAGCAACTTCCGATAAAGTACCTGCACCCCATGCTGACACAGACCAGTCTATGGAAGGAATGTAACCATGAAAACCCATCGAAATATAGATATGAATTCTTCTGCTGCCGATTCGCACGCGGGTATGGTGATGAAACCCAAAGCTACGCGATCGCAACTTCTAGCAGTAACGCTATTAACACTATTAGCCTTAGCATTTGGTGTTTTCATCGCCGCACTCTACGGCAACTTTACCATGAGTGCTAGGAATATGCAGCCTGAGTCAATGCCGGGAATGAATATGGGCAACCAATCCATGCCTGGGATGAATATGAATAACGATAACGAGTCAATGCCTGGGATGAATATGGGCGGTGCGAAATCTCCGACTCCAATATCATCACTACCGCCTGCACCCATGAGTAGTGTCACTCAAATGAATGGTTTAGTTATGCCTCCAGGAATGATTATGACCTCTGATATGAGTATGGAAGCAATGGAAGACATGGCAGCAGTAGACTTGACAAAGATAGCCTACACTGCGCCCATTGATGCACGAGGGGATCGGACTCTAACACCTAAACTAGAGAATGGTGTGAAGGTCTTTAACCTTGATGTTTCTTTGATCAAATGGAATATCTTACCAAATGTTCAAGTAGCTGCTTATGCTTTCAACAACCAAGTTCCAGGGCCGCGGATTCGAGTTACTGAAGGCGATCGCGTCCGGATTGTAGTCAAGAACAACTTACCAGAATCAACCACAGTACATTGGCATGGCATGATTGTACCTAATAACATGGACGGGCCAGCTGATGTTACTCAAAAGCCAATTCTACCTGGTGCAAGCTATGTCTACGAATTCACTGTCAAGCAAGCAGGCACTTACTTTTACCACTCTCACAAAGATGTAGACCGCCAGCAAACTTTAGGGATGTACGGTGCATTAATCATCGATCCCAAGAATAAACCAGAAACTCCTGCCTACGATCAAGACTTTGTGGTTCAGCTTCAGGAGTGGACAGTAAAGCAAGGCTACACCTTTCCGGCAATGCCGATGGAAGGGCTAATGCCTAACTTCTTCACGATTAATGGTAAAGCTTATCCCTCTACTGAAACAATCAACGCCAAAATTGGTCAAAAAATCCGCTTCCGCTTTATTGGCTCAAATAATGCCTTCATCCACCCAATGCATATTCATGGTGGGCCATTCAAAATTATTGAAACAGATGGTAATCTCCTACCGGCCACTGCCCAAATTGAAAAGGATACTATCAATGTAGCTCCCGGTGAACGCTATGACGTAATTTGGACAGCTCGCGATCAGGGTAAGTGGTTGCTACATTGCCACATTGCCCATCACGCAACAAACGATAATGTTGAGGTAGAAGGTGGAGGTGGTTTAACAATGATTATCAACGTTACCTAAGTTGAAATAAGCTTGAGCGATCGAGAAGGCTAGTTCAGAACTGCGCCTGTTCAATGCGAGACTTTATACCTTTTATAAACCAAATTCTTGCTTGAGTTGAGTAACCCAAGCTTTAATTCGTTCATTCGTTAAATCAGATTGATTATCCTCATCAAGCGCTAAACCTACAAATTTACCATCGCGGACGGCTTTAGACTCAGTAAATTCATAACCATCTGTAGACCAATAGCCAACTGTTTCACCACCATTTTCTGAAATTTTTTCTGATAAAATCCCTATTGCATCTTGAAAACTATCAGGATAACCAACCTGATCGCCTGCTCCAAAATAAGCAACTTTTTTGCCACTAAAGTCAATGTTATCTAGCTCATCATAGAAACTTTCCCAATCACTTTGTAACTCCCCAATATTCCAGGTTGGACAACCAATGATGATATAAGCGTAATCATTAAAATCATTTGGTTCAGCTTGTGAAATATCATTTAAAGTTACTACGTCTTCTCCACCAAATTCCTTTTGAATTATTTCTGCTTCCGTCTGAGTGTTACTTGTTTGAGTGCCAAAAAATAAGCCAATATTAGCCATTTCTCCTCCATTATTTTCCTTTGACTAATTGTTTTACGTTGTGTTTATACAGTCACTACTTTTTCTTGAAGCTACTGTTGTGTTTAGGTGCTATCAGCTTATATCAAGTAAAATGGTAAATGATTTATGCTACGCCATACACATTTGATGACAAAAGTTTCTCGCTTCAACTTAAAAGGTTACAAGTATAAACTTCATCTTCCTAATGGCATGATTATAATTTATCTCTAACGACTGATAATGATTTCATCTTAATTTCATCTTGGTATGTATAAATACTCAATTATTTTTAAATTAAATTTACTCTGATGTCACAAGATAGGAAATTTTTGCTAATAGTGTTTAAGCGACTTCTTGAGATAAGTGCTAATAAAATACACTCTTTAGATTTAGCTAAAATTCACTTGCTTAAGCAAAGGAAGTTGAAGTGGCGATCGCTAATTATTGGAATATTATTTATAGTTTCGTTAATTGTGCTTTGGCAAGGATTTAGCACTCGCAAAACCTCTACCATTCCTGAACACACTCCACCTTTAGTAATGAAAGAAGGCGATCCTTACATTCGCGCACTAATGCGTACTATTACTGCCAGTGAAGCTTTAGATTCTAACCCCTATACTTTACTCTATGGTGGTAGGCATTTTTCCAATTTCAGTCGTCATCCCAATCAGTGCATAACAATTGTTTCTGGCCCTCATAAAAGCGAGTGTAGTACAGCAGCAGGACGCTATCAAATTCTGACAACTACCTGGCAGGAAAAATTAAAAAAATACCATCATAAATTCTTTAATTTATCAAGCGAAAATCCTAAGAGTTTTGAACCAGAAATTCAAGATCAAGTGGTATACGCCTGGCTCACTGATCGCCACGTTTGGGGAGTTGATATTGCAGTTCTGCTGAGACAAGGGAAACTAAATCAGGTTTTACAATTGTTATCTGGTACTTGGACAAGTTTGGGATATGGTACAGAAAATAATCAAGCTACGCCTTTGCTATCACAGGTTTATCAGCGAGTGCTAACAGAGGAATTAACAGCAATAAAAACAAGATAATTCTGAGAAAGAAAAAATAGATAAATTTCAGTAGAAAAGTAATAACTTAAATCTATGCACCTTTATGCTCTTGATGAAACTGTGCTGTTGTTAACGGTGATTTTTTTGCCTGCATTTCTAACAATTCTGGGATGGTTACAAACTTATAACCATCCTGTTTAAGTGAAGCAATAATTTGCGGTAAAGCTTTAACTGTATGTGAGCGATCGCCCCCACCATCATGCATCAGTACTATGCCACCAGGCTTTGCGTCCTTCAGCACATTATTGACGAGTCTGGATACTGGAGGACGGCGATAGTCGATCGAGTCATCTGACCACATGAGAACAGCGTAATTATTCTTTTGAGCGTAATCAGCTACACCATTGTTGAGGATGCCATAAGGCGGACGAAACAGAAAAGTTTTTACTCCCATAATTTGGTAAATAGCTGTTGCGGTGGACTCAATCTCACGCGCAGCAACAGACAGGTTCATATGCCGATACCAGTGATGCCACGTATGATTACCAATTGCGTGACCATCGGCTACCTCTAGCTTGGCAATTTGGGGAAAATAATGCACCATCTCCCCCACACAGAAGAATGTTGCCTTAATATTTTGTTGCTTCAGTATTTCTAACACCTGTTGTGTGTATTTAGGTGCAGGGCCATCATCAAAAGTTAGCGCGATAACTTTGTCTGGTTTATTCAGTTGTGCCTGTTGAATAATTTTTCCCTGAAACTCATTAGGGACTGTAAAGATGTGGCTGTTTACTTGTGCAACACTGGCTTTATCGGATACCGAACTATGCTGATTGCTCACAGCGCTGGCACTGAGTTGTTCTGGTTTTTTGACTAATTTTTGATGGTCTGAGCGTTCTGAAAACCAAAATCTTCCGAAACTAAAGTCGCATAGGACTGCGACTAGCGGGATGAATACTATTCCTCCAATCAATAATTTCAGCTTTACCATATTAGATTTACTTATATTTACTACAAAGGCAAATTATTTTAAATACGTTACTTTCATAACATGATTATTTGCCATATTCTGAACTCTGGAGCTAACGTCGGCAAAGCAAAGCGGGGTGTCACAAAAGAATTATCACCCTGTAGTCCTGTATTACAGTGTTCTAATTCCTTGTAGCTAGTCTTTGCCAAGAGCAGCAACCTTTAATTTCATCCTGATTTCATCTTCGGCTGTCAAACTATTTAGTAAGTACGATATTTGCATTGTAAGCAACCAGTTACTTGGGTGATTTTATTACCTGAGAAAAGAATAAATTACCTAAAGGGTTGACTCTCCAGTTTACTGGAGATTGCAAAATGAAATCAGGAAACATTTAGATAATCACTATGCAACTTTCTACTCTGAAAAACAGCTTTTTGTCATTTACCTTAATAGCGATCGCCTCTGTTCCTAGCGGCTTGTTAACAGCCTGTTCTACAACTACTTCCCAAAACCAAGCATCAAACCCTACTACCACCGCCACTGATACTAGCGACAAGCAACCGATGAATCACGATGGTAGCATGATGAATCAAGGTGGTAGCACAATGAACCACGACATGGTAATGGATTTAGGTTCAGCCGATGTTAATTATGATTTGCGCTTTATTGATGCGATGATTCCGCACCACCAAGGAGCAGTGGAGATGGCGAATGTTGCACAGGAGAAATCAAAACGTCCTGAAATCAAAAAGCTGGCTTCGGAAATTATCAAAGCTCAAGACAAAGAAATTGCCCAGTTGAAACAGTGGCGCACAGCTTGGTATCCCTCTGCAAGCATTACCCCAGTTGCTTATGATGCGAAAACAGGTAAAACAGTCCCAATGCCTCACCAGCAGATGCAAGGGATGATGATGAATATGGACTTAGGAGCCGCCGATACTGAGTTTGACTTGCGGTTCATAAATGCAATGATTCCCCATCATGAAAGTGCAATTACAATGGCTCAAGATGCATTGAGCAAATCTAAGCGTCCTGAAATCAAGAAATTGGCTCAAAGTATTATTGATTCACAGCAAGCAGAAATTAACCAAATGAAACAGTGGCGAAAAACTTGGTATAACCAGTGAGTCTAGTCCTGTAGTGCTTCCCTACGGAATGCTCCGCGTAGCTTGCTTCTTTGCAGGAGTACGCAGAAACCGCAGGGTAGGCGGGAAACCCGCCGTAGGGAACTGGCTATCTTCTCTTCTCTTCTTAGGCTGCACCCTAAGCGTAGCTATGCCGTAGCCTTTACGGGACGCTGCGCGTAGCAAGATCCCCGGAATGGTACGGGGACGAAGACAGCGAACGAGACGCTTTGCAAACTCAGTGGTAACGACGTTAAGAGCTTCACCCTAAGAGGTTTCCCAAGCTAGAGAACTGGTGTTAGCGAGTAGTCCAGCGTCAGTAAGAGCGTCACCTAAAGGGTAAGCAAAAGTATCTATGTGAAGCATGATGCAAGTATCCAATGCCAAATAAATAGGGAACACTTGCTTTCTTGAATTCCAGTTGTGTTTAGAGTGATGTGATTCTGAGAGCGGTCAAAACCTGATTTCATCCTAATTTCATTTCTGAATGAAATACTAGTAAAAGAGTGTATTTCTAAAACTTAAAAGTACTTTTGACCGTTGACAATTTCATCCGTCCCATACTCAAGGACTTTTAGTAGCGATGTCTAATTCTCTACGCTCCCAAACACCTACAGCTATTCGTTATGTTTCTGGCACATTCCTGAGCCTGCTGTTATTAGCAAGTCCCGCAGTTGTCCTGGCTCATGGTGGACATGGAGACGAATTTCAAGGAGGAAGTGAAGCCACTTCAACTAATAATTCTATTCAGGTTGATGCCGACACAGCCAAACGGTTAGGGATTAAAGTCGAGCCTGTCCAGCGTCAGCGGTTAGCCATTGGTATTAAAACTACTGGACAAATTGAAACTCTTCCCAGCCAAAAAGTGGAAGTGACTACCCCAATTGCTGGGGCGAAAGTTGTTGAATTGTTGGTAGAACCAGGTGCGTCAGTAAAGAAAGGTCAACCTATTGCTGTTGTAACCAGCCCAGATTTAGTGACATTGCGTGTGGAATCTCAGGACAAATTAGCACAAGGTCAAGCTGATTTACAGCTGGCGGAAGCTGACTTAAGACTGGCTCAACAAAATTATCAAAAATATCAACAAATAGCCGACTCTGAAATTGCCCAAGCACAGAGTCAAGTTGACTTTGCTCAAGAAAAGTACAACAAAGACAAACAGTTAGCCACTGAAGGTGCTTTACCGCGACGCAATGCCTTAGAATCTCAAACCCAGCTAGCGCAGGCAAAAGCCGAACTTACCAAAGCTAACAGCCGTCGGGACGTTATCGGGGCAGAAAATCAACTCAAACGCGCTCAAGCATCAGTTCAACTAGCAAAGTCAAATATTAATCGCAGTAATACTAGTTATCAAACTCGACTTGCTCAGCTGGGAAACCTTCCCAATGCTAAAGGACTAGTAACAGTAACCGCTCCCATCTCTGGTAAGGTTGCTGATAGAGAAGTTACTATTGGTCAAACTTTTAATGATGCAGGTGGCAAATTGATGACGATTGCCAACGACAGTCGGCTTTTCGCCACAGCTAACGTTTATGAAAAAGATTTAAGCAAGGTAAGAACTGGTCAAAGGGTGACTCTAAAAGTAGCCAGTGTGCCTGAGCGTACCTTTTCTGGACGAATTTCCCGGATTGGAACGGTGGTAGAAGGAGAAACAAGAGTTGTACCAGTACAAGCAGAGATAGAGAATTCAAGCGGACAACTCAAACCAGGAATGTTCGCCGAGCTAGAAGTCCTGACAAACCAAACGTCTTCTGCTATTTCAGCTATTCCTACCTCAGCAGTGGTTGATGCGAATGGTAAGAAAGTTGTTTACGTGCAAAATGGTAATGCTTACCAAACAGCTGAAGTCACATTAGGTCAGACTTCTGGAGATATGGTTGAGGTTAAGAGTGGCTTATTTGAGGGCGATATGATTGTCACTCAACGCGCACCACAACTTTATGCACAATCATTGCGGGGTGGTACTAAGCCAACAGGTGAGACAAAAGAAGCTCCTGCACAAGCGACTGAAGTTAAAACGCCCAGCTTCCCAGTACCGTTGTGGTTGCTAGGAGCAGGTGGAGGAACTGCAATAGCTGCTGTAGGTTTCATGGCAGGCCGTCGCAGCAAGCCTCAACTAGTTCCAGTAGGGGCAGAACTTGCCTATGATGTACCAGAAGATTCTATTAATGGTTCTACAAACTCAGATGATAACCACCGCGCGCCTCATGAAGAACCAAAAGTCATAATTATCAGTAAAAATACTCAACAATAAAGATGCTCAGTGCTATCATCAAGTGGGCGATCGCTCGCCGTTGGTTAGTCATATTAGGTACAATTATCCTGACAATTTGGATATTTCGGACGATTATCCAAATGCCCTTGGATGTTTTCCCCAGTTTTGCACCACCTCAAGTTGAAATTCAAACTGAAGCACCAGGACTCGCCCCCGAAGAATTAGAATCCCTGGTAACTTTACCAATTGAAAGTGCGATTAACGGTACTCCTGGAGTAACGGCAGTACGCTCATCTTCAGCAGCAGGAATTTCTGTCGTCAAAGTCATTTTTAACTGGGATACTGATATTTATCAAGCTCGCCAGCTAGTAACAGAGCGATTACAACAAGCTCAAAGTAAGCTTCCCGAAGGGGTAGAAACTCCGCAAATTTCTCCCACTAGTTCTCCCATTGGCACTGTATTACAATATGCCTTCACCTCCCAAAGCACTCCTTTAATGGAAGTGCGGCGGATTGTTGATTGGCAAGTAACAAACCGCCTTTTAGCTGTGCCTGGTGTTAGCCAAGTTGTCGCCTATGGTGGCGATGTTCGCCAATATCAAGTATTAGTAGATCCAGCGAAGCTAAGAGCCTTTAATGTCACTTTGGAAGACGTAGAGCAAGCAGCCAAAGCTGCTAATGTTAACGCTCCTGGTGGCTATTTAATTACTCCTGACCGAGAAAAGTTAATTCGTGGGATTGGCAGAATTGAATCTATTGAAGAATTACAGCAATCAGTAATTACCGCCCGTAATGGTACGCCTGTCAAAATCTCAGATATTGCTAATGTGCAAATTGGTGCAGCTATTAAACGGGGTGATGGCAGTTTTAACGGTCAGAAGGCAGTTATTGTAATGGTTAATAAACAGCCTCAAGCCGATACTCCTACTGTCACCCGTGCTATTGAAGCAGCAATGTCAGAGATTCAAGCAGGATTGCCTAAAGATATCAAAGTTACACCTACTTTTCGTCAAGAAAACTATATCGATTCTTCTATTGAAAATGTTCGAGAAGCTTTAATTGAAGGCAGCATTATTGTTGCCTTAATTTTAATTCCTTTTTTGATGAATTGGCGTAATCTAGCTATTTGTTTAACTGCCCTACCTTTATCTTTATTACTAGGAGTACTCCTACTAAATTGGTTAGGACAAGGTTTAAATACTATGACTTTGGGAGGGTTAGCAGTAGCAATTGGTTCAGCAGTTGATGATGCAATTGTTGATGCCGAAAATGTCTATCGTAACCTGCGAGAAAATAAATATTCACCCAACCCACGTCCAGTTTTAGATGTTGTATTTGACGGTTGTCAAGAGGTACGCGATTCGGTATTTGGAGCTACCATAATTACCATAGTTGTCTTCTCTCCTGTTTTTGCTTTAGCTGGTGTAGAAGGCAGCATTTTTATCCCAATGGGATTAGGCTATATGGCAGCAGTCATAGCCTCTAGTATTACGGCATTGACGGTAACTCCGGCTTTATGTGCAATCTTATTACCTTATGGTCGCTTGCCAGAAACAGAACCTTGGGTTGCGAGATTTTTTAAGAGGCTATATCGTCCTCTACTAACATTTTCTCTGCGGCGTTCTGGAATTGTGATAGGCGCTGCGGTTGCTAGTTTGGTGGCTGCGGCTGTAATTGTCCCCTCCTTTGGCAGAATATTTTTACCAGAGTTTCAAGAGCAAACTTTGGTGAATACTCTAACTCTTTATCCAGGTGTTTCTCTAGAAGCTACTAATGCAGCTGGTGAAGCACTTCAGCACGCACTTAAGGGAGACTCTAGATTTCCCTACGTGCAATTGCGTTCTGGGCGTGCGCCGGGAGATGGAGACGCAGCCGGGGTAAATTTAGGACACTTGGATATTGAGTTAAGCGACGCAGGGATGAAAGATAGGGAAGGAACGATTGAGAAGTTACGGGAGGAATTTGCTAAGTTACCAGGGGTAGCGCCAAACATTGGCGGTTTTATCTCACACCGCATGGATGAGGTATTATCTGGGGTGAGGAGTGCGATCGCAGTCAAAATTTTTGGTTCCGATCTAGAACAACTCCGCATCATTGGACAACAGGTTGATGATGTCATGAAAACTGTGAATGGGATTGTAGATTTACAACTAGAACCCCAAATACCAATTGAACAAATACAAATTAAATTCAACCGACCTGCTGCTTCACGGTATGGTTTAACAGTAGGCAAACTTTCCGAAATTATTGAAACTGCTCTCAATGGACGAGTAGTCTCTCAAGTTTTAGAGAAACAACAAACTTTCGATTTAGCTGTGTGGTTAAAGCCAGATGCCAGACAAAATTTGGATACTATTCGTAATTTGTTAGTTGATACTCCTAACGGTCAAAAAATTCCTCTTGCACAGGTTGCAACAATTGAAAATGGTACTGGCCCTAATACTATAAATAGAGAGAATGTATCCCGCTTGATTGTTGTTTCTGCTAACGCTAATGGTAGAGATTTGCGTTCCATTGTCAATGAAATTAGGGAGAAAGTTAAGCAACAAGTGCAAATCCCTGCTGGTTACTATATTCAGTATGCAGGACAATTTGAGGCAGAAGAAAGAGCAACTCAGAATATTTTAATTTCGAGTGCGATCGCCTTTGTCGCAATTACAGTCATCATGTATCTTTCTGTCAAATCTATCCCTTCTACCGCCATGATTATGATTAACTTGCCTTTGGCGTTGGTGGGGGGAGTATTTTCAGTAGCTTTGTCTGGCGGCGTTATTTCTATTGCCTCCTTGGTTGGTTTTATTACTTTATTTGGAGTTGCTACCCGCAATGGTTTGTTACTTGTGGATAATTATAACACCAAATTTACTGAGGGTATACCACTTAAAGATGTTCTTATTAAAGGGTCAATGGAACGTCTGAATGCCATTTTGATGACAGCTTTTACCTCTGCTTTAGGATTAGCACCTCTAGTAGTTGAGAGTGGCCCTGGAAAAGAAATTTTACAACCATTGTCGATAGTTGTGTTAGGTGGGTTGTTTACCTCTACGGCGTTAACTTTAGTAGTTTTGCCTGCTTTGTATGCCAAGTTTGGTAAGTTCTTGCTACCTAAGCGTACTATGTCAGTTATAGAGGATGGCAAGGTATCAAAAGCAGTTTTTGAGAATCAATCAGTATTATAAATTGATACTAAGATGCCATTCAATTTTATTGCCAACATTTCTTGGAATTTCAGCACAACAAAGCTTTGAAGTAAGGGTAGTGTTGCAAGAGTTGAATTTTATGGTTTGTTGCTACGTCGAGAGATAAAAACTAGACGTAGCACACCTCTAAAAGGTTTAGCTAGTAACACAGGGAGAAAGCACTTTCATGTATTACTGCACTGCTTAGTTAATTACTCTGAATGTGACTCTGGATAAAGAAGATTGTGTTCAGTATTAGGGGGATCAACAGCCGAACCCGCAGATCCAACATAGTCTATATTGTAGATTTTTTTGAGCTAGCTTCGCAGTTGATTGATTTCCCTTGTTTGCTGAGTGACAACATTGCCACCTAAGTTTACAAATTTTACATGATAATTGTCATTATTTTATATTATCAAATACTAACAATAAATTGATAGTAAAAAATCCATTAACTTCTTCTTTTAAAGAATTATAAAATTAATAATTTTTTCATGCTGGTTTCATTTTTAAATGTCAAAATAAGTAATGTAGTAGATAAATACTTTTCTAGGTCTAAGTTTATGAATTAGGTTTCAAAATCTGATTAATTTTGTCTAAATTCCTCAGCATAACTAAGGTATCAATCAACCTGTAAAGGTTATTGATCTTAATTTCTTTTACTTTTTGAATCAAGATATGATGATTGAAATTAATAATTGTTTATGTATTACCCCACATTCCGCACTTCATAATGTAGTCTAAAAATATTACATAAATCCGCGCTGATATGAGTAAATAAAAATACTCAGAAGGTTTAAGTAAATTGAAATTAAGAATAAATCTATATTGTGAAGTATAAAGTGGGTAAAAAGCTTATAAATGCTTGTTTTTAGGTCTTTTACAAGAATAAATATACATTGTTTTGTGATATCGACTGAGGAGCGATGCTATCCGTGAGACAATNTTATGTATTACCCCACATTCCGCACTTCATAATGTAGTCTAAAAATATTACATAAATCCGCGCTGATATGAGTAAATAAAAATACTCAGAAGGTTTAAGTAAATTGAAATTAAGAATAAATCTATATTGTGAAGTATAAAGTGGGTAAAAAGCTTATAAATGCTTGTTTTTAGGTCTTTTACAAGAATAAATATACATTGTTTTGTGATATCGACTGAGGAGCGATGCTATCCGTGAGACAATCAAAAAAACTCAAAAATTTTGAGAAGTAAAAAATGTCTCCAATCACAGAAGCGAAGATTAAAAATATCGATCACCTAGGAATAGTAGCTGGGCTAATTGATGAAATAGGAATAGTTGAAACAATTAATTCAAAATTAGGAATAGACCCTCGAGAAAAGATTACAGGGGGAATATTAGTCAAAGCGATTTTAATAAATGGATTAGGATTTGTATCAAGACCTTTATATTTGTTCAGTCAGTTTTTTGATGATAAAGCAATAGAAATATTATTGGGAGAAGATGTAGAAAGGGATTATCTCAATGATGATAAAATTGGCAGAGTAATGGATAAATTATATAAATATGGATTGAATAATCTGTTTATAGAAATTGGATTATCAGTGATTAAGAAATTTAAGATAGATACAAAATATTCACATCTTGATGCGACATCATTTCATCTACATGGTGAATATAAATGTGAAGAGAATCAGGAAAAAGAATCAGAAATAACTAGAGAAAGACCAATAATTATAACCAAAGGATATTCTCGTGACCACAGACCAGATTTGAAGCAATGCGTTTTAGATTTAATCACGAGTAGTGATGGAGATATACCATTATTAATGAGAGCAGGAGATGGTAATGAAGCGGATAAAGCAGTATTTGGTCAAATATTAGTAGAGTTTAAAAAACAAATAAATTTTGATAGTATTATGGTTTGCGATAGCGCATTATATAGTCAAGAAAATCTCAAACTAATTGAACATTTAAAATGGATAAGTCGGGTACCGATGACAATTAAGAAAGCACAAGAATTAGTTCAGTCTGTAGAGATAGAAGAGATAAGTAAAGAAGAAAAAGAGAAAAGAGCCACTCAAAATTTAGACGGATATACATGGAAAGAAGAAATAGTCAATTATGGTGGAATTAATCAAGTTTGGCTAATAGTAGAAAGTCAAAAAAGAAAAGATAGTGATTTAGACAAGCTAAATAAAAAGCTAAAACAAGAAAAAGATAAAGTTGAAAAACTACTTAAAGAATTAAAAAAAGAAAATTTTGAAACTCCGGAGCAAGCTAGATATAAGCTAAAAGTCATCAACAAAAAATTGAAACTGTTTGAAATTAAAGAAGTTAAACTTATTGAAAGTAAATCTAAAGACAATAAGATTATTTATAAAATAGAAGGAATGGGTTATGAAAAACCAGAAGAGATAGAAATACGAAGAAAAGAAGCTGGAAGATTTATTTTAGCAACTAATTTAGTTGATGAGAATAAGTTAGAGCCATCAGAAATTCTGAAAAATTATAAAAATCAACAGTCTTGTGAGAGAGGATTTAGATTTTTAAAAGACCCTTTATTTTTTGCCGATAGTTTATTTGTAGAAAACCCGGAACGAATTGAGACAATGTTATTTTTAATGTCTTTGTGCTTGTTAGTTTATAATCTTGGTCAAAGGGAACTGAGAAGTAGTTTAAAACGAATCAAAATCGGAATCAAAAATCAACTAGGAAAGTTAACGATTAGTCCGACATTAAGATGGGTATTTCAATGTTTTCAAGGAATTCATCTTTTAACTTTAAATGGGGTTAGTCAAATTATTAATTTAACGTCAGAACGCCATTTTATTTTGAATTGTCTGCCATCATCTTGTCAAAAATATTATCTACTTTATTAATCTCAAGAACATCTAGAGAGTGAATAATAATTTATCAATATCCGCAGGAATAGTAAGATTATTCCTCAAATTTTTAGTGCCATTTTATAAGTCAAATATAAAAGATTTGATTATTTCTCTTCACGCCGTAGATTAATTTAGTTTTGTTTTCTTAATTATCCTGATTTTTTGCTTTTTACTTGACTGTAATCTATTTATACTTCAACTTGAAGTGCGGAATGTGGGCTGGACGCAAACAATATTCTTCTACGCTGGCAAACAACAAAGCATCGGCTAATCGCCGATCGCTTGTATATTTGGCAATGTCAACCATTTGCTGTTGCATGTAGGTGTCATTTTGCAGTAATTCTTGTAGTACTTCTTGTAATACATCTACTACACTACGCTGGCGATCGCGGCTAAGAGCCACCCAAGTCTGAATTTTATTTCGTAATGTTGCCAAGCTCCCCAGTCGCGTTATCAAGTTACGATAGGCACGTTCTCGCCCTAACCCTAAGTAGCGTTGACGTAAAATTCTCCAGCGATACTCCATCGCTTGCTTGGCGATCTCAAGTTCTTTCGGGTTAAACATATCAAACCGTTTTGAGTCAGATCCCAAGAGCCAGAGAGTAATACTTTGTCTTGTAGCTTCACTTTGTTCTGGACATTCTACAGTCAAGCGCCTTTGCCAATCCAAAGCCAGTTTTTCCAAATCCTTTGTCATAGCGAGATTGCGCTCCTCGAAACTCAATTTTGAAGTTTGCATCACAACCCCCATTCATCCCATCTAACCTAATTGTTTAACTGGCAATTGCCCTGGATTTCATGAGTTTCATGAAAACGTTTCAGTGATTCCACTTTTATTACGTCTAAATTCACTAACTTTATGCAGAAATTTCTCTAGTTATGTTTTCCTTCGATATTCAAAGTGCCCTAAACCAATGTCTATGAGGGATTTCCGTCAATTCTATTAATTTAAACTTTTTGTTAAGTTATGTTTTTCAACTAACAACAAAAATGTATTTAGAGTAGTGAGGATAATACATCATTACAAAAGATGGGTTGGGGAAATTTGAATTTCAGGAACCCAATCGAGGAACGAATATAATTTAACTCAACATGAGACGTAATTTCACCCGTATAAGTTTCAACTCTCGCCAATATTTTACGTAGTTAAATACTTGGTTTTACTAGAAACCATAAATATAGTTTCACTAAGTGTATACATGGGAATTAGCAATCAATAATAATTTTGACTTTACGAATATATATATCAAGCTAATTGATGCTTAATAAGATGCCATCGCCAGGATTGATACTGCAATGGAAAAATACAGGATATTGACTGAATTTTATCAGGGGAAATTGGCAAACAAAACAGGTTTTATTCCATACTATTAAAGTTATTTTGTGTACCCGAAAAACCCAAAGAGCCAAAGCGTAGCTTTGTCTCCCCTCCCGAAGAGCCTACGGTGTACACACAAGTCTTGAAATTACACCTCACACTTGGTTTCGTCGTCTATCCCTAAGCTGTTGGATCGCTCCGAAAGCCTGTCATTGCGAGGAGGAACGACGAAGCAATCGCAAAAACCACGGGATTATGCGATTACTTCTCTACGAGACGCTTCGCGAACGCTTCGCTCGTAATGACAGTTAAAATGGTCTTTACGGCTTGAAACCCTTACAGATAGTACTTGTGTG
>NZ_LAHA01000054.1 GCF_002608075.1 Nostoc linckia z4
TTATTCCTTTTCCCTTTWMCCTTTAACCTTTTCCCTTTAACCTTTTCCCTTTTCCCTTTAACCTTTTCCCCTACCTTCCCATTCGCCATTCCCAATTATCGATCGCCCTCTAAGTCATCAAGCACTCTTTCGCAATACCAATTTTCCGGCATTCCAGGATAAGTTTCTCTTGCCTGTTCAATTAACCTTTCAGCAGCGGCGGTATCGCCGGATAATCTGGCAATTAATCTGTTTTTCAGATAGCTATCAGATACATCTTCTGCTGTTTGGTTTGATATCGGGCGTTCCAGTGATGATGGCTGAGACTGCTCTCTCCGCAATTGCCAAAATAAAACGTAATAAAGCGTACCAAAAATTAAAATTAAGCTGAGGGTTCCAAAAAAAGTTAAGAGGTTAAAGGCTAGAAATCCTAAAACTAACTGCGAGAGAACATACCCAAGTAATAAACCAGTAAGCAAGAGGATGAATGTGCCGACAGCAATAACTACTTGATTCCCCATAAGTCCTCTTCTTCATCGTCAATTCCTGGTCTGGATACTACCGCTGGTTGAGGGTTCCAAGGGGCAAATACTGGCAATAAAAGTAGTCCGGGGATAGCGGCGGCGATGGTGATTAAGAAAAATATAGGCCAACCAGTGCTTTGAGCGATCGCTCCTCCTGGTGCTGCGAGAATATCCCGGCTGACAGCCATTAAGCTAGAAAGCAAAGCATATTGAGTTGCGGAAAACCTCTGGTTACAAAGACTCATCAAAAAGGCAACAAAGGCTGCTGTCCCCAATCCACCACAAAATTGTTCTATGTTGATGGCAAGTACCATAGCTTGGTAATTTTTACCGATATATGCGAGAAAAAAGTAAGCTAAATTACTTACTGCTTGTAGAATACCAAAAACCCAAAGCGATCGATTGATGCCTATGGTACTCAAAATTGAACCACCTGCTAAGGCACCGACAATGGTTGCAATTAATCCCATACCGACTTGAATTGCTCCAATATCGGTTTTGGTGAAACCTGTTTGCAGCAAAAACGGCGTGGTCATATTGCTGAGCAAAGCATCACCCAGTTTATATAGGGTAATGAACACAAGAATTAAAATAGCGTAGAAGATACCTTGACGCCCAAAAAATTCACCAAAAGGTAAGATTACAGCATCAGCTAAAGAAGCGGGAGGGCTAATTTCCTTGGGTTCTGGTGCTAACAAAGTGGCAAAAATACCAATGGACATTATGAGTGCCATCAATAAGTAAACTGACGACCAAGGCATTTTATCGGCAAGTATCAAGGCTAAAGCCCCTGCCACTAACAAGGCAATGCGATAACCCAAGATAAAAACCGCTGCACCAGCCCCCATTTCGAGTTTTTCTAAAATGTCGGTGCGGTAAGCATCACTGGCGATATCTTGAGTTGCACTGATAAAAGCAATGACTATGGCATTGATGGCTAAAAGCTGTAATGCTTGTTTGGGTTGTTGAAAGGCCATAACGGCGATCGCGATTACCAAACACATTTGTGTCAAAATTAACCAACCCCGTCGTCGTCCCAAAACTGGTAGGCTGAACCTGTCTACTAACGGCGACCAGAGAAACTTCAATGAATAAGGCAACCCAGCAAGGCTAAACCAGCCAATAGCGGCTAAATCTACCTTTTCAACCGTCATCCAAGCCTTCAAGGTGTTACCGATTAACAATAAAGGTAAACCCGATGCAAAGCCTAAAAATAATAAAGTCGCCATCTTGCGACTACCGAAAACTTGCAGCAGTGATTTAATTTCCCTCATAGTTTCAAATTTTTGCCTCTTTTGAGGAAATCTCAGTCATGGTAATTGGAGTTTGGTTGAAGAAGAATACAGAATTCAGAATTCAGAATTCAGAATCAAGACGCTCTCTACGAGACGCTACGCGTAGCTTCCTTAAGAGCAAGGGTACGCGGACACGGCTTAGCTGCGCTATCAGTGGGGGATTCTGACCCGCCATTGATTGTTCGCGTAGCGTCTCCCCTTGGGAGAAGACCACCAAATTTTCAATTTGGTGGGGGTCTTAAACCCACTTATTCAGACGCTCGCGGACACGGCTTAGCTGCGCTATCCGCCAGTCGTACAAAATACCCAACTGAATTCTGACGACTGACTCCTGAATTCTGTTTTGATAAAGTACAACAAGGCAATGAATAAATGTATCATTTAAAGTAAAACTTATAAGAATTTGGGCGATGGCAGCAGCAGAAATTGTGTCTGTTTCCTGCAAGCACACCAACTCACCAAGATTTACTTGGTCTAAATCGAAATTCAGGATACCTTTATAGCGCAATAGACTTGGGTTAAGTAACTGCCAATTCAGAAGGCAGATGGTTGATGATTAACTTTCGGCAATTGGATAAACCTGATGTCCCCTGATTTGTACTTTGTGTGCAGCTAGGCATTTTTCCCAACCTTCACGAGTACCGATATCGCTTTTGGCTTTGAGTAATCCTAATTGTTCTTCTTGTTGGGTGAGTTGAGCAAATTCTTGGTAACGTGGGTATGTATTGGTAACAAATGTTTCTTTTCGGTGCAAAATTGGCGGATTGGCTCTAGTTTCATATTCTCGGTGAGTAACAGCCAGGGTTTTTAAGTCAATACCTATACTTGCTTGTAAAGCTGGATGGGGATTGGTATCAAATTCTGGGTAAAAAAGATAGGATATTTGCGGTTTGTCAATGTGATATTTTATCAACGTGGCTCCATCTACACGGCCAATGGTACGGCTAGCGCAGCCTTCATAAATTCGTAGCAAAGGATCGAGGGCTGCAAGGGCCGAAACATGGACGTAAAGGGCACCACGCGTGCGTTTACCAATTTTGCTTTTTTCGCAAGCAGTTTGAATCACCCCAGTTTTACCTAAACTGAAAAGTTTTTGGTCGGCGACTTGGCAGGCTTCTTCGTAGCTACTAAAAAAAGCTTTGATGTCGTGACGCATTTGGGGTGCTAGCTTCTGCCATGCAGGGCGGCGATCGAAGTGGGTGAGGGCGAGATATACTTGGATATCTAGAGAACGACGATAAGCTATGGCATCCCATTCTGCTTCGTCGGTGGCTTGCAAAACTACGCCAAAGGCACGGCGGAAGTTACCAAATTCTGTTAGTAGTTGTTGTTCGTTTTCCAATTCGCCTTTTACAGGCAACCTACCGCGCTTGGTAAAAAAAGCCATGAGTGGTTGTAGCTGTTCTTGGTAATCTTCAAACCGCTTAGTAGGAATACGGACTCGCGGTGTAGCAGAGGTAGAAAAGAAGCGGATAGCTTTGTAACTTTCTTTTTGGGCTTCATCTCGAAAAACAAAGTACACACCCAACGCTACAGGTACCGCGTCTACATTTAAGACTTCATCAATATAAGTTTTGAGTTCTTCTTGTTCGTAATATTTCTGAAAAGTATTGCGGCGGGTGACAATGCCATCGTTGTAAGCCACTTGGGTTTTACTGGGAGCATTAACTAACACTTGAGCAGCGACAATTAAAACTTGCTGCGCGAGTTCCCAAGCTTGGATGAGACTTTGGCGGCGTTCCTGTGCATCTTCGATGACGTTGAGGACATAGCCCAAATTGACAACATCGGCAGAGGTATGTGGGACATCGGGATAGTAGTAAGGATCCCAGCCGGCGCTGGTGTAGCCCAGATTTGCGACTCGCTGCACATCACCACCGTAGCCGCAACCGTAGTCAAAAAAAGTGGTTTCTTGACGCAGGATTGCCCATTCTATTGCCAATCGCACGGGGCGGGAGATATCATTACGAGCGATCGCGGCTCTATGACGCTCGATTTCTAATGCTTCAGGCATAATATCAGTTAACAGTCAATCGATTTTGGATTTTAAATTTTGGATTTTGGATTGAAACAGATCCCTCTGGGTAGGGGCTTCACGATTTTAAATTTTGGATTTTGGATTTGTTCCGCCCACAAGGGGCAGGGCATGAACCGAAATAATCTAAAATCTAAAATCTAAAATCTAAAATTGGTATGGTTAACAGTTAACTAATATCCTTTCAATCTTTGATGGCTAGTTCTATTAAATCTTCAATTTTCTTGATATTTTGATCGCCTGCTAAGTAACCGATACCGCGATGCAAATGCAAGCGAAATTGGGTGGCGAGGGTTTCTTTATCAGTATCATAGCCATCATTGTGACAGCGTTGTTTGAGGGCGAGGAGGAGAAGATCGGACATTTCGCCGCCGAAGACGCGCCAAGTCATTTCGACGTTGCTATCTTGGGGAATTGGGACGGGCGAAGGTGGAGTTGGTTCTGCGAGGGAACGACAAAATGCCCAACGGCAGAGGATATTCCATTGGTCAATTTTGGTGTTGCGTTTGAGTTTTTGGAGTTGGTCTTTGGCTGTTTGGGAAAGTTTTATTCTTTCGATTGGGGATTCCATGATTAAGATTTTTTAACGCAAAGGGACGCTGAGGTTAGCGCTGAGGTTCGCTGAGGTTTGATAGAGATAATTCGCTAGCTCCTAAAATGATTAGGCGTATCTTCATTGAGAATTGGGAAGGAGTAATTAACAATAGTTAACAGGTTGCGATTACTTTGGTATCGTTTGCATTTATGGATATACAGTATAATTCAGAATTTAGAAGTAAAAAAAGCTGTTTTCTTAGCTTTGAAACCTAGATGTTGTAGTGAAATAATTGTACTTTTGGTGTAAATAAAAGGCTCATAATCAAATACTTAGAGAATATTTATACTAAATTTTAATCTTAACAGGATATTATGGCAAAGTTGCAATTACATTTTAATGGTTCTTTTGCTTTAAAAAAAGATGAAATAAGTAGAGTGCTTTGTGCTGCTGCCCAAGAGAAAGGCTTAAATGATAGCTTGCCAACTTTAATGGAGAAAACAAGTTTAGGTAATGGCAAAGTAGGACGGGTAAAAAGTTGGGCAATACGCGCAGGGTTAATTAATAAAAATCGCCCTAGTCCAGAAGGGGAAATTGTTTTGCGATTAGATCCAGGCTTGGAGTCAAATATTACAGATTGGTTGATGCACTTTTATTTAAGTTTTGGCGATCGCGGTTTACAACCAACACCAGAAAACCCTGCTGATTGGGGTGTATGGACTTACTTTGTATATACATTTCTGCCTCGTTATCCTAAATTTACTAAGGAAGAATTTTTATATCATAGTGCATCGATATTTGAAGAAGAAAGCAAGGTGATTGCTAATAGAATCAATTACATATTACGAGCATATACTGAGTTTACTGCTTTAGCATCCTGCAAGTTTGTGACTCAAGAAAATAATAAATATATTAGTGGATATGCTAATTTACCTAACTCTTATCTATTAGGATACTTCTTAGCGAAATTGTGGGAACGTGACTTTCAAGGTGAAGGTTCCGTTCTCACCGAATCGATTTTGACCCAGAAAATGGGACTTGCTGGCGTACTAGGACTAAAAGCAGAGGCGTTACAAGAACAGCTAAATGCATTGGAAGCTTACGGCATTATCGAACAACGGCGGGCAGTACCTCCTTTTCAAGTGATTCCGCGTTGGGATAAACCCTTGGCACTGCTAGAGAAGGCTTATGGCGGATAAGGATTACTTGCTGCTGGGAGATGCCAGACCCGATGACCGAATTCATCTGCTACTTTGGGACGCACCTGAGGAAACCGAACTAGCGCGTATCGTTCATTACAATAACGCTCATCGGGTCAATTACCGAAAAAATTTGCTACAAAGGATTCATCCGGGAGAAAGTTTTCTTGCTCTTCATCACAATTTAGATATCGAACTCAGTGCTATCAAGTCAATGTGTTCTGGGGTTAGCAAACAGATTGTTTTACTCGAAGGGTTAGACTGTCTGATTACTTATCTGCAAATCACATCTGGCAGTCGCATTACCCTTTTCTGGAAACAACTAGAAGAGACTCGCAAGCTAGAAAAACTTTTGTGGATACTCCTACCCCAACAACTAGCACCGAAAAATTGGCCACCAGAGCGAATTAAGCGTTTTCCTTCAGGATAATCGTCCCTTTGCATTTGCTATTTGAAATTTACTATGCTCCTCAACCAACTTGTTGAAATCAACGAAAAGGGTAGTATTGCCAGTTCCGTAAACTTTGGGATGATGGATGATTCCCAGAAGAATTTGTCTTTGTGCGAAAGTTTTATTTTTAACTACGATTCCACAAAACCTGAGTTATCAACAGTTGGTATTTTGGATGCAGTGCGCCGGAGTTATCATAGTGCAAATCAACCGAATATCCATTTGATGATTCAACAATATGGTAAGGGTAAGTCGCACTTTGCGATCGCCATTGCAAATTTTTTCCAAAAACCCTTCCAAAGTCCAGAAGTGCAAGGTATTTTATCACAAGTAGAAAAGGCGACATCTGGAAAAAATCAGGCTATCTCTGAAGGATTAAAACTGTTTAAACAAAATCAACGCCACCAACATTTACTTATCTGTCTGAGTGGTGATATAGGCGGCGATATCAGGAAGCAATTTTTACAACAACTTGTCAAAAGCTTAGAAGCATCAGGTATTCAAGATTCTTTAGCACAGCATATATGTCGTGAACCTCTACGTTACTTAGAAAATTTGAATCCAGATAACAGGGTAAAGGCAGAGAAATATTTACAAAGTATTGGTAATTCTGATGGTAATTTAAACACCCTCATTCGTTTACTCAAACAAAATAACCCTAGCGTTATATCTACTGTTAAAAAACTTGCTGTTCAAATAACGGGATTCACTCCTGATTTTACTGCCGATATAAATATCCAAGCAATTTTAGAAGACCTGATAAAAAATCATTGCACTGGTGAAAATGCTCACTTCCAAGGAATTTTAATTTTATTTGACGAGTTAAACCGATATCTTAAAGCTTGGGCAGCAGACGATATTGGTGCTGGAGGTACTACACTGCAAAATATTACCAACATTTGTGAAAACTACAAAGGAAAAATAGCTCTGTTAAGTTTCACCCAAATTCATCCCGGTCAAGGAGTTGGAATTTCTGCCAATGCAATACCAGAATACCAAAAGATTGCAACTCGCCTCGCACCAAAAAATGGCACTACTTACGATAACCCTGCTTCTAGTCTAGAACTAGTAGTAGATAGTTTATTGTTATCAAAAAATCAGTCCAGTTGGGAAACATTTACTTCTCGATGGAATAACACCCTCAGAAGAGAAGCTGAAACTGCTTACGAACGAAGAATAAAAATTTATAAAAATAAAGGCTGGTTTTTTCAAGAGTTTTATACTCATTTGTCTGAGGGTTGTTTTCCTCTTCATCCTTTAACAGCATATCTACTGTGCAACCTTGACTTTACTCAAGACCGGACAGTTATCGAGTTTATTAAAGGCTATGTCAAAAATTTTATTGCAACTCAACCTGTAGAAAATGCTGAAAAACCTAATTATATCTATCCCATAGCTTTAGTAGATACCTTTCTAGAAAATTTCTCTAACTACCCTGTGTATAACCAATATAAAAAGGCTGTTGATTTAGTTGCAGGTGCTGATAATGACGATGAGTTAATGGTGATTAAAGCTTTATTTATATATGAAGCTAGTGGAGAAAAACTTACTAAACCAGATAGAGAAGAACATCAAGAGATTCTAATAGCTTTGACAGGTTTATCTAAGTCTAGACTTCAGGCAGCACTGGATAAACTTGAAAAAGAAAGATCCCTAATTTACCAACAACCAGAAATTAAGCTTTATCGTTTCTGGGGACAAATAAACCCTAAAGATATTCAAGAAGAAATTGAGGAAAAAATTAAGTCATTAACAACATCTATTAATGATGTGGTTACTTACTGCGGTGAAATTAATATTCAACTTAGAAGGATTACTACAAAAAAGTGTTGATTTAGAGGATGTTTGGAAAGAACTTTCTACGCCTCCTTTTGGTTATAGCGAGTATAACTTTACTATGTTGCTGGCAGGATGGCTGGCAATTCACCGCAAAGAAGTTAGTTTAAAAGGACGTATCAAACTTACTACTAAAAAAGGAGAGTTAGTTCCTTTAGAAACTAAATCTGTACAGAATTGGGGTAATACTGATATTCTGCAAAACCCCACGGCATTTGTTGAAGAATGGATTATTAAACAAAAGTCTAAACTGATTCGTCGCCAACAAATACAAATGCCGATTCTTCCTACATCGCACATAAACTATGACGAGGCGCAGGAGTATTTAGAGGCGGTTGCTGCTTTTTTAGAGTCTAATGAACCAGATGAGTCAGAAAAAGATGAGTTAAATAGGAATAGAAAGCAGGTGAGTGCTGGGGTTGCTGAAATTAACAAGTGGTTTCAACCAGTGGAAGTAGTAGAAAAATTGGCTGGTGATGTAGAATTGGCAACACTACTACCACTTTATCCGCAATTGTTGAAGCGATCGCCAAACATTTCAATTTTACCAACACAACAACAGAGCGATCGCTGTTCCCAAGCATTACAAATTGTTAGCGATAAAATTGACCAACTTGTAGTAGCCCAAAGTCTACGGGCTGAGTCCCTATCTACCGAACAAGCTTGTAGTGCTTATCAAAGAGAAATTCAACAAATTATTGACCAAATTAACCAAATTGCAGACTTACCTCGCCACCTAATCGACAATTTACAAAATGCCCTGCGTACCAGCAACATCAGATTAACAGACATTAGACAGCAGGCAGAAGCAGGACAAAAGCAAGCTGAAGATACACAACTCATGCAGAATATTCGCAAATCTGCAACGAAAATCAAAACAATTCATCTTTCTCAAGAAGCACTGCAAGAAATTGCAAATTTACAATCTCGCTTCAACTATCCCGATAAATTTGACCAGGAAATCGTTGAACTCGTGCAGTCAATTCAAAACAAAATTGCCGAATATCAGTCTAATTTGATAAATCTTCGTACTCGACTACAGTCGGTCAATAATCTTTCAGATTTGGATGCTATTAATACAGAATATGCCAAACTAGATATTGTCTTTCAAGATTCGGCTAATTACGGAGAATATCAAGAATTACAACCACAAATCCAGAGTTTAAAACATGACCTTGAGCAAATACAAAATCTGGATATTCGCTATCAACAAAGTGATTCTATTGCCAGCTGTAATGATGCTTTAGCTAGAATTGCTAGCCGAGAGTTTAATATTTACAATACTGAACGCTTCCAAGAAAGAATTGCTCAGTTAGAAGCCAATTTTCGGCAAAAAATCCAAGAATATACTGTTGAATTACAAGAATATAAGCATGATTTAGAACATTTAACAACCGTAAAAAATGCCGAAAGACTACACAAAGAGTTACTGAAAAAGTCGTCTCGTTATTCACGTTCGGAAATAGAAACAGAGTATGAAGCAATTACTAGAGAAATACCACTATTAATTGAGTTATTGCAAATAGCCGAATCAACAAAGCTAGAGAATTTAGAAGCTTGTCAAACTCAGCTAGATAAATTACGGGATTGGGAAAATAAGGCTGAAGAACTGAGAGAAAAATATAGCGATCGCCTTTACTCCCTCCATAGAGAAATAGAACAAAAACAAAAAGCTGCTGTCCAGCAATGGGTCAAAGATTTAGAAAATAGTTGCACCGAAATCAACCAATTGTCCGATGATACAGGAAAACTCGAAGCTGTAAATAATTTACTGGAGCAAATTCAAGCTAAAAAAATAGATTATATTCACTTACTTAGTATTCCAGAAACTCAATTATTAGAAAATATAGAGCGTCAATGCATCGAAGAACGGGATAAGGATAGAGTCAATCAAATTTTCGTGCTGTTCCGGCAACTTTCTGATTTACAGCAACAAAATGTCTACCAGGACTTAGGGCAAATACTCTCAGAAAAGACGAGGGTTAATAGGAATGGATGATAAAAATATCATACTAGACCCTACCGGACTCTACGATATTCCCTCAGACTATATCGCTATCACCACAGAAGTGGAATGGATAAAATTCTTTGGTGTTAGTGATTCTCCCTGTTGGGTAAAAGGTCAGCGATTATGCGAATGGGCAAAAACTTGGCTAAGAGTGTGGAATAGGACTGAGGAAATCGCAGAAATTAAGCAACATCCCCGTGACAAACTTAGACAATTGTTTAATTCTGTCCCCTTACCTAATGAGTGGACTGACGAACAAGTATTGATTTTTGCTACCAACTTAGATGCTTATCCCCAAGACAACCCCATTGCCCACTTTTTAGCAAACAACATCACTGATAGTAACGGACAGATATGGTTTGCCGAACCTTCTATTTCACATCTCGCTGCTTGGTTAGCAATTCTAGTACCACAAGAATACCAACCTTTTGAGCAAGTCTGGCAGCAACAGTTTAAAGAACATGAGTTAGCAAACTACTATCAAACTGAAGATAAATTATTGCTTTTGCGTCGCTGGTTAGGCATAGCAAAACCAGTATTCAACGATATTGGCAAATATCCGTTGCCAGTTCCCGACTTACTCAGCCAAGAGTTTGACCGCTACTGGGAACAACTCATCTCCAGCACCGAAGGCAAAGTCCTAGATACCCTAACGCCTACTAACCAAGTAGGCATAGAACGAATAGCCAATAGTGCTTACAAAGTTTTTGGCAACCGACCAAATTGGATTAATCAGGCAAGGGAAGCCAAAGTTACACCCTATCTCAGCTATCAACAGCAGCAAGAATTAAGCTTTAAGCAACCTCCACCCCAACCGCAACCTCTAAGTTTAGATGCTACTCCTGGGCAAGCTTTAGTTTGGGCAACAAAAGATTACCTGCCCTTCCGCTGCTGGGAAGTCATCAAGCAACCTGGTGCTGTACCCAAAATTAGCCAAAGTTTAGCCAATAGCTTTGTTGAGTGGATACTACAGCACTACCCCCAGATGCAGGTAGACTCGGTAGAAAATTCCTACCTCAACTACAGCGTTGCTTCAAAAGTGCAAAATCTTTGTCAAGAAAGTCCTGTGTTTTGGGTTGTGGTTGATGGCTTAGGATGGTTAGATCATTTAGAACTGCTATCTTTACTAACAAATAAATACAAACTCGCTGTAGAAACTGCCATTGAGCCTCGCTTTAGCATCCTACCCACTAAAACAGAATATGCTAAATGGAGCTTATACGCTCAACTTTTGCCTAATGATTCTACTTGGGTTGCTGATGCTGGGAAAGCCTTTGTAAAAATGGGCGTAGGCAAACGTTATACAGACAGACAAGTTGACAAATTGTACAGCGCTTTGAGAAAAAAGACACATCAATTGTATTGCTGGGATACGGATGAGTTCGACAGTCTTTATCACAGTAAAAAAGACTGGCAAAGTCTTTACGAACTCGACCGTCCCCATACTTTAGAAGGTATTGCCAAAAAGATTGATTATTGTTTGCAGCAATACCCCAACCCAGAAGTACTGAGAATAGTTATTGCCAGCGACCACGGTCAGATAATGGGTACTTCCGAAAAAATCACCCACTGCCCCCCAGAACTGGAACCTAAGGGAAGAATGGCGATTGGTAAAACTGATGATAGCAGGTTTGTGGTTTTAGAAGGCGATCGCTACAGTCTTCCCCACGATATTAGTATTGTGAAAAACTCCGCTAGCTTAGGTTCTTTCAGCTACACTAGCAATAAAAAAATTATCGGTTCTCACGGAGGATTATTTCCCGAAGAAGTTGTCGTTGGTGTATCTGTCTTACGAAAATCTATTCAACGTCTTCCTATAATAGTTTTCTGCTGCGGTGAAGGTAAACCAAAACAATCAGGTGAACTAGAAATTACTATAGATAATCCTAACTCAGTGCCGCTAACAAATCTTTGTTTATTTATTCAGGAATTACCTTATTTTCAAGAGGGAAAACCATTACAACAGGAAATTCCAGCTAATCAACGCTATAGTTTCAAAATAACTATTCCTCAAGTGCCAGAATTAACACTAAATCAAGAAAATAACTTATTCATATCTGGTGAATTAACCTTTCGATTTGCCGATACTGAAACTGCAATTGCTACCTTGACTCCTCAATCAAAAATCACCATAAAACAAATATTTAGTAGTGGATTTGATATCAATGAATTCTTATGAAGCGACAACCTACAATAACGATTTAGTGCTTGAGTTTTTCGGAAATCTCTGTATTGATAAAACTAGACTACCATCCAGCGGGCTAAGTTCTATTGGTCTACCTAGCTTTGTTGCTGAATGGTTGCTAGATAAAATTGTTCCTGGTTCTGGAAAACTCACATCAATAGAATTAGAAACAATCAATAACTTTATTAAAAAAGCATTTCCTCGTAAAGATGACCGCAACGAAATTATTTTTGACCTGACTCAGGGAGAAATCCGAAAACTTATTGCCCTCATGCAGGTACGCATTAAATTAGAACAGGGAGGACGAGTAATTCCTGAACCATTGGCACAAATTCCGGCGCTGAATTTAACTGAATGCAGCATTGCTACTGACATTGTAGAACGCTATAAAATACTATTACGCCAAGGAATTTGGGGGAAAATTACTCTGGCTATGCTGACTGATGGCAAAGTAGAAGTGATGGATTTTGAACCCTTCCAATGTTCGCAAGTTGATTTACAAGGTTATGCCGAATGTCGGTCAAAATTTAATACACAACAATGGCGAGATTTAATATTTTGTTCAATGGGTTTTAATCCCCAGCATCCCAGTTATGACCAAGAAGCGAAAACATGGATATTGGCTAGGTTGCTATCATTAGTAGAGTCTAATTATCATATTATAGAACTAGCTCCTAAAGGCACTGGTAAAAGCTTCTTTTTTGAAAATATTAGTAGTAAAGTTACTTTAATTAGCGGTGGTAAAGTTACTCCCGCACAATTGCTTATTAACGGTAGAACTAAAGAAGTTGGATTACTCGGCCGCCATGAAGTTGTGGTTTTAGATGAAGTTCAAAGTTTAACTTTCGATAATCCTGAAGAGGTGATTGGCCCCTTGAAAAATTATCTTGCCAGCGGTCGTTATAATCGTTCTGGTTTTGCCGATATTGCTAGCGATTGCGGGTTAGTGATGTTAGCAAATATCGAATTAGATGAACAATTACAACCACGCAATGAAGATAATTTAATCGCTAACTTGCCGAAGTTTTTTGCTGAAACTGCATTATTAGACAGATTATTGGGAATTATCCCTGGCTGGAAAATTCCTAAATTTCAAAGAGAAATGGTAGCTTCTCAAGTTGGTTTAAAAATGGATTTTTTTGGCGAAGCATTGCTATCTCTACGTCACGATAATCGCTTCATGTCTTACGTACAACAGCATACTAACTTTGAAAAAAATGTTACCATTCGTGACCAGAATGCCATCCTCAAATCAGCATCAGGTTTCTTGAAAATTCTCTATCCCCATTTAGAATTAACATTAATGGATTACGAGCGTGATTGCCTAGAACCTGCTTGTAAATTACGCCAAGCTATCCGCAATTCACTATATTATCTTGATGATGAATTCAAGCAGCTTGGTAGAGAAATTTATGTAGAAGCAAAATAACAATCAGTTGCAACAGAGTTTTAGTAGTTGGGGTTCATTATATATATTATAAATATCCAGGCTTAACACAATAGCGATCGCTAACTTTTTAACCGATATCCACTACCAAAAATATTGATTTTCTAGTACTGTTGTTTGGCGGGTAGATGAGTCGTATTTAAGGAGATATTCGCGGGCGATCGCTTCATTTTTCCTTAATGTTTCCACTTCCTTTTTACCAATTTCAGTATCGGTAGAAAGGAGAATTACTTGATGGCTGGCGGCGGGGAAGTAATTTTCTACTAGGTTGTTGCGGTGGGAAGAGTCGAGTCTGCCGAGGGGTGTGTCGATGGCTACAGGTAAGCGCAGTCCAGAGACTTTGGCTAAACCCCAGAGAAAGGCGATCGCTAGGAGTTGTTTTTCACCAGCCGAAAGGCGATGTTTAGGAACTGGTTTCCCATCGAAATCAAATAAAGACAAGGCAAAGGTTTTAGTATCAATAGCGATGCGAAATACTAAATCCGATTTATGCAATAGGTAAAGGAAACAATTCTTCACTTCTTCCTCTAATTTATTGAGTTTTCGCAGAGTTAATTTTTCTCGAAAAACCTTAAGTGTTTCTTGAACTTTAGAGGCTGAGGTAATGATATGTTCCCTATTTTTATGGTCTATATTTTTGTCAGTATAATCTTTTAATTCTTTTTTGGTGATTTCAATTGCATCTGCTAATACCGCTAATTTCTGACGCGTCGTTTCGTAATTTGCTTTAGCTTGTACAACTTCATTTTGTGCTGCGTCCACAGCATGACGCAGCTTTTGATAAGCTTCTGGTTCTGCTGCTGTCTGCACTTGTCTTTCTAAGGTAATAATTTCTTCTTCTAGATTCTTGAGATTAGCTAATTTCTGTTGTGCTATATTGCGAGCATTTTGTAAATGATATCTCACATTATCTAGTTGACTTAAACTTTCCTCATCAGCTAATAACCAAGGTGCTTCAGCTTGAAGCGAACTGGCATATAAATTATCTATATCTGCTGTTAAGAATGATTGAATTTTGTCAATTTTTGTGGAGGCGATCGCTAACTGATTTAGCCATTCAAGCAAGCGTTTATCTCGCTCAAGCAAAACATCTTTAGCAAGTTGTACCTGCTGATTCCGAAATTCATTTGCTCCCTGTAATTCTACCTGAGTTAATAAATTAGGAATTAATGCCAAAGGTAAAATATCAGCAGCTAATTCACACAATGATTGCCTAATTGTTTCTAATGCAGTAGTTTTTTCTTTTTGTTTTTCTTCTAGCTGACTGCGTTCTCCAGCGATTTTACCACCCTCAGATACAAATTTATCTAAGGCTTCTCTTTGGATAGTCTCTAATTCTTCAACTTGATTTTTAAAACTAGCTAATTCTTGTTCTGTTGTTTGATAATCTTCTTGCTGTTGTAATAACCTTTTTTCAATTTGTTCTAGATTGGCTAAATCTTTGGTATCAGCCATTTCTCTACGCTTCCGGTTGACTAATACCTCCAAATCAAGTGCTAATTTATCTGCCAACTCTAGACCTAATAATCCGCGAATAGCTTCAATAACAAGTTGTGGTGGCGTTTCTTGTTCTGCCAGTTCTTTAACTTGTTCGCCATCAAATAAAAATAAATTAGAAATCCCCAAAGGTAGTAGATTTTCTATATAGTCGTCCCAAGTATTCACCAAAGATTCAACAGGCCAAGTATCGTCATCGCCTAAAATTCCTAGAGCATCTTTACCATCTTTAGGATTTTTTTCCCAAGTTCTAACAATACGATATTTTATTGGTTTATCGTCTTCAATGTGTTCAAAGAGTAGCTCAATTCGGGTCTTTTCAGCAGGGTTGGCTTTACTATTAACACATTGATTTAAAAAATCACTATAACTCAGATTACCACGTGTTGAACATTGGGCGCGTTGTCCATATAGGGCAAGACGAATAGCATCCATGAGAGTAGTTTTTCCGCCGCCATTCATACCGCCTAATAAGAGAATTGGGCGCGGATTTTCCTCAGTTCTTGGGTCAAGATTAATTACTTGTCTGCCAGAGTAAGGGCCAAAATTTTGTAATACGAGTTCGAGAAATATCATTGGTCGTTATAGATAAAATATAGGTCGAGATGGGCTACGAGATCCCCGACTTCTTGAAGAAGTCGGGGATCTGACCACTCCCACTTCTTAAAATTAATGCGATGAACCACTAATTAGTTTGCCAGAATGTGCCTAGTTAAAATACTCATAACTTCACCAGGGTTAGAACTAGGTAATAAAGGACTCCACTCGTTAACTTGGGCGAAACCAAGTTTGTATAAAGTCAGAATTGTGTTGTTAACACCTCTTTTAGAACCATAAATTACTACTTTTACAGACTCTCTATCTGCGGTTATTTCTGTAGAGTCGTTGGTGGAAACAAGCGGCGTGGTGGTTTGAAAAGTTTCTGCTAGAAAGCTTGTATTCATTGGAATTTACCTGTTTGTTGATAAACTGCGCTGTTACATAAACGTAACAAGATTATCTTACACTGTTTGTTACATATACAGAACATTTACTAGGTTATAAGCCTTTGACAAAATCAAAGGCATGGGAAAAGCAGGAAAAGCGCTAAAACAGGTGTTGGAAATCTACGGCATCAGCCAAAACAAGTTAGCAGTGACAATGGGAACAGGACGGCCAAACGTTCACCGATGGGTTAATGAGATGACAGACCCTGTTGCTGATACGCTGTTAGAAATTCGTGATGCACTCAAGAAAATTAATCCCTCCGCAGCCGAGGAGTTTATCAGGCTGTACTTAGGAGATGATAATGAGCAAGCTTAAGGCTTTGCCTGTTTATTTTTAAATTTCACATTTGCCCAAGTCTTGTCATTGTCAGCAGATTTTGTAGTATTTGTTGTGTCAATTTGTGTATCGGGTCTAATTGTTTGTTCCTCTGGTGCCACAAAATCTGCTAAAGTTAGCTGCTTGACTTTTTCAATATCACCTTGTTCAACTGCTGTTTTCAAATCTCGTTTTAGGTGAGCATTTTTCACTGCTTCATCTTTAGAACGAGAACTGGTAGTAAAGCATTTTTCTAAACTTTCGTAAATTCCTATACGACGCGACATTTTTCTAAATTGGCGTTCTGTGTCTAAAAGTTTCGCCATCAGTTCTAAGTGCATTTCATCATCTGCACAGACTTCTTCTAACACAGCCCATTCATCGCTACCTAATAAGCTAAGGTCAGCACCTGGACGCGGGTCTTTAAATTCTTCACCTGTAATTTGTTGATAAATCCGAGGTAAGCTATCGTCAAACTCGTGTTTTTCTTCTAACCAAATTCGGCGAATTTCACTCAATTCTTCCAGAGAAATGAGGGTTATATCGCGCATATTTTCCGGTGCTGTTTGACGAATTTTTGTTTGTGCTTCTAAAAGTCGTCTTAATAAATGTTCGCGCCAAGATTTAACGTAAGGGCCTGGTATTGGTTCAATAGAAATTTCTCCATCCAAGTTACGCTCAAACAGTTGGACTTCTCCCCAAATGCGGCGGAAGTCTCGTTTCTCACGGTCATTATCAATATTTAATTCCTCTAAGCGAATATCAATCAGAGGTTGTAACCATTCTTTTTCCTCATCATTTTGAATCATCGCTTGCATAGACCTATCACTATTAACTAACGTGCAAACCCAGCATCCAAAACGAGAGCTACCACAACTAGGGGTAGAAGTATCAACAACTAAAGGACATTCATTATCTGCTGTTGCACCTCGATACATCGCAAATAAATCTTTGTTGCTGTATCCCCAAGGATTATCCCATTGCATTAAATACAGCCAAACTTCATCAGTGCGCCAATCTTCTATAGGAGTATATAGCAATGAGTTAACAAGACTAGGATGAGGACTAAGGCGTTCGCGTACTCTACCAATCTCACGTTTTGACATGATAGCAGCACGATTTACACTTTCAGTTTTGCGAGTTCCTAATAAAACAATTGTTTCGCCGCTAGCTCTGATAACATTACGAATAAAAAGGTTAGATGGGTCAATTTTCAATCGTCCAGTACACCAACGAAATTTATGACGCGGCGCTGGGTAGCCTTTGCCAATTAAACCTACCCAATATGTTTGTTTAATCTCTGGTTGTAATAAATGTGGTTCCACTGGCATCTTTTGGTCTTGAGCTGCTATTTTCATTTGCTCTAGTGAATTACGTACCCAAGCAGCTACATAAGGATTCTCTACACCTGTATCAGTTGTAATGATATGAATTGGCTTAGTTCGCTTTTCCGGCGGTAGCCCCAATATCGCATTCCAAACCAGCTGTAAAGTCGCCGTGCTGTCCTTGCCGCCCGAATAACCAACAACCCAAGGTATCGCATCTAAACAATACAATTCTTGAATTTCAGTGGTAAGAACTTGGATATACTCCACTAACTCTGCTACAGTACGTGTCTGCTGGCCTTTATTTTCTGGTTGTTGTGCTTCAGTCATTGCTTCTTACCTCTGGACATTTGGGCGTTACCGCTTTTTTTTACCCCAGTGTGTGGAATGCGCGGGTTACCAAAAAGTTTTTAAAAACTGATTTATTAGTATCTAACTTTTTGGACAATATAGCTACCTTACAAGAGTAAGTTTTTAAAAATTAATATGAGAGACATTGCATCTGACCTAACTGCTGATATTGCAAGAGAGTACCTAGAGAGAGAAAACAAGGAAAAAGAGGTACTAGCTTTACTTCTAGAGAAATTTTTAGAAAAAAAAGACCAAATTCTCGTTCAAAAAACTGAGATGGGCGGAAGTGAAGCTTATGTTGGTTCTGTCACCCTAGAATGGTTTGCCGGCCGAGTGCATTTTGCTTCTGGTTTACCTCTGCTACAAAAAAAGTACAATCCACAGACTGGTAACATCGAAATTGATGCGGATAGTATCGATGAAATTCAACAACGTCCCATTGACTGGTCGCGTCAAGCACCCTTAGTTCAGTATTTAGCTGCGAGAAAAAATCATAAGTTTCCAGCAGTGCTAGTAGTAATTAATCAACCTTGGGTGGATGACCCTAAAGCATCTGAGTGGGGTAGTGAGGAACGCGCCACAAAGTCTACTACCGATTTTACGCCTCTAGATAAAGATGGTAAGGTCGGCTTACTCAATGTTTCTGAAGAGAATGTAACCATTTATGCCCTAGATGGTCAACATCGGCTGATGGGAGTTCAGGGTTTAATGGAGTTAATTAAAACTGGCAAACTCCAGCGATATAAAAAGGATAAAACTGCTGATGATAGTTTTATTACTGTGTCAGATTTGATAAATCAATATCAAGTAGATTCTGCTTATTTACAAAGCTTACCTAAAGAAAAAATTGGTATTGAGTTCATTTGTGCAGTTAATTCTGGGGAGACTCGTAACCAAGCTAGAAGAAGGGTGAGGTCTATTTTTGTCCATGTCAACCTGATGGCTGCACCTTTAACTAAGGGTCAATTAGCACAGTTAAATGAAGATGATGGTTTTTCTATTGTGGCTAGAAAAATTGCAGTGACTCACCCACTTTTAGAACAACGTCCAAATCGTAACCCGCGTGTTAATTGGAATAGTGCAACTGTAGCGGCGAATTCTACAGTTTTGACGACACTGCAAGCGCTACAAGATATGTCTGAGCGATATTTAGGTCAAAAATTCCCACACTGGAAACCATTGGAAAAAGGTTTAATTCCTATGCGTCCAGAAAACGAAGAAATTGAGGAAGGAATTGAGGAATTTAAAAAGCTTTTTGATAACTTGGCTAATTTACCTAGTTATAAAATTTTGGAACATGAAGATACGCCTATTTTGCGAAGGTTCAGCTTTGAAAAGGGTGGCGGTGAAGCAAATATACTTTTCCGCCCTGTAGCGCAAGTTGCTTTAGCACAAGCCTTAGGATTTTTAGTATTTAAAAAAGGTCTTTCTATAACCAGCATTTTTAAGAAGTTGCGAAAGTTTGACCAGCAAGGTGGTTTTACTGGTATGGAATATCCTCAATCTCTTTGGTATGGGGTTTTATATGACCCTAATAAAAAGCGAGTGCAGGTTTCTGGAAAAGAATTAGCAACAAAGTTATTAATTTACATCCTTGGTGGAATTGAAGATTCAATGGAACGTGCTGAACTGCGTAAGGCTTTGGCTAATGCTAGGACTGTGGAAAATAAAACAATTAGTTTTGATGGTGAATTTGTGGAACTAAAAGAAGTGGGACTTCCAGCCGTGTTGTAGTTAACCTTGAAATATATTTTGGCGATGCCATTGCAATGCTTCTAGTTCTGGAAAGTATTGCTCTTTATTTGGTAGCAGTAGTCTTTCACCATGAAAGTCTTTCATTGGTTTAGTATGGGGAGATATTTCTTCTAATTCTCTACTAATAATGATTTTATACTGCTCATCAGCAGTAAACCAACCACGGTCAAAAGCCCAATGGTGATTCTTGCAAAGAGCAATACCATTATTGATTCTGCTGTCATAAAATTGTGCAAATGGTTTGATATGTGCGCCATCTACAATATTTTTATTTACGCCTTTAGTTACTCTAATACCGCAAAAAGCACATTTGGAATCATATACACGAACAATAGTTTTTCGGAAAAAAGCATTCCTAATTACTGCCTTTCTAATACCCCATCTTGGATTACTATCTAAGTTGGTTGAGGCAGCTAATTTTTGTGTAGCTAAGTCATCTTGTTGAAAAGATTCGTTTATTTGCAAAATATCGTCAAATACATCTTGCTGTTCTTGAAAAAAAGTTGTTACGAGTGAATCAATCAATTCTTGCCTTGAAAATTCATCTTGTAAAAAATTAAATAGTTCATTATCAAGATAAGCATATTCAACAGCCTCTTTCAGCTTGTTAGTTGTTTTCGGCTGTAGCCCCTTAAATTCCGGCTGAAATACTAAGTGCCAAAACCCATCACTTTGTAGATGAAAGAATGGATAGTGTAAACCACCTTTATAGGATTTAGAACCTAAAACACTCCAGTATTTCTCAAATGTTTGAATTAATTCTTCTGAAACTGGAATTCGGTTATCATTAATAACTCCTCGTGTAACCAAATCAATAGCAGTTAAAACCAATATTGGTTTATAGTGAGCATTACCACGCTTACTACTACTACTTACATTTAATTGAGAAAAAGATTTATAGTAATAATCTAATGTTTTCATAATTATTTAAATAAATATTAAAAATTAACTTAAAAATCTGCTAAGGTCAAATTCTTCATCTATCGATTCTTTATTATCTTTTTCTGCAATTAAGAATAAAAGAATACGCTCTGAATAATCCACGGCTCCACGTAATTCGGTTTGTAAAATTTCTAGCCCTCCATTGGCGTATTCTTCAAAAATTTGAGTGCGTTTATCTTCATATTCTTCTTCTTGTGAAGAAATAATTTCTATATCTTGTGTTTCATTAATTCCCAACAATTTAATTATTAGTTCATGTCCCAAAGAGACAAAATTTTCTTGTGGAATAGGAGAAGGTTCTCGTTTGGTAGTTTCGCCTAAAGGTATACGCTTTTTATATCTAACGCCTAAAGCAGCAGCAAATACCATTACTTCTACATAAGTTTGAAAAGGCCCTGTTGTGTCTTTTGATGCAACTAAGGATTTGACTAACTCGGCTTTATCTTTAGCAACCTTGATTCTATTCGCAGCCATTGACTTTAATATGTACTGTGTAGCTATATTAACCGAAAGCTATAAGCGATGCCTACAGCCTTTTTGCGCTACATACCTAAATCTTTTAAAATCATCTGAATATTTGCTTTCAAAGCTGGTAAATCACGCTCAATAATTCCCCAAACATCATCATAATCGACTCGTAGATAGTCGTGAATTAGCACATCTCTAAATCCAGCTATACGCTTCCATTGCACATCAGGATAACTTTGCCTTAAATCCTGAGATATTCTTTTAGTTGCTTCACCAATAATCTCAAAATTTCTGACCACAGCATCTTGAATTATTTTTGTTTGGATAAAAGCGTCTCTACCATCACGGGTGTATTCTTCTATCCTCTCAATACATTCTGCAATATCCAGTAAATAACGCTTTTCGTCTCTCATAGTGTTACAGCTTCATTTAACACTTTTTCTCTAATTAATTCATGTAAATTATTAGGCTTGGCTACATCAACTTTACGGTTTAACAACTCCTCTAAATCTTGCATTAACGCAATACGGTCTAACAAATTACGTCCTGGTTCAAGTTCTACCAAAAAATCTACATCACTATCCGGTGTTGCTTCTCCTCTAGCAACTGAACCAAATACTCGCACGTTATACGCGCCATATTTAGCGGCTATTTTTAATATCTCTTCCCGAAATGGTAGTAATAATTCCTTAATTCCCATAATCTAAATCCTGAAAATTACAGCTAATTTATACTTATATTTTCGCAGTTTCAGTCAACTGCTGCTCTAATTTTTTAGTTAGATGCAACATTTTCTTTTCAAATATTTCACCTAGCTCAAACTAATACCAAAGAGAGCAGAAAGCACCAAATTCAAATCGCTAGGAACGGCGTATGTGTTGATATCTTTGTGAATTATTTTTTCTTGGCGTTGAAAAATTCCAAATTTCCAGGTATCCCCTGTTGTGACGGTACCATAAAGCATGGGAACTGTTGAATCAGTCCATTGGTCGAGGGCAATTAATTCTACTGCTAACTGGGTAAAACCTCTTGCTAAATCTGCATTTTTAGCTTCAATTACTAATAAATTTTGCGGTGTAGGAATGAAATAATCAAAACTGCCTTTGAGCCAATTGCTAACTCGCACAGGATATTCAATTTTGAGTGGTGCTTGAATGAACTTGCAAACTGTTTTGAGAATGGGAAATATCAGTGCTTCGCGTCTAGCCATTTCGGAAGCAGGATCTACCAAGGTGAGATTTTCTTGTAGTTCTGTTCTCAGTGGTTCGGGATCTATTGGTAACTTTTGTGGAAGTTGGAGTGAGGTATTGTTGAGGGTAACACCAAATTCAGCTAGGATATCGGCGCTATCGTAGGCTAATTCGGCATATTTGCTGAAGGTATAACTCTCGGATGGATCGAGAATTTTGGCTCTGCTCATGATGATAGCGATCGCCCACACATAGTGACGAATAATGTTAAATATAATTGTACTTGTGTTGAGCGTTTGTTACTGGGCAATTAATTTAGGCTTCATTTCTCCAAAACTTAGATTGGAAACTGCACATCTTCATAAACTAAAGATATGGGAAAGCGAAAATCAACACTGGTTAAATGAACTTCATTCCCCTCTTCATAGGGATGTAACTCCCAAATTCCTCTATCATTTAGCCGGAAGCAATCTAAACTCATCTTTTCAGCATCAATCAGAACATATTCTTGTAAAGTCTGGATGCGGCGATACTGCATAAATTTTTTGCCTCTGTCGTAAGCTTCTGTACTCGGAGAGAGGACTTCGACAATTAGACAAGGATACTGAATAAATTGAATAGCTTGTCTATCTCGTTCATCACAACTCACTACAACATCCGGGTAGTGAAACGGCCCGTTCTCAGTTACAGCTACTTTTGCATCTGCCATAAAGGCGCGACATGGGCTTCCCCGAAGGTGACTTTTTAATGCTGATGCCAAGTTTAGAGCAATACTAGTATGGGGAATAGTACCCCCAGTCATGGCGAAGACTTCGCCATTAATGTATTCGTATTTGATATCTTGCCTTTCTTCCCATTCCAAGTATTCTTGGGGAGACATATACTTTCGGTTTGAATTAGCAATCATAACCATATCTCTTATCAAAGGTTGCTTTTTCAACTTTAACTTTTTTGGGTAGTAACTTTATGCACAGAAAAAACTGTTGTACCAAGAAACAACAGTTTTCTCTGTGCCCTCCGTGCCTCTGCGGTTCGTTAATTTTCAATTAGCGATCGCGTTCCACTTCAATAATCTCGGTATACTCAAACTCATTGGGGCTTTGCCGAACTAAAGGATATCTTTCGCCACCCAATTCAATATAATCTTGCTCGCAATCTGGTTTAGAAGAATAATAAGTCAGCACATATTCCCTACCAATTTTCTCTGCTATTTCTTCTTCAACTTCACCTCGCCATTGAGTCTTTGTGACTAACACTACTAACTGATTGGCTAATTTCGGAATTGTGCTAGCAATGTGTCGCCGTGAAATTTCATCTAAGCTTCCAAATGGCGAATCCATAACAATTGGGAAGGTACTACTATCGGGAAGCATCATCATTTTTCGCTTCTCGCTCCACTCCCGCACTCTATCGATGATACTGGCAATAAAAGATAAACTCAGAATTTGATTTTGCCCAGTAGAAGCTGCGACTGGCGCTTCCATACCGGCTGTATTTTCTACCAGCGTCAATTCATATTTATCGCTGATTTTCGGAATATATGGTGTAACAGAAATCTCTGTAAATATCTCTTGAACTCGCTTTTCTAATTGCAGACGAAATTGTTTTTCTTGACGATTTTTAACCTCTGTTAACCGTTCAATCGCATCTTGAGTAGCGTTGATACGTCGCTGTGCTAAAACTTGCTTGGCTTCATTGAATTTTTGCTTGGCGATTTGTTTACCCAAAGCATCAATTTCTATTTTCAATTGAGCAATTCGCTGCTGATTTGCACCTTGCTCTCGATTTAATTCGTCAATTTTCGTTTCAATCTCGTCTAGGCGTTTTTGCAAACTACTAATTTCTTCGTTAGCATCTTTGCGTAATCTTTCTTGAATACTATCTAATTCACTTTCAATTTGTGATATCGTCTGCCTTAACTGTTCAATTCTAAGTTGTTCTCTATCAACTTCTTCCCAAAACACTATTGCTTGCTTATCAATTTCATCTACTTGAGCAGTCATCCGAATTGCAGTTTCTTCTACTGTCGATGAACCTGCTCTTTCTAACCAAATTTCTACATTTGTATGAGAATGACTTCCTGCATTTAAGTCTGCACCACAAATGCAACGTTTAGATTTCAGTAATTCATTGATAAATTCCCGCGAAATTCCCGAAGTTAACTCACCTCGTTGCTTCAAATCATCAACAATTTTTCGATATTGGGTTGTGATGTCTGATAGCAAAACTGTATAACCCCGCGCCGAAATCACTTTTTTTAATGCTTCTCTCGTTTTTCTCAGTTCTTCGCGGTTTGCATCTTTTTGTGATTCTAAATTCTGCCGTCTTTCTTGCAGTTCTTTCGCCGCACTGAGTTCTCGTAAACGATTGCTTGTCTCTTTTTTGAAGGTTTGTTGATATTCTAATTCTTGTTGAATTTCAGCTTGCCGTTTGGTGATACTATCAATTTCACGTTCTAACTTTTCTTGCTGCCGTAAAAGTTGTTTGGTTTCCGCGTCACCGATAGCTGTTAATTCAGTTTCTAAACTTTTTTTAGCTCCTTTTAAATGTGTAATTGAACGTTCGATTATTTCTACACCTAAAAAAATCTTTGTTGCTTCGGCGATTTCGGCTTTTTTATCAGAACGGACTATCTCTTCAATTCGTTCGCCGTCAAAGAAAAAATATTGATGTAAACTCGCGGGTAAAATCTGATTAATAATATCTTCTGGTGGCTGAGTTGGTAAATTCCATTTACCATCGTCGCCACTCACCCACATGGTTAATTGAGTTTTACCTGCTTCGATTTCGCTAGCGTTTTTGTAAACCCGACAAGAACGTTTCACTCGGTAGCGGGTGACATCATGTTCCCAGCCAACTTCTACCCAACATTCTATAGTTTGCCCTCTTTCGGCTTCGGCGATCGCTCTTTTATTTACTAACTGTTCTGTCGATGCAAATGCCGCACTAAATTTCTCATATAATACCCACGTAAACGCATTCAACAGACTTGTTTTACCAGCACCATTATTACCATGAATAATCGTCGTGTTGTGAATATCTCCTCCAGCGAGATTCATCTCTGGCGTTGTACCATAAAACGAGCGAAAATTGCACAGCTTAATTGAAGTCAGCTTCATTGCACTGCTTCCTTGATAATATCTAAAATATCATCGTTAATATGCCCTTTGCTTTTCCGATCTAGCCGACTTTTTTCCAGTTTCCACACCCGCTCAATAATTTGCCGTACTTCTGGTGGAGCGCTGGTTATTGGCTCCTGCACATCATCGATATTCGCCTCTTGTGGCATCTTGGATTCTAAAATAATTTTTTTATATTTTAACCTTCACTACTACTACATTTGTCACCGTGAAGCTACGGTTAGCGTTATCTAGCAGAATTCAGGAGTCAGAATTCAGAATTCAGAAGTCAAATAGGCTTGAGGCTGGGGTTTGAAACTTCGATTGTGTAGTTCACTTTCGTTTAAATTTACTGTATCTTGATATCTGATTTTTTTTGAAAAAATACTTTATTCTTTAATTGATTTCTGGTAGGATTAGTTTTAATTAAACCATATTATAATGGGATGTAAGCTGCCTTAAAAATTTTGCTTATATCCCATTATGATCTAATTCATATTTTTATTATTTCATAGTTAATGTTTGTTTCTACCAAACTCAAAAATTTTTTACAAAAAAAAACAACTATCATCTAATTTATTAGACATTTGGTGAAATTAATTTTGCGTTACCCAAAGAGACGTAGCATTGCTACGTCTCTACATTCATTTTCGCCAGATATATCAAATATCTAATAAACCATATCGCTTTTGTAAATCGAGTAATTTCATTCTGGCAACGCCCGCGTTATCAGCCAAGTCAGCAAATTCAACAAAGCGGCGTAACTCTTTTTTTAACAGATTGCGCTCAACTTCTATAGTTTCTCTATCTAAATCTGGTGGCAAAACAATCATGTCAAATATAGTTGCACGTTCTTTAGCTGGATGAGGGCGTAAAACTCGGCCCCGTCGCTGGATAAACTGACGAGGATTACCAGAACTTGATAAAATCACCGCAGTTTGAATTGCCGGAATATCGACACCTTCATCTAAACAACGAATTGCCACTAATCCTTGCAATTCACCGCTTTCAAATTGACGACGTAATAATTCCCTTTCTTCTAAAGAAGTTTGAGCCGTATAGGTGCTTACCTTGTAACCTAGTTCTACTCCAAGAATTTTAGCAACAGCTTTGAGTTGGCGTAGCGATGAACGTTGTCCCGCGTCTTGAGAACCATCACTACAATAAAAAAGCGTGTGAGTAGTTTCGCGGCGAGTTGCCATTAAATCGCGCAAAGCATTTAATTTATTTTCAGCTGCACCAATTAACCTTGCCCTTTGCATCAATAACGGCTTTAAATCTTCATTGTCTTCAAAATCTCCTGGTTGTCCGTTTTCTCGTTCTCTATATAGCAGACATCGCCCAATTTTTTTAGTTAACTTTAAATAAGCAATACTTTCTGCTTCTGTTAACTCCACTAACACAGGATAATACAGATAATGTACCAAAGCACCTTGAGCGATCGCATCTCTCAAAGTAAACTCTGGCTGGAGAACTGGGCCAAAATAATCAAATAAAGATTGCGTCCCCAAATCATCAAAATATCTCTCCGGTGTAGCAGATAAAGCAAGTCTCAACCCCACCCGACGCGGTAAACTTTCCTCTAATTTTGGTGCGCCTAAATTATGTGCCTCATCCCCAATAATTAAAGTTTTGGCAGGAAAATATTTGAGTTGAGATTGAAACCCATCTCCAATTAAAGTGGAGTTCGTAGTAATAACCGTGACAAACCGTTGAGAACCAGAACGCAGATTATAAATTTGCCCTGAAAGTTGACTTTGCCAAGTGCGTAAATTCTCAAAGGCTAAAATCGGTTGCAAATTAAATTTTTCACATTCTCGCGCCCATTGGGTGACAAGATGTCGGTAAGGACACACCACCAACAGCACTTGTAAATTAATCTGCTGATATAATTCACAAGCGATCGCTAATGCCGTGATAGTTTTACCACTACCAGTAGCCATTTTCAGCGTCCCTCTACCATTATTAGCAAACCAGCTGGCGATAGCTTCTTGCTGATATTGCCGCAATTGCAAAGATGCAGGCTTTCGTGGACATCCTGGTAATGGTTGCGAAGTTTGATAACTGCCCTTACTTTCCCTCGCAAATGGTGATTTTAAGCGAAAAGTGGGCAGTTCCCGCACTGGATTTGCCGTCAGGTACATATATTAAGCACAAACTAAATTATTTATTGGGCATAGGGCATAGGGCATAGGGCATTGGGCATTGGGCATTGGGCATTGAGCATTGAGCATTGGTTATGAATTCTTCTCCTTGTCTCCCTTGTCTCCCTTGTCTCCCTTGTCTCCCCATCCCCCCATGCCCCATGCCCCACGCCCCATGCCCCATTCCCCAATTCAGTTGTAACCCCGCCAAACACCAATCAAAGAACCCTGCACCTGCACTTGCATAGCGCTGACTTCAATGGGATTGTACTTAGAATTTGCTGGTTTGAGAGTAACGCGATCGCCTTGACGATAAAAACGTTTTAATGTTGTACCAAATCCATCAACTCTCGCAGCGACGATAGTACCATTTTTCAAATGATTTGGTTCTGGTACTGGACGCAAGAATACCACATCGCCATCAGCAATTAAATCTTCAATCATGCTATCCCCAGCTACCCGCAAAGCGTAGGTATGGGGAGGTAACGATAAATTAGAAAAGTCTAAATGATCTACAGCATCGGTAAATGGTTCTATTAAACCACCAGCAGCGATCGTCCCCAAAATTGGTATGCCTTGTTTAACAGAACGCAAAATTCTAATCGTTCTTGCTTGTCCTTCAGTCCATTCTATATATCCTTTAGTACGTAAATGTTCTAAACGACTTTGAATTGGTGCTGGTGACTTCAAACTCATCGCTTGCATCATTTGGCGAATTGAAGGCGAATGCTGATGCGTTCGGATATATTCTGCCAACCATTCATAAAGTTCTTGTTGAGCTTCCGTTAAACGTTCCATAAATTTTTGAGAGTAATTGTAAATGTCTCTAGAACATTAGTACTACAAAAAACTCCCTATAAGCAATAGAAAAGTAAAAATATTAAAGGCAAAAGGCAGAATATTTTTTCTTTTCTTTCACCTATTTATTCTTAATTTTTTCCTGATAACTCGTCAAGAGTCAGCCGCACGTCGCCATTCTGACTCTTAACTCCTAACTCCTAACTCCTAACTCTTGGAAAGATTTGGGTTAATTACGTCTCTCTTCTTAACTCCAAACCCCAAACTCCTAACTCCTCACTCCAAACTCCAAACCCCAAACTCCTAACTCCCAACTCCTAACTCCAAACTTTCTTCATTCTGCCCCCAAAATACTAGCAAGCAAAGCCTTTTGGGCGTGGAGGCGATTTTCTGCCTGTTCCCAAACTTGTGATTGAGAACCTTCAATAACTGCTTCAGTAATTTCTTCACCGCGATGGGCTGGTAAGCAGTGTAAAACAATTGCTTCTGGGTCAGCAAGACTCAATAATTGCTCGGAAATTTGGTAAGGTTGAAAAATTGGCAGGCGGTTATCGGCTTCTGCTTCTTGTCCCATACTTGCCCAAACATCAGTATAAAGTACGGCAGTTCCTTTGGCGGCTAATTCTGGGTCGTGGGTGAGTAAGACTTCAGTTTTATTATTAGCGATCGCTCTTGCTTGCTCTACAATTTTAGAATCTGGCTCAAATCCTTTGGGGGTGGCAATTCTGACATTCATTCCCGCCAAAGCACACCCCAACATCAAAGAATTAGCTACATTATTTCCATCCCCTACGTAGGTTAAAGTTAACCCAGTTAGGCTGCCAAAAGCTTCTTGAATTGTCAATAAATCAGCTAATACTTGACACGGATGTTCGGCATCAGTCAAAGCATTAATCACTGGTATCTTGGCATAGTTGGCAAAAGTTTCTAACTCCTGCTGTGCAAAGGTGCGAATTGCCAAAATATCGAGATATCTATCTAAGACTCGCGCTGTATCTTGCACGGGTTCGCCGCGACTAACTTGAGTGACATTCGGGTTAAGATCGATTACCTGTCCGCCAAGTTGATACATGGCCACAGTAAAACTTACCCGCGTGCGAGTTGAAGCTTTAGAGAACAACAACCCTAGCACTTTATTACACTGCAATTTCAACTGTTTGCTTTTAAGTTGAGTTGCCAATTGCAGAAGTTCTTGGAGTTCTGTTGGACTGATGTCCGCCAGACTTAATAAATCTCGTCCGTTCAACGCTGCCATGCTCGTGATGTGTAAAGAACAATTATATAATTCTGTTTCTTTACCCAGCCGTGTCAAAAAAGTACAATGCAAGCAAATGTACCAGATATTTTGGCGTCCAGCCCAGGATTTGAATTAGCTTTTGCTATGAATATTAATTTACCAACATTATTCGCGATCGCAATCACTGATTTTTCGACTCAAAGTTAAAACTTAGGAGTCGAGGGGTGAAATTCTATTACAATCTCCCTCATCTCCTTACTCCCTATTCTCCAGACCAAATATTTTTTAGCGATCGCTCTAGACAAATACCTTGATTATGATAAAATAATAAATCGTGGTTACTAGTTAAAAAAATCCACAAAAAACTTGCCAGCATAGCACAGTGGTAGTGCATCCGACTTGTAATCGGAAGGTCGTCGGTTCAAATCCGACTGCTGGCTCTCAGCAACGCCAAAGTTTTTTGTCTCAGGTTCCAGGTATAGAGGCACTAAGAAGCACTTTTGCAAGAAGCTTCATGAGTTGCACCCACAAGAAAAAATGAAAATTTCTTTTGCCTACTCCTACTCCCTATCTTGAAGCTAGAGTTTTATTGCTCATTAGTTATATACTCCCTTGTCCCCTTGTTTCTCCATATCTTTACTCAGCCCTCTTGAATAGCACACTGATTTATGTTGGTTGATTGTAAGATTGGACTTGATATCAATATAGTAATTGTTCTATTAGCTGTATGGGAGTCGAGACCAGATTTTAAAAGTTGATATATTAATATCCTTCTATTTTGAATTACGTAAGTTTTACTTTGAACAGCAAGGTATTTGGAAACAATTTCTGCTACTTCTAAACCTACATAGCCACTATAACGCGATAAATTAGGAAGGTTAATAAATCCAATTAACATTAATTTTTTTGCGAAGTTGACATAAATTTTATCTAAATCAAAATCAGTTTTTCTAGTTATGTCTGTAATTTATTGTATTCGTCACAGTAGGACTTACGCAAGAACTCTGTGAAACTCTGATTTCTCCCTGTCCTCTGCGGTAGCCTGCGGCAAGCCGCTGACGCTCCTTCTCTGCGAGACGCTGCGCGAACGTCGCTACGGCTTCGCTAATGCGTCTACGATTTTCCGTTAAGAGTGCGTAAGTCCCATACAGTTCAAATAAGCTTGTTTTTCTTCCCGCTATTCCTTGTTAAGAGTTCCCAGTTTCCTGGCTTCACGAGTAAGTTCGCAAATCAAATCAGATTGCTTTATATGAGTCCTGTAGCTTACCAAAAGTTCTGAAATAGCGATTCACAAAGCTAGACAGCACAAGGGTTGAGGAGCATGTATCTATGGCATTCTTTTTTCAAATTGGTATTACTTAAGTAAAATTTATTTTTTATATAAATAATAATTATTAGTTCGCATTTGAAAAAGTATTGCTTGTTTGTAACAAAATTTGTTATATTTCTTTACATAAGTAAACAAAATTTAAAAAATGTGTGAAACTACTCTAAAACAATGGCTGTCATACCAAATTCTCCAAAGTCAAGCAGCAGATTCAAACTTCAAAAGCTAGATTCTGCTGAAGCTTCTCAATGTGTGAATTTTGAATTCGTATTAGTTAGCTGCACCTTGGTGAGTATGCAACTCTAAACCAAGTAAAAATTGTAGCTTTGGTAAAGCGATCGCAACTGTACTGATGTCATTGGTTAAGTGCCTTTGCTAGTCGCTAAACCTAACAAAGGACATTTCCAACGACTATCAATATGATAAGTGGAAGGCAGAAGGCTCCAAGGAAAAAGACTTATCCTGTCTAGTTTCTGGAGTCTGGGATTTGACATTTAATTCTGTCTACCTACTTAAGTTAGATTTCCAGGTAAGAGATGAAGATTTGGAAGGCGGGCTGTATGGATGCTGATGAACTTCTCAAACGCTATTGTGCAGGAGAGAGAAATTTCACCCAGGTAAGCCTGCACTTGGTTAACCTCAGCGAGGTATGTCTAGCGGGAATAATTTTGGCTAGAGCTAACTTGGCAAATGCGAGTTTATCTCATGCCAACCTGCGCGGAGCAAATATGACTCAAGCAAATTTGACTGCGGTATCCCTCTGGAGAGCTGACCTGAGTGGAGCGAACCTGATTTGGGCAAACGTGAAGGCTGCTAACATGATTCGGGCAAATCTGAGTGGAGTGGATTTGCACAAGGGAAACCTTGTGAAAGCAGATTTACGGTTAGCAAATCTCTGTGACGCAGACCTGAGCGGTGCAAATTTGGCTGGAGCAGACTTGCGCTATGCCAATCTGAGCGGTGCAAATTTAGCTAGAGCAAACCTGAGTGGTGTCAATCTGACTGGGGCAAACTTGAGTAATGCAGACCTCAGTCACACCAATCTCGCCAAAGCTATGTTATTTAAAACCGATCTCAGTTACGTTGATTTCACAGAGGTAGACCTGGCTCAAGTGGATCTGCATCAGTGCATTCTGAACGGAGTCACTTTGCCGGAACGAAGCCTAATCAAGGTAGGTTAATTCGGCTGGGAATGGTAGGTAGTGGGGACAGTAAGTCGTTAGTACTGCCAATACCCAAACTTAACGAGTAATTGTTTATTTTTACCAACCTAATTGCTAATGAGTGTCTCGAATTCCTTGTTGGAAGATTTGTGCCGAGTTCTACCGGATTTACAACCTCAAATCTATTTCAAGTCTTCGTTGACGGCTCTTTCTCATGCAATAGAAGACCTAGTACTGGTAGCAACAGATCAACCCCTAGTAATTGCCAATTTTCAGCAGGAGCGTTTTTATCGCCAGGAAATTCCTCGTTATGAAAAAATTGCTCTGCATACAGACCAAGTTTATGTATTAGCTGCACCAGAGAGCGACTTTGGTATGGTTTCAGTTCCTTATGCAACCATTCCTTTTGCTCCTGAAGACGAATTAGCTAGAGAATGGCATTTGATTGTAATTGGTCAGCTATATTCGGCGTGTTTGATTTGTCGAGAATACGCTTCACCTATAAATTCAGCGTCCATAGACCAAGCAAGGAAGTTTCAAGGAATTTGGACATTTGACCCCCATGTTTGTATTCAGGCCGCCCGCCTATTATTAGAGCGGATTCTCACTTATCGACCAGAACTAGCCCCTAAAATCCAGCGAGCGCAAAGACGTTATCGACTGTTGAAGGAATCACAAGTCCAGATATCAATAAATAACACATTAGCAATTGATTTTAGACTATTTGCCAATCGCTTAGTCAGATATCTACAAGCTAGTCAATACAAACAACTCAAAGCTTATCGCACCATAACTAGCAAAGAGCGCAAAGAGCGATCGATCAATGCCATCGCTACTGCTATTCGCCGCTCTTTGAATCCCGAAGAAATTTTAACTATTACTGTTAGAGAATTAGGTCAAGTTTTTAACGATTGTCGGTGTCTTGTTGATATTTATCAACCAGATAGTCAAAGACAACCTATTATTTATGAATCAACACCTCCAAGATTAGCATCTTTAAAGGGGGAAGTTTGGACATTAGCAAGTCATCAGCTGTTTCAAACTGCTTTAATGCCAAGTCCAACTCCAGGTGAAAACCGATCGCAAACTGTAGTGATTGCTGATATCAACCAAGATTTTGGATTACAGTCGCATCCACAATTGAAAGCCCAATTGGTGCGCTGGCAAATCCGTGCTTGTTTGTTGGTATCGATTTGCTATCAAGGAACTTGGCTGGGAATGCTAGAACTACACAAACCAGAGGCTTATTTGTGGACAGAGGATGATGTAGCTTTAATAGAGGCCATCGCTACACAAGTTGGAGTTGCTTTAATGCAAGCACAGGCTTATAGCAACTTGGAAACTTTGAATCGTCAACTGGTAGACTTGGAACGCACCCAAAGTAATTTGATTGCGATCGTTGGTCATGAACTGCGTACTCCTCTATCTACCATCCGTGTTTGCTTAGAAAGTTTAATTACAGAACCAGAAATGCCGCTTGACTTACAGCAGACAATGTTACAAGCTGCTTTAGACGATGCCGATCGCTTACGCAAACTCATCCAAGATTTTATTACCTTATCTCGCCTAGAGGGTGGATTAGTACGTTGGCAAATAGAGCCGATATCCCTTCAAGAATATCTAGATTTAGCCCTCAGCGGACTCGAATTGCGTCATAAATTACCTAAAATTGTTGTGGAATTGCCTCATTACTTACCGCCAATCCAGGTAGATGGAGAAGGACTGATTGAAGTTTTAACAAAATTACTTGACAATGCCTGTAAATTTACTGATAAAAGTGGTCAAGTTACTATTCGTGCAGACTTATTAAATCCAGAAGAAGTTGACCCAGCCTTAGAAATATCTGCAAAAAAATCTGTGTTAAAAGTTACTATTGCAGACACAGGTAGAGGTATTGAGCCGAGTCGGCTAGAAACTATCTTTGAGCGTTTTTATCAGGAAGAAGGATTTTTACAGCGCACTGTAGGTGGAGCCGGACTGGGTTTAGCAATTTGTCGTCGAATTATTGATAATTTAGGAGGGAAAATTTGGGCTGAGTCTCTAGGGAAAAATCAGGGTAGCAAGTTTCATTTTACCGTTCCAGTTGCAGTACCTATTTCTTAATCAGGACTTAATACCAATTTTGGATTTTAGATATTTCGACAAACTCAGTACAAGTTTGGAATTTTGAATTAAAAACCTTTGCTAAAAGCTGTTTCCAAAAATTTTAAACAATGCTTTCTATACCAAATTGGTATAGAAATTTTAATAATAAGTTATTACCTAAATTTGATACAGTAATCCTATTTAATTTTTGAACAAATTCCGTACACTTTAGTTTTTATAACCCTGTTGGCTCTTGCCTATTGCCTATTGCCTCTTAGCTGCCTATACAGATCGCTTCATTAATTAAATTTGACTGCTATATGTTACTTCATTTAAAAGTTGTGTTCTCTGCGTTTCTATAGTTAAATCAATTATGTCTTAACCACAGAAGCACAGAGAACACTGAGTCAAGAGAAATTTTCAGATAGGGCGTAAACTTGGAATGTTTTATTTCACATTCTTGCAAGAGCAGCCACTTTGGTGATTTTATCTTTGTCAAGTTCGTTTAATTCATCAAGAGCTAACCAGCCCTCTTTGACTAACCTAGCAAACACAAAGATTAGTACGGAATATCTGTAGTCGTACTTCCCATCTATGTCATGTCTTCTTGCACTTAAAAAGTCATGTAAGCGCCACATATCATCAATTTCTGCGATCGCACTTGCTCTGTCACGAACTTCTTCGATCAAAGCACTGATTTCTCTTTCGTAGGCTCTTTTAAAAACTGTTTGAGCCAATTGTTTTTCTGCTGTAGACCACTCTGTGTCGCTCACTTGCATTATCAAACCTAGAATATTATCGTTCCAGTCATTTTATATTGAGTTGCATGTTTTACTCCACAATAGGGGAACGCCCTGCATTACAGAGCGTTCGCACCAATTTGTCACAATTTACTCAAACTGAGTATCTTTCTAACGAACTAAGTTTAATAGTTCTTTGGGAGATGCCAGCAAATCAATAGCTACAAAGAAAATTTTATTATCAGGAGTTAGCAGGAATCTCCAAGCCATATTCATACCCACAGCAGCACCAAACCAAGGAGTTTGGACTTTGCCGGTGACTTTCACTTGGGTAAAACCATCTTCAGCAGGTTCAACTACTCCTCTCTCTGGTATTAACTTGAGGTTTTGACAATCTTCTCTAAAAAACCGTAGGACACCTTCTTTACCAACTATCGGTCTTTGGAAGGGAGGTTGCAGCGCACCATCAGATGTGAATAATTCAATCAGCGCATCAAAATCGTTAGCGTTAAGGTTATTCATATAACTTAACACTATTGGGTTATCAACGCCTTCAATAGTGACTTGAGTTCGCTGTGATATTTCTTTAGGAACAACAACAGGCTCGGAAACTCTTTTTTGACCATCCAATTTATTCGGGTCAAATCCCATATCAACTACAGAATTACGCAAGACTGTAATTTGCTGACCTGCATCAAGTTCCCTAATTGCTTGCAGAACAGCAGCAGCATTAGCAGAGAGCTTATACCCTTGGGGAATTGGTGCAACAATCCCTTGATCCATCCATTTCCCTAACTGATACCAGAAACCTAGTTTGATGTTTGCAGACCAAACTGCGTATGTGCGGGTAATTGGTGTATCTGCTCGGTTTGCCAGATCGCACATCACTTGTGATTGCTCGGTAAAAGACATTTGCCGAATTTGATTCAATGTCCCCTCAGCAAATTGCATACTTGCAGCTCCAGGAGCCGCAATAGTGATTGTCTTGCCCATTTCCAGGTAAGCAAACCAAATTAGTGCAAGCTGATCTTCAGCACTGAGCTGATTAAATCTTGCTATTGTTGCAGGTACAACATCAGCCGCTAATGTGTTGGGAAAGATACCACGAGCTGAATCAATGGTAAATGGCATATTGCAGTTCTACCTTACTAGATTGGTAACTAAAAAAAGTTCAAACAAAAGTTTTTAGGGGATGAAGTAGCACCTCATGTATCTGAGAATATCACAAAACTTAACTAAAAGATACAAAAGTTTAAATGGCAATCATAAATATAAGCCTACTCATGGCTAGAAGGTAATTCTGAAGGCTACTTGGAGAGTAAAAGATATCTGCGCTCCTTTGACATATGTAAGTAAGCTGTTATGCATTTAAGTAGCACTGAGATGGTTGACTGTTAACCGTTAACTGTTGACAGTCAACAACCACGCTAGTTTATGCTTTTTTAGCGCGCATTAGCTTAGAAGGCGATCGCACCCCACACTCCACTAAACTGGAAAGTAAGATGTCGGGATAAGTCTATGAACGCTACAACAGTCGCCTTACCTTCTATCCTCAAATTGAAAATTGACTTGACTGACGAGCAATTTTTCCAAATGTGTCAGCAAAACCGTGATTATAGATTTGAGCGCACAGCATCAGGAGAAATATTAATCATGCCACCTACAGGAAGCGATACTGGCAGGCGTAATGTTAAAATTACTACTCAATTAGATATTTGGAACTCTGAGAGTAATTTAGGTGAAGTTTTTGATTCTTCAACTGGTTTCATACTCCCTAATGGTGCGGAACGTTCTCCTGATGCTTCTTGGGTAAAAATTGAGCGGTGGAATGCTTTAACTCCAGAACAACAAGAAAAATTTGCTCCGATTTGTCCTGATTTTGTAGTAGAGTTGCGTTCTCCTAGCGATTCTCTAAAAGATTTACAAGAAAAAATGCAAGAGTATATCGAAAACGGCGTTCAATTAGGCTGGTTAATCGACCGCAAAAACAAGCGCGTAGAAATTTATTGTCCAGGTAAAAATGTAGAAATCTTAAACAATCCCGCTAGTTTGTCTGGGGAAAATGTCCTACCTGGATTTGTATTGAATTTACAGAATATACTTTAACTTTATAGATTAACAAATACATGCCGCATTTGAAAACGACTTTCTTCCCAAAGTGGTTGCAAAGCCTGTTTAGCAGCATTTAGCTGAGCTTGGGAGAAACTAATTTTTCCGTTTTCTATTATCCAGATAAATGTCCGAGTTATTAAGTCTGCTGGAAAACTATTTTCATATTTATTGTTATTTATTTTTGCTACTTGCTCCTCTAAACAACTAATTGCATATTTAAAGTTATATTGCCTACAGTTATCAAGAATCTCTGTTTGTGTATTCTTCCATTGAACCGCAAGCAAATTTCTGATAATGTAGTCTATCCCTGTAATTGAGGAATCAGTATTGCGGATTAAATCTGTAAATGCTTGATAATAAGATTGTAAAATTGTAGCCGGAATATTTGTTTTAGATATATGCAACCAAGACTGAATGTCGCGAAGATAAGGTAATAAATCTTTAATTTCGTTAATTTGTTTAATTTCAAGGCGATCGCCTTTATAATTTATAATTTCAGCTAGTAATTCACTTTCAGATAGTTGAAATTTTTGTAAATAATAACTAATTACTTGGGGAATATATTTTTCTAATAACCAGTGCTTCGTGTATCTAGCTGTCCAGGTTCCTTTTACTCCGATATCTTGCTGCCAGTAAGTAACTTTTCCTTTTTCCATAGATTGTAAATAAACATCATTTATTTTATATAAAATATTAATTTTATTATTGCTTGTTAATGATAAATAATTATCAATTTTAGGCAAAATAAACGCATGATCGCGAATTCCTCGACTCACTCGAATTGAAATATCTTCACGATTAAACAAATGCCATTCAGACTTGCCTTTACTATAATCAAACTCATCAGCAAATTGCAGCATTAACTTCCATAACTTTTCACCTACAGAAAATAAAATAAAACCCCGAAAATTTGCAACCTCTACAAATTCAAAATCCCACGTCTCCAAAGAATTTTCAAATTCAATTATTGATTTTTTGTATTCTTGACAAACTGCATCAACACAAAAACACAAATCTAATGCTTCTATTTCAGATAAAATCAGCGTTATTTTTCCTAAATTCACCTCAAAAATATCTGTATCTAATTGTTTTAAAAATAAACGACAACTCCAATCTGGCTGGGTGTTTAATCCAATCATTAATTGATTTAAAATATCTTGATGGTTTAAGCTAATTTTCAAATTTCTGAAAATGATGTTGCTAAAGTCTATTTCACAATTTCCTTCTGCAAAAGCTTTGGGTAAATTACAGGCGATCGCTACTTTCGGTCGCACAACAATCAAGCGAAAATCTTCTCGTTTTATTGAAGGTTCAAAATTAGATGCTTCTAAAAAATCCTGTAAATCTGGATAGCGTCTGAGAATTTTTTCGATTAAATTATATTTAGCATTTCTCCAAAGATTATTCATTTTATAAATTGCTTAATTGATTCTGAAATTGACATGAAATAATCTACCTGATTTTATTCTCATACTTAACAATTTATCAAGTAGTTTTAGATTATATGGTAATTAGCAATACTTTAGTAACAGTTATCGATATAATCTTCAGTGGCATCTACCTAAAAATATTTATTATATCTGTAGTCTTTTAGACAAATTACGCAAACAATTGACCGTTGACTGTCAACAGTTAATAACTTTTGTGATAACCACTTGCAATACTTGTCGGTTAAGGGGAAAAGGGGAAGGGGAAAGGGGAAAGAAAAAACCTTTACCCTTTACCCTTTAACCCCTTCGGGGTGACGCTCCTTCGTCGCTAACGCTGACGCTAACGCCAGTCGCTCATGGGGGAAACCCCCAAGACCGCGCTGGCTCACCTTTTCCCAAAACCAAATTCCGAGTTGAAAATGCACAAAGCGAGCAGTATTGTAACCACTTGTGTTTTGAAGGAAAAACCCTACTGTTAATTAACGGTAGGGTTAGTTAATTTATTGTGTCGTTTTCTCAAGCTTATTAATTCATACTAAGTTGCGGTTAAAGATAGTAACTTGGGTTAGAAGTGGGGAGTGAGAAGATTCTGTTTAAAAGCAACTTAGTATCAGTGAGTATTTGAATTGTAAAAATTCCCAGATGTGATATTTTTTGGTGACTAGCTTGGGTTTTGTTGTTGTGGTTACGTAGAGAACTACACAATCAAAATACAGTATTCCGGATTTTGCTCGAAATACATTCACTAAGTTCACTAAGTGAGTGAAAAAATTCAATCTATGAGATTTGGTGCATGAACTTGCAAATTCATCTGCTGATGACGCACAGTTAACCAAGGCTGTTCTAAACCTATTTCAGAAAAAGGACTTGCAGCAGGAATTTGTAAGTGAGAATTAATCAAACCCAAGAAAGACTTAAATTCAATGGAGAATATGAGTAAATCACTACCCTTGATGCTGAAAGCAGACACGCCTAATTGCAAAGGCCATGCCCAACTTTGTTGATTATAGTTAAAACTACACAATTTCTGGTTTCCCTGATGCACGCTAGCATATTCTCTTTCTAGGGTGAACTCAGCTAGTTCCTTTGGTAACCCCCAAATTTCTCGACCACCAGCTACAGAATCAGCATTATCCACATAAATGTGCGAAATCCAAGGGCTGATTTTCCTTTGGCGATGAACCAAAGCCGGGGCAATAATTAACTCACTATACTCCAATACCGAGCCAGACCCATAATTAGCCAAATATACACTACCAATAGTTTTACCAGGCCACACAGAAATAATTTCTAGTTCCGAAGGAATCAAAGGGCGCACTCGGTTAATATTTACCAAATGCAGAGTTTGGATAGCGTAGCCTTGAAGTGTCCAAGGTGCTTGAGGATAAGGCATAAGAAGGTTAGGAGTTAAGAGTTAAAAGTGAGGAGTTAGGAGTTAAGACGCGATGAACCTGTGTCTGTACAAGAATTAAGAGTTAAAAGTGAGGATTTAAAAATAAAGTTGAAAATTTTTAATTAAGAATTAGTAATATTATTTCTAACTCCTAACTCCTAATTTCTAACTCTCAACTTCTAACTCCTAACTTATTAAAAAAAATCCCACCCAAGAAAAACCTTGGATGGTTAATATGAAGTGGGGCAAAATAATCTTCCCGAAAAAATAGGAGAATTATTTGCTTTCTGTAAAATCAGCATCAATTACATCATCACCGCCACTAGCAGAAGAAGAACCGCCATCTTGAGGTTCAGCGCCAGGAGTAGCACCGCCACCAGCTTGTTGATAGATGTTGCTACCAACGGCGAACAAGGCTTGTTGCAATTCTGGGGTCAGTTTCTTGATTTGTTCATCGTCTTCTTTAGCAATTGCTTCCCGCAGTTCTTTCACCAAACCATCGACTTTGGCCTTGTCAGCGGCGGGAACTTTATCGCCCAATTCTTGTAGCTGCTTTTCAGCTTGGTATGCTAAAGAATCGGCTTGGTTCTTGCGTTCGATTTTCTCGCGGCGTTCTTTGTCACTTGAGGCGTTTTGTTCGGCTTCTCTCACCATCCGGTCAACATCATTTTTATCCAGTGTGGAAGCGCCAGTGATGCTGATGGACTGTTCTTTACCAGTACCTTTGTCTTTAGCGGTAACGTTGAGGATACCGTTAGCGTCGATGTCGAATACGACTTCAATTTGAGGGACGCCACGTGGTGCGGGAGGAATGCCATCGAGGCGGAAGGTTCCCAAACTCTTGTTATCAGCAGAGAATTCGCGTTCGCCTTGGAGGACGTGAATTTCTACGTTGGTTTGACCATCCACAGCAGTGGAGAATACTTCAGATTTCTTGGTGGGAATTGTGGTGTTGCGGGGGATAATTTTGGTCATCACGCCGCCCAATGTTTCCACACCCAAAGATAGAGGTGTGACATCTAACAACAAGATGCCAGTAACATCACCAGCTAATACCCCTGCTTGAATTGCTGCGCCTACTGCCACAACTTCATCAGGGTTAACGCTTTGGTTGGGGTCTTTACCCAATACCTGCTTCACAATCTGTTGGACTGCGGGAATACGAGTAGAACCACCAACTAACACTACTTCATCAATATCGCTCTTGCTTAACTTCGCATCGCGGAGAGCGTTTTCTACAGGGATACGGCAACGGTCGATTAAATCAGAGCAAAGTTCTTCAAACTTAGCGCGGGTTAGGGTTGTATCCAGGTGCTTTGGCCCGTCCTGGGTAGCGGTGATGAATGGCAGGTTAATTTCTGCTTGGGTGACGCTAGAAAGTTCAATTTTTGCTTTCTCTGCGGCTTCAGTCAGACGTTGTAAAGCTTGCTTATCTTTGCGTAAATCAATGCCTTCGTCTTTCTTGAACTTTTCAGCCAAGAAGTCAACTATTTTCTTGTCGAAGTCGTCACCACCAAGGTGGGTATCACCAGATGTGGCTAACACTTCAAAAACTCCATCGCCTACTTCCAGCACGGATACGTCGAAGGTACCACCACCAAGGTCAAATACCAGAATTGTTTCGTTGCTCTTTTTGTCAAAACCGTAAGCTAGAGAAGCGGCTGTTGGTTCGTTGATAATCCGCAGAACTTCAATACCTGCAATTTTACCAGCGTCCTTTGTTGCTTGCCGTTGGGAGTCATTGAAGTATGCCGGAACTGTGATTACTGCTTGGGTTACAGTTTCACCAAGGTATTTGCTAGCATCTTCAACCAGTTTGCGGAGAACTTGTGCAGAAATTTCTTCTGGAGCAAATTGCTTACCAGCGCCTGGTGAGTCTAGCTTGACATTGCCGCCGCTGCTAAGGACTTTGTAAGAAACTTCAGTAGTCTCTTTAGTTACTTCGTCAAAGCGGCGTCCAATAAAGCGCTTGACAGAGTAAAACGTATTTTCGGGGTTCATCACCGCTTGACGTTTGGCGATTTGACCAACCAAGCGATCGCCATTTTTGGCAAATGCAACCACTGATGGTGTTGTCCGAAAACCTTCCGCATTAGCAATAACTGTGGGTTTACCACCTTCCATCACTGCCACGCAGGAGTTCGTTGTACCTAAGTCAATTCCAACTACTTTTGCCATTTTAGGTGCTGGCTCCGTATAACTACAAATGAATGAATGAGAATATTAAGGACTAAATTTTCAACCAACAGGGTTAAGAAATCAGCCAGTTCAGCATTAATACCTTAATTTGGCTTTTTCTGGGGATTAAGACTCCAGACTATGCTGATATATATATTGAGATCCATGAAGGGTGGTTTACCGAACCTTTATTGGAACGGTCAAGCTAACTCAATAGTTTTTAAGTTGATTCATGGATCGATTTGCTTTCACTTCGTCTAATGTATGAGAATTAATACTTTAAGTAATTAGGGTGAACCGTAACATCTGAGTGGTGTTTGCCGTCTTTGGAGGTAACAAATTACGGCATTAGTCATTAGTCGTTAGTCATTGGGCCTGGGGAAAGGAAAAAGGGTAAGGGGAAAAAGGGAAAGATTAAATTTATTCCTTTTCCCTTTAACCTTTAACCTTTTACCCTGCCTCAAGAGCCTCCCTCCCCATCTCCCTACTTACTCAATGCCAGAAAAAAGACTTCCCCAGTCAATCACACTTGGTCTTTGTCCCTTATTGACTATTTCAAAAATTTTCCTAGAAGTATTTGGATAAAAAAGACACTCGACACAAGCGTTTGCTACGTCAATTCGGCTGGCATCACCAATAAGTGTATCTCCTGTATCAAGTACCACACCGTATTTCCCGCTGGTTTTTGCCCTGAGGAGGGTGTTGAGGTCGTATGAACTATAAGGCCCATCAATCAAACGTCCTGGGCGGATTATGGTGTAGGGTAATCCTGAATTCATGATGGACTCTTCACCCTTTTGTTTGGCATCCAAGACGCCGAATGCATTAAGAATGCTAAAAGGAAACTGATTTTTACGAAGAATTCCGCAGGAGGAGACGAAAACAAATCGCTGCAAATTTTGAGGTGCTGCTGCTACAAGATTGCTCGCACCTTCAGCATCGATTTTTGCTGGACTATTCTTTGCCTTTGCTTGGCTAGATTGGGGGTTAAGAAAAGTTAAACCCCATTCAATTAAGTTCGGAGATTGCTCAAACTCCCATCTAGTAGAGGGAAAGGCTGTGGTTCCAGTACAACATATAATTTGCGTGACATTTGATGTTGCTGCTGGTAGGGTAGCGGGTTGACGGGTATCACCAACAACAATTTCCACTTGCTGATTAAACATTTTTTCAGCTTTGGCGGCATCCCTTGTCAGAACGCGAACCCTAAGACCTTTTTCCAACAACTTGCTTACCACAAGTTGTCCTACTCCACCAGTAGCACCAGCAACTAGTACCAAATTCTCAACTGACGCTTCCAAAGAAGTCATAAAGTTTTCTTGAGATAGTCTATTGCTAATCTAACGTGAGTTCTATGGGTATCATGTACGCCCAATTAGTCGAATCAAAACACCTCTCTCTAGTGTTTACTACGTAAAATCCATTGCCATTGAGCTGCACTTTTTTTTGCTTTGATGCACTTCGCAATTTCCTTTGCACCAATTTGCAAAGGAAAAATACTCACAAGGCAAACACTTGTGCTTTACTTCGCAATTTGCTAAGATTATCTCAACCTTATTATTAAGGTTTTCAATTTTTCTGGACTATACAACAACAATTTTTTTGGACTATACACACAAGGAGAAAAAGCCTATGTATTTTATAAACAATAAAGGACAACCTTATATATGCGTATTATTACAGAAACCAGACTCAATAAAGCTTGTGAAAAGTACCCAGATGCTGAACCTAGTATACGAGCATGGAAGAAGCTTGTAAAAGCGCAAGACTGGAATAGTTTTGCTGATGTCAAAGCTACTTCTGTTTTTGCGCCTGACCAAGTAAAAAACTTCGTCATTTTTGATATTGGAGGAAATAAATATAGGCTAATAACCTGTATTAACTATAAAACCAAAGTTATATATATTCGTGAGTTTCTTACTCATGCAGAATACGATAGAGATAAATGGAAGAATGACGAATGGTTTGATAGCTAGCACTAGTTAAAAGCAATCAATTAGGTAAAACTAAGATTGGTATCTTACCAATCTTAGTCCTAATAATTAAGCAACTAATTCCATAATGAAGAAATGTTATATCATTACACCAGCTACACAGAATTACTTACATATTTTCCCCCGCGCCCGATAAAACATGAAGAAGATTTAGAAAAAACTCAAGCAGTTGTCGATAGTCTACTTGATAAAGGAGAACTAACAGAATCAGAAGAAGATTATATTACTTTATTGGGACTTTTGATTCATGAATACGAATCAAAACAGGATTTGGTTCCAGATATTTATGGAGTAGAACTTCTCAAAGTTTTAATTGCCCAATTGAATCTTAAACAAAAGGATTTAGTTCCTATTTTTAAAACGGAGTCAATTGTTTCTGATGTACTTAAAGGCAAGCGTAAATTAACAGTTGAACACATTCAAAAGCTTGCAGAATTTTTCAATGTTTCACCTGCTGTATTCTTCCCAGACAATCCATTAGACAGAGATTTTTTAGAAGTAGCTTAGTTTAATATCCAAGCATCTACTAAAAAGATGGATAGTTACATCAGAAAGAAAAAATATTGGAAAATGAAAAGCTCCTAGTCTAAATCCACTAGGGGCTTTTCCATAGTTCTTATATTAGTACTAGTTTTAGCAACACACAATAACGGTAAAAAACCTTTTCATTTTTTTTGAGCCAGAAGTAATACAGCAAGCTTGGCGATCGCTACTTTCTGCTATATTTAATAACTTGATCTAATCGAGGTAAGGCACTCACCGCTGATTCTCGAACATACGGATCGACAGTTTCATCGTCAGTCAATGCTGTCAGTACTTCTACTCCTCGGACATCACCCATCGAACCGAGTGCATTGACAATTGCCACAGCTACCGCAACGTTATCTGTGGTTTTCAAAGCTTCAGTTAAAATTTCAAAGGCGGGAGAACCAATTTCACCCAAAGCCATCACAGATGCAATATATACAACACCATTTGTGTCGTTGAGTGCTGTTTTTAATCCTTGCAAGCCCTCTTCTGGAAAAGTTACATCTGGATGGTTGGCGGCTACTTGTGCTAAAGCTTTGGCACAACTACCCCGAATGGTAGCGTTATCGCTATTGAGCAATGATTCTACCAGTGCTGGCACAGCATCTACACCAATAGCACCCAAAGCCTTTACCGCAGCTCGACGATAAGTCACATCTTCTTCATCTAAAATACTCATCAGTCGAGGAATAGTATTTTCATCGCGGACTTCAGCTAGTTGCCACATAGCTCGTTCCCGCAGATTTGGGTTGGGGTGTTTTAACTGTTCAAATAAAGAATCTGTCGTCATAATAAAAACTTAAGTTCTAGTCAAAATATAGTAATTTAGGCTGCGAGTAGGGAGTATAAATATTCTATTTGAACGCAACTTAGTATCACCCCTAACTCCTGAATTCTGAATTCTGACTCCTGAGTTCTGAATTCTTTAAATAACAACTTAGGGACTCTAAGCCGATTACTCAACCTTATATGGGCAAAGCAATAGACTGAGAGTCCCTAGTTTTAGAGTGCAACGGTCGCTCGGCTACTCAATTGGCCTACTATGACAAGGAGTTAATTGCGTAGTCAAGAAGAGCGCGGAACTCTGTCAACGCTTGAGGAGACAAGTCGCGAGGAGAGCAAGCGCGATCGCGAATGAAGGTCAAAGCGGTAACATAGGGAGCGGTGGGCAGACCCAAAGAGCGATATGTTTCGCGAGCGCCTGCAATTCCCCACTCATCCAATGGGCCGGTACCACCAACAACTAAGCTGTAGTTGATCAAGCGTAGGTAGTGCTTGATGTCGCGGAGGCACTTGTCTTTCTTAACTTGGGTGTCGCCAGCTTCACCTGCTTGAGTCAAGTAAGGATATTTCTTAAATGCGGCATCGTAACCTTCTTTAGCTACAGCATCGATGTTAGAAGCCAGTTTGTTAGCAGCTTCTAAACGAGCAGTAGCACGTTGAATGCTACCTTGAACGGATTCTAGGTCAGAGGTGCTGGGAAAACGACCTGCTGCATCAGCAGCTGAAACAACTGTGGTGATAACTGATTTCATTGCTTTTTATACTCCAGATGGGATTTGATCGGGTTTTGATTTCACTTCGTTGGGCTAAATAGCCGTTAACTATGAGCTATTAGCTCAGAGCAGAAATAACGCGATCGAAGTAGCTAGCAGCTTCAGCAGCTAGAGCAGAGCAGTCGCCTTGGATAACTTCTAACTTGCGGAACTTAGAACCAGCGTTAGCTTCGGTGTTGGTGTTGGTGATGTGAGCAACAGCGATAGCTTTGAGGATTTGAATAGCACGTACAGTGGAGCTAATGGGAACTCCCAGAGCTGTGTAGGTTTCTTTCAATCCATTGATAGCGCGATCGTCTAATACGGAAGAATCACCAGCTAACAATGCATAGGTTACATAGCGCAGGATGATTTCGGTATCACGCAGACAAGCAGCGTGGCGACGAGTGGGGTACAAGTTACCGCCGGGTTGAATCAAACCAGTGTTTTCGCAAGCAATTCCAGCAATAGCATCAGAAACAGCGCAGCTAGCGTTGCTAGCGATCGCATTTACAGCATCCAGACGTTTGTTGCCCTCAGCAATAAAAGCTTTGAGAGCATCTAAGTCAGCACCACCAATAGCAGCACCTTTAGCATCTGCTGTAATTACAGCTCTGGAAAAAGCATCAAGAACCATGAGTTCTCCTTAATATTCACAAATGGCGGATATTATTCGTGGCCTAGTTTCGTCAGATGAACTGCGAGTAGCCAAAGTAAAACATAGGGGATTAGTAGTACCCTAGTCTTTTCTATGAGAGAGAAAGTAATAATCTGTAATATTTACTTTGGGCATTGGGTATGGAGATGAGGCAATACGGTTGGGTTAAAGGGGAAAGGGCAAAGGGGAAAGGTTTCAAATACATCCTTTACCCTTTACCCCTTAACCTTTTCCCAGACCACAAGGGAAGTTCACACTGCTTATCCGAACCGTACTGCCAGAGGGGGGAGACAAGGGAGAAAGATTGCTACCTTGTCTTCCTTGTCTTCCTTGTCTTCCTTGTCCCCTTGTCCTCTTCCCATGCCCCATACCTAAATATTCCATATCCAAAAAAATTAAGACTTATGCAGCCACAGCGTAAGTCTTAAGGAAAAATATTCTTTTTTGTCAGTGGCTTAGGCTTGTTTGAGCAGATGTTTAACCAAATTATCTTTCACCATCATCTGCCGTAAAACTTCTAACAAAAATTCCTGGGCTTCTTCTTGGCTCAAGTTCTTCACCTGGGCTTTCAAGTTTTGTAAGCGAAACTGTTGCTCTAAAGTTAATTCCATGGGAAATTCCATAAGATTCACTCCTCTAATTGACTGAATCGAAGGTGTTTGTTGTTACTGGTACTGTGAAGGCGTAGAGGTAGCATGTTGTATACATCACTTGAAAATAGTTTAGCATTGAGATATTAAAATGTCCACGTTGTCAAGTCATGAGAAATTAATATTATAAAAGTTTACATTTTTGTAAAAACATCCGGTTTGTGTTCCTTTGTCAGGAGTTTATTGAAGCAAAGCGCTGATGGTTGTAATGTTTAGAATGTTTATATACCAATAACTTTAAAAACAAAAAGCAAAGTCAACATCATCCGCTGGAGTCAAAGGTAGGAGTCAGAAGATTGATAGACGCAATGGAATTTTTTCAGCTAAGCGCTGGCAAATGGCGATCGCAACGTGTAACTCATCACCTGGCGTTCAAGCGCTCAGAAACAGGAGAATCTGATATAGAAGTGGAAACTCTGGCAGCCGATCATCCAGAAATCATCGAACTGTGCCAGTATCATCAGATTGACCCCAGTCTTTCAATAGGGGGGTCGCGGGTGCGTTGGCTAGGCACAATGGCTTGGGATAGAGAAGGTGAGGATAATCATCAAGGAAAAACCATATTTGCCATCGTGCCTGATGCTGATAACCCAAGGCAAGGCAAATTACTGCGAGAAAGAGGCTACGCGGAAATTGTACCTGTGGTCGGTCTTTTTCACATGGATGATGAAGATGGACTCGTGTTGACAACCGAATACGAAACAATGAGTTCCATTGAACGATTTTGGTTCGGCGGCCCGAATATTAGATTGCGAAGCAGTACAGTGAAACGGTTTGGTGGCTTTAGCACTGCATCCTTTTGCACTGAAACCCGCATAGAGTCTTCTTTGGAAGTTTCCAATACACAAGAGGTGACTTCTAAACAACAGTTTTATTCCGTTTTAGGCTGGTGAATGATTCTGAAGCAGACCGATGCTTTTTATCGCGGGCAAAATTATCTGCGTCTGGTACAGGGATTTGCTCTAGAACCAGGTATGGTGGACGTATTCGATAAAGAGCGCGATCGCATTGCCATTTGCACTTGGATAGGCAAAAACATTAACAGCGTCAACGCTACTATCAACACCTATCTGGAAGCCTGTCATCAGTGCTTTCATCCCCAAGAACGCCCTCACATCCAAATTTTCGCAGTACCCATCGCTCAATCTTTCGGTATTGACGGTCTGTGCAACATTCTCACAAACCCAATCACCATTTTGGTAGATGTCGGTCGAGTTGCTCCCAAAGACTGGTTCGGTATCGTTGTTCATGAATACGCTCATGCCCATGTAGGAGACTATGGTCACAATCAACAGTTTGCTAACATTCTGTCTCATCTGTGTTTAGGACTGGGATTAGAACCACCTTATTGGGAAACTGGAATGGAACAAACCTTGCGTAGCTGGCCTTACTGTCAGTCAACCATAGATCCCTTGGAATTTTGGATCGGAAAAGGCAGTGGGAAAGTGGGGCATGGGGGAGGCAGTGCAGTCTTGGGGTCTCCCCAAGTGGAGCAACTGCCGTCATGGGGCATTGGGCATGGGTAAGAGGACAAGGGAGACAAGGGAGAAAAATTACAACTTTATCCCCCCAGTCCCCAGTTCCCATTTATTAATTTATTTTGCGAAATGTTAAAAAATTTTGCCTCAGTTCAAAAAAGTGAAACTGAATCTCCTAATCTGAATTATGTGAACAAAGCTTCTACGTAAAATTTAGCTAAATCCAAAAAAACGCCATCCGGTAATAAATTTATAATCTGCGGTGGGGCATTTACTGGACTTGAAAGTCAGCTTCGGCATATCCTAAATACTAGTTGGATAGCTGAGAACTTTACACCGTATGCTTTGCAGAAAGTGTAGAAAATGCCACAAAGTCATTAAACTGGAAGCCCCAGTCAGTGGCTAAGGCTAGGAGTAGTCTCAATCCAGTGGATCGGCGCTATTTCTGACGAATACTTAAACACTTCTTGGTTAAGTTTCGTGAAACTTTATCAGAATCTCAGGTTCTGATCCAACTACGTCCCTTAATATGTGATTTAAAGTTGTTAACTTTAATTAAGAACATGGAGGCTTTAGAGTGGCAATTCCTCTGTTAGAATACGCACCTTCAAGTCAAAATCAGCGTGTAGCTGCATATGAAGTACCGGGTGACGAACAGCCCAGAATTTTTTCCACAGACAATCTGCTTTCTCCCTCAGATTTCGATGTTTTGATTGAAGCAGCATATCGTCAAATTTTCTTTCATGCGTTTGCTGCCGATCGCGAAACATATTTAGAGTCCCAACTCCGTAATGGACAAATTACAGTGCGGGACTTTATTCGTGGATTGGTACTTTCCAATACCTTTAAGAGAAGCTTTTACGACCTCAACAGCAACTACCGCTTTGTTGAGCAAGTAGTACAGCGAGTTCTAGGACGCGACGTATACAGCGAGCGGGAAAAAATCGCTTGGTCAATTGTAGTTGCTACCAAAGGTATCAAAGGCTTTATCGATCAAATACTCGACTCTGAAGAGTACCTGAGCAATTTCGGATACTCTACAGTACCTTACCAACGACGCCGAGTGCTGCCATCTCGCGCTGAAGGTGAGTTGCCTTTCAATATCAAATCTCCACGATATGACGATTACTACCGTGGCAAACTGGGCTTCCCCCAAATTATTTGGCAAGTGGAAGTACGTCGGTTCATCCCTCAAGAACAAAAGCCCAAAGCTGGCGATCCAGCCAATTTCTTGGCTTTGGCACAAAGTATCAATGCAAGTGGCAATGCTCCACAAAGGGTTTCGTCATTCAACATTGATATCAACAAGGATGTACCTTATCGCCAAATAGCAGGAATCAAATAACGATTTTTGCTCAACGGCTAGCTAGTAGATTTGTTTGATTATTTGATAGCGTGCATTAGTCCTGGGTTACGTAGGAGTTTCATTTAGGTATAACTAGTGAAACAGACTCTATCCCATGTCTAATGCACGCTAATCGTTTGTTTATAGGACTGACGCAACTTAGCGGTGTACTGAGTTTTTTCTCCAAATCAAATATGAGTTCTATAGCATCTAGAGTATGAAAAAAATATAATACTAACGTTCTTTAGAGACTATACAATTATCATTACTAATAGTTACTTTATTAATCAGAAAATTTGAACAAGTTGCTAAAATATCATTGATTATTTGATTGGCAATATTTTCAAAATCTTGGCTTTTTAAGTCGCGGACGCTATCACCATTTAAGTTAATAGAAACAGTTAGCATTTGAGAATTACTGCAAGACTCTTCATCATCTTCTTCTACTGGTGTTAAACCCAAATCAAATTCTTGACTCCAAGCTGGAAACTCTTTATCCATTTGTTGTCCGTAAATCTTCACTTTTTCAACAGATGCAGCCTTTAAATTACTTAATCCTCTACGGATAAATGCAACCCAGGTTTCCTGATTTGGTACTTCCGTAGATTCTAGTATTACCTCTAAGTAAGCATCCTTGAAAGCTACTTTTGCAGCGATCCCCTTTGGGAACAGATGGCGGTTCATTAAAGATGCGATCGCCTCCACATCTCCCTGTTTTGCAAGTTCCAGAATATTCAGCAGCGTCATAACCAGTAAAAGAGAAAATCCAAAGAAAATAACCTGATATTCTTAGGATTCCCCCAGGGGAGACTTAAGTAACATTATGATGCAACGTATCAACCAGGCAAAGCTTTAATGTCTAATATAAAAAAGGAGTCAGAATTCACAATTGGTCAATTTCCAACTGAGGATTTCTCAGACTTCAAGACCATATAGCAGTCCGATTTGATTAATAGACTTCTCTTAGAAGTTGGGAAAAGGGGAAAGAGAAAGGGGGTGCATGTTTTATTTTCCCTTTCCCCAATAAAGATGCATCCCTTTGACCACAACAGTGCAAAAAGCAATTGATTGCACTTTTGTCTAATAGACTTCTAAGAGAAGTGGGGAAAATGACTTTGATTAATATTAATTAAATTCCAGTTTTAATTATGAAGATTTATCAACATCATGCATGGCCTTCAACTGTGGAGGAAGCCATAGTTATTCAAGAACAGTTGCGAAATCAAGTAATTACATCAGATAAACTGCAAGAACCCGTGCAGTACGTCGCCGGAGTTGATATGGGTTTTGAAGCTGACGGTACCATTAGTCGTGCAGCTGTGGCAGTACTGAGTTTTCCTGACTTGCAAGTAATTGAGACGAGCTTAGCACATCGTCCTACTTCTTTTCCTTATATTCCTGGCTTCCTTTCATTTCGGGAAATACCTGCTGTCTTGGATGCATTGGAAAAAATTAAAACAATACCAGATCTAATTTTGTGTGATGGTCAAGGAATTGCCCATCCCCGGAGATTTGGTATAGCTAGCCATTTGGGAGTACTTGTGGATATACCGACAATTGGTGTAGCGAAATCATTATTGATAGGTAAGCATGAAGAATTACCAGAAACTAGGGGTAACTGGCGATCGCTCAGACATCAAGGTGAAATAATAGGAGCAGTTTTGCGATCGCGCACAGGGGTCAAACCTCTGTACGTGTCTAGCGGTCATCGAATTAGTTTAGCCACAGCAATTGACTATGTATTACGCTGCACGCCGAAATATCGTCTACCAGAAACTACACGGATTGCTGATAAATTAGCATCAGCAAGATAAAGGTTATTGAAGTTTTTTCTAAATACTTGCTTGCACCTACTCAATCATGTTAGGAATCGCACAGAAAGAAGTTGAAGTAGCTAAAATACAAGTTAAAAAGTTAGAACAATGAACGCACTAACTTTACAGTGGCACGATGCAGGTAAAGAACAAACACAGAACATTCACGAACAACAGCCAAGTAAAAATCCTGGTACCATCCGCATTGGTCGCGATCCTCTCCGGTGCGATATTGTTCTGAGCAATCCTACTGTATCTGGTTTGCATATTGAAATATTTTTTCATCCCCAGCAACAGCGCTTTTATGTGAGGAATTTGCGATCGCAAAATCCTCCACTGGTAGATGGACGCCAACTAATTCAAGGTGAAATGCCTTTATCCGAGGGTACTAATATTATTTTGGGACAAATACAACTCAAAGTTACTAGTATTTCCACAGATAACATTCCCGCAACAATTTTGATTCCACCACAACCAGCAGTGGCAAATCCCCATTCACCAGTTAATATCGCACATCACCATCACCATCACCATCACCAACATTTACCCACACCCTCCACACCACCAGGAGTTTATGGCTTGAAATGTCCCAAATGTCAAAAAGTTTCCCCACCAGAGAATCTGCAAATTGGCTGTCCTTGGTGTGGCACATCTTTGGCTGCCGCAGTGAGTGTGTTAGTAGCGCCTGGGAGTTAGGGAGTGAGAAGTTAAAAGTTAGGAGTTAGGAGTTAGGAGTTAGGAGTTACTATTCTCCTCTGCCCCCATGCCCAATGCCCCATGCCCTATCCGCCAGGATGACTATTAATGTACCGATAGCGCTGGCACTCTCAATACTGTATTCTCTGATAAATTAGTATCTGCAAA
>NZ_LAHA01000055.1 GCF_002608075.1 Nostoc linckia z4
CCCCCTCCCCGACTCCCCACCTCCCCATCTCCCCAGTCCCCAATCACACAAACATCATGGAACACTTAGAAGAAGTTCGGAAATTTTGGCATCATGCCGAAGATTTGGGGTCTTTGCCTGATGATTATCAGTTATGGAAAGCTGGTCAAAAACAGGATTTTTTGTGGAACTCTAGAATTCTCAAGTCGCAATATGATGAACTTCCTCCCTTGAGGAAAATTGATATTGTTGGTTTATTTTTCACTGCTCTCAAAACTAAGATGGATCGTCAATTAGACGAAGCTCCTAATAATTGGAAAAAGGCGATTCATGCCCACGGGAGTGTGGCAAAAATTAAGTTTATTTCTGCAAATAATACTTTATTTTCCGGTTTATTTAAGGGAGCAGACTACGGACTTTTGCGATTATCTGTAACAGGAGAACCGAGCGATCGCGGTTTTGCTCCTGGTCTAGCCATTAAGTTATTTGTGGATGGAAATCCTTCGGAAAATTTCTCAGCTTTGGTATCTTTAGTTGGGCAAGGCCAAAATTATAATTTCTTCGCCAATGAATTATCAAATATCGTTCCTGTAGCTAAAAGTCTTGGGCCGATTATCAGCAATTTGATATTTACCAGAGTTACCAAATATCCTACAAAACTTTATTTAGAAGATTTAGGAAAAATTGACCAACACGGTCATCAAGAAAATCAACCTCGTTATCCCGCACAAGTATTTCTTGTTCCTAATGCAAATATCAAATTTCTGGAAACGCCACATGACTTTAGAAAAGACCTGGCTACAATTCCATCTGGAACATCTTTATATACTGTCTACGGTGTTAGCCCAGAAGATGTTACAGAGGAAAATAACAATCGTCAAAAAGCTAAAGTCATCGGACACATTGAAACCACATCGGAATTCACATCATCATTTTATGGTGATAATCAACTATTTTTCAGACATCAAAGATTCCGCGATCGTTAAATCGAAACAGCATGTTTGTAGAGACGCGATGAATGGCATTTTTACTTTACACAATGGATAATTTTATCGCGCAAAGTCGCAAAGGCGCAAAGATAAGAATTGAAAAGAGAGAAAGTAAATTTTAAATTTTAATCGCCCATAGAATCAATTAAAAATCTCAAATTAAAATTTTTTTGATGTATTTGAATTAATAAAAATTATGACTACACAAACTGAATATGACTATATTGTTGTTGGTTCGGGTGCTGGAGGAGGCCCGGTAGCTGCGAATTTAGCAAAAGCAGGTTACAAGGTTTTGCTGTTAGAAGCAGGTGGCGATCCTTTACGGGATGAAAAGGGGAAAGATACAGAAAGATACACTTATTCAGTACCGGCGTTTCATGCGCGGGCCACGGAAGATAAGGATTTGAGATGGGATTTTTTTGTTAAGCACTACTCGGATGAAAAGCAGCAGCAGCGTGATTCTAAGTTTAGCCCAGAACATCAGGGTATTCTATATCCGCGAGCCGGGACGTTGGGGGGATGTACTGCCCATAATGCGATGATTACGGTGTATCCTCACAATAGTGATTGGGACAAAATTGCAGAAATCACCAAAGATGCTTCCTGGAACAGCGATAATATGCGGAAGTATTTTGAAAGGCTAGAGCGCTGCAATTATCTCGATCGCCCCATCAACCCTAATGATAATCCTACTCGTCACGGTTTTGATGGCTGGCTCACAACTAACTTAGCAGATCCTAAATTAGTTGTGCGCGATCGACAACTTCTAAAAGTAATCGTTAAATCTGCAATTCAAGCTTTAGCGGAACAAGGTAAAAGTTTACCCCAAGTAATTAAAATAATTTTTCAAAGTTTCTTGGCTAACATATTAGCTTTTCTTAAACTCCGCCAAAAAGATCCTTTGGAGTTTTTAGACACACTTTTAGACCCCAACGACTGGAAAATTACCAAAGTCAGTGGTGAAGGTGTGTTTTCTGTTCCACTTGCTGTGAAGGATGGAAAACGCACTGGTACAAGGGAATATATTCGGGAGATCGAACGCCAATTTCCCGATAAATTAATCGTGAAAACTCATGCATTGGTAACCAAAGTTTTACTCGATAAAAATAATACTGCCATCGGTGTAGAATATCTTGACGGAAAACACATATATCGTGCAGATCCTCAAGCCGATAAAACAGAAAATAGCTCTCAAGTTAGCCGCACAGTATTTGTAAATAGAGAAGTCATTTTGTCTGGCGGTGCTTTCAACACTCCCCAAATACTCAAATTATCTGGAATCGGCCCGAAAGAAGAATTGACTACCTTAGGAATAGAAGTCCGCGTGGATCTTCCGGGAGTTGGTCATAATTTACAGGATCGTTACGAAGTTGGTGTGGTCAGTGAAATGAATCAAAACTTTAGCATTCTTGATAATTGTACATTTACCGAACCACAACCAGCAGAGAAAATTAATGATACTTGTTTATTAGAATGGAATCGTTCCAAATCAGGTGTATATGTAACTAATGGAGCGGTGTTAGGGATTATCAAAAAATCCCATAAAGATAGAACAGAACCAGATTTATTTATTTTTGGACTACCAGCTTTTTTCAAAGGTTATTTTCTCAAATATTCCGAAGACATTGGTAAATATAAAAATTATTTCACTTGGGCGATACTCAAAGCTCACACCAACAACACAGCAGGTTCAGTAACACTGAGAACAACTGACCCTAGAGATGTTCCAGAAATTAATTTTAGATACTTTGATGAAGGTAATGATGTCAACGAACAAGACTTATTATCCGTTGTTGAGGGAGTGGAGTTTGTGAGACGCTTGACAAAACGCACTGAGTTGTTTACAAAAGCAGAATTGCTACCAAATAAAAATATAGATGAACAACATGAAATTAAGCAATTTATCAAAGATGAAGCTTGGGGACACCACGCCTGTGGGACATGTAAAATTGGGCATAAAGATGACAAAATGGCAGTCTTAGACAGTGACTTCCGAGTTTATGGAACGCAGAATTTACGCGTGGTAGATGCATCTGTATTTCCTTTTATTCCTGGATTTTTTATTGTCACGCCAATATACATGATTAGCGAAAAAGCCAGCGATGTGATTTTGCAACAAGCAAGAGGCAATAGGCAATAGACAATGGATTTTTATCACCAATGATTTAGTAGGACTATATTTATTCATCAAATTTTATTCTGATTCTTTAATTTTTCTAACTCCTGAATTCTGACTCCTAAATTCTGACTCCTGAATTCTGACTCCTGACTCCTGAATTCTGACTCCTGACTCCTGACTCCTGACTCCTGACTCCTGACTCCTGAATTCTGATTTTTTAACACCAGGGAATTTATCTATGGACAATAAGTTACGGCATTTTGACATTGGTTTAGTTATGGCTGGTGCTGTTTCAGCCGGTGCATATACTTCTGGCGTAATTGACTTTCTTTTTGAAGCTTTAGATCAATGGTACGAACAAAAAGCAAAGCAACAACAGCAGTATGGTGATGATTTTGCACAATGGGAAATTCCACCCCACGATGTTTTCATTAAAGCCATGTCTGGAGCATCAGCAGGTGCTATTGTTGCTGCAATTACAGCATCTTCACTATATAGCGATATCACTCCTGTAATTGGCTATCCGGTGAACAATCCGGTGAAGAATAAACTTTATGAAAGTTGGGTACAAAGAATAGATGTATCTGAACTTTTAAAGACTCAGGATTTAGACGATCCGAAAGCTCCTGTTTTATCTTTTCTCGATTCTACTATTCTCGATGAGCTTGGAGAAGATGTTCTGCAATTAAAATCTACAGGTAAAAAACGACCTTATATTGACGATCCCTTTGAGGTTTATTTGTGTATTACTAACTTGCGTGGCGTTCCTTATGTCATTAAATCTCAAGGAACTAATTCCAGCATTAAGGGACATTATATGGTTAAACATGCAGATTTTATGCATTTTGCCATCGGTGACAAAAGTAGTGATGTTGAAGGTGCGATCGCTCTCAATCCAGATAAAATTGATATCAGTAATTGGAAACTATTAGTTGATTCAGCATTAGCCAGCAGTGCGTTCCCCGTAGGATTTCCTCCTCGTCAACTCCAACGTAGTAGTATCGATGAATACGAAAAACGCAAGTGGGAAATACCTGTTCGCAACCCAATACTAACGGGTACTTGTTCAGAGTATCGCTGTATCAGTCCTGATAAAGATTTATTAACTCAAGGTTCCTATGAGTTTGTCACAGTAGATGGCGGGATTATTAGCAACGAACCTATAGAACTTGTTCGCTTGGCGTTGCGAGGTAATCAACAGCGAAATCCCCGTGATGGAGAGCAAGCAAACCGAGCTACTTTGTTAATCGATCCATTTCCCAATGATGTGGATGCAGTGAATCCAGGTAATAATTTACTCAACTTAGTATTGCGAATTTTTAGGAGTTTTATCAATCAAAATCGATTCAAACCAGATGAATTAATTCTCGCCTTAGATGAAGATGTTTACAGTCGCTTTTTGATTGCTCCCGAACGTAGCGACCGCCAAGATAGAAAACCTCTAGCTTGTGGTAGCCTAAATGCTTTCGGTGGTTTTCTCTCCCAGGAATTTCGCCATCACGACTATATGCTTGGTAGGCGTAATTGCCAAAGATTTCTCCAAAAATATTTTGTCTTACCAGCTTCTAATTCACTGTTTGATGGCTGGCCAGAAACACTGAAAAATCACCCGCAATTCCAAGTTGAAAAAACAGGAGAATCAGATATTTTTCTGCCAATTATTCCTCTAGTGGGTTCTGCCAAAAAAGAAGTTAACCTCCCGCCTTGGCCTAAATATGCACAAGAAAACTTTAAATTTCTAGAAAAACAAATCCAAGAACGCATTCATGTTGTGATTCCTCGGTTAATCAATCAATCCATCAATGATTATTTTACCCGTACTGCTCTCAATGTTCTTTGGTTTTTCAAACGTGGAACTTTAGCTAAAATGTTACGAAATATCATCAAGGACAATTTAGAAAAATACGGTCAATTATAGCAATTTAAACTGTTGACTGCGAACCGTCAACAGTCAACAACCATATACTTTTAGTCTTCAATGAACCGTTAACCCCTATTACCCGTCTTGTTTTTCATCTCCATTTTGTAAAACATCTTCCAACAAAGAAGCAAGTTCTTTATTTAACCGTCCAGACTTAACAAATTCTGCATAAGTATCTGCTTCAATTGCCAACAATTCTCCTCTAAATTGTTCGTTGGTAAAGTTTTGAAGATTGGGATAATCATTTTGTAATTTGTAGATTTTCGTCTCTAAATTTGCAAACTCACCTTGGATGAGTTTCTCCTGATAACGCCGAAATTCTGGGTCAATCCCAGGACGTTTATCTGCTTGCAGATGTTGTATGACTCTTTCTAGAGCAACATAACGAGCTACCAATTCTAAAAATTTCTCGCGTAAGGGTGCATCACCCAACAAATTGAGTTTTTTCAGCAAAGGTTTAATGGTCAATCCTTGCACAAGCAAAGTAAATAATACTACCCCAAAAACCGTAGCAATGACTTTTTCTCGCTCTGGTAGTATTGTCGGTACGCTCAATGCTAGAGCAATGGAAACGGAACCCCGCAGTCCACCCCACCATAAGATAGTTTGCTCTGGTAGAGAAATTTCGGATTTGGTGATGCTGGTACTGAATTTGCTCAAAAGCACAATAGCAACTCCCCGCATCAAAATCATTGCTCCCACTGTCACCAGAATAATTTGCAAATTTTCTGCCAAACTAGCAAAGCGTATTTGGTCGCCAATCAACAAAAACACAATGGAATTCACAAAAAACGCTAAAAATTCCCAAAATTCGGAAACAATAACGCGGGTGCGGGGATTCATTCCTATACGAGAGCCAAAGTTACCTAAAATCAAACCAGTGGTGACAACGCCAATAACTCCAGAACCACCAAAGTCTTCAATAATCAGGTAGGTACCGTAAGCGGAAACCAAAGTTAAGGATTGTTCTACTAAAGGTAAATCGAAGCGCTGGGTAAGGTAGGAAATACCAAACCCAATAAAACTTCCTACTGCAATCCCAATGCCGACAACTGTGAAAAACTCAACTAAAATTGGCTGAAATTCTAATTCTACAGTTTTCAAAGAAAACGATACCAAAAAACCAAAGGCAACTACCGCCATGCCATCATTGAACAAGCTTTCGCCTTCCATTAAGGTGACAAGACGACTACCTACGCCTAGTTCGCGGAACAAGGCGGTGACGGAAACAGGGTCAGTAGCAGAGAGACTGGCTGCGATGAGTAAAGCTGTGGTTAGGGAAACAGCAACAACTTGATTCAAAGCGATCGCCACGCCTGCTATTGTAATTACCACCCCCAAAATTGCATACAAGCAAATTGGCACTAAATCCCGTTTCAGTTCCGACCACTTTAAATTCCATGCAGCTTCAAACAATAGTGGTGGTAAAAAAATAAACAAAATCAATTCCGGGGAAAGGGTCACCAAACGCACATCAAAAAATGCCAACCATAAGCCAACAATCACCAATAGCAACGTGTAAGGTATCTGGCGGAACCAGCTAAATATCTGCGGTAGTGTCGCCACACCCAAAGACACCGAAAGCACTAAAAGAAATTGCTTGAGATTGTTTGCGATCGCTTCCTCGGCAATCCCACCTTCAAGTACCATAAGAAGATTCCTAGTCAAATTTTGTACTTATACTCTTGTAACTATTTTTAGATGACATGAAATTAATGTCAGACTTTAATGAGCAAAGCAAGAAGACTTAACAGTTAACTGCATATTTAAGGAGGAAGGTCTTGGGTAATAACATTCGAGACCGATTTAAAAATTTCCGTCGCCAGGGTTCCCAACCAGAAAAACTCCAACAGCTACAAACAGAGTTGCTGGCAGAATCAACCCTAGACTCAGCTTACATAATTTTAATTGTTAGCTCCTGCGCCATCGCCACCTTTGGTTTATTGTCCAACAGTGCAGCTGTAATTATTGGCGCGATGATTATTGCTCCCTTAATGTTGCCAATTCGAGGTTTAGCTTTTGGTGCTTTACAAGCAGATATTACCTTATTTCGCAAGGGAGTAATTCTGTAGCAATTGGCACGTTATTAGCGGTAGTCATCGCTTGTTCTTTGGGTTGGCTGCTGGGGTTGCCCAGATATGGTAGTGAAATCCTGGCTCGTTCCAGACCAACATTATTAGATTTGGGAATTGCCGTAGTAGCTGGTGGTATAAGTGGCTACGGCAAAATCGAACCAAAAATCTCTGGTACTGTGGCGGGAACTGCGATCGCTGTTGCCCTCATGCCCCCGATTTGCGTCATTGGTTTAGGCTTAGCACAAGGAAATTGGTCGCTCAGTTTCGGAGCAACCTTACTTTACCTAACTAACTTACTCGGTATTGCCCTCTCCTGTATGGTGACATTCTCAGTAGCAGGTTACACCTCAATAGCGCGGGCACATCGTCCCTTAATTTGGACTATGGCTTTAACAGCAATCCTGGTAATTCCCTTGGGCGTCAGCTTTGCGCGACTCGTGCGACAAGGGCAACTAGAAACCAGCCTGCGAAAAGCATTATTGAACCGTACCATCACCTTTACGCGATTACAGTTGCTTAACAGCAATACCAACTGGTTAACAAATCCCCCAGAAGTACGCTTGAGCGTCCGAGCAAGGGAACCAGTCACACCGCGACAAGTAGAGCTATTAGAAGAATTTATCGAACGAGAAATGGGGCAACGATTTACCTTAATTTTTGAAGTTGGTCAGGTGGAAGAAATTCGACGTTCCCAACCCACGCAATAAAAAATGGGGAGATGGAGGGAAAAAAGACAAGGAGGACAAGGGAGATAAGAATAACTCCTCATATCAATAGTCCGTTTTATTTAGTTTGCAACTGCTTGAGTTTATTATTGGCTGATAGTAGTAACTCTTGAGCTTTGAGATATGCCGTTGTACCATTTTGGACTTTTTCTAATTGATTAATAATACTTTGCAATTGGCTGCTGACACGATTGCGGTCTAGAGTTTGAGAATCGTCAGGAATGGAAGCTAATAAGTTTTCGATTTCTCGTTGCGCTGCTGACAAAGCCTCCACAGCATCAGCTTCGGCTTGCCGTCTGACTTTAACTTGACCTAAATTACTTTCATAAATTGCTAGTAATTCCTGTGCTTGGGCATAACCAGCCACATCATTTGTGGGAACGTCTTTGAGTCGTTCAATAGCTTCTTCCCATAAATGTTCTATTTGTCGCCATTCACTGACAGGGTGTGGCGGATTTTGACCAGCTTTGGCGGCTTGCCATGAAAATTGGCGGGCTGCGGTGATTAATGCACTGATACGTTCATTACCGGCGGCCAGTCCCACAACTTCCTTAAACTCACGCTTGTAGTCATCTAGTTGATTGCGTGTAGTTTTTCCTGCTAGGGTTTGACTGGGAATTTGCTCTAATTGATTTAGTGCTGTTTGCCAAGTAGCGATCGCAGTTTTTCGATCGCTGACTGTTGTAGCTTGTTGATATTGCTGTTTTGCATTTAATAAAGCCTGCATATTATCTGCGAGCAAAGTTTGAGCATTCTTTTCCTGAAAAACCTTAGCTTCTAGCTGCCCAACTAAACGACGAGATGCATTAAAACCATAGATGCTAAAGTGGCGATCGTACCACCAATATCTATATTCAGACAAATCGCTGACAAACCAAGTTGGTAATTCATTGAGATGTTTTTGTGCTTGTTGTAGCTTTTGTTCTCCCAAAGCCAAATCAGCTGGACTGGTAGCTTTTTCAATCAATTGTTCAGCCTGTTCCACTGTTACTAACGCCTGTCGATAGTGATGATCCACATTTATATAGCTAGGTAATAACAAAACAGGCGCATTTTGTACCACCGGACGGCGAATCACTGCGTAAGGCAAGTTCGCTACCCAAATCACACCAACAGGAATCCCTATAAGTATGGTTATCCAAATAAGTTTAGTGCCTATGCCCCCCTTGGCTTTGGCAGGTGATTGATGGCGTGATTGGACTACAGTTTGTTGGCTATTATTGGGTGGATATATTCCAGAGCTATTTTGAGAATTTTTACGCAGAATATTCCAGTTCAATTTGTTTAAAAAACTCATAAATATAACCATTACTGTGTTTATTATTCCCATTTTTGTCAGAAATATAAACAATAGGCTATTTCGTTTTTTAGAAAATTAAAGACTACGTCGTATAATTTCAAAAATAAAATATAGAATTCATATTTTATTTTTGAAAAAAAATAATACACATCTAACTTGATTCTCAATACGGTTCGGTTAAAGAAGAAAGGGGAAAGGGAAAATACCAAACCTTTCCCCCTTTCCCCTTTTCCCGACTTATGCAAGAAGTCTATACTGCTTATCCGAACCCTATTGACTCTTATCTGTTACCTGTTCCCTATCTACACAAAGATTTTCACTAATAAAATCGGATTCCTATAAGTAGCTCAACCTAAAAAAACGTCATACGTAGATGTCAATAAATAAATGTAGGGTGTGTTATGCCGTAGGCTAACGCACCTCTGTAGACTATAGCTGAAATAAAATTGCTATATATGTTACCTTTTTTAAGATTGACCTACTTATGAGAAAATTCAAAAGTAGATTTCAGAGCGATCGCACATCCTCTAAGATGAGATATCGATCGCTATTGTTCAAATAAATTTTCAGAAAGTAATAGTGGATGTAACTCAATTAGTCAAAATTTCAATTATTCTCTTGCTTGTGGCTACAGTCGTAGCTTTGCTGTCTCGGCAATTACGAATTCCTTATGTCACTGGTTTAGTATTGGCGGGTTTACCAATCACTGAATTGTTGTCTCGTCCCCTTGGTTTAAATCCAACCCTGGTTTTAAACCTTTTCTTGCCAATTCTCATTTTTGAAGCTGGTATTAATACAGATGTCAGCCGCCTACGCAGCACCTTTAAACCAATTGCCCTGTTAGCTGGGCCTGGGGCTATAATTTCCAGTGGAATTATTGCCGTCCTCTTGAAATTTGGACTGGGACTAAGTTGGATACCAGCCTTGTTTGTCGGTGTAATTTTGGCAAACACTGATACAGTTTCCATGATTGCTGTTTTTAAGGAAATACCAGTACCTTCTAGACTTTCCACCATTGTGGAAGGAGAAACCTTATTTAATGATGCTGCTGCTTTAGTTTCCTTCAACTTAATTTTGCAAGTATATTCCACTGGTTCAATCACTTTTCTAGAAGGAATTAAACAACTGTTATTTATTTCTCTGGGAGGTTGCATTATTGGGTTAATTTTGGGTTATTTAACCATACCTGTATTTGCTCGTTTAGACGATCCTCTCAGCAGTCTTTTGCTAACAGTTGCAGTTGCCTTAGGCACTTTTCAAGTAGGGCAATCTCTTGGTGTATCCGGTGCTGTAGCTGTAGTTGTAGCAGGATTAATTTTTGGTAATTTAGGACTTTCTCGCAATACTTCTGCTTCTAGTCGCATCACATTATTGAGTTTCTGGGAATATGCGAGTTTTACTGTTAACACCTTTATTTTTCTCTTAATTGGTGTAGAAATAGACCTGGGAATACTTTGGAAAACTTTACCGGCGATTATATTTGCAGTTTTAGCTTATCAAGTCGGGCGACTTCTTACAGTCTATCCTTTGCTATTAGGAATTCGTTGGTTTGACCGCCCAATTCCCCTACGCTGGCAACATTTACTATTTTTAGGCAATATTAAAGGTTCACTGTCAATGGCTTTGGCATTGAGCTTACCCACCACACTACCAGGGCGAGAAATCCTCATTGCTTTAGTGTTTGGTAGTGTGTTGGTGTCATTAGTAGGACAAGGTTTGAGTTTGCCTTGGGTAGTCAAACGCTTAGAATTATCTCAATTTTCACCTCTTCAGCAACAAATTGAAGAATTACAAGCCGAGTTGATGACAAGTAAATCTGCACAAGACGAGTTAGATAACTTGTTGAAATCGGGAGTATTGCCAAAAGCCGTCTATGAAGAAATGCGTTCAGCTTATCAGGTGCGAATAGCCAAAGCCGAAAAAGCAGTACGAGAAATTTATAACCGCCGTCCTCAAGATTTGGAAGCAAAAAATGGCGATCTCAGTAAAATCGATGCCATCCGTCGCCGTTTACTTTTAGCAGAAAAAGGAGCGCTCAATGAGGCATTAAGAAAGCGAATTCTTTCAGAAGAAATAGTGCAAGGACGGATACGAATTATTGATGAACAATTACTAAAACTTGAGGATGATTAATTAGTTTTTAAGTATGAGAGACAAGGGAACTGGGGAGGCTCTTGAGGCAGGGGAAAAGGTTAATGGTTCGACAAGCTCACCAACCGGGAAAAGGGAAAAGGGAAAAGGTTAAAGGGAAAAGGTTAAAGGGAAAAGGAATAAATTTAATCTTTCCCCTTTTCCCCTTGCCCCTTTCCCTTTCCCCTGGAGCCTCTTCTGCCCCATGCCCTATTCCCGACTCCCCTCTATTGACAAAAGTGGCTCTTTGGCAACATCATCTAAGCGGATACTACCTAGTAAATTCTGCCACTGTGCTTGGAGTGTGGTATCTTGAGGATTTTGTTGATGCAGTTGAGCCAGTATTGCTAGTGCTTCGTGCCATATTCCTTTTTGGGCATAGATTGTATAGCGCTGTAAAGGATTTGCATTTTCTAAATCTTTAAGTGTTGATTGGTTGAGGTCTACTCGTTTGATTACCCCTTCAACGTAAGTCCAGGGAGCATTTTTTTGTTCATCGCAGTTAACACTAAAAAACCAACGATATTCTTTGTTTAATTCCAAAGCCGGAGCAGTGCTAGGTAGAGAAACCCCTATAATTCCTGGCCGATCTTTCAGAGCGATCGCTTTTTTGTAGACTTGGTTAGAGTCCCCATCTTGCAGCACTAATTCCACTGCATGAGCCATGTCTTTGGTATATGGCATATAGAAAAACCAAGTTGGACGTTCTAACGTCGTTTGTGACCAAACATTAACCACATCATTAGGTTCCTCAGTAAATGGTACTAAAGCCGTCAGGTCGGGTTTAACAGCTGCACATGCTGTTCCATTTCCTCGCGTAGCCCCACCACGGACGCGTCCTCCTGGAGGGGGGCCAGGTGGAACTGGAGGTTGTTCAAAGCGTGGAGTTTGAGCAACGATGGTTTTAGAATGAGAACCATCTCTCAGTTCCCGACCAAAACTCAAAGTCTCGCTAGCAAGTAAACCGGTGCAGCTCAAAGCTAATACTAAAAATAATTTTACTGATTGTAAATTACACTTCATAAAAACATTACCTCATAAAATTTTGAATTGGGCATGGGGCATGGGGTATGGGGCATGGGTCAGAAGAGGCTCCACGTGCTCCAGGGGAAAGGGAAAGGGGCAAGGGGAAAAGGGGAAAGATTAAATTTATTCCTTTTCCCTTTTCCCTTTAACCTTTTCCCTTTAACCTTTTCCCGGTTGGTGAGCTTGTCGAACCATTAACCTTTTCCCCTTAACCTTTTCCCTTTAACCTTTTCCCTTTAACCTTTTCCCTTTAACCTTTTCCCCTTAACCTTTTCCCTTTTCCCCTTAACCTTTTCCCTTTTCCCTTTTCCCCTTAACCTTTTCCCTTTAACCTTTTCCCCTGCTCCCTACCTCCCCATCTCCCCACTTCCCCTTCATTAACTATCTGAACTCGAAATTTTAGGTTTGAAATTATAAATTGACATTAAGCCAACGGTGGCTAGCAAAGACAAGGCGGAGGGTACAAAGGGTATCCAAGCACCGGAAATTAAGAGGACAAAGCAAGATATGTATAAAACACCACAGCTAACGCTCAATACTAATGCTAACCACGGAAGTGAAAGCTTTCGCCAAGCTATGATTCCTCCTACCACAGACCAGCACCAAATCCAAGCTACTTCCAGCCACAGCGACCAAACCCCCAGCAATGGACGCCCATTTTCCACAGCACTGAGAATTTGGCTGATCATCTGTGCTTGTAACAAGACTCCTGGCATTTGCTCGTCTAGAGGAATTCCGTAGGGTGTTGGCCAGGTATCTGGAGAATCTCCTCTTGAGATGACGCCAATTAAAACAATCCGGTCTTTGAATGCATTGGGATTAACTGGACTAGATAAAAATTCCGTGAGTGTTACTTGTTGGGCAACTTGTTTTCCAGAACGGTAGTTGAGTAAGATTTGACCGCCATTGGCATTAATATTTTGATACCCACCACTACGAGACTTGAGGTTTGGAAAAACGGTCTTACCGAGTTGCAAATTTCCGTCGGGGGTGAATTCGACTCGAATTCCTGAAGACCTCAGATACAGCGAAGCCAGTTGCAAACTGAATGAGTAGGAAGTAGAACACAATGATGTCGGCTCTTGGTTCATGAATAAAAGATGCCGACGGATAACTCCATCACGGTCATGAATAAAATCACTAAAGCCGATATTTGTTTTTGGAATTTCTGGTGGCGGCTGAATACCTCTGATGTTGGTTGTGCCATCGCTTCCTTTACAGATGCCAATCAGGTTTGGAGTTTTTTGCAAACGATTAATTAAATCCCGCTCTTTGGCATTAAAATCACGGTAGATATCTAAGCCGATGGCTCTCGGTTGATATTGATTGAGTTTTTCTAAAAGTTTGTTGAGAGATTTCTCGGAAATGGAAGCTCCGATTAAAGTCTCACCATTTTTTCTTTGAGTCGCCAAATCATCATCATCAATGGTGATTACCAAAAGTCGGGAATCAATTTCTTCTGGTGGACGCGATCGCATCATTTGGTCGTAGGCTGGAATCTCTGTACTTTCTAGAATTCCCACGAACCTGGCGCTCACAACGAAGGCTGTAACTGCTAAGGTGGATAACAAAGCGATGCTAAATCTGCGTTTGATGGACGGAGATAAGTTTGGCATCTCTTCAATTTCTCTAGACCTTAATTCATCCCAAGTAGGGGGCGTCTGGGCTGGATTTTGACAAATCACTGGTAGCCAAGTTGCACAAGGAAATCGGTCTTCAAGTCCTTGCAAACGTTCCCGTGCTTGGCGCACTGATTGATATAAAGATTCTCCACTCGCAAAGCCTTGAAGAAAATATTTTAAAAATTCTTGAGCAACCAGGTCTGGAACCGGTTCGCGCATGACAATTATTTGAGGGATTTGCAAATCAGCTAATTCTCGTGCCAATCCCAAACCATCGCAGGAATTGAATATAGCCAGTTGCAAACCATTTTCAATAGCTTTCTTCAGAGCATACTTTAACTCTCCAATGGTCAGACTATCAGTTTTATTGAGATAAATTCGTCCACTTTCTCCATTTCCCTGAGTAGAACTATGTCCAGCAAAGAAAAGAATATCCCAGTTTTTTTTCCACAGATGCTCAGTTAATTCTTTGCGTTGTGGTTCCACAAGAAAACAAACTTCGGCATTGTTGCACTGTTGCAATAAAACTTGATCTGCCTTAGTGTCAATTCCTTGACTGTTGCCAACAATGGCCAAGATATTAACTAAAGGATTGGGAGTGTGTGGCTTCTGGATGCGATCGTAAGTCGGTGAAGAAAGGGCAATTTCAGCCTTGGGATAGCGTTCTAGTAAGTCCCACAAATGCCAAGGTAATAGCTGTAATTGAGTATTTTCTGTTTGTAAAATTACCCGCACTTCTTCTGTAGAGGATAGTCTTTCTAACCATTTTTCTCTTACAGAGCGAAACTCTTCTGCTTTGAGCCAGGTGTTAAAACGCACCCGTAAAATGTGAGAAGTATTTTCGCAGTCTTGGATCATCGATACATTCGTCACCTGCACTTGCTCTGCATGAAGACGATAACGATTGCCTATTTGCCGATAACTAGACTGCCAATGACTATAGTAGAGGGGCATTTCCGGAAATGGAGGTAATTTGCCCGTGACTTCTGTTGTCGGGCGCTTGTGTTCTTCACCAATTTGCAGGGTCACAGCAAAGCCCTGCTCAAAACTACCCTCTCCGAACTTCAGAACTACTAATTTACCCATGACTGTCGCTATCCCTCTTTCTGTGCAAACTCGGCAACCTCTGATGTCTGGTGAAAAGCTTCACCAAGTGTCTACAAAAATTTTTTGAAAATCCAAAAAGGCGATTTGAATTTTTAATTAATCAATTGACTACTTAATAAGTTACCGACAAAGAGGGAAGATAGCTAGATGTTTTAAATCCGGAAATGTTCAGTAATACTAACACCGTTTAATCCTACCCTAACGCTAAATTCTTCTGTGGGTTCGCCACGAAACTGTAACTGAATATAATTATCTGATTTTCGAGATTGAGCTTCTAAAAACACCGCTCCAGAACTATCTAGAACGGTAAGATGAACTCCTGGTGGTAAGTAAATTTGACTCCCAGTTGCGTGTAACTGGAGGTGGATACTGGTTTGTCGATCCTTTTCGGGGCTGATTTCCACAATCAACATCACCGGATGATTGAGAATTTGGATACCCAAATCAATCAGTTTTGCACGTTTAGTAATTGATTCTGCTCGGTTTGAAGTATTTAGTTCTAGAGTTTCAGGACTGCGAAAAGCATAAACTGGTCTAAATTCTGGCAGGTTCCACAAAGATTCAACACTTTGCCAACCAGTCTCAAATATACCAGCAAACCACTGAGTTAAATTCACTAGTGGAGATTGTTGGAGTTTGGCTATATGGTCGATGAATGCTTCCAATGGTTGTAATTGTCTCAAAGGTAGTGTTTCAGTTGCCACACTAGGTACAAAACCAAGTAGCTTGGCTTCTTGGAACAATTCATCAAATTGAACTACTAAATAGCCCACTCGTGATTCCCAAGTTTCAGCAGGAATGGAACATGTCTGTTGGTGTTGATGAACCGGACGACACTCCAGGCGACCGACTGATGGCACTTCTAAGTCAGCCACATCCTCGCACAGGCGCATGATGGGATTCCAACTATCACTAGCTGCGAGATTAGTGGGAATATCCATCATTTGCAAATAGTCATTGACCACCCATACAGCTAGAGTATTCAGCCAGACTTGCTCTGCTTTTCGAGAATTTGGCTGCTCATTGGCAAATTGCCCGGCAGTTATGCGAGCTGTTTGGGAAATTGGTAACGTTAAAGTGAAATCGTCTAGCTGGTAAGTGGAGTTACTCATAAGTCAATTGGTGATGATCGACGCTGTTATGTACATATCGCCCGCATTCACTAAATTTATGCCACAAAATAGAGAATCATTCTTGAGAAAGAGAATTGAGTATGGGGCATATGTCTATTTTTGAGTTGTAGTGTCTGACTCTAGAATTTCAGTTTAAAATAACTGAGTCAAGATTTAAACTCAGGATAATCTCAGTATCTAAGTTGATAAATAGTAAAACTTGTGATACTGAAAACACCAGGCAAAATATGGCTGCAAAAATTCCGGTCACAGTAATTACAGGCTTTTTAGGTAGTGGAAAAACAAGTCTCATTCGCCACCTGCTACAAAATAACCAAGGACGGCGGATTGCAGTTTTGGTGAATGAATTCGGCGAACTCGGTATTGATGGCGAATTATTGAAATCCTGTCAAATTTGCCCTGAGGATGGTGGGGGTGAGAGCAATATTTTTGAATTAACTAACGGCTGCTTATGCTGTACCGTCCAAGAAGAGTTTTATCCGACGATGCAAGAGCTAATTAAGCGGCGAGATAGCATTGATTGTATTTTGATTGAAACCTCTGGTTTGGCGTTACCGAAACCGCTGGTGAAAGCTTTTCGCTGGCAGGAAATTCGCAACGCAGCCACAGTGGATGCGGTGATTACTGTAGTTGATTGTGCGGCTGTAGCAGCAGGGACATTTGCCAGCGATCCCCAGGCGATCGCTCTCCAGCGACAAGCTGATGATAGTATAGAACACGAAACACCTTTGCAAGAGTTGTTTGAAGACCAACTTGCTTGTGCAGACTTAGTGGTGTTGAATAAAACTGACTTGGTAGACGCTGACACCAAAGCCAAAGTCGAGGAATTAGTTAAACAAGAGTTGCCCAGAGTGGTGAAGATTGTGGAGAGTAATCGCTCTCAACTCGATGCATCTATATTATTAGGATTCCAGGCTGCTGTGGAAGACAACCTAGACTCTCGCCCCAGTCATCACGACAGCGAAGAAGACCACGACCACGATGAAGAAATTATCTCTGCCAATTTAATTTTGGATCGTGCCTTTGACCCAGAAAAGCTGCAACAGCAGTTGCAAGCATTGGCACAAGAACAAGAAATTTATCGAATTAAAGGCTTCGTAGCAGTACCAAACAAACCCATGCGCCTAGTAATGCAAGGTGTGGGAACCAGATTTGATAAATTTTACGATCGCCCCTGGCAACCACAAGAACCCAGACAAACCCGCTTAGTTTTCATCGGTCGCGATTTAAAATCCTCAGAAATCGAATCTCAACTTGTAGCTTTATAAATTAATTGGGCATGGGGCATGGGGCATGGGGCATGGGGCATGGGGTATGGAGACAAGGGGGACAAGGGGGACAAGGTAGCAATTTTTCTCCCCTATCTCCCCCATCTCCCCCATCTCCCCATCTCCCCCATCTCCCCATCTCCCCATCTCCCCATCTCCCCATCTCCCCACCCTCCATTTCACAAAACTATGACTATTTCCCAAATATTTAATATTGCGAATCTTTTCGTTTTGCCTTTTTGGACTTTAATGATTTTATTGCCAAATTGGAAGGTGACGCAGCGAATAATGGCATCATATCTACCTTTTGTGCTGTTGGCTGGGGTATATTTGTATTTGTTTGTTAACAGCATTACGCCAGAAAACGCGCAAGATTTTTCAAATTTGGAATTAGCAAATGTCGCCCGACTTTTTGCAGATGAAAAAGTTGCAGCAACGGGTTGGGTTCATTATTTAGTGATGGATTTATTTGTTGGTCGCTGGATATACTTAGAAGGTCAAAAAATAGGTATTTGGACAATTCATTCCCTAGCTTTATGTTTTTTTGCTGGCCCTCTGGGATTACTATCCCACATCTTGACTAACTGGATATCTCAGAAATTTTTCCCCAAATCTCAAGAAAATGAAGCGGTGACGGTAGCAGAACAACAAGTATCAAACTAATAAGTAGCTCAACCAAAAAAAACGTAAGATGTAGATGTAAATAAGTGTAGGGTGTGTTACGCCGTAGGCTAACGCACCTCTATAGATTCTACTATATCAATGTGAGGTGCGTTGCGCTTTGCGACAACACACCCTACTATTGTTTTATGTTTAATTAAGTTTATCTACTTAGTTAGTCAGTTATTATGCTTTGAAATCGTAGAGTCAGTCATAGTGTTGACTGTTGACGGTTAAGGGACTTCCAAGTAAAAAATATTTCACAGAAGACTGTTGACCGTTGACCGTTGACAGTCAGCAGTCAACAGTGAACAGTCAACAGTCCCCAGTTCCTTGTTATATATCCTGAGAAATAAACTTAATTACTCCATTAGAAAGAAGCGATCGCCACTCCTTATTTCTAAATTAAACCCAGGGAGAGTGAAATAAATCTCTGAAGCTTTTACACCATAGTTTGCATAAAAATCCTTTAACTCCCAATTCCAAATGGTTAAAAATTAGAGATTTAATCTTTATCTGATTGTAGAATTCCATATCTAAATTATTTGAAGCTAGTTTTAAACTTCTAAGCTGTTTCACATAAAAATTGCACATTAGACCTCTTGCAAAAAACACTTTTGCAAGAGTTGGGAAAAGGGAAAAGGTTAAAGGGGAAGGGGACAATACAAAACCTTTACCCTTTCCCCCTTCGCCTTTTCCCGACTTATGCAAGAAGTCTATTGATTCGCTACTGGTTGTTGAGGGTTGACAGTCAACGATTACCACGAGTAGTTATGCTTTTTTAGCGCGCATTAGCTCATTTCATCCAAATACAAATCAAAGATTCGCTGCAATAACCTTGATTTTAATTTAGGAATACCACTATGGCCATACAGGAGCAAATACAGCAATGGCATGAGTTAGCACAACAGTTGCGTGTTGATAGTATTCGCGCAACGACTATTGCTGGTTCAGGTCATCCTACTTCGTCTATGTCACCAACGGATGTGATGGCAGTTTTACTCTCTAAATATCTGCGCTACGATTTTAAAAATCCAGATAACCCTAATAACGATCGCTTCATTCTCTCTAAAGGACACGCCGCACCGTTGTTGTATGCCATGTATAAAGCTGCGGGGGTAATTAGCGATGGAGAATTAATGTCTCTGCGGCAATTAGGCAGTCGCTTGGAAGGCCATCCCACGCCAGTTTTACCTTGGGTTGATGTGGCCACCGGCTCTTTGGGACAAGGATTGCCAATTGGTGTAGGGTTGGCTTTAGCAGGTAAGTATTTAGACCAGTTACCATACCATGTGTGGGTGTTGCTTGGTGATAGTGAAACATCTGAGGGGTCTGTGTGGGAGGCTTTTGACCATGCCTCGCATTACAGCTTAGACAATCTGATCGCTATTATCGATGTCAATCGTTTAGGGCAGCGGGGTCAGACTGAATTGGGCTGGAACATACAAGCTTATGCTGCACGTGCTAAAGCTTTTGGTTGGCAAGCGATGGAAATTGATGGTCATAATTTTCAGGAGATTGACCAATGTTTGAACGCTGCTTTGAGTGTCAACGATCGCCCCACTGTAATTATTGCTCGCACAAAGAAAGGCAAAGGTGTAGCTTCTTTGGAAGATTTGGGTGGTTGGCATGGTAAAGCACTCAAACCTGATGCCGAAAAAGCAGCGATCGCCGAATTGGGTGGCCAACGCCACATCATAATTCAAGTCAACAAACCCGAAGAACAACCCCAACCAGTTGTTATAGGTAACCCCCAACAGTTGCAACTTCCCACATATAACAAAGGTGCAAAGGTGGCAACACGTAGAGCCTACGGGGATGCTTTATTAGCATTGGGTTCTGCTCAGCCAAATGTAGTTGTTCTTGATGCTGAGGTGAGTAATTCCACTTATGCTGAAGATTTCGCTGAAGCTTATCCTGAGCGCTACTTTGAGATGTACATTGCGGAACAACAAATGATTGCAGCGGCGGTGGGTTTACAGGTGCGAAAATACAAACCTTTTGCGTCGAGTTTCGCTGCTTTCTTGAGTCGGGGTTATGATTTTGTACGTATGGCGGCTGTCTCCCGCGCCAACATTAAATTAGTGGGTTCCCATGCTGGGGTATCCATTGGTCAAGATGGCCCTTCACAAATGGCACTGGAGGATTTAGCAGCATTCCGGGCTGTATGGAGTAGTACTGTACTGTATCCCAGCGATGCCAATCAAACTGCTAAATTAGTGGCACAAATGAGCGATCGCAATGGCATTGTCTACCTCCGCACCACGAGAGAAAGCACACCTGTAATTTATGACTCTGATGAAGATTTTCCCATTGGCGGTAGCAAAGTAATCCGTAGTTCAGACAGCGATGGAGCCGCCATCATCGCTGCTGGTATCACTTTACACGAAGCTCTCAAGGCTTATGAACGTCTTAAAAATGAAGGTATCGCGGTGCGTGTCATTGATGCCTACTCTGTCAAACCCATTGACGCTAAGACACTTCATCAAGCTGCACGCGATACTGAGGGGAATTTAGTTGTTGTTGAAGACCATTGGTTAGAAGGGGGGTTAGGTGCAGCGGTGCTGGATGTTTTTGCGGGTACTAATAGTAGCCCTAGTTACGATGAAACTCCGCTGCGGCTAATTAAGTTAGCGGTGAGTGAAATGCCAGGTTCCGGTACACCCGAAGAACTGCTTCATGCTGCCAAAATTGATGCCGATGCCATTGTTGAAGCGGTGAAATCCCAAGTCAAACACTCATTGGGAGTAGCTTTACACTCAAAATCAGCAAGAAAGTAGGACTTATACATTAGACTTCTAAGAGAAGTCGGGAAAAGGGTAAGGGGAAAGGGGGAAAGGTTTGGTATTTTTCCCTTTCCTATAATTCGCGTCTAAGCTTTAAAAGCCTTGCATTTGCAATTGATTGGATTTCAAAAAATTAGAACCTATAGGCGTGAGGGACTTCCAAGTAAAAAAATATTCCACAGAAGACTGTTAACTGTTGACCGTTGACCTTTGACAGTCAGCAGTCAACAGTCAACGCATTAACTGGAACAATTTATTTTTTGGAGTTCCCTGAAACTGTTAAGAGTTGCCCATTAAGAGTTTTCTACCCCCACCAAGGGACTTTTTCAGTAAGCCTTGTATAGCAAAGGCTTTTAATCTAAAATCTAAAATCCAAAATCTCAAAAGTGGGTGACCTGAGATTCGAACTCAGAACCAGCGGATTAAGAGTCCGATGCTCTACCGTTGAGCTAGTCACCCACACAGATAACGATATTAGCAAACTTCTCCAAAATTTGCCAGTGTAACACCCCAGGAAACGAGTTAAAGGGGAAATTTGACTATGAAGGTAGTTTGAGCTGCTGCACTTTCTACAGAGATTGAGCCGCCTAAATGTCTGACCATTTTCTGCACTAATGCCAATTCTAGTCCAGTGCCGCTATGTTTCCAGGGATCGTGTTTGTCAAGATGATAGAAAGGCTCAAAAATTCGTGACACTTCGTTGCTGTTCAGTTCGATTCCAGAACTGGTAATTTGCAGGTGTACTGCGTCGCCTGCTGGTTGAGCCGTCACTGTAATAGATTCCCCTGCTGGGGTGTATTTGCAGGCATGGTTGAGCAGTTCGGTGACAATCCTTTCTAAGTCTGTGATATCTGTCTCTAAAATTGGCAGTGTGCCGTCGATGTTTAAGTTTAACTGCTGGCGTTGGCAGTTGGTAACATCTCGAAAAGTTTCAATGATGGGGTAAAGCCAGCTTTGCAAGTCAATGGCAATTAAAGTCGGGGAACTTGGTTCGGCTTCTAAGGATGTGAGTGTGAGTAAATCGTTGATTAATTTGCTTTCTCGCGCGCATTCGTTATGCAATATCTGTAAAAGCTGCGGAACTATTTCTATGTCTAATATTTGTTCTGATGCAAGTACACTTTCGAGAGTTTGAGCAGCGAGGCTGATGCTAGTTATCGGTGTTCGTAGTTCTTGGGACAGCGTTCTGAGAAATTCATTTTTTAATCGTTCGCGTTTTTCTAATTCTTTTACCTGGGAGAGGGTTTTTTGGTAAAGTTGTCCTTGGCGGATAGCGATCGCACATTCATTGGCTATTTGCTGCACTAGCCCGACTTCAAATTCATCAAAGGATTCTTGTGTTGGTCTTGTCAACCAAATATTTCCCAAAATTCCTTGAGTATCGAAAATTGGACAAGCCATCTGAGCAACAACCAGCAATTTTGGTCGCCATCCAGGTACAATTTCTAAAAATTGCAAAGGTTGTTTTTGCAAAAGTGGCTGATAAACTTCGGGACGGTCTGCAATTTGTTTAGTCAATCCCAAGCACTGGGGTAAATTGGTTGTGTACTCGTAAGTAATATGTACCTGTGTTTGACAGCTGCTATACAGTTCGATTTGACAGCGGTCAAGGTTGAGTAAATGTACTAATTCCTTGGTAACTGTCTGCAACACCTGGGTTTCATCAACACTATCGCGGATTTGCTCCGTCATTTGTTGCACCAAGGTTTGAAAGTTTCGTAGTTGTTGCAACTGATTGATGTGTTTTTGTTTGTGCAACTCGATTTTGACTTGGAAATCGTTGAGTTGCTGATGAAGTTGTGACTGTTGGACAGCAATACCGATTTGAATTGCCAGCTGTTTGAGTAAGTTCGTTTCCATTTCTTGCCATTCATGCGGGTGATGGCAATGTTGAGCAATTAATAGTCCCCACACATCTTGCTTGAAAAAAATTGGTACTACTACATTGGCTCTAACGTGTAAAGATCCCAGGAATTCTATATGGCAAGGGTGTAATCCAGCTGTGTGAATATCTTCAATAATTTGAATATAATCTTGGCTGTAGTGTTGCTGATATTGACGACCAAAGCTGGGATCGGCGATGTTTTTTCCTAACAGCAAATCGTTACTGACTACACTTGATTCGGCAATCACCACTCCTTTCCCATCGCCTTGAAAGCGATAAATTAGCACGCGATCGCTCTTTAAAAACTGCCGTAGTTCTTGTGTTGTCTGATGTAGAATGGTATCTAATTCTACACATTGATGAATTCTAGAGGCGATGGCTTCTATTAGTTGCTCCCGTTGTGCCTGGAGTTCAACTGCTAGTTCTACATTTTTAACAGAAGTAATATTACTACTAGTACCAATTAATCGATAAATCCTAGAGTTCGCATCTCGTAATGGAGTCAGAGTTGTACTCCACCAAGTCGGCACTCCTTGGAATCGCAAACATTGTTTGTAAGAAATAGTTTTGCCAAATAATACGCAGTCCGTGTAACGCTGACGCACCATAGCTGCATCAATGGGCGAGAGAATATCCTCTGGTTTTTTGCCCCGCAAATTCTCCGAGCTAATGCCTATCCAGCGCTCATGAGTTGGATTTAGTGCTACATATCGAAAATCTCCATCCTCTAGCACATCCACCACAAATATCGATGCCTGCACAGAATCGTACATACTTAGTAGAAACTGCTCGCTACTACTTTTTTTATCTACTTCCGTGCCGAAGAGAATCTCAGGAGATGGTAATTGTGTCAGCTCTATAGTTGATTCAGTCGGATTTATATTCATGCGAGAGTCCCTGTCTGGTGTTACTGACTCTTCTCGGCGCTCTCTTGTTGTGGTTATAGTAGATGCATGAGCGCCTTAGCCAAAGTATTGTCAGCCTTTGCTAGTAGAAATTTGGATCTTTCTCTACTTCGCGATCGGAAATTTAGGAAAGCTGATAGGAGTCTGCTTAACAAATCCTGCTTTTTCAAGGCGAAAGTACATTTGCAGGTGAGAAAAAAGTTACCGATTTTGAACAGTTTTTTCAGAATTGTTGCATATACTGACGTGCAATCATCAAGTTTTATCAATTAAATTTATAATTTGTAATATTGGGTATGAAGCATAGGAAGGGGACAAAAAGACAAGGTAGACAAGGTAGACAAAGCAATCTTTCTACCCATGCCCCATGCCCAATTTACGATCGCAATTTATGAGCATTGATTCCAGTAAACATACCGACTAGCAGCCAAGTAATAGCTAATCCAATAACTTCCCCTAAGAATAAGTGAGTGAATTGGTGTAAAAAAATCCCCACAGTGGAACCGAAAGGAATGGCTATTGCCCAACTTGCCGAAGACACAAATATCCATCGCCACCCCACAGAGGCGGGTTTGGAGGTTGCTAACCATTGTGTTAAACCAATTCCTAAGCCGCCGAGTCCTCCGTAAATTGTTCCATAAAAGATTCTCAAAGGCACAACCTGAGTGCTAAATACAAACCAACCCAAGCCACCAATACCGATGGCAGTGATGAGACTCCAACCCAAAAGGCTTGATAAAATCCATCTCATACAAGCTATGGGTTCCTTGAGAAGAAAACCTTGAGGAAGTGCGATGATAAATCCACCCATAGCAGCTTCCAGTAATCCAATATCAGGCTTTTCACCAATTTCAATTAACAACAAACTCAGCAAAAAACCGCTAAAAGTAGCTAAAGTCCAGAGAAAATTAAAGTTAAATAATGGCATCGAGGTGATTGGGGACTGGGGAGATGGTAACGCCTTGGGAAAAGGGGAAAGGTTAAAGGGAAAAGGAGGGATCTTTGTTTTCCTCTTTGCCCTTTGTCCTTTGCCCTTTGCCCAGTCCCTGTTGTTTCAATTAAACATGTCAAGAAAAGCTTTGCGTCGCTGTTGTGGTGATTCGGGTACGATGTAACCCCATAGACTCTCCCAGTAAAAAAAGGAGATGCCGTCAAAATTGCGATCGCGTACTGCTTGCACCTGCGCTTGAATTTGAGTTATTTTTACTGGATTCTGCATTGTTCCAGATAATATACCAATTGCTACTGGAATCAAAGTTTGAGCCAATTTTACAGATGGTTGTTCGAGTTGAGCGATAAAAGAGTTTTTGTCACTTCGATATACCTGCAAAATTAACTCATCCACTAAACCTTTTTTTACCCAATCTTCCCAATCTTGCAAGTAGTATTTATAGGCAAAAGCGTGGTAGTTGGGAGACAAAGATATTTTAGCTTTCGGCTTCACTGCCTTGACAGCTTGATAGATTTCTGCCATGAAATCAGTAATTTTGTCTGCTCGCCAACGCATCCATTCTGAGTTAAAAGGATCGCTGGGAGGATTTTTGCCTTGATGTTCTTGTTGATAAAGTTCAGTGGTGAAGCGATCGTAACCAAACTGTACGGGCATCCCAAAATGATCGTCCAGTTGAATACCATCGACATCATAATTTGTGACTACTTCTACAATTAACCCTTGGATAAATTCTTGCACTTGTGGGTGTAAAGGATTTAGCCAAGCTTGCTTATTTAGTAAGCCATTGTCGATTTCTTCTGGTGGGGTATTTTCAATAGAATTTATGCCTTTTTGCCCACTTGTCAACCAGTCGGGATAACGCCTTGCTAATTCTGAATAATGGGGCGTCATAAACCCATATTCAAACCAGGGAATGACTCTCAAATCTTTGTTTTTAGCAAGTTTGACAATCTTTGTTAAAACATCTTGTCCAACATGCATAAACTTAAGTAAAGGTTGAGTATCTGAGCCTGTGGTCATTTTCGCTACAGCACTCTGATAAAAAGTATGTCCTCGGTTCCAAACTACAGGATAAATTGTATTAAAGTTGAGAGCCGATAATTGATTGAGAGCGCGATTAATACCCCAAGGAACAAACAATACACCGCTAGCAACGTTAGTCAGCCAAACACCCCGAATTTCTGTACTTAAAGGACTTGTTTTTTGAGAAGAAACTAAAGCTGAAGAGTGTGAAAAAACTGTTATGGTGATTACTAATCCCAAACACAGAAAGTAAGCAAAAAAACGGCGTGCAACCTGATTCATTTGTCAGCGTTATCAAATGCGATCGCAATACTATATATAACTACGAAATTAAATTCTAATTCTCCGGAATATATGAATAAATGATGATGAAATATCAGAATTGAGAATTCAGAATTCAGAACTCAGAATTCAGTCAAATTTACTACAAAAAAGGAGGCATACGGTTCCGATAAGCAGTATGAACTTCCCTTGTGGTCTGGGAAAAGGTGAGCCAGCGCGGTCTTGGGGGTTTCCCCCATGAGCGACTGGCGTTAGCGTCAGCGTTAGCGACGAAGGAGCGTCACCCCGAAGGGGTTAAGGGGTAAGGGGTAAAGGATGTATTTGAAAACTTTCCCCTTTCCCCTTTCCCCTTTAACCGAACCCTATTGGCAATGGGGAGATGAATTTTTCCCTCTGCCCCTGGAGCCTCTTCTGCCCAATGCCCCATGCCCCATACCCTTATCTGTGGAGTCTTTTATAAAGTTTTTATCTTCAACATCACTCTTTTTTAAAATCTTTCCACACCTTCAAATTGCTTGATAGGCGATGCATTTGCGGCTTCCCCACAAGTTCGTGGTGTAGGGAATATCTTTTCAGGATTTGCTAAACCTTGAGGATTAAAAACTTGCCTTACCCATTGCATAGTTTCTAAATCTACTTGGCTAAACATTTGCGGCATGTAGCACTTTTTCTCTTCACCAATGCCATGTTCGCCAGAAATGCTACCACCAACTTGGACGCAAAGTTTGAGAATTTTTCCTCCCATTTCTTCTACTTTTTCTAATGCTCCAGGCACAGAGTTATCGTACAAAATTAGTGGATGAAGATTGCCATCACCAGCGTGAAATACATTCGCAACTCGATAACCATATTGTTCGCTTAAAACTCCAATTTCATGCAGCACATAAGGCAACTGAGTCCGGGGAATGACACCATCTTGCACATAATAATCTGGGCTTAAATTTCCAGCAGCAGCAAAAGCAGCTTTACGTCCTTTCCATAACTTCAACCGCGTTTCTGGGTCGCTAGCAGAAGTCACATTCCGCGCACCATTCTTTTTACAAATTTCAGTAACTCGCTGCTTATTACCTGTAACTTCTACTTCTAAACCGTCAATTTCTATCAGTAAAATAGCAGCAGCATCGCGGGGATAACAATTAGTTGCAACAACATCTTCAACAGCATTAATAGTAAAGTTATCCATCATTTCCATGCCGCCAGGAATAATACCAGCGCTGATGATGTCAGAAACAGTAGCCCCGGCAGCTTCAATACTAGTAAAATCTGCCAGCAGCACACAAATTGATTCGGCACTTTTGAGAATTCGCAAAGTAATTTCTGTCGCAATTCCTAAAGTGCCTTCAGAACCAACAAAAACACCAGTTAAATCATAACCGGGCATTTCTGGAATTTGTCCGCCTAAATCAACAATTTCTCCTAAGGGCGTAACAATTTTTAATCCTAAAACGTGGTTAGTAGTTACACCATATTTAAGACAATGTACCCCACCAGAATTTTCGGCAATATTTCCCCCAATAGAGCAAATAATTTGACTGGAAGGATCGGGAGCATAGTAAAAACCAGCACCGCTAACCGCTTGTGTTACCCAACTATTAATCACCCCTGGTTGTACAACTGTGCGTTGATTTTCCAAATCAATGCTGAGGATTTGCCGCATTAATGAAGTGACAATTAAAACCGAATCTTCCAACGGCAAAGCCCCGCCAGATAAACCTGTTCCAGAACCGCGTGCGATGAAGGGGATAGAATATTGGTTGCATATTTTCACAACTTCGGCAACTTGTTCTGTAGTTCTGGGTAGCACCACCACAGCCGGACGTTGGCGATAGCCGGTTAAACCGTCACATTCATAGGTAATAAGTTCTTCGCGGCGTTGCACTACACCATTTTTGCCAAGTACAGCCTCGAATGCTTTGATAATGAGTTTCCAGTTACGTTGTTTTTTATCTTGGGTAAGCATAGGTTTTTATAGTTAAAGGTAGATGTTTAAGCTTGCTTGGGCTGCAATTACCATTGTTGCAAGAATAGCAGTTGATGAGGAGTAAAAGGCGATCGCATTTCATCTTCAGCTAACATGAAGTTCAGTAAGCCAATGGTGTCCAGGATGACACACCGTTATTGCCTGCTTGAGCCAAACTTGACGTTCTTCATCCAGTAAGTTGCATATACGATGAAAATCATCTTCATCCTTAGACCTGGGATTCTTGGCTTTGTATAACAGTACAATTTCCGGAGCCAGGAACGGTACATTGATATCAGAGTGTAACTGAATTCTTGATAATGGACGCGCAATATCAAAATTTCTCCGAAATCTCCATTCAATGTGTGAAGACTCATCCAAGAGAATTTCTAGTTCCGAGAAAAAGGTATTTTTAGTATGAGCATGAATTTCATGTATTGGTAAATCTAGCCATTCATGTTTATTCCAAGGCTGCATTTTTCCATTGACAACCTTAGTAAATTCCCAGCCAAATAAATATTCTCGTAAGCTGCTTTGGTCTTTCCTAAATATTGCAATTTCTATATCTTTATGTACCCTAGTTACATCTCCTATAAAAAGATCTATCGCCCATCCACCTGCTACAAACCAGGGTTGTTTGAAATTATTTAGTAGTTTAGAAAGCTTCACAAGTTCTGAAAAACATTCCATTGATGACTAATCCTCACAATTTTTCACTATAAAATGCTGAGTCAATATACTCTCCCACTTCCAATGGATTAATCTATAAATAACGCTCTTAAATACTGGATTAAGTCATGGTTGAGCAACTTTTAATCAATGATGATGATTTCTATGTGCCAGATGCCAACCAGTTAGTTACTGAAGATGATACTTTAGATAACTTCGCTACAGGTAAATACAAACGTCTTTTACTTAGTTCTCTTTACAGTTCTCTACAAAATCAGACTTTTTTAGCAGCAGCCAATGTGGGTTTATACCATACAGATGGTCAACCCGCAATTGTACCTGACATTTTTCTCAGCCTGGATGTGCAAGTACCTGAAAATTGGTGGGAAAAACAAAATCGTTGTTATATGGTTTGGCGTTTTGGTAAACCTCCGGAAGTTGTCCTCGAAATTGTATCTAACAAAGAAGGTGATGAACTGGGCAAAAAGCTAGAAATATATGAACATATGCGGGCAAGTTATTACATCGTTTATGACCCAAATCAGCAATTAGGAGAAAAAGTGCTGCGTGTTTATGAACTCAGGGGAAGACGCTACTTTGAAACTGAAGAAACGTGGTTAGAACAAGTTGGTTTAGGTGTAACTTTATGGGAAGGTGAATTTGAAAGTAGACAAGATAATTGGTTACGCTGGTGCTACCAAAATGGAACTGTTCTACCAACTGGAGATGAACGCGCTTCCGAAGCAGAACAACGTGCTTCCCAATCAGAACAACGGGCTTCTGAAGCTGAACAACGCGCACAACTTCTAGCAGAAAGGCTACGAGCTATGGGCATTGATCCCGACACTATCTAAAACACTCATGTAAAGACGCAAAGTTTTTTTCCGTCTTTGCATGAGCAAAAAAATCTTACTAACTCGTGCAATTTATAAACTCATTTATTCGCTGCCAAACCTTTTCTAATAACTCAGGATCGTCTGCATCAAACCACTCAATTTGTGAATATGCTCTAAACCATGTGCGTTGTCGCTTGGCAAATTGTCTTGTATGCAAAACCGTTAATTCCTTCGCTTCATCCAAGGAAATATCCCCAGCTAAATATTGCTTGATTTCTTGATAGCCCAAAGTATTTAACAAAGGCAAATCAGCGCCATATTTTTGACAAAGAGATTCCACTTCAGCAACCAAACCATTTGCTATCATTTGTTCAGTACGCTGCTGAATACGAGCCTCTAATTTTTCAACATCACAATCCAACCCAATTTGCAAAATCGGATAATTTGGCGGATTCTCACCCTGCTGTTCTGAAATTGGATATCCAGTTACATAATATACTTCTAACGCTCGTAAAGTTCGCACTGAATCATTGGCATGAATTTTTTGTGCAGCAATAGGATCGACTTGTTGTAACATTTCATAGAGTTGATTTTGGCCGAGAGATTCTAGTTGCGATCGCAATTCATATTGTGGTGCCACGCGAGGAATTTTCATTCCTTGAACAATCGAACGTATGTATAAACCAGTACCTCCAACCAGGAAGATTGGGGGGGATGAGGGAGAAGGGGGAGATAAGGGAGATGAGGAACAATTAATTAGGGCTTGCGCTTGTTGTTGGTAGTCTGCTACTGTCATCGTGTCTATCGGGTTGCAGATATCTATTAAGTAGTGCGCTACTAATTTTTGTTCTGCCGCAGTTGGTTTAGCCGTGCCAATATTAAACTCACGATAAACCTGACGAGAATCAGCACTGAGAATTACAGAACCCAACCGCATTGCCAAAGCCAAAGCCAACCCTGACTTACCTGTTGCCGTCGCCCCACAAATTACAATTAATTTTGTCATTAGTCATTAGTCATTAGTCATTAGTCATTGGGAATGGAGTATGGGCCAAACAGGGCTTTTCAGGGAATGGTAAAAGGGAAAGAGGTATGGTTCGACAAGCTCACCAACCGGGGGAAAGGTTAAATTTATCCCTTTTCCCTTTACCCTTTAACCTTTCCCCTACCTCCTCATCCCCCTTATCTCCCCACTCCCCCACAGGACTGCAACCCCTGTATAAACTTCTCTTGAAAATGCCCTACAGACGCCAGCAAGGCTTTTGTGTTAAAATTTTGGAGTGTTTTTACTTTTATTTGCCTTTCGGCGAATTAAACCCCACGCATCAGGAGAATTTACATGACGAGCAGTTACAGTGCCGATCAGATTCAAGTTCTGGAAGGTCTGGAAGCCGTCCGCAAACGACCAGGGATGTACATCGGTACTACTGGGCCGCGAGGACTCCACCATTTAGTTTACGAGGTGGTGGACAATTCTATTGATGAGGCTTTGGCGGGTTACTGCACCCATATAGAGGTGGATATCAACGCTGATGGTTCTGTAACTGTAACAGATGATGGTCGCGGTATTCCTACAGATACTCACTCGCGAACCGGAAAATCAGCTTTGGAAACTGTGATGACCGTACTGCACGCCGGAGGTAAGTTTGGCGGCGGTGGTTACAAAGTTTCTGGAGGATTGCACGGGGTTGGTATTTCCGTCGTTAATGCCTTGTCTGAAGTTGTAGAAGTTACAGTTTGGCGAGATAAAAAGGTTCATGTTCAGCGCTATGAACGGGGCACACCAGTTACCGATTTGCAAGTTAAGGCTTATAAAGAAGCTAGAACTGGAACTTCTGTCACCTTCAAGCCAGATATCCAAATTTTTACCACTGGCATTGAGTTTGATTACATTACTTTATCAGGTCGCCTACGAGAATTGGCGTATCTGAATGCTGGCGTTAAAATTACCTTTACTGACCACCGTCTAGAATTACTCAAAAGCGATACACCAAAGGTAGAATCCTACGAATACAAGGGTGGCATTAAAGAGTATATTGCCTACATGAACCGCGAAAAGCAGCCACTACATGAGGAAATTATCTACGTCCAAGGGGAACGGAATAACGTCCAAGTGGAAGTTTCTTTACAGTGGTGTACTGATGCTTATACGGATAACGTGTTAGGCTTTGCTAACAATATCCGCACGGTGGATGGTGGTACGCACTTAGAAGGGTTGAAAGCTGTTTTGACTCGCACATTAAATGCCATCGCCCGCAAGCGCAATAAAATTAAAGAAAATGAAGCCAACCTCAGTGGCGAACACGTCCGCGAAGGTTTAACGGCGGTAATTTCTGTCAAAGTCCCAGACCCAGAATTTGAAGGACAAACCAAAACCAAACTCGGTAACACTGAAGTCCGGGGAATTGTCGATTCTTTGGTGGGAGAAGTCCTCACCGAGTACCTAGAATTTCACCCTGGTGTCGCTGATGCCATTTTAGATAAAGCCATCCAAGCTTTCAAAGCTGCTGAAGCCGCACGTCACGCACGGGAATTAGTCAGACGCAAATCTGTACTGGAATCTTCACCATTACCTGGTAAACTTGCAGATTGTAGTTCTCGCGATCCCGGCGAATCAGAGATTTTCATCGTAGAAGGCGACTCAGCAGGTGGAAGTGCCAAGCAAGGACGCGATCGCCGCACTCAAGCTATCTTGCCTCTACGTGGTAAAATCCTCAACATAGAAAAAACCGACGACGCCAAAATTTATAAAAATAACGAAGTTCAAGCGTTAATTACAGCACTTGGTTTAGGTGTCAAAGGTGAGGAATTCGATTCTACCCAACTGCGCTATCACCGCATAGTCATCATGACTGACGCCGACGTAGATGGAGCGCACATCCGGACTTTGTTGTTAACTTTCTTCTATCGCTATCAGCGATCGCTCATCGAACAAGGCTTTATTTATATTGCTTGTCCGCCATTATATAAGGTAGAACGGGGGCGCAATCATGAATATTGCTATAGCGATCGCGAAAAAGACCAAGTAATCGCCAAATTTCCAGCCAACGCCAACTACACCATCCAACGCTTCAAAGGTTTGGGTGAAATGATGCCACAACAACTCTGGGATACTACAATGAACCCAGAAACTCGCAAACTCAAACAAGTCGAAATTGAAGACGCCGCCGAAGCCGATCGCATTTTCACTATTTTAATGGGCGATCGTGTCGCACCTAGAAGAGAATTCATTGAAACCTATGGTTCTAAACTCAACTTTACGGATTTAGATATTTAAGGGAACTGTAAAAAATAAATTATTCCGCTTTCAAAGTTGACTGTTGACTGTTAACTGTGAACTATCAACAGTCAAAGGCGAACAATAGCAATGGAATATTTTTTTACTTACAAGTCCCTAATTCAATTTTTTCTCACAACTCTGAATAATTTGTCGCTCTCATAATGGGTAATAGATAGAAAAATCTATTACCCATTATTTTTAGATTCTTGCTATTTTTTCCATATTTATTTCAAGGAAAATTTTGCAGTTTATACCGATTTCAAAAATGTTTGTGACAAATACACACTAGACCTCTTGCAATCAATTGCTTTTTGCATTCTTGTGGGAAAAGGTTAAAGGTTCAAGGGGAAAGGGAAAATACCAAACCTTTCCCCCCTTCCCCTTTTCCCGATTTCTGCAAAACGACTTGAAAAGACCAAACTATGTGAAGTAATCTAGTCTAAATAGTTTGTAGTAAGGACTTTAGTCCTTATTAGAGGATTGAAGTCCTCTCTGCGAGACGCTATGCGAACACTACAAACCTTTAATTATTTACATCATTCTAATTATCGGCTTTCTTCATAGGTGAATTTTGAATTTCTATTACCTCTTTTGGGTGATGACAAACTTTGAGGGGGCGACTCTAAAAAATAAACAACAGCTTCCGACCGTTGACTGTAAACCGTTAACACTCAACATTTAACACTGTCAATGAAATATTTTTTACTTAATAAGTCTCCAATTACTCAATATTATTTTTTATCGAGATTTTTTGTGACTACAAAGTATGTCGTTAGATAAGTGACTATAGTCATCAATTCATTAATTATTGTTAATAAGGGAATTTCAAAAAATAAACAAACATGGTCGTTGACTGTTGACTGTGAACCGTCAGCAGTCAACAGTCAACACTCTTCTATGAAATTTTTTTAACTTGGAAGTCCCCAATAGCCTATTCAACTGGATTTTAGACAAAATTATGAAAGCGACTAAAGGCATAGTCAGAAAAATATTTTTTCATATTGTTGGTATCACTGGTTTAGTTGCTTTGTCTGCTTGCGCTGAGCCTGTCACGCAAACTCCTACAACAACTCCTCTGCCTCCAGTTACCCAAACTCCCGCAGCAACTATTCCTCCGGTTACCCAAACCCCCATAACAACTCCTTCTCCCCTGACACAAACTCCGGCTGCTAACCAAAATTTAGCAGAACTGGCAAAATCAGCCGCAGCTCAGGGACAGTTTCAAACTCTCATCAAAGCAGTGGGAGCAGCTGGCATAAATCAACAATTGACTACACCAGGCCCCTACACAGTTTTTGCACCTACTGACGCGGCTTTCTCTGCTTTACCAAAAGGTACTTTAGATCGACTTTTACAACCTGCTAACAAGCAACAATTAATCAGACTTTTGGCTTACCACGTTATACCAGGCCGAATTACCTCCCAAGAGTTAACATCTGGACAAGTTAAAACTGTGGAGGGTACTCCCGTAAAAATTACAGTCGATCCCAGTACTAAAACTATAACCGTCAACAACGCTAAAGTAACTCAGCCTGATATACCAGCTAGCAATGGCATCGTTCACATAGTCGATCGGGTAATTCTCCCACCCAATTTTCCCGCAAGTCTCAATGCTACCCCAACGCCACGGTAGTTCAAGAAAGCAAATACATCTTTTCTCAAAGCTTACTTGATTTTTATTCGGACAAGGGGAATAAAGAAAAACCCCTTGTCTTCAAGCTTCGGCAGATGACATATTCAAAATCACAAAAAATATATTTCGTTAATACACATACTACAAAAATCTCTATTTTTTCAGTTAGCAACTCATCATATAATTTGACTTATTGTGAAGATTTAAAAAAATCAATGTTAGAATGCCCGTAAAATTACCAACTTTGTTGGAAAATAAGCAGCGTAATGCCTTTGGCTCTGACTCGCTGATTAATTGTGCCCACCAGCGAGAAACACATTTGTTATGCTTGAATAACATAACTAAATATCATCTATCAAACAAGATTTAATAAGTATCTTAAGGGTTTCTCATAATTAGATGACAAAATGACAAGACTTTACTGAATTAAAAGTATTTACGATCACAAATACTTTACCTAAAAAAGCTTCTTGACTAAGTCATCAGGTAAATCTTTGAGTTTTTTTTGCTCAGCCAAATGCCCAGTCTGAACAAACATCATCTGATTGAAAACTTGTTAATATCTTCATGTACGTCCCTGAAAATAGCTATTGTGTGGCATGTATTCAATGTACTTCTGCCTTAGCTAAAGTAAGATAGACGATTTTTCAGGGCAAATCGTTTTTGAATTGATTAAAATATCGTTGTATACAATAAGAAGAGTTTGTCAAGTTTCATAAGGCTGAAATCGCCACAGTGCGCTAACGTGTGAATAAGGCCAAATTAGTTAAACCGAAAGCGACATGCGATCGCGTCGATTCTGCGACAACCTCAACTCCTTAGTTCAGGTAATGATTACGCAAAAAATTAACTGGTTTCAGGCAAGTAACACCACTGTTGTTGTATTTATTCATAGGAAAAACCCACTTTGATCCAAGGACTCAATGATTTATGAAGGAAATGTAAAATAGGTAGGTTAAGACTTTTCACCTGAGTTAACATAACAATGCACTCTTTCTCAGTAATTAATGTTGTGTAAAATACATGAAATTGAGCAAAACAAAGTGTACTTAACTTTTAAACGTAATCAAAGAACCACTGCAATTCCGAAAGGTGTACAAAATATTTAAGGGTGTAATTCCCGTATTTAATGTCTTTTTGGTAAAAGTGGCTAACACTTGTTTAATAAATTCATGAGCGATACACAAAATAGAGTGCAATTTCTGTGAAACAGGCTACAATCGGAACAGTCTTTACTACGAAAATCTGCCAAGAGTTTGAATTTGTTTGTATCGAATGGCAAGTTTTTGGTAAGGGTGAGTCTTGTTTTTAAGACCAGTCATTCAAAAAATATGTGTAATAGCAACACATATGACATTTACTTTCATTGAGAAAGTCACCTTTTAGTAGTGGCTTAAGCTAAAGTAAAAAGCCCTCCAAAAGAGGTGCAAAATGCCGAAAATATCTCTGGTAAATCTGCCAAAAAGCTTATTTTCGGTTGTCAACAAGCTCGTTTCAAAGAGCATTAAACACATCTTGAGTAATTGATTCTGCAAGGAGCATGAGGAACGCGGCATGAACCAGGCTAACAACGTACTCGAAAGCATATATCAGCCTGACCTAGAAATAATGAATCAGCCTGAGCTCGAGTTAGAAGAACTCTTAATAGACGATGAAGAGGACTTGCTGATCGTAGATGAAGGTGACGATGAGTTTTTAGAGCCTCAGTCTGATGAGGACGACGCAAAGTCTGGAAAAGCCGCTAAATCGCGTCGTCGCACACAAAGCAAGAAAAAGCACTACACAGAAGATTCCATTCGGCTTTACTTGCAAGAGATTGGTAGAATTCGCTTATTGCGGGCAGATGAAGAAATTGAATTAGCCCGTAAAATTGCTGATTTGCTCGAATTAGAGAGGGTACGGGAAAGACTTTCGGAACAGTTAGATCGCGATCCTCGTGATAGTGAATGGGCAGAAGCCGTGCAACTGCCACTACCAGCTTTTCGTTATCGCCTGCACGTTGGGCGCAGGGCGAAAGACAAGATGGTGCAATCTAACTTGCGTCTTGTAGTTTCAATTGCTAAGAAATACATGAATCGTGGTTTGTCATTCCAAGACTTAATTCAAGAAGGCAGTCTTGGTTTGATTCGCGCCGCTGAAAAATTTGACCACGAAAAGGGTTATAAATTTTCTACCTACGCTACATGGTGGATTCGTCAAGCAATTACCCGCGCGATCGCCGATCAATCCCGTACAATTCGCCTTCCAGTCCACCTTTACGAAACCATTTCTCGAATTAAGAAAACCACCAAATTATTATCTCAAGAAATGGGTCGCAAACCCACAGAAGAAGAAATCGCCACTCGCATGGAAATGACCATTGAGAAGTTGCGGTTTATTGCTAAATCAGCCCAATTACCTATTTCATTAGAAACGCCCATTGGGAAAGAAGAAGACTCTCGGTTGGGCGATTTTATTGAGTCCGATGGCGAAACACCAGAAGATCAAGTTTCCAAAAATCTGCTGCGCGAAGACCTAGAAAAAGTCCTCGATAGTCTTAGCCCTCGCGAACGCGATGTTCTCAGACTGCGGTACGGTTTGGATGATGGTCGGATGAAGACACTTGAAGAAATTGGGCAGATTTTCAACGTCACTCGCGAACGCATTCGCCAAATTGAAGCGAAGGCACTCCGCAAGTTACGTCACCCAAATCGTAACAGCGTTCTCAAGGAATATATTCGGTAATCAAGAGTCATTTATCAATAGTCATTGGTCATTAGTCATTAGTGAAGAAGCAAAACGCAAAGGACAAATGACAAACAAATAAAAAACCTGGTAGTGGGCAATCACTCCAGGTTTTTTTATTTATGGGTCATCTTAGATATTAAAACTTATACCAATTTGAAAAATGAATTCGCAGAACCCTTTCTGGAAAAGAAATTCTCAATTCAAAATCTAAAATTCAAAGTGGTATTAGAGGATGCCCCAGAAGTGCAAGAAACCTTGGCCAGAAAAAAGTTCAACTAGTACTGCCGCTAAAAAACCAATCATTGCTAAGCGACCGTTCCAAATTTCTGCTTGTGGAGTAAAGCCCCAACGCCAAGCATTACGATCTTCAACTACAGGAGTAGTGACTTTTGTTGTTGTTGTTGCATTTGTCATGGTTGACACTCCAAATTAAATTTTTAATTTTTATTGCCTTACGTAAACTAATATAACAAATATTTTAATAAAAACAACGATTATTATATTTTTGTTGCAATATCTTGACATAAAATGTGATACTAATCAACAAGAACTAAAACATCTATCTTGCGATACAACTCTTCAAAGCTTCTTGGAGTTACTAGAAAATTATTGAGACTTTTTTTCAATTATTTTAACATTTAACCAGTTATTGATGCCTAGAACCTTTGAAAAACAAGAATTTAAGTTACAAATGGATATGTGTTAACTATGATTTAATTACTATTTATTAGTATTAATTGAGAAATTTAGGATACCGTTCATAGGTTGAAAGTAGCTTGTTTAACGTGAATTCGACGACTCATATAGTGTCCGTCTAATTAGCTCAAAAGACCTCTAAGAGGTTTACTACGCAAAACCGTCTCTCTCTGACTCGGAGAGAAACTTAAACTTTAGTTCAAGACAGAGAAAGGTTCGTCGAATTTACGTTTGTTTAGCAATCTTGTAGTTGAAGAGTTAAATTATTGACTGCTTGCTATGTACACACTTACTAAAAGTATTAATTTAGCTTTGCCATCGGGATAGTTAAGTTAGAGTTATTAAAAATAAAATTAATTTATAATAGAAAGCAATTTTCATTTAATAAATTAATATTTAGACTGTTTGTTAGTAGCTCGAAAAAATTATGAACAAACAGCAAACTAATGACTTTGACAAAATTGTCCTTACTGGTTTCATGGTTAGTCTAGCTAGACAGTTCACAGATATTCCTTATGCTAAGGAATTGGCAGAATTAATAGAAAAGCAAGGGTTGGTAAAGCTACCTCAACCACAAAATCAAGACAAAAGTGTTTTGCTTACCGCACGTGTAGAAGCTCGTTATAAAGCTATCAACCAGGTCATAGCTGAATATCAAATAACACAAGTTTTAGAACTGGCATCTGGTTTGTTACCGCGTGGACTTGTGATGTCTAGCAATCCGAATATCACTTTTATTGAAAGTGACCTGCCTGAGATGATTCGTTGCAAAAAACAACTAATTCAGCAATTAGTGGGGGAACGTCCGAACCTGCATTTTCTAGAAATTGATGCTGCTAGCCGTCCTAGCGAGTTTTCCAAGAGTAATCCTTTACTCAAAGCCGGACAACCAGTGATGATTTTGTGTGAAGGATTGCTGACACATCTAACTTTGGCAGAAAAACAACTTGTGTGTGCCAATATCCGCGAAATGCTCCACTCTTATGGTGGTGTTTGGATTACTCCTGATTTCATTGATACAGGTAGTTTAGTGCGATCGCAACAAGATGACTCAGGTTTACAAAAGCTATTACAAACAGGTACTAACCTGACAGGTAGGTCTTTAGTAAATAATAATTTTGGTACACTCGATCTAGCACGGCAGTTTGTTGGCGAACAAGGTTTTCGTGTAACAGAACATAGTATGTTGAACGTCATAGACGAGTTAAGCTGTTTAGAAATTTTGGGCATCGAGAAAGAAGTAGTAAGGAAAATGCTTGCTACTCAATCTGTCTTCGCGCTCACTGTTGATGTTGCTTGATTTTTACTTAGTGCCAAACAATTTCCATTTCTTTTGTAGTTGAGATAAAACCAAGCTTTTCGTAGAGACTTTTGCCATCCTTGGTAGTGTGGAGCCAGATGCGTTTTGCCTCAGTCTCTTTGACAAAGCTAATAGTTTCCTTTAAAAGTGCTGTAGCAATTCCCTGGTTTCGCCATTGTGGAATTGTATAAACGTTCATGATGTAAGCTTCTAAGCCCGACAAATTGCCGTCATACGGAGGCCGCGTAAAAAGTACCAAGCCGCTAGTACCCACAATTTGATTTTCCACCTCAGCAACCCAAACCAGAAACTCACCTTGGGGTATTTTATCTGCCAAATAGTTTCTAGTCGCTGCTGCGATCGCTTCTATTTCAGTATTATCTTTAATATCGCCAGCCTCACGCAGGAGTTCAAGGCGTAGTCTAACTAGCGCCTCTAAATCTCCTAAGTTGGCTCGCCGGAAGTTTAACATCGTTTTTACTATGAGCGGACTTCAACAACCGTGATAATTTTTTCATCCCGGTTGAGTTGGATGATGCTTTCGCCTTTGACATCTCTGCTTAAAATAGGCACTGTTTCCACAGGTATCCGCACTACCCGGTCTTTGTTTGTCACTAGGGCTACTTCACTAGAAGCGTTGGCGTAGCCCGCCGTTCGCGGAGCGTCTCGTAGAGAAGGCATCGCCTTTACCATAGCAGCTAAATTATCAGTTTTGCTGGTAAATTTCAGCGCCTGCGTGCCTAAATCCCCACGATTACCTGCTCTTAATTGACTCGCAATCATCCGCTTAGCATATCCTTCTTGAGTCACTAGCAATAGCTGGTCATCTTTGCTGACATTCACACAACCGACCATTTGCTGGTTTCTCAATAATCGAAATGCTTGTAAACCCATTGCTGTGCGACCCATGATTGGTAGTTGTTCGTCGTTAACGGCAAATCGCAATACCCGCCCACCAGAACTAGCTAAAATCAGATGTTCTCCTGGAATTGTGAACTGAGTAAATGACAATCGATCGTCATCTTTGAGCTTCAAAATCGTGATGCCGCGACGAGTCAAATTCGTGAATTCTTCCAAAGCCAAACGCTTAATTCGTCCTTGTTTGGTGAGCAAAACTATTTGACTAGTTTCAAAATTTGTCGGTAGTAAAAAGCGGCTAATTACATCTTCTTGAGCGCCTTGAGCAGTATTGCTGAGCATAGTAATCAGTGGTGTTCCCCGTGGAGAACGTCCAGTGGTTTGGGGAATTTCTCCCACCTTCACAGGGTAGACTTTTCCGCCACTCGTTAGTATTAGCAAATCTTTGTCTGTATCGGTCAATACATTTTGGATAATAAAATCATTTTCGTGCAGACCATTTTCAATTTTCGACTTTTTCCCAGATATGTTAATACGACGTACATAACCGCGTTGAGTAAACTCTAAAATCGCTTCCTGAGCGGGTTCAGAAGGTTTGAGCTTTTCTTCATCCTCCTCTACTCCTCTGCCCCTCTGCCCCTCTGCCCCTCTGCCCTTTTGTTCTTGGGCTAGTGTGCCCTTTGGTTCCTCTATTATTTTTGTGCGTCGGGCATCGCTGTATTTGCGTTTGAGCGATCGCAAATCTTTTTTCAGCGCCTTGAGTAATTCGTGGCGATCGCTCAATAATCTTTGTAATAAATCAATTTGCTGGCTGAGTTCTTCAAATTCGCGCTGTAAGTTTTGTTGTTCTAGACTAGTGAGGCGGCGCAACGGCATAGCTAGAATTGCATCTGCTTGTACCTCAGTCAAATCGAGTCGGCTGCAAAGGTTGATTTTTGCGGTACTACCATCAGCAGCTTGGCGCAAAATTTCAATTACTGCATCTAAATTAGACAAAGCTTTCAGCAAACCTTCTACCAAATGCGATCGGCTTTGGGCTTTCTCCAACTCATAACTGTAGCGACGGTTGAGAGTTTGCTCTCTAAAACTCAAAAACTCCTGTAAAAGTTGCCGCAAACTCAACTGGCGGGGTTGTCCATCAACTATTGCCAACAGAATCGCCCCAAAATTACTTTGTAAAGCAGTTTGGTGATATAAATGTTGCAGAACTTCTTGGGGATTTGTATCGCGTTTGAGTTCGATGACTACGCGCATACCTTCGCGATCGCTTTCATCCCGCAGATCGGAAATTCCCTGTAAGCGACCTTGATTTACTAAGTCCGCGACCTTTTCAATCCAGCCAGCTTTATTTACTTGATACGGCAATTCTGTGACAATAATTGCTGTTCGTCGCTTACTTCCCCTGGTCGCTGGAATTTCCTCCAACGTCGCCAGTCCCCGCAGCACAATTCCACCCTTACCTGTGGTGTAAGCCTCCCGAATTCCCACTTCACCAACTATTTCCCCACCAGTGGGAAAATCTGGCCCTGGAATTAACTCGAATAACTTTTCATCTGACAAATCTGGGGTATCGATTAAAGCAATCAACCCATCAACTATTTCTCCTAAATTGTGGGGCGGAATATTCGTCGCCATCCCCACAGCAATACCAGAACAGCCATTGAGCAATAGAAATGGCAACTGAGCAGGTAACACCGTTGGCTCTTGCTGGGAATTATCGAAATTACCAACAAATTCCACCGTTTCTTCGCCAATTTCCGCCAGCATTCCCTCATGACTAATAGGTGCAAGGCGCGTTTCTGTATAACGCATTGCAGCTGGTGGGTCATTATCAACGCTGCCAAAGTTACCGTGTCCCGCCAGTAAAGGATAGCGGCTAGAAAATTCCTGCACCAATCTGACTAATGCATCGTAAACCGCTTGATCTCCGTGGGGGTGGTATTTACCCAGAACATCACCCACTACACGGGCACATTTGCGGTAAGGTCTATCTGGTATCAAACCGAGTTCGTGCATTGCGTAAAGAATGCGGCGATGCACTGGTTTTAAGCCATCACGCACGTCTGGTAGCGCTCGCCCGACAATCACGCTCATGGCATATTCTAAGTAAGACCGTTGCATCTCCGTGTGCAGGGCTGTTGTAATGACCTGTCCCGTTGAGAGAAGGTTTAACTGTTTTGCCATGAGTTTTTTCCCTGAAATTTAACTACACAAAAACCGATGAAACTCAATATTCCAGCTACCACAGCATAACGGATGAAATGGGATTACTGACAAAATTTTGATAGTCAGATAAGAAAAAGCAGTAGTATCATCCTTGATGACGAGGCTCTTGATTGACTATTAAAAAGAAGGCAGACGAATATAATCTACATACATTTAGTAGCCAGGATATTTACCATGATTGCATTTCTTAATTTGAAATTTTGGGCAAAGTATGAGCGAACCTTGGTGATGGCTGTGCCCAACTCAAAGACAAACAGACGCCAGTTAAAATCTATAGGAACCCCAAAAGCAAACAAACCAGGATATCAATACAATAAAGTGGCTCAAATTTTCCACAATAATTTTGAATTTTGCCAAAATTTTGTAACTGGCTGAGTTCAGAACTTCTCCTATGGTCGCCGCTAGATGTAGCAATATCCCAAAGGATATGGTTAGCGCTCAAAATTGTCCAAGACCGATTTTTGAATTCCCACCTCCATAACTAAAATTCTCATGAAAACCGTTTTAATTGTCGAAGACGATCTCATTAATGCTCGTGTTTTTTCCAAAATTTTGTCCAAGCGCGGCGGCTTGGGTGTCAAACACACCGAAAATGTGGAAGAAGTAATAAAAATTGCCCAATCTGGAGAAGCAGACTTGATTTTGATGGACGTTTCTCTGTCAAGAAGTGTTTATCAAGGCAAGTCTGTTGATGGCATCAAGATTACACAAATGTTGAAATCAGACCCAAAAACCGCAAATTTACCAGTTATTCTGGTGACAGCCCACGCTATGGAAGGCGATCGCGAGAACTTTCTCAAGCAAAGCGGTGCTGATGGCTACATTTCTAAACCAGTTGTTGACCATCAACAGTTTGTTGACCAAATCATCACGCTTCTACCCACAGATAACGACTGATTTCCAGAATACTCGCCCAATAATCTTTTTGACCGACTAGTTCCTATGTTTAATTAAGTATATATGTACTATAAGCGGGTACTGTTCGGCAAGTAGGTAATAGGATTTGGGTATGGGGATGGGGCAAGCAGGGAGTGTGGGAGGTGTGGGAGGTGTGGGAGGTGTGGGAGGTGTGGGAGGATGGGGAAGAAATCTTTCCCCCCACACTCCCCACACTCCCCACACTCCCCTATCCCCCCTCTCTCCCCATCTCCCCATCTCCCCATCTCCCCAGTCCCCAGTCCTATTGCTTAGGCCGTTGTTCAGAAACTGATGAGCTTCCCCCTTGTTGTAGAGCTGATTGAATACGAGGTAATTCTAGGAATTTTTTCGTATCAGATAGTAAGCGATCGCCCCAGAGATTTTCTTTGAGAAAATTCAAACTACCATAGCGCGGATCGATGCGGAGTGCGGCTTCTCCGAGGCTGAGTCCTTGTTGGCTATCGCCTTTGGTATAGAGTGCCACTCCCAAAGCTAGTAGAGGTTCTGCGGCTTGTTTATCAAGCTTGACAGCCGATTGCCATTGCTTAATGGCTCCTGAAATATCACCTTGTTCGTAGTTGATTAAACCTATATTGTTAATAGCCGGCCAGAATTTTTTATCCTGAGTCACAGCTTGATTGTACTGAGCAATGGCATCTGGAAATCGACCCAACAAAAAGTAAGCATTACCCAAATTAAACAATCCTTCTGGGTCATTAGGTTTTAACTTCAAACCGTCTTGGTAATTAACAACAGCTTCCTGGTACTTTTGCTGTTGAAAATTAGCCGATCCTATAGCAAAGAGAATATCAGCATTTTTGGGATTGAGAGATTGAGCTTTTTTTAAGGTGGCGATCGCTCCGTCAAACTCTTTAGTTTGTAACTGCAATCCACCCAAGAGTAACAATACTTTATCGTTATTCGGAGCTAATTGAGCAGCCAGCCGCGCTCGTGGCAAAGCTAAATCAACCTGTTGAAACTGAGCTAACTGAGCCGCTTCCTGCGCCAAAGTCAACCCCTGCTTTTCTAGCTTTGCTGCATCTAGTTGCAGTGTATGGGGTATTAATGCCTGCCCGTTAGCGGCTTTTGGTACACTCCACAAACTACAGACAACCACAAGAAAAATCAAATAAAAATGTTTAGGCACACTACCGCCTCTAAGCCACTAATCAAAGAATCTTTCAGCTAGCTTAAACCATCTCCGCTGTAGACGGCAGTAAAATCTTGGATTGGGCATGGGGCAAGCAGGAAGTGTGGGAGGTGTGGGAGGTGTGGGAGGATGGGGAAGAAATCTTTCCCCCCACACTCCCCACACTCCCCACACTCCCCACACTCCCCACACTACCCACACTACCCACACTCCCCACACTCCCCATTACAAAAACTGATGACTTTGGTCATACACCAGGGTGGAATTACTTGTGACTTTAGTCCTACATCAGTTTGGACGTTTTGATCGATAATTGTTATGTATGAATTTATACGAGGAGGTAAAAACTATACATTTTACAGCGGATTTAAATTTAAGGAGTCAATATGATGTTGAAACAAAACTGTGCGTCTATAGTCTTAGCGGCAGCGGCGATCGCTTTTCCTACTCTGTTGAGTGCGCCTGCAAATGCTCAAACTGAAGTTTACGTCATTGGTGAGAGCGATCGCGATTGGAATCGCGATGGCAGACCCAATTCTGTAGAAGTCAGAACGATTCCAAATCGGGGTTGGAACGGCGACGGTAGACCTAATTCCAGAGAAGTGAGAAATCGCTCTAACTGGGACAATTGGAACGGCGACGGTAGACCTAATTCCAGAGAAGTGAGAAATCGCTCTAACTGGGACAATTGGAATCGCGACGACAGACCGAATCCCAGAGAAGTGAGAAATCGCTCCAACTGGGACAATTGGAATCGCGACGACAGACCTTATGTTAGAGTGGTCAGACTCGGTAATGGCGACATTAGATATCCTAATGGCCAAATTATTCCTGCTAGAAGCATAGCCAGACTACGTAATCAAGGTTACTTTAGACTTCCCAATGGGGATATTCTACTTCCCAGCCAGGAAATTGTTCCTGCTGGAAGATTAGTAAGAGTGCGTGATGGTTATTTCAGACTTCCTGATGGACTAATACTGCAAATTAACCTTTAAAACACTAAAAACTCAAAATAATTGTCAGTATGGAGCTACCAGGCTATAGTTTTAGCCGTGAAGAACAGCTCGGTAGCCGTTCCTTCTAGACTTAAACAAATATGCAATTTAATACACAAGACTCTGTAGATTCACCAGTTGTGGTTCCAGAGGTCAAGAAAAAAAAGGGCAACAAAAATTGGCTTTCTTGGTTACTCGTTTTTGCTTTGTTTGGTGGTATCGGTTACGGAGTTTATTACCAAGTAGCCGTTGCTCCACGTCAAGAAGCCAGACGCCGCGTCTTAACAAGACCTGTACAAAGGCAAAATTTAGTAATCAAAGTATCGGCAAACGGAGAGGTCAAGCCTGAGCGGTCAATTAACCTCAGCCCGAAAAATTCAGGCGTACTTAAAACACTATTGGTGAAGGAAGGAGATATCGTCAAACAAGGGCAGATTTTGGCTTACATGGATGACTCTAATCTGCGGGGACAACTCACTTCTGCTCAGGGGCAATTGGCACAAGCCCAAGCGAATCTGCAAAAAGCACAGGCAGGCAATCGCCCCCAAGATATTGCTCAAGCACAGGCACAACTCGATGAAGCCGAGGCGAATCTGCAAAAGGTAGTAGTAGGTAATCGCTCTCAAGATATTGGCCAAGCACAAGCACGTTTACAAAGCGCTCAAGCAAACTTGACCAGAGCAGAAGATGATTTCCAGCGCAATCAACAACTTTACAATGCACGGGCTATTTCTCTTCAAAGTTTAAATCAAATCCGTGCGGACAAGGATAGTGCCCAAGCTGCTGTTAATGAAGCACAGCAGGCACTAGCTCTGCAAAAAGCTGGGTCGCGTCCAGAAGATATCGAACAAGCACGAGCTGTGGTCAACCAAAGACGACAAGCTTTGGCACTCCTCAAAGCCGGAACCCGCCAAGAAGATATAGACGCAGCTCGCGCCCAGGTAACATCTGCTCGCGGTTCGCTGCAAAACATCCAAGCCGAAATCAATGACACCATCATTCGCGCTCCTTTTGATGGCGTGGTGACGAAGAAGTATGCTGACCCTGGGGCTTTCGTAACTCCCACGACTGCCAGTAGTGAGATATCTTCTGCTACTTCTTCTTCAATTTTGGCTCTGGCTTCCACCAATGAAGTCGTCGCCAATTTAGCCGAAACCAATATTTCTAAAATTAGCGTTGGTCAGAAAGTTACTATTCAAGCAGATGCCTACCCAGGAAAAATCTTTGAAGGGAAAGTTAGGCAAATTGCCGCCCAATCTGTAGTGGAACAAAACGTTACCAGTTTTGAAGTCAGGGTGTCTCTTTCAGACCCTGAAAGAGTACTACGGTCTGGGATGAATGTAGAAGCAGATTTTCAAGTCGGTGAAGTGAAAAATGCCCTAGTAGTGCCAACAGCCTCAGTAGTCCGTCAAGAAAACGCTACAGGTGTGTATATACCAGGAAACAACGGCAGACCCGTGTTCACTCCCATTGAAACGGGGGTGACTGCCAATAACTTTACTGAAGTTAAGTCTGGATTGACAGGAAATGAAAGGGTATTGCTGAGTTTCCCACCAGGAGCGCGTCCCCAATCTACACCAAGAGGTGGAGTTTTTCCAGGCCTTGGTGGTGGTGGTGGTGGTGGCGGTGGCGGTGGCGGTGGCGGCGGCAGAGGAGGCCGTTCGGGCGGCGGTTCTCCCTAAAATGAGTTTGAAATAGAACCTTATGTTTAAGATATTTAAGGATTTTTACAAAGCTAAAAATACTCGTACAGTGCCGCTGTCAGAAATATTGTCGATGGCAGTGGAAACACTATGGAGTAATAAATTACGCACAGGATTAACGATGTTGGGCGTAATTATTGGCATTTCTTCAGTGATTGCGATTACCTCTGTTGGTCAAGGCGTACAAAAGGGAGTCGAACAACAGATTCAAGCTTTGGGTACAGATGTGCTGCAAATTTTGGCTGGTGCAGCTAGAAGCGGGAATGTCCGTCAAGGAATAGGTTCTAGCAGCACCTTGACTTGGGAAGATGCCCAAGCGATCGCCACAGATGCACCATCAGTTCAACTTGTTTCTGCGTACCTGCAACGAAGTGCCCAAGTTGTCTATACAGGACAGAACACCTCAACAACAATTTATGGTACAGATTTAAACTATCCAGAAGTGAGAAATACTCACCCCCAGCAAGGGAGATATTTTACTCAAGCAGAACTTAATGGCGCTGTCCAAGTTGCCGTTCTAGGCCCTACAGTGCAACGCACACTTTTTGGACAAAGTAGCAACGTTATTGGCCAGAGAATTCGCATTCAGGGAGAAGCTTATGAAGTCATTGGGGTGATGGAACCAAAAGGTTCTCAAGGGCCGATGGATCGAGATGACCAAATTTTTATTCCTCTAACTAGTATGTCGGCAAGACTAGTTGGTAATAACGCTTTAGTGGGGGTTTCTGTAACCGGAATTTTAGTTAAATCAGCCAATCAAGAAGATTTAGAAGCAGCTCAGTTTCAAGTCACCAATTTATTACGTCTGCGGCATAATATTTATCCGCCCCAAGCTGATGATTTTCGACTGACTAACCAAGCTGATATTGTTAGTACCTTCACCAATGTTGTGGGTTTATTTACAGTGATGGTAGTGGCGATCGCTGGCATTTCTTTAGTAGTTGGCGGCATTGGTATTGCCAACATCATGTTAGTTTCTGTGGTGGAACGCACGCGAGAAATCGGCATTCGCAAAGCCGTAGGTGCCACCAGATCAGCAATCCTCAATCAATTTTTAGCAGAAGCGATCGTTATTTCCATTGCAGGCGGATGCATTGGTATGGTTGGTGGTATCATAATTGCTTATGCAGCAGCAAATATTTTTAAATTTCCATTTGTAATTTCTGTATTATCAATTATTGCTGGATTTGGGCTATCGATAACCGTTGGCTTAATCGCTGGAGTTATTCCCGCACGCAACGCTTCAAAATTAGATCCAATTATCGCTTTACGTAGTGACTAATAGTATTTTGGATTTTAGATTTTAGATTTTGGATTGTCAAACAGTAATTACAAAGCATTGCTAAATAAACTGGGATTCCAATTTATTTTTTGTAAGTACAAGTTTATTTGTGAAAAATTAGCAATCAACAACTAACTATTTATTAATGAAAAATTAATATGCCAACGATGATTTGGATGGAATCCATTACTAAGACATACCATTTGGGAGAAATCAGCGTTCCCATACTCAAAGGTATTCAACTTTCTATTGAAGAAGGAGAATATGTCTCGATTATGGGTGCATCAGGTTCTGGTAAATCCACACTCATGAATATTTTGGGGTGTCTGGATAGACCCACAACAGGACACTATATTTTTGAAGGTAGAAACTTGACAACTTTTGATGATGATGAATTAGCTTATATCCGCAATCAAAGGATAGGTTTTGTTTTTCAACAATTCAATTTATTAGCACGGGCTACAGCATTAGAAAATGTGATGTTGCCAATGGTTTATGCTAACTTACCCAAACAAAAACGCCGCGAAAGGGCATTGGAAGCCTTAGAAAAGGTAGGACTAGGAGAACGCATTTCAAACCGTCCTAGTCAACTTTCTGGCGGACAACAACAACGGGTAGCTATTGCTCGCGCTTTAGTCAACCGACCCGCATTAGTTTTGGCAGATGAACCAACAGGAGCTTTGGATACTGAAACTTCCTATGAAGTGATGAATTTATTGACAGAACTAAATCAGCAAGGCATCACAATTGTAATTGTCACTCATGAACCAGATATCGCAGCTCAAACTAAAAGAGTTATTCGAGTTCAAGATGGTTTGATTGTAGGTTAGGGAATGGGGCATTGGGCATGGGGCATGGGGCATGGGGCATGGGGCATGGGGCATGGAGACAAGGGGGACAAGGGGGACAAGGGGGACAAGGTAGCAATTTTTCTCCCCYATCTCCCCATATGAATTTGATTTTTTGGTGTGTAAATTCTACCTTGGTTGTTTTGGGCTTCGCTATTTTGTTTCCTACTTTCGCTGGTGCAACAACTCCCCCAAAAACACAAAATTCCTCAAGTTCTTTACAGGTTCCTGATTACCTCAATCCCAATCCCAATCCTCTGCAATTTCCTACCAAGCCGGAGGAAGTGAGGGTGCAACAAACTGTGTCAATTAGTTTGGCACAAGCTTTGGAATTAGCTCAACGCAATAATCGAGATTTACAAGTAGCTACCTTACAATTAGAACGCAGTCGGTTAGCAGTGCGAGAATCTCAAGCTGTTTTATTTCCTACTCTTGGAATCAACGGCAATGTGACTAACAGTGGTAATGGTTTTAGAAGCAATTCATCTCAAGCGAGTACTTCTTTTAATGGTTCAGCACAACTGAATTATGATTTGTATACTTCTGGTAGCCGACAAGCTACTATCCGAGCAGCTGAGGAACAGTTACGGCTAGATGAATTAAATGTTGAAAGCACCGCTTTGCAAATTCAGCTAAATGTGACGACTGCATACTATAATTTGCAACAGGCAGATGAACAAGTACGAATCAATCAGTCTGCTGTGAATAATGCCGAGGCGAGTTTGCGGGATACTCAAGCTAGGGAAAACGCTGGGGTGGGTACGGGGTTTGATGTCCTGCAAGCTCAGGTAAATTTAGCAAATGCTCAACAAGAACTGACTAATGCTATTTCGCAACAGCAAATTGCTCGTCGGCAACTTGTAACGGTGTTAAGTTTAGCCCAATCAGTTAATATCACAGCCGCAGATCCCGTACAATTGGCAGGGCTTTGGCAACCAACACTAGAAGAAACGATTATCCAAGCTTTTCAAAATCGTCCGGAGTTGCAACAGCAATTAGCTCAACGTAACATTTACGAGCAACAGCGACGACAAGCACTTTCACAATTAGGGCCGCAAATTAGTTTAGCTGGTAGTTACAGTGTGCGCGATCGCTATAATGATGGACTAAGTTCTAATGATAGCTATTCTGTGGGACTGCAAGCAAATCTTAATTTATTTGATGGCGGAGCAGCCAAAGCACGTGCGGCTCAATCAAAAACTAATATTGCCATCGCAGAGAGTCAATTTGCTAGCCAACGCGACCAAATTCGCTTTGATGTAGAACAGTACTATTTTCAATTACAATCTAATTTAAATAATGTACAAACTTCTAGTGTGGCTTTAAATCAAGCTAACCAAGCTTTGGATTTAGCCAGATTGAGATTCCAAAATGGCGTAGGGACTCAAACAGAGGTTATTGCTGCGGAAAACGACCTCACAAGAGCAGAGGGCAATCGAATTACAGCTATTTTGGATTACAATCGCGCTCTAGCTAATTTACAAAGATCCGTTACTTCTAGAGCTTTTCGCTAAAGTTAATCAATTTTCAATTTTGGTCTTCGAGAAAAGTTTGCTGCTTTCTACTGAATTGGTGTTAATAGTTTTGATGAAGCTGTATCCCCATGTTTATCTGGCAATTATTATAATTTTTCTCGTGTCTTGTCAATCACCGGAGATTTCACCAGAATCACAATCGAATACTACTCAAACAAGCACAACCCAAAAGATAGTGACTCTGGATAAAAATTTTCAGATTGCAATGGGTCAAACTATCTATATTCCTGTCTATTCTCATATTTATCATCACAATCGACAGGAGGTTTTCGAGTTAGCAGTTACCCTGAGTATTCGGAATACAGATTTAGATAATCCGATGGTGATTACTGCTGTGCGTTACTACAACTCAGAGGGAAAATTAGTCAAACAATATTTAGAGCGCCCGATTCAACTTGATGCCCTCGCTTCCACAGATTTTTTTATTAATAGAAATGACACTAGTGGAGGTTTAGGAGCAAACTTTATTGTTGAGTGGGTAGCGCAAACACGAATATCTGAACCCATAGTAGAAGCAGTGATGATTGGTACTGATTTTCAGCAGGGAATTTCTTTTACTAGTACTGGTAGAGTAATCAAAAGCCAAAATAATCAGGGGCGATCGCTTTCAAAATAGGTATGGCTGTTGACTAGACTTTTTGCAGAAGTCGGGGAAAGGGGAAAGGGGAAAGGTTAAAGGGGAAAGGGGAAAGGTTAAAGGGTAAAGGGATAGATTTTTCCTTTACCCTCTGTTGCCTTTTAACCAAATTTTGCGCTTTTTTGTCAGCGGGTTATATAAACGGTCAGTTTTGTGGTAATGTCTAAATCCCCATGACAAAACTGTACTTCAAAAGAACGACTTCCGACTTCCGATTTATTTAACATAGCTGACTATTTATTATCCATGTCTGTAATTATTGCTGGAGAACGCAGTGGGGTGGGCAAGACAACAGTGACGCTCACCCTTTTAGCATCTTTATGTCGTCGCCATCGCTCCGTACAATCTTTTAAGGTCGGCCCAGACTATATTGACCCCATGTTTCATCAACATGTAACTGGTCGTCCTTGTCGAAATCTAGACCCAGTACTAACTTCTGAAGCTTACGTCCAGCAATGTTTTTCCCGTCATAGTCAAGAAAGTGAATATGCCCTAGTGGAAGGGGTGATGGGCTTATTTGATGGAATTGGGCAGAGGGCATGGGGCATAGGAGGTGGGGAGATGGAGAGACTTGTACTGAGCGGAGCCGTTGGCGCAGCCTCTCGCAGAGAAGTATGGGGAGATGGGGAGGTGGGGGAGAATGTCCAATGCCGAATGCCCCATGCCCCATGCCCCATGCCCAATGCCCCATACCAAACTGACTTTGCTAGTACGGCACACATCGCCCGGTTGTTAGATTTACCAGTGGTATTGGTGATTGATTGTAGCCGTTTGTCTGGTTCTGTGGCAGCCATCGCCCACGGTTACCAATCTTTCGATCGCCGAATTAAAATCGCTGGTGTAGTTTTAAATCGCGTAGGAAGCGATCGCCATCTCTCTCTGCTTAAAGATTCCCTAGAACCCTTACAATTACCGATTCTCGGCGTGCTACGGCGTCAAGATAACATCACAATTCCCCATCGCCATTTGGGTTTAGTACCTACAGCCGAACTTGCCGAACTCGATGCTGTCATCAATCGCCTTGCGGATTTAGGAGATACTTGCTTTGATTGGCAACGCTTATTACCCTTGTTAAAATCCTCCCCATCCCCCTCATCTCCCCCATCCCCCCCATCGCCCTCATCCCCAATTAGAATTGCCATTGCCCGCGATCGGGCTTTTAATTTCTACTACCAAGACAATCTTGATTTACTACAACAACTAGGAGCAGAACTAGTTTACTGGAGTCCTTTAGTAGACCCCGAACTACCAAAAAATGTACAAGGAATGTATTTTGGAGGTGGTTTTCCAGAAGTTTTTGCCCAGCAACTAGCAGAAAACATCAGCGGCCGTCACGCGGTGAAAACAGCAATTCTTAAAGGAATGCCCACAATTGCCGAATGCGGTGGATTAATGTATTTGTGTCAGGAGATTATTGATTTTGAAAGTAAATCTTGGTCAATGGCAGGAGTTTTACCAACATCTGCTTTAATGGATGGACGTTTAACTTTAGGATATCGTCGTGCTGTGGCTTTGCAAGATAATCTTTTAATAAAGGCCGGGCAAACTGTTTGCGGACATGAGTTTCATCGTTCTCACTTAACCTCAACTCCCTCTCAACCTTTGTTTGCAACTTATCGCTATGATTCCGAAGAAAACATGGGATACGAAGGATGGGCTTTGCCTGCAAATGTTCATGCTTCTTACGTTCATTTACACTGGGGTC
>NZ_LAHA01000128.1 GCF_002608075.1 Nostoc linckia z4
CCTGAACGTTTACGGTGAATCCAACCAATATGTCCAATGCTTCCGACTTTTTCCTCGCCCCGGATTGCGCCTGTAGATTGAGCGCAATCTTCAATGACTGACAAGTTGTGAGCAAGAGCAATGGCCATCAATGATGTCATATCCACTGGTTGCCCAAATAAATGAACCGGGATAATCGCTTTGGTTTTTGGTGTAATCGCCGCCGCTATTTGCTCTACATCTAAATTAAATGTAGTCGCATCAATATCTACCCAATGCCCCATGCCCCATGCCCAATGCCCAATGCCCCATGCCCAATGCCCCATGCCCCATGCCCCATCACACCCTGACTAGACTCAAGAATATATAAACAAAACTTATTCGTAGGAAGTAACTAAATTTCATTACTAATCGCGGTCAATTTAGAGTTACATAGTCTAATTTTTCTCGTAGTATCAGAATTGAAGCAAATATCAAAGGGCGGCTAATCCTATGAGATCGACCGTGGTATTTGCTTTAGCATAACTTATACTGCCGTTTCAAAAAGAGAGGATTACCTGATGGCAACTTATAAAGTCACACTGGTAAACGAAGCTGAAGGGCTGAACAAAGTCATTGATGTTGATGATGATACATATATCTTAGACGCTGCTGAAGAAGCTGGTCTTGACTTACCCTACTCTTGCCGTGCTGGTGCTTGCTCCACCTGTGCAGGTAAACTCGTATCAGGCAGCGTCGATCAAAGCGATCAGTCATTTTTAGATGACGATCAAATAGAAGCTGGATACGTACTCACTTGTGTTGCTTACCCAACCTCTGATGTCACAATCGAAACTCACAAAGAAGAAGAACTCTATTAAGAATTAGGCCTTTCAACAATAAATCTCTTGCAAGAGTTACTGATGTTCAAATAATACAAGCAACGAAATTGGGAGAAATATTCTCCTAATAGTATGTGTCCTTTCTCATGATAGTTTGACGAAAAGCCTAATCTTAAACAAAGCAGGAACACAATCAACGTTATGTTCCTGCTTTATTAATATGCGTATTGCTCCAACCCCGCCAATAGGAAGGTTTTATTATACAGTAATTAACTGTAAAAATGCGTAAAACTTGGTGACTCCTCCCCGACCCCACTCCTTACAACAGTCAACAGTCAACCCTGAAAACGGAATAATTTATTTTTTGCAGTTCCCTAATTCACTTTACAGCTTAATTTCTGGAGTGAGAATTTTAATCTCAGTACCAGGATAGTAAAATTGCAGAATTTTCTGATTCGGCCAACCGAGTTTAGCTAAATTTTGAGCGCCAGTTTGACTCAAGCCGACTCCATGTCCTAAGCCACCACCAATAAAGGCGTATCCCCATAGTTCTGGTTTACCTTTGTTTAAAGGTTCTATATAAAAAAGTGTACTTGTGGGAGCAGCAAAAGCACTGCGAACCTCGTCTTTATGAAGAATAAAGGTACTTGTATCAGTTTTAACCGCGAATTCGAGGATGCGTCCACTCTCGCTTCGTTTCAACACAGCCATAGCTTGAATTGTCTTAAATTTGGCATGAGGGCTATTTTTAGAAAGCAAAAATTTCTGTAAATCCTTGATAATATCCTCTAAACGGGTTTCTCTGCGCCAACGAAACACGTTCCACTTGCTTTCATTAAAACCTTGCTGCATGTTAATAAATTTTTGGAAGTTCTTTTCATCGGCTAAACTTTGCTTTGATAAGTTCCAAAGATTAGTAGCAGCATCGATTACAGGGCGCAGATAAGGACGATCCTCACCATTCCAGACATCACTGAAGGAGGCGGTGACACCACCAGTGGTGGAAGAATACAAAGCGTCTATTAGTTCGTTTTTATAAGTTAGTACTTTACCCCTAGTTGCAGCGATCGCTTGGTCTGTTTTGGCTGCTGCTCCATTCAATCCATAATAAACTTGGCAGTGTGTATCAGCACACAACTGATAGTTATCTGCGGCAAACCTACGTAAATTTCTCAAAGCATAAGTACGAGCCAGAATTGTTTGCGCTTCTAGGGCTGCTGTTGGTGCATTAGTACCTATTTCATAAGGCACAACCCCACGTAAATAAGTTTCTAAGGGTACTTGGTTAACTAAAGTGTATGTACCATAAGCGTTTGGTTGTAAATTTAGCCGTCCTGCATAGAGACGAGCATTCTCTGGTTTATCGCTTTTATTTACCCGAATCAAGTTTTTCTCGGTGCTAATTTCTAACTCATTGGGGTTGTAATGCTTACCATCCACTACCCAAGTCACTCGCGGCACTTGTTTCAAAATTTTGGTATCAAGATATGCTTTTTCTTGATTAGTAGCTTGGATGTTCTGCAACAATATGCGTCGCAATAAAGGAGTACTGTAAACGTCGCGTTTCGCCCAAACCTGCCAGCGTTCTGGCTGGGCTATTTCCACTTCCATTCCTTGGGAGCGCCATTTTTTTGCACTGTCCTCCGCAGTTTCAAAGGTGCGGTATGTACCCAAGACCACCACTTCTTCTACTGCTGGCTGGGGTAGAGTTTGCATCTGTGTTTCCAACTTCACAGGCTTATTGGTAACCACAACTTGCTGCTTGTTACCCGTTTGAAATTTTAGCTTTAAGCGATCGCCTTTTGTCGGTTCCAATTGCAGCTTCGCTGTGGGTTCGGCACCAAATCGCTGCACAATCCCAATTTTTAGTTCCACATCCCGAATATTGCTCTCAGGCCCCGATGCCCCAGTTAGCCCCAATAAGCTAAATGTTGCCACCAGAGTATAGGAAAAACGCCAAAAGGAAAATTTCATAGCTACCTGATTCTGCCCTGGAATGCGGCGTTGGAGCTGATTTTCCAATTGCTTTGTTACCCGGTCTTTTTGTCGCATGAGTGCTCCAATGATACCATTACCAGTTTTGCCCCAAATAAATATCAGTTGCAAAACAAAGTCATAACGATTATGATTTAATAAAAGGTACAAAACAGAA
>NZ_LAHA01000056.1 GCF_002608075.1 Nostoc linckia z4
GGTTTCAACTTCAACCAATCCATCATTGACTCTCAAGGTCGCGTAATCAACACCTGGGCAGACATCATCAACCGTGCAAACCTGGGTATGGAAGTAATGCACGAGCGTAACGCTCACAACTTCCCCTTAGACTTGGCATCTGCCGAAGCGGCTCCTGTTGCAATCAGCGCTCCTGCTATCAACGGTTAATCGTTGCCCTAGTCAACTGAACTGAAAATTAAATAGAATAAAAAGCGCCCTCCATCAAGGAGGGCGCTTTTTAGTGTCATAGCAATTTGCATTTACCATCTCCATCTCCCCAGATTTTCTTCACAACTCTCTCAAAATCTTTTGCTATAAATAGAACTATCAAACTAAAAGATTTCAGGAATTTAAAATTCAAAAATTGCTAGACTGACACTTCGCAGCAATTGTTTGATTGCAACTCTTGTAGTGTCAGCACTACGCGGTTATTCAAAATACTTCAAAATCTCAGGAAACATAGCAGATAGGCTGCTCATTTTAAATGATCCCACATCTGCAAATTCAAAATCATAGAACTGGGGGTCTATATGTTTAAAAAGATTTTAGTTGCATTAGATCGGTCGGAAGTAGGGCAAAAGGTTTTTGACCAAGCCTTTAATTTAGCAAAATTAACACAAGCTAGCTTAATGCTACTGCATGTCTTATCACCAGAAGAAGATGGTAGTCCTTACGTACCTGTTGTATCTAATTTTGACTACTATCCTGGATTGAACACTCAAAGCTTCGAGTTGTACCAAAAGCAGTGGGAGACCTTTAAAACTCAAGGTATCCAAATGTTACAATCTTTCTGCGCTCAAGCTAATACAGCAGGGATTACTACGGAGTTTACACAAAATGTTGGTAATCCCGGTCGCGTTATTTGTGACTTAGCCCGTAGTTATGATGCTGACTTAATTGTTATGGGGCGTCGCGGTCGTTCTGGGCTGACGGAATTATTTCTGGGTAGTGTAAGTAACTACGTCCTTCATCATGCTCCTTGTTCAGTACATATAGTGCATCTTTCCATTACCACTAAAAAAGACGAACTTGTCAAAGAAACTACAAGTGCTTCAAGCGTTAACTAAGTATTAAATTGCATGAACTATGGGTGACTGTTGACGGTTGAATGTTAACTGTTCGCTGTCAACAGTCTAATCGAGTGGAGTAAGGAAGGCTCCGCTCAATTAATGTGCAATTTTTATGTAGAACAGCTTAGAAATAATTATTACGTGAGCGATCGCTAATTCCATGCTACCAGATAAAATTAAGTAATACTTAAGGAAAAAGCCAACATGGAAGAAGATACCACAGAAATCGTTGGTTTTCATGCTCATGTCTACTTTGATACTGCAACTCGTGATATAGCTGCCCATGTGCGTGAAGGATTAGGCGGTAGATTTGATGTAAAGCTAGGACGCTGGTTTGACCAGCCCATCGGCCCCCACCCCAAAAGTATGTATCAAGTTGCTTTCTTACCAAATCAGTTTGATAAAGTTGTCCCTTGGTTAATGCTGAATCGTCAAGGCTTGGATATTCTTGTTCACCCCGAAACAGGGGATGATGTAGCAGACCATACCCATCGCTCTCTATGGTTAGGTAATAAGCTAGATTTGAATATAGACTTTCTTCGACAGATTACAAAGCACTCTTAATTTGCCTACATATAGGCATCCGATTTGATTTTTTAACCATTCGTAAAGACTCTTAACAAGGAATGGGCAACGGGGAACAGGTAAAAAGAAATCAAAGTGTACTGAGGTTTTTGCAAAAATCAAATATGAGTCCCATAGTTGGCAAATTTGTATCAGGCATCGCTCTAAATAATCAAAATTTTTAACATAATCATTCTCACAATCTTTTAATTATTAAATCACCCTAAAGATTGATTTCCGAGAATTTTACGCTACTAATAAAGAACAAAATTAATAACCAGAATATATTTGAGATACCCTACCCTGCGATTGAGGTGATTTCTCACTTTTGTAGATAGACTATTTATGAATTATGAATTGCTGAAATTATAAGACAATACAGTTCAGTTAAGGAATTTCTTTGTTAAGGCAGGAAGCAAAAAAGTTAAACTAAACTGTATTGAATTATAAGAATTATATTTTTTGAAAAAACAGTACAGTTACAGCCATTTTTTTGTTTACTTAAATCTGTTTTATTACCAAGAAAAATCAGTTATCCAAATCAAATTTTTATAGTTTTAGCAAATCGAATAAATTTGGCTATTAATGATAAACTAATACGCTTATCTATCGCACTAATTTTCGTATAAATTTTATTCGTCATTAGTTATTACTCATTTGTGTTTCTAAAGAAAAAGAACAACTATTAACAAGAATATTTTTCAATTTTTATTTATAAAAGCAACAAAATCTATAAATAGCAAATACAAGAGGTAATGATGGCAAACGAACAAATCAAAGTTGAAAAGACTGTAACCATTAACAAACCAGCAGAAGAACTTTACCGATTTTGGCGTAACTTTGAAAATTTACCCCGCTTCATCAAGCATCTTAAAGAAGTAAAGGTGTACGACGATGCGAAAATTAGGTGGATTGTTGAAGGACTCTTAGATAGAACCTTAGAGTGGGATGCAGTCATTGTTGAAGATAAAGAAAACGAAGTAATTGCATGGGCTTCAGTTCAAAGCGCAGAATTTCAAAACTCAGGTGTAGTTCAATTTAAGCCAGCACCAGGTAATCGTGGTACTGAGGTGAAAGTAGTTAGGAAATATAACCCGCCTGGTGGTGTGATTGGAAATGTGATTGCTAAACTTTTTGGTGAAGACCCAAAACACAATCTTACAGAAGATTTACGCCACTTTAAAATGCTCATGGAAGCAGGAGAAATTGCCACAACAGAAGGTCAACCAAGAGGTCAAGGCTAAATATTTAGGAGTTTGCAAGTAAAAAAATATTTCACAGAAGACTGTTAACTGTTGACGGTTGACAGTTGACAGTCAGTAATCAACGACCCCAAGGGCAATAATTTATTTTTTGGAGTTACCTTATAGGACTTAGGCAAAAACTCTCTGAAATTCTTATTTATTTGTGTCCTTTGAGGTTTCTTTTTTCATGATTTTGCGTAAGTTCTGATTTAATACAAAAGAGGAAAAACAATGAAAGCAGTTTGTTGGAACGGCGCTAAAGATATGCGGGTCGAAACAGTACCCGATCCAAAAATTCTGAATCCGCGTGATGCTATTGTTAAAATCACTACAACTGCAATATGTGGTTCTGATTTACATATCTATAATGGCTACATCCCCACAATGGAAAAAGGGGATATCGTTGGTCATGAATTCATGGGCGAAGTTGTTGAACTGGGTAGTGGTGTCAAGAATTTAAAAATAGGCGATCGCGTCATCGTACCATTTCCCATTTCCTGCGGTCACTGCTATTTCTGCCAGCAAGACCTGTGGTCGCTGTGCGATAACTCCAACCCCAACGCTTGGTTAGCAGAAAAACTCATGGGTTATTCTCCGTCTGGTCTTTTTGGCTACTCTCACATGCTCGGTGGTTACGCAGGAGGTCAAGCCGAATACGCCCGCGTTCCCTTTGCTGATGTCGGTTTGTTCAAAATTCCTGATTTCCTCAAAGACGAACAAGTACTATTTCTTACAGATATCTTTCCCACCGGCTATATGGCAGCTGAAAACTGTAATATTCAGCCTGGTGATACTGTGGCAATCTGGGGCTGTGGCCCAGTGGGACAATTCGCCATTCACAGTGCTTATATTCTTGGTGCTGAACGTGTCATAGCCATCGATAGAATTCCCGAACGCCTACAGCTAGTGGAGAAATATACCAATGCCGAAACACTTAACTATGAGAAGGTCGATGTTGGAGAAGCCCTCAAAGAAATGACGGGTGGTCGCGGGCCGGATGCTTGTATTGACGCTGTGGGAATGGAAGCACACGGTGTGGATTTGGAATATTTGTACGACCAAGTGAAGCAAGCAGTACGTTTAGAAACAGATCGACCAATTGTCCTCAGACAAATGCTAGTAGCTTGCCGTAAAGGCGGTCACGTTTCAATTCCTGGTGTTTATGTCGGTTTTATAGACAAAATGCCAATGGGTGCTGCCATGAACAAAGCCTTAACATTCAAAATGGGACAAACCCACGTTCATAAGTATTTACCCACGTTACTAGATCACATCCAAAACGGTAAGATAGACCCGTCTTTTGTCATCACCCATACTCTACCCTTAGAGCAAGCACCGCAGGGCTACCAAATTTTCAATGAAAGGAAAGACAACTGTATTAAAGTTGTACTTAAACCGTGAATTGGGCATTGGGCATTGAGATGCGAATAACTGTTGACCGTTGACGGTTCACGGTCAACAGTCAACAGTCAACAATGAACCACCTAAACCTATTATTTATTGTTTCCACTTCCCTTATTTAGTCACGAACGATCGCCAAACCCAAAGCTTTGTAAGAAGTTAGTATGCGATCGGATACAGTTGGTGCAGTTACAAGGTAAGTAATTGCATGAATCGATTCCACAACATAAGGAGCAGCAGTATCTAACTTTTCCTCTGTGGCTAATGCAACTACTTCAGCTGCTCCAGCAATCATCGCTCGTTTGACATGGGCTTCGTCTAAGTTCTGTACGCTAATGCCAAATTCCGGATGTACGCTGCATACTCCCAACATGCACAAATCTGCACGAATCATCCGTAATGACTCAACTGTTGTAGTACCGACGTTGACCAAGGCTTTTTTGTAGAGCTTTCCGCCTAACATTACAACTTCTACATGGGGATGTTCTGCTAAGGCAACAGCAATGGGAGGACTATTTGTAACAATTGTCGCCTGCAAATCCAAAGGCAAATGACGGGCTACTTGGAGAGTTGTGGTGCCTCCATCTAAAATTACCACCTGTCCTGTAGAGACCAATTTAGCAGCTGCACGGGCGATCGCTTCCTTTTCTTTGGGTGCTTGCTTTTGGCGATCGGCATAAGAGGCAATGGCTGGCGAAATCAGAAGTGCGCCTCCATGAACTCGCTGCAAAAACCCTGATTCGGCTAATTCCCGCAAATCCCGGCGAATCGTATCCTCCGAAACCTTCAAAACCGCACTCAATTCCGATGACAGCACCTTTTTGTCACGACGCAGAATCTCCATGATAAATTGCCGTCGCTCCGCAGTTAGCATAATTGACTTTCCTGAAATTGCACATTTAATCTTGAAATTGCACGTTTGTGAGTTTATACTCATAGATATGCAGGTTCATGCATGTTTATCGCCATCTTCAAATAAATTCAAGCACATTCGTGCAAGCGAGATTTAACAATCTTAGCTTGTTGATAGTGGCTTGTTGATAGTCAATAAACGCTGCTTTGGGATTGGGAGATGGGGTGCTCTTAAGGCAGGGGAAAAGGTTAAAGGGAAAAGGGAAAAGGAATAAATTTAATCTTTCCCCTTTCCCCCGGTTGGTGAGCTTGTCGAACCATACCCCTTTCCCTTTCCCCATACCCTGTTTGCCCAATGCCCAATGCCCTTGAAATCCCAGGAATAAATTATGACTTTTACCAACATTCAATTTCCCATTGATTTGAGTGCTTACAAACGAGTAATTCTCGATCTGACAAATCCAACTCTTACCTTGGAGCAACGAGAGAACCTCAAAGCTAATATTCAATTGTGCCGTGATGCGATCGTGTTTTTTACAGCCACCGGAGCTGCTAGAGGGGTGGGTGGCCATACTGGGGGGCCTTATGACACAGTACCAGAGGCGATTGTACTTGATGCCTTGTTTCGGTCAGTATCCGATAAGTTTGTGCCGATTTTCTTTGATGAGGCCGGACATAGAGTTGCAACTCAGTATTTGATGGCAACTTTGCACGGTGACTTACCAAGCGAGCAACTCCTACACTATCGCCAAGCACATTCCCACTTACCAGGACACCCGGAATTAGGGTTAACTCCCGGTGTCAAGTTTAGTTCTGGACGATTGGGACACATGTGGCCTTACGTCAATGGTGTCGCAATGGCAAATCCAGGTAAAGTGGTTTTCTGTCTTGGTTCCGATGGTTCCCAGCAAGAAGGCAATGATGCTGAAGCTGCTCGCTTAGCTGTTGCTCAGCATCTTAATGTCAAGCTCATCATTGATGATAACGATGTGACCATCGCCGGACATCCTTCAAAGTATCTGTCTGGTTTTAGTGTTGCCAAAACCTTACAAGGGCATGGATTGAAGATACTCGAAGGAGATGGGGAAGATATAGACGACCTATACCATCGTATTTACGAGGCTGTAAATACTCCAGGGCCAATTGCCATCATCAATAAACGCCCCATGTGCCCTGGTATTACAGGGTTAGAAGGCTCTACTCACGGTCACGATGTGATTTCTGTAGAGTTAGCTATTCAATATCTCGAATCACGCGGACAAACTGCTGCTGTTGAGTACATCAAGAGTATTCAAAAACCAAAACAAACCTACACTTTTTTTGGCTCTAGTAATAAATGGGATGCTAATCGCAACGTGTTCGGCGATGCGGTGGTTGCTGTGTTAAGTCACCTCAGTGAAGTAGAGCGCAAGGAAAACGTCAGAGTCATCGATAGCGATCTTGAAGGCTCGTGTGGTTTGAAGAAAATTCACGATGCATACCCGGAAATTTTTATCTCCTCTGGCATTATGGAGCGGGGGAATTTTTCTGCCGCAGCGGGATTTGGCATGGAATCAGGGAAACAAGGTATTTTTGCAACCTTTAGCGCTTTCTTAGAAATGTGTATCTCTGAGATTACGATGGCGCGGTTGAACTACTCAAATATACTTTGTCACTTTTCCCATGCAGGTATCGATGATATGGCGGATAACACCTGCCATTTCGGTTTGAATAATATGTTTGCGGACAATGGTTTAGATGATGGCTACCAAACACGTCTTTACTTTCCATCTGATGCTAATCAGATGAAAGCCTGTGTAGAATCTGTGTTCTTTGAACCTGGACTGCGGTTTATTTTCTCCACCCGTTCTAAAGTGCCATTAATTCTCGACAACAATGGCCATGAATTTTTTGGTAGTGACTATAAATTTGTTCCTGGTAAAGATGAAATAATTCGAGAAGGAACGCAAGGCTATATTGTGAGCTTTGGTGATGCTCTATATCGTGCCCTAGATGCAGTTGAGCGCCTCAAGCAAGAAGGTCTAGATGTAGGTTTAATTAACAAACCAACTTTAAACGTTATTGATGAAGAGATGATGACAAAAATCGGTAATGCCCCTTTTGTACTTGTGGTGGAGTCGTTTAATCGTCGAACTGGATTAGGTAGCCGTTTTGGTAGTTGGTTATTAGAGCGTGGCTTAACTCCCAAATACGCTTATCTTGGTACTCATCAAGAAGGTTGCGGTGGTTTGTGGGAGCAATTTCCACATCAAGGAATTGACCCAGTGAGTATTATCAACAAGGTTAAAAATTTAGTCGAATAATTTTTCCAAGACAACAGCTAACAGTTGGATACCCCAGACCTAAATTAAGATAATTTGCAACAGATACCGGATTTTTTTAAACTCCGGTATCTTACTTAGAGTTTGTTGAAAAAGTAAATTGAGGGAATATAATAGGAAAAATTATTCCTAAGTATAAATGCATGATAGAAATTGTACTATTAAATTCTTTTTTACTACTTTCTCAAGCACCCACACCAGAACGAAAATTTATTGAGTTGAAAAATCAATTAGAAAAATTTGGGTTTCAAGTAATAATTCAGTTACCTCCTAAGCGCGGTGCTTATGGATTATTACAGGAAACTACCAAAAAAATTTGGATTAATCCAGTAGTATTTGACCTACAAATCGGTACTCAAACCATAATTCACGAAGCTGTTCATGCTGCACAAGTATGTGCGGGAAAAGGAAAAATAAAAACTTTAGGTTTAGACATTCAGCCTATCAATTATGCTCGACCGTTTTTTATGCACTATACGGATATCCACAGGCAAGATTTAGAAAGAGAAGCTTATGCAGTGCAAACTCAACCTCATAGTTTTGAACTGGTTATGTCTCTTCTTCAAAAACATTGTAAATAATTAGGGACTTCCAAGTAAAAAATATTTCATAGAAGACTGTTAACTGTTGACCGTTGACCGTTGACAGTCAGCAGTCAACAGCAGCAAGATTTCACAAATGATTTATACCATTTCTTTGTGAGGCTGCGCCAAATTTTTTTTCTTTCTTTCTTTCTTTCTTTCTTTCTTTGTGTCCTTTGCGCCCTTTGCGGTTTGTTCCTCATACAAGGCGAACGCATCTTCATACAGAATTGGTATTAGGACTGCTATATATAGGAATCCTATTTGATTTTTGTAGGACTTAGGCAAAAACTCTCTGAAACTCTTATTCCTCCGTGTCCTCTGTCTTGAAAAGTTCAGAGCGCCGGCTTCCGGCGCTCCGACTTTTCGCTGCGTCCTCTGCGGTTAGATTTTCCGTTACTTGTGCGTAAGTCCTGTTTTGAACAAAATTCCGTACACTTTACTCTTTTATAACCCTCTTGCCTGCTTATACAGTTCATTAATCAAATCGGACTGCTATATAAATACTGCTTTTACTGCCAAGCCAGGGAGAAAATTTGCAATTCTGGTTCGCTTAGCATTAAAGTCAGTGGAGAGCGATCGCACTCATGAGTATTTTGTGAAATCCTATCAAAGAAGATGGGATTTGGCGCTGGCTGTTGGTCTTTGAGGGTTTTATTAAATTTAATTAGCAATTAGCTATATTACTAATAAACTATTAAATAACTATTGTGCTGAGCATTAAATCAACCTATGCCAAAAACTAAGTCACCCAAAGCCGATCCAGCTGTTCTCGTGGCGGTTGCTGATTACTTTAAGGTTTTATCAGAAGCAAGCCGATTACAAATTTTGAGCTGTCTGAGGTCGGGTGCAATGAATGTGATGGAAATTGCCGAGGCCACTGGTTTAGGACAGGCAAATTTATCTAAGCATTTGAAAGTGTTAACTCAGGCTGGAATTTTATCTCGTCAGCCTAGAGGTACCAGTGCTTATTACGAGATTGTCGATCCAATGATTTTCGAGCTTTGTGAATTAGCGTGCGATCGCATTAGCGAACGCGTCCAACAGCAGGCTGAAAGCCTAAAAACTCTCCGGGGCAAAACAGCAATTTTTTGAACGAGAAAACACACTCAAAATCGAGGGTGATAGTAGGAGCGTATCTAACTTGTTTTCAGCCCAGTTAATTTGCCAAACTTGGCAACGTCAATATAATCGACTACCAGATGCCTTGATTGTGGAAAATTGCCAGCAAGTGGGAGGGCATTTCAGCCAGTGCGAAGATGTGAACTCTCCAGGATTCTCCATAGAGTCTGTGATTTTTCAGTCCGTCACAGAACTGATGGCAGAGTTAACCCAACCTCAAAAACCAATGCACTTAAACATTGTTGTCCAAAGGAAAAACCCGCTTCAGATAAATTAGAGGTCGTAACGATTATGGACGTGGATGAAATTATCAAACGCTATAACGCTGGAGAACGAAGCTTTCAGCGAGTAAATCTCCAAGAAGTAGAGCTCACCAATGCCAATTTCAGAGGTGCAGACTTCAGCAATGCTGATTTACGACAGACACGGCTGGGTAAAACCAACTTCAATCAAGCATGTCTGCGGGAGGCAAACCTTAGTGAAGCAATCCTCTGGGGAATCGACTTAAGTGAAGCCGACTTGTGTGGCGCGATTTTGCGTGAGGCTGATTTGACTGGTGCAAAGCTGGTTCAGACACGCCTAGACAAAGCCAACTTAATCAAAGCTAGTTTGGGTGGTGCTAATTTGAATGGTGCAAAACTCTCTGGTTGTCTGTTAATTCAAGCAGACTTTCGCCCCAGTTCCAATCAACGCACAGATTTGGGATACGCTGTTTTAACTGGGGCAGACTTGAGTTACGCTGACTTGAGAGCAGTTTCACTCCATCATGCCAACTTAGATGCAGCAAAGTTGTGTCGGGCAAATTTGAGCCACACAACATTGTGGGGAGATTTGGCAACAGATCTCAGTCAAGCAAGTTTGCAAAAAGCAGACTTGAGCTATGCAGATCTTAGTGGTGCGATTCTGCGAAAAGCTAATTTGCAAGGAGCAGACTTAACAGGGGCAATTCTCACTGACGTTGATTTCCAAGGTGCAATCATGCCTGATGGTACAGTTCATGATTGAGGATGAGCGATCGCCAAGAACAACCATATCATGTCCGGTTGAAAACTTATCATTTAGGAGGCAGGGGTTCTGGGAGCAGGGGTGAAGTGTTATAAAATTTGCTTGAACAAACCTGAAATTGTTGGAAGCCCTAAGTGCTTTATTCCACGCCATTACTAAGTATCTGTATATTAAAGTTTGTCTAAAGTTCAGACCATTGCTTGTTTCCAAAACTTTGTATTTTGGGACATTAGTCTATTATCAATTTTTATCGGCGTTCCAATTCAGATATTATCTCTGTTGATCGGAAGATTTAAATCTTTACGGCAATAGTATATTGGTAAAAGTAATAATACTGATAATTTACGCTACATACTATCAGTACTTGAAAATCTATACTAAATTTTTACAATAAAACTCAGCACTCGGATATTAACTTTATAATATTTTTCTTAAAAATATTGTTAAATGAAAGGTGCAAAAAAAAGGTAGGAGGATAGGATTCAAAAAATATATAAGTCATTCACACTACCATAAATAATGCTCCCAAATAACTTGCTTAATGCTGAAATATATTTTCAGCTATGTGTGCTGCCTTAAATTAAATAGCACAAAATATTAAAACAATTTTTATCTGACCTTAACTACAAATCAGCCGAAAATGCAACTTCATAAAGACTGATTTTTGAGATAAAAATTAATTTACAGACTCTTTTGGGGTAGACAACAACCAACAGATAACAGGGAATAGCGATGGCGACGTTTAGTTGTAGGTCGGAGCTACAGTTTAAAAAAAGATGTTTTTACTAGACGAAAAGCGCGATTCTAAACGGTGTCCTTGTGACCATGCCATGCTGAAAAAAGTGGGTTTTCCTGTTAATAGTTCCTGTTGTCTCTGAACTATCAGATAGCATCATCCAATAATTTTGAATTGAGGATTTCACAATTACTACACTTGAGTGATACTAATGCAACTCTATACACCTATTGAAATTCAACAACTCCAGGAAAACGAAGACCTTCCTTACTTAAATCAAATTTTAGAGTGGGTTAAAACTTTTTTAGGAAAACCCCATCCACTTTTAGGCAGACCGGGTGCAGTTTGTCCTTTTGTACCTCACTCTATAAGAACCAACAGTATTCGTTTGGCAGTTATTCGTAGCAAAGACTTGTATCCAGAACAAATAGAAAATCTTGTCAAACGCTACCGAGATATCTTTCTAGAGATGGATGCTAAAGAACAAGAATCAAGAATTAGTAAAGCTTTTTTATTGATATTTCCTGATATCGATATAGAGGATGCGCCGAAAATCATAGACAGCATACAACAAAAACTTAAACCTTTGTTTGTCGAATCAGGATTAATGATTGGAGAGTTTCATAAACGCAATCAAAGTCCTGGTTTACATAACCCAGACTTCCGTCCACTACGTAGCCCCGTACCATTGTTGGCTATCCGATTTATGGTTGAAGCAGACTTGCCTTTTCTTCAAAGTCCTGTCGATTTACATTTACGCATTCGGTATTTGGAAGCTTATTTAAAGCGGTTTGGCGGTAAATTTACAGATGAAAATAGATTTAAAACTGCCTATCAGGTATTGGCTTTGGCGAAAGCAGAAGTAGAAGCAGCAACCTTAGTGAGTCATTAGAATTTCAATCAACTATGAGTTATCATCTACCTTTGATATAGCGATTCCCACTTCAGTGAGGTAGACAAACTTTTGTTTTTAAAGGCGCAGCGTCGCAGAGTCACACAGAGGTTTGCCCAATAAGATAAGCGAAGTACTCAGTACCTCAGCAGATTGGGAAACGCTATAACTGATAACCAGTGTCAGGCTTGTATTGAATTTTTCCAGAAACAACCTACTGTTTTGGCTATTTATTGTGTATCTTGTGTTCCCTGTTTTCTTCTAAAAATTTTCCATCAAAGATTCCAGTGCGCCACTTCAAACATCACTGAAATCTTGCTTTTGATAACATTTCACTTTATTTATCATAGGAATGAGCGCAGATAAGTAACTCAACCTAAAAAAACGTCATACATAGATGTCAATAAATGTAGTGGCGTGGCAAGGTTAAAATAGTGCATTAGTAAACTCTTGTGGGGTGGGCATCCTGCCCGCCCGGACGGGTGAGGACACCCATCCCACAAGAAATTTTATTGCAACATTTAAGGCTTGTCACGCCAGTAGGGTGTGTTATGCCGTAGGCTAACGCACCTCTGTAGACTGTACTATAGCAATTGAGGTGCGTTACGCTTTGCGATAACGCACCCTACCATTGTTTTATGTTTAATTAAGTTGACCTACTTATTAACGTTACCAAAGCATTGGCAGAATCGGTGAATGTCGATGAGATGGATAATGCGATCGACTATAGCGTAACTCGACTACGGGGCGATCGCCAAAAATTATTTTTTGAAAAAATGATTTAACTAAATAATTTTTTATAGAATTTCTGAGAAATGAATGTTTAAAGTAAAGCTTTTATATTCAAGCTAGTATCATGAATATTAGTTTAAGTTCAGGGTACAATTTATGTCTGTTGTACATAACAGTGAAATTGCTCGGTTAGTCAAAACTGATTATAATCTCAAAGATTTGCAAAATATTAAATTACTTCTAGAGGAAAAAGGAACATTTAATTTCCCTGTTTTAGACAATGGTCTTTTTCCTGCGGCAAGTGTGGCAGATAAAACTAAATATACGGGATATGCAGCTGTATGGATACGTGATAATGTATACGTCGCCTATTCTCACTATCTTTTTGGAGAGACTTCCATAGTCATTAATAATATTAAATCTTTGTTCCAATACTTTCAAAAACATCAGATTCGGTTTGAAAATATTATTAATGCTCAAGTCACTCCCGATCGAGTGATGGAACGTCCTCACATTCGATTTAATGGAGAAAATTTAGAGGAAATTAATCAGTCTTGGGAACATGCACAAAATGACGCTTTAGGATATTTTTTATGGTTTTCTTGTAAATTAATTAGCGATAAAATTTTAGAGCCAACTCAAGATGAGATTAAAACCTTAGCACTTTTTCCTTTGTATTTTGATGCTGTTTCTTACTGGGAAGATGAAGATAGCGGCCATTGGGAAGAAACTCCGAAAATCGAAGCTTCTAGTATCGGTGTTGTTCTTGCATCTCTTAAGGCTCTCAAACAACTAAAAATAGACTATCCTCATATATTCCAAAACTGTAGATATCAAAATAAACTCGTTACAATCGAACTTTTAGATAATTTAATTCAGAAGGGCATAGATGCACTGAATAAAATTCTACCTTCAGAATGTATTCAACAAAATAAAGAAAGGCGATATGATTCGGCTTTACTTTTTTTGATTTATCCTTTGGAAGTTTTGAACGATTCGATAGCTGGGGTTATTCTTGGAGATGTAATTAATAACTTGCAGGGAAAATATGGGATATCTAGATATTTAAATGATTCTTTCTGGTGTCGTGACTATACAGATCTTCCTGAAAGTATACGTACAAGCATATCTACAGAACGAGAGCAGTGGCTAAAAGAAAATCAGCGTGCTTTAAAACAAGGTGAGGAAGCTCAATGGTGTATTTTCGATCCAATTATTTCCACTATATTTGGTATGAAATTTATCAAAACTCAGCGAAAGGAGTTTTTAGAAAAGCAAATATTATATCTAAATCGCTCACTCGGACAAATAACAGCAGAGGATTTTCAACTTGGCGGTTTTAAATGTCCTGAGTTGTACTATCTCGAAAAAGATAATTACGTACCAAATGATGCAACACCACTATTATGGACACAAGCAAATCTGCGTATAGCTTTGAAAATCATGGAAGAAAGTTTAAAGCTAAAATAGTTCAATAATTCAGTCATTAGTCAGTGGTCATTAGTATTACACCTCGGCTTCCCTCGGTGTAAGCCTGAGCAAAGTCGAAGGCTTACTGGATACGATAAATTAAATATAACTACTAATGACTAATGATTAATGACTAATGACTCGAAATCCTCGCTGCGTAAAGCTGGGGAATGAGTTAATAAAGAGCGATCGCCTTTTTCATACCCAAGCAAATTTTTATGGCAAATACTATTTTAATCACGGATTCTCTAGTTCCCGATCCTATACCCAAACCAAGTATTATTCGTTTAGAAAATATATATAAAGTCTATGGCACTGGTGAAACTGAAGTCAAAGCACTCAACGATGTGAATTTGACTATCCACGAAGGCGAATATTGTTCAATTATGGGGCCTTCTGGTTCTGGTAAATCTACAGCCATGAATATTATCGGCTGTCTAGACCGACCCACAGGCGGTCATTATTACTTAGATAATATTGATGTGGCGCAAATGGACGATAAATCCTTAGCACACATCCGGAATAAAAAACTGGGGTTTGTGTTCCAGCAATTCCATTTATTACCCCAACTTACAGCATTAGAAAATGTGATGCTGCCAATGGTATATGCTAACGTCAATCCCAAAGAAAGGAGCGATCGCGCCACAGAAGCACTGACACGAGTCGGTTTAGCAAAACGCCTCAACAACAAACCAACCCAACTATCAGGGGGACAACAACAAAGGGTAGCGATCGCCCGTGCCATTGTCAACCGTCCCGTAGTCCTCCTGGCCGATGAACCCACCGGCGCACTTGATTCTCGCACAACCCAAGAGGTTTTAGACATCTTTAGCGAACTCAACGCCAGTGGAATCACCGTTGTTATGGTTACCCACGAACCAGAAGTAGCGCGTCAAACTCACCGCATCGTTTGGTTCCGCGACGGTGAAGTAGTACACTCTAACTTGACTTCATCTGACTTAACTCAGCTGGTAATGTCTTGATAAAGCTGTGAGTGTTGACTGCTGACTGTCAACACTCAACAGTCAACAGTTATCAAATTAACTTACAAACTCGGCGTTTTACCAGTTTGTGCTTGTGTTTCAATAGGCTTAACATCGGTGTAACCCATTTCACCGGCTATTGTCCGGAACACCGATATTTGCTCATCAAAATCTAGTGCTTCAATTTGGGAAAGTAAATCATTAATCGCTTTACTTGGCTTGTAGCTAGCTGGTAAACCAACAACTTTATCACCCATAGCTACTGCCCAAGCATACCAAACTAACAACTGATTGTTTTCTTTAATCGCTCCATAAGCGCGGGAATATTCTGTATCTTTGCGGTTAACTATATCCCGCATAATTTCCAATTGCTCGTCATCTGATAAATCAAAATAATCTCCTAGCAACTTTGGTGCTAATTCCGGATCGGTAGCGGCGGGAGCAGCTGGGGTAATGGAATCACCCATTTTTTTATAAACAAGATAGAACCAAGCTAATTTGGCATCGGTATCTAATGCATTAAACGCATCTACCACTTTTTGAGTTTCATTGCTTCGAGCTTGAGAAATATTTTTATCGTAACTTGTAGTCATAACTTTTCTCCAACACAATTTAATTAATAGGCCAAACTAGAAGTTACTAAAGTTTGAACGTCAGACTCTACTATCAATAGAAAGAGTTCAATTAACTATTAAATTTCAGATTAATCTATCTTTTAATAGAGGTAAAAATCTCTCGCAAGAAAGTAATAAATTAGTGAATTACTTTGCTAGCATTGCTCCAGCAATAAAAATTTACTTAAGGTTTTAATTATGCCAGATGAAATTAAACCCAATGTTAATGAAGCTCCCACCCATGATGCTCAATTAGCAGCTGAAAACATCGCTAGCGGTGAAGAAAAAGCCCCAAAAGTGGATTTTGAAGCTGATTATGCAGCTGCACAACAATTCAGCGTTAGTGAAGTTGACCGCACAGGTGAAGGCGCAGCAGTAGCCGAAGCTGCAACTGCTCCCAAACAAAAAGTCCCTGAAGCAAAAGAAATCAAAACACAAACCCAGTCAACTGGTAATCCCGATGATTATAAAGAGTTGGCTAAGGAAGTTGGAAATTCCAAAACTGAAAGTGTAACTAGCGTTGATGACAATTTGGTAGAAAAGGCTTTAGAAAAAGGTCAGCCGAAAAAATAAGTTTTTCTCATCCTAAATCTATTATGTGGAGACGTTGCATTGTAACGTCTCTACATTTTGAATTTTCATTTCATCACTTCTAGTAACTCGCTAGGTTTATGAATCAAATAATCTGGATTTTGCTTAGCGAGTACTTCTGATGAATTAAAACCCCAAGTCACTGCAATTACTTGGATATTTGCTTTTTTTGATGCTTCTATGTCTCTCGTTTCATCTCCTACATAAATTACATCTTGGGGCTTTAATTGTTTTTGCTTCAATACATTATTAATAATAGTTGTTTTACCAAAAATTGTAATTCCTGAATATATAAAATCAAATAAGCGATCTAAACCATTAATTTGGAGAAATTGTGTAACATTTTCTTTGGAGTTAGAAGTAATAATTCCCAGTTTGTATCCTTGAGCTTGGAGTTCTACCAATGCTTCCTGAATTCCAGGAATAGGCTTTAATTCGGGGATTTTGTTTTTTAATTCTCCTTTCACTTTTTTAACTAAAAAAGGTATTTTAAACAGCGAAACTCCAGAGTATTTAATAATTTCTCTGGATGTTAAGTTTTTGAGTAACGCTAATTGGTCTGGGGTTATTTGGATATAACCAAAGTCTACAGCTAGACGATTAGCAATACTGACAAGGGCGTCTACTGTATCAGCAATTGTGCCATCAAAATCAAAAATAATTACTTTTTGAGTCATCTTTCGCTTAGATGCGTCAAGATTAGCTTGAGCGTTGCGTCGTAACATTTCTGGCTTAATCCGTCGTAAGGCGGATGCTGGAAATCGTTTATTCCAGTCTCCATAAGAGATTTGGGCTAACTCTAGCAGTCGGGGAGCAAGATTCTGAGGATAGGGCGCAAACTCAGCGATATCAGTATTCTTCGCAAAACGTTGATTCCAAGGACAAACATCTTGGCAGATATCGCAACCAGCAACCCAGCCTTGCAAATGGGGTGTAAGTGTTTGTGGCAATTCTTCTGCCCGATTTTCAATTGTATGATAAGCAATGCAGCGATTGGCATCCACCACAAAAGGCTGAGTAATTGCATCGGTGGGACATGCTTGAAGACAACGAGTACAACTACCGCAGTGTTCTGTATGGGGGCGATCGCTTTCTAGTTGCAAATTGGTTAACACTTCTCCCAAAAATACCCAAGAACCATACTCGCGTGTAATCACATTACCATTTTTGGCAATCCAACCAATTCCCGCTTTTTGTGCCCAGACTTTATCTTGCACTGGGCCTGTGTCTGCATAATAAATGGCTTGTATATTTTCATCCAGTGATTCTAACCAGGTGGCTAGCTGCTTGAGTTTTTTATGCATTACCTTGTGATAATCCCTTCCCCAGCCATAACGAGAAATTTTGCCGTATTCTTCCCCTTGGGGACGTTGATATGCTGTGTAATAATTCAGCGCTACACAAACGAGCGATCGCACTTCTGGCATCACCAACCTAATATCCTGGCGCTTTGGGTTACTCATCCATTCCATATCAGCCTGATAACCCAGCGCTAGCCATGCTTTCAACCTCTGTGCTTCTGTAACATCTACCTTGTCCACAGCAGCAATTCCAACTTTGTGAAAGCCCAACTCGCTGGCTTTTTCTTTGACGACCCTGCTGCTGGTTACGGAAGAGTAATTCATTGTTTTATATTTGAATTTGCCTAACTACAGGCATAATTATTATACATTAATGTAGTCATTTTTTTGATAAATATTTGTGACTTGTTTTACATTCAGATCGTTAGACTTCTAAGAGAAGTCGGGAAAAGGGGAAGGGTAATGGTTCGACAAGCTCACCAACCGGGGAAAGGTTTAGTATTTTGCCTTTTTGCAATCAAGATGCATCCCTTTGACCACAAGAGTGCAAAAAGCAATTAACCCAAGCGTATTGAGTGATATCCCACGTGAGATAAATCTGGTGGCTTGTACCATTTAGTTTTCTTGACTTGCAACTTCCGATTTTTTCGGTCAACGGTCAACAGTCAACAAATCCACCATCAGAAAGATTTAAACGTATGTAGCAACTATCTCAATAGTGGCTTTTTTTTTAAGGATTTTTGTAATCAAATTAATATTTAGCTAATGTAATATAGGTAATTTTATGACCTCTGCGGAAATATCCCCAGTACAGTTGCAAACAGAATTGCAAATTCCAGGAATTACACAAACAAGTGTAATGCGTTATTTTGAAACATTGAATGCGGGAGACTTTGAGCAAACTGCGGGTTTATTTACCGAGGACGGTGTGATGCGTCCACCCCTGGAATCTGATATTGTGGGACGTGATGCGATCGCAGCTTACTTAAAGCAAGAAGCCCAAAACATTAAAGCTTACCCCAATACAGGAATAAGCGACACATTGGAAAACACTACCATCCAAGTCCAAGTAACAGGTAAGGCCCAAACTTCTTGGTGTGGCGTCAATGTCTTGTGGACATTTATCCTCAACCAACAACAGCAAATTTTATATACTAGAATCAAACTTTTAGCTTCACCTCAAGAGTTACTATCTTTACGCCCTCAAAAATAGTAAGTATAGCAGGCAACAGACAATAGGCAAAAAGTCCATGAACTCACGTCCTAAACTATGCTCCAACTGCCAACTCATTTGACTAATTCGGGTAAAGTAGCTTCTAACTTGAGACAGTTAGCGCCATTAATTTGTAACTTGTAGTCTACTTTATCCATTAGACGATTCATAATCAACCAACCATAACCACCTTCTTGTTTTTCAACAGGGTCAGGAGCATAGTAGGTAGACATATCAAAGCCTTCACCATAATCCCAAACTTCTAGAGCCAAGTCTCGGTCTTTGAGTTCCAAACGCAGTAATATGGGCAAATTTGGTTTGTCCCTATGGGCGTGACGTACTGCGTTTGAGTAGGCTTCCACTAAAGCCAATCTCAAACGACTCGATTGGCGCGACCAATCTACCGAGTCTCCTAGCTGGATTTTCAAACATCCCAACAACCAGTTCTCAACAATATTGAGAAAATTCAAATCACTTGGTACATGAAGCTCACTTTTCATTACTTACAAAATCTCCAGCGAGAGTATAGTTTGATCGTCTTCTTGGACGTAGTTATCTGCCTGTATGCGAGCTACTAAATGGTTCAGAGAAAGCGGTTTTTCCTCTTTTTGTAAGAGTTGCCAAAGGCCATCTTGATTCAGCATAGAACGTTCAACAGGCTCAACGCCAGACACGGTTTTTACTAAATTAGATGAATTATTAAATACCATTGCTTCTGTAATACCATCACTAGTTAGTAACAGTGTGTCTCCAGGAGCGAGAACCAAGCTACAAGACTGTCCTTGCCATTTGGGCAATATCCCCAAGGGAACGCTGCGGACTTTGAGGTAATTGGGATTGTCGGCTGATGCTGCTTTGTGTGACCATAAAAGTGGATAAATGTGACCAGCATTAGTGTAGATGAGTTCCCTAGTACTAGGGGTATAACAAGCTAACACAAGAGTGATGAAATAATTATTGCTAATTAAGTCTTCACTCAAAGCGTGGTTGAGGTTCTGCATAACGACATTTGGCGCTGCTGGGGCTTCTTGAGATAATTCCCAGCGCAAGACGGAAATAACACTAGCCATAAATAAAGCAGCTGGAACGCCTTTGCCAGAAACGTCACCCACAGCCAACCACAAATCGCCTTTGGGATGGACAAAAACTTCAAAAAAGTCTCCTCCTACTTCCCGCGCGGGGTAGCAGCAGGCTTGTACTTTCACACCTTTGATATCAGGTAAACTTTGGCGGAGCAGATTGTATTGAATTTGGCGAGCCACTTCTAACTCATTGTGAATCTGCTGTTGTTTTTCCTGGAGGCGCTGGTAGAGTTTTGCTTGGGAAAGAGCTAAAGCTGCTTGTTCGGCCACACCTGCAATCAGTTGGATGTCTTCTTCTTCCCAAGGACGATGGCGTCCCCATTGATGGAGAGTCAACACAGCCACTAGATGTTGCTGATAGCTAAGCGGTACAACCAGATGATGACAAGGGTTACCGTCGTATATTTCTTGAGCAAGTTCGTAATGACGGGTTTGCAGAACTTTTTCAATTAAAGGAGTCGAGTCGAAGGCGCAATCCAACACATCAGATTGAGAATCGTAGTATGAGAACAACTCCGATGTTAAGCGATCGCCTTCTGTTGGTCTGAGCATACAACTAGTAGCTTCAAAGGTTTGTCCAATGGTTGCTACAGTCTTTTGCAGCATACTGTCGTAGTCTAAAGATTCTCGAATTGCCGTTGTCACTGCATTGAACAAAGATTCTCGGCGCAGCGCCCGACGTAACTCTTGGGTGCGCTTCTTCACTAAGCGGTATGTATCGGTGGCTTGTTCCACTAACGCCCTGAGTCGCTCTGGATTCCAGGGTTTGGTGATGTACTTGAACACCTGACCGGAGTTAATCGCATCTACCAAATCTTCGACATCGGTAAAACCAGTTAACAAAATCCGAATCGTGTCCGGAAATCGTTCCACCGTGCGACTAAAAAATTCGCTCCCACTCATTTCTGGCATTCTTTGGTCAGAAATAATCACAGCCATCTCGCCAACCTTCTCCAAGATTTCCAAAGCACCATGAGCATGATTAGCTTTGTACACTTGAAAATCTCGTCTAAAAGTGCGGTAGAGTAAATCTAAGTTGTCTGGCTCATCGTCTACCACCATGAGCTTGAGTTTGTCCACCCCTGTCTCAGCCATATTTGACTTTAATTTTTCAACTATGTTTAGTGGCGAGATAGTCTGATGTTTATCCCACCTGATAACCAACGAAAATTTAGAACTAATCATTCTCAACAGTTATCAGTTATCAGTGTTTGAAACCTTGATAACTGTTTACTGTTAGTTGAATTTAACTTTTATCCCACTAACCCAGAACGCAAGGCGCGGACTGCGGCCTGAGTACGGTCATCGGCACATAGCTTATTCAAAATATTGCGGACGTGAGTTTTAACAGTTCCGACAGTGATGTAAAGCCTTTCCGCAATTACCGCATTGCTACAACCTTCGACAATCAACTGTAACACTTCTAACTCCCTTTCTGTCAGGGTGTAGGGTTCAATTCCTTCCAGATTTTCCGCAAAATCAGGATTAGGGGCAACGGCTTTAGTATCTACAAAAGCCGATTCCGACTTTTGGGGATTTTGTTGCGCTTGTTGTAATACAATTCGAGCGATCGCCGGATCGATCCAGGCGTTGCCATTGTAAGTTACTCGTACTGCTTCCAGCAAATTATCAAATTTGATATCTTTCATACAGTAAGAGTCTGCCCCCGCAGCAAAAGCCGCCAATACCGCTTCTCGATTATCCCGCAGTGTCAAAATTAACACCTTTGTGCTTGACTCTTCGTTATTAGTAGTAGATTTTACCTCCCGTGTCAACTCAATGCCATCCTTATCTGGTAAACCAATATCTACTATGGCAATATCTGGTTGTAGCACTTTTAACATTTTTAATCCCTCAGCGGCATTAGCAGCTTCCCCTACAACTTCAATTTCATCTTTTTGTAGTAGTGCTGTCCGAATACCTACGCGAGTCAGGTCATGATCTTCAATCAGAGCAATACGAATTTTACTCATAGCCAACTTCAGCCCGTTACACTACCTTAACTGTAAAGTCGAGTTTACTAAAAAGTCTTATCTAGGCACAGATAAAAGGCATCTTCGTATAATGTCACACTTGTTGAGCAACTAATCTTACGTTGAGAAAGAACCCAATCTTGACAATCAAAGGCAGTTGATATTCCCTTAATTATCCAGCAATTCCCCATCTTTTGATAAAGCGTTAACAGTTAACAGTCAACAGTCTTCTATGGAATATTCTTGTACACCCTCATACCCCTATACCCTAAGTCCTATGTACGGTAGATAGTGGTTTTCATCCCTTAGGGTTACCCTCATGACAGAAACCAGACTGGCTCGTGTTAAATTCTTCTTTGATAAAAATATTTGATAAACTTAACATTCAAGGAAATGTGGTGTGAAATCAATCAAAAATAGGCATATGTCTAAATCGCCTGAAGCATTTTCAGTGTTGGGAATACCAGTTCATGTGATGAGTAATTATCCGGGCTGGTTGTTAGAATGCTTGCAACAAGGCAGAGGAACTCATGTAGTAACCCTCAATGCAGAAATGACTATGCAGGCAGAGCGTAACGAACTTTTAGCTCAGGCCATTCAAAATGCTGAACTGGTGATTCCAGATGGAGCTGGGGTTGTTCTGTATTTACGCTGGTTATTATGGCAAAAAGTACAGCGTTGTCCAGGAATTGAATTATCAGAAAAGCTTTTGCAACAACTTGGACAACAAAAGACAGGAGCAAAAGTCTTTTTTTATGGCGCTGCACCTGGAGTGGCTGCAAAAGCAGCAGAGTTTTGGCAACAGCAAATTCCAGATTTGAACTTAGTAGGTACTCACTCAGGTTACCATTCCCCACAAGAAGAAGCACAATTGCAACAAACTCTTGCCGAATTGCAGCCACAAGTGATTTTTGTAGGTCTAGGAGTGCCACGTCAAGAATTATGGATTGCCGAAAATCGCCATTTGTGCCCCCAAGCAATTTGGATTGGCGTTGGTGGCAGTTTTGATATTTGGTCAGGAACTAAAACTCGCGCTCCCGCTTGGTTAGGAAACAACAATTTGGAATGGCTATATCGGCTATATCAAGAACCTTGGCGTTGGCGGCGGATGTTAGCTTTGCCAGAGTTTGCGATGAAAGCCTTTGTCTATCGCTGGACTACAAAGAGTGCAATTAAGTGCTGAGTGGAGAGTGGGGAGATGAGGGAGAAGGACAGGAGCAAGGGAGAATAATAACTCCCCACTCACCAGTCACCAGTCAACAGTCAACACTCTAATACCCCATACCCAATTCCCAGTACTTTTACGTAGCTGATACTGAAATCTTTAACAAATTTTAAATTTCTTTATTCCATTTGAAATTCCCAGGCAAAACCTGGGAATTCTGATTTTGAGGAGAATGTCGAATCTAGGTTGGCAAAGTATTTGGTTGTGGGTATGAGGAGAATTTAACAATGCCAGTATTAACAAGTGAAGTTAAGACAGAGAAATCCGTTGATAAACAGCACAGTGAAACTCAACAGCACATTAGCAGTAATGCTAAAAAGGTGCAATTGCAATCTGTAACTAAAACCTATTCCAATGGTTCTCATGCCTTGTTAAATGCGAACCTTGAAGTTAAAAAGGGAGAATTTTTGTTTATCACAGGGCCGAGTGGTTCTGGTAAATCCACGCTTTTGAAACTGCTCTATGGCCAGGAGTTACCCACACAAGGTGAAGTAATTGTTGATGAATGTAATGTAGCAGCTTTAAAGGGCGATCGCTTGTCATTATTGCGGCGACGTATTGGAATTGTGTTTCAGGACTACAAACTAATTAACCAACGGACAGTAGCAGAAAATGTTACTTTTGTACTCCAAGCTCAAGGCTATACCCGTAAAGAAATTCAACGCCGCTTAGAACCAACTTTAAAGTTAGTGGGTTTACTGAATAAAGCTGACTGTTTTCCAGATCAACTTTCTGGAGGAGAACAACAGCGGGTGAGTATTGCTAGGGCGATAGTCAGTACACCACCACTGCTACTAGCTGATGAACCAACCGGAAATCTCGATCCCGATAATTCTTGGCAAGTTATACAAATTCTCCAAAAGTTAAATTCCTTTGGAGCTACGGTAATTGTTACCACCCACGATGAACAATTGGTGCGACGATGCAATCATCCGGTAGTGCAAGTTCGCAATGGAAGGCTGTTTCGTAAATAATAATGGGGCATGGGGTATTGGGAGATGGGGAGATGGGGAGATGGGGAGATGGGGAGATGGGGAGATGGGGAGATGGGGAGATGGGGAGACAAGGGAGATAAGGGGGACAAGGAAGCAGGGGGAGCAGAGGAAGAAATGCCCAATGCCCAATGCCCAATGCCCAATGCCCAATGCCCAATGACTAATAAACACGCTGTTTGAGTTTTGCTGATATGGGTATGAAGGTTTTGGCTGTTTTGGGTGGTAGTATTTGTGAGCGATCGCAGGCTTGCAAGATTTTAAAAGCCGCCTCTCTAACCACAACTTCCTCTTCACGACTCAGTAGAAGTTGCAAGCATTCCACTACATCTTGCTGCACTGAAGTATCAACTCGCTTACGAACAATCAATTTAGTTAGTTGACGCAGAGCTATTAACCGCTTTAATGGATCTTTTTCTGTTAAGTTGACTAACAATTGTTCGAGGTGGTCTTCTTCTCGATTTCCATAAAAGTTGACAATTTGCCATACTAATAAAATTAAAGTTAGCAGGGTTCCTACACCTTGGGCGATAGCACCAGCCGCAATCCATCGGCTATGAGAATCAACCCAAATTGCAGCAGCCATGTAAGTACTAACAGTAGCAATACCACCACTGAGAACTGCTAAGACTAACCGACGGTTTGGATTATTTAAGAATTCGCGTATTTTAGACCAGCGTAATTGCCAGTCCCACTCTTGCATTGAGTAAACTAATACCATTACCCCAACGCCGATTAACAGAGCTAATAGGAGTTTCCAGTTCCACAACAGCATGGCAATGATAATGGTCAGGAACCCTAGAAAGCCTCCAGGCCCGGAGTAGCGTTTAAAAGTTTGTTGTTTTGAGCTTCCTCCTATCTTGAACTTTGGAAGCGACCAGTTGGGAAGCTGCTCGATCAATTGCTGCCAAGAAGACGAAGCCTGTGCCACGGTGTTTACCTACTTGAATACGAGATTACCTTTTGTAAAAGTTTGATTAGATACGAAAAATCAAGGAGCGTCCACAATTGGTAAAAACACTGGGAGATGAGAAATCACACCCTAGTTTCTACCCTTGGGGAGATCCATGAACAATATACTCTAAAAGAATACCCGGACTCGGACGAGTAAGCTTAATTTTTCTAGTGAGTTTTTAACGTTTCTAGTTTAGAAACAAAAACGAAAGTCATCAAGGACAAATTGACCGTCAAAAGCACAGAAAGTAACTGTGTAGATGTTATTCGCACTGATGGATAATAATGTATTCGGGGAAATTGCTGAGTCGGAATCGGCTAGATTACCGCTCGGTAGTGCGGTTTGTCCAAGGAGTTGCCTATGGCCATCGTAAGCCGAAAGTACTAGCCGTTGGGAACTTGTCACAAAGGCACTAACCGAGTTCACAGGATGCAAGAAAGTAGCTTCTAAAAATCCGCTTTTGGGCGCTCCCATTAGGACTGTCAGCCCCGAATAACTGGGAAATGCGGGATTTGATGGCTGTATTGCTAGAGAATTACGAAAAATTACTCCCCAGCGTTCATACTGGGACTCTACTACTTCAAAACACTTCAAGTCTTCAAAGTCTAAACAAATACAAGTAGGTATACTGAGTTTGGTAAGGTCAATAGGTGGCTCCACGCGATCGCGCCAGGATGAAGCTGTAATTTGGTGTTGTATATTAAGATTGTCAAGCGCAAATTTAGGGTCTTCAATCCTTGGTGCTTTATTTGATTGAAGAGTAGCCTGTTTTACCATGACATTCCGCCTTACCATTACGTAGAAAATAATCAGATTAGTAATATATCAAAAGCTATTCTTTTTAGATGCACAACTAAAATTAACAGCCCATCAAAGCCAGCATTTTCGCTATTTTTGAAGCTCAAAATTATTTATCAGTTTTTTCATAGAGTATCATAAACAACCATTTAATTTTTATGTACTAAATAATACTTGTTATACTGATGACCTAATAAATGCAGTAATTACAAGGTTAGTTTGTTTTTGTCTATGAAAAAATAAACACCAAATCTTTACAACTACTTCAGTAGTTTTACATCTGCTTAATCTGACGCTGGTCAGAAGTCTTCAAGTAATTGCTTCATTGATAATAAAGATAATTCCTTTGCCTGTGCCTGTATCTCTCCTGTTATCTGTGTTAATCAATCATTAGAGTGAAGAAAAATATTTATGTTTCAACCAATAGGATTTGAACAACGCTCCGTAATTACCTCATTAGGTAAGATGGTGTATTATACCGCTGCTGGGACACCCTGGTACAACGACGCCACTGTCAAAGACGACCGAGAAACTTTGGTATTTTTGCACGGCTTTGGTGGTGGATCTTCTGCTTATGAGTGGTCGAAAGTTTATCCGGCTTTTGCTGCTGAATATCGGGTTATTGCACCAGATTTAATTGGTTGGGGTAAATCTGAGCATCCCGCACTTAGTTATAAAATTGACGATTATTTGACAAGTATTCGGGAGTTTTTGCAGCAAACTTGTAGTGGCCCAGTAACAACCATTGCTTCATCTTTGACCGCAGCCTTTACAATTAGAGTAGCGATCGCTCATCCGGAATTATTTAAGTCTTTAATTCTCACTACCCCCGCCGGACTTTCCGATTTTGGCGAAGACTATTCCCGCAGCTTTTTTGCTCAGTTAATTAGTGTTCCTATTATTGACCGCCTGCTATACAGTACTGGAGTTGCTACCAGTGGCGGTATTCGCAGTTTCTTAGAGCAACGACAATTCGCTCAGCCCAACCGCATCTACCAAGAAATTGTAGATGCTTATCTAGAATCTGCCCAACAGCCGAATGCTGAGTATGCAGCACTATCTTTTGTACGTGGGGATTTGTGCTTTGATTTATCCCTTTATATTCAACAATTGACCACTCCTACAGCAATTATTTGGGGACAAAAATCCCAATTTACGGGCCCTGGAATTGGTCGCCGCCTTGCCGAAATGAATCCCCAAGCAATCCGGTTTTTTCAACAATTGGAAGATGTGGGTTTAACGCCACAGTTAGAATTGCCAGCAGTCACAATTGGGTTGATTCGCCAATTTTTGTCTTTGCTCAATTAATGTATCAGAAGTCAGAATTCAGAATGTAGCATATGACTTGAAAACGAAACTTCTTTGAATGTATTAATTTTTTAACTTCTGAATTCTGAATTCTGAATTCTTAAAAAAGACTACTTATCTTTGATTCTGATATCAATGACAGTAGCATTGAAATTGTAGTTAAAACCTTCTAACTCAAAGGGCATTCCAATTTTGACTTTACTGTTACCAAGAACAGGCCCGCTTGTAGTGACTTGAGCTTTGCCATCTAGAGTTAAGAGAAAATCTGTACTAAAATTATTAGTTTTTGGATCTGGCAATTCTTTAACAGTTCCATCAGGTTGGAAAACATTAACTGTTCTTGGTAGCTGTTGAATTGATTTAATCTCAATCTGCCCATAAGGTTGGTTGCGGATAATCACATTAGTTTTACCGCCTTTTTGGAATCCGTTATTGAACAATTGTTCCGGATCGCGCACATTTAAACCACGAACTACTAAATCTACTTCTATGGGTACTGTTTTGGAACCAACTTGAGCAACAGAACCAGAAGTACCAGGAAAGATAAAGATGCCAAATATAACTAGCAGAATTACCAACGCAGCACCTAAATCGAGGAGGTTAATTTTGCCAAACAAACGACCTTTTGAATCTAAAATAGCCATAAAAAGTTTTCCCAGGTAATAGCGAAGTAATTGATTGTAGCAAGATTCTTTTTGACGGAAACGGTAATTTTATCTATTTGCTAATAACTCCAATGGGCTGGTGGACAGTTTATCACGAGTTTGTCAGTTTAGAACTGCGGCTGGTAACTCAAAAATTTTTATTGGAACTAATACACCAAAAAAATCAAATCTCATCTTTAGGGACTTGCAAGTAAAAAATATTCCATTACTACTGTTAACTGTTGACCATTCACAGTTAACAAATAACAGTCAACCACCTGAAGCAGAAGAATTTCTTTTTTGGATTTCCCTTAAGCCTATCTCTAGAGGGAATCGTTAGTTGTGTCAATTTCGGTATATTTGCGTAAGTATTAGTTGTATAACAATCGGTTTAGTTTTGAACTAATAATGCAACTTAGAATACTCTAAATTCGTCTCATAATTTGTCTTATCATTTTACGTTCTCTCGAAATTATCTTCAGTGCAGATTATGTTGAACTGGAAAGGTTTTGTTGTAAACTACCGCACGTGGCGGCGTCGCTGGTTTTATCCACTAATTTCGGTAGTAGTGGCTTTGAGCCTGTGCCTGGGTACAGCCTTGCCTGGAAGAACTTTAGAATTCTTGCCTCTAATATTGCAAGGAGTCCAGGTACTTCAGCTTTCTAATATATCCGATCGCCAGGAAACTGATATTGGCAAACAGATTAATCAGGAAATAATAGGGAGTCAAGTCCGACTTTACAAGAATGCTGGAGTTAATAGCTATGTAGAACAAATTGGCCGGCGCTTAGCGGCTAATAGCGATCGCCCCAATCTTAGCTATACTTTCCAAGTAGTTGAAGATAATGCCATTAATGCCTTTGCCACTTTGGGAGGCTATGTATATGTACACACGGGTTTGCTCAAAGCCGCAGATAATGAAGCAGAACTAGCAAGTGTCATCGCCCATGAAATTGGTCACATTGGTGGAAAACACTTGGTGAAACAGATGCGCCAAAGAGCCATCGCTAGCGGTTTAGCAACCGCAACTGGTTTAGACCGCAACACCGCCATCAATATTGGTGTAGAACTTGCCTTAAATCGTCCCCGCAGTCGTCAAGATGAATATGACGCTGACAAAAGAGGATTAAAAACTTTGACACGGGCTGGTTATGCCCAGTCTGCTATGGTTTCTTTTATGCAAAAACTTTTGAAACAAGGTGGTTCTGTGCCCACATTTTTGAGTACCCACCCCGGAACCAGCGATCGCATTGCTAACCTCAAACGTGCAATCGAGTCCCAACCTAGTAATGGAACTTACGGATTAGATAGTGCTAGTTATAGAGCTAATATTCGACCATTAGCTTAGCCTTGACGGTATTGGGAGTGTTGATTGGTGAGTGTTGACTGTTGACTGGTGACTGGTGAGTGAGAAATTATTCTCCTTGTCTCCCTTGTCTCCCTTGTCTCCCTTGTCTCCCTTGTCTTCCCCATCTCCCCCATCTCCCCCATCTCTAATCCCGACGATTAACTCTGATTTTAGCGGGGTCAATTGCGATCGCTGCATCTTGTAAGGGCAGGGCACGCAGATAATTTCTAAAAATGTTAACTTGATATACTAAATTGTTTGTAATATCTAGTCCAGTCAACCATCCACTCCGGGGATGATAGGCACCAGTATCTATGTCTAGCCATCCCTGTCCTTGTGCCAGTTGACCAGGTGAAACACCCGGTAGAGTAAAGGTAATGGTGTGACCAATGATAATTTGCTTATCAGGAAAGTAAGGCTTGGGAATGCTGTGAAATTCTTCTCGTATCCAGCACAGCTGCTCGGCTGTTTGTTCTATCACTGGCTTAGAAGGGTCAACTCCTGCATGAGTTAACCAAATATCCCCCAAGTCCATATATGTAGGTAAAGATTTAAACCAGTCTAAATGGTCATCTGGAATTGTAGCTTCGTGGTAACTGGCTACTGTAGCTTGCCCTCCACTATATAGCCATGCTTGCATCCTGGGAGAAAAAGCTTTTTCTTCAGTGATAATGCTTAATAACATCTGCTCGTGATTACCCAGCAGACACGGGTAGTTATTTCGCTTGACAAAATTAACTACTTGTGCGCTATGAGGGCCGCGATCGATTAAGTCTCCCAGAAAATAAACTCGATCGTCTGATGTGGGGGCGATGGCCTCCAACAATATCATCAAACCTTCATAGTGACCATGTACATCCCCAATTACAATTCGTCTGGGGTTAGTTTCGCTCATTGTCTCTTGACTACAATAATTTAGAATGTTCGTTCATACTCTGCTACAGTTTAAGCTGTCTTCTTTCCGCAATGACGGGTGAAAATACTGGATAACCTTTATTGTAATTTAAAGTTTAATTTTAATTTAATTATTATTCCAGTCAGGAATAGGTTTGATTGGCATCGCAATATAGTATGGTCTATGATTTTTGTGACAATTTAAAAATCAGTAAATTTAATCTCAGTTGTTAGCGTAGAATCGAAGGCCTTGCTGTATAACTAAATTTTTATTTGGCAATGTCTAACAATTTTTCTGCTGAAATTAGTTCGCGTATCTGTAACCACATGAACGAGGATCATGCTGATGCTGTGGTTCTTTATGCTAAGGCTTTTGGTGGCATCACTGATGCAATCACAGCGCAAATGCTGTCAATTGATGCAGATGGTATGGATTTAACAGCGCAAGTAAATGGAGAAAATGTGCCAGTTCGTATTCCATTCGACCATGTTTTAGCAGATTCGGAAGATGCTCATCAAACTTTGATTGCAATGGTGAAGCAAGCGCGGGTGAAATCAAAGTAGCAAAAAATAGCGGTAATCTTCTTTTCTTTCTCTGTCAGGACTTACGCAAGTGTCACAAAAAATCAATTTTTTTTGCTTGTAGTAAGGACTTCAGTCCTTATTAGAGGACTAAAGTCCTTACTACAAACTTAAAATAATGTGCTTTTCTCCTATCTTCCTTATCTTTCTTCACATACTTAAACTTGATTAATCGCTAACTAGCACAATTCTAGGTAAAGATAGGGCTTGATTTTCACCGAAATCGCCAGCGGTAATTTTTTCTGCTCCTATTTGTTGCAATGTCTTCAACAATGCTACGCTTTGACTTAATAGCTCATCTACATCAATACCACCGTAACTAGATGGGTAACGCCGCAGGCGATTGCTGCCTTCTCCCAGCAGGATTACCGCACCTCGCCAGTTACGATTTTCTAGATGATACAGTGCCACAGCAATTTGCAGAATACCTTGATAAAAGGTTTTTTCCGGTTCGCTGGCTTCAATCCATAGAGCCTCTAAAGTGTCATGGCAGGCGTAAAACTGGCCACAATTGAATTGTTCTATGCCTTGCCAAAACTCTTGGGGGATGGTTTCGCTCATCCCATGCTATCTCGCACTTCTTTAATTGTTTCCAGAGAGATTTCTTGCTTGTCTCCAGCAAACTCATTGTCAGGTGTGAGGAATAACATACAGTGACATTCTTTGCGTTCTCTCATTGGTACGCAGGGGCAGTTCCAATATGTGGCGTGAACCTCAGCTTCTTTATCTTCGTAATGGCGACAAGGACATAAAGGCGAACCCAGTTCATCTTTATGTTTGGCTAGTCCTTCAATCACCACTGCGGTAACAGAAGGTTCAGAACAGAAGTATGTTCCAGTACGCTTGGCGTATTGTTCAGAAAAATGCCGCATTGCCTCAAGGCTTTTATCGCTGGATTTTGTGTTAACTTCTGATGTGATCATGTGGATCGGGCACTCATAATTTAAATATTTCTTTGCATTGTACCTCAGCCGCAGTGGGGGATTACTGGGTGTATTTCCCCAACCTTATTTGCTTATGCTGTTTTATATATGCACAAAGGCTGATATATCTGGCGTGCAGACAATCTAGCAAATCAGAGAAGCTTAGCTGGCGGGGGGAGGTGGGGAGGTGGGGAGGTGGGGAGGTGAGGGAGATGAGGGAGACAAGGGAGACAAGGGAGAATAAATCCTGATTTACCAGTCAACAGTCATCAGTCAACACTCAACAGTCAACAATCAACATCCAGCACCCCGAATTTTCTATGCCCCATATTTTATTGTTTTTTGTAGTTGGGGTTGTAGTGGGCGATCGCTTTGCAAAACTATACCCGGATGCTGCCAATTGATAACTTCTGGTTCTGGTGGCGATGACATATTCTGCCACAAAACCCAGCGGCTACCTGGAGATAGAGTAGCAAGGCTTTTTTGGTTTTGAGTCAGCCAAATCAAAGGATGGCTTTTGGGGACTACTGTGCTGGCTTCTTCTAAGGTAGTGGTTGCTGCTAGGGTTTCTAAAACAAAACGTTCTCCTTTAATTAAACCTGTGGATGCTGTCCACAGTTGCACCTGTAATTGCTGTTTTTGTGCATAAAAATACAATGAGGCTGCTGCGATTACTGCTTGTTCAAAGTTTTCTTCTTGCCAATTGCTAGCACTGTCAATGGCAATAACTATCTCTTGTCCACCAGTCACCATTTCTAACTCTCGCACCCGTAATTCTCCGTAACGAGCGCTAGTCCGCCAGTGAATTAGACGGGTGGAGTCTCCCAGGCGGTAGGGACGAAGCGATCGCACTAGTCCCGTTGTGGCCGTCTTTTCGGGTTTACCAACAGAATCGCTTCTTTTGCTTTCTTCTTGTCCCATTTCATCCACTAGGGGACAGGTAGCCAAGGATAATACTGTTGGATAGACAATGGCAATAGCGGCACAATCGCGCTGACGACGACACCAGAATAACCCCAAAGGCGCACCAGAAGCAAGTTCCACTGTGTGCCAGCGATAGACGCCCCGGCGCTCTGTAGGGTGATAGTATACCCAACGGTGAGTGCCTTGACTAGGAATTGTCTCGATGGCCTTTTGTACTGGTTTGCCCAAAATAAAAGGCAACATATCCTCAACTTGCAATAAGCTTACAGCCTGCTGTGTCTGATTGCAGATTTCTAACTCTATCGTTAATTCATTACCTGCTGACACAGGTGCAATGGAACGGCGGGTGACGGATAGATTTGTGAGCGATCGCGGCGGTAAGATGGCCGCTACAGTCAAAAGGGCAAAACTGATGCCGCTAATGGCGTACAGCCAACCAGCCATCGTATTGATACCTGCCCCAAAAAAACAAATAGCCGTAGCCGCTAGCACCCAACCGCCGTATGCAGGGGCACTGGCGCGGGTTTCTAATAAATTGGTGATGGGTTTGATGATTGTCATAGTTTCTTTTTTAACCCAACACCACCCTAAATTCACAGGCTTAAAGGGTTTCTTGATGTCTACCACGCGCTACGCCTACAAAGCAGATTTTTTAAACCTCTCTCTACCCCTCTGCACCATCTCCCTTGTCTCCCTTGTCTCCCCATCCCCCCATCCCCNAAAACTCCCAGAAGATTTGTATTTTAAAATGATGAATATCTTTTTTGACTAAAGTTGTTAAGGGGAAGGTTTTATGACTATTTGGGTAAATGAGCAAATCGATCCGTCTGGTATGATTCATGCTTGTATTGCTTGTTGTAACGAATCTCAAGCCAAAGATTGTCATGATTCCTTTGAGAATAATTTGACCCAGACGCAAAAAGCAGCGGGTTGGGTAGCGCGATTACGCACAGTGGATTCTTGGGATGAAGTTCCTGTTAATTCTTTAAAACTCAATTAAGTATAGGAATAAATTCGTTGACTGTTGACGGTTGACAGTGAACCGTCAACAACTAACGTGAAAAAACGTGCAAGTTAAATGCTTAAGAAGGCAGAAGTACGATCGCGTAGCGTCCTGTAGGGAAGGCAGAAGGCTTTTATGGAATCTCCATAAATAAATTTAGGGGATTTAATAAAGAGGCAGTACTTCTTATGCTTGTGCATCTCGAAATACATATTTTTTCAAGTTTCCATAAATAAATTTAGGGGTTTTAAACCCTTTTGGCAGAGGGAAAAATTGTATTTTTTGCCTTCTGCCTTCTGCCCTCTGCCCTCTGCCTTTCTTCGGTCAATCTGATTAAATAGGTTAATAAAGCATAAAAATCAGATTAAAATTGCAAGTTATTAACAACTACTTATCATAAAATTAATCTATTATAGAAATCTGATGATTTTTTGTAACTATTAAGAGCTATCATCTATACCGTAGATTAAATTAAAAAACTTGCTTTCAACCGAATTAATTTAGTGACATATCCTAAAGTTTACGCTTCAAAACAAGGCTATCCCATTAATTTAGTTGGCGAAACGGGACAAGCGGTTCAAATTTCAATTCATCCCCCCAGTCAATATATCTGTGCCAACTGCGAACGGATATTACCAGATTGGAAGCACCAGCCATTTTTACGAGTAGTGATTGTCTTACAGCGATCGCGTTATCAACTAGTGGAAAAGACTATCGAAATAGAAACAGAGAAAGAACGCTTGCGAGAAAAGTTTATGAGATTTGGCTGTGATTTAGCATTTAATCTGCGCGATCGCGGTTATTTAACTGACCTAATCGACCCTCGTACAGGTTATCCTTTATTATCTCATCCCGGAGCAATTCCCCACGACGACACAGCAGTTGTTCAAGCTTTACTCAACTATCAAGTGGTTAAAAATCAATGTCGTGTATTAATTCATCCCGAATGGGGTGCAGCAGTTTATCCAAGCATTCTGATCTCAGAAGCTCCGCCAATTGTAATCGAATGGGCTACTAAAGGTATAGCTGTTATGCATGGGTGGAAAGAAAATTAATAATTTGCTGTTATCTATCGTATGTTAATCAAGTTCAGATAAGCATGTTTTTTTCTCTCTGTTTCCCGTTGTTTGACTGCCACAGAGGAGCTTTTTTAACTGAACTCTATTGGATTATATGTATGATTTGTAGTGTAACATCCACTTTTTTCAGGATTGGGAATCAGGGTTTTAAAAGCACACAAATCACTTAACTATTTTCATACCTAAACTCAGCAACGTCAATAATTTCAAAATATATTTTTCAGAAAGTATAAAATGTAAAGATATATTTTGTGTTTAACTTTACAGACAATGTTGTTGTTATACTCACCACTATTGTTTCAGTAGTAAATAATCCAAAAAATACGAATTCTTTCTTTTGCTAAGTTAGAGTTGATTTATAAAGGAAAAATTAAATTTTCTGGTGCATTATTGCAAAACTTAATGCATCAAAAAATAGTGCTTTGTGGTTAATTTTCATTTTTTCAACCTGCTAAATCCTCCTATAACCATAACACAATGGCAATTTTGATGGTGCAAAACTTCAGCCCATCTCGCCCTCTATATGTAATATTTACTTTATCAATAGACTCTTAACTTTTAATTAGCGATAGAAACTGTTTTTAGTAGCAATAGCAATCTTAAATGAGTTCTCAAAAACTACCACTAGTTTATAAATCAAATAGGATTGTCATCCTCTAAGAGTAATGTATTGGTTTGAATAGGAAAAATTAATTATTATTGCATCATTGCCTATGATAGAGCATGTCCTTTCATTCCTCAAAGAACAACTCAACAGCTACATCCGAGTTAAAACCGGAGCGCAGGATTTTGAGGTCGTATTTGTTCGCGAACGAAATCAGAAAGACGTTTCCTTCCAAAATGATGCCATTACTACCTTGTTAGTCAACTTAGAAGAAGACTATACTTTTCGCTCTGGAGCAGCCTATGAAAGGATGCCTAATCAAGGTGGTAATTCGCCGAAAAACCCTAATATTTACCTGAATTTATATATTTTATTTGCGGCGAATTTTACTGATTACGAGCAATCTTTACAATTTTTATCCCTAATTATCAAATTTTTTCAAAGTCATCGGTTATTCAATCAGCACAACTCTCCAACGCTGAATTCTGAAATCCAAAAATTAACTCTCGAACTGGTTAATTTATCTTTTACAGAACAAAGAGAGGTTTGGGCTAGTTTGGGCATGTCTTATATGCCTTCAGCCATTTATAAAATCAGAATGGTTGTCTTTACAGATGCGGATACAGTAGAAGTTAGTTCTGATATAGCTGACAACGTAGTTTTAACTTCAAATATCTAATTTTTTATAAAAAATAATACATATCGTTAAAATTATGCATTATAAACAACTATTTGAATTGAGGATTATTCACGAGTATTATCAAAATCAAATATGTCCTGACTTCAGGCTGGAACCAACAGCAGAATGTCAGCACATACTTAGTGGTTATCGTTTGATTATCAAAAATCAAGTTAATGGAATAGTGGTGATTGCACCAGTAGATTCAGAAAGTAAGCCCTGGATAGAACTTGCTGAAAATCTGCAATTTAGTTTTATATTAAAGCTCAAAAATGAAGAATTTATAGATTTCACAGAACTTGATTGGAAACCTGTCAATAATGTTATTTATAAATTTACTAATAAAAATCATATTGAAGTATCAGATTTAGAAACAAACAAAACTAAATTTTCTGACCGGAAATTGCCCAAAGGAAAAAATATTTTTGGCATTGTCGATATTTATCATTCCTCTTCCAAATCTCAACTCTTGGATAGCGGAGGTGAATATAAAATTACTTTTAAAGCCAAAAAACAACGATGGTATTATTACTTGCTTGCTGATAGGGAAATTAATGGCGATGAATTTTTAATTAAAGATAAAGACACAACTAGAAAAACAGAAATTAAATTTACCAGATTCGCAAGTACCGAAGCTGAAAAAACAGACTCTATCTTTTCACGTCTTCAGCAACAATTTCCCCAAGCCCAACAATATCTCTTTATATCTGACTCAGAAATTGCTTGTCAGCAAGTAGGAATAAAAAATATTCAACTATTGAAGAATAAAAAAAGTGAAAATAGCAATTCTGTTGTGTGGATAGAACATTTACCTAACCCGCCTAATTATAACGGAATCCAAGTAATTAATGCCCTCAAATATCTATAGAAATCCTATTTGATTTTTGAAACTCTGTACACTTTACTCTTTTATAATCCTCTTGCTATTGCCTGCCTAGATCAGTTCATTAATCAAATCTGACTGCTATATAAAAATTCAAACCAAGGATTGAAATAAACATGGTAACTTATAAAACTCCCAACGTTTATGTTGAAGAAATTTCCACATTTCCTCCCTCAGTCGCCGATGTATCTACAGCCATTCCTGCCTTTATTGGTTACACAGAAAAAGCTCAAAAATATGATGAAGATTTAACTAACCAACCAACTCGCATTAGTTCCCTACTTGAGTATGAAACTTTATTTGGAAAAGCTCAAGCATCCAATTTTGAGGTGACAACTGATGCAGGTGGAATTAGTAGTATTACCACCCCTGAACTCAACTATTTAATGTATTATGCCTTGCGCCTATTTTTTGATAATGGCGGGGGTAGTTGTTATATAGTTTCAGTGGGGCAATACGGTACAGAACCTCTGAAAAAAGCTGATTTTGAAATAGGTTTATCAGCTTTAGAAAAAGAAGATGAACCTACATTAATACTACTGACTGATGCAGTCAATTTAAGCGAAATCGATTATTACGCACTTTGTCAGCAAACTTTAAAGCAATGTAATAAGTTAAAAGATAGATTTGCGATTTTCGATGTTCTCCAAGAGAAAAAAGATAAGACAGGAGGAGTTGATAAATTCCGAGATGCTATTGGCATAGAAACAGATGAATTAAAGTATGGTGCAGCTTATTATCCTTATTTACAAACCTCACTGAACTACTGTTACACCGATGATTCTGTAACTATCAAAGGAATTGGAGACACTGCTGATACACAAGCTCAAAAACTAACCGACACCAAAACCCAAAGAACCGATCTTTACAACAAAATTCAGACTGAGATAGGTAAAAAGCGAGTTGTATTACCTCCAAGTGCCGCCGTTGCAGGAGTGTATGCCAGAGTAGACAGAGAAAAGGGAGTTTGGAAGGCACCAGCTAATGTTAGTTTGGCATCAATACTTGCTCCTACAGTTAAAATTAGCAACGAGGAACAAGAAAATCTCAACATAGATCCCACCGCAGGTAAATCAATTAATGCTATTCGTAGTTTTACCGGCAAAGGAACCTTAATTTGGGGTGCAAGAACTTTAGCCGGTAATGACAATGAATGGCGTTATATACCTGTGCGCCGACTGTTTAATCTCATTGAAGAATCAATTCAAAAAGCCACTGCATTTGTTGTTTTTGAATCTAATAACGCCATCACTTGGCTAAAAGTGAAATCTTTAATTGAAAGTTATTTAGAGGGATTATGGCGACAAGGTGCCCTGGCTGGTAGTACGCCAGAACAAGCTTATTTTGTCAATATTGGACTTGGTAAAAGCATGACTGCACAGGATATTTTAGAAGGACGCATGATTGTAGAAATTGGTCTAGCGGCAGTTCGTCCGGCTGAGTTCATCATCCTCAAATTCTCCCATAAATTACAGGAAGCGTAGGAAAAAGCTAAAGAATTTGGGGTTTTATGCGGTTTGATATTTAACTTGCAATTGGCTTTATTATATTGTTGATTGTTGACCATTGACAGTTAACAGTCAACAACCAACACGAGTAGTTATGCGGTTGAATTGAAAGTTCTGCGGTGCTTGAATTCAAACATCATATTATTACTCCGCAGTGCCAGCAAAAATTATTATCTTTGATGCCAACTTGGTATGAAATTTGCACAATTGTCAACAACTAAAAACACTTAAATTAAGGACACATCAATCATGGCAACTTCAGCAGAAGAGATTAAAAATAATTACCCAATTCCTGTCTTTTATTATCGAGTCACCATAGATGGAGATGATTCCCACGCTTTCTCAGAAGTTTCCGGATTAAGCATTGAATATGAAACCATAACTTATAGAGATGGCATGAGTTATAAAGATGGAGCCAAGTATATGCCGGGATTAAGCACTCCCGTTAGCTTAAGCCTCAAAAAAGGCATAGTTAGAAAAGATAGCTATTTATTTAATTGGATTAGTACCGTGAAATTAAATACTGTCGCCAAGCGCGATATTCGTATTGATTTATTAGACGAAACAGGTACAGCAGTTGTTTCTTGGACAGCGATAAATGCCTTTCCTAAGAAATTAGATGCACCGTCATTTAATGCCACTAGTAATGAAGTTGCTATTGAAAGTTTAGATTTAATGGCTAACGATCTTAAGATTGACTATCCCGGATGATTACTCATTTTTCTTCTTTTCGTTGACTTTTGCAAAAATTATAGTGCAATGGCAGATAAATTTCCTATTCCGGAACTTACTTTGACAGAAAATCCCCCTGTTGGATTTTATTTTATGGTAGTGTTTTTCATTGCCGGAATTTTGCCTAATCCCTTAGATATTCGCTTTCAAAAAGTATCGGGAATTTCTGCCGAAATAGAGACAACAGACATCCGTGAAGGTGGTGAAAATATATTTAGACATCGTTTGCCTAGTCATGTCACTTATAATAATCTGGTTTTAGAAAGAGGAATGGTGATTGGTTCGCCTTTGAATGCAGAGTTTAATATTGCCATGAATTCCATGAAATTTACACCCAGTAATGTCTTAGTGATGTTGCTGAATGAAAATAGTATTCCTCTTTCTAGCTGGTTATTTAAAAGAGCTTATCCCGTGAAATGGAGAGTATCCGATCTAGATGCTAGTGCCAATGCAATAGTTATAGATACGATGGAATTAGCCTACACCAGATTTCAAAGTGTGAGTATTTAGCTATGCCTGTGGAAATTAAAGAATTAATTATTCGTGCCAACATTGTCGATAGTAATGATACTAATTACCAATCTGCAATTGAAGGTAATTCCGAACAAAAACAAGAAATCATTGCTGCTTGTGTGGCACAAGTACTAAAAATTTTGGAGCGTCAGCGAGAAAGATAATAAAAATATATGCTGAAAAACCCTTTTAAATTAGAAAAACTGAAGATTTATGTTTATGGAAATAGACTGCGGATTGGTTTACCACAACAAACCTTTGAAGCTATGTTTAATCCGGAATCTTATTCCTTAACATACGAAAATGTTTATCAATCTTATCAGGGGATTAATACCAGTGGACGCACTGCCAAATATTCTTTGAGCAAACCTCAGAAGTTGTCCCTGAAGTTAATTTTAGATGATACGGGAGTCGCAGATTATGGGCTTTCTGGGTTTGCGGCGGCTGCATTCCTTGGCAAGCTTAAAGGCACGAAAGATATTTACAAACAAGTAAATCGCTTTCTTGAGCTAACTACTTATATGGATGGCAAAAGCCATGAACCTAAGTTTCTTAAAATTGAATGGGGAGACTTAATTTTTGATTGTCGATTGGAATCTGTTAATGTTAATTATACGCTTTTCAACCGCAGTGGACAACCGATTAGGGCTGAATTAGATTCAGTTTTTATCGGGGACATCCAAGATTCCAAACGGATTAAACAAGAAAATAAAAGCTCGCCAGATTTATCCCACTCTAGAATTATCAAAGGTGGAGATAAATTGCCTGTGATGGCTCAAGAAATATACGGCGATTCTGGTTATTACATTCAGTTGGCTCGTGCTAATAATCTCAATAACTTCAGAAAATTAAAACCAGGAACAAATATTAAATTACCACCAGTTAAAGAAGTATAAAAATAATGAGTGGTGTTGTCACAGTAACAATTTTGAATGATGGGTCAATCATGAACCCTGAATATAATGTCATGTCCATTGACATTATCAAAGAGGTGAACAAAATACCCATAGCTCAAATAATTTTATTAGATGGTGATGCCACAAAACGCGAATTTGCTATTAGTAACACAGATTTTTTTCAGCCTGGTAATAATATTGAAATCAAGCTGCGCTATGAAGGTGAACGACAAAACGAAGCGACAGTTTTTGCAGGTATTGTAGTGAGACATTCCCTGCAAGCCGACCAATATGGTTCTCTGTTAACTGTTGATTTAAAAGATGCAGCATTTAAATTAACTCATCAAAGAAAAAGTGCTGTTTTTCGAGAGATGACAGACAACGAAATTATTAACAAAATTATCGAACCTTGGGGATTGGAAATTACATCTATTGCTGCAACTAAACCAAAGCATAAAGAAATGGTGCAATATTACTGCACCGACTGGGATTTTATTGTATCTCGTGCAGATGTCAATGGTCATTGGGTTTTAGCTGACGATGGTAAAATTACCATACAAGAGCCTAATCTCAATGGGTTACCAAAAAATAGTTTTGAATACGGTATCAGTGATATTTACGAATTTGAAATGTCTGCTGACATTCGCCATCAATATGCAGCAGTAGAAAGTACCGCTTGGGATGTGAAAACACAGAGTATATCACCACTTCAAAAAGCTAAAGCTTTCTCTCTGAGTCAGGGGAATTTAAAAGCAGAAGAATTAGCAAAAACTATCGGTGCAGATAATTATCAATTAATTTATTCGGGACAATTAAATGAGGAAGAAACACAAATTTGGGCTGATGCTAAATTGCGTAAAAGCCGTTTTTCCATGTTGAATGGTCGTCTGAAAGTGCCCGGATTTGCGGACATTAAGCCAGGACAATTAATGGAAATTGCAGGTATCAGCAAACGCTTTAATGGTAAAACATTAGTTACAGCAATTCGACATCAAGTCAATGAACAAGGGTGGCAAACAGATATACAATTTGGTTTATCTGCTGATTTCTTCGCTCAACAAAATCATAATATTGTTGATCTTCCAGCAGCAGGATTAGTTCCAGCAATTCATGGGTTGCAAATTGGGATAGTTGAGAACTATGAAGACGATCGCCAACAACAATTTAGGGTAAAAGTCAGAATTCCGTCAATAGAAAAAGATGGTATTATTTGGGCGAGATTAGCTTCTGTGGACGCTGGTAATGAACGAGGCATTTTTTTTAGACCAGAACTAGGTGATGAAGTGATTCTCGGTTTTATCAATGACGATCCCAGACAAGCCATAATTTTAGGTGCAGTGCATAGTGAGAAAAACGCTTTACCCCCTGATTTTACAGTCACCCAGGAAAATAATAAAAAAGGGATTGTCACTAAAAAATCATTAAAAATACTTTTTGATGATGAAAAGAAGTTAATTGAAATCAGTACACCTAATGGCAATAGTTTGAAATTATCAGAGGAGGCGCAAGGTATTAACTTAGTGGATGAAAATGGTAATACTATGACTATGAACGCTCAAGGATTAAAACTTGAATCGCCTGAAGATATTACTCTTCAAGGTAAAAATATAATTATTAAAGGTACAGAAATTCATATAAATTAATTGTTTATATAAATATAAAAATCTATGAATTATGGAAACAAATAATTCTTTTTTAGGAACGGGATGGAGTTTTCCCCCCACATTTCACCAAAATACTGGAACAGTAGAGATGGTATCAGATGAAAAAGATATTATCCAAAGTTTAGAAATTATCCTCTCAACTCGTCCAGCAGAAAGGATTATGCAGCCTAATTTTGGTTGTGAATTAAGCCAGTTTGTTTTTGAAGAAATTACTCAAGGTTTAATTACTAATATTAAAGGGACAATTTATGATGCCCTTTTGGATCACGAACCGCGTATTGATGTGGAGGAAGTTGATATTAATGAAAGTGAAACAGGTTTATTACTTATAAGTGTGACTTATCGGGTACGAGTGACTAATTCGCGATTTAATTTGGTTTATCCTTTTTATATTAATGAAGCCCAAATCCTTTGATGCTATCTCCATCAATTGGGGGAATTTTAGATAAAACACACTTAAAAATAAAAAAGGCATTACATATGGCAAATCTCGGTAAACAACAAGTTTCATCCAGGCAAACACCGAAATTAGTTCAGAAAAAGAGCGTTGTTGAGCAAAGTAAATTTCCTGAAGCGCCAACATCCACAACCGATTTATCTGGCTACCAGCAACCGCAGTCTGGGGAAATGATAGCCAATGTAATGCGATCGCACTTAACCCCAAACTCCATATCAACCACTAATTTGGCAGATAATCACCAATTATTAGCACCAAAACGTCAAAATAGCGAAGCCAATTTTTCGCCTACAAACCAGCTAAAAGCAGCATCAAGGCTCAGCTTACCAACAGACGGGGTAGTTCAAACAAAGCTGACCATAGGCCAACCCAATGACCGTTATGAACAGGAAGCCAACAGGGTCGCAACATCGGTGGTACGGCAAATAAATCTTCCTACACCTATTTCTGGGACTCAAGGTGAGGTGGTGCAAGAAAAAGAAGAACATGGACTGAGGAAAAAGCCCCAGCCAGTGTTGCAGCGTCAGGAAGACATAGGTGGCGGTGAAGCATCAACAGAGTTGGCGTCTGCCATTAACAGTGCTAAGGGAAGCGGACAGCCTTTAGATACCAGACTACAGCAGTCAATGGGGCAGGCGATGGGGGCAGATTTTAGTGGGGTGAGCGTACATACGAATAAACACTCAGACCAGTTGAATCAATCGATTCAGGCGAAGGCCTTTACCACCGGGCAGGATGTATTCTTTCGGCAGGGGGCTTATCAGCCGGGAAGTCGCGGGGGTCAGGAGTTGATTGCACATGAATTGACCCATGTAGTGCAGCAGAATGGCGATGGCATTCGTCGCAAAGAGACCCCAAAACAAGACCACCAAAATAGTGGAAGCGATATTTCCATCTCCCCAACTCCAAGCGACCAAATTCAAAGGCGTTTTGGATTTGAAATTGAACTACCTATGTTGTTTACACACAAAGCCAACATCGCCGTTCCATCTCTAGCAGGGGGGGGCAATATAGCTATGAATGATGTGCCGATGGATGCAGGAATGGGAGGTAGACATACGAATTTAGTAGATATGACGGGAGCAAGTCACTGTTATTTAAATGTTGACCATAGTAGAACCCTGAATAAACTTTACGAGGCAGAGCTAGACCAATATGCCACAGATAATGGTCTAAACCAAAATGAGCAGGATAGCCTGCAAGCTATCCGTGGAAGACTCATACCTAGTGGCGCTAGTATTGTCGAGGTTGTGACAACAGCATGGGATGAAAGTACCCTTTCTCGGACTCAGGCTCTAGCGAGGGTACGAGGGGTAGTGAACGCAGTAAATCAACTGTATAACAATATAGATAATGATACACAAGCGGCTGTAGGCGCACCGCTAGACGCATATTACATCGGCTCAGACAGTCCGAATTCTTCACTTTTTCAGCCACGTTTAGGATATTTTCACGCAACATATGGGATAAAACTCGCACAAGTACCCTATTTATTCGACCAGACTACCCAACAAAAGAACAGAATGGCTCGATATGCAGAGCGAAATCTACCAGAAAAGGAACATGCCAAGAATGTAGAGCTGACGAAGCGTTCAGTAGCAGTAGCAAAAACAGCGATGACAGCCATCAAGAGATTGTGGCCGACAGTGCCGGTGACACGAAAATTTTTGCCAGATACAACAAAGATCGACCTATCGAGCGCAGCAGAAAAAGATTTTCTTGGGTTTTTAACGCTTTTGTGTAATTACTTCATGCTGATGAATGAACACACTGGAAGGGGCGATCTGGCGAAGAAGCTGGTAGGAATGCACTACTATAAGAGCGACCTTTATGATGTGGCAAGCCAGTTGCCAACTCAGGTAATAAATCCGTTGCGTGCAGTTAATACTACCTTGGTTAATCAGGTAATAAATGCAATTTGTACAGCCGTGGGAATAAACAAGACCGATAAGTTGAACGACGGTCTTAGCGGCTACACAGTAAAACAGTATTTATATCAGATATTCAGAGGGCATTTTGGTGTCATCGTAGACAGTAACACTGGCGTTGCCCAGCAGGACGCTTCCAACAATACCTTCATAGACCCCGTGCTGGCTGGCAGTATTAATCCCTACAGTAGTAAGTTGGGGCCAGAGCAACTGGGGCCTGTGGGACGACAAGGAATGGGAGTCGTAATGGAGAATCGACACTTGGAATATCTCAACCCTGCATATGGGAGTCTCGTGACTGCTCAGCAGAGGACAATGACACAAGAGGTCATTCGTTATGGAGCGCCGCAAGGGGCACCTGACACAAGGACGGCCCAGGAGCGAGCTATGTACGATTCCATAGGAGCGAGAGAGGAAGGGCCCGCAAGGCGACCCATAGCACAATGGGAAAGGATAATGATGGGAATATACGACATGGTGAAAGCCACCAATAATCGGACATAGTACGATGCTTTTGTAGCGTATCAAACCAGCCCGCGATCGCCTAATTCGGAAAACAGATATGGAGCGATCGCTCACCGATTATTTTTCATTTTTATATACAATCACAATTCATAATTCAGCTATGAATATAAATAAGCAAATTAAAGATCGGGTTTTTCGGGATGGGGTTAGTCAACGCCATCGCTTACTTAGAGAACTGGAACCAGATTATGTTGCAGTGGATGAGCGCGATACATCAGATTTGTTGGCTTTTGTGCAAGACTATGCTACAAAACTCAACTATTTTGATGAGTCTAATACGATAAAGGGTGATTGGTCGGCTTTTTTTGCGGGAGATATTAAGCAAATGGTTGCTTACATTAATAACCCGGAAAGTTTCGCCGATGATGAATCGACACTCAGACAATTATCTCAACCTCATCTAGTTTTATTATTGACGTTTTTACAATTATTACGCTATCCGCAACAACAGTTTAAAGCACTGACTCAAAGATATCTTGATTTTTACTATCAAGAGGTTTTAAAGTTAAGGATAAAACCGGAAGTTGCCGATAAAATCAATGTCATTTTTGAATTGTTGCCAGGACAAGATACGCATTTAATTAAACAGGGTACTTTGCTGAATGCAGGTCAAGATAGTCAAGGTATTAATCTCAATTATGCGACTGATGAAGACATCATCGTGAATCGAGCTACTGTGGCGAGTGTAAAAACTGTATTTTTAGAAAAAACATACATCACTTTAGAAGACATTCATCAGCAAGATAATAGAAGCGATCGCAGTTTTGAAAAGATGCTGCGATGGGCCATTGGTAGCCCCAATCAAGGAGATAAATTTCCTGATTTTAATGGCACAGCAGTGGATATTAATTATCTTAAACAATATATATATCAACCACTGAAAAATACTCAACAAATATCTCAAACTGCAAAAAATTATGTTGAAAATAGTTTATTTTTTGATAGTGTAGAAAGTTTTCAATATTGCTTTGAAACAAACGATCGCCAAACAAGTGAAGATAATCCCGACCTGAAAAAACCTACGGAATTAGAATGGCAAGAAATTTATAAAATCGCAGAAAAAGCCTACAGAAAAAAAATCACCTTTGCTCGACGTAATACTTTAAAGGAAGAACGAGAAAAATCCGGCTTCGATGGAATGATGAAATTGGCTCTTGGTAGTCCTAATCCTGGGGATGCTTTACCAGAAATGCCAAATAATTATCAAACCTTGGTTGAGATATTTGATAATCTTAACCAAGAGCCAGTTATTAGATATATTAAAGAACAACTTTATCTGAGTGTGGAGGATTTCCGGAAGATTATGGAAATCCAAGCTACTACAGTCAATCCTAATTGGGAAGAAGTTTATCGCCTGGTTGAAAAAGCACAAACCAAGAAAAGGAATTTTATTTATCCTTTCATTGGCAGAACGGAAATTCAAAATATTTATCCTAATTCTCCAGTGGATGTTAAAGAGAAAGAAGCAGCTAAATTCCAACGTTTTCAGACTTTTGGAAATATTACTCAAAATTTACCAAATTCCCTTGGTTTTGCAGTTAGTTCGCCTATACTTTTGTTGTCAGAAGGTACGCGTACTATTATTTTGACCTTTGCATCTTCTGAAAAGACGTTGAATCGAGATGCTTGCCAACAGATGCTCGATAGTAAGATTCAATGTTTTGAGATTTATTTGAGTAGTGGAAAACAATGGATAAAACCCGAATCATTTCAATATAAAATTGGCGATTTTATTTTAGAAGAAGCAGTTAAATCTTATAATATCTCCCAAGTTAATTTAGGTGCGATCGCTCCAGATAATCGCATATTTACGAGTGTGTCTTTGGCGGCTGCTAATGATACATTTGATTCGAGTAATTTCGGGCAACTTCTTGTGTGGAATGACGGTAGAATATTTGAAATTACAGAAATAGTTAATAGTAAACAAGCTAATATTCAGGAAATTGCTAGGGGGATATTTCCTCAAGAAGTTCTTAGCAATGACAAGGTTAAATTATATCAACCTTCAGCTATCTATCTCAATAGTTTACAATTTGAATTAACCATTGATGCCACCTCACCTGCTATTTTACCACCAGCAGAAACATTAACTGATGCGATGGCTACTCCTCATCCGGTGGTGAAAATTCTGTTGCATCAAATATCAAAATTAGATGATTCTGAAGTAAAATTTATTTATTATCAGCAATTGCGATCGCTACTTTTAAAAAAAGTAAATATTCAAATTAAAGTTGAAAATCTTCAGAATTTACAATTGCGTAATGATAACTCAATTTTGAATTCCAAAACTCCTTTTCCACCCTTTGGTAATAATCCCAAACCAGGTTCGAGTTTTTATTTCAGCCATAGAGAAATCAGTTGCAAAAAATTAGATAGTCTTTCCCTAAATATCCAGTGGATGGCACTCCCCAAAAACTTTGAAGAATACTACAAGGCTTATTCTGATACTGGGGTAATCAGCAAAGTTACTAATAATAGCTTTCAAGTTAGTTGGAAAATTCTTAATAATAGAAGCTGGGTAGACATTGCAACTTATCTACCTATTTTCTCTCAAGATGGGAATAATTTAAGTAATTCCATTCAGATGCAATGTGAAAACTTTAATATTCCTGGTTATACTCTCGATACTTCTACTTTAGCAATTGCTACAGACAATCCTTTTGAGCAAAACAGATACTTCAAACTGGAATTAGAAAGTCCTGATTTTGCACATGATTTATATCCCATAGTATTAAATAAGGTGGCTTTGGCAACGGATGATAAAAAAAATCTCACAGTTTATCCTCCCTACACCCCTCAAATAAAAGCCATCTCCCTCGACTATACCGCCTCCGTGGAAGTTGATTTGCAAGGGCATTCAAACACTGATGATTCTACCCAAATCTTTCATCTTCATCCCTTTGGTTATGCAGACATCCAAACCTTGAATCCAGATAACTCAACAAATAGCCAATATTATCTCCTACCCCAATATGAAACAGAAGGTAGTTTATATCTCGGTATCCGCAATCTGCAACCACCACAAAATATTTCTATCCTCTATCAAATGATAGCAGGAAGTGGTAATGGCGAACTCACTCCGCCACAAATTTATTGGAGTTATTTAAGTGGTAATAATTGGCAAGAATTTCAAGACACAGAAATACTTTTTGATAGTACCAACGGATTAGTAGATCCGGGAATTATTCGCTTGAGTATCCCAGACAAAGCCACTAATAAGCATCAATTATTACCCAGTGGATTGCATTGGTTACGAGCCACTGTTAAGGAAAATACCACCGCGATTCCTGATACTTTAGATATCAAAACTCAGGCAGTGAGGGCTACTTTTGTTAATCAAGAAAACGCAGCCGAACATTTCAGTCAACCCCTAGCAGCTAATTCCATTCAAGGATTTGTGACGCGAGATGCTGCTATCAAAACAGTACAACAACCATATACATCTTATGGTGGTAAACCTAAAGAAAATAACCGCGCTTTTACTACGCGGGTGAGTGAAAGACTGCGCCATAAACAAAGGGCAATAACTCCTTGGGATTACGAACGTTTGGTATTAGAACATTTTCCGCAAATTTATAAAGTTAAATGTATCACCTCTGCTGCTGGCTCTAATAATCCCAGTGCTGCAAAAGTAACAGTGGTGGTAGTTCCCGATATTTCTAATACTGCGCCATTTTTTCCCCTAGAACCCAAAGCACCTTTATATTTGCTCAAGGAAATTGAGGCATATCTGCAAAAATATACCTCACCTTTTGTGCAAATTGTGGTGAAAAATCCCCGCTACGAACGTATTAAATACAGAGTGGGCGTCCGTTTTCGCCAGAGATACGAACAAGGTTATTATCTCAATCAACTGAACGAAGATATTAAACGCTTTTTGTCTCCTTGGGCTTATGAAGAACAAGCAGACATTACCTTTGGAAGTTCAATTCACAGTTCCTCACTGATTTATTTTATTGAGAACAGACCTTATGTAGATTATGTTGCCAATTTGAAATTAATTGAACAAATTGGTATTCAAGCTGGTTCTCAAGGTAAATCAGATACTTATTATCGAGTCAATCAATCTAACTTGGCTCAGGTGCAATATCCAGATGCAATTTTGGTTTCTGCACCGGAACATATTATCGATTTAATTGGCACAGAAAATTATGATGAAGAGGACTTTGAAGGCATTGGTTACATGATTGTCGGTATTGATTTTATTGTTAGTTAAAAGGAGTAAAGTATCGTGGCTCAAAAAAGTAGAAGCGAACTGCAAGGATTATTCAAAACAGGAACGAAACCTTCCCAACAGGATTTTGCCGATTTTATTGAATCCACCCTCAATATTAAAGATGATGGCATACAAAAGCCCTCTGGAGCAGATACTCCCCTGAAGATTACAGCCCAGGGTAACGATGAGAAATTAATAGATTTTTATGCAGGTGAAACAAAAACCTGGGGTTTTAATCAGAAATCAGGAGACAAACAAGGCTTTAATATATCTAATTCTGGAGGTAGCAGGTTTTTTATTGCTAACAGTAATGGAAATGTGGGATTGAGTATCGACCAGCCTACGGCAAAATTGCATATTCAACAAACAGCAAATGAAGATGCTTTGCGAATAGATGATGAGTTAAAGGATACAACTCCTTTTCTAATTAATAAAGATGGTAATGTGGGAATTGGCACAGCAACTCCAGGAACAAAGTTAGAAATCAATGGTAATTTGAAGTTACAACAGGGAGTGGCAGTCAATCAAATTTCTAGTGATAGCACTCTAGCAGGAAATAGCGACCTTACCATACCAACAGAAAAAGCAATCAAAACCTATGCAGATACTAAAGCACTTTTGGCGGGTTCTGCGAACCAGGATTTTCAAACAAAAAACTTAACTGTAAATAGCAATTTCAAGTTACAACAGGGAGTAACAGTTAATAAAATTTCTAATGATGGGACTTTAGCAGGAAATAGCGACCTTGCCATTCCCACAGAGAAAGCAATCAAAACCTATGCAGATACCAAAGCACTTCTGGGGGGTTCTGCTAGTCAGGATTTTCAAGCAAATAACCTAACTATAAAAGGTAAAATTTCAGGTGCCATCGACCGATTAACTTCATCTGATAACAAATATACCTTGGTAATGCAGAGCGATCGCAATTTAGTTATTTACGATGATACTCAAACTCAAGGCAATAAAGCTGTTTGGTCTCTGGCAGGATCGTCTAACCAAAGTTTTTATACAAAAAATCTAAGTGTCTCAGGAAGTCTAACTGTAACCGACTCTTTGTCTGTTGCCGCATCTGCTGGCAGTACAGTAAATATCGATTTATCAGGTCATGTCCAACTCAAAGAATATGGCACACAAAACCTAGCTTTTTTCCAAGCAAGAGACGACTTATCAAATCGAGACATTGGTTTAAGAATTAGAACCCAAAGGGAGGGTGATAAAAAACCAAGTATTGTAGAAGCAATCACCATTAGTCCTGATGGTAATTTGGGTCTTGGTACTACAAGTCCAGGTGCAAAATTAGATGTTAATGGCAGTTTGAGGGCAAATAGTCTAAAACTCACAACAAAACTAATTTCATTTAAAAAATATAGCAATCTTGGCGATAATATTAATTACAAAACTGACTATCCCACATCTCAATGGATTTGTAGCATTGCCGGATTTTACTCAGGCCCTGGTGATATCAATGAGGGAACTGTTGCTGACATTATTCAGGTTTATACTTATCCTAATTCAGATGGTTGGTGGTATATTAGGGGGGATTTTTTAACTCACAACAAGGCTGAAAACTGGACGATTTGGCTAATGGCAATTAATCGAGATATAGCAGAAGCAGCCAATTCTTTGTAAGCATAAAACAATACTGTTGCTGTTAATAAATTTCATTTATAAAGGCGAGAGAACAGGGAACAGAAGAAAGCAAAAACAAGCTTATGTCAACCGTATTAAACCACAAGCATCAATCACAGCTATGGCAACCTAAAATAATTTTAGGACTTACGCAAAATATCTCTCAAACTCTCATTTCTCTGTGACCTCTGCGCCTCTGTGGTTCGATTTTCCGTTAGGTGTGCGTAAGTCCTAAATTTGTGAAATATTACATGTTAAGTCAATACGGTTCGGTTAAAGGGGAAAGGTGAAAGGTTTCAAATACATCCTTTACCCCTTACCCCTTAAACTTTTCCCAGACCTATATAACTAAACTATATTTAGTTAATCATGAAACAACAACTACAAAACCGCCTTCAACAACTCAAAGCTGAATTTGCATCAGGACAAAAAGTCCTTGCAGATTTAGAAGCTAAACAAATCAATGTCCGAGAAACTTTACTCCGCATTCAAGGAGCTATTCAGGTATTAGAAGAAGAATTAGCTAAAAATAATGGTGTTGTATCTCAACAAGAAGAATTAGAGGTTTTAGAAACAGATTAAATAGGAGTTCAACCACTAGTCAAAACCACAAAATCACCATGACTGAACACCTTACCATCTCCAGCACTCCTCCCGAACATCCTGGGATGAATTTTGCCTTATTGCGACAAGAAGGCATAAAGTACATTGAACGCTTAGCAGGGAAATTGTGGACAGATTACAACACCCACGATCCTGGTATTACTATCCTAGAACAACTCTGCTATGCCATCACGGATTTAAGCTATCGCCTTGATTTCGAGATGAAAGATTTGCTTGCACCTCCTCAAGAAAAAACTGGAGAAAACAGCAAACAGTTTTTTACAGCCAGAGAAATTCTCACTGTGAATCCCCTCACTATTAATGATTATCGTAAACTATTAATTGACATTAATGGTGTGAAAAATGCTTGGTTAGAACCCATTAAAAATTCACAAACTCCCATTTATTATGACTCGATTCTTCATACACTAACCTTTAAAGCTTCCGATTTCACTGAGGAAGTACATTTAAATGGTCTTTATCGGGTAATGATTGAAAAAGAAAAGAATATATTTGATGAGGCTGGTTTAATAGAAAAAATCACAACCAAACTTCATCAACATCGCAATTTGTGTGAGGATTTTGCTGTCATTGAAATATTACCTGTTGAAGAAATTAGCATCCAAGCAGAGATAGATGTGGAAGAAGGCTTTGATGTCAATGAATTAATGGCAAAAGTTTATTTTAATTTAGAAAATTTTATTTCTCCTAGTTTAGAGTTTTTTACTTTAAAAGAACTATTAGAACAAGGTAAAACTCCCGAAATTATTTTTGATGGTTTACCCCTTGAACACGGCTTTATTGATAACGAACAACTCGATAATTTCACTAAAAAAGATGAACTGCATACTTCTGATTTAATTAGAATTATTTTAGATATCCCAGGAATAAAAACAGTTAGAAATATTACTCTTACCAGCAACAAGTCATCTGAATTGGAAGAATGGGCGTTAGCATTAGATCCTAATTTAACACCCCAACTGAAAGATATAGAGCGTTTGACAAATAACATTAGTTTTTACAAAGGACAAATCCCCTGTAATCTCAACCTGCCTAAAGCTAAAAGTCATCTACAATTTTTACAACAGCAAAACAAAAAATCAATATCAACTACACAAATAAAAGATATCCCCGTTCCCTTGGGACAATACCGTGAATTATCTGACTATGAATCAATTCAAAATGATTTTCCTGCTAATTATGGAATTGGAGAATTAGGTTTACCAGCTTCTACATCTCCTCAGCGCAAAGCTCAAGCAAAGCAATTACAAGCTTATTTAATGTTTTTCGATGCCTTGTTAGCTAACTATTTCGCTCAATTAGAACATACGAAAGAGTTATTTTCTTTTCAAGAAAATCATAAGAAAACTTACTTTTTTCAAGATATTTCCAAAATTCCAGGGGCATCTGAAATTCTTCAGGTGGATGTTAATTCATCACTAGATGAATGGAATGACATTGATTTAGAAAGGAAAAATCGCTTTCTGAATTATTTAATAGCACAGTATTGTGAAAAATTTACGGATTATTCCTTACTTTTATATAACTCAATTCTAGAGGAAGAACTAATTAATCTTAAAATTAATTTTTTACAAAACTATCCTCAAATTAGTGGTGGTAGGGGTAAAGGATTTAATTACACTGACTCCAGTCAAGTTTGGGATACTGACAATGTATCGGGACTAAAACAAAGAATTTGCAGCTTAATTGGTATCCCCTACAAGCGACAAACTTTAGCCCTTTCCGATGAATTGAATGAAACAGCAGGATTTCATATACTCGAACATATTTTACTTCGTCCTGACAGCCGTGAAAATTACGAGCAAAACCCTAATTTTTTAAATTTTGGTCAGCCAATTTCAGAATTTAAATCAAGCACAATTTCTAACAAAAAAGTAACTTGTGTTTCTGAAAAACACGGACTTGTTGAAAACGAAGAAATACAAATATTTGACACAGATAATTACGATGGAATTTATTTCATTACTAACGTTCAACAAAATACCTTTGATATAGAAATAGAAACTGGATTTGCCAAATCTGAACCAGGACAGTGGGTACAAGTAGATAGACCCCTAGATCCTTACTCTTTTCAACTCAGTTTTGTATTCCCCGATTGGCAGTTTCAAAATGAAAATTTAAAAAAGCTAATTTATAAAGTAATATTTGCAGAAATCCCCGCACATATAACTCCTTACTTTCACTGGTTCGATAAATCAAAAATGCAAGATTTTGAAAGGTCTTACACTCACTGGCTGAACACAATTGTGGACAAAAATGCCACAGGAGAAAATCTGAAAAATACGAGTAATAACCTGATTAGAGCCTTGGAAATTGCCAGTGTTGATATTAGAGAATTTAATGTTTTGGGATATATGACTATCGGCACAGATTTTGTAGTGAGTTGATGAAAATTTTTGCAAGTGAGCCAACAACAACATTCCATTAAAAAACAAATTATAGAAATTAATTTGAGTTCCCAGACCGATGCTTTTGAACTGCAAAATGAGATAAGTAGAATATATCATCATAAATTTATTCCTCTCATTGATAATCTATTGAGTCAGTTTAGTAGTTCAGAAATTATATATCAAATTAATCAATTAGAAATTGATTTAGGTAATATTGATATTCATCATTTGGAAGAGGAATTAGTTGATAAATTTATCGAAAAATTCCAAGAAAAATTACCACAAGCAATTGGTGTGTCAACTTATAATTTTTCACAACAAACACGACCAGATATTAAATTAGCTGAATCTTCAATCTTGCCTGTTGAGATAGCAGGTTTGCTTGATGAAACAGCTAAAGAAAGGGATAACAATAGAAATAAAAATCAACTTAAATCTGAGGATAAAAAAACTATTTCTAAAAATATACTAGTAGAAATTACCGATATTGAAGCCTCAGATTTAAATATTTTGAACTATTTTATGCAAACAGGTATGCTACCTTGGTGGAGTGAAAAATTCAGCAAACAAGAACTCGAAGAATGTTGCGATCGCCTACTCACAAATTCACCAAATAAAATTAAATATCTTGTCGAACAAAGTATAAAAGAACCCAAGCAATTGCAGCGCCTTATTTATCAATTTTCTGATTCAATACTACTGAAAATAGCAGGATTATTGACTGCGGATGCTGATTTAGTCCAGTTTATTGCAAACTATAATACAGATACCAAGCTGATTTTTCAACAACTAAAACAGACTAAAAATATTCCCGAAGCAAAATTAAGATTAACTAAATGGCAAGGAATCTTTTTTACTCTTTCCTCAAATAGCAACATCCCACTGAATAAATTTAGATTCACTCAAGCCAACTTGTTACATATCACCACTAGTTGTGGAATTAACTATTCGGAATTTTTAAATAGTCTTATTGCTCAAATTAACTACTCAATTAGAGATGGTAAGTACTCTAAAGGTACATTAGCCCAAATTCTCACAGAAATCAAAATCCCTAACGAAAATACACAAATCAATCTACTATCTAGCGAATTGCAACAACTCAGTCTCAATACACAGATATCACCACAATATACACAACAAATCAATCAACTCAATAATGAATTCCAAAGATTACTCAATGAAATTAAAAATTCTGCTGAAAATCAATCTCACCAGAGGACACGCCTCAATCAACTTGAAAAAGTTACTCAAAGTCTGAAAATCAAAATCCAACAAGATATCAATTCTCAGCAATTCACACTTGCTAATACGAACAACACCTTTAGTCAATCTGAGGAAATTTATATTTTTAACGCCGGATTAATTTTACTCTGGCCATTTTTGAATCGTTTATTTACCAAAATCAGGTTAGTAAAAAAGAATTATTTTATTAATAAAATATCTGCTGAACGAGCATCGCTTTTACTCCAGTATTTAGTTGATGGTTCAACAAATTCATCTGAGTATATGTTTCCCCTCAACAAAATTCTGTGCGGTCTAGATTTATTAGAACCTTTAAATACAAACTTAGAAATTACCACAGAGGAACACGCAGAATCTGAAAATTTATTATCTGCTGTGATTCAAAATTGGTCTATTTTGAAAAATACATCTATGGAAGGCTTGAGAAAAGCTTTTTTACACAGAAATGGTATTTTGAGAGTTCATCATGATGGTTGGCTACTACAGGTTGAACGTCAAACTTATGATGTTTTACTAGATAAAATTCCTTGGAGCATACAAGTTATCAAATTACCGTGGATGAATAATATTTTACACGTAGAATGGTAGTCAATTAGAAACACAATTAATATGAAAGTATTACCCTACAATACCTTTACAATTTCCACACCCGATTCACTACCTGTAGTTCTGCAACGGCTAAATGCAAAAGTTGAGCCTATCAAAGCATTCAGATTTTCGAGAAAACACGCGCCTTATCAAGGAAGCATTTCTGAACAAGGCTTTCAAATTAGCCGTATAATTCATTACCGCAACTCCTTTTTACCCACAATTAAAGGGCGCTTTAAAGTAGAATCACATCAAACAATGATTCATATAGAAATGAGCATACATCCTTTTGTGGTAGCATTTTTGGGATTCTGGTTTTTTTGCTGGTATGGTGCTGTTGTTCCCATAACATTAACAGATGCTATGCCTAAGGGTATGCTTTTAGTATTTTTAGGGATGCCAATACTGATGCTATTTGTCTTTTGGTTAGCTTTTTGGTTAGAGGCAAATCGCAGCCGTACCGAGTTGACTCAAATTATCCAAGGACAAGTATAGTTGAGTATTTCTATTTGCTTTTGGCTACTTTCAAATAGAATATTTTTACTCCCGACTTTCATAAACTGGCCTTGAAAATAGGGACTGCTAACTGGGAAAATCAAGACATTTTCATTGTTTATTGTGCGTGCAATTCAGGGATTTTATTGCAAAAGTCCTTCAAAATCTTTAATCTTAAATTAAATTTATACTTTCTTTTACCAAAAGATTAAATAATTATCTGTATCTTAGTTATATCAAAAAATGAATTTGCTCAAATTTTAATGAAAAATCAAGATGTTTAAATATAACGTTTTTATAAGGTTTTTGGTATTATGTAGAATTATTTTTAAATAAAATTGACATCATAAAATATTCTTTTTTCAACATTTAATCGATTGCAGCCATCTCAGCAATCAATTAAGTGAAATTTTTGGTGTCAAACAACTTTCAGAGCAAGAAACAAAACATTTTGCCATAGGATTTTTTTTAGTATGGTTCAAGTCAGCTTTAACGTTTGGGGTAACGGTTCTATCAACCGTTCGGGGGGCATTAGTTCGGATGCACCAACCTATGTTGTAATTCATGGTTATCAAAGTACTGGTGGCAACGCAAATAATAACTATCAACCTGTAGACTGGATGGCAAACATAGCCCAAACCATTCGACAGCGGGAGTCCAATGCCAACATCATTTTGGTAGATTGGGAAGAAGCAGCTAGTTCGTGGTGGTATCCAACTTCGGCTGGTAGAACGCGGGATGTGGGTAATCAGTTGGCTGCCTACTTAATAAATAATGGCGTAGATCCCACTTATACCAACTTTATCGGTCATAGTCTGGGAGCGCACGTTGCCGGATTCGCTGGTTCTAGCTACAAGGCATCTACTGGGCGTTCTATTGCTCAAATAGTAGGATTAGATCCCGCTGGCCCTGAGTTTGAAGGCAAAGCAGCTAGCGATCGCCTAGATCCCACTGATGCCAGTCGGGTTGTCGCATTACATACCAGTGAAACCTTGGGCTATGATGCTCGGTTGGCTACCCTTGATGTTTATGCCAACTGGAACGACTTATTCCAGCCTGGACAGTGGAATTTTGCAGGCAATCACAGCTATGCCCACACTCTGTATACACAATTACTCCAAGGCTATAGCTTTACTCAGTCCAACAGCGTTTTTCTCAACTTGAACAGAGTAGTCAATGGTGGATTTACTGGCCAGAATGATGCCACAACTAAAAACAATCAGACTATTGTTGCTCTCAATCTTGTGGGTACAGTTAACAATGATACTCAAGCCGGTGGTGCAGGCAGTGATACCATTCGTGGCAATGCAGGAAATGACTACATCACAGGGGGCGATGCCAATGATTCCTTGTTTGGCGATAGTGGCAACGATCTTCTCTACGGTGGGCGTGGTAATGATTCTGTCTTTGGTGGTACTGGAAGCGATCGCTTGTTTGGAGATGAAGGTAATGACGTACTTACAGGAGCAGATACAGTCACAATCGGTGTTAGTGAATTTGACCGTTTAACCGGAGGTAGTGGGAGCGATCGCTTTATTTTAGGTACTACTGTCGGTATTTTTTACAATGATGGCAATACCAGCACTTCTGGATTAGGCGACTATGCCCTGATTGCTGATTTCAACCCTACTGAAGACACACTGCAATTATCTGGCTTCAAGTCTAGCTATACCTTAGGCGCAGCACCCACTGGTTTGGCTACCGGTACAGCCTTGTTCCTGAATGAAAATACCCCCGAACTAATTGCCATCATTCAAGGTTCCACCAACCTCAGCCTGAGTGCAAACTATTTTGTAACTGTATAAGACACATAGAAAACAAACAGAACTTACGTAAATGTCACAAGTGACGGTATGGCTACAGAGTACCGTCACTTGTGACATTATCTTTTTACTGCCACAATAAGTTTTTTAGCTGATTAAGAATTGATGTCACTCAAGTGACAAAGAAAGGCAGAGGGCAGGAGGCAGAAGGCAGAAGGAAAGAACTATTAATAAAAACTTTAGTTATGGGTCTAAAGCCCACTCAAAAACAAGAATTATACCGAAACTGCTTGCAGCTAGGTATAAAACGTCATTGCCTCAATCCCATACTTTTAAGTGTGGGTTCCTTCTGCCCTCTGCCCTCGTACTTCTGCCTTCTGACAAAATCAACATGAATATTATTCTTGCCGATTACAATCTCATCAAAGTTATTTTTGATGGTATAAATACCTGTATTTATCGTGCTTTCAAAGAATCGGAACGAACTTCAGTAATTATCAAAACTCTAAAAGCTGTAATCTAAAATCTAAAATCCAAAATTGGTACTAGAACTCCCTGAAAACACAAAAACCCGCCGTAGCGGGGTACACAACAAAACTATGAACAGTGAAAACTTGATTTAGGTCGAATATCTCATCTCAGCTTCTAGTTGACGAATCAGCTGTTCGTCGCCTTTTGCTCTGGCTACTTGCAAGCGATGTTCTAGGCTTTTTTGAATATTCTCTCTGTGAGCTTCTCTGGCTTTTCTGGCAGCTTGTAATCTACCTTGATTCATAGGAATTACCTCTTATTTTTGCTTTTATGTCTTGTATTCTTAACTTAGCATATATTTTGTAGCTGTTGCTACAGAAATTTCTGAATAAATCTAAATTTTAGTCAAGCTATGTCTGAGGATAGGATTAGCGAACAACCACTGGTGACTTTATTAAGCGATTTTGGCGATCGCGATGTCTATGTGGGGGTGATGAAGGGAGTAATAGCGCAAATTAACGCTCAAATCATGATGGTGGACTTAACACATCAAATTCCACCGCAAGACATGGCCGCAGCCCGTTTTTCTTTGATGAATGCTTACCTTTATTTCCCAATTGGCACAGTGCATCTAGCAGTGGTAGATCCAGGTGTGGGCAGTAGGCGACGGGCGATCGCAGTAGAATTTGCTCAAGGGTTTCTTGTGGGGCCAGATAATGGCATTTTCAGTGGAGTATTAAGCCAGAGTCCGGCGATGGCAGCTGTGGAACTCACAAATCTTAACTTTTGGCGGACTCCCCAACCAAGTAAGACTTTTCACGGTAGAGATATTTTTGCACCAGTGGCAGCTCATCTTGCCAGTGGTATTCCCCTCAAACAGCTAGGACAAGAAATCGATTTAGCCAGTTTGGTGAAGCTAGATATCCGCGAGTGCAAGCAGACTACCACCGGTGTAGTGGGTTGCATTCAATATATAGATGGCTTTGGCAACTTAGTCAGTAATATTCCTGGAAGTTACGTTGACGGTAAAAGCTGGTATGTCCAAGCTGCTGGGTTGAGTATACCAGGATGCGAAACTTATAGTAGTGTCAAAGTGGGAGAGCTGATGGCTTTGGTTGGCAGTCACGGCTGGGTAGAAATTGCCGTCAATAGCGGCAATGCTCGCTTACAGTTACAACTTAATTTAGAAGATGCCCTACATGTATGGTTTTGCTGACAAAACTAAAAGTCTTTGTTGACTGTTGATTGTTGACGGGTAACGGTGGCCAGTGTATTGTTGGTGGTTTAACTCTTGGAACCAACTGGCTCGTATCAGTCAACCGTCAAAAGTCAACACATCTTAAATTTAAAAATCTAATTATTCATATATCCTAGTGCATACTTTTAGAAAAACTCACATTAAATCCGTCTCATTGCTGATAATAATAAAAGTACCATTCAGCAATTTACCGTAACACTCTACTTTGAATCATAACTACATTCTTAGCTATGACTACGCAAACACTACCTACACCACAAGTTTATCAAGGTCAGTTTGGGGAATTTACAATCACTTCACACGATCGCACTGGCGTAATTATTTACCGCGCTGGCTTAATGATAGCTGCACTCAGCTTTGCCCTTGGTAGCGGTTTGGTTTTGCTTAACAACAACCAGACTGTTCTAACTGTGCTGACACCCTTATATGCTTGTTTTATTTTGGCTCTTGGTGTAAGTTTATTTACGATTCATATATACATGTTAATACTACACCGAATGTTGCAAATTTTTTGGGCGATCGGTACTATCACATCCGTAATTTTAGCACTATCTAGTAGTCAACCTTTGGCTGTTACGGTATACAATCAGCCCATTACTTTATTTGGAGTTGGTTTTATCTTTGTTGCTTTAACAGGTATTTATTTTAAAGAAGCTTTTTGCTTCAACCGCCTGGAAACTAAAGTATTAACTCCCATAGTACCACTATTATTATTAGGACATTTGGTAGGAGTTTTACCAATTCACTGGGAAGGTATTTTATTAGGAATTTGGGCAACGTTGTTTTTGGTATTTGCTCTGCGAAAGACTGTGCAACCAATTCCTGCCGACATTGGCGATAAGTCTGTATTTACTTATTTGAAAGAACAGCGTCTCGCTAAAGTTTAATGCAGACAAAAAAACGTCGGCGTCAAAAATTTCTCAAAATCAAACTAATAAAACGCCAAGAAATGTGGACACTTACGGCTCCGGGGTGGGCGATTGCAATCGCTGTGATTGCTTATTTAATATTTTTGAGTATTACTCATGTACACTCATATCTCGCCGTAACTTCCCCTCTCAAATCAGCAGAAATATTAGTTGTTGAAGGATGGCTACCAGATTATGCCATAGAAGAAGCGTTAATAGAATTTAAAAACGGTTCTTATCGTCAAATAATTACCACAGGAGGTACATTAGGAAAAGGAACTTACCTGACTGGATACAATAATTTCGCAGAAGTGACAGCCGCCACCTTTAATAAACTTGGTTTAGAAGCAGAAAAAGTAGTAGCTGTTCCCACACCTTATGTAGTTAAAGATCGTAGTTACGCCTCTGCTGCTGAATTTTATCGCTGGCTATCCAATTCCAATATAAAAGTAGAATCAATAAATCTTTTTTCCTTGGATGTTCATACCCGTAGGAGTTGGTTAATTTTTAAAAAAATACTCTATCCAGAAATTCAAGTCGGGGTAATTGCTGCCAAAACTCAAGATTACGATCCACAGAAATGGTGGGGTTCTAGCCAAGGTGTGCGGACTGTTCTTGATGAAACAATTGCTTATGTTTATGCACGATTTTTGAGTTGGAAAGCTTAAAAATAATTTAAAAATTGGCGTTGCAAACCGGATTTATTATGATTTCCCCTCCTCGCTGGCGGGGAGGGGATTAAGGGGAGGGGTGCAAATCTACTTATCCTCTCGCACAGGTAACGGCATATCCAAAATCTCCATCAGCAAATCCAAACGAGAGGGACGCGTTAGGAGTGGAACGAGGTTAGGCAAGCTGTAGTAATCACCCTCAAAAGTAAAGGTTTCCACAGGTGCTTGCTGCTGCTTTAGTTGACTTTCTACCCAGTTGTAATGACTACCTACGCGGACAATCACCACATTAGGAATTACAGCAAACTCTCGACAATAGGTTTTGTAGACTTCGTTGAAGTAAGGTGTAGCATTTTCCCCTTCATCGGTTACCAGAATAATCTGGTCAACAACCTGCTTTTTTTTCCGCATTGCTTCCAACGCAGAACCAATACTAGTACCGCCGCCTGCATTGATGTGCTTAAAAGCACGTTCCCAGTCAGTTAACTCTTTACCCTTTGCGGTGACAGCATAAGGAATGGTGTCGAAGGCGTAGACAAACAATTCTGCTTGAGCGATACCAGAGATTAACGCACCGAGTTGCTTACCAAGGGCGATCGCATTTTCCATTGAACCAGACTTATCCACCAGTAAAGCAGTTGGGCGAGCGATCGCACCACGGCGTTTCACCTGTTCGTTGGTCACTTTTTCTAAACGTGCAACGGTGTCTGCATCTAAATCTGCGGTGTCTGCCGCAACCTGGGCTTTGAATGCTGCCACACGTCCACTTTTAGATGCTGCTTCCAGTTTTGAATCAATCAGCTTCTTGACTTCTGGATGATCCATTGCACCTCTAGCTTGGAGTGACTTGAGGTTATTAATAACTTCCTGGGGAGTCATGCTGTTGATTAACGCCACCAGCACAACTGGTGTGAGTTGTTTAATTGCACCGATGGCAATTGTATAGGGAATGTTGAATTCCACAATCAGCCGTGCTTGTTCTGCCGCGCTTTCCGCCTTGGCAAGCCGTTTGAGGATATCTGCTAAGGAACCCTCTGGCGGAGTATCGCAAAATAGAATCGCATTTGCCCGTTCATTTGGCTTGATGTGCAGCGAAGCATACAAGTGCTTCATTGCCTTACGACCCCGCAACGCAGCGCGATCGAACAAAGCCGGATTGCTTTCCCGTGTCTTCAAATAACGCCGCACCGCAGTTCGAGCCGAACGAGGCAGTTTATTTTGCTGCTGCTTCATAAAGTCCACTACACGCGCCACCTGATAAGGTGGAAACTCTTGCAGCATCATAAATCCGGCGTCACGGTGTTCAACCAAATTGCTGGTTAGTAAGTGAGCAACAAACACTTCCTTGTGGTCGCGGACATCACCATGACGCTGATACCAAACTGCCAGGTGTCCGTAGAAAATAGGATCGAGTTCAACAATTAACTTGTGAATTTCTGCGACTTGCTCAAGTTTGCGGTGAGGAGTTGTCAGCAAACTGTTGAGCATTTCCAAGCGCAGGTCACGTTCTGCGGTATTCATATTTAACCTCCTTGAGAAATTTTAGATTTTAGATTTTAGATTTTGGATTGCAATCTAAAATCTAAAATTGTAGGAGGCAGATGTTGGACGCCGTGTGATACAGTCACCGCGCAAGTTGCAGAGTTATATAAGCTTCTGCGATGAGGGCGCGACAACAACTGCCGAGGGATTGGGGACTGGGGGAGATGGGGAGATGGGGAGATGGGAAGATGGGGAGATGGGAAGATGGGGAGATGGGGAGATGGGGAGATGGGGAGTGTGGGGAGTGTGGGGAGTGTGGGGGGAAAGATTTTTTCACCATCCTCCCACACCTCCCACACTTCCTGCTTGCCCAATGCCCAATGCCCAATGCCCCATGCCCAATTCCCATTACTTCAAATAAACAACTGCTCCTGTCTCCTCTAGCTGCTGCTTGAGAATTTCAGCTGTTTCCTGATTTAGTCCTGTCTGAAGGACTTGAGGTAGGGATTCCACAAAATCTTTGGCTTCTTTGAGTCCCAGTCCTGTCACCGTCCTGATGACCTTGAGTAAGGCAATCTTTTTCTCTGCTGGAACCGATACCAACAAGACATCAAATTCCGTTTGAATCTGCGGTTGAGTTTGATCCTCATCTCGCTTGTCAATCTGAAGGAATTTTGGTGTGGATATATCGACATTGAAAGTTACTTCAATTTGCTTTACTAATTGGGCAGTTTCATTAATATTTAAAGACTTGATTTTTTCTAAAATTTCCAGAGTTTTTACAGACATAACAGCCTCGAATCATACTAAATTCAATTAGTATTATTTGTAAGTCCAGCAAATACGTTTTATTTGAATTTTGAATTCTGAATTCTGAATTCTGATTTTTAATCCAAAATCTAAAATCTAAAATCCAAAATTGAATCACTTCGTGCAAGTTGAAAAAGCTGTTGATTCACACATGGGATTTGAACCCATAATTGCTTGAGCTTGATTCAAGTGCCTGTTCCAATTCGGCTAGTATGTAAGCTTTTTCGGTTAGGGCACGAAGTGAATATTTTAGTTTTCAGAAATTTGATTTAAAATAAATCGAATTTCTTTTTTACTACACTGTTGTTTCTTTACAGCGTAAATTCTGCTACCTTTATAAGTGTCGGCACGAGAAGAATGAATGAAACCTTTCAGAATATCCTGCACATAATTAGTTGATGATGGAAAATCTTCAAAGGTAATTAGATACCAAATATCGTTGAGTTTGTGGTATTGATGATAACGATCGACGATGACAACATCAGTTTCCTGCTGCCTTTGTTTCTGCTTTCGAGGTATATTCTGTACAGCACAAAGAATACCAGTTTCCGGATGGACATAAAAGCTATTGCGGTAACTTCCATCTAACAGAATTGGATGCCCACGGTCAGGCTTACTATAAACATCACCGTCAATGATTTGTACATGGCGTTCAACATAATGCCACAAATGACTAATGACATGCTGTCCTGCCATTGTTTTGGTATCCAATCGTTCACATAGTTGGCTGTAAACATCATTCCACGGTTGTCCAGCTTTTGAGCGCAAAAACCGACGCAAAGGGCCGAGATGATCTGAAGGATATTTAGTTTTTTTCGTTGCTTTAATTAAGTAGTGATTAAATAATCCGTCTTCACTCGCTTCTTTGGTGATGTTGTCTAATTGCTTTTTAAAACCGGTCACTTTTTTGAGACTAATTCTCTTACCAACACGAGGACGTTCAATCACAATTTCGCTCAAACGATGTTCGCTCATATCTCATTTTATTTAAATATTGTTTTACTAGTTGAGTTTTGATTAAACATAAATTTGCGAACATCATTGAACTCACCTCCATGTAAGTGATTGGTTAATAGATAAATACAATTTAAATAATTGAAATTCCGCACAAGTTAGCAAAGCAATTTTCACAGTTGCCTTTACCAATTTGGCTACGCTCCCATCAGTGGAAGCGACAGGAATCGTTCGCGTAGCGTTCCCGCAGGGTACCTGTATTTCCGTTGCCGGATGGTGTGTAGGCTTTACAAGTTAGGGTGCGGAAAGAAGACACGGGGACGCCAAGAATTTATCTAACCATAGACAGCTTCCGGACGCACAATTAAATCGCCGCTGGGACGCCGATCGACTACGTAAGCAGAAAGGCGATCGCTATTTACATCTAAATGCCGCGCTACCCGTTCTTTCACTGCTACATCGTTCATACTTGCTGTAATTCCCAGTTGTGTTTCAACAACATCAACAGAACGTCCTTCAAATCGAATATGAACCATCACAATCACCTCTTTTCTAATTACAAATTACAAATTATTTAGTGGATCTGACCGGAATTGAACCGATACCTTCCCTGTGAGAGTTGCACTCACACCTCGTGCAAGTTGAAAAAGCTGTGGTAACACACACAGGAATCGCACCTGCAACTTATCGTTTACTAGACGATTGCTCTGCTTTTGAGCTAGTATGTAAGCTTTTTCTGTTAGGGCACAAGTGAATCTGGGCGCTCTACCATTAGAGTTACAGACCCAAGTTTGTTAAGAATAATAGAAATTATTCCTGTAAGAAAACGCCAAAAATTAAGTTATTTTTGTCGTAGCTTTAGGCTTTAAAGCCATTTTCAGTAACAATTAAAGCCTAATGGAGTCGTCGGGAATTGAACCCGAATCCTGCAACCGTCCGTTTGTTGGTTTCGGAGCAGACGAACGCCAATCGCGACCCCAAAAGTTATAACTAGCTATTCAGTTGTCTAGGTTCTGAGATGTCTTGCTTTGACCTCTTGGAGAGGTTTTTGTTTTCATAATACATTTGTAATACACAAGTTACATGATGTCAAGGGTATACTACAAATTTTTTGGTCTATGAGGGAGCCAGTAGTATGAATTTACAAAAAGTTGTAATTATTACAATTACTAGGCAGGGAATTGGCGGAGGCTATGACAGTTAGCGGCGTTGGTTTCTAGCGTTTTAAAGATGACTAGAGTCTAAAGTAAGCATGGTTAAAAAACTATTATTTTTTATCTCTCAAAAAATAGGAGGGTATAAAATTTGCGCTGGATTGGTTTAATCAATTTTAAGGACAAACAACTAATGCTGAAAATTTGTGTAACTTTTTTGTGTGCGCTGTTGCTGAGCTTTAATATGGCGATCGCCAACGCTTGGGCAACTGGTGAGTTTTCTCAAACCTGCAATAACATTAGTCTCGAAGGTTCTACCCTAACGGCTAGCTGTGAAAAAGCTGATGGATATACTCTTTCTGCAACTTCTATCGACTTAAATCCATATATCGCAAATCTCGATGGCACTTTAAGTTGGGATGGAGATAAATTTGCTCTGACTTGCGACAATATTGGTTTAGCTGGTAAAAACAGGCTTCGTGCTGAGTGTGAAAGAGCAGACGGAGAAACATATCTAGGAAGCTACATCAATCTTGATGAGCATATTGCCAATATTGACGGTCAGCTTAAGTTTGAATAATCTAGAACAGTCAACATCTTCTAATCCCTGAAAAAGGAAGTATTAAAAACTTCCAACTCATCAACTATCCAATCTTGTGGGGTAGGAATCTTACCTGCGCTTTGTTGCAGGTAGGCGAGACGCCCACCCCACAATTAGATTGGATAATCTCAGGGTGCAATTTACTTAAAAAAAGGTAGAACATATATGTCAGACCAGTTTACGTTTTCCGTCACTAATAACACCGACTTAGCAATTACAGAATTGTGGGCATCTCCTGATGATGAAGATTGGTCTCAATTTACCCTTTCCGAAGAAGGAATTCCTGTGGGTGAATCAGTAACAATTGCCTGGGCAGAATATACAAATAATTCTCCCTGTGAATGGTACATCTCTGCTGTATTTGAAGATGATTCAGAAAGTGATTCAGCTTTATTTAACTTCTGTGAAGAACCAGATTTAGTATTTGGATAAATTTTGCAGTATGGTGTTGACTGTTGACTGTTGACTGTTAACAGCCACCATTGATATTTTTCAAGTAACCAAATAGGCTTACTATATTGTGTCCGCTCTCAATCCAATTTACTCAATTCAGAATTCTGAATTCTAATTTCTGACAACAAAATTTTAGGGGTAGTTGTGTAACTACCCCTTTATTCCCCTCAAATTAGAATTTAATTCCACCATCCTTTATAGGATGTATATTTTACTTTGAAATATTAACTAAAGTTTCGACTTGAGAACTAGCCAAGGTTGGCGCTGTAAAAATACGCGAGTAGAGACTTGATGGTTGTTGGTGAGCAACAACTGGTAGAACTTGACGAGCATGAGCAGCTACTTCTACTGCTTTAACATCATAAGTCTGCGTTGCCAATTTGGGATAGAAACCGATACCGATGATTGGTAGCAGTAGACAAGCGGTAATGAAGAGTTCGCGGGGTTTGACATCAGATACTACAGCATCCAAGTGCAACTCTTGATTTTGATTTCCGTAGAATACTTGACGCAGCATTGAGAGCAAGTAAATTGGTGTCAAAATCACGCCCACTGCTGACAGCAGCACCACTACAACTTTAAAGCTAGAACTGTAAACATCGCTGGTGGCGATACCTAGAAATACCATCAACTCACCAACAAAGCCACTCATTCCTGGTAAAGCCAGGGAAGCCATTGAGCCAACGGTAAACAGAGCAAAAGTTTTGGGCATTACTTTTGCGATTCCACCCATTTTATCCATCATCAAGGTGTGGGTGCGATCGTAAGTGACACCAGATAAGAAGAACAAGCTAGCAGCTATCAAACCGTGGGAAACCATTTGTAATACAGCGCCGCTGATGCCAAGTTCTGTGTAGGAGGCAATTCCAATCAGCACAAACCCCATGTGGGCAATTGAAGAGTAAGCCAAGCGACGCTTGAGATTGGTTTGAGCAAAAGCACAGCAAGCACCGTAGACAATGTTCACTACACCTAAAATCGCCAGCACTGGAGCAAAGTAAACATGGGCATTAGGCAGCATCTCAACGTTGATGCGGATGAGAGCATAACCACCCATTTTCAATAACACACCAGCTAAAATCATCGAACCGGGTGCTGATGCTTCACCGTGAGCATCGGGTAGCCAAGTGTGTAAAGGGAAGATTGGCAGTTTTACACCAAAGGCAATTAAGAAACCTGCGTAGACTAATAGTTCAAAAGCTTTGGGATATTCTTTCATTCCCAGAGTCGCCATATCGAAGGTGACGGTATCTCCTGAGAATGCCATCGCAAAACCCGCTACCAAGATGAAGATTGAAGCAGCAGCAGTGTAAAGAATAAACTTAGTGGCTGCATAGCGGCGATTTTGTCCTCCCCAGATGGAAATCAGCAGGTAAACCGGCACTAACTCGATTTCCCACATTAAGAAGAACAACAGTAAATCTTGAGCAAGAAATACACCAAGCTGAGCGCTATACATCGCTAGCATCAAACCGTAAAATAATCGCGGCTTGTTGGTAACTTTCCAAGCCGCGAATATTGCGAGGGTATTGATTAAGCCTGTCAGAAGTATCAAGGGCATCGATAAACCATCAACCCCAACAGCCCAATTTAAACCTAACTGCGGTATCCAAGGATAGTTTTCTATGAGTTGCAGCGTTGAACTTTGGAAATCATATCTATACCAAAAGGTATAAATCATCAATGCGAAATCTGCAAAAGCAACGAATAAAGCGTACCAACGAACAGTTTTACCTTCTTTATCTGGGATTAACGGGATGGCTAAGGCAGCCACCAGGGGCAAAGCAATTATGGCTGTTAGCCAAGGATATTCCATAGCATTCATCACTTCTGACAATCAATTTCACTTTTCGCTTTTAATTACATTATATTAAGCTATTTGTATTTTTGTAAACGCGCTTTCCTTTGAAAGATAAAATCTTAATTATTGATAGGAATAAATACTCAGTTTGAACTACTCTAGCCCATTCTAAATGTAAAGTTTTGCAACGTCAACAAAAAACGGCGGCTTATGCCACCGTCCTCAGCTAGAATTTAGCCTGATTATTGATTTATGAGTATTGGCTCATATTTCACACAATACGGTTGACAATCGTCCAGACTTCACCATCTGAGCGGACATGGGGAACAGAGATTGTCTTGAACCCAGTGATGAAAGGCTTGTAATAGACTTGCCAATACATAGGACTAAGCTCATCGGCGCAGGCTTTTAGTAAGCGGATTTCGGTAGCTAGTTCGGCTGCGAGTTGGTTAATGCGTTGAGCGTGAACTTGAGCTACTTTTTTCGCTTCCTCTAGCTGTTGTTGTTGGGTAAGTTGTTTTGATTCAATTTGCCAACGAGCTAATTCAGCTTGTTTTTGTTGTAGTTGCAATTCCAGCGCTGCAACTGCATCATCTATACCCTTGAGTTCAGCAGATAATTGAGGATTTTCTCTAGCTTGGCGACGGAAAGCCTCAACCATTGCCAAGGGTGAATCATTTTCGGCTAAATTTACATTATTAATAGTGAGTGCAGCGCGTTCTTGCTGGAGGACTTGTATTTGAGATTTCAGCGTTGCTATTTCAGCTTGAATTCGATCCATAGGGCGAGTGGGGAGCTTTCAAGGGTAGGTATTTAAGAAAATCTGTAGATGATGTGGGAATCCGATTTGATTCCTGAAAAAATTTGCGTGGTGGGCGTTCGCGCAGCGCAAGCGCGATAGGAAAGGAACTCTTAACAGCTAAGAAGGAATAAAAGTGTACCTAGTAGTCTGGCAAGTTAACTTTGCTAGGTGAGGGCTGGGGAAAGGGAAAGGGGAAAAGGGTAAGGGATTTAAAACCTTTCCCCTTTACCCTTTACCCTTTACCCCGCTTGCGTCACCAAAGCGAACTACTAGCTTCAGAGAAATCAAATATGAGTCCTATAGGATTCTTATAGTAATTATTAATTATGAATTATTTTGACCCGACTCCCTACCTGAAGGGGCTAATTTATTCTCTGGAAGTCCCCAAGGATGAAGAATTTTGCGGAATTAGTTAAAAGTGTTTTACAGCCCATACGGCAGCATTGCGGCAAGGTAAACTGTTGGAATCAACTGCATAAAGTTGAGCTACGCAAAGTTAAAAACAGTGACCTATGCCTGCTTTTTTATTAGAAATTGGTACAGAAGAACTACCTGCAAGCTTTCTCAGTGATGCCTTATCGCAATGGCAAGAGCGCATTCCTCGAAGTTTGGAAGCAAATAGCCTCAAAGCCGAAAGCGTTGAGGTGTACGGGACTCCCCGGCGTTTAGCGGTATTGATTACAGGTTTACCATCCCAACAACCAGACCGGGAAGAAGAAATTAAAGGGCCTCCAGCTAGTGCGGCCTTTAAAGATGGTCAACCGACACCAGCAGCAGTGGGCTTTGCCAAAAAACAGGGTGTGCAAATACATGCGCTGTCTATTCGCCCCACTGATAAAGGGGATTTTGTGTTTGTGCAAAAAAGAGTGGATGGCCGTCCTGTGGCAGAAATTTTGACAGAATTGATTCCCCAATGGATTTGGGGCTTGGAAGGTAAGCGGTTGATGCGTTGGGGTGATGGAGATGCGAGATTTTCTCGACCAATTCGTTGGCTTGTGGCTTTGTTAGATGATACGGTGCTGCCTTTAGAATTGGTAAATGGTTCTAAAACGATTCAGAGCGATCGCCACACTCAAGGTCATCGCGTCTTACATCCTCAACCTGTGACAATTCCCCAGGCTACAGATTATATTACCACCCTAAAATCTGCCTACGTTACCGTCGATCCAGAAGAACGGGCAAATGTTATCAAACAGCAAGTAAATACAGTAGCCGAAAATTTAGGCGGACATACAGTAATTTACCCCGATTTGTTAGAAGAAGTCATCAACCTGGTAGAATATCCTTCGGCAGTTGTCGGTAAATTTGAACCAGAATTTTTGGAATTACCAACTGAAGTAATTACTGAAGTTATGGTAACTCATCAGCGTTATTTTCCTGTATTTAAACCAGGAAGTTTTCAGCAAGAATTACTGCCAAATTTCATCACTATTTCTAACGCCGATCCTCAAAAATCAGATATTGTAGCTGTGGGTAATGAGAGGGTAATTCGCGCTAGATTAGCTGACGGCAGATTTTTTTACGAAGCTGATTTGGCTAAGCCTTTAGAAAGCTTTTTACCCAAATTAGAAACAGTTACTTTCCAAGAACAATTGGGTTCTTTGCGTCTCAAGGTAGATAGAATAGTTAAGATTTCTGAGCAAATTAGTCAGCAATTAACATTAACACCAGAGCAAAGCCAAAAAATCCAGCGTGCGGCTTTATTATGTAAAGCAGATTTAGTTACCCAAATGGTGTACGAATTCCCTGAATTACAAGGGATTATGGGAGAAAAATATGCCTTAGCTAGCGGTGAAGATAGCGAAGTCGCAAAGGCAATTTTTCAACATTACTTGCCAACAGGAGCCGGTGACAATTTACCAGAAACACTCACAGGTCAAGTGGTGGGGTTAGCAGATAGATTAGATACTTTAGTGAGTATCTTCGGTTTAGGTTTAATTCCTTCCGGTTCTTCCGATCCTTTTGCTTTACGTCGTGCCGCCAATGCAGTAGTAAAAATTACGTGGTTTGCTAATCTACCAATTAAATTAGATGACTTACTGTTGCAAATTGCAACAGATTTTGCGGCAAAATATCAAAAAGATTTGGCATCATTAACAGCAACATTACAAGAATTTTTCTTACAACGCATTCGGACTTTATTGCAAGAAGAAAAACAAATTGATTACGACTTAGTGAATGCAGTTTTGGGTGAAAACGACCCAGAATATACAGAGCGGGCATTAAAGGATTTGTTAGATGTGCGCGATCGCGCTTTATATCTGCAACAAATTCGTAACAACGGCATCTTAGATACCATCTACGAAACCGTTAACCGTTCCACACGCCTAGCCGCCCAAGGGGATTTGGATAAAAAACAGCTAGAACCCACAAGCTTAATCCGTGAAGAACTATTCCAAAAGCCGTCCGAAGTAGCTTTGTATAAAGCCTTAGTGGATTTAGTGCCAGAAACTCAAGCAGCACAACAAACCAGAAACTATCAACTGCTAGTAGCAGCATTGACAAAAATTGCTCCTACAGTTAGTAACTTCTTTGACGGGCCAGATAGCGTTTTAGTAATGGACTCCGATCCAGAAATTAAGCGTAATCGATTACATCTATTGGGATTAGTTCGCAATCATGCCCGTGTTTTAGCTGATTTCGGAGCAATTGTCAAAAATCTGTAGCGTAGACCAACAAAAAGTTGTGTAATTTTTGCCAATAAACGTTAGTATAAGGAGTGCTTAACCAGGGATCTCTGCTGCAATCTATGTCCAGAGCTACTGTAATTGGATTTGGAAAGTCCGGTGTTGCTGCGGCGAGATTGTTGAAACGGGAAGGTTGGGAGGTGCAACTGAGTGATTCCGCTAGTGCTGAGAGCTTAGCTGAACGTAACACCTCCGAGACCCTTCTCCAACAACAACAAGAACTAGCTGCCGAACAAATAACCGTAAAACTCGGTCAATCTCCAGACTTGAATGGTGCTAATTTACCAGAATTAATAGTCGTCAGTCCCGGCGTACCTTGGGATGTTCCTGTATTAAATAAAGCACGGGAACTAGGGATTGAAACCATCGGCGAAATAGAACTCGCTTGGCGACATTTACAACCTTTACCTTGGGTAGGAATTACCGGCACTAACGGTAAAACCACCACCACATCTTTAATTGCTGCCGTTTTTCAAGCAGCAGGCTTGAACGCACCAGCCTGCGGTAATATTGGCTACGCCGCCTGTGAAGTCGCTCTGTCTTGGAAGGGAAGAGGAGCAGGGGAGGCAGGGGGAGCAGGGGAGGAAAATCAAATCCAAAATCCAAAATCTAAAATCCAAAATTCTCTTGATTGGATAATTGCCGAACTTAGCAGCTATCAAATAGAATCTTCAACGTCCCTAGCACCTCGCATCGGTGTTTGGACGACTTTTACGCCAGATCATTTGGCGCGGCATAAAACTCTAGAGAATTATTACAACATCAAAGCCAAGTTATTGCGGCAGTCTGAGTTACAAGTATTTAATGGCGATGATGCTTACTTGAGCAAGCTGGGTTTGAGTACTTGGCCGAATGCTTATTGGACTAGTGTCAAAGGAAGAGATTTCTTAATTAGCGAACAAGGCTTTTATATAGAAGATGGCTGGGTTGTGGAAAAGTTAACAGCTACCTCCGCCCCAGAACGAATTGTGAAAATATCTGCTTTGCGGATGGTGGGAGAACATAACCAGCAAAATCTCTTGATGGCGGTAGCAGCAGCGCGGTTGGCGGGAATTAATAACGATGCGATCGCTCGTGGAATTAGTGAATTTCCTGGCGTTGCTCATCGTTTAGAACATATCTGCACTTGGGAAGGTATTAATTTTATTAACGATAGCAAAGCTACTAACTACGATGCTGCGGAAGTTGGCTTGGCATCGGTGGACACTCCAGCGATTTTAATTGCTGGTGGAGAAGCAAAAGCAGGCGATGATACTGCTTGGCTGGCACAAATTCAAAGCAAAGCTGCTGCTGTGTTATTGATTGGTTCTGCTGCACCCGCCTTTGCCCAACGCTTGAAAGAAGTAGGGTATTATACTTATGAAATTGTGGAAACTATGGAAAAGGCAATTCCCAGGTCTGCGGAATTAGCCAAGCAATATCAAGCACCTGTAGTTTTGCTATCTCCTGCTTGCGCGAGTTTCGACCAATACCCGAATTTTGAGGTACGGGGCGACCATTTCCGCCAACTGTGCCTTGCTTGGGTGGAAAACTCCAAACCCAACACAGTAGAACTTTCAAACTCGGAAAATTCTCGTCAACAGTCCATAGTTCAAAGCCGCTAGGCTTGTGTGTCAACTAGTGGTGGCGATGGAGTACTGATTTGCGGAGTATGGTAGGCGCTTATTTCAACGTTTACCATTTTGCTTTTCCTAAGTTAATACTTCGGACAAGTCTATTTACTTGTGTTTTTTTGCTGCACCTATGAGGGGTTCAACTTGGACGGATATATCAGGAAAGGCCAGGGGTGAAATAGTCCCTGTGGTTAGTATCAGTTCAGTTGTGTATTGCCCATTTTTCAGGTCACAAAACACTTGCAATTGCGGAGTCTTCAGGTTGACAACCCAGTATTCAATAATGCCAGCCTCGGCGTAGATTTCTTTTTTCTCACCTAAATCTTTGCTGAGGGTGGCTTTGGAGAATTCAATAATCCAGAAAATATCTTCAGGGTAAGGATGGTGTTCTAAATAAATCTCACCTAAAGGTTTAACAATGGCAACATCGGGCGCAGGTTCTGAATCGTTTGGCAGGGTGATGGGTTTGGCATCGCGGATTTTTACGCGCTCACCGAGCAACATACGGAGATAATCAGCGGCTTCTGTATTGTAGTATGCGTGAGGTTCTCGTTCTGGGGGCATAACAATCAGATCGCCACGCAACAGTTCAATCGGCTGGTCATCAAAAATTCCTGCTTCTATTGCTTGGTGATAGCGTTCAATTGTCCATTTATAGGTAGTTATGGTCATATCATGTCCAGTTGAAGACTTATCATTGAGGGGCAGGGGAGAAGAGGCTTTTGAGATTTTGCTAAAGATGTGGTAATCATAAGTGATTAGCCGGATATTAGATTCTACCTATGTTTAGCGTTTTTCTACCAATTAGACCAGAGATTTAGTTTAATGTTATTAAATTTTGGTAATAATCCGATCCATATACCAGTTAATTCCAGGAGCTAGCAGGCTGTGAAACCTGCTAAGGAATGTCATTTCTAGTCCGGGAGTAATTGCAAAGGATTTTTTCTTAATACCTTGTACAATCTCAAAAGCGACTTTCTCGGCACTCCAAGTTTTGGCAGTGCCGGTAATCATTTTCGTTTCAATGGGTTTGGTTTTGTTTTCTTCCTCAAGTTGTGGCGTGTCAGTATCAGGAGGATAAACAATTGAGACGTTCACTCCCATCAGCTTCAATTCGCCGCGTAAAGACTCCGCTAAACCCCGTAAGGCAAACTTGCTAGGACTATATGTGGTGTAACCATAAATACCAATCAAACCTGCGCCAGAAGAGATGAGTACGATGTCGCCCTGTCGTTGTTGTTTCATGGCTGGTAGTGCTGCTTGAATGCAGTAAAGCGAGCCAAAGTAATTGACTGCCATTGTGCGTTCAAAAATTTCTGTTGGCTGTTCTTGAAAATAACCAGGTTGGGCGATACCAGCAGAAGTAATTAACAAATCAACAAAGCCAATTTGTTCAATAGCTGTTTTGATAGCTTGTTGGGCTTGAATTCTATCGGCTACATCCGCGGAAATAGCAATAATGCGCTGATTTGGATTTGCCCTTACTGCTTCTATCTCTGCTTTTGCACCCTCCAGTTTCCTTTCGTTGCGAGCAATAATTGAAATATGTGCGCCCTCACTAGCTAACAGTTGCGCTGTTGCTTTACCGATTCCACTTGAACCGCCAGTAACAATAGCGTGTTTTTGGTCAAAATTTTTATTCATAATTTTGAGGACAATCTTGAAAATTTGCCTCTGGCGTCCCATAGTCAAGAGTACGGAAGACACAGTAAGTTACTAAGTAAATAGTCATGATTAAATCTAAGATGTCATTGCGAGCGAAGCGAAGCAATCGCAAAGTCTCTGGGATTGCTTCGCTTCGCTCGCAATGACAGAACATATTATATTTATTTATGTCCATCTACTTAGCAGCACATACATATTAGACCTCTTGCAATCAATTGCTTTTTGGACTCTTGTGGTCAAAGGGAAAAGGTGAGCCAGCGCGGTCTTGGGGGTTTCCCCCATGAGCGACTGGCGAACCCCGAAGGGGTTAAAGGGAAAAGGGAAAATACCAAACCTTTCCCCCTTTTCCCGACTTATGCAAGAAGTCTATTATCCCATCGCTGTTAACTGTTAACGGTTGACAGTTAACAACCAACACAAAAAAATGCACTACCTTAAATACAAACAGCTAATTTTTCCTATTCGCGGACATTTTCCAGTTTGTTTGGATTTACCCAACGATTTACAAATTGGTTTTTATTTTTGTACACCTTAATTTGTACTTCCTTGGAACCTAACTTGACCACTTCTGCGGGAATTCTCTGGATATCAGCAGAATCGCCACGAGCTTTATAAAGCCAAATTACTTTTTGACCTACTTCAAAGTAGTCAGGATTACTACTTGAGGAAGGTGCTATTTTTGCCCAGGTGGGAGAAGCAAATGTTAAGTTAAACAAAAAGACTAATAACACTAAGGTAATTTGGAAAAATTTGATGTTCATTAGATTGAGTCAATTTCTAGAAAAAGCTAAAGTAATAATTACGAGAAATGGTTAAATTATTTTATTCATTTTCTAATGTTGGATTTTTAAAATGTACATGATTGATAATTTTTATCTCTTGCAATAAGTATCAATTAACTCTAAAATTTGAAGCTAATATCAATTTTTTATTGAAAATAAAGATTAATCTGTATAGGCACAAAATTATCCCTTGATTTAAAATACTGAATAATCATTGATGATTTTTTCATTAAAAATTTTTGTTAACTCTAGAATAAACAAGCTTTGAAATAAAATCAAATATTGTTGCTTGTTAAAATAATAAATTAAATTAATCGTAGATGTTCTAAATCAATTGCTCGATACAGGTAGTGATTGAGAAGAGATTTTGAGGATAGTGAAGTATGGAATTTTTGGGCAGCGATCGCCCCATATCAGCTAGTGTATTCTAACTAATGGAAAAAATTGCTCAATTATAATCTCTATCTCCAGAATAATTGACGTAAAATCACACTCTAACGTAAACATTAGATATGTAGAGCATCATAAACTGTGATTTATATGCCTCACAATATGTGCCTACTTGTGGCAAAACAATTCAATATCGATCGGCTAGTTCCTACCCTGCGGCAAGAATCAAAATCTATGCCCAGAAAAATTTTTTGCCGAGTTTGGTGTGACTTTTGCAACAATAAATTGTGATTAGCACGTGATTACAATTGTAGCTTTATACCCGACCCATGACTAATCGACACAAACCCATGAAAAACGAGTCAACGTCAGCAAGCAACGCCGACGCTAATTTCCTTTTCGGTGGAGGTGAAATGGGTGCGCGGATGCGAGAATTCGACTGGTCGCAAACTTCTCTTGGCCCAACACAACATTGGCCGCAGAGTTTGAAAACAGCGGTGCGGATTATGCTGACTTCTCGCCAACCGATGTTTGTCTGGTGGGGGGACGAACTGATTAATCTTTACAACGATCCTTATAAAGCTATTATTGGTGGTAAACATCCACAAGCACTAGGCCAGCCAGCTTCCCATGTGTGGCGGGAAATTTGGGAGCAGGTAGGGCCGCGAGCAGAATCAGCGATGCTGAAAAACGAAGGCACTTACGATGAAGCCTTACTGCTGATTATGGAGCGTAACGGCTACCCAGAGGAAACTTATTATACTTTTTCCTATAGTCCAGTTCCCAATGATGAAGGTGAGACGGGCGGGATTATTTGTGCTAACACAGACGATACACAACGCATCATTGGAGAACGGCAGTTAAATTTATTACGTGAGTTAGCAACTAGGACAGCAGATGCACGTACATTCGATGAGGCCTGTACCTTGAGTGTCAGTTGTCTGGAAACCAACCCTTATGACTTCCCCTTTGCAATGATTTATTTGGTCGAACCAGACCAACAACAGCTTTTTCTTGCTGGAACATGCCGCATTCAGCCAAACCACAAAGCAGCACCACAAACAGCTGCTCTCGATTCTGATGCTGTTTGGCCTTTTGGGGAAGTGATGGCAACCCATCAAACAAAATTAGTTGATATTTTAGCAGGGGATTTTGGTAGCTTGCCTTGCGGGATATGGGAGCGATACCTACGGCGGACTTCGCCAACGCCACATCAAGCAGTGGCTATACCCATTGCACCATCGAGAGAAACAGGCAAAGCTGCCATTTTAATTGCTGGCTTAAATCCCTTCAGGCTGTTCGACGATAATTATAGAGGATTTATGGAACTAGTTGCAGCTCAGATTGCAGCTAGCATTGCCAACGCCCAGGCTTACGAACAAGAGCGCAAACGAGCCGAAGCTTTAGCAGAAATCGATCGCGCCAAAACTATCTTCTTTAGCAACATCAGCCACGAGTTTCGTACCCCATTAACTCTAATGTTGGGGCCACTAGAAGACATCCTAGCCGATGGTGGCAGTTTGTTACCAAGCAACGAACAAGAGCAGTTAAAAATGGTGCAACGTAACGGACTGCGCTTGTTGAAGCTAGTTAATAGCTTGTTAGATTTCTCGCGAATTGAAGCCGGAAGGGTTCAAGCTTCCTACGAACCCACAGACCTCGCCAGTTTCACCGCCGAATTAGCTAGTGTTTTTCGTTCAGCAATTGAACGAGCAGGAATGCAGTTATCAGTTAATTGTCCTCCCCTGCCGGCATCAGTGTATGTAGATCGGCAAATGTGGGAAAAAATAGTTCTCAACCTGCTGTCTAATGCCTTCAAATTCACCTTGGCAGGAAAAATTGTGGTGAATTTGCAGTGGGTGGAGAATAAGGAAGCGGGGATGCGGGGACGCGGGGACGCGGGGAGGTGGGGATGTGGTGACGCGGGGAGGTGGGGACGCGGGGACGCGGGGATAAGGGAAGATGAAAATGTAGAGAATTTTTCACAAACACTTTTTGCGTCCTCTTTCGTAGAACTGTCAGTGCAGGACACAGGAATCGGCATCCCAGCAGCAGAAATTCCCCAGTTGTTTGAACGCTTTCATCGCGTCAAAGGAGCGCAAGGACGAACCTTTGAAGGATCGGGAATTGGTCTGTCACTGGTGCAAGAATTAGTGAAAATGCATGGTGGAACTGTCCAAGTAAGCAGTGTTTTAGGAGTAGGCAGTTGCTTTACTGTATCCATTCCTACAGGCTATGCTCATTTACCTCCAGACAGGATTAGCGCAACTCAAACTTTAACTTCAACTGCCTTGGGTGCAGCACCCTACATAGAAGAAGCCCTGCGTTGGTTGCCTGAAGAGGGAAGTGAGGAATGGGCAGTGGGCAATAGGGAAATAACATCTTCATCTCCTACTTCCTATTCCCTACTTTCTACTTTCTCTGCCCGTATTCTCCTCGCTGATGACAATTCTGATATGCGTGATTATGTCAAGCGGTTGTTAAGTCAGCACTATGAGGTGGAAGCAGTGCCCAATGGTTTAGCTGCTTTGAATTCTGTTCGGGAGCGTTTGCCAGATTTGGTACTGACGGATGTCATGATGCCTTTTTTGGATGGCTTTGGATTGTTGCAAGCATTACGCAGCGATCCGCAGACCAAAAAAGTTCCCATCATTCTGTTGTCGGCACGAGCAGGAGAAGAGGCGCGGGTAGAAGGGTTAGAAGCTGGAGCTGATGATTATCTGATTAAACCGTTCTCTGCCCGTGAATTGTTAGCACGGGTAGAAGCAGCCTTAAAAATGGCTCGTTTGAGACAGGAAACGATGCAACGAGAACAAGAGCTGCGGTTTGAAGCGGAGGTGGCAAAGGCACATTTAGAAACGGTGTTAGCTGGTATCCAAGACCAGTTCTTTGTATTGGATCGTCAGTGGCGCTACACCTTTGTCAATAAGCAGGTAGTAGAAGTTGTGGGCTTTTCTGAGGAGGAGTTACTGGGTAGAAGCATTTGGGAGGTGTTTCCAGATTTAGGGGGAAGTGAATTTTATACCCAGGTTCATCGGGCGATCGCCGAACAAACTGTGGTTCGTTTTGAATATTTTTATCCTAGATGGAATCGCTGGTTTGAGAATCGCATCTATCCCTTTAATGAAGGTGTATCAATTTTTATCACAGATGTCAATGATGTCTATGAGGAACTACGCCTACGCAAACAAGCCCAAGAAGCACTTCTTGAAAGTGAGGAACGCTTTCGGCTGATGGCAGATTCAACACCAACATTAATTTGGATGTCTGGTACTGATAAATTATGTAATTATTTTAATAAGACTTGGTTGGACTTTACTGGGCGAACCATAGAGCAAGAGATGGGCAATGGTTGGACTCAAGGAGTGCATCCCGACGATTTGCAATATTGCTTAGATACTTATAGAAATGCCTTTGACACCCGTCAAGGGTTTCACATGGAATATCGGCTCAGACGCTTTGATGGACAATACCGCTGGATTTTTGATGTCGGCGTACCTAGATTTACTCCCGAAGGAGAATTTTTAGGGTACATCGGTTCCTGTATTGATATTACCGAACGCAAGGCCGTAGAATCAGAACGCGATCGCCTGCTGCAACTAGAGCAAGTTGCCAGAACCGAAGCCGAAAGAGCCAACCGCATCAAAGATGAGTTTCTAGCAGTACTTTCTCATGAATTGCGATCGCCCCTGAATCCGATTCTCGGTTGGGCGAATTTGTTAAAAACTCGTGAATTTGATTCAGTGGCACTGAAAAAAGCGATCGCCACCATTGAGCGTAATGCTAAATTACAAGCTCAGCTGATTGAAGATTTGCTCGATGTCTCTCGCATTTTACAAGGCAAACTCAGCCTGAATATGTTTCCCGTCAGTTTAGCGATCGTCATTGATGCGGCATTGGAGACAGTGCGTTTGGCAGCAGAAGCAAAAAATATTCAAATTCATAAAACCCTCGATACTTGTGTAGAGAGAGTTTTGGGCGATTCCAGTCGTTTACAACAAATCATCTGGAATTTGTTATCCAATGCTGTGAAATTTACCCCCCAAGAAGGAAGAATTGACATTCAACTCCAGCAAGTTGACACTCAAGCTCAGATTATTGTCAGCGACACAGGTAAGGGGATCAGCCCCGAATTCCTTCCTCATGTGTTTGAATATTTCCGTCAGGCTGACAGCACGACAACCCGAAAGTTTGGTGGCTTGGGGTTAGGCTTAGCAATTGTTCGTCATTTGGTAGAACTACATGGGGGAACAATTTGGGTAGAAAGTTTAGGCGAAGGCCAAGGAGCCACTTTTACAGTTAGACTACCCTTAATCAAAAAAGATTTAAATCAAAAACAAGATAACGAATTTCTTGATTTTGATGTTTCCCCCGCCACTGAAATTCTGACGGGTATAGAAATTTTAGTCGTGGATGATGATGCAGATACCCGTGAATTCCACGCATTTGTGCTAGAACAAGCTGGAGCCAAGGTGACCACTGCGGAATCGGCTTTAGAAGCACTACAAGCCTTGGCAGAGTCAAAGCCAGATATTCTAGTGAGTGATATCGGAATGCCCGAAACAGACGGTCATATGCTGATGCGCCAAATTAAAGCATTGCAGGTAGAGCAAGACAAACAGATTCTGGCCATCGCTTTAACTGCTTATGCAGGAGAAATCAACCAAAAACAAGCACTTCAATCAGGATTTCAAAAACATATATCCAAACCCGTGGAACCAGACGAGTTAGTCAAGGCAATTGCTAATTTGATTGGTAGGTAGGATTTTGGGGGTTGATTGTTGACTGAGGAGTTGAGAGTTAGGAGTTAGGAGTTAGAAGTTATATCATGTCCGCGCGAGGCGTGACTTCTCTCCTTGTCTCCCCAGTCCCCCCAATCCCCATCATGCCTTAGCGTACTTATCAATGATATTGGCTAAGTCTGGTATCGCCTCTTCAACATGTTTTTTCGCTGAGCCGCGAAGCTTGTCATAGGTTCCTCGCACGATTTGGCGTTTCACAGTTTTGAGTCTGGCGTCAGTTACGCCCAGAAGTGCATCTGCTGTATCTGATGAATTAGCAATCACGTGTCCCACTGGGTCACCTTTTTGAACGCCTTCATTCCAAATGGGATCGAGTGCTGTCAAACACTGGGGTAAAAGTTGTTCAACCGCATAAGGAATGTATCCAGGCTTGATTCCCTTTAAGGCTCCAAAGGCCGCTTTCAAAGCCATACCACTGATACCTGACTTAGAAGCAATCTGTGTTTCGAGCAGGTTGCAGCAGTCTTCTACCACCATAGCTTTTTTGTTTGTGTTCAAAAGTCCGTCGCTAAGTCCCATTTCACTCCTCCTGAGAAATCCAGTACTTAATTTTCATTCAATTAATTTTTTAGCAAGCAGGAAGTTACAGAAAATGGTATCTGAGATGCCATTGTCAGTCCTAAAGATAACCTTGCTGTGCTGTTAAATGGTAGTTTTGAATTTAGCTATAACCTAAATTAAGTAACCTTAGTATCACATCACAAGCCAAAAATTAAGTAAATACATTTAATTTTTTCCATAAATCTAAAAAAATTTATACTAATTAACCAACTTGAAGTCAAACACCATAAAGATGCTTAACCAGCTGTTGAGAATTCTAGCAAGGACTGGTGCGATCGCAAATACTACATCTTTGAAACAATTTTTATAGCTCAATAGCTATTAAGCGATACTTATGGCAAATACTTTTAAAAAAAATTACTCTCATGGCAAGTTTGTACCAAGAGCATGTACAATTTCTACTTAAAATTTAAAAAATGCTACACAATGCGTGAGCAAAAAGTTTCACTTTACTCCTGTAATTTATATTAGGTGTAAGGCTATGATTTCCCAAGATTATGATTCAATTTCCGATGTAAATGAACTGCTAAGAAAAATCAGAATCAAAGAAAGTCAGCTAAAAATCGCACAAGAATCTGATATGGTAAACGTAATTACAGCATTACGGACTCAACTGTTAGAACTACAGCATGAGTTATCAGAGTCACCTGACTCGGAATTGCAAGCATTGATGAGTTTGTTAGATGACTGAACTACCCCACCCTAGCTTGAAAGGAGTTCGGTCACAACCATAGGTGTCAACTTAGGAACTCCAAAAAATAAATTATTCCGGTTGGGGTCGTTTACTGTTGACTGTTAACGGTAAATAGCGAAACGGGCAGTTAGAAACCGCATCTACACAAACTCTCACCCACCTTTGTGGGTTTCAAAACCTTAATTTTCCATTAGTCCGCGCAGGCCGACTTCGTTTGTGTAGCTACGAATTCCATTCACTAAGGCTTAAGTTGACACCTATGGGTCACGACTCCCGACTTCTATGTGGTAACAACAGCTACCATAGGAGAAACAAGTGGCGTGGAAACCCCAATCCTTACAATGCCAATTCTTCGGGAAAGCCAAGCATGATATTGAGATTTTGGACTGCGGCCCCGGATGCGCCTTTGCCTAAGTTGTCAAGACGAGCAACTAGCAAGGCTTCTTTGGTCGCGTCATTAGCAAAGACAAAAATCTGAACAAAGTTGGTACCGTTCATGGCTTTGGCATCTAGAAACGTTCCCTCTCTAAGAAGTGTGAGTTCTTTGAATGGAGCAACTTGGACAAATTTTTGACTTTGGTAATAGTCAGCGATCGCTTCATAGATTACCTCACCTGATGGCGGATTATCCAAAATCCACAAGGGCAAAGGCACTTGTACTAACATTCCCTGCTCAAAATCACCCACTGACGGTACAAACAACGGCGGCGACGCTAACCCCGAATAGTAATGCATTTCCTTAACGTGCTTATGCCCAAACTGCAAACCGTAGATACCATAGGGATAAAGCGACTCTCCCCCGGCTTGTGTTGTGTGGAAAGCATCGTACTTTTGAATCAAATTCTTTCCGCCACCAGAGTAACCAGACACTGCATTCACGGTGATGGGAAAGTCAGTTTTTAAAATTCCTTTAGCAATCAACGGACGGATACAAGCTAAAAATCCCGTGGGGTAACAGCCGGGATTACTTATAAACTGGGCGCTGGCGATTTTTTCTCGCTGTCCTGGATTTAGTTCGGGAAAGCCATATACCCAACTTTGTGCTGTGCGATAAGCAGTACTGGCATCAAGAATTTTAACGCTAGTATTAGTAACTAAGCTCACAGCTTCGCGGGCAGCGTCATCAGGTAGGCAGAGAATAACAACATCCACAGCATTAATCAGCTTAGCTCGCTCAGTTGCATCTTTTCGTTTAGATGCCTCAATGCTAACTATCTCGATGTCATCCCGTTGGTTGAGGCGCGAGTAAATTTGTAAGCCTGTGGTTCCTGATTCTCCATCAATGAAAATCTTCGGTTTAGCACTCATGGGATCTTATATATTTACAGCGTATTTCAGGTAAATCAAGTACATCACTACGGGCGCTATTATCCGTACCTCACTCCGAAAGCAATGTACTGTAAGTGGTATTTTAAAACAGTTATGTAATCTCCTTTAATTTTATGGGGAACAACGAACAGTCAACCGTCAACCATCAACCATCAACATCTACCAATCAAGAGTACGTTTGACTGCCTTTTGCCAGGTAGCAAAGTTCGAGAAATCATTCTTTGGCTGAAATATGCGCTCAATCTGCCGTTGCTGCGCCAATGTTTCATAGTTATCCCAAAATCCCACGGCTAAACCTGCTGCGAATGCTGCACCTTGAACGGTGGTATCGCGCATTATCGGACGTTCCACTGGGATACCTAAGACATCAGCTTGAAACTGCATCAAAAAATTATTCTCGCAAGCACCACCATCTACGGTTAATCGCCCGACTGGTGTAGTACTAAATTCATTTATCGCCTGCACTACTTCCACAACTTGATAAGCTATGGCCTCTAACACGGCGCGTACTAAATGTTCTGGTTGTACGCTGGCGGTAATGCCGAAAAATGCTCCCCTGGCGCTCATATCCCAGTAGGGTGCCCCCAGTCCGCTAAATGCAGGTACAAAATATACGCCGCCATTATCTGTAACTTTATTTGCCATTGCTTCAGTTTCAGCCGCAGTTTTAATTAACTTCAAGCTATCGCGCAACCATTGGATACAAGCACCGCTAGTAAACATACTGCCTTCTAAGGCGTAGCCAACATCTAAAACGCCGTTTGGATTTCTTTGCGTCCATGCCACTGTGGAAATGAGTTTTTCGGGTGACCGCACAATTTTAGAGCCAGTATGAGCTACTAAAAAGCTACCTGTACCGTAAGTACATTTCATCAAACCAGGACTGTGGCATCCATGACCAAACAAAGCAGCTTGCTGATCTCCCAAAATGGCACTAATGGGAATTTCCGCACCAAATAAAGTAGCATCAGTAACTCCAAATACCCCTAGACTAGGCTGAATCTGGGGCAAAATTTGAAGCGGAATCTGGAATAATTTGAGGAGAATTTCATCCCATTCGCAGGTTTTGAGATTCATTAACATTGTGCGGCTGGCGTTGCTGTGGTCGGTGGCGTGGACTTTGCCACCTGTGAGTTTCCATAGCACCCAAGTATCAATCGTGCCTGCAAGGACATTGTTTACATCGATATCTGTAAACTTGTCTAATAGCCATCTAAGCTTAGTAGCAGAAAAGTAGGCGTCGATAATCAATCCGGTGCGATCGTAAATTTCCGGCGCATAGCCTTCGTTTTGTAATTTTTGACACAATGGAGCAGTACGTCGGTCTTGCCAAACGATCGCTCTATGGAGTGGCTTTCCTGTGGTTTTATCCCAAATTAAACAGGTTTCACGTTGCACAGTCAACCCCATTGCGGCGATGGCCGATGGGGTAATTTTGGCATTGGCGATAGCCGTTTTCATCACCCAGCAAGTATCCTGCCAGATTTCTTCAGGGTCATGTTCTAGCCATCCTGGCTGTGGATAATACTGAGTCAATTCTTTATATGCCTGTCCGACAATTTTACCTTCTGCGTTAAACACAAAAGCGCGGTTGCCGGTAGTACCCAAGTCTAGTGCCAAGATGTGGCCAGATGATGGAGTTGTGCTGCCAACTGTGTCCATAGCCGAATAATGCGATGGTGATTTCAATATCCGTCAAATCACATATAGTTACTAAAAACATAATCAAATGTTTCTAGCTTGGTAAGGCGTAAGCCTTACTGGGCTAACTACAAGCCTCTCTATTGAGTTTCTATCGAAGATAGAGTCCCCAACTACCTTTCTTAATATATTTAGCGAACCATTTAAATCTGCTGAGTAGATTTTTCCTGAGTTAGACCTAAACAAACCTCTCTTGATTCTTCTGCCTAAATATTGCTCATGTTTTTTAATGGGTTCCAAATCCAGAAAACTACATTTGGATGTGTAGCTCTCCTCGCTGATTTGTACTTTGATNGTAAGCCTTACTGGGCTAACTACAAGCCTCTCTATTGAGTTTCTATCGAAGATAGAGTCCCCAACTACCTTTCTTAATATATTTAGCGAACCATTTAAATCTGCTGAGTAGATTTTTCCTGAGTTAGACCTAAACAAACCTCTCTTGATTCTTCTGCCTAAATATTGCTCATGTTTTTTAATGGGTTCCAAATCCAGAAAACTACATTTGGATGTGTAGCTCTCCTCGCTGATTTGTACTTTGATTCCAACAAGTTGAGCTTTATATTCTATTTGTTGGATAAATCGAGCATGAGGAATACTAGTGAAGTTTTGATTATTTTTACTTCCTAAATTAATGCTCTGTTTCCAATTCTCGTTTTTACCTATAATCAAATGCGTTATGTTTTGGCTGGCTAGATGATTAACAATAAATCTACTAGCTGTGTGGAGGTAATAATCCACTTTGTTGTTACGTTTGAGTGTTAGTGCTTCTATTTTTCTAGAAGTTCTCTTACAAAGTTCAGAGCGCTGTCTTCCGGCGCTCTGACTTTGCGCTTTTTGATTTTTAGGTAACTGAGATTGAAGACTAGCTTTAACTTTGTTGTAAAACTGATTGCACGATTTGATAGCCTTGCCACAAACAATAAAAGTCTTAAAATCTAAACAATTACTGCTAACAGTAGCTAAGTTGTTTAAACCTATATCAATTGCTGCGATTCTGTTGTTAGTTACTACGGGGGGTTCCTCTTGCTCATAAACTGCTTCAATAATGTAGACATTATTTTTGGGGATAATCCTAATTTCTTCAATTTCAGCAAGCTTGGTTTTAATAAACACTGATAATCCCGAGGGAGAAATTAAACCTTTTTTTAGTGCTTTTTTAGAAAAAGCTTGATTGTTAAAAGCTAAAATATTTCTCCCTTTTGAAGAGTGTTTATATTTAGGTAGCTTTGGCTCACCTAAAAACTTGCCTGGATTTAAGTCGTATTCTTTCTTAGTTTTTTGATAAGATTTAAAGCATTTATCAACTTGCTTAAATACCAATTGAGCAACTTTACTAGGTAAAGCTTTATAATCATCACTATTTTTTAGAGAGTGATAAATTTGATTCAACGTTGGTATTGGCTGATTTTTGAAAAAGGCTTGGCGACACAAATAAACGGCACAGTTGAATAAATTTTTTGATAAAAAAGACATTTGATCAATTTCTCTAAACCACTTGTTATTCTGTTTGATTATATGTCGCTCAACTAATCGCATTCTGACTCCAGGCATTTAACAATACACGCTTGTTTTCTCTTCCTTCTTCTTAGACCATAGATTCTTGCACAGAAGCTAGTTATTATTGAAATCAAATCTTGCATGATATCTTCAGTTTCTTCTTCGGCAAGATTTACTACCTCAATATCTTTCCCTTGTTTATTTAGAAGAACTTTTAAATAATTAAAACCCACTCTAGTTAATCTATCTTTATGCTCAACAACAATGATTCTATAATCATCTTCATTTAACAATGCAACTAGTTTTTTTCGGTTATCATTAACTCCGCTTCCTACCTCTTTAACTATTTTTTTTATCTGATATCCTTTAGCTTCGCAGTAGCGTACAAGTCTTTCGGCTTGACTATCTAAGTTGCTTTTATTTTCAGCACTAGATACTCTTGTATAAATAACAACGCCTTCAAATGTTTTTTGTACATCCACAATCACTGTACCTGTAGGAAGTTGGGTGGCTTTAAGTTCACCACGTTTCCACATCCTCCAGGCAGTCTGATAGCTGATTCCTTTTGACTTGGCATAGTCAGATAGTTTCATTCGTAAACTATACCACGAATGATTATATCTGAATATATCTGACTATATTTTTATTATTTAAACTTCATACATTATTTTGTGCCAACCTGACCAAGGAACTCAATCTAGTAGTCTGGCAAACTTGGTGGGGAAAGGGGAAAGGGGAAAGGGTAAAGGGGAAAGGGTAAAGGGTAAAGGGGGAAGGGGGAAGGGTAAAGGGGAATAGGGGAAAGGGGAAAGGGGAAAGGGGAAAGGTTTTAAATTTCTTACCCTTTAACGCTTCCCCCGGCCTCCAACTAACATTTTTGGGTTTCCAGACCACTAACTACACAGATACCAAAGTTGTCTTCGCTACTTTAATAAAAATTCAAAGTAGAAAATATGGAAACATAAATCCACCAATTGTATTAATACTAGGACTTATGTAAAACTCTCTTAAACTCTTATTTCTTTGTGTACTTTGCACGGCAGTTGCTTTAAGTCGGGGAACCCGCCCAACGCACTGCCTCGTCTTTGCGGTTTGTTTTTCGTTATTTTGCGTAAGTCCTGATTACCATAACTTTTTTTGAGGTTTAGCCAATATGAAATTACAAAAATACAACAAATTTGCAACTTTACTCAGCGCCGGATGGATGTTATCTAATTTTGCTGCGGCTTATGCTGCTGATAACTTCCAACTAGCAAATACTTGGAGCCAAAATATTACAAATCCCAATGTTCTTAATCTTGCATCCAATTCCATACCCCAACCAAAACTAGTTTTTATTGGAACAGAACCATATACAGTTTCAGGCAAAAATTTTCAAAGATATAAATTATCAGTAGCAAATTGGAATGCATTTCCTAACAACTTATTTACAAAAGCTCCTAATTTACCTCCTTGTGGAGAAAATAATAATTCTTCTCGGACTTGGGTAAATATTTATAATGGTCAAACAAACCAACGAATTTATGGCTTTTGTGCATTTTCCTCTGGTGAGAGTTTAAACTCTCTTTGGTTTGCCGTTGAACAAGGTCAAACACCACCCCAATCGGTATATATCATTTTAAAAGATAGAAGAGCTAACAAAGAATATCGTTCTAATTTAGTGTCATTAACACAAGAAACACAGGCAGTTAAAGAAGACTGTATTGCTTTTAATCCTAATAATATTAGTGTCAATCAAGTAAGCGATCGCTGGAAAATAGTCGAGAACGGCAATCACTGGATGTTTGACTTTGCTAATCAAAAAGATGAAGCGGCGCGTGCTTTCAAAGTTATCAAGCACTATGGTATAAATAAATCTTGTTTTGTTGGACGACCACAACCATCATTCCAATATTTATTAGTAAATAATAGCGCTCCTTCTGGTTCGCTACAAGGCGAAGACTGCGTATCTTTTAATCCTGCTACTACAACCGTCAATCAAATTAACAATCGGTGGAAAATTGTAGATGGCAATCATTGGATGTTTGATTTTGGCAATAATAAATCTGAAGCTACAACATCATTAGCCATTATCAAAAAATATAAATTTACCCATTCTTGCTTTGTTGGCAGACCCGACCCCAATTTTAGTTACCTACGCCGATAAAAGTTGTTGACTGCTGATAGTTGGCTGTTGACTGTAAACGGTTTCTTTGATGGAATATTTTTTTACTTTGAAGTTCCGTAACATCCTACCAATAGTTTTATAGGTTTACCCACAAAATTGTTGTAGAGACGTTGCAATGCAACGTCTCTACGTGTGTTGGATAACGAAAAATGTTAGGGTTTTATAGTGGGTTTTAACTACTGAGTAAACCACCAGCTTGAAAAATCTGTTCGGCGGTTAAATTCAATTCTGGGAAAGTAGGCGAGACGATGGAATCATTACCTCTAAATTGAGTAACTTGGTATTCACCATCGATTAATTGATAAATAGACATAGTAGGCTGTTTAGGATTACCAGTGAACTTTTTAGCGCCTAAACCAAGATAATCTACAACCCAATATTCAGGAATTCCAATAACTTCATATTTACCTTGTTTTGTGTAGTAGTCATCATCCCAATTGGTACTAACTACCTCAACTACCAAGGGAATTGATGCCGCATAACATACAGTTGATTCTTTTTTCCATAACGGCTCATTCACTAAATTAAGACGATTTAATATCAACACATCTGGAGAGTACGCAAATACTGAATTAGCAGGTTTTATCAGCGCAGTTTTAGGAATTATATAAGGTAAATTTAATCGGTCAAATTCTACTGTTAGTTTTCTAGCTAAAAAACCAACAACATCTTCATGGTCTCCAACTGGTTGTGCAATTTCGACAATCACACCATCGTGTAATTCATATCTTCCGCCTTCAGGTCGCCACGCTGCAAAATCTTCAAAGGTTACTAGTTTGGGTATGGCTTGACTCATAAATTGTTACCTTAATACTTGCTTTTAAAGCTGACAAGTCGCCATCAAAGTAGCTATCAGTATAAAAATTATACTTTTATTGAGAATGAGAAAGGCGATCGCCCTTTGCCAAGAGCCTGCAATCGCCTTTCCTGAAACCCTGATTCTGAGAGATAATTACCATCATGGCACAAGTATTGTAGGGTGGACATCTTGTCCGCCCTTTGTTGTGAAGCCAACAGTTATACCATTTCTTGATGAACTACTATGAGTCTTACAGAGTGTATGGCTTGCGATTACGTTCTATCAAACGATCCCATTGCATAGTTAAGGTGCTTCCCATTTTTTCTTGTTGCTTTGCCCACATTGATAGCAAATCTAAGCAAGAGTGATCTATGTAAGCCAAGTCTTGTAAATAAACATGCAATTCCTTTTCTGGAGGCACAAGTTCTAAAATGTTTGCTAATTTTGGTAGCCTGACAAATGTTGCTGCGCCTTGTAAATGAATGTCTATTCGGCGATTGTTTTCGTGCTTAATAATTTCGATATTCAGCACGGACATTTTGTGAATTAGTAAAATTCCTGTCAACAAAATACCGATGAAAACACCAGTGATTAAGTCAGTAACAACTATCGTGATTAAAGTGGCAAAAAAGATCCCCAAAGGAAAGCGTCCATAGTTTCTTAACTGGCGAATATGTTCTACTTCGATGAGTTTGTATCCAGTAAAAACTAGAATTGCTGCCAAACTAGAAATGGGAATTATTTTTAGCAAGCTTGGGGCTGCAATTACTAAAATTAACAGCCATAAACCGTGAAGCATGGTGGATAATCTCGTTTTCGCACCGGCTTCTACGTTTACAGAACTGCGGGCTATCACTCCTGTCATGGGCAAAGCACCCAAAAACCCACAGATAATATTACCAATTCCTTGGGCTGTTAATTCGCGATCGAAGTTGGTTCTGGGGCCGGTATGCAGTCTATCCACTGCTACGGCTGAAAGCAAACTTTCTGTACTCGCAATGAAGGCAATGATGATCGCATCTATCAAAACTGATGCCTGAATCAAGCGTGGGAAGCTAGCAGGTGTTGGTAATTGAATTGCTTCTAGGAGACTTCCAGGTACATCAACATACTGAATCGGTAATCTATACACAGTAGCAATGGTAGTAGCAATAACAACCCCCACCAGGGCACCAGGTATCAATTTCAAACTCCTGGGTTTAAATTTTTCCCACAGCAGAAGAATGATAATAGTTGTTATACCTATGAGTGCTGCAAGATGATGAGCGCTACCATCAATAGGAAAGATGGCTTTGTAAATAGTGTTAGGAATAGAAATTAAATTATCAATGCCGTGTATACGCGGTTTATCGTCTAGCATCACATGAAATTGGGAAGCAAAGATTAATATCCCAATACCTGCAAGCATTCCATAGATGACAGCCGGCGACATAGCCCGAAACAACTGCCCAAGTTTAAATATACCTGCGAGGAATTGAATTAAACCTGCCAACAACAAAATTGGCCCAACCATTTCAATACCATACTGTTGGACTGTTTCTGCTACAATCACCGCCAACCCAGCAGCCGGGCCGCTAACTAGCAAAGGAGAACCAGAAACAGCACCAACAACAATTCCGCCTATGATTCCTGTAACTAAACCGCGAGATGGCGGAAGTCCCGAAGCGATGGCAATACCCATGCAAAGAGGGAGGGCCACGAGAAATACCACAAACGATGCTGGTACTTCACTAGTAAATGAGGATTTGTTTATGATTTTTTTCAAATTTATCATTCGCTTATCCTCCAATGAAAAGCTTTTAATTTTTACTTCACAGGCTGAACCGTTACAATGCAGCCGCAACTATGCTTGCATTGAATAATTCAAAGATATTTATTGTGTTTTAATTACGGCATCGTTTTACTGGTATATTTAATCCTCAGATGGCAAACACAAAATCATTAAGTTAAATCAACTTCTATCTATAGTTACTCTTCACATTTCTTAATGATTACAAACCCATGATAACAATAGGGCTATCTGATGGATGATAGATAACTTTTTCTGTTGGATTTGCAGCAAAACGTAAAGTAAATCTAGACAATAACTTAGATTCGCGAGAAAAAAGTTATAATACATCAGCCTCTAGTTTGATTTTTATTTCTCAAATCTCCTCTGAAAGCGTTACCCTTAACTGCTGACTGTGAACCCTCAACGCCCCTTAGCGCTTCACAGGATTCATCCAAACTTCTAATCGGCTAAATGCTTGGGAAGAAAGTAGCGTCAAACACAAATAAATCAGCGCTACACCCGCGTAAATTTCAAAAGCGCGATAATTATCAGCAACAATTAGCTGTCCTTTGCGGAATAATTCTTCAAAACCAATTACAGCCACTAAACTTGTATCTTTTAATAAACTGATAAACTCATTACCCAAGGGTGGAATCATCCGGCGGAAAGCTTGGGGAAAAATCACATACCTCATGGTTTGCACAGGACTCAAGCCTAGTGATTGCGCTGCTTCACCTTGTCCTGCTTCAATAGATTGAATCCCAGCACGGACAACTTCTGCAATATAAGCGGCACTATTTAAACTTAAAGCAATTACTCCCGCCACTAAGCGATCGAAAGTAAATGTCGAACCAAGTTCTTGGATAATGGCTGGTAACCCAAAATAAATCATAAAAATTTGCACCAACAAAGGCGTTCCTCGGAAAAAATCTACATAAGCCCTGGCTAGCCAACGTAAAGGTGCAATATGAGAAAGGCGGATAATTCCAATTAAAGAACCGCCGATTAAACCAAACACCACAGAAAGTATCGTCAATTGTAAAGTTACCAAAGCTCCCTGCAATAAGGTGGGGACAGCTTGTAAAATTACACTAATTGACGTAAATTTTCCCGAAACACCTACATTACTTTGATTTTCAAAGGGTGATGTCGTTGGTAATGATGGCGGTTCGGCTTTAAACCATTTTTGATAAATTTGAGAATAAGTGCCATTTTTTAAAATCTTATCCAAACCATCGTTGATTAATGCCAAATCAGGCGAATTTTTCGCTGTAGCAATTCCATAAAACTCTTCTGTGAGTAATTGCTGTACAACTTTAATTCCCTTGAGATTGCCAGTATTGATAGCATATAAAGTTACAGGCGCGTCATTAATTACCGCATCCACATTACCATTGACTAATTCTTGTAAAGCTATAGGTGCTGAATCAAAACTGCGAATTTGCACCCCAGGAATACTTTTAGCTTTAGTTGCACCAGTTGTGCCAATTTGTACAGCAATTTTTTTATTCTTGAGACTATCAAAGTTAGTAATATTTTGATTATCGGTGCGAATGGCGATCGCCAACCCCGCCTTAAAATAAGGACGAGAAAAAGCAATCGTCTTCGCCCTCTCCTCTGTAATCGTAATGGAACTAATGGCTGCATCCACCGTTTTGCTTTGGAGTGCTGGGATAATGCCATCAAAAGGCAGACTTTGAAAATTCACTTTAAAGTTAGCAGCAGTACCAACAGCATTCATTAAATCAATGGAAAAACCTTGCAATTCACCACCTTGTCCTTGAAACTCAAAAGGTGGAAACGCAGGTTCAGTTGCAACCCGCAGAGTTTTTCCCCCGCTAGGGTTCACACCACACCCAGTCAATAACAAACAACTAATACCAACAACCACACACCAACGCAGCCAACGCCCAAAACTAAATCCAGCCATACTCTTTCATTTCTTCCTTCGCGCTCTTCGCGTTCTTTGCGGTTCGTTCCAAATATTACAATCAACTTTAGAGCAGGACTGATGCAAAATCATAAAAAAACATCCCATCGTATACCCCACCCCGAAGTTCAAAGAGGGATAAAACGTGTGTGGTATAAGCATTTAAGCTTAACTTGAACCAATGCACAGCTGTGCCCCCTACAAACGTACAAATAATTTGGGATAATTTATTTTTTGGAAGTCCCTAACAGAGGAACTGACACCACCAATGAACAATCCTATACCCGCAATTATTTTTGAGAATATTGAAAAAAGCTTTGGTTCTCTCAAAGTTCTTAAAGGAATCACAGGGGAAATCAAGCGGGGAGAGGTGGTTGCAGTTATTGGTTCCTCTGGTTGTGGTAAAAGTACTCTACTGCGTTGCTTTAACCGTTTGGAAACCATCAACAGCGGACGTTTGATGGTTAACGGTATAAACTTATCCCAACCCACTGTTAACTATAACCAACTGCGGCAACTGCGGATGCAAGTAGGCATGGTTTTCCAGCAATTCAATTTATTTCCCCATCTCACCGTCTTGGAAAATATGACACTTGCGCCGCGTAAAGTCTTAGGGAAAACACCGAAAGAAAGCGCCCAATTAGCGGGGTTATATCTGGAAAAAGTCGGTTTATTTGATAAAGCCTCTGCTTATCCCGAACAACTATCTGGCGGACAAAAACAACGAGTAGCGATCGCCCGTAGTTTATGTATGAATCCCCAGATTATGCTATTCGACGAACCCACCAGCGCTTTAGATCCGGAACTCGTGGGCGAAGTTCTCCAAGTAATGCAACAATTAGCCGCCGAAGGTATGACAATGGCCATCGTCACCCATGAAATGCAGTTCGCCAAAGAAGTAGCCCATCAGGTGATTTTTTTAGATCGAGGTATTGTTGCAGAACAAGGTTCAGCCTACGAAGTTCTGACTAATCCGCAAAGCGATCGCCTGCGTACTTTCCTCAGTCGCCTCAAAGGAAAATAGTGAGGAATTCAGAGTTAGGATAACTCCTAACTCCCCACTCCTCACTGTTTACAGATATTCACGTAAGAAATCAAAGGGGTCATCTTCCCAACAAGGTTCAGGTATTAGCCAAAACAAATTAGTGTGGATGTCGTCTTCAATTTCATCACCGTCATCTCTATCAAATAGTTCTATTAAAGCTGTCCAGTCACGCTCTCTAAGTGATGTTAACGATGGGGTATATACTTGGAGATTAGTTGGGTAATTCACGCGCGAATTGGTAGTTTAGTGCTGCAAAATGTTAGTTTAATGGGAATAATTCACAATCCAGAATCCAGAAGTCACAATCAATAAGGCTTTGAAAATCAAGCTGAATAATCTCAAAACACCAAGCTTTTTACAGACTATTGATTTTTTAATTATTCTGAATTATGACCCCTGACTCCTGAATTCTTATGTTTAATGCTTTGTAAATAATTAGATTCTAAACGTGATATCCCTAGTTCAATAGATATTTGATACTAGGAACAATAGATAACCATTATGAGTGTGTCATAATTTCAATGAGACTGGTATAGTATTTATTACATAATTTACAGCAAAATTGATTCATACTGAAAAAGTAACAATTCAGCACCCAGAACTCAGAATGGGTCAGAAATTTAATATGATTGGGAATTGATATAAGCTGTTCTGCATTTAAGTTGCATATTGACTCGATAAGATTGTTGACTATTGACCGTTGACCGTTGACAGTTAACACTCAACAATCACGCTAATGTAGTTATGCTTTTTTTAGCGCGCATTAGCTTATTCTGCTGATTCTTTAACTATTCTGACTCCTGAGTTCTTACCTGAAAAGTTTTTTCTGGCTGTGATTCTACTACTTCCACTCCAAATACTTCTGCAAAGGACTGTGCTAGATAAAAACGCACTTCTTCGCAGGTAACATTTGCAATCCACTCGGCTAAACTGCCTACAGGTTTATCAGAAATACCACAGGGTACAATGCGTTCAAAGCCTGTCATGTCTGGACAAACATTTAATGCAAAGCCGTGCATGGTAATCCAACGACTGACTTTAATGCCTATAGCCGCAACTTTTCGCCCTTGTAACCAAACGCCTGTAAAACCCGGAATTCTTTCTCCCTGCAATTTATAAACTGCTAGTAGGCGAATTAACACTTCTTCAAGTTGCCGTAAGTACCAGTGCAAGTCTTTTTGATAACGTTGCAGATTTAAAATCGGATACCCCACCAGTTGACCAGGACAATGGTAAGTAACTTCGCCGCCGCGTTCAACTCTATGCACATCATAGCTACTTTTGTCAATATCAAACTTGAGAAAATCTGAATTGGCTCCTTGTCCCAAAGTGTACACGGGTGGATGTTCGAGGAGAATTAACACATCATCTAGATTGGGGTCATGGATGCGTTGATTGAGGAGCGATCGCTGCCATGCATGAGCGTCTAAGTAAGATATCAATCCTTGGTTATATAGCAAACAACGGTTTTTGTGTGGTTTATTACTATGGATCATGCCAAAAATCAACTGTAAAAAGAACGAAATATATTTCAACTTAAAGGAATAGAATCAAAAAATGTCAAGCTTTGCAAAGGATTTTAAAGGAAAGTCAAGGGAACATGCATCTTAAAATACAAAGTGCTAGCTTGAATATATAACCTTAATAGGTGTTGGGAGGAATTCTCTACAATCAGCATCACGCCAAGAGAATAGAATGAATACACTGGCTGATGACTCTAATAACATTGTTTGCATTTCAAACAAAATCAACTTCCACAAAACTTGTGTTCTTTATCAACAGCAAGCAAACCTCACCCGAACGCACAAGGAGCAACTATCAACAGTTCTGTCAGCCTTGCTTTAAAGGAGAAACTAGTCACATCTGCTACTGTTAAGATTTCTAGCTCGAAGAGTTCTAAGTCGATATCTAACTTGGATATCAGCGCAGAGATGAGAAGGGAAATCTAACGATATGCTTAGTAAAAACTCAGATGCAACGAGTTTAAAGTAAAGCACAGCAGCAGTAAATGAGAAAAGTTCACAATTTGTTTTAGCGGGAGTGATATATCTTACCGCAACTTCTTTTCATACAAAGCAAATTCACACATCAAAATATTCAGCGGGAGAGTTTACATGAAGCTTGTCATCCACGGCAAAAACATTGAAATTACCGATGCAATTCGTGAGTATGTACATCAAAAAATTGAAAAAGCAGTTAATCACTTTCAGAATATTACAAATGAAGTGGATGTGCATCTTAGCGTAGCGCGGAATCCTCGAATTAATCCTAGACAAGCAGCTGAAGTAACTATTTACGCTAATGGTAGCGTCATCCGTGCGGAGGAAAGCAGCGAGAACTTGTACGCTAGCATTGACTTAGTTGCAGATAAAATTGCCCGTCAATTGCGGAAATACAAAGAACGGCGTCAAGATCAGAAAACTCATGCCCAACCAACAGAAGAAGTTGTTGCAGAGTCAGTAGTCACAGATTTAATTGGCGATCGCACTCCCGAACTACCAAACGAAGTCGTCCGCACCAAATATTTTTCTATGCCTCCCATGAACGTTGCAGAAGCTTTGGAACAACTGCAACTAGTAGGACACGACTTTTATATGTTCCGCAATATTGAAACAGGAGAGATAAATGTCATTTACGAACGTAACCACGGCGGTTATGGCGTAATTCAACCCCGCAATGGGAACGGTCATACCAACGGCAAAAATGGCAAAGTAGCCCATACGAATGTTGTGATGGCGGAAAAGTCGCATATTAAATAGGGATTGAGGAGATGGGGAGATGGGGAGATGGGGAGAGAATTTCACCCCATCTCCCCACCACCCCACCACCCCACCACCCCACCATTCCCCACTCCCTATTTCACAAGTTGTTGCAACGTTTTTAGTGCTTCTTCAACGTGACCTTTGAAGTTAAACATTGAATCAAATACGTATTGCACAACTCCTTGTTGGTCAATGACGTAGGTAACGCGACCAGGGAACAAGCCAAAGGCGGCTGTTGCACCATATAGTTTTCGTATTTGGTCGTCTTTGTCAGTCAACAAGATAAAAGGTAGATTGTATTTGGTTGCAAATCTTTGGTGAGATTCGGTGGAGTCGCCACTCACACCGATAACTTCAGCACCAGCGCTTTTAAAAACTTCATACTGGTCGCGAAAGGCGCAGGATTCAGCGGTACAACCGGGTGTATCGTCTTTGGGATAAAAATATAAGACAACGGCTTTTTTGCTGCGAAAATCTTCTAGGCTAACTGTTGAGCCGTTTTGAGCAGGTAGACTGAAATTAGGAGCAGTATCTCCAACTTTGATTGACATAGCAAGTAGTGGTAGTTAGTTAACAAAATTTTACCTTGTATACAAGTCTATAAATTTTCCTTGATTAGGTGCATCAAGCGGGTTAGCTTAAGATACTCATCAAAGACAAAATTCCGCTTATGCGCCTGACTTCACTGGATGTTTTTCGCGGTATCACCATCGCTGGGATGATTTTAGTCAATATGATGGGGGTTGCAGATGATGTCTATCCTCCCTTCGCCCACGCTGATTGGCACGGCTGTACGTTAGCTGACTTGGTATTTCCCTTTTTTCTCTTTATTGTTGGTGTAGCGATGACTTTTTCTCTGTCAAAATACACCGAAGGTAATAAAGCAAACTCAGCTGTTTACTGGCGGATATTACGCCGCGCCGCCATTCTTTTTGTTTTGGGATTACTATTAAATGGCTTTTGGAATCAAGGTGTTTGGACTTTTGATTTCAGTAGCATCCGAATAATGGGAGTGTTGCAACGCATCAGCATTACCTATTTGCTGGCTTCTTTAATAGTTCTCAACATCCCGCGCAAAGGTCAATGGATACTAGCAGCAGTGCTACTCATCGCCTACTGGCTAACAATGATGTATGTAGCAGTACCCGATTATGGGGCGGGAGTTCTGACGCGGGAAGGTAATTTTGGTGCTTATGTTGACCGTTTGATTATTCCCAAAGCACATTTATATAAAGGTGATGGTTTCAAGTTTCTGGGAGATCCAGAGGGATTGTTTAGTAGTATTCCTGCAATAGTAAGTGTCCTGGCTGGTTACTTCAGTGGCCAATGGATACGCAGCCAGTCCGTACAGTCGCGTACAAGTATCGGGCTAGGATTATTTGGAGTTGGTTGTTTAATTATCGGTTGGGCGTGGGGGTTGACGTTCCCCATTAATAAAAAATTGTGGACTAGTTCTTATGTGGTTTTTACAACAGGTTGGGCATTATTGTTACTAGCAGCTTGTTATGAACTCATCGAAGTCCGGTTGATACGTCGCTGGGGTAAACCTTTTGAAATTATGGGTTTAAATGCGATCGCTCTTTTCGTCGCGTCTGTTTTATTGATTAAAATCTTAGTCAAAACAACTATTGGTACGGGAGAAAATGCTCCTACTACTTACAATTGGATTTACCAGAACTTTTTCGCATCTTGGGCGGGGGCGCTCAATGGTTCCCTGTTTTTTGGCATAGTCACCGTGTTGTTGTGGTGGGCTGTTGGTGTTGTGATGTATCGCCAACGCTGGTTTTTGAAAGTGTAAGTAAGTAATACCAATTCTCTAAAATTCGGCAACAGATTTAAACCAGCAAACCTAGATAAAGTCTGAATTTCTTAATTGCGTTAGCGTAGCCCATTGCGAATTGCTATTACATCGTCCTTGTAAAAGCGTCTGTCTTCCCTGTAAGACTTTCTGCCTTGACGTTTCAGTATATCGCGCAGCCTGCAAGAGCTTCCGTCTTCGCTGTAAGACTTTCTGCTTTGACGTTTGAGTATATCGCGCAGCCTGTAAAAGCTTCCGCCTTCCCTATAAGAGTTTTTGTCTTCCCTGCAAGACTTTCCGCCTTGACTTGATGGCAAACAGACTTGTGTTAATCCATAGATTTACGGTGCGTTGCGCCATACGACAACGCACCCTACGAAAGTGTAAGTAAAAATTAGCGATACCTTCTCTACGAGACGCTACGCGAAAGAGAAGCTACGCCAAAGCACTTGTAAAGGCTACGCTTACACACAAGTTATTGAATTACCCTACCCTAGCCCTCCCCTTGTAAAGGCTACCGTGTACACACAAGTTATCGAATTACCCGACCCTAGCCCTCCCCTTGTAAAGGGGAATAAAATCTCTTTTTCCCCCCTTTCCAAGGCGGGATTAAGGGTAATGTCCGGGATTTAAGAAGAAATTCGACTTATGTGTACACCGTAGTTTTTACAAGGAGAGGGTTAGGGTGGGGTAAAAATATATTTGATACATCAATCATGACTTTTCAAACATCCTCTCAAGTGCGATCGGCTTCAAAAAACCAAACTATGTAAATAAAAATAAAATAAGTGAAAACCCTGTTTCCTTATGCTTTTAGCATAGTTGTGTTCTGTTTTATTGCAATGATAAATATTCACGCCCACCTACTCAAGTTTGCATATCTATCAGTTCAATTTGGTATCAAAGTTGGCAGGTTATAGAAAATTAATATTAGAACTTAACGATTGCGATCGCTGGCAGATTTATGTGAAATTATTCAGATTTTTGAGTCAAAAATTTCTAAGTTTCCATTAACTTTTAATGAAATTAGTTTCAATACGCAAGATTTAACCGTAGTGTAATATTGACGAGTTGCCGTCAATAAAAATTACTAAATAATTGGGTGCTGTTTCCATACCTTTACTTTTTAGGGGTAATGGAAACAATTTTGCTTTGTCAAAAAAATAATCAGCAATTAATAAAGTCTTGTATGGAAAGTTTTCTGCCGCGCAGTTACGCCATGCCATCTTCGACTGCGCCCGAACTAGAAATCAAGTGTTTGCCGCACTTTATACCCTGGTTGCAAACGCAGTTTATTAGCCTAGCTTTCACTACATATCAAACTAATCGCCTGTTTTTCATCGGTTGCAATGAGCAAAATAGGGTGAGTGTCAAAGAGCGATTGTTTGATAAACCAATGGGAATGTATGCATCAAACAACAGTATATATGTTAGCACGCGTTATCAAATTTGGCGATTTGAAAATTTACTCAAACCAGGAGAAACCGTAGACCTCTTGCAAAAGTGCTTTTTGCAAGAGGTGGGAAAAGGGAAAAGGTTAAAGGGGAAAGGGAAAATACCAAACCTTTCCCCCTTTCCCCTTCCCCTTTTCCCTACTTCTGCAAGAAGTCTCGTTTATTCCCAAGCTAGCCGCAGAAGACCGCTGTCACCTCAACGGTTTCGGATTGCGCGATCTTGGGACTTTACAGAAGCCCACTTTGCTGTGGTCAGCCTGTTCCTAAAGAATTGCTAAATCGCCTCTAGTCGTTAACTACTATGTCTTCTAACCAAAATTCCAATTCTTTAAATCACAGTATTGCAACGGTTTCTCCTAATTTTGCTGATGCTCTGTGGCCGCAACCCGCTGATTTCAAACCGCCTTTAGTATCGATTATCATGCCGGTGTATAACCGCGATCGCTACTTAGAAGTGGCAATCAGCAGCGTGCTGAGCCAAACCTACCGAGACTTTGAACTGTTGATTTGGGACGATGGCTCAACCGATCGCTCCCTAGATATTGCCAATCACTATGCTCAACAAGATGCCCGCGTTCGCGTCATTGCTGCGGCTCATCATGGTGCCGCTCATGCCCTCAAAGGGGCTTATGCTGCGGCTCAAGGCACTTACATTGGTCAGGTCGATAGCGATGATGCTTTAGACTTCCGGGCGCTGGAACTCACTGTTCCGGTGCTGAACTCCCATCCACAAGTAGGCATGGTCTACACCGACCATTGGCAGATAAACGCAGGCGGACAGGTACAAGGGTTGGGGCAGCGCTGCCAAGTCCCCTACAGCCCAGACCGACTGCTAATTGACTTTATGACGTTTCACTTCCGGCTGTTGCGCCGTTCAGTTTATGAGCAGGTCGGCGGCTTTCGAGAAGCGTTTGAATCGATCGAAGACTACGACCTGTGTTTGCGCTTGTCAGAAGTGACCGAGATTTGGCATTTCAATCAACCACTTTACTACTACCGTTTGCATCCGACTAGTGTCAGCAGCACTCGCACCATTGAACAAGTGCTGAAATCGCAGCTTGCCATTAACGAGGCCATTGTTCGACGCGGCTTGAGCGATCGCTATCAACTGCGGGTAGAAGTGCAAGCAAGATTCTTTATTGATAAAAAGCCAACCGATGCTGGTGCTGTACCTGCTACTTCACAGCGATTGCAGCAGTCCGATTCTATCCCCGACGAGGAGAGCGACAGGGCTTGTTATGCTTCTTACTCTCACGCTGCCTGAAGCAGTTCCTAGCAATCGTTCGCCTCCCAAACCAGAGGGGGAAGGGAACATCTCAACCCTAACGATTCCATTTGACCAGTATCTCGACCGATTAACTCGTTGATAGCTTAGGAGATTTTAATCATGGCAACGTTCACTGTAAACACCATTAATGACGACAACGACACCAGCAACAACGCTGATTCGCTGCGAGAGGCCATCATTGCCGCTAACAACACGGTAGGCGATGACATCATTATCTTTGATGTGGCTGCCAATTCTACCTTCCGCCTGACGAGTGCCTTACCAACCATTACGAGCAACATCAGCATTCAAGGCACGAGTGGCAGTAATCTCACCATCAGCGGCGATGCCAACAACAACGGCATTAACGACGCAGGCGATGTGTCATTGTTTTCTGTCAATCAAGGTATTGTGTCTATTGCGAACCTGACGCTGGCAAATGGACGGGCCCAAGGCAGCAATGGTGTCAATGGTGCGGGGGGTAACGGTGGGTTTGGCGGTGCCCTGTTTATTAACAACGGCACTGTCACCATCAGCAGCGTCAACTTCATCAACAACCAGGCGATCGGCGGTAACGGTGGCACTGGCAACACGGGTGCGAACGGCGGCGGCGGCGGCGATGGCGGCTTTTTCGGGAGCGACGATGGTGGCAGTAATGGTAGCACTGGCGGCAACGGCAATCCTGGTAGCAATGGTGGAACTGGCGGCTTCGGCATCGGCGGCATCGGTGGCGGTGGTGGCGCGGGTGGTGGTGGCGGCCGTGGCGGGGTTAGCGACTTCGACATCATCGCTAGCGGTGGTTCCGGCGGCTCCGGCGGCTTGGGTGGCACTGGTGGTGGCGGCGGCTTCGGCGCTGGTGGTGGCGCTGGTGGTGGCGCTGGTGGTGGTGGCGGCGGCGGCGGTGGCGGTTACTTCGGTGGTAGCGGCGGTAGCGGCGGTAGCGGCGGTAGCGGTGGTAGTGGCGGTTTCGGCGGCTTCGGCGGTGGTAGCGGCAGCAGTGGCAGCAGCGGTGGTGACGGCAGCAACGGTGCCAACGGCGGCGGCTTCAGCGTTGGTAGCGGTGGTGGCGGCGGCAGCGGCGGCAGCGGCGGTACTGGCGGCGGCGGTGCGGGGTTAGGCGGTGCCATCTTCATTCGGTCAGGCAACCTCACCCTGTTGAACACCAGCTTTACCAGCAACTCCGCCACAGGGGGAACCGGAGCGAATAATGGAGAGGGCTTCGGCGGTGCTATCTTTGCCGTGACGCCAGGACTAGCTACCCAGGCAGGCGTGACGACAGCTCCCGTAGTCGGGGGAGGCAACGTTACCTTTTCAGGCAACACTGCCTCGACCAGTAATAACGATGTCTATGGCACTATTAACACCATTCCTAATACCCCTCCCACTGCCGTTAATTTGCTCAACCAAACCAACAGTCTGGCAGAAAACACCAATACTACCAGCCCCATCAAACTGGCAGACATCAGCGTTAGTGATGACGGTGTGGGCAACAACGGTCTCATCCTCAGCGGCACTGATGCAGCCAGCTTTTTCATTCAAAACAATGCTCTCTACCTCAAAGCAAACACTGTTCTCAACTTTGAAAGCAAAAATGCCTATAACATCACTGTGAACGTGGATGACTCTACTGTAGGCAGTACACCTGATGCATCGACTAACTATATCCTCAACGTCAGCGATGTTAACGAAGCCCCCAGTGCCATTGCCTTGAGTGCCAACACCGTCGCTGAAAATGCGGCAGGGGCGGTAATTGGCAACCTGACTGTTACCGATGCAGATACGCTCAACCCAGCATTTCGCAACAACACCCTGACCGTTGATGACAACCGCTTTGTGGTGGACAACGGACAACTCAAGCTCAAAGATGGTGTTTCCCTCAATTATGAAGCAATCCCCAACGGTCAACTAAATGTCATTGTCACGGCTACCGATGCGGGGAACTCATTGCTAACCAAGTCCCAGACTTTTGTTCTCAACGTCAGCGATGTTAACGAAGCCCCCAGTGCCATTGCCTTGAGTGCCAACACCGTCGCTGAGAACGCGGCAGGGGCGGTAATTGGCAACCTCACTGTTACCGATGCGGATACGCTCAACCCAGCATTTCGCAACAACACCCTGACCGTTGATGACAGCCGCTTTGTGGTGGACAACGGGCAACTCAAGCTCAAAGATGGTGTTTCCCTCAATTATGAAGCAATCCCCAACGGTCAACTGAATCTCACTGTCACGGCTACCGATGCGGGGAACTCATCCCTAACCAAGTCCCAGGCTTTTGTTCTCAACGTCACCGATGTTAACGAAGCCCCCAGTGCCACGGGGGAAACAGTCTCTACTAGCAAGAACACGGGCAACCCAGTGACAAAGGTAACAGTCGATGTCAACGATAACATCTCTGACCCCGATCGCAATGGTCTAGTCGGTGCTAAACTCTCTGTTACCAGCACCACTAACGGCACTGTCGCTCTTTCCGACATCAATTCTGATGCTCGCCTGATTACCTTTACCCCCACCGCAGGTTTTAGTGGTACTGCCTCATTTAAGTACACCATCACCGATGCCGGAAACCTGACCTCAAATGAAGCTACTGTGACGGTGGAAGTGGGAGACATCCTCTCGACAGGCAATAAAGACCAGAATATTTCCGGCAACGCAGGCAATGACTATATTGCCGCCGGCAATGGTAAGGATACGATTCGTGGCTTAGGTGGCAATGACACACTCTATGGCAACAATGGCAACGATACCCTTTACGGGGGAGTAGGTACTGATATCCTCAATGGCGGTAACGGCAATGACGTACTCTATGGTGGTACTGGTAACGACACCTTGACCGGGGGCAATGGGGCAGACCGCTTTGTACTGGGTATTGGGGAGGGTAAAGACACGATTACCGACTTCCAAGATGGCACTGACTTGTTGGTTTTAGCTGGCGGCCTGAGCTTTGGGCAGTTAACGATTAGCAACAGCGGCAGCAACACCCTCATTAGCCTTACCAACGGTGGCGAACAATTGGCTGTACTGACAGGTATTAATGCCAGCAAGATTACTAGTGCTGATTTTATCACCCTCTAGTAACCAAGAGTGCGATGTCTACGACGGGCTGCGCCTACGCACTTTGGGGAAACTTGAAGTGCGTCAGCCCCATTTTGAAGAATTTGGTGCGTTACACTGTCCTTGTAAGAGCTTCTGCCTTCCTTGTAAGGCTTTCTGCCTTGACGTTTCAGTATATCGCGCAGCCGGCAAGAGCTTCCGTCTTCCCTGTAAGACTTTCTGCCTTTCCTGTAAGACTTTGTGCCTTGACGTTTCAGTATATCGCGCAGACTGTAAGACTTTCTGCGTTCCCTGTAAGAGCTTCTGCTTTGACTTGATGGCAAACAGACTTAGCTTACATCAATTTTTACCCCCCTTAATCCCCCCTTTCCAAGGGGGGAAACAAGAATATCTGGTTCCCTCCCCTTTACAAGGGGGAGCCACTGCGTTGGGCGGCTCTGCCGATTTGTTCGCGCAGCGTCTCCGACAGGAGAAGCAAGTGGCGTTAGGGTTAGGGAGGGGTAAAACTTATGCTGCCTAAGCATTTGAGCTTAGGTTAACAATAGCCGTGCTACTACCATAAATGTGGTTTCAATCAGTAAAGAATGCTGGAAATCACTGAAATTTTAGATTCTTGCAGAAAAATCAACAATTTTACGTATGACAACTTTTTATACAATTGTCCACCATAGATATGTAATCATTTACTCTAAATAGTGTAAATTATGGCAAGAGCAAAACGGACTTCACGTACACTTGATAAAGCTGAAGTACGACTAGCAAGTGTTAAATCTATCAATCCAACTCTTGAGGTGAGGGAGGGGTTGTCAGTCAAAGATTATACTGACAGAATAGAAAGCCTGCGAGAATCTATAGAAGAATACAATACCGCCCTCTCCAATATTGATATATTGCTAACCCATATCGTCGAAAGTGAAAAAGATTTAGCAGATTATTCCGATCAATTTTTGCGCGGTATAGCTTATAAATTTGGCCACAATAGCGACGAATATTATAAAGCTGGAGGAGTTCGCAAAAGCGATCGCAAGCGTCCTGTACGTCAAAGCGCGGTTTTGCCCGCAAGTTAATCGTAGGGGCACACAAGAGACTTCTTGCAGAAGTCGGGAAAAGGGGAAGGGGAAAGGGGGAAAGGTTTGGTATTTTCCCTTTCCCCTTTCCCCTTTAACCCCTTCGGGGTTCGCCAGTCGCTCATGGGGGAAACCCCCAAGACCGCGCTGGCTCACCTTTTCCCACAAGAGTGCAAAAAGCAATTGATTGCAAGAGGTCTATTTTGTCCCTATCTGTGTACTTCAACTTAACCTACATCATCATGGGCGAAACGGTTAAACAGGAAATCTAAGGCATAGTTACGCAGTTGATAGTATTGTGGATCTTCCATAATACGGGCGCGATCGCGGGGACGCGCAAAGGGAATTTCCATGACTTCACCAATCTTTGCATGTGGCCCATTAGTCATCATCACCAATTTGTCTGCTAAAAATAGCGCTTCGTCGATGTCGTGGGTAATCATCAACACTGTGCAGCGGTTTTCATTCCAAATTTTCAGTAGTTCTTCTTGTAACTCTTCTTTGGTAATGGCATCCAGCGCCCCGAAAGGTTCGTCTAAAATTAAGACTTTGGGACGAATTGCCAAGGCGCGGGCGATGGAAACTCTTTGTCTCATACCGCCGGACATTTGCATTGGTTTCTTTTCCATTGCGTCAGCCAATCCCACCATTGCTAAATGGTCGCGCACGATCGCTCTTTTTTCAGCTTGTGGTTTATTAGGATAAACAGCGTTAACAGCTAAGTAAATATTTTCAAAAGCAGTCCGCCACGGTAGCAAGGCGTAGTTTTGGAAGACAACCATTCTATCCGGGCCTGGTTTGGTAATGGGCTGTCCTTCTAGTAATACTTGCCCGGAGGTGGGAAAGTTAAAACCAGATACCATATTTAACAACGTAGATTTACCACAACCAGAGTGACCGATAACACAGATAAACTCGCCTTGCTCGACGTTGAGGTTAACGCCATCGAGGACGGTGAAAGGGCCTTTTTTTGTGGGATAGACTTTGGTAACGTCTTTGATTTGTAGGAAGGGGTGGCGGGTGGTGGCTGTATTTTCTAGTGGGCTTCTGAGGTCGGTAATTGTTGAATTGCGGTTTTGCATGGTGATTTGGTTATTGGGTATTGGGGACTCTTGGCGGCGAACTATTAAAGTTCAATGCTTGTTAATGGAGTTCAGAAGTTCATTAAGGATTTCCAAAAAATAAATTATCCAATCTTGTGGGGTGGACATCTTGTCCGCCCTTGGCGATGGGCGGGCGAGACGCCCACCCCACAAGAAGTAGTTGAGTATTTTTTTATTTGGGAGTCCCTTAATGGAGTTCAAAGAATTGTGGGTGATGTCCTATTTCTTCCACTTCCTCTTTCTCTCACGATTCTTTTATGAGGCAAGTTTTCTTCTGGGGGCATCGAGAATGACTTCGGCCACTGAAAAATCGCGTTTAATTTTCAAGTTGTTGAGATAGGCAATTGGGTCGTCGGCGTTAAAGGGAGTATTATCGAATAGTTGGATGGGTTGGCGAATGTAGCTGATATCTAAGCCTAATTCCCGTGCGGCGGTGCTGAAAACCCGGACTCTACACACGCGTTCGACGACTTCCACCCAATTTCTGGGAAAGGGAGTGTCGCCCCAACGGGCTAATTGAGTCATAATCCAAATTTGTTCGGTGCGGCTGGGGCGGTTAATGGCAGACTCGGAATAAAATTGGTGGTGGGCGTAGTCGCGCAGGGGATGGTCAATATCGCAGGTGAGACTATTGGGATCTTCTAATTGGATGTATTCTAAATCGGTGCTGACATAATCTCGACTTGCTAAAATTTGGCGAATTTCTTGGGCATTGTCGGGGTTTGCACAGTATTGACAAGCTTCTAATAAGGCTTTGGTCAAAGCAATGTGGGTGTTGGGATAAGTTTCTGCCCAATCTTCCCGCACTCCCAGAACTTTGCCGGGGTGTCCTAGCCAAACTTCCAAATCGGTGGCGATGGTAAAGCCAACGTTTTCGGCGGCGGCGCGGTAATTCCAAGGTTCGCCGACGCAGTAACCATCAATGCTGCCTGCTTGCAAGTCGGCTACCATCTGGGCTGGGGGAATGGTCTTCATGTCTACATCGCTGTCGGGGTCTATGCCACCAGCGGCTAACCAGTAACGCAGGAGTAAGTTGTGCATCGATGCGGGATGCACTACTCCCATTGTGTGCCTTTGGTCGTGGGTGTCTAGGAGGTATGTTTTGAAGTCTGATAAGCTTTGCACGCCTTGGTCGTAAAAGCGTTTTGCTAAGGTAATGGCGTTACCGTTGCGGGTCATGGTGAGGGCGGTGACAACAGGGAAAGGTTGGTTGTTGTGTCCCCCTAAAGTTAGCCACATGGGCATTCCTGAGGGCATTTGCGCCGCATCCAAATAACCGCCAGTCATGCCATCAACGATACCACGCCAACTACTTTCGCGCACGAGGTGGACTTCATCTAAACCATGCTTGACAAAAAAGCCTTTTTCTTTAGCAACTGCTAAGGGGGCGCAGGCGGTGAGGGGTAAAAAGCCAATTTCTAAGTTAACTTTTTCTAAGCCGTGGCGGGAAATGTCGGCTGTTTTTCTGGCGCGAATTTTCTTAATGCGTTTTTGTTGATTGAGGAAATAAATCATTTCACTCCGCAAGCTGTAGTAGCTGGGATGTTCTACAACTTCCATGCGCTTACGGGGTCTGGGAATATCTACTTCTAAAATGTCACCAATTTTCGATTCGGGGCCGTTGGTGAGCATAACAATTCTGTCAGATAATAGCACTGCTTCGTCTACATCATGGGTGACCATAACAGCAGTAACTTCATTTTCTTCGCAGATTTGCATGAGTTGTTCTTGCAAATTACCGCGAGTCAGGGCATCCAAAGCGCCGAAGGGTTCATCTAATAATAATAACTTGGGGCGAATCGCTAAAGCGCGAGCGATCGCTACACGCTGCTTTTGTCCCCCAGATAACATTGTTGGCTGTTTGTCAGCATGGGGACGCAAGCCCACCATATCTATATGTTTTTCCACAATGGCGTTGCGTTCGGCTGCGGGTACGCCTTTCATTACTGAGTCCACAGCTAAGGCAATATTTTCTCTCACTGTCCGCCAAGGTAATAGCGAATAGTTTTGAAAAACCACCATTCTATCGGGGCCTGGTTGCCTGATTTTTTGCCCTTCTAAGGTGACAATACCTTCAGTGGGCAAATCCAAACCCGCAATCATATTTAATAATGTAGACTTGCCACAACCGGAGTGACCAATTAAAGAAACGAATTCCCCTTTTTTAATTTCGAGGTCAATTCCTTTGAGGGCAATGTATTTACCACCGCCGGTTAATTCAAAAACTTTGTCAATGCGATCGACAGCAACGAATGTAGACATGGTAGTTTGGTTATTGAGGGTTGAGTTTTAAACGCAAAGGGGCGCTGAGGTTGGCGCTGAGGTGCGCGGAGGTTGAGGGTTAATAGTAGCTGCCGGATTTACGGTATTCTAGGGCGGTTAAGCCGTCGGTTTCTAGGACTTGGCCTTTATCGACTACGGCGTAAATTAACCATCTGTCACCGCATTTCATTTGATTTTGTACGGTGCATTCTAGGTAGGACAATGCTTCGCTCAGAATTAGGCAACCATTGTCAGCTGTTTTTGTGGAAAGATTGATAAAGGGATTATTTCCTAAAACGCTATTGCGGAAAAAATAGCGGCGGATATTTCTACCTTCTTTGAGGATATTTAATACAAATTTATCGCCGGGATGACACATTAAATCTGCGTTTTGTTCTTCAGCAATGGCAATCATAATGCCTGGTGGATTAAAGGTTGCTTGCGATACCCAAGAAGTTAAAACGCCTTTGTGGTTTTCTTCGTCACGAGTTGTTAAAACACACAATGAACCAATAATACGTCCTACTGCTTGTTCGGTGCGGTCTACTTTTGCTTCTGTAACAACTTGACGTGCAGTCCGCAATTTCTTTGTTTTTTTCAAGTTTTGAGCAAAGGAAGCGCCTGCTTCTTTACACTGTTGGATAATCTCATCTGTAGGTGTAAAACGGACTCGAATTGTTTCAAATCCTAAACGATAATTGGCATCTTTGAGTTTACTTTCTAGTAAATCAATTGCTTCTCCACTCCAGCCGAATGAACCGAATACTCCTGCTAATTTTGTTTTTGCTGCTGTGGCTATAACTATTCCTAAAGCTGTTTGAATTTGGGTTGGCGCATGACCGCCTAAGGTGGGCGAACCAATAATAAATCCTTCGCAAGCTTCAACAATGCGGGTAATTTCTGCTGGTTCTGCTAGTTCGCAATTAATGGACTCTACGTTAACTCCATTTTCAATTAAACCTTGAGCGATGGCATTCGCTACAATTGCCGTATTTCCATAAGCTGAAGCATAAAGTAAAGCAACACTTAATTCTTGTAATTTTTGTCCTTGACACCATTGCCGATAATCAAAAGTAAAGCGGCTGAGGCTGTAACGAACAACAGGGCCGTGAGCAGGAGCATAACATTTTGCGGGGAAAACCGAAAGCTTTTCTAAAGCAACTTCCACTTGTTTAGCTTGGGGTGCGTGGAGACAATCAAAATAATAATGACGTTCTGCATCTAAACTTTTCCAGTCTTCATCGAAGAGGGTATCTTCACAAATATGAGCGCCAAAAAATTTGTCTGTGTAAAGAATTTTAGTTGCAGAATCATAAGTACACAATCCATCTGCCCAGCGAGGAGTTGGTACAGTAATAAATGTCAGATGATGTCCTTGTCCTAAATCCAAAGTATCCTCTGAACGCACAGCTTGAATGCGCGATTCCCACTCTGGAAAAGCAGTTTTCAAAGCATTAGCAGCAGGACGAGAACAAATTAAAGTAGCTTGAGTAGCTTCAGAAAATAATACTTGTAACGTGGCTCTGCGGTTGGGATTGACATGACCGAGAACAATATAATCTAAAGTAGTGAGATTGAGATGTTGTGCTAATTCCTGGAGATAAATTTCCGTAAAAGATTCACCAGGAGGATCGATTAAAGCTTTTTTATCAGCTTGAATCAGATAAGAATTCGCCGTAGTTCCCCGTTGGCGGGAATACTCAACTTCAAATTTTAGCCTCTCCCAAGTCCGCGATCGCAAAACCAGCGTATCTTTACCAATTTCAGCAACCTGTACATCTCTGGGATGGCTAGTAGTTAAAGTATTAGCAGACATAGTAACCTCTTTGGGAATGGGGCATGGGGCATTGGGCATGGGGCATTGGGAGAATAATTCTTAACTCCTAACTCCTAACTCCTAACTTCTAACTTCTAACTTCTAACTCCTAACTCCTAACTCCTAACTCCTAACTCCTAACTCCCATTACTTTCAATTAATTCCGATTTGGCTCGATTTTTATAGCGTTTAGACATTGCTTGTTCGGGGTCAATACCTTCAAAGGTGGGGGGTAGCCAAACTCGAACAACGAGTATTACTCCTAAAACTAATAAGAAAGCACAAGTGGCTAAAATTTGACTCCAATTAGTTTCTAAAACTCCTTTAACAATGACTTCTCGCAAGGCCGAAACAATGGAGACTTCTACAGCTACACCAATAGATATTCGTTGTTCTTGCAAATAAATAATCAGCAGTCGAAACAACTCAACTAAGATGAGCAAAAAGAGAATATCGGCAGTAACAATATGAAAATCCAGTGGGGGAAGCAGGGAGAAAAACATATCTCTCACCTGAATTACCATGAAGCAAAACAAACCAAGACACAAAGAAATCACAATCAAATCTTGAATCAATTCTAAGGTTTGTACGATGCGTTTCCGATGGATTTCATAGGTGGGAATTTGGCTATCTTGAGCAGACTTATACATGGCTTTTTGTGTGTGGGGAGTGGGGATATGGAGAAGACGCGGGGACGCGGAG
>NZ_LAHA01000057.1 GCF_002608075.1 Nostoc linckia z4
AATTTTTAGTCAAGCAAGTTGAATACATCTATTATTTGGGCGATACCGTAAATTGTTCATTCTGAATTTATAATTCAACAGGTTAAAAATCTTCTCAGCAATTGACAATTAAATTTTTCGAGAGTGCCTTCAGGTACAAGCAACGTTTTTAGCTGTTTTTGTTCTCGTAAGACACACGCGAACAAATTATGATTTATTCCACTATCTATTTTCCCTTAACCGAGCAGTATTGGATCTAACGTCTCTTGCGCCCAGAATCCTTTGCGCTAAACCTTGCTTGCTACCAATAGGTCTAACCACGCAACCGGGGGGAATTATGACTGAAAGAACTCTCACGTCAGGACTTTTGGCAACACCTTCGCAGTATAAAATATTTACAGGCACAGCGACCCCCCAAGCAAACGGTAAGTATCGTCCTCACCGATTACGTCACTTACAGCCTCGGAATGGGTGGTAAAAATAAACTGACAAGTGGAACTCAGTTTGGGAAGTTGGCGCACCAATAACTGTGCAGCTGGGGGGTGAAGGTTGAGGTCTATTTCGTCAATCAGCACCACTGAGTAAGCAATCTGTTGTCGCACAAACTCGTAGAGAATGGGAAATACAGACTGTTCTCCTGCTGACATTTCTACAATGTCGTAGGTGCGGTGACTGTCGTTAATTAAAAAGTAGTAGTCTTCTGGTGTGGGCGAATCTACTCCGGGCATTGGTTCTACACCAGCAAAGGAGCGTCCGGGAAAGATTTTGGTGTAAAGGTTCTCCAGTTGCGTTAAGTAATCAACGGGATAGCTATGGGTAAGCTGGGCAAATTTCCAACCGTTTAAGTACTTACGCAGGCGAGCTACACCTACCTCAAAGGATACTCGACCGCTCTGTGACTGGACTGTACCCACTCGCCCAACAACAGCACCATTTTCTTCAGGAAGTGGGTTGGAACCCAGGTTGCGGAACTGGTCAAACCAGAAAATGCCAGGTAGCTTAGAGAACTCGGAACGAACGGATGGGTCTGTATCTAACAATTTTCTAGCATAGTAGCGCCCAGAAAACTGAAAGTATTCTGCATCAGTTCCAGCACGACAGCTTTCACCATCGAGAATTAGTCGGACGCGGTGGCGATCGCCAGGTTCGACAAATGGGCGCTCTGGCTGCGCCTGTGCCCATCTTCTTGCTACTGTACGGGTAGCTTCAATTTCCTCATCTGAAAATAATACTTCTAATTCGATGTGCGGTGAACCCCAACGTTGGTAGCGACCGGGGAGAAACCCCAACCAGTCAAAATCGGTGACTCTTTGAATTTGCCTGGTTGCCAGTGCTAGGGGGAGGGCGATGGCTTGCAGTAGAGTGGTCTTCCCTGTGCCGTTATCGCCCACCACCAAAAATCTATTGCTGACTGAGTTGAGGGTTTGATTTTTGAATGACACTTCAAGGTGGTCAAATCGCTTGAAGTTTTTTATGAGGATAGACTCGATTTTCATTTCTAGAGAATCCCCCGTGTAGGTGGAGCAATTTCAAATTTTAAATTAATGGGTTGTGGTTGGCTCTCCCTGGTATTTATGCCGAGGATTCAAACTAAATGGGGTAAAGGTCGTAAAAATAATTTATTTATCGCTCAATGCTTCACGAGTATAAGCTTGAGCATGTTGTCCCCAATAGCTTCGCAAGTCGCCGTACCTCTCGTCAGGGTCTAAATCCATATTTTCTGCCTTTGCATAAGCCATGAAGAGTATATCAAGTCCTATCTCTGCTTTTTTAGCAATTTCAATTGCTTCTTCAGCAGTGACAGTTGATGAGTCACGACTTGCTAGGTCTTTCAAAGGATCGTAAACTTGTTGAATAAAGGGGTGGCGATGATTAATACGAATAGTAGCCTTTCCATTAAGGTGAGTGATTTCAAATAATTCTTTTCCTGGCCACGCACCATCAACAATAGTAATAGGAAGCTCTTGAACTCTTTGTTTTACCTCCTCAGCTTGTTCTGGATTCTGTTTTGAGTCTATCCCCAAATCTAAAATTAAATCTTCAAGAATTTTTTCTTGTGTTTGTGTATCAATTTTCAAGCCTGCTTTACCAGCAGGAAGGGTTTTTTCGGCTCTTTTAACAGCTTCTTCAGCAAACTGATGTTGTCTGGCTTTATTCCGTTCGGCCGTTTCAGTATCCTTCCAAACTTTTCTAATCTCTTTACGTGCTACATTTATTGGTCGTTCTAGAAATTTTTTCAACTCCTCCCGTAATTTAGTAACAGGCTCGGCTCCTCTTTTTACATGACGCACTTGTAAGTATTCGTCCAAAGTCGCAGGAAAACTTACCTCGATACCAATAAAACGGTCTAGGTCTTGAACTCCATAAGGTAATAATTTTGGAACAATATCGTAGTATATTTCACGATTATTTCTAACAATACTTATCCGTCCCTCATTGTCTGGAATGTATAAACCTCTAAACCGAGGATCTTCTTCCTTAGTCACAGGATGTTTCTCTCTAGCACCCTTACCTTTTACCTGTCGAAACTCTTTTGGGGAAAGTGTGACTTTGACATGTACGTTGTGACCATCAATTTCGATATCTTTCTCATCGAGAATATCTGCTCGAAGGTCTTCTCCAAAGTTCTCTATAACTTTAGGATTTTCAAGTAAAAATAATGGGTCGTGCAGAGTTATATGCTTACCATTTAATTCAATGTAAAAACCATCATTAATAAAGATGCGATAAGCGCGAGCCAGAAACTTAGTAAGCTCCTGAAGACGTTCTTGAATAGCAGAACCATATCTGACACCATCAGTCAGGCGGTCTACCTTAGACCAAACAACCAGGGTTCCCGACTCGAATGGTTCACCTTTTTTAGGATGATTACTACCTTGAGGATATTGCATTAAATTCGAGTAATTTGAGGGGAAACCATCTACAACTTCAGCTTTGATAAGAGTTTGTGAACCTTTAGAAACCTCATCTAAATCAAGGTAAGCATGGTAGTAAACTTCACCACCGAGAGGTTTAGTATAAATGTCGATGCGTCTCGCTTGACTGATAGCAGCTAGTTTCATACCTACACCAAAACGTCCTAAACCGTTGCGTTGGTTATACCGAGTAGAAAATCCTAGCTTAAGCGCACTGGGTAGAATTTCGTAAGAAATCCCGTTGCCATTATCAGCAAATACAATAGATTCAATAGTTTTAGATTGTTTGGCTTTAGATTTTACCTTACTTTGAACAGGAGCAGTTTTTTCGACAGTATGAATCCGAACAACTGTTGCATTTGCTTCGTAAGAATTATCTACCACTTCGCCACTTGCAGTTGCAAGGTCAAAGCCAGAATCGCGCATACTTTCAAGCGTTTTATCGACCTCAATTAAATCAGAGCTAGGAGCAGAAGTTCTTTCTTCAATCTCAAGCATAATTTTCTACTTGTTTATTGTTGAATGTTGCGTTGTTTATATTGAAAAGCGGCATCTATTATTAAAAGGTGAGTGAAGCGAGTAATTATTTCAACTACTTATAAAATTTACCTTTTTTGAAATAGTGAGTCGATTATTTCTAATTCTGTCAAAAGTAGAACGGCAAAAAGGACACTTAATATCTAATCCCTTCGGTGGTGCTGGATGAATTAAGTTATCAGTTTTCCCTAACAATGCATGGTAAGCAGAACATTCAGCCATAAAACACTTTTCTAGTGTCCATTGGATGTCATAATCGAAATAATCTGCTCTTTTGGTATGTGCATGTCTTAAGAGGCGATTACGCAAACAAGTATCTGAACGACCTACATAAATTGGTTCTTTTTCCCTAAATTTGTATAGGCTATAAGTGCCTATGTAATCTACAGGAATAAGCACTCTTACTAGCCAAGGAGAAAGGCGATATAAACGTCTTTGAGGATGTTCAAACATTGATATCAGCCTCCCAACGAGCTTTAGCACGTTTCCGGGCGCGACTAATTTGAACGCGAGCTTGCTCAATTGTCATACCCAATTTCTCAGCAACTTCTTGGGCTTCACTTCCATGTAGAAGCAAATTGAGTATTATTTTGTCTTTATCACTTAAACAAGCTCGTTCTAACCAATCTTCATATTGAAAAACTGTTTCTAAATCCTCAAAACGAAAATCCGCGATTGTTTCAATGTCATGCCCAGAATCATCATCGCACGTCTTTATTTGTGTAAAAGAGCATATTTCATTGCGACGTTGAAGTATTTTCCTGGCATCACTTAACATATTCCTAACTAAGTGACGCGGGTTGCCAGACTTACTCGGATTACTAAGAATACTACTAATCGCTCTATCAGTCCGCTCAGTCCAGTAAGGACTTGAGTAAAAATGCTTACAAGAAAGTTGTTGCAGTTGTTGCACTGCTTGAAAAACATCTTCAGTCATTTAATCTCCTAGCTGTAGCCATTATCGGTTACGGCGTAAATGAACTAAGTCGATATTTGTTTAATTTGTTTGGTTTTTGGTGTAATCGCCAAGTGTCGATTACATCCTCGATCGATTATAAGCGACTAAGTAGTGTCCGCTAATAAACTAAGGGGTGTGTGTAATCAAAATATTTCACGGGAATGGTAAATTAAGCTTCACCGCTTCCCCTGGAGCGATGCTGATGTCTGCTTCCTTGAGAGCGAAGATTTTTTGAGGTGCTATCGCCATCGTTAGGTTGCCAATCCCCACCGACTTCATATTTGGTGGAGGAATTATTGCCCTTGGACAAATCCACCCCCTGTTTTTCGGTAGTATCCACCCCTCCCAATGGGGGTTCCCCTATACCATTATGGGGGGGGGTGGATACGGGGCTGTTTGGCGACGCAACACCATATCTAGCCTGCATTCCAGCCTGATATCGCTGTTGGTCAAGGGCTGCTTGTCTCGCCCGTTCTTCCTTTTGGGCACGTTTACTGGCACGGTGGGCAATTACCGCATGAGCAAAATCCAATTCCTCTTGAGATAGCGAGAAATGTTTAACCTGTTTACCCCGTGGCCCAACTTTACGGTCAACCAGTTTTAATCCCAGTTGTTCTAGCAAAACCCCCAACAGCCATATTGGTTGGCAGTTAGAGGGAACTGTGAAACCCAAAATCGCTTTAACATGAGGCGCACAATATTTGGCGATCTCGGTCATTCTCAATAAGTCGGGGTCATTAGCAGTAATCTCAACACCTGCTACTAAGCGTTTGAGAATATCATGCAGTCCCAAGTTAAACCTAGCCAACCACCGCGCCGAGTAATTGCCCCAGTCCATGCACAATGGGAGATGGAATCGCTCCTGGAGGTCTTTGTCTGCCACAATTCTTGGCGGAGAAGGGTATTGTCTTCCGGTACGTGCATCCAAAATTGTGCCCTCTGGCTCTTTAAGAATTGCTTCTAAATGGGCGATCGCCCTAGACAATCTGCCTGAGTTGTCTTTTTCCACCAGAAGAGGAGTTACGGGCATTCCATAAGCATCCAGTATGCGGAATTTCTCGCATTCAAACACTTCTGACGGTGTGAGGTAGTCTTTGCTAGTACGCTGGCGATATTCGCTCTTGGAGATATCTTTGGCTTTAGCAACAGCTGCGTAATAAGCAGTATCTAAAGCAGCAGCGGCATTTTTAAGACGCTCTTGGGCTAGTTTATCTTCCTCCGCACCCATAGGTATAATTTGATTGCCCATCTCGGTCAGCAGTTCCCGTAAATCAGCCCGCAGATTGTTGATTGATTGATGACGAGAAGCCATGATTTGGCAGTACGCATCTAATGCCCAATCTTTCTCAGCACCACGAGAGCCAGTTTCCCGGTCAATCCGCAGCAGGAAAGCTGTCATTTCATTAGTTTGCAGTAACCGTTCTTTGATTTTGGTGGCGTTGGTGTCAAGGTAGCCAAAGGGCGGTCGCGGTGCTACCCAGACGTGAATTGGTACTTTTGGGCGATAGCGGTACAGTTGTTGGGCGCATTCGGTAGCAGTTTGGGAAACCCCGTGAAAAACGCCAAAAACGGCATCAAAATGATAATTAGGTATATCCACCCCCGTACCAAGGCTAGGAGAGGTTAAAAGGGCATCTAGACCCTTTACAGCGTTAGTTATGTCTTTAATGAAGGCAACATTTTCTTCACTACCGGAGTTTTCGGAGTGAATCGCCCATACTTTTAGGGGTCTGGGGTTGCAAGTTTGGGGTGTAGTGCCATGAGTTGGTATGGGGGATAGGGACTCCCTCTGGGGTTGGGTTCTGTGGTTCGTGGAGTTATGTACTCTGGTTTCTCCCGTTATGGGTGAGACACTTTCCCCTAGACTGCCATCTGAAGTGTATGGGGTTTTTGGTGATGTTGTGCTTTCTTCCCCAACACCCAGCTCTTGCTCATCTGAGTCTTCCACTCGCACCGACATAGAAAGCGACTGTTCAAGTTTCTTAATAAAGCGCTTCGAGTCAGAAACCACCATGATTTTCTGTCCCATCATTAGCGCTGCCGAAATTTGGGCAACTAGGGCAGAAGAATCATCTCCCTCATACCAGTAGATTGGGCGAGCGCCATTTTTCCACTCGTTTTTGATAATAAAAGGCTTTTCGCCCACAGGACGCATTGCTCGGAAGAAATCCACTGTCACGTCGTCCATGTGCGCGTCGGCGATGACGACCAAGGGCGCATTATACACGATGTATTCCAGTACTTCTAAAATTTGTGCCCGATATTCTTTGCAGGTTTTGCTGTGCAGTAGGTGCGTGAGGTACTGGCAAGCTTCATCGATAAACACGCAGCCATAGGTGAGGGCTTGAGTGTTAAGTTTGTGCAAGCTGTCGATGGTGATGCTGAGGGCAGTAGCTTTGGCTAAACCTGTATAACCGAGGTCAGAATACATCTCGGTGTTGAGACGTTCTGCCAGGTTTTTGAGCAAATTAACCCGATGTCCGTTGTTGAGGAACCGCTTGTCAGGATGTGCAACGCGCCACTGTCGCATGAGTTCGGTTTTACCCGTGCCCATGTCACTCCACAAGACAACCAGTCCGGACTGGGGAAGTAGGAAACTCTGGGAGTGGTGGCTATGAGGCTTCGACTCACCTTTGGGAGTGATGGCTATGGGGCTTTCGGGGTTGGAACTCCCCTTTGGGTTTGGGGACTTTGCGACTGTGGGGGAATGGCTCATGAAGGAGAACCCCATATCCTCTTCCCCTACACCCTGGACTGAAAGGGCTTGAGTTAGATACTTGACATTTACTGTAATATGTGGTTTGTATTTGCTGCTTAGTCCCCGGTGTTTCTGGAAGTACGAGCGCTGGTAATCTTGAAGGCTTTTGGCATCATCGACGATCGCACTCAGTAACTCGTCGGCTTTTTCGCCACGGGCAACAACAAAATCATCTACGCCTTTTTCTGGCCCTGGTAGCAATGCTACCTCACAGTGACAACCAACGGCCTCAATTGTCTTGCCAGTACGCACGGTGGCTTGGAAGACTGACCAACGAGTTTTAAGTTTTGTTTCGTGGTCGAAGAGGATGATAAACTTGCGCCCCTTTTGTGCTAAAGGCATTAAATCGGGGTGCAGGCGTTCGTCAAAATCTTTTTTCCCAACCCGTCCGTTCCAGATACCGGGGAGGGCGATCGCCACAAACCCAAGACTTAACAAGCTAGCAGCTTTCTTTTCGCCTTCACACAAAATTATGGGGATTTCTGGGTGTCGCTGCACCCACTCCCAAAATAAGCGCGGATTAAGCCTGTCTTGCAAGCGCAGGGCTAGGGGGGAATGATACCGATTGATATTGTACCGTTGCGCTACTAAATCCCAAATGCAGTCGGGAATATCGAAGTAGGTGACACGGTTGGGCGTTTTGGGTGGCGATTCGTATTTGACGGGCTTGCCCTTTTCTTGGTCAATCCGGGGATTGGTGGGCTTAAAGCGCCCCCATTCCATCGATTGCCAATTATTAAGGGGGTCAAGTCCGCTAATCCATAATCCCCCTTTGAAGGCGTGCTGGTACTGCTTTAAGAAGCCATCTGTGACTCGACCGGCATTTTTACGGGGGATGGCGTTGGAGATGAACAGGTAGGAGAAAACTACTTCTCCTACGATGTGGATGAAATTGCGATCGATCAGCGCGGGGTGGATGGCGCTACCAAGGGCGAGTTCGTGGTACTCGGCAGGAGTTAGGTTATTTGGGTATTGAGAATGGGGATTGTCGTTCATCAGCCCTCACCCCCTGAAGCTGGCACACCGACTAGGTACGGCTATGGAACCCAAGAGAGGTCTTGGTAAAGGGGGGAACGATTCTAGTAATTGGCGAAATGTATATAGCATTGCCAGATAATGCCAGATCCGCAAAAACGGATTTGGCAAACTGATCTTATTGATCTTTTATCCGGGCTGTTCTAAACGCCTAAAACTCTTATGCAGTAAGAATTTTAAAAATGGATTATCGGGGGATGTGGAAGTTTTTATCGGGGGATGTGGAAGTTTTTATCGGGGGATGTGGATGCTTTTGTTCTAAAGCTCAAAGCTATACATAGTAAGCTTTTGAAGCCTATTTTTTGAATTATTTTTTTTAGAACAAGTCGAGAACAGAAAATCAGCCGACCATAGGTGAACATCGGCTGATAGTTGTGAAATCCTAAGTATTAATACTCAAGCTGATATATCCAGCTGCAAGGATTCAAAAAAAAAGGATTGTCGGGGGATGCGGATGCTTTTGTTCTAAAGCTCAAAGCTATACATGGCAAAGCTTTAAAGTCAATTTTTGAGGTGATTTGTTCTAAAACAAGACGAGATATTCTTCTGTTGAAGCCGCTAATTGTCAACAATTTGGTGAAAAATGCTCATTTTTGTCCATATTTGTTCATAATTACGGCAAAAATATTTAATACTCAATCTTGGATATCCATAAGTGTTCGGATTTGGGCGGCTATCTCTGGATTGACTGTGCGCTCACCCCGTTCAATCAGGGAAATGAGCTTTTGGGATACGCCAAGAAAACCAGCTAGTTTAGCCTGTGTCCACCCTTTGGCAATACGCGCTTCTCTGACTTGGCTGCTAGTTACACAGGTGTTTTGTGGCGGTGTAGCCTTGGCTTTAGACCGTAGTGGTTCTTTTTTGGCTTTTGGCTTTGCCTTGGATGCTATAAGTTCAGGTATAGGGGCTGGGGGTTTGATGGTTAACTTGGCAGAGAGCAGTTTCTCCAGGTAGCCTTTGGGCTTTTTATCCTTGCATTCTGGTCTTAGCCATTCCGGGTAGGTTTCTGGGTCAAACACAACCAGCCAGCCCAGTTCGAGCAACAAAATTATGGCATTATCCCAACGCTGCTTTAAGTCATAAGCTTTGCGGAAATCTAACCGGGCTTGATCTATTACCGTTTTTGAGAACGCAGTTTCTAATAGCTCAATGACCCTATACTTTCCATCAAGACGAACCCGACTATCCAATGTTAGATATATAGCCAGCCTTAGCGCAAGTTCATCATGATAGGGGTCAATTTTCAAAACTTGTTGGGCTAAATAGCCAAACTGATATAAAGCTTCCCTTGATTTGGCTCCAGCTCGATTTAAAAAATCTTGAGTCCACAATCCTGGCTGTATTGTGATGTAAACTTCATCAGGATTATCTATCTTTCCTTCCAAATTAAACTGACCGCTAACTTTAATTTGGATATTCCACATTCTCCCTATAGGAACACTACCTATAATTTCTCCTTTTTTGTTTCTTCCTTCCACCCAAACAGTTTTAACTAATAAACAATCAAGTGCAAAAGCTGTGCTAGCAATCTCTAGCAGCTTTTCTGATTTTAGTTTTTTGTGATTTTTATCCCAGCCAAATTCCTGAATGATATCGCTTGCTTTCAGGTTGAATATGCTTTGCCAAGGTTTCTCCTGGTTCATAGTATGAGCGGCGAAAATCAGGTGTAGCTTGGCAGTTGTAAAGCCAAATTTATCAATAATTTGTTGAGCTTCATTCCAGGGAAGCATGGTGATATCGCCTGGATTAGAAATGTAATGCTCAATGTAATTATTAGGGTTCCCTTTGGCTCTATGCTGTAAATAAGCTATTCCCTCAGTATCTTTTTGCCATAAGTCTTTCCGAGTATAAGCTTCCATGCTGGAAAACATTACGGCTGATGAGGGAATAGGAACTATGGTTTTCAGTTGTGGTTGTACAACTGGTACAGCTTCGGAAAGTGCATTGTCCGGTATGCTTTCCAATTCTGTGTTGTTTTTAAATTCCGTTGTAAAGCTCTCTACTATTTTGGCTGCAACTTCTTCAACATAGGCTTCATCTGAGGCACGTTCTGGCTGCTCACTTGTCTCTTTTATTATCTTGATAGCAGCATGGATTGCTATCTTCTTAATGCCATCTGAAAAGTCACTTCTTAACGCTGTCACTAGTTGTTTCTTATCAAGAAGCAAATTAGGGTCTGCTTTCGTCACTAGGTTGCTCAGATTAATTATACCAGAGTTTGTTGAGTCAGGGGCACTCTTGTTTTTTGAGCGTTTATTGTTGGGATTTGTATCCTCTAACATAATGTTAAAAAAGCGAAATTTGTGACAAATTTATATATAAATATCGATATGGCTCTGAAAAAATCAATAACTTATTCAATGAAAATCTACTAAGTTTCAGGTAGATTGATTTGAAATTATTTGGTGGGGCATAAATAGTATGGTAGATGACACCGTTCCATTCATTGGTAACGATGGCAGAGCAAGCGGATTAATGGAAGCAATATTTATTTATCCTCCTTACCTTTATTAGGTGCGGAAGCAGTCTGCTGCTGGGCTTGCTCGTCTTTCAACTCAAAATACTCGCACAGCAAATTTTCTAAACCCTGGCTGTTGTCCACGCCATTTTCTACACAATAAATTTTGAATTTTTTGAGTAAGTCTTGTGGCACAAATCCCCTTACCAAGCCGTAATTAGGATCTTTCTTTTTGTCGGTCACAGTAGCAATGTGCTGATGTCGCAACTCCTGCTCCATTATTTCATACCCTCTTTACTGAAATATTTTGTAGCGATGTCGCAACATCGCTACTTCTGTTATACTACCATCCATAGTCTAAAAACGCCCAAAAACCTTGTGCTGACTCAAAAGCAGCCGAATTTGGGCGACAGAATTGTCTTGTCAAAAATCACCTCAATTCTTGCTTTGGCAATGGATTGAGCGTATTTAACCCCAGTATTTGGAGAAATAAATCATGATTTTGACTCAGCCGAATTTGGCTGAAACACCCCAAACTACCCCAGCAATAGCTGTAGGAGACGATTCTGGGGCAGGGCTAAAAAAGCTTTGCTTAGGCAATGGCACAACCCAAACAAGAGTCCGTACTCCCTCAAAAGTCTTGGAAATCAAGGAAGAATTGCACGATGTCCTCACCTCCAATGAAGGTGGACACTTCTTCTACCACTCAGGCGACAGGCAGGATTTAGTTGGGCGGGAATTCCTCACTGGTACACTCGCAGCCTGGAAAGCCCCAACAACCCACATCAAACTCAGTGACGACCCGGCGCTAAAAGCTGAATATGGCTTGCACACATTACTTGGGGCGTTGGCGACCCTGCCCTACCGTCAAGAGTGGAACCTGCATTTAGTGCTATCTATACATAATGTGAAGATTTTCAAAAATTTGTTAACCGACAAAACCAGTGGCAGTCACACAGTCAGTTTCAACGGCAAAAATACGCCCACTTCACAGGTCAATTTGAACGTGAGTTTGGTTGTACCCGAAGGTGCTGGCTCCTACTCCTACTGTGTTTCCGCTAAACCTGAACCATTAATTGACCGCAGCGCCCATGCCATCGCCGTAGATTTTGGTACATCCACAGTTATCCCCACTGTTTTCGCCCCAGGCGGCAGCATTATCCATCGCCAAAATCAGGAAGCTCAATGCCGAATTTGATGCCGAAATGCAGAAGGTTGATGCCCAAGATAGGGCTGACTTGCTGCGGATTGAGCAAAAGCGGAAGAATGCCCTTACTGAGATTGCCACACAACTACACCAAGACTTGCAAGCGGAACTGTGGCGACATGAAAACAAGATGTCCTCCATCGAAAGTCGCCATCAAGTAAGCGAACAACGTCAAACTATCCAGTCAGGACTAAGGGCGAGAAGGCAGGAATTACTTGCCCGTGCCCGATACGGCTCCAGGGCGTTGAACCCCCACCAAGAGCAACCAGAAACGATACCAGTATCAGTTGCTGCCAGTACTACACCAGCCAGTTCCGTATCAGCCAGTGGCACAGTTCGCGGTTTTGGAAATTGGTGGACGAACTTCTGGGATGGACTAGGAAACCGCTAAAAGGGGAGTCGGTTGGATGTTAGCACGGAAAGAACCAGAAACTTCGACTAACGCCAGCCCCTTTCAATTTAAGGGGTTGGCACAACCACAACAGGTAAAATCCCAACAACCCAACACCCAACCCGTACCAGAAAACAACCGAGAACGGACATTTCGACGAGCAGGTAATCTCTGCGAGATTGTGGCTGGGGCATCCCTTAACTCCGCTGTGATTTTTACTTTCCACCTGCTCCAAGTTCACCCAGTGGGGTTGCTGCTGGCGTTGGGTGTAGCACATTTGTACTTCACCGCGACGGCAGCAGGGGAGAAGGGACGGCAACTCACCAATGTCATGACAGGCTGTAGTGCCTCCCTTGCCCTGCTGTGTTCTTTATCGGAACCTGTAGGTGAATGGTTGGAAGCAAGTACATCTAAATCTGTGGCACAAAGGGAAATCCAACAGATGTATGCACCACCTACCAACAAATCAAATTGGACAACGGGAGTAGGGATTGCAGTAGTTATCGCTGTTTTGGTTATTTACATTACCAGTGGTAGTAGGGGGAGAAGATGAGCTACTTGACCCCCCAACACGAGCAATTAGCTCGTCAGCAGCAGTCCAGTTTCATGCAGTGGTTTGGACAACTGCCTTTTGATAGGAAGATTGCAGCTATTGGGGTTTCTCTCACCATCGGCGTAACCTGTGCAGCTTCTTCGTGGACTCTTGAAGCGAGCGATCGCATTTACTTCTGCATCCGCACTCCCCAACAAGGACTACGGTGTGTTGATAAGAACAATCGCCCTTACCGCATGACCTTATGGCACTGGCAGCAGTGGCAGAAAGATGGAATGCCTACGGTTGTTGTACCCAATGAGGGTATTTTACCCAAGGGTTTGGTCAAAGCTACTAACCCTTACAAACCCCTGTGGGCGATGTGTGCATTCGTTGGGTTTGCCACTGCGGGGTGGATGCTCAGGCACTTGCAAGACACAGAACGCCAGCTAGCCAATTTCCAGACTGTAGCAGAGAAACGGGACTACGCACGGGCTGAACTCAAGGCACAGTCAGAATTACTAGATGATTATCGCGCTGTTGCGGTTAAACAGGTGGAATTGCAGGCTGAGCTAGAACTGGTTGCCAACGACCACACGGTAGACATCCAAAAAGCTGAAATCTTGGGCGAAACCGAAATCAAAATCACCCAGATGTCAGCTAACGACGCGGTGTTTGAAGCAGAAACTGCCGGGATGAGCGAAGAACAGAAGCAGGAGTACATCAACTTTCTACGCTCCTCAAAGACTCCATACCTGCAAGGAAGCCAAACTTTACAGGGAACAGTTGACCCCAGCGACAAAGTAGAAGGTTCGGAGGATAAAGAAGCACGCTTAGAAAGTGAGAATACAGGAGGTGAAATCTCTGAAACAACCCAAAATCAGACTTCTAGTAATGATGCAAGTCCCACCCTGGAGCCGCTTAATCGCATCTTGGGTGCCAAGCGCTCAACCCTAATTGTAGGTGGCACTGGTGCTGGTAAATCGGTGACTGAGAGCTATATGCTCAACAAGTTTAGTAAACGGTTTCCAATAGCTGATGTTTGGGCAATCGCTCAAAAGAATGATAGTTTTTGTGGGCTAGATAAAAAAGGACGGGTACTTTTATTTGACCCTTTAGAACCACAACTGGCGATGGCTGCCATTGACCAAGTTTACAGCATTTACGACCAACGCCGTCGAGTACCAGAACACCGCCGCTATGAATTTGATAATCAACCAGTCAGGTTAATCCTAGCCGATTGGCATTCAATCTACGAAACAGTAAAATTGGAAGCATGGTTTCAACCATACCTCAAGAAAATCAGCACCATTATTACAGTCGGTAGAGAACTAAATGTTTGCCTGATTATCGATACTCAATCGTTTAATTTAGCTGCCTTGGGTATAGGTGACAGCAACATTAGAAAAAACCTTTACATCATTGCCCAAGGCAATTACAACGTTGAAGCAGATGGCACAGTTAACGATAGCTATGGCGTGCTGTACAACCTAATAACTAATGCCAAGATTGTAGAAGATGCAGAAAAGCGTTCCTCATTAAAAGAAAGATTTACCGAGCTAAAATCACAATCCAAGCAACTAGGACAACCGCTAATATTTATCTCAGTTGACCCCATGCAGCTAGATATTCTGCCAGACATCACCAGTTATAAGCCAGGAATTAAACCAGCCATTCAACTTGATACAGTTAGTCCGGAATATCTTGATAATCTACTCAGGCTGGAATTCGATATTGATGTCCCTACGACTAGTATAAATAGTTCGCTTAATCAAACAACCAATCATCGGGTTGATGAAAATGCTAGTGATGCTAATCAAGTAAGCCCAGACATCAAACTAACCGAGATTCAAACCAAACTGGTTGATTATCTCAAGGGGAAAGGTGCAAAGACTCCACGTCAAATTAAACAGAATGCAGGTAGTAAATTCAAGGGCATATCGGAAGCACAAATCCGCGACGAACTCAACCTACTTGTACAAAAAGAGAAAGTCATTTTTACAGGCGAAGATAGTTACAGATTAATCGATTAGGTTGGACTGTTGGTTGGGTTGGATAAATAGCACTTTTTGGGGAATATATGCACTTTTACCCAACACATCCAAAACCAACCTACATACCCAAAAGTATTAATATATCGAGATTACAGTATCCAACACCAATCCAACACTTCACTCTCTTCCCCAACAAAAATCCCACTTATAAGTAGTAGATAATCCAACCCCAAAATATTCGACTGATATCTCCATAATCAAGCAAATTTAAATTACCAGTAATAGCTAAATCAGGTTTAAATAGTTATTTAATTATCATCCGATGTATAATACAATTATTAATCATCATCCATAAATATCCCGAAATTAAATTTTAATGACGCGCTTTATACATGACAAGTTCGCCAAGGACTATCTGGAAGAATTGTTAAAAGATTACGGAGAAGTCAAGGCATCAGAAAAAGTTTCAGGAGAGATTAAAGAAATAGATGTTTTATTCACTCCTAATAAACAGCAAAGCTCTAATTTACAAGTGCTAGGATTGCTAGGAAGATTTGCTGAACATCCTGCAATAATAGAACCCTTCCGCAATCCAGCTTCTACCGATGAAATATGCGACTGTATTCTAAAATTATTAGAAGTAAAGGCTTTATTGCGACGAGAAGCTAAAGCAAATAAAACTAAACTTCAGGACTCAGAAATTCCCAAATTGTGGGTTCTTACACCTACCGTATCTGAAACTAGATTATCTAGCTTTGGCACTGTGCAAAAAGCCGATTGGTTATCAGGAGTACATTTTCTGCCAGATGCCTTGCGGACAGCAATTGTGGCGATACATCAACTACCGCAAACACCGGAGACTTTGTGGTTGAGGCTTTTGGGTAGGGGAAGCGTGCAGTCACAAGCGATTGTCGAGTTGCAAGCGTTACCATTAAATCATCCATACCAGAAAGCAACACTCGAATTAGTTTACAACTTGCGCGAAAATTTGAGAGTAAATCAAGAATTAGAAACAGATGATAGGGAGTTAGTTATGCGACTAGAACCACTTTATCAAAGAGACAGAGAACAAGCCAAGCAAGAGGGAAGGCTTGAAGTTGGACAAGATTTAATACTGCGTCAACTCAATCGCCGTCTTGGTGAAATTGATGCATCATTAATCGAGCGAATTAAAGGATTATCGATTGAACAATTAGAGAATTTAGGAGAAGCATTATTAGACTTTTCTACTGTTGCTGATTTAGAAACTTGGTTCAACCAACAATAAGAATAACTCATCATCAGTAGATTAATTAATTTATAACCAAGTCGGGGATAACCTCTCCGACTTGTTTCAACATAATTTGAGAATATTTAAAACTCTAATTATATGATTACAGGGAGTTAATTGTGCGACTAGAACCACTTTATCAAAGAGACAGAGAACAAGCTATACAGTTCGGAAATCAACAAGGAGAACAACGTCTAGTTCTACGCTTACTCAATCGCCGTATTGGGGAAATTAATGCATCATTAATCGAGCGAGTTCAAGGATTATCTATTGAACAATTAGAAAATCTAGGAGAAGCATTACTAGACTTTTCTACTGTTGCTGATTTAGAAACTTGGTTAAACCTCGGCGGCCACCCATCAACGACTGTAAGTCTTGCAGTAAGGCAAAACTAAGTGGCAGTCTGAAAATACAATCAGAAATGCTGAAGTGAAATAACTTTTTAAAAGTCCAGAAATTTATGCCAAACCGTCGTTTTTGGGGTGTAGCGGCTTTGGTTGCGCTTGTGATTGGGTGTTCGCCAGCGCAATCCCAAGTGCCACCTAACACCGAACTTTCCCCATCAATAAGCGTGCATTTACTCCTGGGAAATCCCAGCAGCGCAACTCCAACAAAGCTTACGCCTGATAATTACCTTATGGTCAAAAATCAGTATGCACTCTCTTACAACCGAAGCCAAGGAACTGCCAATTGGGCAAGCTGGCAGCTTAACTCCTCATGGCTAGGAAACAACAATTTCTGAATTGGTGCTAGTCATAGAAAAGCGATTACTTGTCGAATTTCGTACTTCCATTGCGGTGTGGTAGCACTCCGGAGCAGGCAGGGTTAGCGCAATGGCAAGCAGCGGTACAAGTGTTCATGTTACTTATGTTAACTAAATCACTTGACAGAAAGTAAGTTAAGACTAACCGTGAGTAATAATTTCAACATTTTCTTTTTTACTTTCTTGTCTTGCCATTTGATCAAAATCATCTCCATCTAAACTCTTGTCCCGTTTTTTAAACTCAGAGAGCAGTTGAAAGAACTTCTCAAACCCTGCTTTCTCGTCGTGACAGTAAAGCATAATTATCTTAGCCCAAGAATTTGAGGTATGCAGTTTATATTTTCTTTCTACAAAATTATGAAACTCCTCATAAAATTCAGCTTCTGATTGAGTTAATTCAATACTCAATTCTCTTCTGGCAGTTTTATAACCAACTAAAAACATAAATAAATCACTTATAGAAGCCGTACCGATATACATCCCAGGTCTCGCTTTAATTTTATCTAAAATCTCAAACAATCCGCCGCTCATATTTATCTCCTATTTGTTTATGAAAAAGCCTGAATTTATTAAAAATCAAACTCTTTAATTTCAAATTGTTCGCTTGGACAGTGGAAATCTTTTATCCAATCCTCTCTAAACATTCCCTCAAATGAGAGATTATCAAAGACTTTGCCTCTAACGAACACACCGTAATGCTTACCATTAATTGTAATCGAATCATCTATTCCCTGACGCAGTAGTCTGTCACTGAGAATATAATCTTCATCCCGGTATCTAGTTTTCAGTCTGAGAATCTTTCCCTGAATGCCATTTTCAACCAACCATTGCATTACAGCATTAGCGCACTCGTAACATTCAAGAATGTCAAAACTTGCAACTATCTTACCGACTTCTTGATAAATCTCCTCATCAGATAACTGATACACCCATGCACCCCAATATCAAATAAATACATCCATTAATTAATAATGCATAATTTCTTAACTAGAAAATCGAAAATTAATACAATTAAATAATCCGAAAAATTACACATTATTCATAACCAAAATCAACATAAATACTAATATCTATGTCAAACATACATCCCTTTATTTGCATCCTGTTTGGAGATGAGTTTACAAAGATAAGAAAGGGAATTATGGTGTAGTCTTCTTCTCCCACTTTATTAAGATAAAGTTGTTCAAAGAGCGTTTAACTTACCGGATGATATAATCCCGTATTTTCGTTAAATTCCCACCCCATACCCGATTTATCCTTGCCCTTGCACCATGCCACAAAAAGCGGTGGGTGCAGCTTAATTCGCTGTTCGCGTACAGTTTCTATCGCTAAACCAAGTCTTGAAGCTAAACCTTCTTCCGTCAACGGTTGGATTCGGGGAGTATGCCCTTTGAAGGATGAATTATTGTACGATTTATTGCCCCGCCTCGGTTGGTTATTGAGATGATTTTGAATTTTAATAATCGCCTCGGCAAACTGTGTCATTCGGGCTGTCATCCCCTCAATTTTTTGTTCTAAATCGGCGAGATTATGGATTGAGGGTGTTTCTTTGCTATTAGATTCGCCTGACAACTGTGACTCTAGGTTATCAAGTCGTGAGCAAATAGCTAATATCGTTTGATTCATAGAGTTGGCGCTTCTACTGTTACTGTCCAACGCCAGTATTAATTCATCCAAAGAGTGAAGCAACTCGCTTGTTCGTCCTTGTCGGTGCAGCCGGGATAACTCCCTAACTGCTGGAATCAGGGGAGTGGGTACGCGGATCATCTCGCTGGGTTTGTTCTCATCAGACATAGTGATATCACAATTGATAGCAAAAGCTATCGATATCAAGTAGATAGCAATGCTATCAACATATCAGGAATTGGTGATTCAAGCACAAACTCGTTCAGGAATCGCCCGCCGTGTTTTGGGCTTTCACCCCGTTCGGGAGCTTGCTACGTTGTGCAGGCTCTTGGAATTATTGACGCAGAGCGCGAGCAGTATATTCACGGCGCTGTCGTAGAATATAAAAGCTTCCTGAAACAGCACTTCCAGGAAGCTATATTTTTATGGTCGCGTAACCCTAAAGACCAGATGGATGTTACTAATATTGAGATTGGCTCTGTAGAAATTCTGCCTGCTACTCCCCAACCAAGTGTAATTAAAAACACTAATGCTCAAGTAACTCCAGAATTGGTAGAGGAGGTAATTCGGCAATATTATTACCGCACGCCTGCGGTGGGTAATGATGAGGAGTTAATTTTGGCTTGGGCTGGAAGCCAAAACCGCGAACAAACTAAACGAAAATACTACCGATTTGGTCAAAAATTGCTTGATTGGGTACGGAATCAAGGTATACCTGATTTAAGATTGCTACAGCAACCATTGTTACTAGAATTTATTGCTTCCTGGGGTGAGGTTTCCCCTTATACTAAAAGTAACCGAGTGCTGATATTGCGATCGCTCTGGAGTTATGGGAGTGGGGAGAGTATTGGCTATTTTTTGCGGAATATTGGAAGTAGTATAAATTACGACAATTTCAGTAATTTACCGAAGGCAGAGCGATATCTAGAAGATTTCGAGATGAAGAAGCTAGCTGATGCAGCCAAGCAGTTGGGGGGTAAGTATTGGCTAGTTTTTAGTTTGATTTTTTACAGTGGGATGCGGGTTGGTGAAGTGGGTCGCGTGACGGTTCCGGGTGATGAACCGGGCCAACCCAAGGAAGATTATCCGGGGTTATATTGGCATAATTTCCAGTGGTATCCCGACCCGACACCAGAGGATAGAAACCGGGGATACTATACGATTAAGTTCCGAGGCAAAGGTGGCAAGTACCGCGAGATTGGCTTAGACCATCAGACTTCGCTCGTTTTCAAAAAGTACCGGGGGATGGCTAGTGATAAGATGCCCGTGTTTGCGAATATGTCACCTGACCCAGCAAAAAAGGGGTTGCCGTTGAGCGATCGGGCAATAAAAAGGTTGATTCAGGATATCTCCGAGGTGGCAAAGGTGAAGTTTTCATGTCACTGGTTACGCCATTCTCACGCGACAAGAGCAGTCGAGCATAAAAATGTTTTTGAGGTGCAAAACCAGTTGGGGCACAGTAAAACCGATACAACAAAGGCTTATGTCCGCACGAAGAAAGACGCGGGCACGGGTACAGTGCTGCCGAGGTTTTGATTGGATAATTAAGTGTAGCGAACTGCAAACATAAACGCTTCAAACTGCAAACAAGGCAATTGTCGGTGGAAGGATAATATTGCCAAAATTGTTACCATAATATTGCCACGACGAAGCTCAAAACATTTATTCTGTCGTTAATCACTGATGCCAAAAATTCGGCAATTGGAATGATAATACTGCCGAAAACTAAAAATGGAACAATAAACGTGCCAAAATTGTTAAATTAGATGACTCGTTCAAAACGCTTTTGTAGCTAGAGTTACAATTAATAACACATCAGATCCCATGCAATGGCTTGAGTAATAATCGGCTACTGTTTCTCGCAATTAATTAGTGTTTGCTACTTCTGAAGTGCCATTGTTATAGACTGCATGTCTAACTCAAGTTTCAGGGAGTAAGAAAAATGCTCACCGATTACGAGTTTAAAAAATGGTGTAGCGACCAAAGATTATCAAAATTATCAATCTCAACTCTTACGGATATTCGGTCTAGTGAGCCAGCGCGACGAGTTGGGGGTGGAAGAAAGAATGTTTCAGGTTTTTATCCCAGCAAAAAGAATCAAAAAAGCATTCAATTTGAGTCTCATAAAGTTGAGCTTCCCTTTATATATGAACTAGAGCATGATGAGGAGGTTCTGGAATATTACGACCAACCTCCGGCATTTAAAATAAATTACCAGTCCAAGTCGGGACGAAATCTTGGATTTTTCTACACCCCGGACTTTTTCGTTATCAGAGCTTCGAGTGCTGGGTGGGTAGAGTGTAAAACAGAAAAAGAATTACAAAAGTTGCTTGTCAAACAGCCTCATCGTTACAGCTTTAATAGTGATGGTGATTGGTTATCACCACCTGCTTTATCGTATGCCGCACAATTTGGATTTGATTTTCAAATTTTTTCAGATGCTAAAATTAATTGGATTTTATACCGCAATCTAACCTTTTTAGAAGATTATTATCGTGCTATTGATGAATCCAAAAATCTGAGGAATAGGTCAGAGGAGTTAATTGAAAATATTGTTCGCGCCCAACCAGGAATAACTCTGAATCAATTGCTTGACAATAAGTTAGGAATTAGCGCAGATTCGATTTATTTTTTAATTGCTAGCGAGCAGATTTATATAGATTTAGAGACGTGCTTACTAGTTGAGCCAGAACAATGCCAAGTTTTTTGCAACCGAGAGTATGCTTCTTCCCATAAATCGATATTTTTGTCATTGCGAAGTGCAGATACAATAACTCTTCCAGTCATAAATTTAGTGACAAAAGAACAAATAAACTGGGATGGTCAAATCTATACATTGATAAAAGTTGGTCATACACAAATTACTCTGCGCTCTGAATTAGGGGAGTTGATTGACCTACCAGTTACTGAACTAGAGAGTAAAATTCGGCTGGGTCAAATAACAGTTAATAGACAGATGTATGCTGGCAGTAACCCCGACGAATTAAATTCAATATTAAGGAGTGCAAGCCAAAAAGATTTAGAAGATGCTAACCGACGTTACAGAAGTATTGAACCAATATTGTTAGGTCAAAAAATAGAAAATCCAACAGTCCCAGAACGCACTTTAAGGGATTGGCTAGCCAAATATAAACAGGCTCAACAAAAGTACGGCTACGGCTATATTGGGCTTTTAAATCACTCCAATAAAAAAGGGAACCGCAACCGGAAGTTACCCCAACAAATCTTAGAATTAATCAATGAATTTATTACGCAAAGCTACGAAACCCACAAACAAAAACGCAAGTACGAGGTATATGGAGCTTTTTGTAATGCTTGCGTCAATGCAGACATTCCAGACGACCAAATTCCTAGCTATAAAACATTTATTAGCGAGATAAAAAAGCGTAGTGGTTGGCAGCAAACTTGTAGCAGAGAAGGACATAGAGCTGCTTATCCACAACAATCGTTTTACTGGGAATTAGAGCTAACAACACCAAAACACGGAGATAGGTCTTTAGAGGTTTGTCATATTGACCACACAAAATTGGACATAGAGCTACGATGTTCACATACAAACCAAGTACTCATTGTTTGAATCAACAACTTGTACTTTCTGGTGATTCTCAGACCGGACACTGTAATAAATGCGGTAAATGGCTGGGGAGTTACCGATACAAAAATGGTGGAGTCAACAAAATTAAAAAAGTGGATGAAATTGCTTGGCAACTTTATGTGAATCACGAATTGGGAGAATTAATCGCAGCTGCACCCACTATCATATCTCCGATTGATTCAAATCGGATTAGTCAGACAATTTCTACTTTTATTAATCAAGCATTTCAATCAAATCAAGCTGCTTTATCTCGCGCTATTTTAGTAAATCAAGCAACAATTGGTTCATGGTGTAAAGGAAAAGTAATACCTCAAATAGATAAACTTTTGCTACTAAGTCAGCAGATGAGAATCAAATTGCTTGATTTTTTAACAACAGATATTTTATTTTTTGATAATATTGCTTGTGGCTCATCAACAAATCAAGCTGAACAACCAAGAAAGTCCTATAAAAGAATCAATTCCGAGAGAAAGCAAGTTTTAAATATAGTTCTTCAAGAAGTAATTAATGAGTACCCACCACCTTCTTTAGAAGATGTCGCGTTTCGTCTAAAACATTATCCGCTTTGTTTACAGAATCATTTTCCCGAATTATGTCAAATAATTAAAGTTAGACATGCTGATTATAAAAGCGTGAGTAGACAGCAAAAAATTGAACCTATTCTCGAATTAGCACTTCAGGAATTTCCACCTCCTTCATTCCTAGAAATTTCTCGACGACTAGGTTACAAAAATAACAGCTATTTATACAGATATTTTCCTGAACTTTCTCGTTCTATCTCCAAGCGTTACCAAGAATACAATAATGCAATTGGTAAGGAAAAAAGAGAGCTTGTATGCCAAGAAATACAAAATGTTGCTCAATTGCTTCATTCACAAGGACAAAAACCTACACAACGTCGGGTTACTCAACTTCTTACCAAGCCGGGAGTGATGCGTAACCTTTGGGTGAGGTCTTACTTGCGTGAAATTCAACAGTCTCTTGGCTATATTTAACACATTTGCCAACTTAGTATAACCTATGCTGAGGATTAGAAGTATAATTTTGCCGAAGTTAATTGGAAGCATAAGCAAGCCATTCCGGCAATATTATCCTTCCACCGACAGAAAGTTCCAGAAAATTAGAACTTTTTCTTAGAGGATGAAGGGCGATCGCTGCTGCACTCAACTAACTATTTTTTTGGAGGATAAAGGCGATCGCAGTTGTTTTTGGCTAAATCTCTTCCATCACCTCATAGGAGGGAAATGAACACTCAAGTATTCATGTACAAATAAAAGCTTGAGTAGCGTCATAACTAGTAGCTGTACGCTAACTTCTCCTGTGATAGTAAAACTGTATGAATCATCAGGATTAGAGAAAATCACTACTTTTGTTAACTTGAACGTCTTGAAGGCATATTCCGCTTTCCAATAATCGACCATTTAAGCCATTGTCATTAAACTCATGCTGTGCCTGTGCTACACCGCGTAATATTTCTTGAGCCAAAGTATAGTTATTTGCGGGAACAGCGGCTGCCAAGGTTATCAGATTTACCTTGTCCAGGCAGGGAAAGGGATCAGTTTCTTAGAAGAAAAGGCGATCCAGTGCGATCGCCTTTTTGATGAGTTTTTTTGAGCGATGCCTACGGCGGCAAGCTACGCATCCATTGAGGTATCTGGCGGAATCCGCCAGATAAGACGATCGCCTGTTAGTGAAACAGCAACTTCATTAGAGAAGCGATCGCTATGACAGCCCCTAAGATGGGATGCCAAAACCTACATAGCTGTCGAAGCCTCCAAAGAAAACCTCTCCGGTGCTTTGACTTATCATTAAGTTGTAAGTTTCTAGTGTTTCTATTCATTGCAGTAACCTTTTGCTTTAGTTTTTGTTGAATTGCTGGCTTGGTGGCCTTGGAAACTGCCAAGCCAGCTTTAGTAACAGGTGTAATTAACACTCTGTTTACAATGTTTAAGTGTGGAATTTTTGCGGTTGAAGAAACTGGGCATCTTCTACCAAGAAGTAGTGTCACCACTACTCACCACACTTAGTAACTCTGTCAACTTGACAGATGTAGCTGTTATTCCCAGAGTTAAAAAATTAGAGTTCCCTGAGAGTCCATCCATAAACTCTCAAAAACATTACCCAACTCTTCTACATCCAAGTACGCATCTGAACAAAGGCGATCGCAACCATAGACTGGATCGCCTTTGCTTTTGAGTCTAGAAAAAGTGATCCTTTCAGGAAAAATGCACCAAAACCACAGGCTGGATCAGAGGGCAGTAGACAATCGCATACTACAACTGTATTATTGATATAAGTCCCAATTACAAATACTACAAACCTTCAATGATAAGCAGATTCTCCTCAACCATTAGCAGCGTGATACATTGCCGACCCAACAAGGGTTTAGGCAGAGTATTCGCGCTGTTTGCGTTTGAGGAAATGTATTGTTTTGTCGGCAGTAAATTGCAGCGTGAAAGTATTTTTGAAGCGATTACCGGATGGCTGAATCTAGATCAACTTATCCAAAGCGGGAGGTGCAAGTGTTTTCTAGCACCGATATAGGTCAAAAAGTATCAACTACGTGACCCCCGCACCTGATAACCAGAGGCGGGGGTTATTTTTTTAGGAGTGAATTAACTTATGGAAGTTCAACCACCTTTTGGGCAACCACACATATTACAAAATTCAGTTGTGGTTTTCTCCAAGAACTACTTACCACTAGCACGCATCAACATCAAACGAGCAATCGTGCTGTTAGTCACAGGTCAAGCAGAATCAGTGAATTTTGGTACTACAAAGCAGTGGGAAGTGCGATCGCCCAGCGTCGTACTACAAGTACCTGAACACATTCGCTTGACTGTTGGTAATCCGGAACGGAAGAGAGAAAGTCCCGCCTGTCAACCGTCGTGAGGTTTTGAGACGCGATAATCACGCCTGTCAATACTGTGGTAACACCAAGCATCTAACGCTTGACCATGTAATTCCCCGTTCAAAAGGTGGACAACATACCTGGGACAACGTTGTGACAGCTTGTGAGCGTTGTAACTCTACAAAGAGCGATCGCTTACCGTATGAAGCTGGAATGGTACTCAAAAGCAAGCCTAAAGCCCCAATTCACCCAGCAATTGCGTTTGCCGAACAGTTTTGGAACGCACAACGCCTGAGTGAGAACGAGTAATTACCTTCAAACCTAGTCAGAGAGGGCAATAAGCTCGATTACGTAACACTGCCCTCTCAGTTCTTTCAAAAAGTTTGTAGTATGCCCTTGACATTTTATAATACATTATGTAGTATAAATGTAGTAAAGCACTACAGCCTCTCAAAAAGGCATAGCGCAAACACTTCTGAACCTTGAAAATTAAATAATTGCCATCCAACGTGGGGGTGTAGCTTAGTCCGGTTTAAAGCAGTCGCCTGTCGAGCGAAAGATCGTGAGTTCAAATCTCATCATCCCCGTGTAGCCTTGTGGACAAATAGACAAGTCGCTTTGATTCTCAGTCAAGGAGAAGCGGGTGCAACTCCCGTCAAGGCTTCCAAATTGTCCAGGTCGCCAAGTGTTTAAGGCATCGGCTTGCAACACCGACAATCGTGGGTTGAAATCCCACCCTGGACTCCAAATATTGCAGTGTAGCTTAATAGCAAAGCTCCAAGCTCATAACTTGGTCGATGTGGGTTCAACTCCCACCACTGCGACCAAATGCACAGATGGTGTAACGGCAACACCACAGTCTCCAAAACTGTTGTTCTGGGTTCAAATCCTAGTCTGTGCGTTGCCGTGTCCTGACCGAAAAAGCTTACATACTCGCCTAATGGTAAGGCAACTGTCTCTAAAACAGTCTATGCAGGTTCAATTCCTGTGTGTGAATCAACAGCTTTTTTAACTTACATGGCATACATGGTGCAGAAGCGAAGTGGCCGAGCGGCACGTCTTTCAAGCGTGTAATTAGCGGGTTCAAGTCCCGTCTGCACTACCTTTTGGGTCGGCTCACCTATTGGTGTAGGTAACGGTCTGTAAAACCGCCGCGTTCAGTGTTGCTGGTTCAATTCCAGCCCGGCCCATTATGGAGAGATTGCTATTGGCAGGGCAAGCTGTTTGCTAAACAGTTGTGAGATTCATCATCTCACTGTGGGTTCAACTCCCTCTCTCTCCGCCTTATGAGAACGTGGTGTAACTGGATAACATCTCAGATTACGAAACTGAAGATTGAGAGTTCAAGTCTCTCCGTTCTCGCCTTATCCCCCGGTAGCTCAGTTGGTAGTAGCGCCTGTCTGAAGAACAGGAGGTCATCCGTTCGATTCCGACCTGGGGGACTGGCACATTGCCCCATAGCTCAATGGCAGAGCAAGCGGCTGTTAACCGCGAGGTTGCAAGTTCGACTCTTGCTGAGGCAGCCATTTATTGGGAAGTAGGCAAACAGGCAAAGCCGTCGCACTTTGAATGCGAAGTTTGAGGGTTCGATTCCTTCCTTCCCAGCCTATGTATACTCCTGTAGCCCAATTGGAAGAGGCGGTTGTTTCAAAAACAGTCTGTGTACGGGTTCAACTCCCGTCAGGAGTACCAATATCGGGATGTAATTCAGTGGTCTAGAAGCCTTGTTTTGGGGACAAGGAGCCGTAGGTTCAAATCCTACCATCCCGACCATTTGCCCTTGTGACGAAACTGGCAAACGTGCTGGTCTTAGAAACCAGATTTTGTGGGTTCAACTCCCACCAAGGGTACTGGGCATTTGCCCAACCATACTCCTGTGGCGAAATTGGTAAACGCTTCCGTTTGAGGGACGGAATTTTTGCAGGTTCAATTCCTGTCGGGAGTACCAAATTGGGTCGTTGGCAGAGCGGGTATGCAGCCGCCTTTTAAGCGGATTCATCCAGGTTCAACCCCTGGGCGACCCATCCAATCTTGGGCGTTTGGCAGAACGGTTATGCTCCTGACTCTTAATCAGGCTGACACAGGTTCGACCCCTGTAGCGCCCACCAAAACTTACCCCTGTAACCCAAGTGGAAGAGGTGCCAAACTTAAAATTTGGAAGTTGCTGGTTCAAATCCAGTCAGGGGTATTGGTGAATATGCGGGGATGGAGCAACGGTGGCTCGTGGGGCTGCATAACCTGAACATCGGCAGGTTCAACTCCTGCCCCCGTCACCAAATTAGTGCTGGTGTAGCTCAATTGGCAGAGCAACTGATTTGTAATCAGTAGGTTGCAGGTTCAACTCCTGTCACCAGCTTCAATGCGATTGTGGTGTAATGGCAGCATTTGAGTCTTCCAAACTCTAGGTACGAGTTCAAATCTCGTCGATCGCTTTCTTAGCCCTGTAACTCAGTTGGGAGAGTGCCTCTCTTACAAAGAGGAAGTCGCGGGTTCAATCCCTGCCGGGGCTACCAATTTATGGGAGTGTCGCCTAATGGATGAGGGCATCGATCTTCTAAATCGACCAATGTAGGTTCGACCCCTACCACTCCTGCTCATGGGTCTGTAGCTTAACTGGGAAAGCGTCTGCCTTGCAAGCAGAAAGATGTCGGTTCAAATCCGACCAGTATCCACTCTTGGTATCTGAAGCCAAAGCGGTCGCGGCGCTGGTTTGTGGAACCAGTCATTAGGGAGTTCAAGTCTCCTCAGATACCCCTTGTTTATATGGAAGATGCTGCTCAAGGGAGGGCAACTAGTCTTGAAAACTAGAGCAGGGCAACACCTGGGGGTTCAATTCCTCCATCTTCCGCCTTCCACCTGAAGCCGAAAAGTGAGGCGCTGTGCTGATAACACAGATATAGGAGGGGCAGTACCTCCTTGGTGGATTTTTCATAAGGATTTTGAGAAGCAGTGCAAGCCATACATAGACGCGCAGTGGCTTGCTTGCCAACAAGCATCGCCACATTCAGCTTTTACTGGACTGCGTAGTTTACCGCCGTAGGCATCGCCTTGAAGTCAGATAGTCAAAAACTCAAATATCTAAAAATTTAACTTTTCAAGTTTTTGAATATCTGAAATTTCAGGTACGCAAATTTAGCCATTGCTCTAGCAAATCTTGAACAAGTTCGCTAAACTCCCGCTTTTCGCCATTCTGACTGGACTTTAACAGTTCAATTTTGACTGCTGTGTGAGTATTTCTTTTAATGTAAGCAGTTACCTGCTCATAGTCAGGGTCAGAGCGTTTGGCTTTGGGTCGTCCCCGTTTTGGCGGTTCGGTTTGCAATTGGGCAACTGGCTTTCGTTCTACCTTTTCAGGTTGTTGAACTTCTAGCAATTGAATTTCTGTTTCCTGGCTTTGATTTTCTGGCTCCGGTTCAGGTTCACGACCCTTTGCTGCATCCAAAATACCTTTGAATTTGCTCACTTCATCACCTCCTGACCGATGCTTTGATAATCTCGCCAAGCAATTTTGGCGCGTGGGTCAGAAATTTTGTTAACTGGTACACCAGCTAACGCGGCTTTTTGAAAGGCAACTGCATCACGGACACTACCCTTAAATAGAGGTAATCCAGCCTCAGTTAACATTGCCCTTGCTTCTTCTCCATCTCGCCGGGGTTTAGGTGGAACGCGAGTAATAAGGATGCGAAATTTATCAGCACCTAACGAATTGAGAGTAGTAACAGTCTGCATCAGGGCATCAAGTGATAAAGCATCCGGGGTAGTGGGAAGCACAAGTAAATCACATCCTTCCACAAGTGCTTCTAAATCTTCCTGTTCCGGTCTTGCTTGGGTGTCAATGATAATGTGCTGGTAATTCTTCGCATACTTTGCAGCTTGCCGCTCATCAATCACTTTGAAAGTTAAATTGCCACGTTTTGCCCAGCCGCTAGCAGAACGATTGGGGTCGCCATCAATGAGCAGTGTCTCCCCCTTGGTCTGGAGATAAGCAGCGAGGTGAACGGCAGTCGTCGTTTTGCCCACCCCCCCCTTGAATGATGCAACTGTAATAATCATGGTGTCATGCTAAATATTGAGTTTTTAAATTACTGAAAACTTGCGTTTTTGAATACTTGAAATTTCAGGTACGCAAAAATTTGAAAACTTGATGCTCATAATTTACCAACTCATTTAAAAAACATCAAGTATTTGAGTTTTTAGATACTTGATGTTTTTAAATACGCAAAAATTAAAAATGACGGCGATCGCCGTCATTTTTATGTACTGTTTGAATATTTTTATTTTTGAGTATGTGAGTACGCAAATATCTAAAATTCTATTCTTCACTCAAAGGATGTCCGGAAAAATCGGTCTCCTAATCCGGGTGCCTCAGAGTCAAGGCGGGGATGTAGCAGCTACACAAGTTGTACGGAGAGCGCAGGCTAGTCGCTACACCTAGACGTTCTATTTCACTGACATCAATCTTGATTGATGATGCTATCTCATCTAACATCGACTGAATTTCTGACTCACTTAAATCATGCCTTTGTGCAACACTCCGAATATTACTGTTCAATACTTCTTCGACTATAGCTTGAGCAAATCTTTTCGTATATCCTCTTTGTCTTTTTACAAAATCCAAGTCCTCACTAAATGGCTTTTGGCAATTTTTACATCTAAATTGCCGCCGATTAATTCTTAATATCACTGCCTGATTACTCCAAGGTAAGTCTTGAATATTGCGCCAGTGATTTTGATGTATACTATGACTAGGTTTACCACATTTTGGACAAGTACAAGATTTTGATGCAGCCTGTATTTCTATAATTAACCCCAAGCCTTCAATCTCTTGACAACTTAATACTTTTATCCCTGGTAAATTAAGAATTTGCTCTACGGAAAACTTCATAGTGATCGCCTGAAAGCGCCTTTTGGTCAAAATAGGTGTAGAGAAGTGAATGTCTTTTAAGTCGGGGATGAAAACTAAAGACATTCTCGACTTAGCACAAGCTGTCCATTCGGGAGTTGATACACGCCAGATGGTTCGACAATGGGGTCGCCCTTCTGCCACAGGCGTGATGCGCCATTACTTGGTACACTCCGCACAGTACCAGTGGGATAGGGTGAAACGGAAGCATCGCCAGGACGATTAGGCAAGCCACCAGAACCAGTGATGGTGAAAGTACCTTGTTGCTTGCTACTGCGGGCGATGCAACTGTTGGCTATAAGGACGTTGGTGTCAATGGCGTTTTGGGGTAACTCCGTCAGGCTGTTTTGGATAGCGCTGGTGTCGGGTGTCATGAGATTTACATTCCCTGCAATGCCTAACTCAGAACTAGCTGTAATATCACTTTTCTTAGTTGGCAGTGGACGGCGCTCAATACCAAAGATACCTTTAGAAATTATTTGGACATTACCACCTCTACCTGTGAAAGCATTGGCTGTAATATTGCTGTCTTCTTGGGGGATAGCAATGATAAATTTCGAGTTGATGTTGATGTTACCGCCATCGCCACCTTTTTGGTTTGTGCCAGCATTTGTGGAAATTTGACTTGTGCGGCGTAGCAGCAATAAATCTCTCACTAGGAGATTAATGTTGCCACCGTTACCTGATACAGAGTCAGCATTTAAGCTTCCTTGGTTATCTAAAATAACTTTAGATGAGTTAATTTTTATATCGCCTGCACGCGCTCTACTTTCAGAGCTAAGGTTAGCAACACCAATTTGAGCGCCATTAGTCACAGAGAGTAACTGTGTATTGATAATATTTATATCACCTGCTTTTCCAATACCTCCCTGTCTCACATTGTTAGAGATACCACTACCATGATTAGCCTGCCTACCATCAAAAGAGATTGTGCGAGCATTGACAATGATATTGCCTCCATCTCCCTGTCCGAAGATGGCAGCACCAATTGCAGCGGCATTGGTAAGTGAAAGTGAGTGAGTGGAGATGTTTATGTCACCTGCTTTTCCAAAACCTCCCTTTTCCACATTGGTCAAGATACCACTAGGATACTTACCTTGCCTACCATCAAAAGAGATTGTGCGAGCATTGACAATGACATTGCCTCCATTTCCCTCTCCGAAGGTGGCAGCAGCAATTTGAGCAGCATTAGTGAGTGAGAGTGAGTCAGTGGAGATATTTATATCACCTGCTTTTCCTATATCACCTGCTTTTCCAACACCTCCCTGTTCCACATTAGTGTAAATACCACTACCATAGTTATCCTGCCTACCATCAAAAGAGATTGTGCGAGCATTGACAATGACATTGCCTCCATTTCCCTCTCCGAAGGTGGCAGCTCGAATTTGAGCAGCATTAGTGAGTGAGAGTGAGTCAGTGGAGATGTTTATGTCACCTGCTTTTCCAATACCTCTCTCGTCCAAGTTGCTAGAGATAGCACTATCAGAGCCATCAAGAGAGATTGTGCGAGCATTGACAATGACATTACCTCCATTTCCCTGTCCAGAGGTGTCGATAAGTAGTCGAGCGCCATTGGTTAAAGACAGTGATTCAGCCCTGACATTGATGTTGCCACCTTTACCTACAGATCCAGGCTCCAACCTGCTATAGGCTCCACTAGCATTTCCATTGCTATTCACGCCATCAAAAGAAATGGGTCCACTAGTAGTAATATTGACATCGCCTACCTTTCCCCGCCCAAAGACAGTATTGGAAAATTGGCTACCATCAGTAAGTCTTATTTCCCCTGTTGCATTAATTTCGATATCTCCTGCCTTACTATCAAGTGACCCTAACCCTAATGCTATCCCTGCCCGAACTAAGCTATCTCCTGCCATATTCAAATTTCGGGCATTAATAGCAATACTACCGCCACCTCCAGCACGTACATTCACTTCTGCCCTATTAGTAATAGAGACATCTGCTCTCTCTAAATTGCTAGGGAACTTCAAATGCAATTCCTTACCATTCACGTTTAGTCCTACGGTTCCTGTTTTTGCTAATCCTCCCAACTCAACTCGTCCACCAAATGCTTTCAGCCCCCCACGATTTGCCCGATGGATTTCGCCAGTCACATTATTAGAAATAAATTCTAAGCCATCGACCCTGATATCCCCACCTACTAAGAGTAGACTACGACCATCAGGAACTCTTAGACCAAAGGTAGCGTTTCCAGATGGATCTAATCCAGCTGGCGCTATTGACTGGGTTTGGATAGGTGCAGCTGCTATTTGGTTGAATAGAAAAGCCGAAGGGTTAACTGTTAATAACGCTGAAGGAACATTTGATGTAGTTGCACTGAAAAAGCCGTTTTCACCAAATCCAATCGCATTCGCCGTCGTTGCCACAAACGAACCTCCGACATCTAACTTGGCATTCCGGCCAAAGATAATGCCATTGGGGTTAATTAGAAACAAGTTGGCAGTGCCTAATACACCGGGTTTTCCCACACCTAGTGTTCCCAGAATGTCAGAAGGGTCTTTCCCTGTCACCCTGTTCAGAATATTAGTGACTCCAACTGGATTCTCAAAATAGACACTTCTACCTTCAAGAATGTTGAATTCAAAGAAGCTGTGGAAGAGATTGCCTCCTCGCTGAGTCCCACCCCGAATCTGTTCTGTTAACGCATCTATTGCTTCTACTCTAGTTCCCAAATTGCGATCGCCAGCAGTGTCAGGCGTGAGATTCAGCTGAGCTAAGGTGCTTTCTTCAACTCCAACTACCACCCCAACTATAGCTAGACACCCCAATATCCCCAAACGCCAATATCGACGCAGCCAGCTTTGAGTAAAGATTGTAGTATTTTTTTTCAGCACTATTATTGATTGCACTTTTGTATAAAATACAAACAAAAAATGAGAATATAAAGTAGTTGTTAACAGCCATTTAGTTGTCAACAGCCATTTATTATTAAGTATAGATATATATTTGATTGTGAAGACAATATAAAACTAATAGTTTTGTTGTAAAAATAGGGAGGGATGGTAAAGTAGTCACTCACCCATAACGATAGCTTGTTTTAATATCTAAATCCTAACCGTACCCTACGGTAAGCAAGCTACAAGTGGCATAATTTCCAACTTAAAATCATCCTAATGTGTGTGCAATGATACTTGCATTATCTCCTTATTCACCGCAATTTTAAAGAGACGATGTTTGAGTAAAGACTAACAGTAAACCACATAACAATGTACGGTATTGAGCCGAGATCCAAGTAATTTTCTGCAAGATGGACTGAAAACCCCTGTGCTGTATGGGTTTGAAAAATTGCTACATCAAAGTCAAAAAAGCCGTAATTTACAACGTAAAATCAAGCCTTTCCAGGTCATCTTGCAGAATTTTGGTCAGATCTCGGCTCGATACCTGTAAAGGGATAGCCATTGTGTTCGCGAGACATAGAAGCCTCCTTGGTATTAGCAATACAGCGTCACATCTTCACCAAGCTCATCTGCTAAATAAGTTAAAGCTTTAAAACGTAGTTCGACTAACTGTTCGTAGAAAGGATTGAGTTTACATAGAGGTGGAATGTAAAGAAGAGTACGGTTGTGGAATTTAATTTCTCGTTCAAAAGGACAACTGGCAGGAATAATTGTGCAGAGCAACCGTGCCAATTGGTAATCTTCTATTTTTAATGATTCAAGCCATTGACGGACTGGTTGCAGTAGAACACTGTTAGTAATGCCAATTGCTGCTAATGTTAGTCTGAATAAAACCTTTGTCCAAAAATAGCGTTTCATGATTTTTACCTCATTTATATAATTTGTTTAACTGCTTCCTTAATTAACACGATAGAAAAATCCTTTTGGAGATTCATTCACCATTCCTGCTCATTGAAATGCCACATTTTAATGGATTAGTTATACGATGAGGCATCCACCTTTGCATAAAACTGCACATACTGTATAAGCTGTTTTACATCTAGTTGGCATACAGTCAGCAGCTAGGATATGTGCCAACCCTTGGTTTTTGATTTTGAATTTTGCGGAAAGTGTGCGGTGTCAGTTTCTGTCCCCAAAGGAAAACCCTCCTTGCAACTTCTCTCCGTTAAACTTTTCAAGACGAATTTTGAATTGCTTAAGTTATTTGGTCTCTGCTTATGGGAACTTTTGATACTGTTAAAAATAAGAGCTAAGGTTCAATAGCTGGGTTAATAGTTTTTTCCTCAGTTTTCAGAAAAAGCATCTGAGTGATACCACGCTGCTGCCGGAGTTAGCCTGTGTTAAATCGATTTCACAAATTAGCTTGGCGTCGTTTTCTGGGATTTCTCTTCTTAGTCAGCCTGACATTTTGTTTATGGCTGGGTTATGTCCCATTAACAGCTAAACAAATGACAATAGCGGAATTAGTAAACGCTCAGACTCCCGATGCGGCTCAACTGGTAAACCAAGGTATTGAACGCTACTCTAAGGGAGAGTTTCGCGGCGCGATCTCACGCTGGAAAACAGCTTTAGATATCTACCAAAAAAGTAATAACCGTGCTAATGCAGTAATTGTCAGTGAAAATTTAGCAAGGGCGTATCAGCAGCTAGGAGAGAGTGAGGCAGCGCTTAGCTATTGGGAGCGTGTGATTAACTACTATCGCTCCTCTGGTGACTGGCAGCAGTTGGGGCGAATGCTCACCGAACAGGCGCAAGCTTATAGTAGTTTAGGACAACCAGGAAAAGCGATACAGCTCTTATGCGGTGCATCGGCAAAAAAACTGGAATCTAACAAAAAATCTCAAGAAAAACGAGAGTGTTTGCAAGGGAGTGCTTTACAAATTGCCCGCGAACAAAGAGATACACTAGGAGAAGTCGCAGCGCTAGGTAGTTTAGGAGAAGCTTATCGCCTCAGAGGAGATTACGACGAAGCAATTGAATACCTAGAACATGCGAAAAATCTTAAAAATCCAGCTTATGACTTTTTAGTACTGAATAGTTTGGGTAATGCCCATGTTAGTCGGGCGCAACTTTGGAATCTGCGTGCTAAGTCTGCCCAGCAACGCGGTGTCCCGAAGGCTAATGAATTTCAGCAAAAGGCTACCAATAATTACAAGCAAGCTTTGGAGTATTTTCAGTCCAGTCTCAAAGAAGCTCGCCAGCAAGACAATAAACCCGGTGAAATGCGAAGCCTGCTGAATTTAATTCAGCTATATTACCGTACCCAAGCCATAAATTTAGTTGATCCCGCTCAGATTAACGCAGATATCGAACAAGCTTTAGCTCTGTTGGGTAGATTACCCGATTCTATTAATAAAGTATATGCAGCTATAGATTTAGCGAATCTACCTGCTGCTGATGTTGAAGTCACTTCATCCTTAACTCAATGTCCGCAGCGAAAACTACTAAATACACAGATACAAGAATTACTCAAAGGGGCGATCTCAATTGCTCAAACACTGCAAGACTCTCGTGCTGAGTCTTTTGCTATGGGGGCGCTTGGTCATTTTTATGAATGTCGCCAGGAATATAAACAAGCCCTAGAATTAACCCAGAAAGCACTGTGGGTAGCTGACCAAAAATTGAAGGCTAAAGATAGCTTATATTTGTGGGAGTGGCAAGCAGGAAGAATTTTACAAGTACAGGGGAAAAAGTTAGATGCACTCCCTTTTTATCAAAGAGCGTATAATACCCTAGAAAAAATCCGCAGCGATATTTTAATTGCAGACCGCGATTTACAATTTGACTTTCGAGATATTATTGAGCCTATCTATCGTCAGTTAGCACATTTTCAACTTGAGTTAGCTTCGCTAGTATCAATGGACAGCGAAAACCGTAATAAAGAATTAAATAGCGCCCTCGAAACAATTAATTCTTTGAAACTAGCAGAACTACAAAATTATTTTGGTAATGATTGTATATTGACTGCACTCAATGACCAAAAAGTTGATGAACTACTCAAAGAAGATACTGCGGTTTTTAGCTCAATTATTCTAGAAGATGGTACTGCGATTCTTCTTAGTCTACCAAATCAGGTAAAACGGCTATATTGGATTAATCAGAATCGGGGAGATTTTAGAGATAAAATCGAAAAGTTTCGTGCAGGTTTGACCCAAGGACTAGTGTCAATTAACTATGATACTACATTGGCAGAAAATTTATATGATTTGATAATTCGTCCTTTGGAAGGTGATTTAAAATCACACAAAATAAAAACCATCGTTTTTATCCAAGATGGTTTCTTACGTAACGTGCCAATGGCGGCACTTTATGACAAAAATGAAAAGAGATATTTAATAGAAAAGTATGCCATTGCTATCAGCCCTAGCTTACGGTTGACAGCGCCTAAAAAACTCAATACTCAAGCAAGTCGAGCTTTAATTTTAGGTGTGAGTAAAGAAGCCACGGTTGATGAGCAAAAATTTCCGGCTTTGACAAGCGTTTCCACAGAAATCAAATCAGTACAAAAACTATTTCCGGAGAGTAAACAGCTTTTGAATGAAAAATTTGATTCTAAAAACTTAGAAGAAGAAATTGAAAAAACAGCTTATCCCATTATTCACATGGCAACTCATGCTCAGTTTGGCACAATTCCAGAAGATACTTTTCTTGTCGCAGGAAATAATAGTAAATTAACTATCAATCAACTAGAAACTATCCTGCGACAAGTCAGCGGCGGTTCTAATTCAATTGAACTTTTAGCGTTAACAGCTTGTCAAACAGCTGCGGGCGATGACCGCGCAACTTTAGGTTTAGCTGGTGTCGCCTTACAAGTTGGAACGAGAAGTGCTATGGCTTCACTGTGGTCTGTAGGAGATGAATCTACAGCAGATTTAGTGACAGAGTTTTATAATAAGTTACGCGAACCGGGAATGAGTAAAGCACAAGCTTTACAAGCTGCTCAAATCAAACTAATTGAGGCAAAAAAAAGACCAGAAATTAACGACCAATATGATAATCCCTATTATTGGGCACCGTTTATTATTATTGGTAATTGGTTGTAATTTAACATACGCTAATGACTACTAGATTTTCTCCAAAATTTACAACTGTTAGTCATCAGTAATGCTCATGTAAGATAATTTTTTGAAGAGCATAAGTTGGAAGTTATGAAGTTGGCGTAAAGCTGAGGAAGATCCCGTAGCCAAGTTTCTAATAGCGTTTCTCTGTGAAGCTGCACCTTTTCTCATGACTTGAAGGCGATTTGTTGAACATAATTGATTGTGCTGAAGATTTACTCCAAGGTGGAAGCTTACCAAAGTTCAGCCTTTCTACATATTTGATGGCACGATGCTCCTGTAACGAGGTTTGAATCAAAGTTTTGATTAGCTCCCTCAATCTATTGTTGACATTGCTTTTATTGTTATCTCCCTGTGTGCTAACCTGTAGCTGGGGAAGTAATATTTTGGAGAACTGAACCCACTGCCAGGTATTACCGATGTTAGGTTGATCTAGCTGACGAATCTGATAATTTTTTTCTATAAGATACTCAGAGCCTACATGGCAATACTCAGAAAGCGTTTGTAAAAGATGTGGGTTTTGGTTAGCGATCGCCCCATGTAAGCGAGGTATTCGGTTAACTAGGATAGTAATTATTTTTGGTAAGTGTGGAATGAAATCGCCAGCATTGCGGAATCTGTATAGTGGTGTATCTAGCATTAATTCCACTGTACTAACTGGCGGTGCACCAAAGGTATAAGTTTCTAGAACATGAGGTTCTATTGGCTTTAAACCAGGCTCTTGCAGCCGTTTTGCAATTAATGTAGCTGCTGCACCTCCTAAACTGTGTCCAGTAATGAAAATATCTTTCCTACCGTTGTCTTCTCGTAACAGAAAGTCTTGCAATTGTTCCCAGAAACTTTCTACATAAGTGTTAAAACCAGAATGAATGGCTTCAGAGTTGGTTTGTACCAGTAAGTTAAGGAAATAATCATCTAGGTTTTCTGTTCCTCTGATCGCAATTACAATGTTACTCGGTGTGGACAAAATTAAACCACAGCAAGCTAATTCACTTGTGGAATTAAAGAGGCGCGGACTATGAAGAAATTCAATTGTTTGATACTGCGGTACAAATGGTAAACACCCTGACTTCAGGATGTTGCAAACAACTTCTACTCCCTGGTTTTGAGCGATGTAAGCTAGTTGGGAGAGACTAGCCATTTCGAGCGATCGTGCACGGCTAAAACTATTGTTCATTTGTTATATCTTCAAGTTTTTGTTTGTATTCCACTCAGAGATTTCCTCTAATTATCAATTACTAAATTAGACGATGATTCTGAGAAATATAGAGCAAGGCGGACTATACAGCCCGCCCTACACGGGATGTCTGCAACAGTTAGACGCTCATAATCTCCACAAGCTGGTCAGATAGCCGCTGGGCATTACCAAGAATCTTTTCAGTTTCAGTACGAATTTCATTGAGTTCTTGGCGTTCGTTTTCATTCAAAACTTCGTTTCGTCCCCGCTTGTCATTGAGATCATTTAGAGTCTTTTGGGTGTTGTCGAGAAATGTCTCTACTTCCTGACGCAGCGTTAGTTTCAGCACTTCAAAAGGCTCTGCAATCTGCTCATCAATTTTTTGGTCAAGGCGCTCTTGTCGGACTCGATTTTCAATTGCCTGTAGCACTTTCTCCTTGTAGTCTTTTCTGAAATTTTCCACCCTGTCCCGAGCAAATAGCATTTTGGCAAACTGATCGCCTGTGAAAACAGACAAAAGTCCGGTAGCGATTACAACAGGCCAAAAAGCAGCTGCCGTTAATCCTATAGCTCCGGCAATTACTCCAGCTAGGAAAAACGTGCCAATGCTAGCACCAGCACCAGCAAAAGCACCTTTTACCCCCGCTACACGATATCCTGACCAGATACCACCAAATCCTGTAAATGCTGACAGAGCGCCAGTGATTGCGTCCGCAGCACCACTTGTTTTGCGATCTGAACTCGCTACGATATCGTCACCAAATTGCATTTGAACGTTTGTGAGAGCCTGATCGACTGATTCAGCAAAATCTTTCAGGCGCTCAACCTCCTGATCGATTCCTTTCTGAATTTCATTTTGGATCTTCTCTGATAATTTATCTGTGGCACGTTGCAGAGCTTTAGAGACTTGATCACCCAGCTTTTTAGCTAGAGCCTTTTTGTTATTCACTTCTTTTGGCTCAATAGCTGTGTTTTGAATCGCCTCTTCCGCTGCTTGTTTTAATTCAGCAGGAAGATTATAAATTAAAGGTCGCACTAGCAACTTAACGTTGGCAGCAGCACCATCAATAAGACTAAGTTCTTTTGTCTGTCTCTCTCGGATAGCAGCAATCTCAGCCACGCTTTTTCCATAAGCAGCTTGGAACTCTTGTTGCTTCATTTGCAGGGCGCTTTCTTGGATGTGGAGGGTGGAGAGGATTTCTTTAGCTGAAGCGATCGCTCGGTTAGCAGGCACTTGTAAGAGAATCACCGCCCGCTCTTTTGTCAGAAACTTGTCTAAAGCTCCCTCAAATGTCCGAAAGCCACTTTGAGTATTTAGTGCCTCATCGCCTTTTTTCTTGGCTTCTAATGCTTTTTTGATATAAATACCAAATACTTTGGGTTCGCCAATCTTTTGCACGTAGGCTTTGTACTCCTCAGACTTGTCGCCAAACTGATCTGCGGCTCGCTCCAACACATTTTGCTGAATTTTAGCTTTAATGTGCTGAACTAGGCGATCGGCTTCTTCAGGAGTGTAGGTATCCCAAATATTCACGACAAAAATAACACGTCCCAAATCGCTAGTCAGTAATTTGTTTTCCAGGAAATCCTTCTCATATTCACCGAAAGGATTTTGAGCCAAAATAATCATAATGGCTGCATCAACCTGGGGTAAAACTGACAGGGTAACATTAGTCATGTTTTGATCGTCATCCAGTCCTGGCGTATCGATAACTTCGATATTATTTTGGCAATAGGGAACTGGATAATAGACAACTGCTTCTTTAATTGACTCGGCAGTAATCTTAGATTCTGGTGTCAGTTTAGTGACATAATCAGTCAAATTTTCAATTGGAACAATCTCCTTTTTTGGGTTGCCATGTTCATCTTTTTCTTTAAATAGAACTTCCACCGAGGGGGTTATTCCATACTTAACGCGATTTAGTGTGGCAGTTGTAGGCAAAACATCTGATGGCAGAATTTTATCACCTAGCAGAGCATTAATGAAAGTGCTTTTACCACGTCTGAAACAACCAACAATGGCAACGGAAAAAGTTCTTTCTGCAACCCGCTTCAAAACTTCATCAATTAAATCAACTGATTTTGTGAGCTTGAGCTTTTGGGAAAAGTCTCGCAATTTATTCAAGTCAGTCAGTAGGGTACGCTCAACTTTAATTACATCGATCACGGTATCAACAGACATGGTTTGGTTGATTGTAGATGTCATTGCTAAGTTCTCCTTAGTAAGTGTTGATTTTTTGTTGTAGATGGAAATGAAACTTTATGCACTTAGTTGGCTGAGTTGTTCAGAAAGTTTTTGAGCATTGCCCATAATTTTCTGTACCTCTAATCGAATTTGATTGAGTTCTCTGTGTTTAGCTACAAACGTGGCTTCACGTTGTCCACATATTTGAGCAAGCTGATTTTGGGTCGTATCTAAAATTGAGATCACCTCCTTTATGAATAAAGTTTGTAGTTCTTCTAGCTGGGAAAAAGCCTTAGAGATATAGTTATCAACAGTTTGATTGACATTCATTAATCCCAGTTGCTTTTCAATCTCTGTCATAACTTGGGGTTGGTACTTTTCCTTAAATTTGTTGGCTTTCATATTGGCACCAACACCAGCACCAATTGCACCTCCAATCGCAGCCCCAATAGGAGTTCCCGCAGTTAATACAAAACCAAGAACAGCCCCGATAGCAGTTCCCGCACCATTCGACTCCTCGGTAAATACAAAAACTTCTGAATTGTTAGGAAATGAAAGAGATAAGGTGCTTGGCTGTTGTTGATTAAAGGAATCACAAACTTTTTTAACCGATCGCACAATGTTCATTGCTCTGGTGTAAATTGTTGTGTCTAATCCTAGCTGAGTCATTTTCGGGCTAATTCGCTGTATAACTTGCTCGAATAACTCAGCAAATTCCCTGATTTTTTTCCATCCTATAGTCAATGCTTCCTGCGTTTCTGTCTGAATTTCTTTAGCTACCTTTCTGCTAGCTTTTTGCACAGCATCCAATACCTTATTAGGTAGTTCAGTCTGATTATCAGTGTTTGCAGTAATTGATTGAATAACTTCTTCAACAGCAGCTTTAAGTTTGTTTTCTAGGCGATAGTATGATGCGTGCGATTGTGTCTTAACACTTGTTGCTATAGTATCAATTGATTGAGTAGCTTCTATTTTTGTACGATGAATTGTGGAAAGCTCATTGGCGATAACTTGGCTATATTTCCTCAAATTAGCTTGTTCTAGTTCCAAAAAATTCTGTTGAATTTCGACACTTTTGATAATTTCTGTAGCTGAGTTAATGATTTGATTAACAGTTAATTCTAAGCGAATTAATCCTCGCTCTCGACTGATAATGTTTTTCAAAGCATATTCAAAATTAACTAAGCAGCTTTGAGCTAGTAATGCCATATTATTAGCTTGCTTGGCTTGCAATGCTTGTAAAGCTGAAACTCCAAAAACTCTGATTATGCCAATCCGTTTCCGGGATTCTTCAGCATTAGGCTGGTTTTCTGCCCACTGCTGAATACAAGTTTCAATCCGAGTTATAATTAAATTTATGACTTTCTCTGTGTCTTCATTAGAGTTGAGGCTGTCAATACCATTTACTACAAATAAAATCCTAAAAATCCCATTATCTAGTAACTTATTTGTGAGAAACTCTCCCTCAGAAATACCAAAAGGTGACAGAGGCGAAATCAGCATGATAGCCATTTCACACTGACGCAAAACTGACAACGTTACGGCAGTCATATTAGCATCATCACATAATCCTGGCGTGTCGATAATTTCTACGTTATTTTTTTGACAAAAAGGCACTGGATAATAAATCGTCGCTTCTTTTAGCTTGGCGGCTGTGGTTTCTGATTTTGAAGTAATTTTGGTTATATAATCAGTCAATTCATGAAAGGCAATTTCTTGTTCACGACCATCTTTGAAACTGATTTTTGCCCCTGGTGTTGACTTATGAGTAATGCGGCTGAGAGTAGCAGTAGTAGCCAAGATATCTGAAGGCAGGATATCGTGACCAATAAGGGCATTAATGAATGTACTTTTACCGCGATTAAATTCTCCAACAACTGCAAGAGAAAAGGCATCTACTTCAATCCTTTGCAGAATGTCATTAATAAGTTCATTTTTGATCTGAAGTTTTTGGGAAAACTCTCGTAGTCGTTGTAAATTACTTACTAATGTGAGTATCGTTTTTTTGTAATCGACAATGGCGGTTGAAGTAAACGTTTGGTTCATTGTTAATAAGCCCTCTTGCTTCTATCTACTTCTGAGTAGATTTAACTTATGCAGAATTAGTTTGGGGCAACCGAGCGGGGGATTTCCCCTACAAAATCATCTTTTAAATGTGCCACACCTATTGTTGTAGTGCTGTGACGATTTCTGTTTTTAAAGCTGAGGCTGTGTCAATCATTCGCCGCCAGGCTGGTTCATCTGCTGCGACAAAAGAGTTGTTATTAACAGCAGTGTTTCTCGCAGATTGCCAAGTGGCTTGCTGATGTTTTGTATCGTCGCTTAATTCGCGATAGAAATGGTGCAGACGCTCATAAATTGCGCTACAGTATTCTTCGAGCGCTCGGTCAACGCTGGGTTCTAATGCCTGAGCCACCATTTGGCGCTGCTCTTCCAACTTTTCGTTCATCAGTCGCTCGCTCAAATATGTTGTGCCGAGGCTAGCCACAATGCCAGCAGGACCACCAAAAATATAGCTGCCAACCATAGCGGCACTACTACCAATTCTTGTTAGAAAGCGATATTGTTGAATGTCACTCATTTCTAATTGACTAGGTTTGTAACTGATATCCAACGGTTCGGAGGTCAGTGCTAAAGAGTTAGCGGCCTTACTTGTCATTTGAATAGAAAAGGAGTGTGAAACTTGATTTTGCAGCCACGCAAAATCACGAGCGATCGCCTTCATAAAAAAATCTTCTGATTTGCGACTGAGTGATGGAAATTCGCGCCGCAAACGAAAAGGTAATTCCCGCTCCCACCATAATTTGGGATTGGATGTTCGGCTCAATTCAAAAGAAAGAACATCGAGCAGTTCAGTTTTTGCACTGAGAATTTTCTCCTTTAATTGCTGGTAGCACTGCTGGCATCGCTTGTCGAGTTCGCGGCAAATTTTCTGCCAATGAAGTTCTGCTTTTTTAGCTTCTGATTGCGCCCGCTGCAAGGCTTTTTCGCGTTCTACTGGGTTCATTCTTGCAGCTGCAATCGCTGCCTCACCAATTTTGCTCATCTGGCTGAGATGATCTGCAAGTTGTCCCGCTACCTTTTGACTGCGCCACGCTCGGCGATCGCCCTTGGACACCATTGCGGCAATTTGAGTTCGCACCGCATTGAGTACCATAGCCTCTGTAGTATCATCGACTGGATGCAGTGGCAAAATTGTTATATTCTCAGAGACTTCCGCCACCCGTCCGCGAATGTGTGCAAGTACCCTGGCCCGCTGTTCTTGGGCAATGGTGTCGAGATGAGAGACAACAATGAGAATGCGATCAATGTGTCGCCCAATCATCTCTTGTTTAAGAAAAGCCCCTTCCCCCATGCCGAAAGGAGTGATAGCACTGACAACTAATATGGCAGCATCACATCGATTAAGCAAATCGAAGACGAGGGACGCATAATGTCCATTGAGGTCTCCTATTCCCGGAGCGTCAATTAATTCGACATCTAGCGATCGCAACCAAGGATCGTCTACAGTTAGCTGTACACGTGCAACCACTTGGCGATCACTGCCTGCTAAGTCGGTTGCCAGCAGATCGCTCCATGAAGATTCTTGCAATGATCGCACCTCGCTATGCTCTTTGGAAAAACGCACTTCCATGCATTCTTCTACCCCAGCAATAATTGAGGTGAGGATTGCCGTAGTCGAAAGCGTACCAACAGGGACGAGAGAACGACCTAACAAACGGTTAATCAGAGTGCTTTTGCCACGATTGAATTCACCAACCATAGCGAGTCGAAAACCCGGCAGGTGCGAACGGGCTTCCAGTGCTTGGAGTTCTGAAACCATATTCTCAAGCTCAGATGATTCTGCCAGCATCAGACATTTACGCAGCCAAGAGCCAATCCGCTCAGTCAGATCAGTGGGATGTTGAAAGCGGTTACCAGAAGACTTGTCTGTTTGCATGACTGCTTCCGGCGGCTTTACCTTTATCGAACTGTTGTCTGGTGTTAGAGCTTGTTCACTTGACCCCGAAGCTGTCAACGTGAAAGCTGCTACCTCTGAACGCAGCCATTTCCGACACTCCGGGATCAGAGCATGGTAATAAGGATAAACTCCAACAGGCAAAAGTCCAGCGTAGTGTGCGGCAAGGGAAGCTAAATCAACCTGATGAGCAGGTGGAGTTAAGAGAATGCGATCAAGGGCAGAAAACAAGGCGTTTTCTCTCTGGGTACGTAATCTTGGCTCTAGAACGATCCGACAGCCGGCAGGGCGTGCAGGAATCGTTTTGGAATTGCGAAGCGATGCTGTGTCTTCGCGACTACGCAGGTCGATTTTTTGCACAACCTTTTCCTCTGGCCAAGACCATTCTACAGCCCCCCACGGCGCGAGCCATCCTTTTGAGCCATCTTCAAGCTGCTTAGAGACAGTAAGCAGGGAAATCAGCCTCCAATGTCCCTCTTGGTTAAACAGTACTGGCGGCAGGGCAACTGATTCCAAAGTTACCCACTCGCGCAGTTCTGGTGTTTTATGGATACCACGAGGTAAAGCCCCAACCCCAGTCTGCTTTACTGCTGGTTTAGCTTTAAGTTGTCGAAGTAAGCCGTGATCGATAGGCATGACAATTTCTCCTGAAATAGACATAGTAGATTGGATAGCGCGATTGCAAAACCCAACAAATATTCTTGAAACTTGATACTGTTAGTTATTACGTCTGCTGTTCAATATTTTTTTGTTCAGAAGCCAAATTATCAACAAGTTCTTCGGTAAATTTTGAGGCATCCATCTGTGCATAACTATTCATCTGACTCATCGCTTCAGCAGCCAAACTTTCGTATTGTTGTGCTTTTAATCTGCACATAGAAGCATTATGTTGTGCATCCATGCTTAAGAGCAACGAAGATGTCTGACTCACAGCGTCTATTCCGCTAGTCGTGTATGTATACTCATTGCCCGTAGCATCCGCAGTTTTCTCTAAACGCCTTTCAAAATTTATCCTTTCTTCTAACTCGTGATAGTTGCTCGCACTCCCATCAGCAAGATTTTGAGAAATGTCAGCTTGGGAACGCCAATATTGAGCCATCCGTTGATACTCAGCAGCATTTTCTCCAGCTATTTCAATGGCTTGCTGCTTAAGTTGATCCTGACCTGGGTGATATTGTGCGTCAATTTCCGCTCCTAATGTATGCTGATTATCGATATACGCTCCTGCTTCTAGATTGGCTTGTTCATTGGCAGCAGATGCACCAAGGTAGGTTTGTGCTAGTTGTTGATTGCTGTCATTGACAGGTACATCTGCAACCATCAAAAAGTTGCCATGATCCGCCCAAGCGCTGAGAAAGTCCTCGGCATCAACTACCTTCATCTGACCATCGGCTGTACCGCTATCATTAAGGATGATTTTTACGGAACCATCAGGTTCCCGGTCGATGCCTGTAACCCAAACAGCGTGACCCGCATTTGACTGTTCAATGGGAGAACCAGTCGCGGAATCTCTCATTGGCGTCCATATTTCGTTACCATCAAGCCCCACAATCACTTTGTCGCCTTGTTCTAAAGCTGTGGCAATATCATCAAGAGTGGCGTCGTAGCTTTGTTTTGTGGGTATACCCAATTCATTTAAGATTTTGCCTACGTCTTTTGGGTAAGTCCCGGTTTCCGGGTCAAACCAGCCGTTTGCTTCTGCTAGCTGGCAAGCTTCGGCTTCAGAAATATCAACTCCCGCGATGGACTCGTAGATACCAATTTGAGCTACTACCGCACAGGAATTCTGTCCCTCCTGCTGTTGCCAGCAATTAGCATCTGCAATTGGATTTCCCAAATCATAAAATTGTGAGGTATCCCCATAGGCATCTGTCGCAAACTCGCAGCTAAAGTTTGATAAGTTATCACTACCTAAATTAGTCAAATCTGTAGATAAATCAATATTGTTGCTATGTGAAGTATCAAAATCAGTATTATCACTTTCTACTTCTAGAGCTATTTCATCATTTGTAGTATTGGTCATTTCTTCTTGCAAGAAATCAGATTCATAATCAAGCGAATTACCGAAAGTTGAAAAAAATCCTTCAAACATATTGCCTCTTCACTTCACTTCAATATGCATACATAAGTTTAGAAACTACAAATACTACATATCTTAAAGCAGTGTTTTGAAATTATTTTTTATGTGTTGTGGATATGAGTTGTAATGGGTGGTATCTTTTTCAGGGTGAGTGTCTTAGCTGATAATTAATTCACTTTTGCCATCATTAGTAATTAACAAAGACTAAGCCCAGACTTAATAGGAAATTTAGTAGTCTACAGTAGTAACTGACTCAAATACCTGAAGACTATATTTAGTATAGGCTTTAGCTATTCATAACACTTCTTGTAAACGCTCTCTTAATCAATTTATCCAGGAAGCTGTGGCAATAAAAAAATAACAGCTAGAGCAATAATTCCAAACAACACACCTAGAACGCTCCATAGCTCTTTATTCCTATTTTTGGACTTTGCAATACTGTAACAAGCCCAACCACATAAAACCCATAATATAACTATAATTCCTTCCATGACTTACCACCGTTTTTATCTACTAAAAAGCAATTTCGACGAACAATTTTTTTGACTACTATGCTAATCATAAATCCAATGTATGTTTGTAGTTAATGTTGAGTTTGCTGTTGAATATACTACTGAAATTGCTGTTAAAAACTTTGTCTCTCATCAATTTATTGATATGTTCCTCTGTAAATTGTGAAGCATCTATTAGTTCGTAGAACTTCATTTTACCTATGGCTTCAGCCGCAAAACATGAATTTAATTCCCGATACCACTTCCACCACATCTAATACAGGTGACATTCTCTCCACAGCTCCAGTAAAAACCTTTTCCGTGGCAGTAACTGCACGTGTTTGACCCACATCCAAATCTTTCATTATTATTTGGATTAGATGTCAACTTCTTATGGAACTCATCCTCATCTAATGTGAACTCATCCGTACCGTAATCGCAATCGTAATCGTAATCGCAGACTGTATCAAAGGGAAGTTCGTTACTTTCCAGATCATCGGGTAAATCGAGTCCAAAGTTCGGCATATTGTCCATGTTGATTTCTCCTTTGTTATTTTTCCAGATATGATTGGCTAATAATTAATTCATCTATGCCATCATTATTAATAAAGCCAATCGATAAGACTAAATATTCAGTTGATAATAAATACGATAAAGACAATCCCAAAAATATACAGCCAAGATTTCTGCTTACCTGATTGCTCAAGATGGCAGCTAAAAATACACTTTTCTGTATCTACTTATTTTATCTCCAATAAAATAAGTAGATACATCAGTAAGTATGAGTAAGCTAGTAGTTTGTAAGTTTGTATTAAGATTTGCAATAACGACAGCCAGCATTCTTAACATTTCGTGTAATCAGCACTGAATATAGGAGTCAAAATAAAATTATTTAGTTAGGATGAACGCATATATGCAGTTATTTAGCGTTTAGCAAAAGCAATAGCAGTACAGAGAGAGAGGTCAGCGATCGCAAATTGAATATACCAAACCCTAGCTACTACGACAGAAGCGATCGCCGCTTGAAAAAACTTTTAATATAGACGGAGAAGCGGATATGGTCAAAGTAAACTTTGACAAGTTGACAATAAGTCAAGATTTACCAAAATCAAGACAACTGAAGATATTGGTGGTAGATGACCACCAATTAATCTTGACTGGAACCCTTGAGGTGCTACGGCAACAATACCCAGATGCAGAAATCATTAAGGCTCAAACTGCACAAGATGCTACTGAGCAGATTGCTTGTTCTCAGTTTGACCTTGTAGTGATGGATTTATCTATACCAGAAAAACCTGGGATGACTGCCCAAGTTGATACGGGTATTAACTTACTTCAAGAGTTACTCAAGAACTATCCAAATATGAATTTCCTAGTGCAAAGTAGTTATGTCAAAGCGCTGGTGCGGATCAAACATGAAATTGACAACCATCAGGGTGGCTTTGCGATCGCAGATAAAGGACTTTCTGAAAAGGAAATGTTAACCAGGGTAAACTTAGCACTACAAGGAGCAACTCATACAAAAGATATCAAAACAGGATTAGAACTGAAACCAGAATGGTTAGAGGTGCTACGACTGGCATTTGAGGAAGGATTGACAGATAAGCTCATTTCCGAGCGAATGTATAAATCTGAACGGGCAGTGCGTACATACTGGACGAAAATCCAAGATGTTCTCAATGTTTATCCGGAAGACTGTAAGAAAGAGGGTAAGAATATCCGCATTCAAACTGAGATTCGTGCCAAAGAAGAAGGATTAATTGATTAGTCGTTAGTCAATGATCATTAGTGATAGCAGCAGTAAGGGTGAATGAGGGAATTCAAAATATATGCCTGCTGACACATGAATTAATTTTTTAACTTTTAACTGGAGCAAAGCGACGCTCCTATCAGAAATTTATGGGATGGAGTATTGGGAGAAAAATAAAGAATGAAATTGCTATTTGGCGGCAAGCAGCGCTTCCTGGAATAGCAGTCCTGGTAATTGTCATTATTGCACGTTTAACAGGGTCCCTACAAGTCCTGGAGTGGATGACTCTTGATACCTTTATCCGTTTACGTTCTCCGGAACCAACAGATGACAAGGTTGTGATTATCGGTATTAATGAAGCGGATATCCGGAGTGTAAGACGCTATCCTATACCAGACGGGGAAATTGCTGCATTGCTCAAAACAGTGGAAAAGTATAAGCCAAGAGCTATTGGTCTTGATATTGTTAGGGATATACCCATTGAGCCTGGCAATGATCAACTGGTAAAGGTATTTCAGCAGAAGAAAAATCTCATCGGTATTGAAAAAGTATTACCACCAGATCAAATTCCGCCGCCACCGCAATTATCTCAACAGCAAGTCGGTTTTTCTGATTTGATTCCAGATCAGGACGGCAAATATAGGCGTTACCTGCTTTGGACAACTAATCCCCAAAATCCCATGCAGGACAAGTTTTCCCTATCTCTGCGGTTAGCAGCAGCGTATTTATCTGCTCAAGGCATTCAGCTTGAAACTGGTATACGCGACCCTGATACTATACGATTTGACACAGTTGAAATCCCTCGCTTTTTACCCAATTCTGGGGGATATGTAGGGGCAAATGCAGATGGTGTGAAGATACTGCTGAATTTTCGCAGTGGTAGAGAACCCTTTCGGATTTTATCTCTAAAAGATATAAAAACAGGGAATTTTCAACCAAGTTGGCTACGAGATCGCATAGTTTTAATTGGGATAAGTGCCTCCAGCGTACCTGACTTTTTTAATACTTCGGCAATTGCAGGGTTGAAAATTCCTGGGCAAGTTTCAGGGGTAGAATTTCATGCTCATGCTTGTTCTCAAATAATTCATGCAGTTTTAGAACAACGGCCACTTTTAAAAGTTTGGTCTGATAAGTGGGAATATTTGTGGATTATCATTTGGGGTTTTGTACCCATTATTATCGGTAGAATGACTCAATCTGTATGGAAGAACTTATTAGCTGTTGGCGCTGTTAGCTTTTGCTTAGTTGGAGTAGGTTATTTACTAATTGTATGGGGATGGTGGATTCCTGTAACCCCAAGTTTGTTAATTTTAGTAATTAATAGTTTAGGACTTAGTGCATTTGCTTTCTATCAACATGACCAGGCTTTGAAGTCTCAAATTCATGAACGTCAACGCACGATTGAACATACATTTGATGTTATTCATAATGGACCACTGCAAACTCTAGCCAATGCCTTAAGGCATATGCGTTCACAGGATGTACCACACGAACAATTACTCTGGCAATTTGAAAAACTCAATCATGAAATTCGGGAAATTGGCGAATATCTGAAACTAAAAGCCCTTTCTCCAGAAGAAAGTTTGCGTTTAGGAAGTGGTTTAAAACTTGATTTAAAACGCTCAATTCACGAACTTCTTTATGAAGTATACACCAGCACACTTGAACGAGATGACCTGGAATATTTAAAAACTCTTAAAGTGAAAACCCGTACATTTGAGCCAATTGATGATAAATATTTGAGTTTTGAACAAAAACGAGAACTATGTCTATTTCTCGAAGAAGCTTTATGTAATATAGGAAAACATGCCAAAGGAGCCAAACGCATCGAAGCAACTGGTAAAGAAAACCAAGGCTGGTACACTCTCAGGATTAAAGATAATGGTCCTGGTATCAGCTCATCCTCTGAAAGTAAAGGTACAAGACAACTCAAAAATATAGCGAGAAATTTGGGAGGTTATTTTAAGCGAGAGTCCCTTTCTCCCAAAGGAACTGTGTGTGAAATAAGCTGGCAGCTAGCAAGTAGTAAAAATCACGACAAAAGCATCAGAAATTGGCTGAAACCTATTTTCCTAAGAGGTAAGTAATTTTAATAAACGTTTAAACAAGCAACGATTATGAACACTCAATTTTGCTGGTCGCTCATCAAACGTATTAATCGCAGATTAGTAACTGGCTATATCCTCAGCTTATTACTTTTTTTTGCACCAGCAGCTATAGCTGATTTTGCACCACGTAATCGAAAACCTGCAAGTGACTATTCGCGGACTGGAGGCCCCAGGGGGTGTCCAGGTGAAGCAATACCCCTGACACTCCTTGCACCTAAAACATATATTGGGTATACAGCAGCTTCACATCCTACTTTCGGCGGGTTTGTATCCAGTGCTCATAAAATAGAGTTTAGACTTTTTGAGTTTGAGTCAACTGGTCAACTCAAACAATGGGGTAATCCAATAGAAAAACAGGTAACAGGAGGAATTTTTAAGATATCTCTGTCTGAAAACCAGCCTGGACTAACTATAGGTAAAAAATATCTTTGGCAGGTAGCAATTCGTTGTCCAGATACTGCTTTAATAGCAAGATCTGAATTTACGGTTATAGAGATGCCATTGGCTGTTAAAAGTAAGCTGCTTAGCACAATGAATGATTCTCAGAGAGCTAATATTTACGCTGAAGCAGATTTATGGTATGAAGCACTAGCTGAAGCTCTCAAATTAGCTGAACCTGGTCAACTGGGACAGGTAGGTTCTACTCTAATACAAGACCTTGGCAAGTCGGAGTTACCAGGGGAAAAGGAACAAGAAAGAATTCAACACTTGCAAAAGATCGCTATTCAGGAAAAGTGATATTAAACTTCGAGTTTTGGTCAAGAAATCTTTGATTATAAACTTACTGTTTGTCTATTGATAAAATGGATAAATTCGAGATGATAGCTTATGCACAAAAGTGCATTTTTATCTGTTTCATTTAACAATAGATTAAGCAGAAAAATAAGCTGTGCGTTTTTCTATTTTTATTTATCATATTGATGATTACTCGAATGTTTATCTTCTCCATTATGAATATAATAACTGGGTATTAATAAACAAAGCAAGCTTTTACTGCGAGGCTAGAGATATGAATTTGAATTTCACAGATAAACCAAAGCTAACGACTCGTTTTGAAGTTCCATATTCAGTAGCTAAGCGATCGCCAAAACCCAACAAGTTATCATGGACAAGAAACACCCCTGCTTGCATTGAACCAATACTGGGAGATTGATTGTTGGCTGTAAAGACTCCGCCATGAAATGCAGGTGCTTCGGTAATTTTCACTTGTAAGATATTGCGGCCAGATGTGCTACCTGCGCTCAACTCAGCGTTTACCCGTTGAATTAAAGGGTCGAGTTGTAATAGTTGCAGTGCTTCTTCCAAGCGTTTTTGATTTAAGGGTGTAGACGCGGCTTTTTTGAGGCGAGAGCGCACATACCCTGGTTGCAATCTCGTTAATCCAGCTAATTCAATTTTCTCTATTTCACCCTCTACTACTTGGATTAGTACCACACCATCAGTGAGATTTTGATTGTTAGGCAAAAATGCTCCACTGGTGACATATCCATTTTTAATGTAGAGTTCGGTGATATCCAATACTGCTCGGTTAAGGAGAAATAGAGGTAAAACAAAGAAAATTTTGTTCGCGAATGTTTTACGCGAACAAGATGATTGGACTTACTTTTTCTCTTTGAGGCTATCGTACAAGTCCACCCAATTTTGACGAAGAGAGTCGATGCAGGAAGTTAAGTGATCGATTTGAGTTCTTCTAGCCACAGAGAGGACAGCATCAATATGAGCAGGGCTTCCAGCCTTACCCAAATGCTT
>NZ_LAHA01000058.1 GCF_002608075.1 Nostoc linckia z4
AGGGGGCAGGGGGCAGGGGGCAGGAGAGAATAATCAATCCCCAGTCAACAGTCAACAGTCAACAGTCAACAGTCAACAGTCAACAGTCAACAGTCAACAGTCAACAGTCATCAGTCAACAATCAACAACTTCAAACAGAATAATTGATTTCTTGAAATTCCCTCTTTGGAGGATCGAGGGGTAAAACGATGGTAAACATCGAACCTTTTCCTAGTTGACTCCGCAGTAATACTTGTCCATTATGTGCTTCGGCGATGGCTCGGACAATTGCCAACCCCAACCCTGCGCCCTCAGAACGGCGACGACTGTTAGAAGTTCGAGCAAAACGTTCAAAAATCCGTTTTTGATCCACAAGGGGAATGCCTTCGCCTGTATCCCTTACCCAGAAATGCACTTTTCCCCTGGCGATGGTTGAACCAATGGAAATTGTATCAGTCTTGGTGGTATGCTGAGTTGCATTCTGCGCCAAATTCATCACAGCCTCAGTAATTCTTTGGCGATCGACTATAATTTGACCCCTTGCCACGGCATCTATTTGCCAATCTCGTTCTCCTAGTGCTTGAGCTTTGACAAATAACTCTTGGGTTAACTGTGCGACATTCACCGTCGCTAACTGCAAAAAGTCTAGGCGTTCTGCTTTTGCCAACAAAATCAAATCATCTACTAAACGGCTCATCCTGTCTAATTCCCCCATCACCAAGGCCAAGGTTTCTTTTTGTTCTTGGGGGTCATCTCCCATCAATTCCAGATGTCCGCGAATGATGGTGATGGGTGTCCGAATTTCATGCCCAGCATCGTTGACAAATTCCCGTTGTGTGGCAAAAGCTGACTCTAGCCTGTCCATCATTTCATTGAAGGTTGTTGCTAGTTCTGCTAATTCTCCTTTGCCTTGTACTGGTAATCTTTGGGTTAAATCTGACTCACTAATTGCATGGGCTGTATTAGTAATTGTACGTAATGGAGCTAACACCCGTCCCGCCGCAAACCAAGCTAAAATCAACGACACCACAAACACAAAGCTGGAAACCTCAATAATTACGGAAACTGCTTCTAAAGTCTCTGCTCGCTGCCCGGTTGTATTGTGAGCAACCACAAACACTCCCTGAGTTTTGCCATTAATTTTAATTGGTTCCACCATGTAAAGAATTTTACTAACATCTGGATCGGAAAATTCTTTTTCTCCCTGCTCTGGTTGGGTTTGTTTTGCCCACCGTTGCATCAGTGGTGATTCCTTGGCAAGGGGTTTAGGACGCGCTCTAGGACTAGATTTGTAAAATTTGCCATCAACAAAGGTGATGAAATAAGAGTCATCCTCTGGTAGTCGATACAACAGATAAGCTCTGAAAAGCCTGATTAAATCTTCTTGGGAAGCCGGAGGAGCGATTTGTTTTTTTCCGGCCAGTAACCATTTCAATTGCTCTGGTTCAATTACGATATCTTCTGAATCGTCTTCAGTCAGTGGATCTTCTGGAGCAAAGGTTTCACCTTTAATCAACGCATTAAAAGCCGCCATATCTTCCAGCATATCTTGACGAACGCGTTCATCAATGCGTTGGTAGAGATGATAGCGAAAAGCTGGAATGGCAATTAAAAATGCGATCGCTAAAATCAGCAAATACCAAAATAAAATTCGGGTACGCGCTTCTTTAAATACTTGCTGCCAACCAAACAACAGCTTTGGTATTTTACCCCTAGAACTGCGATCGCCACGATAGCCGGTGATAATGCTCATTTTCACCCCTGCTCACTCTTTGAGACAGTGTATCGTAATTAGGGAGATGGGGGAGATGGGGAGATGGGGGAGATGGGGAGATGGGGGAGATGGGGAGACAAGGAGAATAATTTCTTAGTCATCACTCATCACTCATAACTCATCACTCATCAGTCAAACAACCGCCAAATCTTAATAGTATTGTCATCGCTACTGCTGACAAGGGTTTTGCTATCAGGAGTGAAGGCAACAGATGTTACGGTGTTGGTGTGGGCTGCCAATGTGAGAATTTCTTCTCCTGTGGCAATATTCCAAAGTTTAATGGTGCGATCGCGGCTACCACTAGCAAGAATTTGACCATCGGCGCTAAAAGCTAGGCTGGTGACTGTGTTTTCATGTCCTACGAAGGTGCGAATTTGTCTACCAGTGGTGATGTTCCAAAGTCTGATGGCGCGATCGCGGCTACCACTGGCTAAAGTTTTACCATCTGGGCTAATGGCTACGTTTGTGATTGTTTGAGAATTTCCCGCTAGTGTGCGGATGGAATATCCTTTTGCTAAATTCCAGATTTTGATGGTTTTATCAAAACTGCCACTGGCAAGAATTACACCATCGGGACTGATGGCTACTGACCGTACCCAAAATGTATGCCCTGTGAGTGTTTTAATTTGCTCTCCGGTTGCTAAATCCCAAATTTTGATGGTGTTATCATCACTACCACTAATTAAAGTCTGGCTATCAGGGCTGATGGCTAGGGTATGAACTGAGTCAGAATGTCCTGTGAGGGTGCGAATTTGCCTTCCCGTTGCCAAATTCCAAATTTTGATGCTGCTGTCATCATTACCCGTTACTAGAGTTTTGCCATTTGGGCTAATAATCACGACATTCACTTGCCCAGAATAGGTATTGAATGAAGAGATTTGTTTTCCTGTTGCTAGATTCCAAAGTTTAATTTTGCCGTCGTCGCCACTGCTGGCGATGGTTTTGCCATCGGGGCTAATGGTGATGGATAAAACTGAGTTTTCGTGTCCTTGGAGGCTATTAACTAAGGAAACTCTGCCGAAGGTAATTTTTGGGGCTGGAGATACAAGCGGGTTATTTGTCCTGGGACTATTCTGAATTAGCCTGGAAGACAAACTACTTTGAATCTGGCGAAAATGTTTATACCAAGATTCGCTAAATCCAAACAACATCACAAAAGCACTTACCAAAATTACAGTTCTCAATAAGCCGTAAATTTTTGGTAATTTTGATGCTTTAGTTAATGGGATTGTAGCTGTTGAATTTCGTGCTGGTGGTAATGCTAGCGGTTGTTTTTGCATCAAGTCTTTTAAGACTTCATCAACTGACTGATAACGTTGTTGAATGTCTTTTTTCAAAAGCTTGTCAATTACTAAATCCAATTCAGCATTTAATGGAGTGCGTAAATATTGCCGCCAATTACTCACCCAGGCATAGCCGCATTCCATCCACAATTGAAAAGGGGAAGTTCCAGTCAGCAGGTGAAAGCAAGTAGCGCCTAAACCGAACAAGTCGCTGGCGGCGAAAGCTTTACCATCTCTAATTTGTTCTAGGGGAGAATAACCGTGAGAACCAATGGATGTGCCAGATTTATTTTGAACTTTGGCGGTAAATTGCTTGGAAGAACCAAAATCAATCAAGCTTAATCGTCCATCGTTTTTATGCCGGATAATATTTTCTGGCTTGATGTCTCGATGAATCACATTGCGATCGTGAATAAACTTGAGTACAGGCAATAAATCCAGCAAAATACTTTGAATTTCCCTAGAATTATAAGGCTTTTTGCGTTGTTGTAACTCCTTTAATAAATTGTCCCCATTGACAAACTGCTGCACTAAATACAAACAGCCGTCTTGCTCAAAGTAAGCCAACAAAGTGGGAATTTGCGGATGTTCTCCAAGTTCTTGTAGTCGCTGCGCTTCTTGGGCAAACAACTCCATCGCTTTTTTTTGCGACCAAGTTCCTTGGAATTTTGGAGCTAATTGCTTGATGACACAACGTTCATTGAGTTTATCTATGTCTTCTGATAGATAAGTTCTGCCAAATCCCCCTTCATCTGAAAGGACTCGGATAACACGGAAGCGATTTCTCAAAAGCGACACCAGGGGGGTGCCACAACTTTGGCAAAATTTCTTTCCATTGGGATTTAGGGGGTTTGGGCAATCGGGATTTAAGCAGCAGATCATGATCTGACAGGCGCGACTGCATGACAACTTAAGCTAAGCTTGCCCCGTATTTACCCTTAAAATAATTGACTCTCGCTTACTTGTGGTAGAAAAACCCTGTTCTGGGGATTGGGGAATTACTTATATTGTTGGCCTTTGTAAATAGCATGTTTAGTCATTAGTCATTAGTCATTGGTCATTAGTCATTAATCAATGCCCCGTGCCCAATGTCCCATGCCCAATGCAAATTTATGCTATTTTCAGGGCTGTAGTTTAGTCAGTCTTCCTAATTTCGGGAAAACTACGAGAGCCATTAGGATTAATTATTCTTTCGATTATATAGTAATCTGAAAAAAAATTTTGGAAACTCTTAGCTTTAGTACTTTTTCTTGTATATTTGCTATCAATCAATTACTAAGTATTAAAGACTAAGACCGATTAATTAATCATTACTGACTCTCGAATTTAGTCAAAATGCTTACTAAATCTTTTTTGTATGTCTTTTATTTTCCTGGGTCAAATCAAGTGTGTGGGATTGTTCATTTTAGCCTTGCTCTCCATTTGCGAATGGCGGTAGCAGTTCTCACTACAGGCGGCATGTATACCTCAGAATTTTCCGGTTCTGTAATCTGGGGATGCTTAATTTGACAATCGGTAGTTTCCCAATCTGTAATTTTTTGATGTATAAGATTTTTCTTTTTCAATGTTTGGTTAGTTAGGCAATTTGCCAAGTTGGGGAAAAAGTTTTCCTTACCTAAAGCTTTGACTACTTCATCAGTAGTTTTAAAGCGATCGTGTAAAGAAAATTTCACCATTTTGCTTAAAATTTTGGCAAAATCATCGCTGATATTCACTTCTTTTTGCCAGGAAATTTCACCAGTAGTCGGATCTTGGTCGAATTCTAAGGGACTTTTGCCCGTCAACATATAAATACAAGTGACACCTAGTGCATAAATATCACTGGCATAAACTGGACGTAAAGAAAGCTGTTCTGGTGGTGCAAATCCCATCGTCCCAACAAAATTAGTCTTTGCAGATAAATTAGTTGAATTTTCACAACTATCAATTAATTGTTCTTTTACTGCACCAAAATCTATGAGTACCACTCGTTTGTCATTTTCACGGCGCAATAAATTTTGCGGTTTAATATCTCGATGAATTACACCATGTTGGTGAAGATACTGTAATACCGGCAAAAATTCTTGTAAAAACTGTTTAACTGAAGCTTCGCTTTGAGGCCCGTGTCGGCGCACTTCCCGTGCTAAAGTCAAGCCGGGTATGTATTCTTGAACTAAATAAAATTCTCTATTGATTTGAAAGTAGTCCAATAACATAGGTACTTGAGAATGACTACCGAGTAAAGCCAAGGTTTGTGCTTCTTTTTCAAAGCGCGTACATGCCTTTTGCCAGCTTTGACCACTAGTGACTTTTGGTGATAGCTGTTTAATTACGCATAGAGGATTCCCTGGTAATAGGGCATTTTTCGCTAAAAATGTGATGCCAAAACCACCTCTACCCAGAACTTGGAGTATTTTATAGCGATCGCGAAGTAACTGCTTACCACCAGAAACGCGGCTTAACTCAATCTGCTGTGAAATGCTATCGTAGGAACCCGTATTTTTTTGAGAAAAGCGATTCATTATCGGAGAATATCTACTCTGAAGTGTTTTTAATTCTACGACAAATCCTCTTTGACAACAGTAACATTACTGATTCTTTGTCAAATCATCACCACTCCATAAGCAAAAATTTAAATAGCTAAATTCAAGTACTTAGGGTTTGTGACAGTTGACAGTTGACAGTTGACAGTTGACAGTTGACAGTTGACAGTTGACAGATGACAGTTGGCTGAGAAATTATTCTCCCCGTCTCCCCATCTCCCCATCTCCCTTGTCTCCCCCTCTCCCCCTCCTTCAATTTTTACAGTGCTAAAAGTGCCAAAAAAAGGGTAATTTGATCTGGAACGTGGAGCCTTGACCCTCATGACTTATTGCATGGATGTGGCCGCGGTGAGCCTTGACAATTTGTTGAGCGATGGCCAATCCCAAGCCAAATCCGCCGCTTTCTCTGGTACGCTCTGTGTCAACTCGGTAAAAGCGATCGAAAATGTAAGGTAAATCTGCCTTTGGAATTCCAATGCCGGTATCAATGACTTGAATTACTGCCCGATCTGAGTGAAGTTCTAAGTTTAACCATACTGTTCCACCAGGGGGAGTGTATTTACAAGCGTTATCCAACAAGTTTTCCACAGCTTGGCGTAATAAATCGGCGTCAGCCCACAAGTTAATGGATTGTTCTGGAAAATGGCTGATGAACTCGATGGAGGCTTTTGCCGCAAAAGTACTATATTGAGCGGCTAAATTCTCTAGCAGGCTATTAAGATTAACTTTTTTGACAGATTCGGTAGTTAATTGTCCTTGGTGCCGAGCCAACAGCAGTAGGTTATTCACTAAGGTACTCATGGACTTGGCACTATCAATGATGTTTTCCACAGAGGGATGGATTTGGGGATAATCTGCCGCCATGAGTAATCCTACTTGGGCATTGGTCAAAATCGCCGAAAGGGGCGATCGCAATTCATGAGAAGCGTCTGAGGTAAAGCGTTGCAGCTGGTTATAGGCTTCCTGAACGGGCTGCATAGCTATGCCACCAAGTACCCAACCTGTAAGTCCAATTAACCCTTGTGCCACAGGTACAGTCAGGGTCAACATTAACTGAAATTGTCGCAGATCCTTTTGAGTCTGTGTCAGCGGAATAGCAACCTGAAGATAGCCGATGATCGAATTTCCGCCTTCAACAGGTAAGGTAACTTGACGAAGCCAAAGTTCTTCACCTGTTAACGGTTCAAATAACTTGATAGTGAGAAATTCAGATGTTGTTTCTAACTTTTGTGGGGGTGGAGTACCAAAAAACCGCTTGAGTTTGCCATTTGGCTCATACCAACGAATATAGACTAGTTCAATATCAGCAGGGTGAGAACCATTACCCAATAGCGGTATGTTGCTCAGATCGACTTGTTTTTCTCCTTGATACAGCCGATACTGCGAACTGGCTGCCATTAACTCTGCTCTTTTATAAAGCAGTTGATCTAATGCATTGAGCTTGTCTTTGACCTCAAGATAATAAATAACCCCAGCAAAGAAAACAAGAATGCACCCCATTGAAAAGGTAAACCAAAGAGCTAAGTTACGACGACTGCGGTTAAACACAACTCAGACTAATTCCTAATTCTGAATTTATTATTAGAGCTTTTTAAAAATCTCAACATCGTTCTGGAGGGTTGAGGCGATAGCCCATACCATAGACAGTTTCAATCCAATCCCCTGCTTTTAATGTTTGCAAACGTTGGCGAAGTTTACGTACTAGAACGGTGATGGCATTGCTTTCTGGCTCACTACCCCATTGCCATACAGCTTGCTCAATTTGGTTGCGAGTGAGTACCTGCCTGGGATGACGCATGAAATACTCTAGTAATTGAAACTCTTGGCTGGAAAGGTAGACAATCGTCCCTTGGCGCTCCAAAATTAGCGTATCGAGATGAAGTTGCAAGTCTGCTAAGCACAGGGTATCTCCTTGCCAGAGTGGCGATCGCCTCCTCAAAGCCCGCACCCGCGCCATGAACTCTATAATATCAATTGGTTTAACTAGGTAGTCATCTGCTCCGGCATCTAATCCGATGACTTTATCAGGTGTGGTGTCTTTTGCCGTAATCATTAATATAGGAGCTGTTTTTCCCGCCGCCCGATACTGTTGACACAAACTCACTCCACTAATCCCAGGTAACATCCAATCCAAAATAACCAGGTCATATTCTTTTTGGGCCAAAAGCCATTGAGCAGTTTCACCATCCTTGACACCATCAACATTGTGTCCAGCCTGGGAAAGAACCGTTTGCAGTGGCATCAATTGTTTAGGATCGTCTTCCGCCAGTAAGATTTTCATCACCTTTGTAGGCATCAGCTTATAAAGAATAATGCATTAAGCCAATTTCAACATCTTTCATCAGTCACAATAAAAGGCAACAGGCAAAGAGGAACAGAGGGTTTTATACAAATTGTGGATTTGAGATTTGGGATTTGGCAAAATCACAGGTAGGTGTATTGTGTGGCATATTGGCAAACGTTGGCTCCAAGGACTGGGATTAGAATTTTGGTTACCTCTACCACTAGTAGCGATTCTATTTTGGTTTGGCTGTAGTTTTCTCGCTGCTGGGCAGTTAAGTCAATCCTACTCTACACAGAAAAAACTTCAGTCAGATACTCAGCTAGAAGCACGCCTATCAGTCAATGTGTTGCTGATTAACGCCACTGTTAACCGAACTCAGAACATTACCAAGGTAGAAGTGGAAACAGCAGATCGTATCTTAAAGCGATTGGAATTAGAACTACCAACGATAGAATTTAGCCAAATAGAAGTGATAATTGCCCAAAAACTAGGACTACCTCGTCAGGATGTGAGGAAGTTGGTGCGCTATGAAATTGTCAATTAATCAGGAAGTGCGCCCTGTAGAGACGTTGCAATTGCAACGTCTCTACAACGATAAATCAAGGGTTTTAGTGTCTAATCCACATAATGCGTAATTTGAAAAAAGAATCAGACAGACCTATCGTAGGGGCGCATAGCTTTGTGCCCCTAAAGATTTTGGATCTGTTGCCAAGAATTTTTGAATCGGTTAGGACTTATGCACGAGTCACGTAAAAACGTAGACGCGGAGCGGCTTGCCGTAGGCTACCACAGAGGCACAGAGTTCACGGAGAAATGAGAGTTTGAGAGATATTTTGCGTAAGTCCTGTCGGTATAACTTGTGCGTAATTCCTGAAATTAAGTTTTTTGGCGATTTTTGCATAAGTCCTATGAGGGAACTCCAAAAAATAAATTGTTCCGATTTAGGTCGTTGACTGTTCACTGTTGACTGCTGAGTGTGAACGGTCAACGGTTAACAGTCTTCTGTGGAATATTTTTTTACTTGGAAGTCCCTAAATAAACAATTTATTCACTTTTCGTTCACATTTATCAGTAATGCTGAAATAGAAGCATAAAAACGAAACTAAACCAACTGAAAGAATACCGAAAATAATACAGTTAATACTTATACTACAAAAATAGAGTTTCCTACTATTTGGAGATTAATAAAACTTCGTTTTCAACTGAACTTATTTTTATAGGAGACTTTGTTATGAATTTTAGTCCACTGAAAAATGCGATGGGTATCATTTCTAGCCGTAAAGCTGCAACACAGGTGCTTGATGAACTCAGAGCCATTGACTTTCCTATGCAACAAGTTTCTGTGTTTTCTTTAGACACCAAACACAAAAAGTTGTACGAGGATGTTGAAGTGGATAAACATAACATAACTCCAAAGGAAGCTGCTAAAGCAGGTGCCATTAGAGGAGGAACAGCCGGCGGATTGCTAGCACTGATAGCTGGACTTGGCGTGTTAATTATTCCCGGTTTTGGGCCGGTGTTAGCAGTTGAATCTGTGTTGGGTACGTTGCTGGCGAGTGGAGCAAGTGCAGTGTTTGGTGGTGTTTATGGTGCTTTTCAAGGTTGGTTTGCTCCTGAAAAACAAGCTAGATTCCATAAGCCAACTACGCCAGAAAAATTTTTAGTGACGGTGGAGGGAACAACAGATGAAATACATAAAGCAGAATCAATTCTCCGTTACTGGGGTGTGCAAGAGTGGCATGTTTATGAATCTACCAAGAGATTCTCACACTAAAGAAGACACAAACACCGAAGAAGGGCAAACGTAAACACTTTTTGATAAAAAACCAAATCAAAGATTTGGTCAGAGTATTACATAGCAAGGAACAGGCAAAGAAAGTCTCTTGATGTCCTAAGGGACTTCCAAGTAAAAAATATTCCATAGAAGACTGTTCACTGTTAACTGCGAACAGTCAACGCATTAACTGGAATAATTTATTTTTTGGAGTTCCCTAAATTACGCTGCTATAGCTTCCCAGGTTCTACACAAGGACACTGGCTCTTTGCTGTGCGTGACGTTTGGTAAGTGGCATCTAAGATTTTTATCTCCTGATAGCATTTTACGAAAAAGTTATATCTCACTTTCTGAATTTGGAATTGGTGTGAGTGCATCTCCTTGTCTGTGTGTCTTCTTCCATAAAGCTTTCAACAAAACAATTCTTTCAATTTGGAGATAGAGATGACAGCAGAAACTATCGCTACAAATACTTTTAGCCAGACAACAGAAGATTTACTCAACTATGAATGGCATACTTTGGCAGAACAACAAGTTGTGCAAACCTTAGCCAGCCATTCGCAAGCAGGCTTGAGTGATGAAGAAGCTACCATACGGCATCAGCAGATGGGTGCAAATCAACTCAGTAGTAAAGGTGCAAAAAGTCCTTGGCTAAAATTTTTAGAGCAATTTAATCAACCGCTACTATACATATTGCTGACGGCCGGAGTTGTGACGCTACTACTGCAAGATTGGATAGATGCGATAGTAATTTTTGGTGTCACCTTGATTAATGTCACCATTGGCTACATTCAAGAATCGAAAGCCGAAGGTGCGATCGCGGCTTTATCGAAAGCTGTCACCACTGAAGCAACTGTGATTCGCGACGGTCAAAAAACTCGTTTGACTTCCACTGAACTTGTTGTTGGTGATTTGGTAGTGCTAGCTTCTGGGGATAAAGTACCTGCGGATCTGCGGCTGTTAAGCGTGCGGGGGTTACAAGTTGACGAGTCTGCTTTAACAGGAGAATCTGTTCCGGTGGAGAAAGCAACTCCGGCGCTGGTTGTGGAAACACCATTAGCCGAACGCAACAATATGGCTTATGCAGGAAGTTTCGTTACCTTTGGACAGGCACAAGGAATTGTGATAGCGATCGCAGATAGCACTGAAACTGGTCGGATTTCCCAGTTAATTGAAAGCAGCACAAATCTGAAAACGCCACTGACGCGAAATATTGACAAGTTTAGCAAAACCCTGTTGTATGTCATCTTGGGTTTAGCTGCCCTGACATTTGCAGTGGGATTAGGACAAGGTGAATCTTGGATTAATGTTTTCAAAGCTGCTGTAGCTCTTATAGTCAGCGCGATTCCGGAAGGATTGCCTGCAATTGTCACAGTCACCTTGGCCATCGGAGTTTCCCGAATGGCACGACGTAACGCCATTATTCGCAAGTTACCTGCTGTGGAAACTTTGGGAAGTACCACGGTTATCTGCTCTGACAAAACTGGCACTTTGACTGAAAATCAGATGACGGTTCAGAAGATTTATGCTGGTGGGCAACACTACACTGTCAGCGGTATTGGTTATGCTCCAGATGGTGAAATTTTGATGAATCAGCAACCCGTTGATTTCAGTGCAAATGAACATATTGCTGTTTGGGAATCTCTAGAAGCAGGATTGCTGTGCAATGATTCTCGCATCGAATGGCGAGATGGACAATGGAAGTTAGTGGGAACCCCAACCGAGGGAGCATTGATTACAGCTGCCAATAAAGCAGGATTGACACAAGAGAATCTAGAGCAAGAATTACCCAGAATAGATACCATTCCCTTTGAGTCGGAATTTCAATACATGGCGACTTTGCATGAATTGGATGCAAAGCGAAAACTGAATGTGATTTATCTCAAAGGTTCTGTGGAAGCAATTCTCCAACGATGCGATTATATACTTGACCCCCAAGGACAACAAGCTGCCCTCCATCCCGCCGCAGTGGAACGGGAAGTTGCAGATATGGCAAAGCAAGGTTTACGAGTCCTAGCTTTTGCGAGAAAAGAAGTTGCTGCTAAACAATCTTTGGAGCGTGATGAAATCGATGGGGGATTGGTATTTTTGGGACTCCAAGGCATAATCGATCCGCCCCGTGAAGAAGCGATCGCCGCAGTCAAGGCCTGTCAATCTGCTGGCATTCAAGTCAAGATGATCACTGGAGATCATGCCCTCACAGCAGCAGCCATCGCCCGTGAAATGGGAATTTGCTCCGCTGAAGAACAGGTGTTCACCGGAAAGCAATTAACTCAGATGGATGAAAAAAAATTTGCCCAAGCAGCTGAGCAAGGTATGGTATTTGCGCGAGTTGCTCCAGAACAAAAGTTGCGTTTGGTGAAAGCATTGCAACTCAAGGGCGAAATTGTTGCCATGACTGGAGATGGTGTTAATGATGCTCCGGCTCTCAAGCAGGCAGATATTGGTGTGGCTATGGGCTTAGCCGGGGCAGAAGTGGCCAAGGAATCGGCGGATATGCTTTTAACTGACGATAACTTCGCCTCAATTGAAGCCGCTGTGGAAGAAGGGCGCGGGGTTTATCGGAACTTACGAAAAGCGATCGCCTTTTTGCTGCCAATTAACATTGGAGAATCCATGACGATTTTGATTGCCATTCTCCTAGCAACTGTGCTTCCCATCTTACCAATCCAAATTCTTTGGCTAAACATGGTCAGTTCGGTAGGTTTGATTGCTCCCCTGGCCTTTGAGCCAAAATCTCAAGGGGTAATGCAACAACCACCGCGCAACCCCAGAGAAAAGCTTTTATCGGGTGGTTTAGTCAAGCGCATCTTAGCGATTTCCCTGTTCAATTGGTTGGTAATTTTTGGGGTGTTTCAATGGATACTTCAAACCACAGGCAATGAAGTCTTGGCTCGGACAATGGCAATTAATAGCTTAGTGGCATCAGAAGTCTTTTACCTGCTAAGCATTAGCCAGTTTTTACCATCTCTAATTGCCAAAATCCAAGGTAAAGGTACATCTGTAGCCTACGCACCCGCCATCGGAATTGTGGCTGTGATGAGTTTACAAGTTCTTTTCAGTCAATGGAACTTGATGAATCAAGTGTTTAACACTACACCTTTGACACTTATCCAAGCTCTTATTTGTCTGGGTATAGGCTTGCCAATAGTGTTCATAGCTCTCATCTTGCAGCATTTCGATCCGCTCAATTAGGGATATTGTGAAGGTGGTTTTGTATTTAACAGGCGTATATTTTAGTGTTGATTGTTGACTGTTGACTGTTGACTGGGGACTAGGGACTGGGGACTAGGGACTAGGGACTGGTGAGTTATTATTCTCCCATGCCCCATGCCCAATGCCCCATGCCCCATGCCCCTCTGCAAGACTTACTAAGGCACTTCAATGGGAATCAAAGCATTTTCTGGGAAGTGATGACAAAAACGCCCTTCATCAGCAAGTACTAAAATCAGACGTAAGGGATAATCGGGGGGAACTTGCAAATCTGCCCAGGGTACTGCTAACTCTAAACAAGTATTTAAAGCTGCTTGGGCGCGACTAGCACGGGGATGCCATTGATAATTGTCTCCAGCTTCTCGAAAATAAACTGATTGGGTCAGTAAGTTAATTTCTAGAAGATGGTGGAAAAGATAATTCACTGGGGCTGTGTCTGGGACATCTGCTAAGGGAACTGGGCTGTTAACCATTGTTTTGTCTGGATAGTACCACAGCAAATTTAATTCTGTTGGTAAATTCTGCCCCGGCACAACACCATTTTTAAAGTCCACCCGCAAATAGAAATTTAGGTGATCCACTCCATACCAAAGTCGCTGAACAACACTGCTGTTGTGCATTGTTCCCCGGGCCCCGCCAATTTCTATGCGTCCAGCTTTGTCCCAATCTTGTTCGTCACCTCTGCCATCAATGATTGGATGAATAAAGCTTTGTGGCCGATGGTCTGCTTGTACTTGGTGAACTTCCACTGGTTGTTTGAGATAAGGTGGTGCAGGTTCATTTAAGGCTTTGTAAATGCCAAACAGATGTTCTCGAAACAACTGGTCAAACACGGCATCTTGATTTGAGGAGTGTCCTGCACCGAACCACCAGAACCAATCGGAACCCTCTGCGGCATACAAGGCTTCCCAAGCATCTGGGTTATTTTCTTCGGTTGCTTCTGGATGACTGGCTAATAAATTCCTGGCTTGTGTGAGATAATCCCAAGCACGATTTTTGGCAGGATCGCCGATCCAGGTGGTGAAACTGCCATCGACCCAAGAACCGCTATGTAGTTGTTCTCCGGGGATGGTGGCTGTGGGGGGAAATTGTTCGATAAATTCGGAGACGGTGACGAGTTTCAGGTGGGGTTCGTTGCTTAAGGTTTGATATAAAGCTTCTAGGAAGGGTTTACCGTCTTGGGGATAATATTCCCAGCAATTCTCGCCATCCAAAGCGATGGTTACTAGCCAAGGTTGTTGACTTTGGCTTTCTCTTTGCATTTTGGCGATCGCTTGCAAATGTCCTACCAAATCCGCAGCTGCCTGTTTTGCTGGCATAGCGCCGTAGGTAAAGCCAATCAAATCTGATAATCTATGGTCGCGAAATACAATTGACAAGTCACCTGCTGGAGTTTGCAGGCGATAGGGTTGGTATAGAAGTTCTGGTTGCTGTACATTTCCTGCCCCATCGCGATGAAAAAAGTGTTTCAGCGTCCATCCCAAAACTGCTTCATCTGAGCATATCCACTTAAATCCTTGGTCAATAATATATGGAAGTATCTCTGGGCTTACTGATTGTTCAGAAGGCCATAAACCACGGGGTATTTGTCCAAAGCGGTCTTTATAAAAGTTCCAAGCTTTTTGTAAGTGACGCGGGATATCTTCTGCCCACTTAAAACGCTGTCCGGGTAATGTCATATTTGGCACAGCTATCCGACCAGAATTGGTATCAGCCAGCAAAGGTAAAATCGGGTGGGTGTAGGGCGTGGTGGTAATTTCTAACTGTCCTGCCTCCTGCATTTTCCGATGTTGGGGAACAATGCGAGCCAGGATTTCTCGCTGTTTGGAATAAATGCGCTGGCGATCGCTTAATGTAAAATTCCGACCCTGCTTTAACCAAGTGGCAATTTGCGGGTCATCCCAAAACAGCGGATCGATCCAAGCCAGATTGTGCCAAGCTAACAAATCGCTATAATCTGACAGCTGCCAATTTGCCAAACACCAACTTGCGCCTTTTTCCTGCCTTTGGTGATACAATTCACCATACCGCGGATGAGGATCGATTAGGGTGTGGTGATTGGCATCAAAAAAGTGTTGAATAATAAATTCCCGCTGTTGCTGGGTAAGCTGATCCTCTGGTGTCAAGCTAGCGGTGAGGTAAGGGTCAAAGGCAGTACCAGCAATATAATCTTCTAGTTGCAATATCAGTGATGGTACTAAATTTACCGTTTGGTGTAACTTAGGATACCGTTCTAGAATTAATATCAAATCCAAATAATCTTTAGTGCCATGTAAACGTACCCAAGGTAAGCGGTACTGCTGGCTAGGAGATAACGAACTGCCGCTGCCAGGAGATTTGTACAGCGGCTGATGTTGATGCCAGATAAAAGCTACGTACAGGGGATAAGACATAAGGAGTGATTGGGGATTGGGGATTGGGAACTAGTATTAATGTTGAAGAAGAATCATTCGTCAGAATTCAGGAATCAGAACCAATTAGTTCGGAGTAGCACCCGCCACTAATTGTAGACTGCTCAATTTTCACTTTTAGGGGGTCTTAAACCCACTTATTCAGCGCCAGTCATACAGAATTCAGCATAAATTCTAACTGCTGACTCCTGAATTCTATTTAGATAAATTATGAATGAAAAAATCCATTGTTCTTGATTCAATAGCGATCGCTCATTCTTCCTAGTATCCAATCCCCAGTCCCCAGTCCCTAGATTACTTGTTCAACTTCTTCAATTTCGGGAATCATTTCCCGCAGGCGGCGCTCAATACCCATTCTCAAAGTCATTGTAGAACTTGGGCAAGAACCACAAGCACCTTGCAACCGCAGTTTGACAATGGGCCCATCAAGTTCTACAAGTTCCACATTACCACCATCAGATATCAAATAAGGGCGCATTTCATCTAGGACTGTTTCAACGTTATCAATTGTGAGTTCCATAGTTTTAGACCTACTTAGTTAGGGATGGGCATGGGGCATAGAGCATAGGGCATGGGCTATAGGGCATGGGGCATGGGCTATAGTACCTCTGCCGATTTACTCCTCTGCTTTCCTTTTTCCCAGTTTATGTACCCTATGCATCGTTACTCATTACCCATTATCCAAAATTTTGTTTTCCAGCTTTATTAAATAGATCCTAAATCTAATTATCACTAGATTGCTAGTTGTCAATTTTTCATGACTGGAGATGGGGCATGGGGCATGGGGCATTGGGCATTGGGCAAAGAGGAAAAAAAAGATCCCTCCTTTTCCCTTTAACCTTTCCCCTTTTCCCAAGGCGTTGCCATCCTCCTCATCTCCCCAGTCACCAGTCAACAGTCAACCGTCAACCATCAACCCTAGCAATTTTTTGTTGAACCGCTTTCATTCGATGAAACTATCACTGGTTGTTGATACAGTGGCACGGTGAATGTAACTGTTGAGCCAAGTCCTTCACCAAGACTGTAGAAATGTACTTCACCACCCATTGCTTCTACTAGCTTCTGGGAAATTGCTAGCCCTAAACCTGTGCCACCATATTGGCGAGTACGGGAGCCATCCACTTGGGAGAATAATTGAAATAGTTTATCTTGTTTGTCTAAGGAAACACCAATACCAGTGTCGGCTACCCGCACTCTCACCATTCCTGGAAATTGCTGTCCTTGAAATTGCGGCTTTGCCTTTTTGAGTACTAAATCGGCGCTGACGGTGATACCGCCTTCATGAGTAAATTTAATGGCGTTGTTCACCAAATTCAGCATCACTTGTAACAATCTTTGGTAGTTACTTTGGACAATGATTTCATCGGAGGTAGCTGGCATTTGCATCTGGAAGCTGAGGTTTTTCATCTCTGCTTGAGGACGCATGAAATTTTCTACGTCAGTGAAGAGTTCGCCTAGTTTGACTGGGGCATAGGCTAATTCCATTTTGCCGGCTTCTATTTTGGCAATGTCTAAAATATCGTTGATAATATGCAGTAAATGTATTGATAACTGATGAGCTTCTTCTAAAAACTGATTTCTTTCTTCTGCGTCATCTGTCATGCCTTCTAAAATCAGTTTTAAAAAGCCAATCATCCCATTGAGGGGAGTACGAATTTCATGGGATACATTGGCGAGAAACTCGCTTTTCAGGCGCGAGGCTTCTTCGGCTTTTTGACGCGCTTCTTCTAATTCTTTATATAAGGTAGCATGAGCGATCGCTGTTCCTAATTGATCTGCTGCTTCTTTTGCTAATTCTAATTCCGAGTCTGTTAAGGTGTAGCATTCATCTTGCCAACTTAAAACCACTAATCCATTGGCTTGGTCTTGATAGCAAGTTGCAACTACCAAAGTTTTGTGTTGTCCAGATTCAGTGTATCCAGACCCATCCATTACGACCGGTTCTAAGGTTGTTAATGCCTGAATAAAAGCTGGTTCAGAAGCTATATCTATTTCTGAGCCAATCATTGACCTCAGTTCTGGCTGGTGATACTCAGCTTTAACCTCTACTTTTGTATGACAAGGCTGATAAGGACAAATAATGCAGCGTTCTAGCCGCAGTGCTTTTCCTAAACTATCTACTGTTTGCTGCCAAATAATGTCTAAATCCAATGTCCGCCGAATATTTCTCGTAATTCGATTTACCAATTTTTGGTGTTGCTGCGAACGTAAAGCCGCCTCTATTTGTGCAGGCGCTTTTACTCCCACACCCAGTTGTTTTTTGTTGAGTGTAGCTTGTAATAACCGTCCCATCACTAAAACTGTAGTGGCAGGCGTTCCCAAACTTGGCATAATCGGACTGATTGTTAAGTCCAACTCAAATAATTCCTGATGATGACTAAACCAGCACTGAAACCGTTCTGGCACCAAATTCGTCAAAATTCGGTGTAATCGTTCCAAATAGGCAACCTTATCCACAGGAGCAAAGATTTGAGTCTGGTTGAGTTCATCAACTATTTTTTCGGTCTTTAACCCCAGGAGTTCGCTGTGCTGCCAACAAAAGGTCAGATAGCGCCCTGCCCCATCTTGCGTGTACACCAACTCGGCTCCGAGAGTCGGTAATGAACCATCAGTTTTACTGTTACTGGTAATAGATTCCAGATTTTGAGAAAAAATATTCGGCAATTGGGATTTGGCAGTAATAGTCATTAATTGAGTTGGATAGACAAAGGGTATCCGACCGGGTTTTTACCAAAGCTGTTCAAATTTTGGCATAAATTTTTACAGCTTTTACATTTTTGATTGAGTATTTCTTGGTGTTTTGAAATTTAAGTTGGCAAACTATACTTTTGTTAAGTAAGATTGACAGCTAATGTAATGATGTCAATCGTTCCATTCCCCACGAGGAGGAACGGGAGTACGCACAGGCGTGCGAGTTAGTTCATCATCTCTTAAGATTTCGCCCCGCAACCACTGACGAATTGCCACCTCAATCACTTTGCTGGGATCGTTAGTGAGATGTTGAATTTGCTCTAGTAATTCTGAGTCTAGGCGGACAGCAATTTCTACCTTATCGGCTCGTGTGTTATCCGCGTCGGCACGTTTGTGTTGCATATTCATAGGTTTATATACTCTGAATTGGTTTTGTTTAAAGCTTTGTAAAGTAGTTATATTCATAATTTGGGCCAATTCACTGAAGAATCTTCGAGGGTATAGTTACATAGTTCCCCGAAATAGCACCAAAGTAACAACTTTAAATTTTAGGTCGCATTTTTCATATAACTGACTAGACAAGAGCTTTCTAGAAGTTTTGCCGATGATTCAGTGACTCCGGACAATTACGGGTGGCAATTGTCCACGATCCCTACATGTACTTATTTACATTTATTGTACGCTTCCAGCTGATGAATACTAGCACCGACAAATAGACTTTCATAATATTCTTAAAAGTCCACCTATTTATCTGCAAAGTTAAAGATGGGGTGAAGAGGGGCAGGGGGACTGTGGAGATGGGGAGATGAGGGAAGCGGAGAATAACCAATGACTAATGACTAATGACTAATGCCAAAGCTAAGAGCGTCTTGGCAAAGAAAGCATTAAAATACATTAAGTAAATTGGTCTTTTAACTTTGGTTGCTGCTAAGGCAAAGATAGTATATGACTGACGTTCCCGCAGTTCGCATTCGCAATTTCTGTATTATTGCTCACATTGACCACGGGAAATCAACCCTCGCCGATCGCTTGCTACAAGCTACTGGCACTGTTGAAGACCGACAGATGAAGGAACAGTTTCTCGACAATATGGATCTAGAACGGGAGCGCGGCATTACCATTAAGCTGCAAGCTGCCCGGATGAATTACACAGCCAAAGATGGTCAGCAATATGTTCTGAACTTAATTGATACTCCAGGACATGTGGATTTCTCGTATGAAGTATCCCGTTCTCTTGTTGCTTGTGAAGGAGCGTTATTAGTAGTAGATGCCTCCCAAGGTGTCGAAGCGCAAACTTTGGCAAATGTATATTTGGCGTTAGAAAATAACCTGGAAATTATCCCAGTTCTGAATAAAATTGATTTGCCAGGGGCAGAACCAGAAAGGGTAATTGGCGAAATTGAAGAAATTATCGGTCTAGATTGTAGTGGTGCGATTCTGGCTTCTGCTAAAGAAGGAATTGGTATCGACGAAATCCTAGAAGCAGTTGTCGATCGCATACCACCACCGCCCAATACAATAAATGAACGCTTACGGGCGTTAATTTTTGATAGTTATTACGACAGCTATCGAGGAGTGATTGTATATTTCCGGGTGATGGATGGCACATTGAAAAAAGGCGATCGCATCCATTTAATGGCATCCGGTAAAGAATTTGACATTGATGAGTTGGGCGTTCTTTCTCCTACTCAAAAGCAAGTTGATGAACTCCACGCTGGAGAAGTAGGCTATTTGGCAGCGGCGATTAAAGCTGTAGCTGATGCGCGGGTAGGAGACACAATTACCCTAAGTAAAGCGAAAGCAGAGACACCTTTACCAGGTTATGCAGAAGCCAACCCGATGGTTTTTTGCGGCATGTTCCCCATTGATGCCGATCAATTTGAAGACTTGCGGGAAGCCTTAGAAAAGCTAGAACTCAATGACGCAGCATTGCATTACGAACCAGAAACTTCTAGTGCGATGGGGTTTGGCTTTCGTTGCGGGTTCTTGGGCTTGCTACACATGGAAATTGTCCAAGAACGTCTAGAGCGAGAGTATAACCTAGATTTAATTATTACAGCGCCCTCTGTGGTTTATAAAGTCATAACCGTCAAAGGTGAGGAACTGTACATCGATAATCCCAGCCGTTTACCTTCTCCCAACGAACGCGAAAAAATTGAGGAACCCTACGTTCAAGTAGAAATGATTACACCGGAAACCTACGTCGGTACGTTGATGGAGTTATCACAAAACAGACGTGGCGTTTTTAAAGATATGAAATATCTGACCCAAGGACGAACCACACTGACCTATGAGTTACCCTTGGCGGAAGTTGTCACCGACTTTTTTGACCAAATGAAATCGCGATCGCGCGGTTATGCAAGTATGGAATATCACCTCATTGGCTACCGCGAAAATCCGCTGGTGAAGCTAGATATTTTAATTAACGGCGATCCTGTGGATTCTTTGGCGATGATTGTCCATCGAGATAAAGCTTATAACGTCGGGCGATCGATGGCAGAAAAACTCAAAGAACTAATTCCCCGCCATCAATTTAAAGTGCCAATCCAAGCCTCCATTGGCAGTAAAGTGATTGCCAGCGAACACATTCCTGCTTTGCGAAAAGATGTGTTAGCTAAATGCTACGGCGGTGACATCAGCCGCAAGAAGAAACTTTTACAGAAGCAGGCAAAAGGTAAAAAGCGAATGAAATCAGTAGGTACAGTAGATGTACCCCAAGAAGCCTTTATGGCAGTACTGCGTTTAGATCAAAGCTGATTTGAAATTAGGGATTTCCAAGTATCCACAGAAGATTGTTAACTGTTGACCGTTGACCGTTGACTGCTAACTGTCAACAGTCAACGACCCCAAGCGGAATCATTCATTTTTTGGAGTTACCTTAGGGCTATGGGCAAATTAGTTTGCTCATAGCTCTAAAATTTAAGTTTAAATTTGGCGTTTTTTCAAAACTACAGTGTCAAAGAGTGAGCATTTGTTTCAATCAATTTCGCCAAATCTTGCAAGAATGCCGCAGCATGGGCACCGTAAATAATTCGGTGGTCTGAAGTAATATTTACTTGCATTTGTTGGCGCACAGCAAATAAACCGTCGGGTGTTGCTACCACTTGCGGGCGGGATGCACCGATCGCTAAAATTGAGCCTTGTCCAGGTGGTAAAATCGCATCAAATTTATCTACGCCAAACATCCCTAAGTTGGACAAAGTAAAAGTACCACTGTTATATTCTTGGGGTTGTAGTTGTTTGCTTCTGGCACGCTCTACTAAAGACTTCCAAGTGCGGGATAGAGAATAAATATCCACTGCGTCTGCTTTTTGCAACACGGGTGTAATTAATCCGCCATCATCCATCGCCACAGCTACGGAAATGTTGATATCAGAATGATAGACAATTCCTTGGTCTGAGTAGCTAGCATTCAAAAGTGGGTGTTTTTGTAATGTTACCGCCACAGCTTTCGCTAGTAGCGCGGTCATTGTTACGCCTTTGGATTTAATTTGTTTATAAAGTTTGTCTAACTCGTCAGTAGTGATGGTGTAACCTACACGGAACACAGGTACAGATAGACTCGCTACCATGTTCCGTACTACCGCATTTTGGAAGGTAGTGAGAGGCACAATGGAACCAGGAACAGCTGCCACGGCTGGTGTGGGTGCGGGTGCTGGTGTCGATGGTGCAGGGGGCGCTACTGGAGTAACAGTGGGTGTTGCTGGGGCGGGGGTGGGTTGCTTACCTTTATTAACAAGTGCTTCCACATCTTCGGCTACAATGCGACCGTAGGGGCCACTGCCTTTGAGTGTAGTCAAATCAACTTTGAGTTCTTTGGCTAACTTGCGGGCACGGGGTGAAGCTATAAGTCTTCCTTCCTTGTGGTTAGAGCCATTTTGAGAGGCCAAAGCAGGAATTCCAACGGAAGCAGCCACAGGAACGGGTTCGGGAGTAGAACTAGCAGCCGCCGCGCCGCCAGAATTGGCAAGAGATTTCGCAGTTTCGATTTCAGCTTCGGTTTCGGCAATGAAGGCGATGGCCTCTCCGACTGAGGCAGTTTCACCAGCTTGCACTATGATATGGGCCAGAAATCCTTCATAAAAGGTTTCTACATCCATATCTGCCTTATCTGACTCTACAACCACCACTGTTTCGCCTTTTTCCACTTTGTCCCCTGGCGATTTCACCCAGGAGACTATTTTGCCTTCGGTCATGGTGGAACTCAACGCCGGCATAAATACTTCGTGAATGCTCATAGGGTGGTTTGGGAATCAATGGTTAATGGACTTTAACAGCTTTTGTCAGATCGAATTGTATCTTGATAAAAGAATTTTAGACTGGAGATTTTATATTTTAGTTTGGGCAAAGGGGAAAGGGGAAAGGGCAAAGGGGAAAGGGGAAAGGGCAAAGGGGAAAAGAAAGATCCCTCCTTTTACCTTTCTTCAAGGCGTTGCCATCTCCCCATCACCTCATCTCTCCATACTTCGGCTCCGCTCAGTACAAGTCTCCCCATACCCAAATTAAGGAACCTTAATCTGATTTAAAGGTCTATACTACAGAGTTATTGTTAAAGGATAGTTAATATTTTGTTTTGGTTGTTGGCTTTCCAAAACCATCAAGAGTATCTTACAAATTAAATGAGATTGCTACAAATATGGCAATCCTATTTGATTTGTGAAAAATATCAGTGGTGGCTGTCAACAGTCAACAGTCAACAGCTTGGGTAGTAAGATTTCACAAATGATTTAGCATTGCTATAGATATATTTATATTCCTCACACCACTGCTTGAGATAGAGGAGCTTCTTGAAGATAGAAAATTATGGAATGCAGTTCAATCTAGAATTCAAAAATTAGTAATTAACCTGTTTGAAATTTCTGTTTACTTTTATGTCGGCAAAGTTAAAATTGTTTTTGATTGTGGTATTAACCATCTTTGCCACTGCTGGCGCTGGAGTTTTGATGACTGGACGCCAGCAACCTCCAGCGATGGTTGATGGCAATGTTGATAGGCAACCACAGCACATCAGAGCGATTCATCAGTCTCAGGAAGTTGTGGCATACTCAGAGCGTTCCAACTATAAAACTATACCCCTACAAAGTATTAATTCATCTCTGCAAGGAAGCGATCCGGCTACACTGGCTTTGAATGCCTTTGACGATGTACCCTCGGTGGGAGGAACGCGAAAGGTAGAGGTGGCTTATCCACAACGAAATCAAGCCTTGGTGACGATTACAGAAATCAAGCAGGGTAATAATTCGGTTGATACAGTTAAATATCGAGTAGAGATGACGACCTTTGGGCGATCGCTTTTTATTAATTCGCCTCCAGTGTGGCAAATTGTTTGGGCTGGAGTGAGGGATTAGTTAGGAGTTAGGAGTTAGGAGTGGGGAGTTAGGAGTGAGGAGTGAGGAGTTAAAAGTTAGGAATTGATAGTCAGGAGTAGGGAGTGGGGAGTGAGGAGTTAAAAGTTAGGAATTTCAACTCATAACTCATAACTCATAACTCCTAACTCCTCACTCCTAATTCATAACTCCTAACTCCTAACTCCTAATTCATAACTTTAGTTGACTAAATGTCGCCGCGAATTTCTTCGACAACGCCATCGCGGAGAACAATTTCTACTTGCATTTTGCTAATCAAGTTATCTCCGGTTTCTACTTTAAAAAAGCCTTCCATTTGGAATTGGTTGACTTCTTGATCCTGTTGGAGAAATTGCACTTGCTGGAGGTTTTGTAGCAACTGATTTTTCTGCTCTAGGAATTCGCTTTTCTTTTGATTGACTTGGAGTTGAATATTGTCAATTTGTTGGAGGGTCTGGGGCCCTGGTGGTTGCAGACTCTGTTTTTGAATTGCACTAATCGCTCTTTGTCCTTCAATGTCTAGCTGTTGCAGTTGCTGGTCAAGTTGATTAATCTGTGCTTGCAGCTGCTGTTGTACTTCCTCTTTCCAGAGGGGAGTAACAATCACTTTAACGTTAACGACGCGTTTCAACAGCAAATGAGATTTGGAGACATCCATAAATATTTCACGTTCACTCTTATATAGTTGGCGGGTGGAATCATCAGGCAAACATGCCGTCAATAATATCGCGATAGCGTTCCACAACGACGTGTCGGCGAATTTTCAATGTTTGTGTCATCAAGCCGTTTTCGATGGAAAACGGTTCCAAAATGAATTTAAACGGCCCGATGCGGTCATCTGGTCGATAGCCTGGACGATTCTGCACTTCGCGATTTAGTTCTTGGCGAAATAAATCCTGGATTATTTTACTCTGCAAGTTTATTTTTTGACTCGATGCAGTAGTTTGGTTATCGTCCTGAATATCCAGTGTCAAGTTCTGAGCTGTTGCCCATTTTTCTAAGGCTTCGACATTGGGGACAATTAAGGCTCCCAAGCTGCGTTGGTCTTGACCGAGAAGCATGATTTGATCGATATATGGCGATCGCAAACACGCATCTTCGATTGGTTGCGGCTCGATGTTTTCGCCGTTAGTCAAGACAATGGTATCCTTGGCTCTGCCAGTTAGCACTAGGTCGTTTTGTGGTGTCAACCAACCCAAATCGCCGCTATCAAACCAACCTTCACGGTCTATTGCTTTGGCTGTGGCTTCGGGATTTTGGTAGTAGCCTTGCATAATTTGGGGCCCCCTTAACAATACCAAGCCTCGTGTTTCTGGTGGCAAAGGTGCTTTGGTCTCCGGATCTACGATTTTAGCTTCTGTTGCTGGCAGTGGTAACCCCGATGCACCAATCAAATTTCGCCAGGGACGACGCACGTGGGTAACTGGAGAAGTTTCTGTTAAGCCATAACCTTGCAAAATCTGGACGCCAATAATTTCAAAGAAGTTATCGATGTGTCTGGGAAGCGCACCACCGCCACTAATCATCTGCTTGACTTGTCCGCCTGTGGCTTGGCGCACTTTGGCATAAACTAGTTTTTCTCCCAATTTATGCAGGGGTAATAAAACCACGGTAACTATGTTAGCTACAAATCTTTCTTTGGCTGAAGCATGAAGGTTATTTAAATCCAATCCCTGAGCAACTCGCTGTGCTTTAATATATTTCTCGCTGATGCCTAATAAAAATTTAATTAGGCGTTGCTTTTTGGCTGGTTGTTCGCGGAATTGTTTTTGCACGCCTTCATAAATGGATTCCCACAAACGAGGTACACCCACCATATAGTTGGGTTTAAATTGTCTCAAATCTCCTTTTACTGAACGCAAGTTAGTGTAAACTTGCGTGCAACCTTGAGATAAGAGGTAATATTCAACAGTTCGTTCGTAGCTGTGCCAGGAAGGCAAGATACTAAGAACCATGTCGCCGGGATTTGGTTGCAATACTGTACCAAATGTTGTCACTTGGTGCATCAAGTTACTATAGGTCAACATCACGCCCTTGGGTTTGCCTGTGGTGCCAGAGGTGTAAATTAGGGTTGCTAGGGCGTCACGATTTTGCTTGACTGGCACAAAATTATGATTTGCTCCAATTTCATTCAATTGGGGAAAATTTAGCACCTTTAAAGGCCCTTCTGTGGGCGGTGCTTCATCTGAAAGTAAGATGACGAATTCAATTGGTAAATCGTTGAGGCGGTCTTGGAGTTTTTTCAGTGTCTTCAAATCTTCAATTACCACTGCTGTACTACCACTGTTGGCAATGATGAACAGCAGTTCTTCTTTTTCGGCTTGGGAGCTACGCACAGCATCAACTCCTCCAGCAGTCATGATACCCTGGTCGGCAATAAACCATCGGGGACTGTTATCAGCAATTAAGGAAATGCGATCGCCTAGTTTTACTCCCAAACTTTGCAACCCAGCAGCAAATAGTTGTATTTTCTCTGCTAACTGAGTATAAGTAATCACTATTTCTGGTTTGGTGTGGGGGCTGTGTAAGGCAACAATATCACCAAATTCGCGAGCTGCCAAAGGCCAAATTTCTGGTAGCGATTGCACATTTGTGTAATCTACCAACTTCTTTAATGCTTGGCGTTCTCGTTCGCTGATATCAGATAAAAAAGAAGACCCGGTTTGAGTTTTTGACATAACACCTTAATTAAATTTCAGACCATCGCTTTTGTAACTTATTTTTTTTATTACGCTACAATAACTGTCCTCATTATCCACATTCTCTTTTGTGTATGATAATTCCTGGAATTCTCACTTTATATTTACAAAAATTTATGTTAAAGTTGATTTACATAGACTGCAAGCTATAGATCGCGTTTGCAGTTAGAAATAGCGATCGCCTACTCTTCAAGGGGATGATTACCTGATGAATTTGATAGACGTAACACTGCTAACGTTGATTAATATTGCTGCCTGCATAGTGTTTCCCAAGCTGATAGATATCTTTACAGCTAATAAAACTAAGTTGACTCAATTATCAGCGAATAATTCCGAATTACAAATAGCGAAAGTTCAAGTGACGAGTTTTCCCTATTGTACAGTTTACCCATTGACGGGTAGGCAATACTGCAAATTTAGTCCTGATTTTTGCGATCGCTGTTCTCCCAATTGATGGAGTGTTTGAGAGCAAAAAATTTTGGGTATTTGCAGAATAATTCTGAATTTTGATGTTGACGGTTGACGGTTGACGGTTGACAGTCAATATATAGACTTCTAAGAGAAGTCGGGAAAAGGGGAAGGGGGGCATGTTTGGTATTTTCCCTTTCCCCAATAAAGATGTATCCCTTTTTCCACAACAGTGCAAAAAGCACTTTTGTAAGAGACTCCATGAGTTGCGCTCACAAGGAACAATAAAAATCAATTATATAATGCCCAATGACCTATTTTTAAGGCAGGTCTAAGGGATTGCGTTTGATAGCAAACTTCTAAAAGAATGGGAGAAATTAACATTTCTCTGATAGCTATTTCTGCAACTGAATCAAAAATATTTCACACAAAACAGTTAAGTGTTGACCGTTAAAGGTTTACAGTCAACAGTCAACAGTCAACAACCCCAACTGCAATAATTTATTTTTTGGAGTTCCCTAAAAGCTTTTAAATTCCATCACTAAGCATGTCAATACTAAATTTCCCATTAAATATTTCATTTTATTAAAAGTTGTATACTATTATTAATAGTGATTTACAACTGAAGTTCATCGCTCTACATGTAGCACTAAATTACAGAAAATTTTCTCTCTGAATATATATTTAAAAACTGATGGTTACCATTAGTAAAAAAATATATATAGTTAGCTTATAACCAATAAAAGAAATTCAAAATACCGTTTTCAGTAATTGTATTAATTTTGCTGCAAACTAGTAATTATGTGAAATACATTTTTTTAAACAGGGGAGATAACATTATGAGTTTAATAGATGGGTTATTACTGACGCTGTTGAATACTGTTGCTTGCCTAGCACTACCTAAGCTGCTATCTGTAATTCTGTCTGCCAAAAATCAGAAGACTACACTATCCCCAGTGACCGTAAATTCGCAAGATAGCAATTCTGAAATTCCCAGCTATTCCTAATGTCAGCTAAATATCTATAAATAGATATCGCCTTGATGAGGAGAGCCATTTAAACATAGGTGCAAGGCGATATCTAAAGAGCAATAGGACTTACGCAACGCCGATATTGTCATTGCGACCGAAACGGAGTGTAGGGAAGCAATCCCAGCGTCAGGGGGGATTATTTCGCTATCGCTCATAATGACCGAATTACGTTATTTTTGCGTAAGTCCTGAGCAAGTTATACAGATTTTTGGCAAAAAATAACTTCGATTATTTATCAAACAGCAATATTGGCGTCAGTCGTCAGAATACAGGAAAGGTATTTTGTACAACTGGCGGATAGGGCAGGGTAAAGCCTGCGGCATGGCTTCTCTACGAAAGTCTTCGAGCATTGCGTCAAGATTGCTGAATTCTGTATTCTTGTTCAATGATGTGTTCTTGGTTTAGTGATTTTTAGGTCTGACGATAACAAAAAATGCAAGTAAAGTCATAACTAACATTTGCCAAGTAACCAAATTCCAGCCGCCTAGATTCCAGCATAATAAGCCAAAGCTAGTACCTATAGCACCACCAATAAAATAGGTAGTCATATAGACTGTATTGATGCGGCTATTGGATTGAGCATCAAGAGTGTATATTCTGGCAATATTAGTAACCTGCATTGCCTGTACGCCTACATCTATTAACAATACAGCAACAGCGATCGCTAGTGCAGAGTTAGCAGCTATTTTCGCAATTACTAAACTGGCAATTACCAGCGATACGGCAAGAGTCAAGGAACGTTGAGAGTTACCTTTATCGGCTAGTTTACCAAAAACTGGTGCTGCCAATGCTGCGACGATAGCCACGAACCCATATATGCCAATTATGTCAGATTGGAAATAAAAAGGCGCTCCACTCAAATGGAAAGTCAGCGTCGTCCAAAATGAGCAAAATACACCAAATAATAAACCACCAATCAATGACGCTTCTCTTAACAATGAAAAACGTTTTAATTGGTGGAGTGTTGATTTTAATAACTCCCAATAATAACCCTCAAAATCGTTGTTGACATTGGGTAAATATATTTGTAATAAAATAGTAATCACTAAAATCATTACTGCTGACAATCCATATACATAACGCCAAGTCAGCCATTCTGCAATATACCCACTAAAAACTCTTGCTCCTAAAATTCCAATCAATATCCCAGTAAAAATATTACCTACAGTTTGGCCTGTAGTAACCCTATCTATACTTGCTGCTAAGGGAAGAATAACCTGGGCTGAGACTGTGGTAATTCCAATTGCTATGCTCAATATCCCGGCTTGAAGGATGTTTTGTGAAAATGTCATGGCTATCAACAAACAAAACAAACATACCAGCAAGCAAAGAATTAATTTTTTCTTGTTGATTTTATCACCCAAGGGGATTAAAAAGAAAAGCCCAAGACCGTAACCAATTTGTGAAAGCACAGATATACTACCTGCTTCGCCTTCACTGACTTTAAAAGAAGATGCAATATCGTTAAGAATTGGCTGATTATAGTAAATATTAGCAACGCAGACACCAGCTGCGATCGCCATAATCAATACCTGGACTTTAGTTAATCCGTTACTTGAGGTTTGTGTTTCCATTTAATGTAAATTTATACAGGAAAAAACTGGTTTACAGTACAGCTAAAACCAGGTAATAAAGGAGAAATTATAATATCACTACTAAATAAAGTTTCTACTAATTTAAGTTGATTTTGTTCGCGTCGATAGACCTCTAGTTTACGCGATCGCCAATCAGCAATCCAATATTCTTTTACTCCTCTAGAAGAATAAAGCTTAAGTTTAGCTTCCTTATCCCGTCTTAGATCTTCGTTGCTGCTAGACAAAACTTCGACTACTAAATCTGGTGCGCCAGTTAAATGTCCTGCTTCATCCAATGTTAGCGCCAAGGTTTCTTTAGTAGCCCAAACTACATCAGGAATCACATTATCTGATTCTGAAAACAAAACGCCGGGATTAATTACAGCTTCCCCTAAACCAGTAGACTCTGACCAAATGTTAAGCTCTTGGAAAATTCTGCCACAAGTTTGCTGATGTTTAAAGTGAGGTGCCCTGGTCATAAATAATTCTCCATCAACTATCTCGTAGCGTGTCCCTTCATTTTCTGGTAATAGTTCCACATCCTGAGTTGTCCAGCGTACTCCAGTATTAAGCATCTGACTCATTGCTTAACTCCTTTAATCTTGCTCTTGTATTTTAAGGTAATTGTTGACTGTTAGCTGTTGACCGTCGATCGATTAACTTTTCACTTGCGATTTTCGCGCCACTATTTACTCGCAAAAAATAATTTATGACTCATCGGCTAACTCTTGGAATCTCACTCTTAATATTTTAATTAGAAAATCTTAACAATTTAGGAATCAAAATAGCTTACAGCATCTTACTACAGGAGCGAGAATAGTTAAAGAATTAATCAAAAAAATTACTCAAGTTGTAACCCTTCTCTTAACAAGTACTTAACCCCCACAAGCTCGATAATATGACTCAAGTCCAAGTCGAACCCAAACTATACAGCTTCGATGAATTTATCAGCTGGTATCCCGAAAATTCAGAGGTGCGATATGAATTGCATGATGGAGTAATTATCGAAATGCCCAAGCCAAAGGGAAAACATTCAAATCTCACAGGTTCCCTGATTGAGCAACTATTGATAATTATCAGGCAGATGGGGTTTGGCGGTATATGGACTATTCCCAGAGAATCAATTGTCAAACCCAAACGAGAAAAATCAGGTTACGAGCCAGATATCATTGTTTTAAACAAAGAAGTTCTTAGGGATGAACCCCGGTGGGAAAGCGAATCGATTATTCAAAATCCTGATTTTGTCAAATTAATCGTCGAGGTGGTTTCAACTAATTGGCGTGACGATTACTACGATAAACTTCGAGATTATGAAGAAATGGGCATCGAAGAATATTGGATTATCGATTATGCTGCACTGGGAGCAAGAAAGTTCATTGGTAACCCCAAACAACCCACTATTTTTGTTTGTAACTTGGTTGAGGGAGAATATCAAATGACTTCATTTACAGGAAAGACGGCCATTGTTTCTCCGACATTCCCTCTATTCAACTTAACTGCACAGCAAATTTTCGATTTGGCTTCGTAAGAAAGCATTAAAAAAGTCATACCATTTGTAGAGACGCGATGAATCGCATCTTCTAGTTTTTCGGGTTTGAATGTCTTGCAAAGATTTTTTGAATTGGTATCACTTCCGATTTTCACGCCGCCATTTACCACGCACTAAACGAATTTCATCAAAAGTATAGCTTTCGCCTAGTTGTTCTCGAATAGCCGTCAAAGAAATATCACCAAGCACTTCTAAAACCTGCCAAATTTTTTGCTGACGTTCTAAAGGAACTAAATGATTTAAATCTACAGGTTGATTTTTTTCAATTAAATCTGCAAGATGGCGAATAATTGTAGTCGTGCGAATGTTGCGTTTTTGGGCAATTTCAGCAACACTCAAACCTTGTTTGTGCAATTGAAATGTAAAAATTTCCGTGTCGGAAGGCAAGCTATTAAAAGGGATAAAATTATCTGCTGGTGGGTCTAAAAAGCCTCTTTCCTGACGGTAAGCGCGAATTTGGGCGAGGAATTTTTCGCCATATTGGGCAAGTTTGTGAGTACCTACACCAGACAGTTTACCAAATTCAGTCATGGTTTTAGGTTGTACCTGCGCCATCAATTTCAAGGTAGAATCTGGAAAGATAATATAAGGTGGAACGGATTGTTGATCGGCAATTTGTTTGCGTAGCGATCGCAATCTTTGCATTAAAACTTCTGCTTCGGCAGCTTTTTCACTTGTTTGTGTCAAAGCAATATCTGGTGTTGCAGTTATAGCTAAGGAAACTGTGCGTTGTCGCCGCATCACTTCCCAACTGAGGGCGTTAAGTTTTAAAACAGAGTAACCATCGTTAGTTTGTTCTAGTAATCCTTGATGTAAAAGCGATCGCGCCAACATCCGCCATTGATCTACAGTTTTATCTTTGCCAATTCCGTAGGTAGAAAGTTGATCGTGTTGATTTAAAATAATTTTTTGGCTTTTGGCACCGCGTAACACATCAATAATATATGTCATGCCATATCTTTCTTTGCAACGCGCCACACAAGATAAAAACTTCATGGCTTCAATTGTCCAATCTTCCATCGGTTTGGGATTGCGACAATTATCACAGTTACCGCAATTTCCAGCAAACCGTTCGCCAAAATAACCAAGCTGAATTGTCCGCCGACAAACACTACCTTCAGCATAATCAATTACTTGCCGCAGTTGTTGTTTGGCAATCAATTGTTCTTGGGGGTCAGTTTTTTGGTTAATACTCCATTCAATGGTTTTAATATCAGCAAAACTGAAAAAAAGCGTACAACGTGAAGGTTCGCTGTCCCTTCCAGCCCTACCTGATTCTTGATAATAACTTTCTAAATTACGCGGTAAATCAAAGTGAATTACTAAACGCACATCTGGTTTATTAATTCCCATACCAAAGGCAATTGTCGCCACTATCACCCGCACATCATCGCGGATAAATCGAGTTTGATTGCTGCTGCGTTCTTCATCAGTTAATCCAGCATGGTAAGACAAGGCAGAAACTTTATCATTTTGTAGTTTAAAAGTAAGTTCATCAACTTTTTTGCGCGTCAGACAATAAATAATCACTGAACCTTCACTTTCTCGTACCAGTTCTAATAACTCTGCATAAGCAGACTTGGTTTTAGAACGAACTTCATAATAAAGATTTTGGCGATTGAAGCTGGCTATGTGGATACTTGGTTGCTTCAGTCCTAATTGTTGAATGATATCACTACGGACGCGATCGGTGGCTGTGGCGGTGAGAGCAATGCTGGAAACACTGGGGTAGCGTTTTCGCAGAGATATTAACTGGCGATATTCTGGGCGAAAATCGTGTCCCCATTCAGAAACGCAGTGTGCTTCATCAATGGCGAAGGTGGAAATACCCATTTGATGATGAACTAAATCAAGAAATGGTAGAAATCTTTCACTTAACAAACGTTCTGGGGCGACGTAAAGTAATTTCACTTTGCCCTTGAGGATGGCTTCTTCCCGCGATCGCACTTGATACGGATTCAAACTACTATTGAGAAATGTCGCACTAATGTTATTATTTCGCAGTGCTTCCACTTGGTCTTGCATCAAAGCAATTAATGGCGATACTACTACAGTTAAACCTTTTTTGATTAATGCAGGTAGCTGAAAGCACAAAGATTTTCCCCCACCCGTAGGCATTACCACCAATAAGTCCCGATTTTGCAGCGCATCTTCGATAATTTGTCGTTGTCCAGGGCGGAATCTATCATAACCGAAGTGATATTTTAGCGCTTGTTCGAGATTGGGATACTGAAGCATAGCGATCGCTTTTTCGGAGGCTTTTGGCTAAATTAAGTAAGTTTAATCAAAAAAGTAAGATATATTTTTAATAATCTTAGCTCTATGGTTAATTTTGCGTAAATTGAGAATTTCTAATTTTCAGCAATGGCAAAAACTTAGGCTAAGATTACTAAACGCGGTAGCAGGTGAAGCTGTAAAAAACTTCTCTATCATAACTTGTACTTATCCTACAAGCTCAAGCAGCACTAGAAATAGTGCCAAGGGAAGTTTTAACAGCACAATCTAATATCGTTAATTTTACTTAACCTGACTTTTCACGGGGTCTGGAAACTCTGTTTTGGAGAAAGTTAGGGTGTGACAAGGTTAGAAGGAATTTGTGAAATTCCAAAACCAAAGCTAAAGATGTGTGTGTTTTCCCTAAACCCTAACAAATTTTTTCATATGCCGTGAAAGGTAAGGTGATTCAAATTCGTTGCTCCAAGTAATGCTTCTAACCAATACTTGGAGCTTTTTAACAAAATCAGTTTCATCAGTAACTCAACCTAATTAAACCTGAAAGCATAGATGGTTTATCGCATTAATTTTGCTTGGTAAACTCAATCTTTTTTCTCTCTTTCTCTGGGTTCTCTGCGCCTCTGTGGTAGCCTGCGGCAAGCCGCTGCGCGTCTACGTTCCTTAACCCCTCAAAATTAATGCGATACACCAGTAGTAGCCTGTCCCATTAGTTCTGAGAGATGAATAAGTTTGTAGTTAGGACTTTAGTCCTTGATTTTTAAGCACTGAAGTGCTTACTACAAACTCATCAAAATTAATGAAACAGACCAGTAGTAGTGTGTCCCATTAATTTTGTAGGAAAAAAATGTTCGTAGTCAGGACTTTAGTCCTATAGGTTTTTTAAGTAGCTACTAATTTGTCTTAATAGTGAATTTGATTACATCTAAGAATCTCGAAATATATATAAATTAGTCTTTGTCCATCATTAACAGATATTTGGCAATTTGGCAGTTGGCAATTTTGGTATTTTGATATATTGCAGAAATTACCAAGATGTTTTTACTTATTATACAAAGCACGGTCTAAATCCCGTGCTTTTTATTCATAATTATTTGGCATTTTGGCGCTACATTAAAATCGATTTGTGATATTGCAAATACTTTTTCTCCACCCTAAACGTTAGATGAAGTTAAAAACAAGAAACTGCTGTTTAATAAAGTTTTCGTAATGGCGATCGCTATCCAGACAAAATGCATGGAGTCGAGCTTCAGCAGATATTTGTCAAATATCATTTTCTATGCAAATTCTATTAAACTCTCCTAAAAAAAAGAAGAGTATGGCTCTGAAAGTCTCCCTACTTAAGGATGATTTCAAAGAATCTGAAAGTATTTTATGTAGCATAGAAGGCTGAAAAAACATTTTATGAGCATCTAAATTGTTTTGCCATCGGCTTTACAGGAGGACGGAAAAATTTATTTTCTAAGTATTCATTGATACGGAAAAAGTCTTTTATCAGATTTGAGGGTATTTGAATACTTCCTATAGGAAGATGCCCAATGAATATAATCATGAGTAAATTAATTCGGGATGTTGTTATGCACTGGATTTATATTGAGGTTTGGCTCACCACCAAACCTTTTTTATATCTCTTGAAAATAGGGCATTAGACATGGGAAGATATAGAGATAGGGAAAAATTGCTCGTAAATTATCCCCACTGAATATCTGAATTCTGGATTCTCGACTTTGACGCTAAAAAGTAAAAGTACTCCGCAGAATACCGATGGTAACTGAGTCACTATTTGGTGTATGACCGGGTTGCAAAATATGAATAATGCCTGGTGTAATGCTCAGGTTATCGTTTAGCTGAAAACGATAGAATGCTTCAATTTGAGTCGTCGTCCCTGGTTGTCCTCCTGCGCGTCCCAAACCGGTATTAATAAAATCGGGGACATTATTACCTACAGGTAGATTACTACTGGTGATTTTCGGAGGTTGTCCGACATAAATTCCACCCAAATTACCCTTGGCAAATAAATCAGGGAAATTCAAAAACACCATATAATTTGTTGTTTCAACATTTCCCGGTTGCCCTGGAATATAAGATTTAGTATAGCCGCCCCATGCACCTGCACTGATATTTTTAGAAATTTGCCAGGTTACAGTGGCACCCACCGCATTAGTTTGTAATGGAGCCGATCTTCCGGTAGTGCTATTTACAGCAGTTAAGCATTCATCACCAACAAAGGTTAGTAAACAACCATCAGAAGAGTAATTATTAACATAATACAAACTAAAATCTATAGTATCAGTTGGTGTCAGTAATAATTGTACTCCTGTAGTTGTGTTTCCATCAAATAAACCACTACGTTGACCCGGATTTCCTGGTTGATAGCTAGTATAAATTGCCTGCAAACTAGCGCGTTTAGCAAATTGCCAATCAATAGCAATACCACCGTGACCGTATCCCGTATTTAAAATCGGGTTTCTTTGGGCAAAATAAGACAACGGCCCTGTTGCAGCGCTTTCTACTCGATTAGGGCCTCTAAAAGCAGCTGGTATACTTACACCTTCTGTCCCAATCATCATTGCTAATTTATCTGTCACCAACCAATGAAAATTCAGTTCACTAACAATCAAATTATCTGTAGGAAATTCGTAACCAAGTAAAACATCATTGCGAGAAACACTATTAGTAAATCTCGGCGTAGTAGTACCTCTACCAGCTAACAAACCTGTGAGTAAATAACTCCTGGGAGTAATTTGACTAGTTAAATACAACTGCGCCAAGGAAATAACATTAATGTTTGTTCCAGCATCATCTGTATCTTTTTGCCCATCTCTAAAATTAACATCACCACGATTTTTAGTACGTCCTTGGAGTCCAACTATTAATAATCCGCTAAGTTTAGTTGTTGTTGAGAATTGGTTGGCTGCAATTTCAGCATTTTTAGCTTCTAAACTATCAATTCTACCTCGTAAAGTTCCTAATTCAGCAGCAAATTCTTCTTGTAATTTTTGTAATATTGTTACATCTTCTCGGCTCACTAAATCTTTGGCCGCCGTAGCAATTAACTCATTAATTCTATCTAAACAAGCATTTACACCAGCAGCAAATTCGTATCTCGTTAAAGCGCGATTTCCGCGATAGTTGCTATCAGGATAACCAGCTATGCAACCATAGCGTTCCACCAAAGACTGTAATGCAGCGAAAGCCCAATCACTCGGTTGTACATCCTTGAGTTGAGAAACCGATGTCACTTGCGCCATCGGATCGAGGGATGAGGAGGTAATATCACTATTAAATCCTGAATTCTGAATTCTGAGTTCTGAATTCTCAGTAGTTTCTGTCTCCGTAGGAATTGCGATCGCTTTTTCTACAACGGCGTTGACTCCCGCAACGAGTAACCATGCGAGCATCCAGATTTTTTGATGGCTGCGGCTAATAAGTCTACGTTTCAATTTTTTTATACTCTGCTCACATACTTAAGTGAAGAGTGTATTCGCGATCCTTTGATGCTCACATGAGTAAATTTACGTATTTTGTAGAAAATTAGACATAATACTTCTGGGCAAGTTCACAAAGGGCGAGTATAACTATTAGGAAAAGAGGACAAGGGGGAAAGGGAAAGGGGTATGGTTCGACAAGCTCACCAACCGGGGAAAAGGGGAAAGATTAAATTTATTCCTTTTCCCTTTTCCCTTTAACCTTTTCCCCTGCCCATTGCCCATTGCCCATTGCCCAATAATCAAAGAATATGGCAAAACGCTGGCGCAAGTTGACGCCAAAAACTAAACAAAATCAACCTCGTGCTACTACGAGGAAACGCGTAGTTAAAAAGACACTTCCAAAACCAAAACCGCTAAGTTGGTTGCCGTCAACACTGGCGATCGCTATTTTATTGAGTAGTGTCGGTTTAATTATTACTTTTGCCTGGATTAGTATTCTCTTCATTTTGAATCCAGACCAAGTAAGCTGGCTGAATAAAGTTTTACCTCTATGGGCACAAATACCTCTGGGTAAACACGAACGCCCGCAAACTTTTAAACAAATTGAACTGAATTTAACTCAAAAAAATCTCATAGTCGGCGAACTTCTACCTTTGTATCAAGATACGAAAAACTCGTTTTTCATGCCAGTTTTTCAGCGACGTACCAATTGTGAATCTGATTGTCAAAAACTTGTGGAAATTAGGGTTTATCAACGTTCACAAGAGTTAGAGTTTAAGTCTGAGCCAGAAAATTACTACTATTTAGAAAGTCAATTATCAATAACTGGGCCGGAAGAATCCTTTGTGATTTCTTCTTTGCCTGATGCAATATTAGAACCCCAAGATATCAGTGTTCCTCTACCTTTAACTAAGGTACAACGCTTTGAAGGTCAAACACCATCAGCAGGAGTTTGGTTTAATTTACGGGGTGAACGCCAACAGGGAATTGGTGTCATTACTTACGGTGACATCGTATACTACAATCCAGAACGCAGTAATCTCCAACAAATGTTGTCTTGGAAGAGTCCCAGCGGTCAATTGCCCAAATGGCAACAAGTAACTGGCGATGCGACAAAAGAGTTAGTTATTGATGGAACTGTAGGTTTAGAACCGCACTTGGATGTTTATCAAGTCAAGCCTCTGAAGTTATTTCTCAAACCAATTCAATTGGAAGCAATTAACCTCAAATCACCAGTCCTCAAGGATTCTGCTTACCAAAATGCCTTGTCAATTGCCCGTAGCGGACTGTGGACGCCGGCCTTTGAATGGTTGAAATTTATCAAAAAACAACGTAAAGGATTACCAGAGGGGGCGCAAGCCCAAATGGATTTAATTCGCTTACACTCACTGGTGACTAAATCCCAAGCCGATAAAAGTTGGGCAAGTCCCAGCGAACAAATATTAGCAAATTTAATTGATGGGCGCTGGGAAAAAGGTTTGCAAGTGTTTGAATCAGCAGATAATGTCCAAGAAATTGGCACTCTACTCAAAGGTGATGAAACACGCTTGTGGAATCGTACAGTAGCAGCGTTGCGGGTGAACCCAGATAGACAACAAGTGCAAGCTTGGTTTGCTTTAATATTGGCAGTGCAACGGGGACAAGAAGCTGCTAATTCTTGGTTGGAGACACAACCCAAAATCACCAAAGATCGTCTTGCTTATATTCAAAATCTGTTGGTAAAACTCGATGGTGAGGTTACGTCGCAGATATCCCACCCCAGTCAAATTGTTGGTACAGTGCAACCCATCGCTAAAGTTACTAGTGGCGAGTGGCTACAACCAAATTCCCCAGCAGACTTGAAACTTACAGATAACCAAGTTTGGTATCAGGTGGAGGTGAGTGCATTTTCTGATGGTAAACGCTGGCTAAATTTTCCTTTTGAGAATTTGAAGCCACCCAAAACTTCAACAGCAAAATTTTTCTGGAAGACTTTGGGAATTAATTCTGACCCCCAAATGCAGATAGTGGTTTGGCTACCAAACGGAGAACAGCAAATTACCATAGGTACTATCAAAGCTGTGCAACTACAAAATCGAGTTTTGCGCTTACTAGTTGCTGCGCCAAAAATTCCAGGGAATCAAAACAATGTTCTGCAACCAAAACCCCTAGCCCTAACCAATGCAGCACTGGAATGGGTGCAACCGTTTCCCATCACTCTCCGAGAACTGTATGCACAAAATCCTTCAGCAGTCAAGGCTATAATATCAAACTTGTGGGAATCTTTACAAAAGTCCGGAGAAGTTCCGACCGGCCCAATTCCTAGCTTTGAACAGATGCAAGAAAAATTAGGTGATTGGCCCGTTCAAACTATCGATTTAACAAATAATGCTCAGCCGGAAATCGTAATCACTATTTCAGGGACAAGCATTGCGTCTTTGAATCAGCCTCAACCTGGAACTGGGGAGGAAAACACAAATCAATCTCCTGACCGTACCATGATTGTGTCTGACAACAATGAGGTCATCTATACAGATTTTACAGAAAATTCCTTGCAAAAATTGTCTGCGATCGCCAAGCTCTCAGGGGTGCAGTCTCCAGCTTTACTAGTAGAAAACGCTGATAAATATAGTCTCAAGCGCTGGTCAGATAAAAATCAGCGCTTTGAATAGCACGCACTGAGCAAAAATTTAGTCCAAAGGGGCGTTGGCGATCGCTATTTCAAAAACGGAGTTATTCTTTTTGGCTACTAGCAGCTAGGCGTTGGTGCTTCAGGCTTTCCAACTGCTGCAACAGGGAGTCTATCTCCGCTTGTAGGTGCATAAATTTAGCTTGTTGATCGTCTTGATAATAAGATTTGGTTAACTTGGTAACCAAACTGGTTTGAGACTCGCGATTGGGCACACTGGATATACAAGTAGGCATCTTTAATTAAATCCGCTTTGTTAAACTCACACCATTTGCAATTTTATAATAAGCCTATTTTAAGCTTTGTTAAATTATTGTGTATTTTTCATCATTTAGTTTAATAGGTTTGGGGTTCGGTGATAAGAGACGGCGATTATAGCTGTTCTGTTCCAACAAAGGGGAGGGCATTGCTGATGTTGACTGTTGACGGTTCACATTTAACATCCCCTATTAATCGACTTTTTGCAACTGCGCTACTCTGGGGTCAACGATTTTTTGCCCCAAACTAGCAAATTTAATCGCTACAGATAACTTATTACCCGTTCCAAAAACATGAGTTATTTCACCTAGACCAAAAGTTTTATGTAATACGCGATCGCCTACTTGCCAACTTTGGTTAGTATCTGACTTAATGCCAGAATTAACAGCAGTTTTAGTATAAGTTTGACGACTTACACGTTGGGTAATTAATAATTCTTCTGGTAATTCACTGAGAAATTGCGATGGCATAGCAGGTTCGCGGGAACCATACAAACGTCGTTCGCGGGCATGTGATAAATACAACCTTTCTTGGGCGCGAGTAATGCCCACGTAACACAAACGACGTTCTTCTTCTAAAGCTGCGGGGTCACTCAGGGAACGATAGCCAGGAAATAGCCCCTGTTCTAATCCCACCAAAAAGACTACGGGAAATTCTAGCCCTTTGGAGGCGTGTAAAGTCATCAAAGAAACGGCCGTTTGTCCTTCTTTCAAGTTATCCAAATCAGAACTGAGGGCGGTACTTTGGAGGAATGCTGTCAGGGAAATATCTTCGTTTTCCTCTTGAAATTGCAATGCAGCGTTATAAAGTTCCTGGACGTTTTGTACTCTATCTGTGGCTTCATCTGTGCCTTGATTTATCAAGTCTTGGACGTAACCAGAATCTTCTAATATTCCTTGTAAAACTTCTGTGACAGGAAGCGCACCGATTTGTCCTTGCCAACGGCTAATCATTTCGGCAAAGTTATTTACAGCTTTTGTAGCCCTTCCAGCTAATGTATTCACCGATGTTTCATCGCTGAGTATTTCCCACAAAGTCGTCCCTAATTGTTGGGAAGCATTCACCAAAGCATCAATGGTGGTTTTGCCAATACCGCGCCGGGGAGTATTGATAACTCGTAATAAACTTACTGTATCCGATGGATTGGCGATCGCCCTTAAATAAGCTAGAACATCTTTAATTTCTTTGCGGTCATAAAATTTCATTCCTCCCACAACTGTATAAGGAATTTGATATTTCACTAACAATTCTTCAAAGGGGCGAGATTGGGCATTTGTGCGATAAAGAACAGCAAAACTACCCCAGTCCAACTCTGGATTTTTCTGTTCTAAAGAGCGAATTTGATTAATCACAAATGCTGCTTCCGCTAGTTCTTCATCGGCTTTATGACAATAAATCTGCTCTCCAGGGCCCCGCGTTGGTTTGAGGATTTTATCAATGCGTTGGGTGTTATTTTCAATTAGTTCATTTGCCGCTTGCAGAATATTTTCACAAGAGCGATAGTTTTCTTCTAGCTTCACCATTGTGCGGGTATCATCATCTGGCAACCCATCACCAAAATCTTCCTGAAATTCTAGCAAGATTGTAAAATCTGCCATGCGAAAACTGTAAATTGATTGGTCGGCATCACCAACAACAAAAACTGAGCGATTTTGCCATTGCCATTCACTCTTTTGAGTTTCGCCGTTGGTTACCAATAAATGAATCAGTTGATATTGAGTCCGATTAGTATCTTGATATTCATCTACGAGGATATGGCGGAACTTGCGATGCCAGTAATCCAATACTTGCTCGTTTTGTTGAAATAATCTAGTGGGTACGAGAATTAAATCATCAAAGTCCAGAGCGTTGTTTTCTGCTAACTTATCTTGATAACGATTATAGACATCAGCAATTACCCGTCCCCGATAATTCGGTTGCTCTTGTTCAAATTCTTGGGGTGATAAACCTTGGTTTTTGGCATTACTAATGGCGTAGCGCACAGAACGAGCATCAAATTTTTTATCGTCTAAATTTAGTTGTTTAGTGACAATTTCTTTGATGATAGTTTGAACATCAGATTCATCAAATATAGAAAAATTGCGATTCCAACGGCGTCCTTTTTCATCTTGATATTTTTCAATATCAAAGCGTAGAATCCGGGAAAATAAACTGTGAAAAGTACCGCACCACAAATGTTTAATAGTATTTTTATAAACTTGCGATCGCAATTGCATTTGTTGGTATTCTGTCAACAAATCCAATCGCTGATTGTGTTGTTTTATTGCTTCTTCTTCAGCAAACAACCGTTGAATCCGGTCTTTCATTTCCCGCGCCGCTTTATTGGTAAAAGTAACCGCCAGAATATTTTCTGGATCGACACGGTGTTTTAGAATCAGATTGGCAATCCGATAAGTTAGCGCTCGTGTTTTACCCGAACCTGCACCAGCAACTACTAGCAACGGGCCGCAGTAATGCTCGACAGCTTGGCGTTGGCTGGGGTTTAGGTGACTGAGAAAGTCAATGGTTGTTGTCATAGATGTGAAAAAGCGATTGCTAGGCGTCACATCACTAAAAGAGTGGCTATTGCCCAGGTTACAATATCCTAACGAAACTTGGTCAATAAAGATTGTCAGGCAATCTTGTTAACCAAAATGATACTTTATCATGATTGACGAAAGTTAACGCAGGATTAGCTTTCTATCGATCATCTCTACCACAGAATTTCTCTTTTTTTACAATTTTTGTATGACTATATTCTTTAGTTGGTTTAGACAATTAGTTCAATCTCTGCGTACCTTGCCAATAATAGGTATATTATGTTTGCTTTTCACCTGGTCGCTTCCTGCACAAGCCGCTAACCGCATCGATCCCCAACTAGAACAGCAAGTATTACAAATTATCCGCGAACATCCAGAGGTAATTATCGAGTCTGTTCAGGCATATCAGCAGCAACAACAACAGAAACTCAATCAAGTCCGCCAAGCATTTTTACAAGATTTAAAAACAAATCCCCAAACAGTAATTGGTAACTCTCCAACCACTGGCGCAACTAATTCAAAAATTCTGCTGGTGGAATTTTCAGATTTTCAATGTCCCTACTGTGCTGAAGCACATAAAACCTTGAAACAATTATTAGCTAAATACCAAGGCAAGATAAAATTAGTTTACAAGCATTTACCGCTCGCTGCAATTCATCCCCAAGCATTACCAGCAGCAGCCGCAGCTTGGGCAGCACATCAACAAGGTAAGTTTTGGGAATATCATGATGCCCTATTTACTAATCAAAAGCAACTAAGTGAAGCATTGTATTTAGATATTGCTAAAAATCTGAATTTAGATTTAGTTAAATTTCAACGCGACCAGACTCTTGCCACTCCCGCCATTCAAAAAGACATCCAGCTAGCAGAAAAATTAGCTGTTGCTGGCACACCGTTTTTTGTAATTAGTACTCCAACTATTTCGCGAGTCGTGCAGTTATCAGATATCGAAAATATATTGTCTAATACTAACTAAAGTTCTATGTTTGCTGATGAGCTAACATCGATAAATATCTAAATCAACATGTAGAGACGTTGCATTGCAACGTCTCGTTGGTGTTGTCTAACAAAATATATAATGATGTCTAATAAACATCAATAAACCGGATATATCTACTGAGTAATTATTTATATTTATCATATTGGTTTACAGAAATACTTGCTTATTTAACATTAATTGCATCTTTGGTTAGATGTTAAATGCATCAGGAAATTGCTGTACTTGAAGCAAGTGTAAGGAGTAGCTTTATGAGGAGTAAGGGGGAGAGATTTTCCTAACTCCTCATGTTCTTAAATATATGATAATTTCACTGAAATATAGAAAATTTATTACTCGAATATTGAAATTAATTACTAGACTTCTAAGAGAAGTGGGGAAAAGGGCAAGGGGAAAGGGGGAAAGGTTTGGTAAGCCTTAAATGTTGCAATAGATTTTATTGTGGGATGGGTGTCCTCACCCGTCCGGGCGGGCAGGATGCCCACCCCACAAGAGTTTACTAATGGATTATTTTAGCCTTGCTACGCTATTACAATTTAAGGTTTATTTTATAAATGGTCTTTCATTAATCGATCGATTGTTTGCCACCCCTTCTCTACGAGAGGCTACGCCAACGGGGCGGGAATAGTAGGGTCACGACTCCCGATTCCCTACTTCCTTTTATGCTGAAATTATTTGAGATAAATAGAGCATATTTTACGTAAATTCACTCATTGTTTTTTTCTGGGCTTTATGGGAACCTCCTTTACATTACAGTAAATACATTAATTCGATAGATTTACCGTATTTTAATCAAAGCCTAAAAGATGAAAATCTCTAGGGACTTCCAAGTAAAAAAAATATTCCATAGAAGACTGTTGACGATTGGCTGTGAACCGTCAACAACCAAATGTTGTTTATTTTTTCGAGTTCCGTAGCCAAAACTTTATCTAACAATTCTTTAACAATCCAAAATCTAAAATCCTCTCATCCCAAATGGTATTATGTCTGGCACTAAATCCATAAAACCTGCTTCAGTCCACAGCCGAATTCTCGTGCCTGGGCGGTATCATCCGCAACCTATAATTTCTCGGCTGGTATCTCGTTATGATTTAACCGTCAATATCAAAGCTGCATCTTTGACATTAGATACTGATAGCGATGGTTGGTTTGATTTAGAACTTTCGGGAAATCCGCAAAAGCTGACAAATAGCTTATCTTACTTGCAAGGATTGGGAGTAAATCTACTACAACTAGCGATCGCCAACCAAATTCAACCCACCCATAACTCCCTAAACTTTCCTGATTCAATTTACAAACTCAGTCCTAGAGGTTCTGCACACCTCACACATCAATGGCAAGAAGAATTTGAGCAATGGATTTCTCTCGGTCAAAGCAATCGATTGCGGTTGCAACTGTGCGTCTTGAAAACCTACTACGAACAACCAGTGATTTCCAAGTTGGTTTCTGACTATGGACTAACAGTCAATATCACTAGTGCCATACTCAAACCCGATAACCAAGATGACGGCTGGTTTGATTTGGATTTATGGGGGAGAACAAAGCAACTCCACTCCAGCCTGAGTTATTTAAAAAAACTCGGATTACCCATTTGGCTGGATTTCTCTAGCGTCTATGGCGATCGCTAACTAAAAAATTCAGGAGTCACAATTGAGAATTAGCAAATAGTCTAAATTTCGTAGTACCAAATGTCTTCTTCTCGTAATACAATTCGATGCAAAGAAAGGCGATCGATCAAGCCCTCTTGCTCAAATTGGCCAAGAACACGAGTAATGGTTACACGAGTTGAGCCGACCATTTCCGCTAAATCTTCATGAGTTAGACGCATATCTATTAAACGCCCCTTCTCAACTTCCGAACCAAACTTTTTAGATAACCATGCTAATAGTTTGATGAGCATAGTATCAACTTTTTTATGGCTACGAATCACCATCAATTCTTGAGCCTGTTGGATATGGGTAAGTAGAGTTTCTGTGAGTTCACTCCACTCCTCTAAAGGTAAGACTGTCGCCCCTACTTTAGTTAGGCATTCCATTTGATAAGGTTCTAATTTTGACAAAGCCTTTCCAACGACATCTCCAGGGCCCCACAATCCTAGAGCAACAGTTGTACCATCTTCCAGATAAGTAAAAGTCCTGACAAAACCCGTTTCAATCTTCCAAAGACTATTTGGATATTCTGGCAGAAATGAACGACGGGCAAAAACTTGCTTAGTATTATTACTTTGCAAATTAGTAAGATTTGTGTATAAAGAAACCATAATGCATAATACTGTTTTTTGGTAAACTAACCGTAGTATATATATATCAGGTTATAAAAGCTTCTGTGTATTGAAATTATTAATGTTTTTATACAGGTAATGGGGCATAGGGCATGGGGCATGGGGCATGGGGCATGGGGCATGGGGAAAAGGGGAAAGATTAAATTTATTTCCTTTTCCCTCTAACCTTTTCCCTTTAACCTTTTCCCTTTAACCTTTTCCCCTGCCTCCCCTGCTTCTTCCCCATGCCCCATTCCTAAATCCCCGCACCATCAAGAAAATCTTCAATCATGCCGTCAGAATTGTTGCACTTGGGTTTGTTGGTTGGTTCGTTACCAAGTTCTGTGGGGAAGAGGCTTGATTCATTTTCTAATTCTTCTAAATGTTTTTCTAGAGCTTTGACTCGTTCAAATAAAGCGCGGATGACTTCGGCTTCTACGTCCCGGACTTTATCGTGGTCTAGAACATGGCCAGATAAATTGTTATGACGAGTTACACGTCCTGGAATTCCCACAACGGTGGTGTTGCTAGGTACATCTCGCAGGACTACTGAACCTGCTCCGATGCGGACGCGATCGCCAATTTGAATATTCCCCAATACTTTTGCACCGGCTCCCACAACCACATGAGAACCTAAAGTTGGATGGCGTTTGCCACTTTCTTTGCCCGTACCACCAAGGGTAACACCTTGATAAATCAAAGCATAATCGCCGACGATCGCTGTTTCACCAATCACTACTCCCATACCGTGATCGATGAACACTCCCTTACCAATTAATGCCCCAGGATGGATTTCAATTCCTGTGAAAAACCTACTAATATGAGAAATAAAGCGCGGTAAAAAGGGAATTCCGATTTTATACAGCCAGTGTGCTACTCGATGGAACAGTAGTGCCTGAAATCCAGGGTAACAGAACAACACTTCTATCCAGTTACGCGCTGCTGGGTCACGCTCAAAAATGGTTCGCAAATCAGTTAGTAGCATATTGTCTTGAGTTTTAGTTTGATTTTTGGAGTTCCCAAACTCGGATAATTCCCACTCAAAAATTAAGTATTCATGGGAATTTTCTTAAATGATAAACTACGGTAAGTCGATAGATTATAGTGTTTATTTGTGGTGATAAGTGGGATGCTATCACATCCGACACTTGGAAAAAATAAATTTCGCCTAAAATGCGATAAACCTCTCAATTAACCGTAGTATATTGAGTACAGTCTTGAATAGCCAAAACTACTCTCTCCTCGATCTGTCTTCCAAAGTGGAATACGCGCTGTTAGCACTTTTAGAACTAGCAAGCCACCACGGGAAAAAAGTTCCTCTGACCATGAGTGAAATCACCGCTAAACAACCCATACCTGAGCGCTATTTGGAACAAATTTTGACCAACCTCCGGCGCGCTGGTGTGGTGCAAAGTCAACGTGGCTCCAAAGGAGGTTTCATCTTAGTTCGCGAACCTTGGCAAATCACCTTGCTGGAAATTGTGACTTTAGTGGAAGGTGAGCGCAAAGAAAAAGATACTTCTGAATCTACGACTCTGGAAAGAACTTTAGTTTATGAAATCTGGGAGCAAGCCAATGCAGCTTCAATTGAAGTTTTGGGTAGCTATACGCTCCAAGATTTGTGCCAGGAAAGGGAAAGTCGCGCTCAGCAGAGTCCCATGTATTACATTTAGCCAGCAAATTTGAGATTTTAGATTTTAAATTTTGGGTTGTTGATTCAAAACTAAAAGTCTAAAAAATTCCTAGAGTTAGCTTGCTTTATTTTTGGAACATTCTTTGCTGCCAAATCTAGAATTCTTGACTCAAACTCTTACCTCAAAAGCGCCAAGGCTAGCCGAACAGGTGTAGAGTCAATCTCAAATCGTTCGACTGAGCGTAGTCGAAGTCCAAAATCCTCTCATCCCAAATTGTTTGACAAAAGAGTGCTTATATGCGGATAGCCAGAGATATCACAGAATTAATCGGACGAACTCCTTTAGTTCAATTAAACAAGATTCCCCAAGCTGCGGGAGCGGTTGCTCAAATTGTGGTGAAACTAGAAAGCATGAATCCAGCGTCTTCTGTGAAAGACCGGATTGGCGCAAGTATGGTGGAAGCCGCAGAAGAAAAAGGTTTGATTCATCCCGGAAAGACGGTTTTAGTGGAGCCAACCTCTGGGAATACAGGCATTGCCTTAGCAATGGTGGCAGCTGCTAAGGGTTACCATCTTATTCTAACGATGCCTGACACAATGAGCCAAGAAAGGCGAGCCATGCTCAGAGCCTATGGCGCACAGCTAGAGTTAACGCCAGGGGTAGAAGGGATGCGAGGAGCGATCGCTCGTGCAGAGGAAATCTTAGCTCAAACCCCCAATGCTTATATGTTGCAGCAGTTTCGTAACCCTGCTAACCCCAGAATTCACGCCCAAACCACCGCAGAAGAAATTTGGGATGATACCGATGGAGAAATAGATATTCTGGTGGCGGGAGTGGGGACTGGGGGGACAATTACAGGAGTATCGCAAGTTATTAAACAGCGCAAACCGAGTTTTCAAGCGATCGCAGTTGAACCAACCAGTAGTCCAGTATTAGGTGGTGGGAAACCAGGCCCCCACAAAATCCAAGGTATCGGGCCGGGATTCGTCCCAGCAATTTACCGTCCGGAACTGGTAGATGAAATCATTCAGGTTACAGACGATCAAGCGATCGCCTACAGCCGTCGCCTAGCAAAAGAAGAAGGATTACTATCTGGTATTTCTACTGGTGCTGCTTTATATGTAGCTATTCAAGTTGCACAACGACCAGAAAATGCAGGTCGCCTCATTGTTATGGTACAACCAAGCTTCGGCGAACGCTACCTCAGTACCTCACTGTTTAAAGACCCAGAGGAAAATGAGTGGTTGAGCAAAGTTTGATACTAAATTAGCATAGGAAGTATAGTTGGAAATTTTTGGAACAGCTTTGTAGCAAAGGCTTTTAATCCCAAATTCCAAACTTGTACTGAGCCTATCAAAGTATTTAAAATCAAAAATTGGTATGACAGACCAGTCTAAACCCTGTGCAAAATTTTTCACAGGGTTGTGTTTGAGTATGAATTTTTTTTCATTGGGACTGCCTTTACCGATAAATAAATTTAGTTGCTCTGTGAGCATTATCTTTTTATTGATGAGTGCCTTTTAACTTTTTATTTTTGCCTTGTTCACTCAAGTACTTGAATTGTCTTCAATTTCATTATTTTTCACCAAGATTACCAAACAAAAACAACTAGCTGCTAGTTTTATCGGACTCAAAGCTTCACTTTTTAATACAATAAATACCCCTAATCCTATAAGGACAAAAGGTACAACATGGTTGATGTAGCGACTTAAGATATCAGCTATGATTTTCTGTTTAGTTAGTTTGTATGCAGTGTAGCACCAAATTCCTAACAACATAAAAAACATTATTATAATTACCACAAAACTTTCTAAGTTACTGCTAGCAAACAATGGCACGTAAACACTAATATTATCGCTACCATTAGCAACTGTGACGGCTGCCACACTGTAAATTTCAGGAGAAAGTAAATTAGGAATTGTTGTTTGGTGATATTCTTCTGTTTCTGGCAAAACTTCTTCTGAAGAATTTTCTTCTTGATTGATTAAACTACTAATCCCTATGGCAATTGGTAGCAAACCAAGTAATCCAATCCAGCTTTTTGATAAAACTAATCCACTAAATAAACCAGAAAGACTCAGGATTACCAAAAATGTAAAACCTAAAAATTGACCAGTAACTATATGCCGGGGGCGAAAAGTAGAATTTATTTGAGAAAAAAATAACAACAGAATAACAATATCATCAATGTTAGTGGCAATAAATGTAATTGCCCCCGTACTAATTGCAGTAACATAGTTATTCCAGGACATTAACTTGATATACTAATAAATTGCTTGTTATAGGACTCCTATTGGATTGGGTAGAAATAACTCCGTACACCCATATTCTCTGAAACCCTTTTGCCTGATTACACACATAATTTCAGATATCAAACCGGATTCCTATAAATATTGTGTAACTTGAGAACCGTAGTTTTTTACCAAAGTTTTGGGATTGCTTCCTTCATAGCAATAACAGAACAGATCCTCCCCTACATCCCTATTTATCCAGCATGAGTAAGCTTGTAACAGCTTTCACTGAAGGAATTATTGCCTTTACAGCCACCAATATTGATGACATCATTATCTTATTAGTATTTTTCTCACAAATAGATATTAATTTTCGACGGCGGCACATCTTACTCGGTCAATACTTAGGATTTGCAGCCATTATCATTGCTAGCTTACCAGGATTTTTTGGTGGCTTAGCGATCCAACGCGAATGGATAGGATTACTAGGACTGCTACCAATAGCAATTGGTGTTCAGCAATTAGTATCTAAAAAAGAAGAAGCGATTACAGTTCAAACGGTAAGTACTGATTTTAGTCAGCCTACACCTACTAACCCAATATTGGCTTTTCTTTTGAGTGTTTTGCATCCCCAAACTTATAAAGTTGCAGCCGTAACCATCGCCAACGGCGGTGACAATATTAGTATATATATCCCGCTATTTGCCGGTCAGAACTTTACGAGCTTGGCAGTAATTTTAAGTATATTTTTTATCATGGTAGGGGTTTGGTGTGCGATCGCTTATTCATTAAGCCGTCAACCTACCATTGCCAATATTTTAAGTCGCTACGGCCACGCTCTCGTACCATTTGTATTAATTGCCTTGGGTGTATTTATTATGTATGAACGAGGCACATTTAGCCTATTGCCGATTGATTTTAAATTGGGGGATGGGGCGTAGGGCATAGGGCATAGGGAAAGGGAAAGGGGTAAGGGGAAAAGGGGAAAGATTTATTACTTTTCCCTTTAACCTTTAACCTTTTCCCCTGCCTCTCCACACTTCCTCATTCCCCACTCCCTCTACACTTGATGAACTAATTTCCAACTCACCATCATCAAGATTGCATAAATAATAAACCGTAGCGGGCGTTGTGGAGCTAGTTGGCAGACTTTAGCACCTAGTAATACTCCTGGAACAGAACCTAACCAGATAGGTGCTACTAGACTCCAGTCAACTGTTCCGAGACTCAGGTGTCCAAAGGAGGTAAACAGCAACAAAATGGCTGCGTGTGAAATGTCTGTACCGACTAACTTGCGAGCATCAAGATTGAAAAATGCAATTATTACTAGGGCAAACATTGAACCAGAGGAGACACTTGTTAAACCAACCAAGCAGCCTAAAATTGCTCCCACAATTATTGTCTGAAAACGCCCAAAGTTAGTTTCTAGGTCTAATTTGGGTAGTTCAGGTAAATTAAACTTGGGGAAAAACGTCAATAACAACAACTGTACTAATGCCAACAAAGTCACTAGGAGAATCATTACCCCAAGCAAACGAAGCAAAATCCGATCCAGGTTATACTCGCCGGTAAGTTTAATAAAGTGCAAAATTCCCACGCCGAACAATGAGCCTGGAACACTCCCGAATGCCAGCCATTTGACAATTTCTGTGTCAAGTGTCTTTTGTTCCCAATGCTTGACACTACCGACAATCTTCATCAATGTGGCAGCTACAACATCAGAACTCACAGCAACAGAAGGCGGAACCTGAAAGATAAAAATCAACATTGGGGTGATGAGAGAGGCTCCGCCAATTCCCGTTAAACCAACAATGATGCCAACAAAGAAACTTAAAAATGGTAGTAATAGATAGTGCATATTCTTTGGGAATTTCAAGAATCAGTTATCAAGTGTCCGCACGATCGCAGTCTCGTTATCAGTGAGGAGACTAAGCTAGGGTCAAAATCCCCAAAAGAAGCCTTGATAGCTGTTCACTGTCCACCCATTGCTGAATTACTACTCCTGACTAATTTGCTCGCAGTTTCACACATAAAATCCGGTAATCCGACTAGCTTACCGTATTTTAATAGCAATTACGATTCAACGTCTACTGTATTTGTTTTGTATAGGGAATTGGGCATGGGGTAAGGGGGTAGGG
>NZ_LAHA01000006.1:0-118353 GCF_002608075.1 Nostoc linckia z4
CTATTTTTCATTCAGCGTAGGCACTCCCCGTTTTGATGTCAGATATCAAAACCTTTACTAATTGGGAATCCTACCTTTTTTTGTCCCAAAAAACGATTCATATTTATATTGAGAATAAAAATAAAATTTTACCAGTATTAGTACTGTTTGTAATGTTATAAATATTTATAGCGTACTGAAGCAAATTTTTAGCGATCGCTTGTTTTTCTCCGACCTCACGAAATCGCGTTGCTCCCGTACAATATTTGCTCAACAGTAAAGAACCTTAGAAAATATTGGTTACCACAAAATCAGGGTTTTACGAGTTTCCAGTCAAGAACCCTATTGCCTACGTACAAATGAATTGTTGACTGTTGAGAGTTAACTGTGAACGGTCAACAGTCAACGCATTAACTGGAATAATTGATTTTTTGGAGTTCCCTAAAACTATTCCCTATTCCCTCAACTCTGCTTCCTACCCCCATCAAACAACTTTTTCGGCAAACCCAATTTATTGATTACGGGATGTGCGTCTCATCTGCCCTTGACATGAATGCCAAGATACCCTTACCACAAAATTAATCAATCCCAATTCAAATATTGAGCCTTAATTCAGATAAAGTGCTTGTAAGTACTCTTTTCAATTAAGCATTTTTCTGCTGCTTAACTAACTCCTTGAATACCTGAAAGTTTTCTTGGATATCGATATGCACCACTGCTCTAATTGCACACCCACAATGCTAACTCTGTTAGATTTAATATATGACTTATTATTGTTGTATTTGCTGTAATTGCTGGAAGTGTTGAATACTTTCTGGGATATCGATATCTACTACCCCGGTTATTACGTATAGTAAATGATAACTAATCTGACATTTACCATCTGTCGCATTATTTTTCCAAATTAAATTAAATTAATAAAAAAGCTGATATCGATGAATCAAAGCCTCAGTGTTGCTTCCAACCTAGAAGAACACACTCATAAAAATCCTACTGTTAGCAAACAACAATTATTTGTAAAAAAATCAATTGTTCTTACCCTCGAAATACTTTTAGCATTAACTGTGGGTATAAGTCTCGCAAAATTTCATATTGGTGGGATTGCTTGGATATTTGCTGGAATTGCAGCTGGTTTGGTAGTTCTCCAAGGAAGCCGAATTTTCTATGAATATTCTCCCAAACCAAACCGTACTGCAAGAAAAGTAGGGATGGCACTTGTAGGCTTGACTGTCGGCGCTTCCAATGCTCACGCTAATTTAGCTAATGTTGCTTCTGGTATTCCCATCTTTATTTTTCTGACTTTGTTTTTGTTACTGTGTGGCACTTGCATTGGTTATTTATACTCTCGTGTTAGTAAAACTAACCTATTGACAGCATTACTGGCTACAGTTCCAGGTGGTGTGGGAATTATGGCAGCGATCGCCGCTGATTACAATAAAGATGTAAGCTTGGTTGCTTTAGTTCAAGCGATTCGCGTTACCTCAGTAGTTGTCCTGTTTCCCTTCATCGCCAGAACATTAGTTGGCAATTCCTGGATGCAAACACTACCCGTCAAAAGTGCTTTGCTCGATTTCGATCCGTCTCAACTAGGATTACTTTTATTGCTACTGGTAATTACTGCATTAGTAGTTTATCCCGCTATATTTTTCAAAATTCCCGCTGGCGATTTTTTTAGTGCATTGTTAATTGGTATTGGGTTTAATCCTTTGCTCAATTCCCTACCTTTTGTAAATGATATTAGCTTTACTCCACCACCTTTAGTTAACTTATTCGGTCAAATGCTGTTGGGAATTACCATTGGTGAGTATTGGGGAGACAAACCAAACTTTACCAAGCGGACTGTCGGCTATGCTTTGATGTCTGTGACCATGACCCTCGCAACTGGAGCGATCGCTGCTACACTTGCTACGCAATTAACCTCTTGGGATTGGTTAACCTGTCTCTTAGTCACAGCACCAGGAGGTTCAGCAGAAATGATCCTAGTTTCCCTAGCACTAAATCATAATGTTGAGATTGTCACAACTGGTCATTTAGTGCGACTAATTGCCATTAACAGTTCTTTACCTCTTTGGCTGTATTTATTTCGCTGTCTCGATAAGCAGCTTGATTCGGGGATTGGGGACTAGGGACTGGGGCATGGAAGAGGACAAGGGGGAAAGGGAAAAGGGTAAGGGGAAAAGGGTAAAGATTAAATTTATTCCTTTTCCCTTTAACCTTTAACCTTTTCCCTACCCAATACCTAATGACAAATTCGCTTATCCTTTTGTTATCCAGATACAAAGGATGTTTTAGATGGTTGCTCAAATCCAAGAACTTGAAGCGCAGCACTGGGTGAAAACTCGTTCTTCCCTCGATCCTAGCGAATCGACTTTTCTCATCTGGAAAGGTAAAATTTACGCTCTCATCCCTGGAGAGAAAAGACAACTTTTGTTTAAGATATTCGGATTGAGTGTTAGCAGGTGTATTCCCACAGAGGAAGGTAGCTGGGATTTTACTTCTAGAGAACTGACGTACTACCTAAATCCACAAACAGAGGAAGTTTTAACCAAGTGGGAAAATCCTTGGACAGGGGAGACAGTTCCGGTCATCCATGTTGCGAATAATCCCGTGCAGGGCATATTTAAGGGAAATTTTCCCGCCCAAGTAGACGGTGACAGTACAACCTTCATTTTTGATATATTCCCCTATTACCCCAATCCTTTAGCAGAAGATCCCAAGTTTGCCGAATACAGCCCACATCCAATTTATCAGGCAGCAGAATTATTTAAATTAACCGTGCCGACGGCGGATTTATTCAATCCTGAACTCTCTTCAGTTTCTCAACTGAAACTGAGTTGGGATAGAATTGGTCAATGGCTTCCCTGGATGAAAATGGGCGATCGCCCCGGTCAACTGATCTACAGTGCATTTGGCAGCAAAGTCAATGGTGTAAGTGACCTCCCCCCATTCCTCCAAGACGAAATCAATAACCGTATTCCTTTATATAAAAAAGCGCCAAAAGGCTTTATCGATGGTGAAGATATGACTTCTTGGTTGTACTTCCAAAAACACTTTCAAGCTTATTTAGATGGTGAAATCTTCCCTCTTCCCCAAGCAGAAGAATTGTAAATAGATATCTCCAGAAATTAATTGTGCGTTGCCTAAAACCTTTGTAGAGACGTTGTATTGCAACGTCTCTACATTTATTTTCTGATAACATGTATGAGTTCGATGTGCGGGTTTTAGTCGATAATCCCGCCAAAGCTTTGATAGAAGCTTTGGCACTGAGCAGGTGAACCTTCCTGCTAAACACGATGCCCAAGAAATTGCGCGATCGCTCCAATATACCATTAGCTTTTACTGCCAGCTTCGCGCTGAATTAAAAACCCCATTGATTATCCGTTCTCAAGCAGAAGCCGCCTCTAAAAAGTATCTGCAAGCAGTAATAGATAACTTCAAATAGCTATGATTAAAAAGATAATTTAGTAAAAGGCGATCGGGTTAAATTTTTTATTTCTCAATAATTTATTTACTATTTATTAAGTAGAAGGACTAAATTAAACCTAACTTGAGGTTGCCGGGTTTCGACTTCGCTCAACCCTCATTTTCTCAAGGTTCGAGCATTGAGCGCAGCGATGTCCTGAGCTTGCCGTTGGCGTTGGCGTTGGCGTTGGCGAAGCCTCTCGTAGAGAAGCCTCTCTACGAGAAGCCTCTCGTAGAGAAGGGTCGAAATGCGTCTTCTAAATAATTGTGTCCGCTTACTTAGCAGCTATCGCTGTGCTTTTTTATGAAATTAATTCTCTTTAGCTCTTGATTCAAAATCTTTAAGCACATTGCCATAAAAAAGCTACTATTTCTTTATGCTGTGAGCACTGGACAATATAGCCTGCTCCTCCATCACCCCACATATATGGAATATTATCATCTGACTCAAGGTGAAATACAAATTGATTCATTGGATGCTTACAAATTGGACAATCTGGATATTCAGGATATTGTACCCAATCAGCCCAACCGGCTAATTTATCGCCTCTTTGATGAAGTTCTTCCATTAAAATTTCATCTAAAAAATCTTTTTCATCTTCATCTAGCCTAATTTCCAAGTCATCAATTTCTAACCAATTAGGATAGTCATTTACTTCTTTCCATCCAACAATTAACTTAGGTTCAAACAAATTTCCTATCTGTGGAATTTCAATAAATTCAGGAGAAGCTTTTGGCTGAAAAATTCTAACAATTTGACATCTAGAAAATGGAGACCAACCTGCACAATCTATAACACAATCTTGTTCGCAAGCTAAAATTTTTACCTTTCCAATATCCCCTTCCCAATCTACATATTTGCCAATTCTTCCTTTGATTGGCATATCATCGGGCAAGTTCATCATTAAATTTTCGCACTCTTCATCTGTTCTTCCATACAATCCAGTATCATGCTCTACTATAATTTGGTTTGTGCAGTAGAAGAATTGAAATATTCCAGTGCCAAATTGAGTGTTTGAGTTTTGTGGAAGCTCGTCTAGATTAAGCTGTAAAAATAACTGCATCGCCTTGCCGCAGTTTGGACAAAGAGGCCATTTTTCATCGGCATTTAGCCAAGGTTTACCACCAAATTTTGATGCAGTTAAATCTCCATCACCTTCTTGAACAATTGGTTTCCAAGCTAAACGCTTAACGCTGGTAAGTTTATTTTTTAGTTGTTCTAATTTACTCAAATTTTGCCTCTTCATTTGAACAGTCAAATAAATGTAAACCCAACCTTTGGGAAAGTTCTTCGCACACTTTTACCCCGCGCACGCTATTACCCCGTACATCCAACGGTGGCGAAAAAACTCCAATGCCCATTTTATTTGGTACAACGGCAATAATCCCGCCACAAATCCCGCTTTTTGCTGGAATACCAATTTTGTAAGCCCATTCACCTGCAAAGTTGTACATTCCACAGGTGTACATCACACTCAGAATATCTTTGATGTAAGCCTTATCTACTGCCCGTTCTTTGGTGATGGGGTTAATACCTTTGTTAGCTAAAGTGGCCGCCATCACTGCTAAGTCTTGGCAATTCACCAGCACAGCACACTGTTGAAAATAAAGATCCAAGGCTTCTTCAATGTTGGGATCGATCATCCCAAAGTTGAGCATAAGATGTGCCATTGCGCGGTTGCGATGTCCTGTACTGCGTTCTGAGGTAAAAACTGACATGTCAACGAACACATCGTGCCCAATATATTGCCGGAACATCTCTAGCATCCGGTTGAGGCGTTCGGTGGGGCCAGATCCTTTGATTAAGCTAGTGGTGGCGATCGCCCCAGCGTTTACCATTGGGTTATAAGGTCGCTTCGATTGCTCATCCAAAATAATCGCGTTGAATGCATCCCCCGTTGGTTCGACGCCGACTCTTGTCAACATGTAATCGCGTCCACGATCTTCTAAGGCAAGTCCATAAGCAAAAACTTTGGAAATTGACTGAATGGTGAAGAACTGTTCCGAGTCCCCAACTTTGTGAACCTGACCATCTACGGTGGCAATACAAATGCTAAACAAGTCCGGGTTTACCTTTGCCAGTTCCGGAATGTATTTCGCTACTGCACCCTCGTTCAAAGACTTGTACTGGGAATGCAAGTCGTTGAGAACAGTTAATAATGATGACGAGTCTATTTCTGAATCTCCTGAATTTACTTGGTTTGCTAAGAGGCTGATAGCATTTTACGAAATAGCCGCTACATATATATGAAAAAATTCACTACAGTGCTATCTCTGTTGTTGCTTGTTCCATTTCCATATAATATTTGAACCAGTACTGATATTTAAAAATATAATATGTAAAATTTAATACTAATAAGAAAATATTCACAAGCGATCGCCGAGCTTTTCCTATGTTTTTACAATTAATGGCCAAAAAAGTTCGCTTGCGTATTATTCTTTTTTTTATACACAGTAATACTAGTGTAGTAAGTAATATAAATTACCAAATATAGCTTAGTTATCAATAATACCTGTTATGGTTAATTTAGCTAGAAAAAACTTCAAAACAAAGAGAATAAACTTGAAATGATTTAGAAGATAGTTTTATCTGTAACTCCTATTGCACAAGATTTACAGCAGAATATAAAATTTTAATTAAATAATAATTTTTGAGTATTTATGCCGATGCCGTTTAATAAAAGTTATATTAAATGACTCATTAAAAACTGAAAAATTAATGTGATATAGAATACACACATTATTGTGGGACTTACAAACAGATGTGGAGGAGGTACGATGAGTGTAGCCTCTAAAAAATGTAAAGTTTTGTTAAGAAAACTTTTACTTGCCGAAAAAAACGTTACACACTCAAAATCCGCATTCGAGCAAGGTTTCACCTTAAAAATACCAATTTAATTGAGATAAAGTTGTCAAGAATTACGGTAAAACCCTGATCCCCAAGCTAAAAGGTTCATGCTAGTCTGTTGCAGTTACAAAACACAAAGTGAAAAAGGAACGAGTTCGAGTTTTTAGGAAGGGAATTCACTGTTTACTAGCGAAAATCCCGCGAATTATAAGACTTAAGTTTTCTTAAGTTCTACAGTCGCTTTAAAATTGGACGCATGAATCAAAGACATTTCTGGACAATTGTTGCTCTGTCTCTGACTGTTTTGGGAATACCCTCAGTCGGTTGTACTCAAACCACAAAGGGAAATGCGCTAGCTTCCCAAAAATCGCCTGCATCTGATGTGGTGAAAGTCGGAGAGTACAAATCAAAAGCAGGGGAACAAACCTCGGATGCTGTGATTACACAAATTCATCCTTACAACATTGGAGGACGTAAGGCGGCAACTCTTTATATCAAAAATATTCCTGTTCTTACCTTTTTGAGTTCTGTATCAGATACAAGTTCTGAAACTAAAAAAGTTGGTGCAATAAACGAAACCGAGGGCGTACAATCATACGCCCTTATTGCTAGCAACTCACCTTCATCGGCGAGTGTTGGCAATGTGGCCGGAGCGAACAATCAGATTAATTCTGGTGACAAAGATCCTGTTGAGATAGCTGGAGTGATAGCAGCCAAAATTAACCAGCTGAACCAGGAAAATGTAGACGCGAGTAAGATTACCGTAAGTTGGAAAGCGGCGGGCGAATCTAAAGTTGCAAATGCCCAAAACAAAAGCTTCCCTGTGGAGGCGGGAGCTGGCGATCGCTATACAATCAAAGTTAACGGCCAAGAATTAGTAGAAATCAATCAAGGTACGCGGCTAGCAGATAGCACCAACAATCTCGCCCAAGATGCATTGCAAGCAACCAATCGCTTGCGGAGACTACTAGGCAATGCATCTCCCTTAAGCGAGATTGCCAACATGCCAGCGCGTCAGCCAATATCAAGACCCAAGCTACCGCAGGAGATTGCCGTCGGCGGAGTCCGAGTTAGCTTCAAAGGCATAGCTTCTTATTACGGCTATGACGGTTCTGGCAATCGTACTGCTAGTGGTCAAAGATTCAATCCAGAAGGCATGACCGCAGCCCATCGCAGCCTACCCTTTGGTACGCAAGTTCGTGTGACCAACACCCGCAATGGTCGTTCTGTGGTGGTGCGGATTAATGACCGAGGGCCATTTATTCGGGGTCGAGTCATTGATTTGTCTGCTGGTGCCGCTCGAATTTTGGGAATGATGGGTAGTGGCATTGCACCAGTACACGTTGAGGTGTTGGGAAGATAAGGGGACTGAGAAAGGTGGCAACGCCTTGGGGAAAGGGAAAAGGGAAAAGGGAAAAGGGAAAAGGTAAAAGCAGGGATCTTTCTTTGCCCCATGCCCAATGCCCAATGCCCAATGCCCAATGCCCCATGCCCAATGCCCCATGTCTCATGCCCCATGCCCAATGCCCCATGCCTCATGCCCCATGCCCATTACTTAATTCCTCTAGTTCAACTATCTCCTCTCTTTCAGATATAAACTAACGGGGGAGGGATGAGAGAACTAGGGGTATTTTTGTGCGCCTGTTGAGAACAGTTGCGGCTTTACGCTGCTATTTAACTAAACGCTGCTTGGAAAACAAGCTGATTGCGGCTCCAGAAAATCTGGTACTAGATGAGATGAATGGCTGGCATCAGACGGCAATTGGCCTGGTGCCGACAATGGGGAATTTGCATCAAGGTCATTTAAGCTTGATTCAACGGGCGCGACAAGAAAATTCCACGGTGATTGTCAGTATTTTCGTCAATCCGTTGCAATTTGGGCCCAATGAGGATTACGAACGTTATCCGCGGACTTTGGAGCAAGACAAACAGCTTTGCGAACAATTTGGGGTAGATGCAATTTTTGCGCCGACTCCGGAAGAAATGACAGTACCGCAGAAAAGTATACAAGAATCAAAGCTTACACAAGTTATACCCCCATCTGTTATGATATCTGGCTTGTGTGGTCGTTCTCGCCTGGGTCACTTTCAGGGTGTCGCAACGATTGTGACCAAGCTTTTCAACTTGGTACAGCCTGACCGAGCCTACTTCGGTCAAAAGGATGGTCAGCAACTGGCAATTATTAAGCGGCTAGTAGCTGATTTGAATATGCCAGTGGAAATTGTTGCTTGTCCAACAGTACGGGAAGCATCGGGTCTTGCCTTGAGTTCTCGTAATCATTATTTGACTGCAACAGAAAAAGAGCAAGCGGCGGTGCTGTATCGCAGCTTGCAAAAAGCTAAAGTTGCCTTTCGCCAAGGAGTTCGCGATAGCAGCAAGTTGATAGCAATAATACAGCAAGAACTGACAATGGTCAGCACACTTTTAGTGGAATATATTGAATTGGTTGAACCGACTACGTTGATGTCTTTAAATAAAGTTCAGGAGGAAGGAATGCTGGCGATCGCAGCCCGTCTGGGTTCTACACGTTTGATTGATAATATTATTTTGCGCGATCGTCAACCCATCATCGCCATTGATGGCCCAGCAGGTGCGGGAAAATCCACAGTGGCGCGTCAAGTGGCAGCAGTCCTAAATTTAGTGTATTTGGATTCAGGAGCAATGTACCGCGCTGTAACTTGGTTGGTACTGCAAAATGGCATTGCTATTAATGATGAGTGTGCCATCGCCGAATTAGCCAGCCAATGTCATATTGAGCTTACTCCCACCCAGAATTTACAATTTCCGGTGCAGGTTTGGATTAACGGTATCGATGTTACCCAAGCAATCCGCAGCGTTGAGGTGACATCTCAAGTATCAGCGATCGCAGCACAAAGTTCTGTACGTCAAGCTTTGGTTAAACAACAGCAAAACTGGGGTAAAAAAGGTGGTTTAGTAGCTGAAGGCCGGGACATTGGTACTCATGTGTTCCCCGATGCCGAAGTGAAAATTTTCTTAACCGCTTCTGTTAGCGAACGCGCACGTCGCCGCCACCAAGATTTTCAAAAACTTGGTCAACCCGAAGTCAGTTTAGAGCAGTTAGAACGCGACATTGCCGAACGCGATCGCAAAGATAGTACGCGTAAAATTTCTCCTTTACAAAAAGCGGCGGATGCCATCGAATTGCAAACTGATGGTTTAGACGTGTCTGAAGTGACTGCACAAATAGTTAACTATTACCGCCAACGCTTATCTGAGTGGTAGTCGTCGAACTCCAACACTCCAACAAATAAATTATTTTGCTTTGGATGGTTGATTATTGGCTGTTGACTGTTTACCGTTGAGTGTTAACTGTGAACCGTCAACGGTTAACTCTATTGTTTTATAGGCTTTTAAATTGCACAGTCGCTTCCTAAGTTGTTTGATCGCTAACAATCAACCGTCAACTGTCAACAGTTAACAGGAATATTTTTAATTTGTATTAAATAATTTTATTATTGTCTATTTTTATTTATCTTAAGCAAAAAGATTATCTTTATCATAATATGAATTTAAATATAAATTAATCTAGCTTAAGATTGATTTTTAATATAGCAATTAATCTCACTATAGGTAGAAGTTTCAAATCTTTAATTGCTAAATCCTAATTACTTAATACCACTCCTCAATTATTATTCTCAAACGAAAAAATCCGCGAGTTATTATAGAACTTGGGAATATAGGCATCGGATTTGATTTTTGAACAAAATTCCGTACACTTTACTCTTTTATAACCCTGTTGCTTATTGCCTCTTAGCTCTTGCCTGCCTATACAGTTCAGTTCATTAATCAAATCGCACTACCATATAACCATTCTGATTTCATATCCTTCAAATCAGATTGACATATTGGATGTTGCTATGAAATATTAGTCATTTTTATTTATAGCCATTATTCCCTAGCAGTTTGACTTATTTTACTTATTAGGCGAGTACTTTGTTTTCTCTTCACTTTGGTAGTAGAATGACGATGTTAAGTTTTATGTTTCATCATAGAAGACATAAAACTGCCAAAATTAAAAGCTGCTAATTTTCTAAGCTTCTGCAATAGCTTGAAACTAGAAACCGCTAAAGAGAGGATTACACACAATGGCATTTGTACAGCCCCCCCTACCTTTTAAGAGTGATGCTCTAGAACCATATGGTATGAAAGCTGAAACTTTCGAGTACCACTACGGCAAGCATCACAAAGCCTATGTAGATAACCTCAACAAGCTGACTGAAGGTACAGAACTTGCTGACAAGTCTTTGGAAGAGGTGATTCAAATTTCCTTTAAAGACTCCTCTAAAACAGGAATCTTTAACAACGCGGCTCAAGTTTGGAACCACACTTTCTTTTGGAATTCCTTGAAACCAGCAGGTGGTGGTACACCCGCCGGTGACCTTGCAGCCAAGATCGATAAAGATTTTGGTAGCTTCGACAAATTCAAAGAAGAGTTTTCTAACGCAGCCGCAACTCAGTTCGGCAGTGGATGGGCTTGGTTAATTGATGATAGTGGTACGCTAAAAGTGATTAAAACACCAAATGCAGAGAATCCTCTAGCTTATGGTCAGAAGGCACTCTTAACCTTGGATGTTTGGGAACACGCGTACTACATTGACTATAGAAACGCTCGTCCAGCCTTTATCAAGAATTTCCTAGATAACTTAGTTAACTGGGACTTCGTTGCTGAAAACCTTGCAAAAGCATAATTAACAATTAGTTAAAAACTGGTTGTGAAAGTAGCTTTTTACTAGCAGTCACGATGTTCTATCGTGACCGGAGTCCGGTTAAAGCAACAGCAGGGAGTAGTGAATCGGGAAAAAGATAGCCCAAACATTAGACTTCTAAGAGAAGTCGGGAAAAGGGGAAGGGGAAAGAGGGAAAGTATTGGTATTTTCCCTTTCCCTTTCCCCTTTAACATCCATTGCTTTTCCCGCAAGAGTGCAAAAAGCACTTTTGCACTCTTATACCAATTTGAAAAATGATTGCGACAGATGTATAGCCAAAAGCGATTACTACTAACTGTTTCACAATCCAAAATCTAAAATCTAAAATCCAAAATGGTATTACTCCATGAGTTGCGCTCACAAGGAGCAATAAAAATTAATCATCTCATGCCCAATGCCCTATTTTTAAGGCAGGTCTATTGGAGTGGGTTTCAAGGGTCATTGGAGCGAGAGTAGGCACAATTTATTTGTCGCATACCAAGTGTCCATCAAAACAACTTGAAATAATATAACTTTATGATGCACAAGGTTTTGCAACATCTCCGTCACATGTACTATCTTTGTTTTTCCATCTCTGTCTGGGTCATAAATCCGATAGTCAACTACCCAAATTTTTGTGATTTCATGATTGACATATAGACAATTGATTAACTTAAATTAATATGCCAGTTGCGTAAGTCCTGAATTATTTAATTATTTTTAAATTTGGAATTTGGAATTGGAGTGAAGCGACGGTTGTTTCATGCGCTACTTTAACTTGCTGAGAAAGTAGCACATGTAAAGCCTTGTTAGTGTCAACCTTAAGCTAATTTATTATATAAACCCCTCCGAATGTACTACAAGTAGACAGGGATATAATGAAACATAATTTTTGGGCAAGTTACGTGCTTGCAGCTTTAGCATTTTTACCCCTAGAACCTCTGAGCATGACTCAGGTTTTAGCAACAGAGTCAGTTTACCAACTGGCACAAACTAGAGCTGCTTATACTCAATACATGCAACTTGGTTATAACGAAACCAAACGCAGAAATTATCGAAAAGCTTTAGCATATTTTCAGCAAGCAGAACGCCTGCGTCCTGGAGATAAATATGCGACTGCGGCCATTAGAAATGTTACAGGTTATATTCAACGTGGCAGTGCTAGAAATCGTATTGCCTTTGTTCCGGGTAAACCTGGTAGAGTCAGGTCAGCAGGAACGCGCGGGACTTGTGTTCAAATTGGAGAATCTATTATTCCTTTGACACCAACAGATAAAGAAGCTCAACGAACCACAGCAGAACATCCAACATTCTATTTTTATATTCCTCAAACCTCTACAAAACTAGAAGCATTAGAATTTGTTTTGCAAGATGATGAGAGTATCGATCCATTATATAAAGAAACTTTCAAGCCTGTTGGGCAAAACGGTATTGTGAGTGTAACGGTACCTGCTAATAAGTCATCTTTACAAATCGGCAAAGAATATAGTTGGACTTTTTCTATGATTTGCGATGTGAGTAACCGTGATAAAGACTCATATACAGAAGGTACTATAGTGCGATCGCAGGATGAAAATCTATCCCTCCAGCTAAAACAACCAAACACAGACTTGGAACGTGCAGTTTTATTTGCTACAGCTGGATTTTGGGAAGACTCTTTGAGAACTTTAGCTAATTTACGCCGCCAGCAACCTAACGACCCCGAAGTTCAAAAATACTGGGAAGATTTGTTAAATTCTGTAGACATTAAAGAAGTTGTAAACAAGCCTTTGTTGCCCTGTTGTACAGCCCAGAGATAAGTTTTAAATTTGAAGTTGGCACTAAGAATAAAGCTGTGGGGTTTGGGGTGTGGGGAAAATGAGTAAAAGCATCATATAAATTTTATTCAAGATATCAATATGGCTTTCAGTAATTACAAAACTATTAGTGAAGTTCTGAAAGAATTTCAAATTATTTATACTGAGTCTGATTTTATCAAAGAATCTGAATTCAATATTCCTGATTATTTTCGAGAAGACTTAGCAATAGTCATGCGTGAAGGAGTAGTGGATAATTCCGAGTTTGCTATTTGCGAAAATTTGATTTATCCAGTTTTGAAGGAAGTTTGGAAGAAATACAGTAGCAAATTTACTTTATGGAGCCATGAGGCATTGAATTATGATGAAAAATTATCAGGATTTCCTGAATATCTTTTGGCTCGACGCTCTCCTTTAGGTAAAGTTGTATTTGATAAACCATACTTTATTTTAGTCGAAGCAAAACAAGATAATTTTGAAGCTGGCTGGGCACAATGTTTGGCAGAAATGATTGCGGCACAGCGATTAAATGAGGAAATGACAATCACTATATTTGGTATCGTTTCTAATGGCGATCGCTGGCAATTTGCTAACCTCAACGCTCAAGTATTTACGAGAAACATTACATTATACTCTATTCAAGAGTTAGATAAATTATTTGCGGCTGTCAATTATCTATTTCAACAGTGCCAATTGCAGCTAGAGAATCTGGTGTCTGCTTGAAAATTCCGGCACAGAAGCAGAGGAACAGAAGAGATGATAACAATTCAAAATTAAAAGTTCAAAAATAAAGGAGTGTAGGAAAAGTAGAAAGAAATTTATTTCCCACCTTCCCCACCTCCCCACAAAACTATGCTGCAACTAATTCTGTAATTTTCGCACGAGCTTTGGCGATGGATTCACTCAAACTTATGCCGCCTAACTCGTCATTTTCAACATGGATAAAGTTGATATCAGTGATGCCTAGAAAACCAAAAACCGTTCTTAAATAAGGGTCTTGATGATTCATCGTTCCGTAGCGTTCGCCAGGTTCAAAGCCAGAAGCGCCACGTGCGGTAATAACCCACATTTTTTTATTTAAAACCAGAGGTTTGTAAGGATTCTCAGTATCTTCTGGTTCATAGGAAACAGTTCTTCCAATCCGCACAATTTGATCGATATACGCCTTGAGGGTGCTGGGAATGCTGAAATTGTACATAGGAACGCCAATGACGTAGAAATCCGCAGCTAAAAATTCATCCACGAGCAAATCGCTGATGCGAATCGCTTCCTTTAATTGAGGGGTGTGTTGTTCTGGCGGTGTAAAAGCAGCAGCAATCCAGGGTTCATCTACATGGGGGACTGGATTTCGGCCAATATCTCTATAAGTAATGGTATCAGTTGGATGAGACTGTTTCCAAGCAGCAACGAATTCTTGTGTCAGTCTGCGAGAGTGCGATCGCTCACCACGAGGACTAGAATCAATATGCAATAGATGTGCCATAGTTGTTTTTGCTCAATCACGGAATTTTAGATTTTGGATTTTAAATTTTGGATTGTTGATTCAAAAATTTACAACCTCAGGACTTACGCAAAAATAACGTAATTCCGTCATTACGAGCGATAGCGTACTCCTACCCAGAAGCAAGCTACGCGGAGCGTCTCGTAGAGAAGTAATCCCCCCTGACGCTGAGATTGCTTCCCTACACTCCGTTACGGTCGCAATGACAATATCGGCGTTGGGTAAGTCCTAAACCTAAAAACAAGCCCCTATCCAAAAACTAGGAACAATACCCAAACACGCATAAAGTCAATCCAAAATCCTTTATCCAAAATTGTTTGATTATTCCAGCTTAGATAAATGACTGATACCGTACTATCTGATTTTTGTGCAATTATCAAAATCTTGCGGCTAATTGCTGGGAGTCTTCCTCAAGTGAATACAATTATTAAGATAGATTGATTATTTTTATCATGAAAATTCCAACGGGCTGCCAGACTCAAATAACCTGTCAGCCTATCTTATCTAGTGAAAATCAGGGTTGGGAAAATATTTGGTTGGAGGAATTCCAACACCCCCCAGGTGAAGGAACAAGTTATTACAGAGATGAACATGCTATTTGTGTATCTCTTGCACCCCGTCCTGTGCCTTTGCTACAAATTCAGGGAGGCAAAAGTTATACAGGGTTGTATGGCAAAGGTGACCTTTCCATAACTCCTGCAAAAACGCCATTTTTTGCCCGTTGGGATTTAGAAGACCACTATTTATTAATTCGGATTGCATCTGATTTTATCCAGCATGTTGCCAGAGAAACCATTGATACAAATACCGAACAGCTGGAATTAATCACAGAATTTCGGACTCGCGATCGCCACATTGAGTCCATCGCTATGATGCTTTTCTCTGAACTAAAACAAGAAAATTTAGGCGGAAGGCTTTATATTGAATCACTAGCAAATGTCTTGGCAGTACATTTGCTCAGACAATATTCTGCCATCAAACCCCGACTGACTGTTTACAACGGTGGTTTACCTCAGCGCCAATTAATTCAGATTTTAGAATACATCGATGCAAATCTGCATCAAGACATCAAGCTTGCAGATTTAGCCCAATTGCTTGGTATGAGTCAGTTTCATTTCAGTCATCTGTTCAAACAGGCGATGGGAATTGCTCCTTACCAATATCTGCTTCAGCAACGCATCGAACGTGCAAAGCAGTTGTTGAAAAAAAGCGATCGCTCGATTATCGAAATTGCTTTAGTGTGCGGCTTCAACAGCCACAGCCATTTAAGTAAACAGTTCCGGCAAATCACAGGTATGACACCGAAAGCCTACAGACAAAACTAGCCGATGTTGCTCAATAATGGGATGATTTAGGCTGACACGGGGATGGGGAGACGCAAAGACGCGGGGATTATGTTTTGATGCAAATTCTGAAATTATCCCACAATTATACAACGCTAACTAGCCCTGTAGAGACGTTGCAGTGCAACGTCTTGACTTATGCGTACACCGTAAATCATTTATGCGGGGGATATAAGCGAATGATATCATGTCCGCCTAATTACTATAATAAAAACCTCTCCGTGTCTCCGCGTCCCCGTGTCTCCGTGTCTCCGGCTCAGTCCTAACTATGGGTCTTTAACCGAACCTGATATGACCGCATTTATAACATAATTAAACCTAAGCGGACACCGGCTGTCACCGCTTCAGTGCGGGTAGAAACGCCAAGCTTTTGAAAAATTGATGAAACATGGAATTTTACCGTATGTTCGGAAATTTGCAGGCGTTTGGCGATCGCTTTATTTCCTAACCCAGAACCCAGCATACTTAAAACTTCCATTTCCCTTGGAGTCAATGTTTGCACGGGGTGAGATGCTGTTTTTTCCCGTATGGGTAACAATTCTAAAATACTAGGGTGCAGCACTACCAAACCACAAGCGACTGCTTCCACACCTGCAATAATTTCCGCCTCTGTGCTAGTACTGGATAATATGCCTTGGATCCCCAAACGGAATGCTGTTTCTAGGTCAATACTATCCATATCTTCAGCGATCGCTATAATTTGCTGTTCTGGAATTAACTGCAATTTTGACCAGATTGCTTCTGGGTTACTGCCGAAATCGAGCAAAATTACATCTGGTTGTAATTGCTCAATTTCCTGAGACACCATAGCCAAATCAGATGCACTGGCCACCACTGTCAGTTGGGGATTGCTACTCACCACCGCTGATAAACCCGCCCTCACCACCGGAGAAGCAGCAACCACTATCACCCGAATCATGTCGCCTCCACAGCAGTTTGTCTGGTGATGTAAACTATCAATTGCTGACCATTCCGCAGAAATTGTAATGGGATAGAGTTGTCAATTTGATGCAGATATTTAGCCAAGTCCTCAGGTTGAGTAAAAGCACGTCCAGAAACCCCAACTAATACATCACCAATTTGTAACCCCACGGTTTTTGCTACACTGCCAGGAAGTATTGATAACACTAATAAACCTAGAGTACGTCTGCCTAAAACCACAGGTTGCAGTGTCACTCCTAATTGCAAACGTTGACTACCACGTAAAAAGCGGTTAACAATATTGCTGGGAATTGCCACAGCCAAATTGTTCACAATCATTGTATTAATACCCACCACTCGACCCAGACAGTCGGCTAAAGGCCCCCCAGAATTGCCAGGATACAACTGTAAATCTGCCATTACAGTTTGTGGATGATTGGTGTGAACAATACCAATTGTCACTGCACCGCTATCAGCCATAGGATTTCCCACCGCCAAGACTAGTTCCCCAAGTCGTAACTTATCTGAATCAGCGATACTTGCAATGTTTAAATCCGTGGCGTTAATTTTGAGCGCTGCTAAATCTTGCTGCGGGTCAAAATGCGATCGCACTGCTTCAAATACCCTACCATCCCACAATTCCACAGTTGCCCGGTTGCTAGTTGCTACATGGGCATTAGTAATAATTAGTCCATCAGCTTGCCAGATAACACCAGAACCCACTGCTGTGGCACTGGTTTTAACTTTAACTGTGCTTTGGCGAAGTTTTGTGGCCACTGCTGACAGTTCATCATTGAATAGTGTAATCATACATTGCCCATTTTTTGCGGTAATTATTTAAATCAACTCCAAAAACCAAATTAGGGGATTGTAAAAAATAAATTAGTCAGGTTGTTGGGTGTTGACTGTTGACTGTTGACTGTTGACTGTTGACTGTTGACTATCGGAATGTTTTTTTGCCGTTGCATAATTGCGGGATAATTTGAGAATTTGCATCAAGACATAATCCCCGTGTCCCCGCGTCCCCGTGTCCCCGCGTCCCTGCGTCCCCGCGCCCCCGCGTCCCCCGCGTCCCCCTGTCCCCCTATCTCCGTGTCAGCCTAACTTGGAAGTTTCTAATCAGCAGGTCGTTCGCCAATGAGAATATCTAAGTTAATTAATGCGCCACCTCGAACAAGTTGCACGTTGACGAGTTTACCAATGCGATCGCTATTATTTAGTAGTGCTAATACATCATTGGTATCACTCACAGCAACACCATCAAATGTAACTAACACATCCCCCAGCAACAAACCAGCGTTATCAGCAGGGGCGGAGGGTTCCACATTAACAACAATCACCCCCGTTGCTGTAGCTAAATTTAAAGCTGTTTTGAGGTTGCTAGGTAAGCGTACAGGCTGCATTCCCACGCCCAAATAACCCCGTGAAATATGCCCTTTAGTCAGTAATTGGTTAACCACGCGATCGATTGTAGCCGCAGGGATAGTTAAAACTGTACCGCGTCGCCCCGATGTATTCATACCAACTATATAACCAGCCACATCTACGAGGGGGCCGCCAGCAAAACCAGGATAAAAAGTGATATCTGGGCGGATGAATTGGTCAATATTACCACCGCTCATACTCTGCCACGCACCAGTAACTACACTGACTGCTCCCATTGCTGCCCGTAAGTCACCTTGGCTACTTCTTGCTAGTCCCAATACCAAATGACCGACTTTGAGATTTGTGGCATCCCCAATTTGTACCACAGGAAGTTGATAATTTTGCAGTTGAAATACAGCTATATCAGTGCTAGGGTCATGGCCGAGGAAAGAAACTGGTTGAGTTTTGCCATCTGATACAGTGATGGTGATTTCTTCATAACGCCCAAGCGACTCATCCGAAGTGATAATAATACCCTTGCGCCAATGAATCCCACTTGGAGAAATGCGTTTACCAGCGTTGACAGCAACCACAGCACTTCCGGCTTGTTCTACTGTGTCGGCTAAACTGTTAGACAGTGCCAGCAGTGAAGACATAAAACTCTCCAACAACATTTTGTGATGCTTCTATACTGCCGTTTTACATCTATAGATAACATCGGAAAAATGGAGAGAATTCTACCTAGTAAAATGGCTAGTTGTTTTTAGTTTTGCTACCATTGTACGTCATTACAACTAAAACAAAATAATTCCTAAAATACAGCGTTTTTCAAGTAGGGGCGAACGGCTGTTCGCCCTTACAAATCACCATTCGCCCTTACAAATCATCATTCGCCCTTACAAATCACCATTCGCCCTTACAAACCACCATTCGCCCTTACAAACCACCATTCGCCCTTACAAATCACCATTCGCCCTTACAAACCACCATTCGCCCTTACAAATCACCATTCGCCCTTACAAATCACCATTCGCCCTTACAAACCACTATTCGCCCTTACAAACCACCATTCGCCCTTACAAATCACCATTTGCCCTTACAAACCACCATTCGCCCTTACAAACCGCACTGTTAACATTCAACAATTAACATTCAACAAACACCACGAACAGTTATATTTTTTTACTGCACATTAACAATTGGTATAGGATTCATATTTGATTTTTGAAAAAACTCAGTACACTTTGATTCCTTCTTACCTATTCCCTGTTCCCTCTTCCCTCTCTACGCAAATAATTTCAGGAATAAAAGCCGATTCCTGTATTAACATTTTCCGCAAAAGTATTGTTTAATTCAATGAACATCATGACAATTTTGACTAATCGCAGACAGCAGCTACTTTTACTTGTTGTTCTTATAACTATCGTAGCCATTCTTAGCCTTCATTATTCACCTACTTCTAGTCAAATCGTAACGCGAGACAAATTTTTGTGGCCTTTTTCATCGAGATCCCCTTGGAATATGCCCATTGGTTCCAATGCGCGTTACATAAAGGCAAATATTGAAAAAGCACAAAATATTAGCATCGATAAAGAGTATTTTTATAAAACTAATTCTAAGCATCCATTACGTCCAGTTTATGCTCCTGGTACTTGGGGTCAAGGACGTTGTACAGGCACTAAATCAATGAATATTTATCTACCGATACCAGATACATTGATTATTCCAGATGCCACAATATATCCATACTATACACCTAATAATGCTTCAGCTTTTTTAATGGCAGATGGCAAAACTTTAGTACAGCTTCAACCTTTAACTCGTTGCCAACAAGCAGGTTCAATTTATGGTTGGCATTACTATCCTGATATCAATATTTATGGAGACGGAATAGGCGGGGCACATTTTGGTTCTGGTCTTTCTTCCATTGGTGGTTCTATTCGCAAAGGTGAACTTACCAACAATCAACCCATTCGTCATGCATTAAAAGTGTTGCTGTGGGCTAAAAAATATCTTTACTACACAAATTCTATTCCTGGGTATCGTTGGCCTGCAAATCGCGCTGATAATTATGCCGCTCAAGTTTATGGTGGTAAAAACCCGGCTCTTGTGCAAGGAACTTTATTAGCTATTCCGCCAACAGTAAAAACAAATACCCTCAACTTGCAAACATCAGCAGCAAAAAAAATCTTTCATGCACTACAAGATTATGGCGCTTATGTAGTTGATGATTCAGCATGGGATTCTCATGATATTGCAGTTGAGCAAGGAGTTAACGAAGAATTTCGGAAAATTTATGGCTACGATTTAAACAATAAAAATGGCAAGTTCTATGGAGAATTAATGAGATTATTTCAAGCGCTTTACATTGTTGATAATAACAGTCAAAATAGCATTGGTGGTGGCGGTATTCCCCGTGTAGCCTTAGCTCCACCTATTGCTAACTAATCAGAAATTACGCAAAAATAACGTAACTCCGTTATTACGAGTCATTCCACCCGATGTAGAGACGTAGCAATGCTAAGTCTCTACTCTGTGGTTTGATTTTCCGTTACCTGTGCGTCAGTCCTGTTAATTATGCGGACATAATGACTCAAATTTTGGGGTTAAAAGAAGGCGATGTCTGCAACACACTACACCTACGCAGACTTTTGCGCGGGGTCAAGCGTTCGTTGAATTTGCTCAAGCGTTCGTTGAATTCAGTCAAGCGTTCATTGAATTCGGTCAAGCGTTCGTTGAATTTGCTCAAGCGTTCGTTGAATTCGGTCAAGCGTTCGTTGAATTTGCTCAAGCGTTTATTGAATTTGCTCAAGCGTTTATTGAATTTGCTCAAGCGTTCGTTGAATTCGAGCAAGCGTTTATTGAATTGAGACAAAAATAAGCAATTTTACTTAAAACACAAAATATTATTTGTATTAAATATTTTATAAAATACTGAATATTGCGGGTGTTGTTCGCCACTATTTTGTTTATCTTAATGGTGTGAAGACAAGAATAGAAGGCAGTTTTTATCCTTGTGCATGATTAAAAAAAGGAAAGTTATCTATGTCACGTCGAAAACGTGGGTCTAAAGTACTTGATAGGGCACAGCGTCGCATTGCGGCTTTGAAATCGATTAGTCCCACCTTAGATTTAGGTAATGGAATCACTATTGACACCTTTGCCACCGCCATTAAAAAAACACAGGACAAGTTGGAAGCTTATAACTCTACCCTTTCCACGGTAGATTTAACTCAGGGAGCCTTTGAATTAGCCGAAAAGTCGCTGATGGAACTAACAGAACATGTGTTAGTCAGCGTTGCTGCAAAGTATGGCAAGAATAGCGATGAGTACAAAATGGCAGGAGGCGTTCGTCGCAGCGAACGCAAACGTCCAGTGCGGAAGCCTAAGCAAGAGGTTGTTGCTTTATAAAAACAATACATTTGGGTTTTTTAACACTCTCCCGAATTCAAAATCGGGAGATTTTTGGTTAGGTGGCAGCTTTATAAAACCCTGAATTTGAGAGAAAATTTAAGAATCGTAATCAGAGTAAATTTAAATGCACGTTATTAGTCGCAGAATTCTACGAGAATTTTGTGAGGCACATGCAGATGCAAGGGAAGCACTTTATGATTGGTATAGGATAGCAACTAAAGCTGAATGGAAAAATCTGCTTGAAGTTCAGGCTATTTATCCAAAAGCAGAAGCAGTTGGTAAGTAGATAGACAAAAATATTTACAGTCATTGCGAGCGTTCGCGTTAGCGTCTCGAAGAGAAGCGAAGCAATCCTAGCCTTTGCGATTGCTTCATTTCGCTTCGCTCCATTCGCAATGACAGTGTGTAATTAATTCTGTCCGACTACTTAACTTCACTGTGTTTAATATTAAAGAAAATAACTACCGTTTGATTGCTGATATTATTTACGAAACTCAAAGAATCTATATTAAATATGTCCTGACTCACGCTGAATATGATAAGGATAAATGGAAAAATGACCCGTACTTTTAATTCAGAATCTTATGGTAAATTGCTAGCCGAGTATCAGCCAAAAATCATTACTACGGATGCAGAAAACGAAGAAGCGATGTCTTCGACAAGCCGCTTCGCGTCTACGCACTCGCATTAACCTTAGAACATCGTCCCAATCGTACACTAGAAGAAGAGATGCTGTTGCAACTGTTGGTGACTTTAATTGAGCAGTTTGAAGAAACTCATTACCCAATTCCCCAAGGTACACCCAATTCGATGTTAGTACATCTAATGGACGCACGCGATATTACAACCGAAGCATTAGCTGAGGTAATTGGTTCATTGGAAATTGCCTTGCAAATTGTTAATGGCGGCACCATTAGTAAAACTCAAGCAGAAGCGTTGGCGGACTATTTTAATGTAGATATCAGTTTATTTATTTAGCTTATTTTCTATAACAACGCTCTTAAAACCAGCGCTTGGTTTTGAGCCAGAAATTTAATATTTTGGTATGAAGTTAAAGGTGCGTAGACACGCAGCGGCTTGTTGTTAGACATCGCTTTTCTACTCGATACAACAGCTACAAAATCTTTTGTCATTTAGCTTCTAGAGCTTGAGTAAGCTATGAACCTGTATTAAAAATCCTATGTCCTAACCATCCCAAACCCAAGCCTAGACTAGAAGTGCTAGCTAATATTAGAAAAGTATGAAATTTGCTAAAAGATTTTTGTAATTCATCTCCAGCCCAAGCCACAGCCATAGCCACAGTCACAGCCAGAGCCACAGTCACAGCCACAACCACAGCCCAAGCCCCAGCCACAGCCACAGCCCAAGCCCCAGYCCCAGCCACAGCCACAGCCACAGTCACAGTCACAGCCCCAGCTCCAGCCACAGCCACAGCCCAAGCCCAAGCCCAAGCCCAAATTATGTACGGAGCGTTAAACGCTGCTAATAAGGAGCCTATCAATAGGTAGCCTAATAATACACCAATCAACCAGTCCCAGGGAATAATTCTAGATGATTTAGTACTTGGTTTACTTAGAATTGGCTCTAATAGCTTGGCTTTGGAACGAACAACTTCTTTTCTATGAACTGAAGCAACAGATGGTGGAGGCGTTGCTTTTGATACTTTTAGCATATTCAACCATGCTTCCATAGATTGGGGGCGGTCGTTTGCCTCCAGCGCCATGCCTTTAAGAATTGCCTGATTTAATCTGTTGCTAATGCTTGGACTAATTTGTTTAGGTGCAGTCAGAGAAGCATTATCGAGCTTGCGAGCTAGAGAAGTTGTAGGGCGTTGACCTGTCACTGCATAATAAAGCGTAGCAGCCAAACAATAAACATCAACAGTTGGCTCTCTACTGCCTCTGCTCATCTGTTCATAGGGCGCAAACCCTTCATTACCTGCAATACCCTTTGAACTCAAAGTTTTAGGCAAAAGTTCCTTAGCGATTCCAAAGTCAATTAAAACGGCTTTGCCATTTCTCCGCACCATGATGTTTCCAGGATGGGCATCTCTATGTACTAAACCTGCTTGATGCACTACGCTCAAAGCTTCCCCAATTTGACGGATGCAGGGTACAATCTCTGCTTCTGGTAAAGCCCCCCTACGCCTCACCGCCTCAAACAAATTTTCTCCCTCAACAAAGTCCATCACCAAACAGTGGATAGCACCTTCCCGAAACAAATCAATTACTCCCACAATGTGAGGATGAGGGTCTTCTGATAAGCGTGCGAGTATCCGCCCTTCTTGGATAAATCTGTCTATATACTTTTCATATTCCGGATCGTGGCTGAGGTATTCATTAGGTGTCTTAATTACAACTGTCTGATTTAGTTCAACATGTAAAGCCTTATAAGTAATCCCGAATCCCCCCTGCCCAAGGACTTGCTCAATTACATATTTGCCACCTTGCAATTGTTGTCCTGCTATCCAGGGCATGAATACCTCTAAGTAAAAAATTACTTTAATGCAAGCATTTTAATGAGAGTTTAGCTAATTCTACGGTGTTTTGCTAGATGAAGGACTGGGAGACACTAATGCTGGACTGGAAGACGGAGATGTTTTGATAAAAGGAATCCAACCAACTATGCCTGAAAGTAAGGTTCCAATTGCAGCAATGGCAGCTATCACAATTCCCCAAAACTGGATGTTTCGCTCCCAATTTGAGTTGGTGTTAGATGATACAATTACTGAAGGCTGAGAATTTTCCACAGTTAACCCTAAAGAATCGAGCCATTGGCGCATTGATTGAGGACGCTGTTTCGGGTCTAGTTGCATAGCTGTTAAAATTGCTTCATTGACGTGACGGCTGATTTGCTCGTTGAATTCTTTAGGAGATACTAAATGCTCGCCGTCAACTTTGCGCTTTATTGCATCAACAGGTGTTCTTCCTGTCAAAAGTTTATACAGAGTAGCAGCTAGTGAATAAATATCGCTATATGCACGAGTTATAGTACCTCTAGCGTAAAGCTCAGGGGGCGTAAATCCATCAGAAGTTTCCTTAGTTCGGCTTGTGGTTAAAATATGGTCAAAGTCCAAAGCTAAACCAAAATCAATTAGTACCGCTTCTAGCTGTCCCTCTCGCTTCCGCAACAAAATATTTCCTGGATGCACATCCCGATGAATCAGTTCATTTTCATGTACAACTATCAGTGCTTCCCCAATTTGCTGAATGTAACGTAGTGCATCTGGTTCTGAAAGTATTGGTGGACGCAGGTCAGCCAAACTCACTTCATTTACATACTCCATTACCAAACACAAACAGTCTGCTTCTTCAAAGGAGTCTACAACCTCCACAATGTACTTATGCTTACACTTTTGCAGCTTTAAAGCCTCCCGCAAAAACATTGTCTTTAGCCGTTCGCGCTCCAATTGACTAAGGGAATTTAGCAAGTCATCATTTAAGGTTTTAATGACAAAGCGATCGCCATTCTGATTTTTCACCAAATAAGTAATGCCAAAGCGTCCTCTTCCCAACTCTTTTTCAATGGTGTATTTTCCACCTTGCAAGCGATCGCCAACTCCCCAAGCCATCTTTGCAACTCCCAAAATGCTTAGATTAATTCTCACACAAGAGAGCCTTAATAACTTGAGCCTAGCTTTGGAGAAAGACTGCGATCCAATACTGTTCGGTTAAGGCACCAGACGCGATCGCTTTTTTCTCCCTCTATTGCTAAACTAAAAACAACCTTTAGCTAGTGCAAAGGTAACTTTATGACCTCTGCAACCAACCTCGATACCGATCTCACCCCATTTCCTGACCACACGCAGCTACCAGATTCCGATGGCACCTTTGTGAAAAATTGGCAAGAGCATCCCCAAAGTATCTTACTAACTGACTCAATTACACCCATTCTTCAGCAATTACATCCAGAAGGTCAATATTGTATAGGTCAGGACTTAGGTATTTACTGGCGGTTAACAGATCCTCCAGAGAAAGGAGCAGTAGCACCGGATTGGTTTTATGTACCAAATGTACCGCCTTCGTTAGATGGACTTTCACGAAGGTCTTATGTGTTGTGGCGAGAGTTTATTGCACCATTGATTGCTTTGGAATTTGTCTCTGGTGATGGCAAGGAAGAAAGAGACAAAACTCCTTGGAAGGGTAAATTTTGGATTTATGAGCAGGTGATTCATCCAGCTTTTTATGGCATTTATGAAGTGAATCAAGCCAGTGTGGAAGTTTATGAATTAATCGGAGGACAATATCAGTTATTAGCAGCAAATGAGCGCGGACATTATCCCATACATCGTTTAGGCGTTGAATTAGGTCTGTGGCATGGACAATATCAGAACATGGAATTACCCTGGCTGCGCTGGTGGGATTTGCAAGGTAATTTGTTGTTGACTGGCGATGAAAGAGCTGAACAAGAACGCCAACGTGCTGAACAAGAACGCCAACGTGCTGAACAAGAACGCCAACGTGCTGAACAAGAACGCCAACGTGCTGAACAAGAACGCCAACGCAATGAGATTCTGATTGCTCAATTGCGATCGCTCGGCGTTGAACCAGAAGCTTAAGTCTATTGCTAAACTAAAAAACAACCTTTACCAGTGCAAAGGTAACTTTATGACCTCTGCCATCAACCCCACTGACCTCACCCCTTTCCCAGACCACACGCAGCTACCAGAGTCTGATGGCACATTCGTGAAAAACTTTCAAGAACATCCCCAAAGCATTCTCATCACCGACTCAATTCAACCGATATTACAAAAACTTCACCCTGATGGGCAATATTGTATTGGTCAAGATTGTGGCATCTATTGGCGGATGACTGACCCACCAGAAAAAGGCGCAGTTGCACCAGACTGGTTTTATGTCGCCAATGTCCCGCCCTTACTCGATGGACAAATCCGCAGGTCTTATGTAATATGGCGAGAATTTATTGCCCCATTAATTGCCTTAGAATTTGTCTCTGGTGATGGCAGTGAGGAACGAGATACAACCCCTTGGAAAGGCAAATTTTGGATTTATGAGCAAGTAATTCGTCCTCCGTTTTATGGCATTTATGAAGTGGATAAAGCCAGCGTAGAAGTGTATCACTTAATTGAAGGCAAGTATCAGCCATTACCAACAAATGAACGGGGACATTATCTCATACATCCTTTAGGCGTTGAGTTAGGTATCTGGCATGGAGTTTACCAAAATATGGAATTGCCCTGGTTACGCTGGTGGGATTTGCAAGGTAATTTGTTGTTGACTGGCGATGAAAGAGCTGAACTTGAACGCCAACGCGCTGAACAAGAACGCCAAAGAGCTGAACTTGAACGCCAACGAAATGAGATTCTAATTGCCCAATTGCGATCGCTTGGTGTAGAACCAGAAGTCTAATATTTTGGAATCAGGTTAAAACTGGTAGAGGTGAAGCGTCTTGTTGTCAGACATTGCCGGGATTTTACCACAAGCGATCGCTTAACTGCTTAATTACGCTCTTTAGGCATTGAACCGGATGCATAATTTTTACCTACAGTCAATCGATTTTGGAATTTGGATTTTGGATTGCCAACAACTAACTCCCCCTGTGTCGGCGAGCTTCTATTGAAACAAACCACTCTGGATAGAGGTAATTTTTAATCTAAAATCTAAAATTGCCACGGTCAACTATTTATTCACCTCTAGCAACTGGGAAGTTTCTAAGCGACTCATCCACTTTGCAAAATAAACTCGATTTGCTTTTTCCTCGGATGGATCTTTTGTATCTAAAGGATAAGGCGCTAGTCCTAAAATCGCTGCTGTGGTTACGCAAAACATCGATTTTTGGAAGGTCATACAAATTTGTACTCGCAAATCATCTTCACCCCGGAGGCTGCGACGATAAATTTCATGCAAGTACTCTGGAAGAAAATGACGCATATCCTGCATCAACAAGGTGGGAGGAATACCAGCACCGCCGATGGGCAAAGGATCGGCGTACAATGCGCCATATTGGAATCGACTTTGATCTGGAGATATTTGATAAGCTTGGGCGTTGTATGAAACTGTACCGTGGAAAGGTGTTCCTCTAAAGAAAACTGCCTCTACATAAGGTATTGCTGTGTCTGCTAAGAAAGTCAAACCAACGTCTTGAGGAATGATGTCATAGAGTTTTTCCTTAATTTTGACGCTGTAGGTAATTGGCTTTGATGCACTTGCCACTAATCCTGCTTTAATATGGTCTACAACTTGGGGAATTGATTTAATTTCGCCATTGTCGTAGCGGTCTGATAAGGTCAAGAAAATATCAGCCATCACTCGCCAAAATTGACCTAAACCAGTGTAATAAGCAGAAAGGCGTAACTGTTCCGTTAAAAAATCTGGAAACAGTTGATTGATGCCCAAAATTAAAGGATTATTTTTAAATTTAGCTTTGATTACGGCTTGCGCTCTTTCTTGAAATTCGTTTGTATCTAAATATTCATCTAGACCGCCACCACCGTGCCACATCATGGCTTTCATACAATACTCAGCATATTCAAAATTAATGCGATCGTGCCACCAGTGACGCAGTAATTTTTGAAAAGATACTTCTCCGTTAAAGTATTTAAAAAAGGGGAAAAATACTAAAAATTGGTGTTCGGCAATGTAATTTAGATTGATTGAATAAGCATCTAAAACCACGCCATAGCTTTTGAGAATACCAACCACTTCCACCACATTTTGTGGAGTATCAATGAGTAGTGCCTGTCCGGTTTGCAGACGTTCAATAAATTCAGGTAAAGGTTCGTTTGTAAATTTATTTCTAATAGTTACCACTGCGATTTCTCCATTAACTATTGGGCATTGGGCATTGGGAATGGGGAAAGGCAAAGGGGTATGGTTCGACAAGCTCACCAACCGGGGGAAAGGTTAAATTTATCCCTTTACCCTTTACCCTTTAACCTTTTTCCCTGCCCCTTTGCTCCCCATCTCCCCATCTCCTCATCTCCCCACTCTCTACTCCCCACTCCCCATTTTCTTATCCAAGGACACTGTTGCTACTACGTTTTGAGTATTGACCATTGCTGTAACTGTTGGTTCAGTCCAGCGTGCTAACCAAGAAGGTTGGATGCCAAAAATCACAATTAGTAAGGCTAAAATGGCAGCAGGAAGGCGATCGCTCCAATATACGCGTGGTAAATTCACAACAGGTGCAGATAAGCGTCCAAAAAAGGCGCGGTTGACAAGTAATAAAAAGTAAACCGCTGTCAAACCATTACCAATCATGCACAGTAAGGTTTGTACTGGAAAAACTGCAAAACTACCGCGATAAACTACGAATTCGGAAATAAACCCTACCATTCCCGGTATCCCAGCGCTGGCCATAACTCCCACAATCATTAAGCTACCAATTACCGGCATACCGCGTTCTGGGTTCAGTAGTCCTCTGAGAATTTCTAAATCCCGACTACCGGCTTTTTTATAAACAACGCCCACCAGCAAAAACAGCATTGCCGAAATCAAGCCGTGGCTAATCATTTGCATGACAGCACCCAGTACACTTAAAGGTGTCGCCGCCGCCGCCGCTATCAAAACGTAGCCCATGTGTCCAATGGAACTGTACGCCACCATTTTTTTCATATCTGTTTGGGCGATGGCACAGGATGAACCATACAATACACTGACTGCGGCCCAAACTGCTAACCAAGGAGCCAAATAACCCCAGGCTTCTGGTAACAAGTTCATACCAAATCGCAGTAAGCCGTAAGTTCCCAACTTCAACAGTACCCCAGCCAACAGCACGGAAATCGGTGTGGAGGCTTCAACGTGAGCATCTGGTAACCAAGTATGGAAGGGAACTAAGGGAATTTTAATCCCAAAACCTACCAAAATTCCCACTAACAGTAAAACTTGGGTTGCTAAAGGTAGAGTTTTTGGGTTCAAGGTTGCTAGCGCAAAGCTAGAAGAACCACTCAGCCAAACTATCCCCAGGAAACTTGCTAAAATCAAGATTCCGGAAACAGCAGTATAAATTAGGAATTTTGTTGCTGCATAGCCCCTTCTTGCACCACCCCAAATTGCTATTAACAAATATAGGGGAATCAGTTCCAGTTCGTAAAACAGGAAAAATAGCAGTAAATCCTGTGCTAAGAAGGCTCCAGTGACGCCGACACTTAGCAGTAGTATCAAAGAATAATACAATTTGGGACGTGCAAGGGATTCATCACTACTATAGATGGCGATGGAAGTCAACAGGGCATTTAAAAGCAGCAATACCAAAGATAAACCATCTACTCCCAGGCTATAGTTCAAGCCTAAGGCATCTATCCAAGGAACTGACTCAGCAAACTGTTGACTGACTTCTCCAAGACGGAACTGAATTGTGAGTACAATTGTCAAAAACAAAGCGATAATCGCAAATACCAAAGCCACCCCACGGGCAAGTTTCCCACTAATGCCAGAGGGCCAGAAACCAATTAAAGCTGCGCCAATCAAAGGCACTAGAATTAAAGCACTAAGCATACATTTGAGCTAACGGGGGATGAGGGAGATAAGGGGGACAAGGGGGACAAGGGGGACAAGGGAGACAAGGGAGACAAGGGATAATAACTCTTAACTACTAACTCCTAACTCCTAATTCAACACTTTTAGAAGGGCAATTTATTGAATAAACCCAACGACCAGCTGATGAAAAATCCCAGGATGCTCACGACTGCTAGGATGGTTAGCATATAACCTTGGGATTGTCCAGAAATGCTGTACTTTAAACTTTGTCCGCCAATAATTGTGGCAAACCCAACTAAGTTCACTATACCGTCAACCAAATAGCGATCGCTCCAAGCAGAAATCTTAGATAGCACCGCTACTGCACTCACTACGGTGACTCGATAAACTCGGTCGATGTAAAAGTCATAACCCAACAAGTCTTGGAGAAATCTCCATGCCAAAATTCTCGATCTTGACCAAGCTTTGTGCAGATAAATTGTAGAGCCTACACCTACTCCTAGTGCAGTAGAAGCAAACAAGGCTGACGCCACATACCAATTAATACTTTCCCAATCAGGTAGCAGATACCATTGCTGTAGCATCAGGGGTAGAAGTAAAGTCAACACTGTCAAAGTCACCATTGGCAATGCCATCGGCCAACCAACTTCTGGCGTACGACGGGTTTTTGGTTGCGGTTTACCCCAAAAGACTAATCTAAATACTCTAGTCAAGTTCAATGCTGTTAAGCCATTGACTATTAATAAAACTCCAATTACCCAAGGGCTAATAGTCACAAAACCGTCTGCCCATGCTAACATTGCCCAAAAGCTTCCTAATGGTAGGAGTGTCACCAGCCCTGCGGAACCGACGACGTAGGCAGTGGTAGTAGCTGGCATTCTTGACCATAAACCGCCCATTTCTGTCAAGTCTTGACTTTGGGTAGTTAAGATCACTGAACCAGAACTCATAAATAATAATGCTTTGGCGATGGCATGGGTTAAGAGCAACATCAAGGCGACACCACCTTGCTGCAAGCCAACTGCCAAAAACGCTAACCCCATGTATGCACTGGTGGAGTGAGATAAGGCTCGTTTAATGTCTATTTGAGCTATGGATACTAATGTTGCACCAATGGCCGTCACTGTGCCCATGATTACCAAAGCATTCAAAGCAACTGGTGATAGCGCTAACAATGGTTGTAGTTTAAATAGCAAATAAGCACCACCAGCTACTACCAAGGAATTTCGCATTACTGAGGCCGGGTTCGGCCCTTCCATTGCCTCATCTAACCACAGGTGCAACGGGAACTGGGCGCATTTCCCAGCAGGCCCAGCAATTAACGCCAACCCCAATAATGTCGATGTCATTGGGCTTAAATTAGCCGTTTGCGCCCACTCATATAAATCGGAAAAATTCAAACTGCCGGCTGAGGTGGAAAGGGTGACTACAGCCATCAGCAGTAACAAGTCTCCCACCCGTTTGGTTAAAAACGCGTCTCGTGCCGCTGTCACTACTAACGGTTGAGCATACCAGAAACCCACCAGCAAATAAGTCGAAAGTGTCAACACTTCCAAAAGCGCATAACTCAAGAACAAAGAATCACTGATTGCTAAAGCACTCAGGGCTGCTTCAAAAAATCCCAGCAACGCAAAAAAACGTGCTAGCGACCAGTCTTTTTCCATGTAACCCAAGGCGTAAACTTGTGCCATTAAGCTTAAGCCTGTAATTAAAACTGTTGCCCCAATACTCACTGGTGAGAGTTCTAAGGCAAAGGATAAGTCTAAATCCGCAGCTTTGAACCAGGTAACCAACAAATTTTGGGGTTCTCTATCCCAAATATCTTTAAATACAAACAAGCTATGGACGAAAGCCAAAATTGTCGTCAATAAGTTGAAGTATGCCGCAGGTCTTGGCCCTGTCCGTCGAATTATTCCCAACCCCCAGGGTAAGGTCAAAATTGCGCCGAATAAGCTATATAAAGGCACAAACCAACTCGTTAAAAATAAAAATTGACTCATTTAAATTTCCCTTGACGACTCAGCCTTAATTTTAAAAAAGCTTTCGGACAACTATTTAATTTAATTAAATTAATTTGCTAAAACCTCTACATTTGTTTACTATTGTTTAAACGAAAACTTCGGGGTATTTTTGCTTAATTTTACCTTATTAAAGTTGATTAACATATAACTTTATATAAGCAAAAGCATTTACTTGCCTTAACATCATCCACCTTTTTACATTTGATTTCTACTTTGACCAAAGTAATTTATTGAATATATTTGAAAAATTTATATGTTTTTTACTTAGTCATTGTACATGTAGCAAAAGTTAGGGAAATATAGAGACAGCAAAAGTTACAGCGTCTGCCACTCTTTTCCCACATCGGATTAGCCTTGGCTATGAATCTCGTTTTGTATATGTAATAAAGAAATTATAAAGCATAAGTGGCTGCTCTAGGAATCAGTAAACTTTAATTGCTTCTGGAGACAGATAAATTTTTGTTAAGTTTTTTAAAACTTTTTTATCATAAACTATTATAGTGATTTATATTGCCAGGGACGCCAAGCTTTCCTATGCTTAATTTGGAAGTGTTTTCTTAGCTCATTAAGATCAAGCTCTCCCCGTCAAAAATTTCAAATAACAGTACTGATTGGATTAATTTTGTAGGAGTTCTGCGATGCCAATTGCAGTTGGAATGATTGAAACGAAGGGCTTTCCAGCAGTCGTGGAAGCTGCGGATGCGATGGTGAAAGCAGCCCGTGTCACTTTAGTAGGGTACGAGAAAATTGGTAGCGCTCGTGTCACCGTGATTGTTAGGGGAGATGTATCGGAAGTTCAAGCTTCCGTAGCTGCTGGCGTGGAAGCGGCGAGAAGAGTTAATGGTGGTGAAGTTTTATCCACACATATAATTGCTCGTCCTCACGAAAACCTAGAATATGTCTTGCCGATACGTTATACAGAGGCTGTGGAACAATTCCGTACCTAAAAGGTGTTTAACAAAGTAATTAGCACTTTTGTTGTTTTTTCGATCATCATCTGAGTGTGTCCAAAGCTAAAACTTTAAATAGGAATTAAAACTAATGTCGATCGCAGTAGGAATGGTTGAAACGCTAGGCTTTCCGGCGGTAGTGGAAGCTGCTGATGCGATGGTGAAAGCAGCCCGCGTCACCTTGGTGGGTTATGAAAAAATCGGTAGTGGTAGGGTAACAGTAATTGTGCGGGGAGACGTATCAGAAGTTCAAGCTTCTGTAGCCGCAGGAGTTGAATCTGTGAAGCGAGTTAACGGCGGACAGGTACTTTCTACTCATATCATTGCACGTCCTCACGAAAACTTAGAATATGTCCTGCCAATTCGTTATACAGAAGACGTAGAGCAATTCCGGGAAAATGTGAATGCAATTCGTCCTTTTGGTAGAAGACCATAATTTGTAATGCAAGTTGCCAAAGTTCGCGGCACAGTAGTTAGCACCCAAAAAGACCCAAGTCTTAGAGGTGTGAAACTACTGTTGTTACAATTGGTGGATGAAGAGGGAAACATCTTGCCACAGTATGAAGTAGCAGCAGATACTGTGGGAGCAGGAATAGATGAGTGGGTACTTGTCACTCGTGGCAGTGCCGCTCGTCAAATTGATGGCAATGGACAGCGTCCATTAGATGCAGCAGTGGTGGCAATTATAGACACCATTCACGTTGCAGATCGCCTAATTTACAGCAAAAAAGATCAATATAGATAGTCAACGGTTAGAGAAGTTAGGAGTGAGCAGTGAGAAGTGAGAAGTGAGAAGTGAGAAGTTAGGAGTGAGGAGTGAGGAGTTAGGAGTAAGAAGTTAGGAGTTAGGAGTTAAAACCCATAACTCATAACTCATAACTCATAACTCATAACTCATAATCCATAACCCATAACCCATAACTCATAACTCATAACTCATAACTCATAACTCATAACTCATAACTTAATTCAGGAGGAATCTCGCGATGGTAGTCCGCAGCACGGCGGCCCCCCCAACCCCGTGGTCAAGGAATTTAGCCGAACCCGACATCCATGAAACTGCCTTCGTACACAAATTTTCCAATTTGATTGGTGATGTACGCATAGGTGCAAACGTAATCGTTGCTCCGGGGACTACGATTAGGGCGGATGAAGGCACACCTTTTTATCTTGGTGAAAACACAAATGTCCAAGATGGAGTTGTGATTCATGGATTAGAGCAAGGTCGAGTAGTTGGCGATGACCAAGACAAATACTCGGTGTGGATAGGCAAAAATGCTTGCATTACCCACATGGCTCTCATTCATGGGCCAGCTTATGTTGGAGACAATTCTTTCATTGGCTTTCGCTCTACAGTGTTTAATGCCAGGGTAGGTGCAGGTTGCATCGTGATGATGCACGCTTTGATTCAAGATGTAGAAATTCCGCCGGGTAAGTATATACCTTCAGGAGCGATAATTACCACCCAACAGCAAGCCGATCGCTTGCCAGACGTGCAAGACCGGGATAAGGAATTCGCTCATCATGTGGTTGGGATTAATCAGGCACTACGAGCTGGTTATCTCTGTGCTGAGGACGTAAAATGTATTGCGCCGATTCGGGACGAAATCGCTAAATCTTATACAGGTAATGGTATTACTGTTTTAGAGTTGGAAAGGAGTAATGACGTGGGAAGTAATAGCTTGGGTGCAGAAACCATAGAGCAATTGCGCTATTTATTACAGCAAGGCTATAAGATTGGCACGGAGCATGTAGACCAAAGACGTTTCCGCACAGGATCTTGGACTAGTTGCCAGCCCATCGAACCGAGATCTTTAGGAGAAGCGATCGCTTCTTTAGAAAGTTGTCTGAGAGACCACACAGGCGAATACGTGCGGCTGTTTGGCATTGATAAAGGTAGACGCCGGGTATTAGAAACCATTATCCAACGTCCTGATGGTGAAGCCAAACCTACCACCACCTTTAAAGCTCCTGCTAGTTCTGGCAATGGCAGCTACAGCAGCAATTACAACAGCAATGGTAACGGCTCTGGCAGTGGCAAAATTAACAGTGAAACAGCAGAGCAAATCCGACAACTGTTGGCTGGTGGTTATAAAATTGGTACCGAACACGTAGATGAACGCCGTTTCCGCACTGGTTCTTGGAGTAGTTGCAAGCCAATTGAAGCAACTTCCACAAATGCAGTAATTTCCGCAGTGGAAGAATGTATAGATAACCACCAAGGCGAATATGTGCGTTTAATTGGTATTGACACCAAGGCCAAGCGGCGCGTGCTAGAAAGTATCATTCAACGTCCTAACGGTCAAGTAGCTTCCTCTAGTAGCCAGAAATCTTCATTCACCAGCAGTGGCGGCTCTTCGACAACTACAACAGCTACCAGTACTCGTTTGGATTCTGAAGTAGTAGACCAGCTCAAACAATTGTTAGCTGGAGGCTATAAAATTAGCATCGAACACGTAGACCAAAGACGTTTCCGTACAGGCTCTTGGACTAGTACGGGTCAAATTCAAGCCTCTTCACAAAGAGAAGCGATCGCAGCGGTAGAAGGACTCCTTGGCGAATTCCCAGGAGAATATGTACGGTTGATTGGTATTGACCCCAAAGCCAAGCGCCGGGTACTAGAAACGATTATTCAACGACCTTAAGCAGTTAGGAGTTAGGAGTTAGGAGTTAGGAGTTAGAAGTTAGGAATTGAAACAGATTGTTAATTCATAGCTCTGAACTTAAAATTTATAACTCCTCACTTTTAACTAACTCCTCACTCTTCACTCCTAACTTCTTAACTCTCTAATTTCTTCTGCCTTCCGAGGTTAAATTTCCATGTCTGTGCCGCCACTGCGCCTCAGCAACAACTTTGAATCTTACATTAGTGGTGAGGTGACTGTTCATCCAAGCGCGGTACTCGCACCTGGGGTAATACTCCAAGCAGCTGCAAATAGCAAAATCATCATTGGCCCAGGAGTCTGTATTGGCATGGGGTCGATTCTCCAAGTTCATGAAGGAACCCTAGAGGTGGAAGCCGGGGCAAATCTCGGAGCGGGGTTTTTGATGGTTGGCAATGGCAAAATTGGGGCAAATGCTTGCATTGGTTCAGCAACAACAGTTTTCAATTCTTCAGTTGAACCCGGACAAGTAATTCCACCAGGTTCGATTTTGGGAGACACCAGTCGGCAAATTAGTCAAACAAAACAACTTAGTCCATCCCCAGATAATCCACCTGCTACAAGCGCAGAAAACAACAACAATAATGGCTTGGGGGAAGGCGAAGAAAAGTTAATTTCCTCAACTAACTTCTCCGCTTCGGCTTTTGTAGAATTAAAAGGGCGATCGCTTTCTTTCTTTAAATCTTCCGCTAGTGCTGAAAGCCAGTCTCCTCCACCACCGCCCAAACCTGTTAATGAGGCGGAACCTAATTTAGAACCAGCAGCCCCAGAAGAACCAACTCAACCAACCACAGAATCCCCCAATAGCTTCGGGACTCAAATTTATGGGCAAGGCAGTATAAACAGACTGTTGACCACTTTGTTTCCCCATAGACAATCCTTGAGCAACCCAAACTCTGACGATCAGTCCGAGTAAGTGTTAATTGTAAGTTGTCGGCTTTTTCCGTATCTTGGAAAATTCATATGGAAACATTTAATCAACAGTCTATGAATACTATGCGTTCATCGGGTCAATTTGACGACCTTAAGGATACTGCCTTGGGCTTAGTTTCTACCCTTAGCTTCCCGGCGATCGTTGGCACGGCGGATATGATGCTCAAATCAGCTGGAGTTCACCTCGTTGGCTATGAAAAGATTGGTAGCGGTCATTGTACCGCCATCGTTCGGGGTGGAATTGCTGATGTCCGCCTTGCTGTAGAATCAGGCGTTCAAACTGCCGAACAATTTGGTCAGTTGGTTTCTAGTTTGGTGATTCCTCGGCCTTATCCCAATTTAGATATTGTGCTTCCCATCACAGCTCGTTTCACTAAATTGATGGAGGAAGGTAGTCACAGCCGTTTGAGTAATCAGGCAATTGGTTTGGTAGAAACGCGGGGATTTCCAGCAATGGTGGGCGCTTGTGATGCCATGCTCAAAGCTGCTGATGTGCATCTAGCAGCTTATGAAAAAATAGGTGCGGGGTTGTGTACGGCGATTATTCGTGGTTCAGTAGCCAATGTTGCTGTAGCAGTGGAAGCAGGAATGTTTGAGGCAGAACGCATTGGGGAATTAAATGCTGTGATGGTGATTCCTCGTCCCCTAGACGAAATGGAACAAACTTTACCGTTAGCAAGTTGTTGGATAGAACGAAGTCAACCCTTGAACTTGCCTGTAAATATTAAAGAGCAAGTAGCCGAAATCGAAATGTTAAGATTACCAGATTTAACGAAGTTACCAACAAAAATTGCAGAAGAAGTATGGAATGATGAATGATGAATGATAAAGTGTGAAAAATTCACATTCATTATTCAACATTCATCGTCTGCTAGAAGGCATCTTACGCTTTTCTTATTGTTCTGATAATAGCTTCTTCAATCCATAAGTCAAATATTTTTCTACTAATAGCGATAATAGAGTTTTATCTATAATTAATAAAACTCATCAGTTTCTATAACCATCGCTACATCATTGACCGCTGTTCAGTAATACTAGATATATATCTATGAATCGCTATTTACAGGAGAACTACCCTTGAATCAAGCGACGCTGCACCAATTAAAAGTCTTCGAGGCAGCGGCACGGCACAGTAGCTTTACTCGTGCTGCTGAGGAATTATTTCTCACCCAACCTACCGTTTCCATGCAGATTAAGCAATTGACAAAATCGGTAGGGTTACCATTATTTGAGCAGGTAGGTAAGCGGTTATATTTGACGGAGGCAGGAAGAGAATTATATGCCACTTGTCGGCAAATTTTTGATAATATAGCCCAGTTTGAAATGAAAGTGGCAGATTTAAAAGGGCTAAAACAAGGACAACTAAAGTTGGCAGTGATTACAACAGCGAAATATTTTATACCACGTTTGTTAGGGAAGTTTTGCGAACTTTATCCAGGTATTGATATCTCATTACAAGTGACGAATCACGAACAAATTTTAGAACGGATGTCTCAAAATCTGGATGACTTATATATTATGAGTCAAATTCCAGAGAATATGGATATAACTTGCCAACCATTTTTAGAAAATCCTTTAATAGTTTTTGCCCCAATAAATCATCCTTTATCCCATGAGAAAAATATTCCCATACACCGCCTAGCTGAAGAACCTTTTATTATGCGGGAACCAGGTTCCGGAACCCGTCGTGCTGTGCAAAGCTTATTTGACGAACAAGCTGTGAAGGTAAAAGTTAAGTTGGAATTGGGAAGTAACGAAGCAATTAAACAAGCGATCGTCGGTGGTTTAGGAATTTCTGTTTTATCTCGTCATACTTTACTATTGGACGCTTCACAGTTCAGCATTTTAGATGTCCAACATTTCCCCATTCACCGAAATTGGTACATGGTGTATCCATCTGGGAAACAGCTATCTATTGTTGCTCGTGCTTATTATGATTATTTACTAGCTGCGGCCAAAAATATCGTAGAGCAAAACGCTACTTATATTTATAGTGCAGTTGAAGCAGGTAACAGATAAATATATATTGGGCATAGGGCATAGGGCATGGGGCATTGGGTATGGGGAATGTTGGATGAGTTTAATACTCGGCGACGAATATTTGATATTTGTGAATGAATCTTTGAACTCTCCTCCTCTGCCCCATGTTCCATGCCCTATCCCCCATGCCCCATCTCCCACGATGGATTTTTAATTTTCAATTCCCCAAGGGGTTGACGCTCAGGCCAGGAAACATTAAAAATTAACCAGCGAACCATTCAAAATGGGGGAAAACTAACGGTGGTTAACCCGGAAATACAGTCTTGGCGCAAAACAGTACAAAGTGAGATTGTTGCTGTTACAGTCTACGCTGATAGAGCATTGGTGACACGACGGGGTGTAGTTTCTTTAATAGGAATAGAACGGGAATTAGTAATTACCCCAGTGCCAGTAACTCTAGAATCTGAGTCTGTAAGGGTTAGCGGTAATGGTACGGTGGGAGTGCGGTTGCTGGGAGTGAGTAGCGATCGCATTTACACTACTGAACCTGTGGCAGAACGTGTAGCACATTTGACTAGGCAAATTCAGCAACTAGAAGCCGAAAAACGCCACCTGCAAGCCCAAATTGATGCTTTGGCATTGCAATCTAGGTTTATCGAAGGCTTACGGGAAAAAACAGAAGAACCTTTTTCCCAGAGTTTATCGCGAAAAAATCTGAGTCTGAGCGAAACTTTGGATTTTCTCAACTTTCTTGGTAGCCAGTATAGTGAATATGCCATTGGTTCTGGAGAATGCAAAGCCCAACAGCAGGAATTAGATAAACAATTGCAAGCACTCCATACCTCATTGCAAAAAATCCAAACACCCCATCCCAAAGAAAGTTTGAGCTTAGTTGTAGCAGTTGAAGTTGCTGGTGAAGGCGAATTTGAACTGGAAGTATCATATTTGGTGAATCGCGCCAGTTGGACTCCATTATATGACTTGCGCTTTAGCACTACGAGCGATATTGTGCATTTGAGTTACCTGGCAGAAATTACTCAAAGCAGCGGCGAAGATTGGATTGGTGCAAGTCTCACTCTTTCTACTGCAAAACCCGGATTGGGTACACTTCCACCCAAACTTCAACCTTGGTATATTGATAGTCTACGTCCACAAATAGCACGACAACGATTTGCCGCACATCCACCACTACTGCCCAGCATACCACCTCCACCTGCCGCAGCCAGAGCCGATATACAAGAAGAAGAAGAAGAAGTTACAGAGGATAGTTTCATAGCAGCAGAAAGTGTTACAGCAGAAGTATCGAAAGAAGGAAGTGTAGTTACCTTTAAATTAAATGGTGGCGGTAATATTCCCAGTGATGGCGCACCACATAAAACAACAATATTTAATGATGATTATCCTTGTAATTTTGATTATGTGGCAATGCCGCGCTTGGTAAGTTTTGCTTATCTGCAAGCGAATGTGAAAAATAGTCCCAACGGTGCGACTTTGTTACCAGGCAAAGCAAATATTTTTCGCAACAATGTTTTTATTGGTGCTACTAGATTAGATAATATTGCACCAGGGCAAGAATTTAAACTTAATTTAGGAATTGATGAAGGTTTAAAAATTGAACGCGATTTAGTTGAACGTCTGGTAGATAAAAAATTAATTGGCAACCAGCGGCGGATTAATTATAGCTATCGGTTGATAATTACTAACTTACTTGATAAAGCAGCAAATTTACAAGTAACTGAACAATTACCTGTTAGCCGCAACGAACAAATTAAAGTGCGTTTGATTCGTTCTAACCCGCAAATTCAACTTGGGGAAATGGGTATTTTAGAATGGCAATTAACTCTTGCACCACAAGAGCGGCGAGAGATATATTACCAGTTTAATGTTGAACATCCACCAGAGTTAACGGTGGTTGGGTTGGATATTTAAACAGCGTCACTAACAATGATTTAAATTTAACAGAGTATACTGAACCTGAACTTGATAAATATAAATCTGTACTTGCTTTTTTCTCTGTATTTGCTTTCAGCATTTGCAATGTTTGATATGCACATATTTTTTAGCAAACGCACAAATTGACGGAGACGTTATTGTTAGTTATTGTGAATTCAGGCATTTTTATCTAAAAAACTAAATATTAAAAAGCATGATGGAGAATTGGGATAATCGAAAGAATCGCATTGAAGCATATATTCAGAATCAGATTAAAGCATATCTTCTGTTCACAGAAATCTCTGCTTCTGAACTAAGTAGTAGTGAAAAAAGAGATCAAATACTGGAAGCCATCAAGCAAGGTACTAAGGAAGAAAGACTACAGAAATACTTGAAGAAAACTTGTGGGTTGCTGCAATTGATTGGGATGCAATCAAAGAAATTGGCGATCTTGCTATTCAGACTAAATACTAAATGTGTTCTTATGGCATAGCCAAAAACTGCATCGGAATGCTTGGCTAATGTGTCATATGATGTTTAGTTAAATACTTATAATATCTGTAGGTTGGTTGAGGAACGAAACCCAACACTTAATCGACATTCATGTTGGGTTTCACAGTTGTTCAACCCAACCTACATTGATAGATTTTATTATAAGTAATCGGTCAAACTTGATATCACCTTGTCTCATCGATTCATGTTTATATTCCTACAGAAATACTTTATAATACCTGATATATCTAATAATAAGTTGCTAATCGTCTATCTTTCTAACTGCTACGCTAAACTTATAACACTAAGACACTTCCTACCATGTCTGTCGTTGAAAATTTAGCAAGCCCAGAAGATGTTATATTTCCCCCAGGGGATTTATATAGTGACGAACCGCCTTTGGAAACTGACTTACATCGGCTACAAATGACATTGCTGATTCAATGCTTGGAGTGGTTGTGGCGAAATCGCAACGATTTCTATGCATCGGGTAATCTCACCATCTACTACAGTCCACGCCAACTCAAATCAGAAAATTTCCGAGGCCCAGATTTTTTTGTAGTGCAGGGGACTGAACGCAAACCTCGTAAAAGCTGGGTTGTCTGGGAAGAAGATGGCAAATATCCCAACCTCATTGTAGAACTGCTATCAGATTCCACGGCAGCAACTGATAAAGGCTTGAAAAAACAAATTTACCAAGATATATTTCGTACACCAGAATATTTTTGGTTTGATCCCAATAATTTAGAATTCGCTGGGTTTGTTTTGCTAGCTGGTAAGTATCAACCGTTGGAACCTAATCCTCAAGGTTGGTTGTGGAGTCAGCAATTAGAGTTATATTTGGGGATTGATAGGGAAAAATTACGATTTTTTACGCCTGAAGGAAAACTAATTCCAGCACCAGAAGAAGTTGCACAACAGGCGGAACTGGAAAAGCAACGTAGCGATCGCCTTGCAGCAAAACTGCGAGAATTAAATATAGATCCAGATAGTATTTAACAGTGGCAATTTTAGATTTTAGATTTTAGATTTTAGATTAAAAATCATTTTGTTAGATACTTCGCCCCTAGTTTGTGGAACAAATCGTTGCATCCAAAATTTAAGATCCTCAATCCCTTAGAGTGATATATTTCAATCCAAAATCCGCAATCCAAAATCCAAAATTGATTGCTAGGGTTCTTCAGGAAAAACCCATTTTGGCGGTTCCGTCATTTTTCTTCGCAGACGTTCTTCAGCCATTTCCAACATTTTGTCTAAAGAAGTCTCTTCAACAAATTTGGCAGCTGCTTCTCTAAACTCAATATTAGGGCATTTATCCCCTAAAACGCAGCCGTTAACACAGGCTACAGCGCAGTTAATTTTTTGCTCCACAGTGAATTCCTCTCTCTAAAAGTTATGAGTTATAATTTCAACTCCTAACTTCTTAATTTTCAAACATTAGCTTCCAAATAAATTTTACCTTGGCTGTTGCCATCCCAATGGTCTAAATACTTACCATTTAGAAAGTTAGGAGTTAGGAGTGAACCATTTAGAAAGTTAGGAGTTAGGAGTGAGGAGTTATGAGTTACGCATTATGTGGATTAGACACTAAAACCCTTGATTTATCGTTGTAGAGACGTTGCATTGCAACGTCTCTACAGGGCGCACAATCCTTGATATTTCCTTGATTTGGATAATTCACATCAGACGTGAGTTATGATTTTTACTCCTAAGTGCTAAACTTTTCACTCTCATAGAAACCCCTGATGTCCCAACTCTTTGCCACTACTGGAACTATAGCCGCCATAGCCACTGCTGTTGTCCCCCAACAGGGTAGTGTGGGGATTGTGCGGGTATCTGGTGACCAAGCAATGTCCATTGCTAAAACTCTGTTTCACACACCAGGGCGACAAGTTTGGCAGACTCACCGGATTCTTTACGGTTACATCCGGCATCCCCAGACGCAACAATTGGTCGATGAAGCTTTATTGCTGATTATGAAAGCACCCCGTTCTTACACCCGTGAAGATGTGGTGGAATTTCATTGCCACGGGGGAATTATGGCAGTGCAGCAGGTGTTACAACTGTGTTTGGAAAATGGTGCAAGGTTGGCTCAACCGGGAGAATTTACCCTCCGCGCCTTTTTGAATGGGCGATTGGATTTAACTCAAGCTGAAGGTATTGCTGATTTGGTGGGAGCGAAATCGCCCCAAGCTGCCCAAACTGCCTTAGCTGGTTTGCAAGGAAAATTAGCTCATCCAATCCGGCAGTTACGCGCTAACTGTTTGGATATTTTGGCGGAAATCGAAGCTCGAATTGATTTTGAGGAAGACCTTCCTCCGCTGGATGATAAGGGAATAATATCAGAAATTGAGAAAATTGCCGCAGAAATTTCTCAGTTGTTGGCAACCAAAGACAAAGGTGAATTATTACGCACTGGGTTAAAAGTGGCAATTGTCGGGCGTCCGAATGTGGGTAAATCGAGTTTATTGAATGCTTGGAGCCAGAGCGATCGCGCCATTGTCACAGATTTACCCGGTACGACCCGCGATGTGGTGGAATCCCAGTTAGTTGTGGGGGGAATTCCCGTGCAGGTGCTTGATACTGCGGGAATTCGGGAAACAACAGACCAAGTAGAAAAAATAGGCGTGGAGCGATCGCGCCGTGCGGCAAATGCAGCTGATTTAGTCTTGCTCGCCATTGACGCTTCAGCAGGTTGGACTCAAGACGATGAAGAAATTTACCAACAAGTGCAACACCGTCCGTTAATTTTAGTGATTAATAAAATTGATTTAGTACAAGAAAGTCAAAGCAAAAATCTTCACTCTCAAATACCAGATGGCAAATCTCAAATTTTTACCTCAGCTGCTAAAAATCAAGGTATTGATGCTTTAGAAACAGCTATTTTAGAAATAGTTAAAGCTGAAAAAATCCAAGCTGCCGATATGGATTTAGCCATTAACCAAAGGCAAGCAGCAGCCTTAACCCAAGCCAAAATCTCCTTGCAACAGGTACAAGCAACTATTGAGCAACAGTTACCTCTTGATTTTTGGACAATTGACTTACGCGGTGCAATTCAAGCACTAGGAGAAATTACTGGAGAAGAAGTTACAGAATCAGTTTTAGATAGGATTTTTAGTAGATTTTGCATTGGCAAATAAAATTAAAATATGTTGAAAAATCAAAATGTATAATTGATTTAATGTATAATATCTCTAATTATATTGATACAGATATAAAAATCCTATTTCATTTGTGAGAAATATCGATTTTGACTATTAACTGTCAACTGTTAACAGTCAACAAATCTAACATGTAATATTTCACAAATTATTTGGGATTGTTATAGATTTGACTGTCATTTAATCGAGCTTATAATTAATAACTAAATGTACATCTCAATTCGCCAAGCAACTATACAAGATACTGTTATAGTCTCAGATATCTTATTAGAAGCAGCTTTGTGGCTCCAGCAGCGTGGTATACCTTTGTGGCATGATAGCGAACTTTCACCAGAATATATCTCTGAAGATGTTGCTAATGGTTTGTTTTTCATTGCTGAGTGGGCGGGTGAACCAGCTGGTACAATCAAGTTTCAACTAGAAGATTTAGTTTTCTGGCCGGACATCCCCCAACAAGAGTCAGCATTTGTACATCGTCTTGCAGTCCGACGACGTTATTCTGGCGGGAAAGTCTCCTCGGCATTACTAGCTTGGGCTGTTGAACGCGCACAAACACTTGGTAAACTTTACTTACGTTTGGATTGTGAAGCTTCGCGTCCGCAGCTGAGAACAGTATATGAAAGCTTTGGTTTTCGCTATCACAGTGACAGACAAGTTGGTGCTTTTTTTGTCTCTCGCTACGAATATGAAATACCTCAACAAACAAGCTAGTATCAATAATTTTGGCGTTACTGAATCAGAACATAAAATGCCATTTATTGCTGCTATCAATAAAAACAAGACTTACGCAAAAATAACGTAATTTCGTCATTACGAGCGATAGCGTACTAATCCCCCCTGACACTGTAATTGCTTTCCTACATAGGAAACTCCAAATTAATACTTTCTCCTCCCAGTGCTGTTTTAGATGTTAAATGTCGCTCTAACCAATTTTCTAAATCAGCTAGTACTTCTTGATAATTCAAGTCGTTTTGTAGTTCGTGATAAGCACCTGGATACTCGATTCTAGATTTATCCGAGTAACTCACACGCTGATAAAAAATTTTTCCTCCTTCAGGTAGAGTTACTCGGTCTGCTCCACCGTGGAGTATCAACAATGGTAATTGCCAATCACTAGCATGGGCATTAACCCAATCAACAGTAGCAAAGAATTCTGTAGCTAGACGCGCACTACCTCTGGTGTGGCGCAAAGAATCTTGAGCATAAGCAGCTAAAATTTTCTCATCCCGCGAACCACCGGAAAGATCTAGTCCTGTGTTTAAAGTAAAACGCGGCCAAATACGGGAAAGCAGTTTTCCTATAAGTAACCGGGTTTTTGATACTCCGACTTTTCCTAAAGCTGGTGCTAAGGTAATTACACCTTGCAATGTAGATGGTTGTTGGGGATAACGCAGAGCATAATCCAAAACAATCACTGAGCCTAAGCTATGACCTAAAAGAAAAATTGGCTTTCCTGGGTTTTGGGTTTTAATTAATTCTAAAAAAGCTCGCAAATCTTCACGAAACTCACTCCAACCATTAATGTAGCCTCGTTGACCAGGGGAACGTCCATGACCGCGCAAATCAAAACCGTAGATAGCGTATTGCTTGGGTATAAAATGTTTAATTAAGTTATCGTAGCGATCGCTGTGCGCCCCCAATCCATGTACGATCGCTAATATCGCCTTTACCTTTTCTTCTGGATACCAACTTTGGTAATACAGTTTTAACTTTCCTGCACCTTCAAATGTATCTGCTTGATAGTGGCTCATGAGATTAATTTGTTACCGTTGTTACCAATTAACTACTAGTTATCAAGGTACATTGTCAAGAAAATCGCTTCTATCTTCAGGAAGAATTACTATGTTTAACGGAAGTTACGAAACAAAACCGTATGAGCTTGATTTTTGAGAGATTTTGCTAGGATGAATGCAGACACAGCCGCCATAGGTTTATCGGTGCGGTCAATGCAAAATCCCAAATTTCCCATCGACAATCTTTTGACATCGAGTCATCAGCAAGAAAATAATACGCAATCACAGATTTTAGCGCCTGTAACCGATGCGAGTATTAAGCGCGTAAAGGAAGGTTTAGCCGCAGCTGGCGATGGCGCTGTTCGTCAAATTATTCAGGAAGCACTCAATTGTCTAGAAGCCACACATCAAGAAAATTGTGAACCTAGAGTCAATCCTTGGGTGCGTCAATTTGTATTGCGATCGCTCATTCGTATTTTATTCCAAGTGGAAGTCGAACACCGCAACAGGATACCCCAACAACCAGCAATCTTAGCCGTTAACCATCTCCACCATATCGATCCATTACTTCTATTAGCGGAACTTCCCACCCAACCCTATTACTATATTCTTGGCGATGCTCGTACTCTTTATAATAAGTGGTGGAAGCGCTTCATCCTGGGTTTTGCCGGAGGTGTAATTCCTCTCAAAAGGATATGGAAAGAAGAACTAGCTGTGATGGAAGCGGCTAAAGCAGGAAGAGAAGATTTAATCGATTTAGCCGCAGCGATCGAACACACAGTACCCACAGGGGAAGATATACACACATTGCGACAAATAGACCGCATTATTTTAGCAATTTTAGCTCGTGGTGATGGCATGATTCTGTTTCCTGAAGGAAAATTGGGAACAGTTGAAGCTCAATTGCATCTGCCATTAAAGCGTGGCACTATAATTTATGCTTTGCGTGGTGGCGTACCAATTATTCCCATTGCACTCATTGGCACTCATGACCTTTATTTGAGAAAAAAATTAACTATAAGGATAGGCGAACCATTACAATTTCCTTCCACAACCAGACCAAAACGCCAAGAAGTAGAGGTGGCTTTGCAAACTCTAGAAAAAGCCATGCTGAGTTTATTACCAACTAATTATCAGGAACCAACAGGCTTAAAACCTCTACGTCATTTCCTCAATCATATGTTGTGGTGAAAAATCACTTTTCTAAAAATTTGGTAATCTTGAAATTTGATGTTCCCTCCCAACAGTGATTTAAAAATGCACTTACTTGAGCATCTGCTGAATCAGCCGATTCTTTAGAAGCATTAAACTGAACTGCTGTCACAATATACTCAAAAATAATCACAAACTGCTTTTGGGGTGAAATTCTTTCAACAACAATTGTTTCACCTACTTGAGGAATTTGCGGTACATCCACCACAAAAGTTTCAATCTTTGGTTTATCTAGTGGATTTTTGAAATTGAAATATTTCGAGTAAACAATAACTTTCACTTTATTAAAGTATATTTAACACTAAACTATATAAACTTCGTCCAAATTGAGAAGTGGACATCTTCAAAAGGGAACGAGGGAATAAATAAAAAGGATTAAAATTATACTAAGTTTTTTGTCAAAAATCAAATATCATTTTTACATACAGCATATTGCAGGTAACTGAGATACAAGTTTTCAGAACAAAGCTATATGTTAATCAGCTTTTAACCCTGTTCCCTGTTAAGTACACGATCTTGACTCTTGTGGGATGGGCGTCTCGCCCGTCCGGGGCGGGCTAGAGAGCTTACACCACAAGAAATTTGCTTGCAACATTAAAGGCTTACCACGCCACTATCTTTACTACAAATTACGAATTATTTATTGCCTTGCCACACTCGTTGTAACGATTGAAAAAGCTTCGCAAATATTTCTTCTAACCAAAGAATAACAGCATCGAGCCATTCTAGAATTTTCTCTAGAGGATGTTTTTCATAACCCATTGTAGTTGCTTTGGTTTCTATCCAGTCTGGCTGTGCTTCAACTTCGGTGGTTTGAGAAAACCGCTGTTGAGAAATTTCCCCTTTATGAGTTTTGCTATGAACTTGCGAAATCGCCTTTTGAGTTTTTTGGAAAGAGGTAACTTTTGCAAATGTTTTGCGAATTGAGGTGAGATGACGAGTTATTTTTTTCCTTTGTACTAATTCTGATTTGGCTTTCGGCTGTTGTCGATGTAAATTTTTTGGCCAGAAAATCCCTGTTGATAAACTTGCAGCTAAAGCAGGAGTTGTGTTTTCAGGAATTGGAACTGCTTTTTCAGTAACTTTTTCGCCATTGCCAAACAAGTCACTCCACGTTAACCAAGGATCGTTTGTTAAATCCTGGTTTGGCAGGTTACGGTTTTTAAATAAAGCTTTTTTTGGGTAACTAAATAATAATCTATTTTGCTGGTTGTCAGCAATTGTTGATTCCAGTGTTTTTCGATTCCTAACGCCAAAAAAGTAATTTAGCGCAGCTTCAATTAAAGCCTGGACATTGAATGTATGAGTTTCTATATCGTCTGCGGCAACTGCCATTTTTCCCTTAGCAGTTAACTGTTCTTTTCCATAGATAAATACATTTAACTGAGTTTGGGCTACTTGGATAATTTTTTGGCTACCTTGTTGAACGGGTATTAAAGCCTTTGATTCTACTGTGGCAACAGCTAAATCTAAAAATGTGAATAATTTGCTGGAGTTGAGTGAATTGTTTGATGTTGTGCCTGGTAGAATCGGTATTTTAACCGGATTTTCTCCAGTTAATTTTGCCAATAAACCATCAATTTGTGGTAATAATTCTTGGTCTTTTTGAGCTTGAATTAATCGCCAAGACTGCCAGTAACGAGCAACTTCATTAATAATTTTTTCTTCTAGTTTTGCCTGCTGTTGGGGTGTTAAAATATCGAGTATTTCATTGCCAGTGGTGACAAGTACCAAATTCCGATTCAGTAAATTAGTGGCAACTCCTTGGATAGTTGCAAGATGCTGTTTGAGAGAATTTTCTGGGGACGAAGATTGGATACTTGCGGTGGAACGATCTGTAATAGTTGGAGAATGAATAATATTAGTGTCTGTGGAATTTTTAGAGATAGATTTTTGCCAAAAAATTCCCAAAAAGCTCAAAGGATTGAAACTTTGAGAATTTTGTTTCGGAGTAGCCACTACCTCCTCCGATGACAGATAATAAACTGTCTCTAATACCTGCTCAATGGGAGTATCAACATTTAAATGATTCTCTGGCTGAAAATCGGTATCATTTGATGGTAAATTCAGCCTGGATTGTGGTTCTTTGGTGTGTAGCGTTTTCGCATCTGCTTCAGATGATTGAAACAGTAGATACACTGGGTAAAGTAGCAATTCCACACCCCACTTAGTGGCAACTTGTAAATGCCGGAAGCTGTTTCCCCACTGTTGTGTCAACCGCCGAGATTGCTGGTGGACAAAATTAAATAGTCTGCTTTGATAACGACCAGAAGAACCAGAAGACATAATAGTAATTTTTGAGTTCGAGTCTTGTTTAGTTGTGAGACTCCCGCCGAACAATAAAAACCACAAACTGTTAATGATTGTGTGCCCTCATTTTAGCGAAAATATGACTCAAATTATCTCTGAATCTCAAACCAATTTAATCTCAGAAGCTATTGAGCAATTACGCTCTTTTTCTCAGGTGAATCTTCAGTCTACTTGGTTATACCGAGAATCTGACGAGATGATTACTGATGTGACAGCTGCTAATTTATCTAATTGGCAACCTGTAGAATTGAACGCAAAGGAACATATTGCTTGGACAGGGGGGAAAAAAGTTCTATGGTTAGGGCAAAAATTAATTGTTCCCCAAGACTTACATGGTTATCCACTCACTGGGTTATCTTTGCGACTGGCGTTACTTTGGTGGGCTGATGCTGCTGAAATTTATGTGAATGGAGAGTTAGCGCTGGAGGGTGATTTATTTGATTGTTCGCCGAGAGTGCTGTTGAGTCGCAAGGTAACGCCGGGGGAAGAATTGATTGTTGCATTGCGGCTAGTCAGTCCGGGACATTGTGATGGTGCTTTAGTGCGATCGCTCCTTGTTTATGAGTCTAATGATGATGATAATCCCGATCCGGGTTTTGTGGCTGATGAGTTGGCTGTTTTACAGCTTTATTTGCAAAACTTTGCACCAGAAAACTTGGATGTTTTAGTACAAGCAGTGAGAAACATAACCAACCGTCCAGATGCAAAGCCAAAAGAGTGGGTAAAGTCGTTAAGGCAAAATCTAATTCAATCCCAAATCCAAAATCTAAAATCCAAAATCTACCTGCTTGGTCACGCTCATCTAGATTTAGCATGGTTGTGGCCTGTGAGTGAAACTTGGAATGCAGCACAAAACACTTTTGAATCAGTGTTAAAGTTGCAAGCAGATTTTCCAGAATTAATTTTTTGTCATTCCACTCCGGCGCTTTATGCTTGGATTGAAGAACATCGCCCGGATTTATTTAAAGCAATTCAAGCACAAGTAGCAGCCGGAAAGTGGGAAGTTCTCGGTGGAATGTGGGTAGAACCGGAACTAAACTTGATTGCTGGTGAATCGATTGTGCGTCAGTTATTGTATGGTCAGCGATACATACAAGAAAAATTTGGCAAACTTTCCCCTGTGGTGTGGGTTCCAGACTCTTTTGGTTTTTGTGCAACTTTACCGCAGTTTTTCGCTAATGCTGGAGTTGAGTATTTTGTCACCCAAAAGTTACGCTGGAACGATACTACTAAATTTGATTATGGTGCTTTTTGGTGGCGATCGCCTGATGGTAGTCAAGTATTTAGTTTCATGTCTGCAACCATCGGTGAAGCCATCGACCCAATAAAAATGGCATCATACGCCCTAGAATGGCAAAATCAAACAAACTTACCAGAATCTCTCTGGCTTCCCGGTGTCGGCGACCACGGCGGCGGCCCCACCCGTGATATGTTAGAAACCGCCCAACGCTGGCAAAAATCCCCCTTCTTCCCAGATTTAGAATTTACCACCGCCGAAAAGTATTTACAGCAAATCCAATCAGGAGTCAGAATTCAGAATTCAGAATTCAGAATTCAGAATTCAGAAGTCAGAAGTTATGATTCTTCCTCATCCCCCCCACCTCCCCATCTCCCCATCTCCCCACCTCCCCATTTCCCCACTTGGAATGACGAACTCTACCTGGAATTCCATCGTGGCTGCTACACTACCCATGCAGACCAAAAACGCTGGAATCGTCGTTGTGAAACTTTATTGTATGAAGCAGAACTGTTTGCAACTTTGGCAAACATTAGCTGTGGTGTGACGTATCCCAAAGCCGAAATCGAAGTTGCTTGGAAACAGGTGTTATTTCAACAGTTTCACGATATTTTGCCTGGTTCTTCCATTACCCAAGTTTATCAAGATGCCTTGGTTGAATGGCAAGAAATCCAACAAACAGGAACGAAGATATTACAAGAATCATTGCAGGCGATCGCATCTCACATTACCCTACCACAACCACCAAAACCCAATAGTTTACCTATTTTTATTTTCAATTCTCTCAACTGGCAGCGTTCTGAGGTAGTTTCTATCACCTTACCCGCACCAGCAACAACTACCCAACAATGGCAAATTTACGATACTTCCGGCCAGTTGCTTATCTCCCAATTATCTCAACCATCAACTTTACTATTTCTCGCCCCCGAAATCCCACCCATAGGCTACCGCCTCTTTTGGCTTTCCCCCTCATCTCCCACCCTGGACGAACCTAAAGCTACATCCCCACAATGGGTTCTAGAAAATGAATTTCTGCGAGTCGTCATAAATCCTGAAACGGGAGATTTATCAAGTGTTTTTGACAAAACTTATCAACGCGAAGTTTTGAATGGTGCGGGGAATCAACTGCAAGCTTTTAAAGATAGCGGTCAATATTGGGATGCTTGGAACATAGACCCCAACTATACCCAACATCCCTTACCCGCAACCAATCTTCAATCTATTGAGTGGGTAGAACAAGGGGTGGTGGAAAATCGTCTGCGTGTGGTGCGTCAGTTGGGTAATTCAGAATTTTGCCAAGATTATATTCTCCAAGCTGGTTCCCCTGTGCTGAAAATTTCCTCTAAAGTCAACTGGCAAGAAAATCAGGTATTGCTAAAAGCTGCTTTTCCTCTCAACATTGAAGCAGACTTCGCTACCTATGAAATCCCCTGTAGCGCAATTCGCCGTACCACTAAACCCCAAAACCCCGCAGAACAAGCAAAATGGGAACTTCCAGCCTTACGTTGGGCTGATTTAACCAGCGAAACAAATGAGGGTTTATACGGAATCAGTTTACTCAATGATTGTAAATATGGTTACGATGCCAAGCCTAATCAATTACGCCTCACATTACTACGTAGCTCCAATTGGCCAGACCCCGAAGCCGACCGAGGTTTCCATGAATTCACCTATGCCTTATATCCTCATCCGAATACCTGGCAATCAGCCCATACAGTACAGCATGGCTATGAATTAAATACACCCCTACAAGTGATAGTAAACCCACTCCCCAGTCACCAGTTAACAGGAGCCACTGCGGTCTTGGGGTTTCCCCAAATGAAGCAAGTGCCGTTTAACACTCAACATTCAGCAAGCTTTTTAAATTTGTCATCCGCAAATCTGATTTTGATGGCTTTGAAGCCAGCAGAAGATGATCCACAGGAGTTAATTCTGCGGTGTTATGAATGTCACGGAGAAACAGCCGAGTTATGTGTGCGAAGTGATTTAGGAATAACTCTCGGAAATACGGTAGATTTGTTAGAGCGTTCTGCTGCTAATGCTGCCCAATTCTCATCTGGGCAACAAATCTTGACAATACAGCCTTGGAAAATCGCTAGTTTCAAGGTGACACCAGCGACTAACCCCAGGCTTGGGTAAGGCACTATTCTTTAGTCGGTGGTCAGTCTTGCTTTTCCACCGATTAATGCCCAATGCCGAATCTAGTCTTCATGATCTTCAAAAGGATCGCTCAACTGCTTACTGGGAGGGCCAAAAGATGTATAAATTCCATAGCCTGTAATGGCAATCAAAACAGCAGCTACAGAAATGCTAAGAACTATTGCAGGTTCCATAATTTTAAGATTGATTATGAGTGCTATTCTTATAGAATATTACAGAAGATTAAAAAAAGCTTGGGCAAGTAATCTTAGGTGAACTATGGCACAAAGGACTAGGTTGGGAGATATCCTGAGACCACTGAACTCTGAGTATGGGAAAGTGGCACCAGGTTGGGGTACTACCCCTGTAATGGCTGTTTTTATTTTGCTGTTTTTTGTGTTTCTGCTGATTATTCTGCAACTTTACAATAAAACAATCTTGATTCAGGATGTGAATGTTGATTGGCGGAGTTTAGGACGCTAATTGATACACACTTATCTGATTTGGATCGCGAATGAACTCACACCCGGCTAGTCCGGGTTTTTTTGTCAGTAAGAAGTCAGGAGTCAGAATTCAGGAGTCAGAATTCAGGAGTCAGGAGTCAGAATTCAGAAGTCAGAAGTCAGAAGTCAGAATTCAGGAGTCATATCATGTTCGGATAATTACTTATGATAAAAGTAAGGATGAGAACTAAGAAGTATGCCAAAAAGAATCAGTATAGCCATGCATTTATAGCAGTCCGATTTGATTAATAAACTCGTCAATACCAGATTATATGGTTACTAGCACAAGGAAAACAGACGGAAGAAGTAGAGGAAGTAACAGGCTACATTGGCTTGTGGTCAATTTGGCAGACCTCCAGCTTGAAAAATCTGTTGAGCAGTTAAATTTAATTCGGGAAATGTAGGCGATTGTATGCAGTCTGTACCTCTAAATTGTTTTCCTCTATATTCACCTTCATCACTTAAATAATAAATTGTAATTGTTGGCTGTTTGGGGTCGCCTATCAACTCTTTGCTACCCAAACCTGCATAATCCACAATCCAATATTCTTGAATACCCATTTCTTCATAATCAGCAAACTTTTTATGATAATCATCTCTCCAGTTAGTACTGACTACTTCAATCACTAATGGTATTGATTCTGGTTTACTAAGGATTGATTGTTTTTCCCATAGTGGTTCATTGCCCAAGTTTGAAAAATTCATTAATAAAACATCTGGATAGTACCCTGACGTTTTATTTCCTGGTTTCACTGTAGCGGTTTTAGGTATACCGTAAAAAAGTTTAAGGCGAAGGCATTCATAACCTAAAATAACTGTTAAAAAAGCTACAATTAGCTCGTGCTTACCTGATGGTGGCGGCATTTGAATAATATCTCCATCATGTAATTCATATCGAATATTTTCTGGTTGTGTTTCTAAAAATTCTAAAAATTCATTAAATGTAAATAGTTTTTGTAGAGATTGTGTCATGGTTGGTAACTTCCTAGTTCATCTTTATTACTTGCTAGTCTTAGACCTCGTTTTGTTGCTTGACACTGTTGTTCGCCTGGTGGCTCAACTCGCTGATGTTCTAGTTTTTCCGTTTCATAGGTTGTTCTTAGCGATTTTGGCTAGCAGAGAGTGAATTTAGACATAGATGCAAACCGAACAGTTGCTCAACTCTACATACAGCAAATTTCAAGTAAATGAAGTACACCGATAGGGGCGCATAGCTATGCGCCCCTACGATTATCTGTACCTCACCAAGGTACAATATGCTGTAAATACTTGGTTCACTACACTAGACTCAATCTTTAATTGTCAGTGACATAAGACATCACTTTCTCGTGGGGCGATCGCTTTCTATAATAGGCGATTATTGAGTAGACTACATAAATATGTAAGTCTATATAGTGGTTTTAGGATTTATCGGAGATAAAAAAATGAATATATTTGGTATCGGTCTACCAGAAATGGCTGTAATTATGGTAGTAGCACTGTTAATCTTTGGCCCAAAGAAGTTACCAGAGATTGGCCGCAGCGTCGGCAAAACAATTCGCAGCTTTCAAGAAGCTTCTAAGGAATTTCAAAGTGAGTTTCAAAAAGAAGCCGAACAATTAGAAGAAGCTGTAAAAACTACCGCAGAATTGGAACCCAAGCAAATCGAGCCTGCTAAATCACAGCACGACGCTGCTAATTCTTCACAAGTTGGCTAGAAAAAACATAACTATTTTGGATTTTGTAGTTATTGGACATTGGACATTGGGCAAACAGGGCATTGGCCAAACAGGGCATTGGGAACAAGCAGTTCTTGGCAGAGGGGAAGATTTTCTCCCCAGCTCCCCAGTCTCCTCATCTCCCCATGCCCCATGCCCTATGCCCCATGCCCCTAAAATTGATTGATTGTACCAAAATGACAGAAGCTGTTACGCAACCAGCTTTGGTGATTCCCCAGCTAATTGTCGGGTTGGGGAATCCAGAAAGCAAATATGACCAAACACGCCATAATATTGGCTTTGCTGCTGTGGAAGCTCTCTGTAGTGCTTGGGGCATTACCTTAGCAGAAAATCGCAAGTTTCAAGGAGAGTACGGTGAGGGTATGGCACCAGGTGGAGGAAAAATTCGCTTGCTCAAGCCCTTGACTTATATGAATCGTTCGGGACAAGCTATACAATCAGTGACGAGTTGGTATAAATTACCGCCTGAGTCGGTGTTGATAATTTATGACGATATGGATTTACCTTTGGGAAAGACTCGTTTGCGCTTGTCTGGTTCTGCTGGGGGACATAATGGAATGAAAAGTGCGATCGCACATCTGAACACTCAAAATTTTCCCCGTTTGCGAATCGGTATTGGTAAACCCAAAGATGCAGCTAATAAAGATGATTCGGATACTATCTCCCATGTACTAGGGCGATTTTCTGCTAGCGAAAATCAACTGATGTCTCTCGTACTTCAGTTCGTGGTTGATTGTGTAGAACTAACCCTAAAACAGGGAGTAGAAAAAGCGATGAATGTTTGTAATAGTCGTACTATTAGTAACTCTGAGTCTTGATGACTGGTGACTGATGACTGATGACTGATGACTGGAAAATCAGGATTTATCTCCCTTGTCTTCCTTGTCTCCCTCATCTCCCGGTTGGTGAGCGTACTTCGACTCCGCTCAGTACAAGTTCGCGTAGCGTCTCGTAGAGAAGTCGAACCTCATCCCCCTCATCCCCTCCCATCTCCCAGGCTGCTTATTTTGGTTGATGGGCAGCAATTTTAGCTTGCTCCATCCAACCAATATAAAGCTCCTATACACTCTGTGTATAAGTAAACTGACTCATCGACACCGAAACAAATCGGTGAGGTACATCTTAATTTTTGTAAGAATAATGGCGATGGTGCCGTTGCCTGTTGTAGGTTATTACCTCAAGCAACGTCAGTACCAAAGCAAATAGGTTTATTTAAAACGTCTTTTGCGTCTAGCTGCCACTGCCTTACGTTTGCGTTTTTCCAACGGTGTTTCAAAGTGCCGATGATATTTTACGTCAGCCAATATGCCAGCTTTGGATACCTGGCGTTTAAATCGACGTAAAGCTGAATCTATTCCTTCGTTCTCTCCTAGAACAACCTGGGTCATTCTTGCCTTGTCCTCATAATCAATAGTTTCCATTGTAATAGTAGCCTCAACCTTAGTAAAACCCCCTGAACAAAGCTATGATTAGGAGGCTGTTCTCCTGGTTGAGAACTGAAATTAACATTTAGCTACAAGTTTAATCTAATTCAGGTGGTTGATTGTTGAGTGTTAACTATTGACTGTTGAGTGTTGACGGTTCACAGTTGACAGTAGCAATGGAATTTTTACTTGCAAGTCCCTGAGCATAACTTTTTTGTTTTAATTTAATCGTGAAGTTTGGGGACTAAAGCCTTGTTAATTTTGACTTCTGGATTCTGGATTTTGATACTCAGTTGCCCTCAAAGAGAATACTCTCACTTCCAACTCCCAGCCTGAGTAGTATTTAAAAGTGAATTCTGCCTTCATTAAATAATTTATATCCCACTGCTAATGCAGTGAAAGCAACTAATAAATTCCATAAGCTAGTGGATCTAAAAATTACTCCACCACTCAAGAAAACTAGCACTACACCAACGCCTAACAATATCCATCCCAAATTGCTAGCTTCTCTGTGAAAAAACACTAGTGTAAAAGTACCAGCCATCATTGCTAAAACTGAGGCTGTAGCAGGTAAGCTCCGGGAAAAAGAATAGTAACCTGCCACAAATATGATGTTTTGAGTAAAAAAATATAATCCTGTAAAAAGTAATATTAAACCTATAAGTTTGATCCACAGTCTGCCCATAGTATTTGTATATGATTTTTATGTGGCTGAACCTAATTTTATTCGGACTCATACTGGAGTTTTGAAATTAGTAATAAAATTTACGTAAAATTATTTTAATTTTTGTTCACGTATATTTACTTAGATTGTTTCGGCTGTGTGGAGGTGCTGGTGTAAGTAAAGCTGATTACAGAAAGTACTTCTTGCCAGGGTGCGATCGAGGTGCTTTAATAGCGATCGCATTCCGCAAAAGTTTCATACATACAAGACACCAAGCAACTCGATATTAGATATTGCTGGTGATGTTCATAAAATTACAGACTCAAAACATTTAACTCAAAGGTATGACAAGCTAGTAGCATATCCTTGACACTAAATTCTCCCAAACAGCTAAATAGGAGCATATATGGAGCCAATCATTGCTATAGTCCTAGCCCTTATAGGTTATGCCTTAGGTTCTGCCAAACTGATTAATCAAGGTAGTGAAGCTTTAGTGGAACGCCTGGGACGGTATCATCGCAAACTTAAACCAGGGCTAAACTTTATTGTTCCCTTGGTGGATCAAATTGTCATGGAAGATACCACGCGAGAGCAATATATCGACATCAAGCCCCAAAATGTAATTACCAAAGATAATATTTACGTAGAAGTAGATGCGATTGTATACTGGCGGATTATAGATATTGAGAAAAGCTTTTACGCTATTGAAGATCTCCAAGGAGCATTGGTGCAGCTGGCCACAACCACGTTGCGAGAAATCATTGCTCAAAACACCCTTGAGCAAACCAACGTCTCTAGAGCGGAGATGGATACAGCTATCTTAAATCAGTTGAATGAAATCACAGCAGATTGGGGAGTACAAATTCTGCGGTTAGATCTTCAAAGAATTACTTTACCTGAGAGTGTACGTAAATCTAGGGAAGATGAGCAAGCTGCTGAAATCAAAAAACGGGCACTAATTACGGAAGCGGAAGGACAAAAAGAAGCCGCCATTCGCAAAGCAGAAGGAACTATGACTTCAGTAGAAATCATTGCTAAAGCCTTACGTTCTAATCCAGAAAGTAAGGAAATTCTGCGGTATCTGGTGGCTCAAGATTACGTCAAAGCCAGCCAACAACTAGGCGAGAGCAATAATGCCAAAATTGTCTTTGTCGATCCGGCTAACTCCACAGAGATGTTTCAGGAGTTAATTGCTGAGTCAGTGAATAACGAAGATCGCCCCCAAAAATCAGAAAACGGAACTACTTAAGGGAAGTGGGAGTTGCTGAGTGTTAATTGTTGACTGTTGACTGCCAACAGTGGAATATTTTTGATTTGGAATTTCCAAAGAGCAACTTGATTGGCGGTGTTTTCTTTTGCTATTCCCTACTCCCCACTCCCTGTATTTGTTAACAGTCACCTTGTGCGGTTCGTCGGAATATTGCATCAGCTACCAAAGAAACATCGCGCATTTGTTGGACATCGTGAACCCGGAGGATATCAGCTCCATTTGCGATCGCAGCACAACAAGCTGCTGCGGTTCCCCAAACTCGCGCTTTGGGATCTGGTTGATTGAGAATCTTACCAATAAAGCTTTTACGAGACGCTCCTATTAAAATAGGACAGTCTAATGCCCACAGCGATGGCAATCGCTGAAAAATTTCTAAATTTTGCTCATAATTCTTCGCAAAACCAATACCAGGATCGATAATCACTTTATTTGCATCGATTCCCACAGCAGTTGCAGCCGCAATTTGCTTTTGCAAAAAACTCAAAATCTCTGCCATCAAATCCTGATAATCAGTCATCTGTTGCATGGTTTGTGGCGTTCCTCGGATGTGCATTAAGATAATCGGGACGCCTAAATCGGCTACTGTTGGCAACATTTCCGAATCAAAGCTACCCCCAGAAATATCATTAATCATATCTGCCCCAGCTTCTACAGAAGCCCTAGCCACAGCCCCACGGGTAGTATCCACAGAAATCGGTACTGAAATGGACGGTCTGACTACCTCTAATACAGATAGCACGCGGTGGAGTTCTTCTTCGAGAGTTATTTGCTTTGCCCCTGGTCGAGTTGATTGACCACCCACATCGATGATGTCAGCACCAGCAGCCACCAATGCTTGCGCCTGGACTAAAGCCGCAGAGGTAGTGTTAAACTCGCCCCCATCGCTAAAGCTATCAGGGGTGACATTCAAAATGCCCATCAAATAAGTCCGCTGTCCCCACTCAAAACAGCGTTCTCGAATTATCAAATTACTTGGCATAAAAAATCAGAACTCAGAACTCACAAGTCAGAATTCAGAATATTTCACTTAATAAAGTTAAAAATCGCAGCGAAGGCTGGCTTTGATATTAGCCTTTCCCATGCAGATAGCATGGGAAGGATAAAAGGCACATCAGACTGACTTATAGTTAACAATCCGAGCGAAACTCTCGGCTTCGAGACTTGCTCCTCCCACTAAAACGCCATCAATTTCTGGTTGAGCCATGATTTCATCAATATTATTTGGCTTGACTGAGCCGCCATATTGAATTGATACATTGGGATTGTTCAATTGGCTACGAATTAAGCCAATTATGCGATTAGCTTCTACAGCTTCACAAGTATCACCAGTGCCAATTGCCCAAATCGGTTCATAGGCTATCACCAAATTGTCCTGATCGATATCTACCAAGCCTTTGTCGAGTTGGAGACTAATCAGTGATTCGGTTTCTTTGTTATCTCGTTGTTCTTTGGTTTCGCCAACACAAAGAATCGGGGTTAAACCAAACCTTTGAGCTGTTCGCAGACGCAGATTAACAGTGGCGTCCGTTTCACCAAAGTATTGGCGTCGTTCGCTATGACCGACAATCACAAAGCGCACGCCAATTTCTATCAGCATCGGGGGAGAAATTTCACCAGTGTAGGCTCCATATTCTTCCCAATGGACATTTTGCGCCCCCAGTTGTACGCGACTACCATGTAAATTCCTAGACAAAACGCTGAGATTAGTGAAAGGAGGGCACAACAGTACTTCACGTTCTTCAGGCGTTTCCTGTAGGTGGGGCAGAAATCCTTGTAAAAACTCTTCGGACTCTGCCTGGGTTTTGTACATTTTCCAGTTACCGGCAATAACTATTTTTCGCACGGGTAATTTCGTCAAGATCCTAACGCTACTAGATGCATTTTTCAGTCTAGAACTTTTTGGGATGCAATCAGCATTTTAAACAAAAGCTTGACTGCTTTTATTGCTACACGCTTTTTGACAAGCTTGACCGGCTTACCGAATGATTTTTCAGTATCTAAGAATTTGCCCAACTCTTTTAACAGTGGGTTTGTAGGACGGTGGAGAGGTTTAGCTGTAATTATTAATACATTAATTAGCCATATATTGTCACCACCACTGAAACTTTACACAACTTTATAAAGTTAAGATGATTTATCGTTATTATCACGTTAGTTTTTAAAAGTAGGTGGGTAGTATAAATTACCGAAAAACCTGATTTTCCATATAGCTATGTTCAAAACTAAATTATCAGAATTCCGTGTTAAACCGGAATTTTATACCTTGAAATTAGCCGATCGCCATATTGCAGCGATGGCAGCTCTGATTTTAATTAGCTTGCTAAGTTCCTTGACTGGAACGCCTACTGTTCGAGCCATTTCTAACTATTGGGAAGGTTCCATCTGGGGAATAGCAGATCCAGTCATTAACTCAAAGTGCTTAGTTGGTATTATTACTATTGGCTTACTGTCATCTATATTTGTTCGTGGCGCTTTGATAGTTGGATATTTTGTCTTAGCAGTAATTTTGGGGATTATAATTCATTTATTGCAGATAAATTTACCAGGAATAGAAATAGCCATAGGTATTTCTACTATTTTCTTAGGTACAATGCTCATCAACGCAAATCAAGTAAACTTTATGTTACTTGCTTTGGTGAGTATTAGTGTTGGTTTCTTGCAGGGTTACATTCACGAACAATCTATTACTGTGTCAGGAATAATACCTGTAATTCCCTATATATTAGGTATTGCCTTAACTCAGTTTGCAGTTACCATGAGCGTTAGAGAAATTGGTAGTGCGATGGGTATGGGGGAAATCAACCGAATTGTACCTTGGAAAATTAGTATTGCTGGCTTTTGTTTGTGTGCGATCGCAATGGTGTTTTTGAGCAATTCAATTATCTAAATCAAGTCTTTTAGTTCAATACAATACAGTCATTGCTAGGGACGCATAGCTAACTGTGTGTCCTCATAGCCTGTTTGTAGTATTACTCAAACTTCATTGGCGAATACATATAGCGCTTTAAAGTCTCTTGGGGACTTTAAAGTAAAAAAAATATTCTATAGAAGACTGTTGACTGTTAACTTTGAACTGTCAACGCTTTAACCGGAATTATTTATTTTTTGCAGTTCCCTGAGTATCTGGGTTTTAGGATCGGTTTATGTCTTAAACTATGCTTCAACCGCCATACATATTTGTCTTGGAAGTGCATAGCCTTTTGACTAAAGAAAATTTAGACTAATTGATTTTGCCAGCAATGGTTATCAGCATAAATAAAAGGAATAAAATTAATATTCTGAGCAACCTTATCTGATTCTATACTGAAAGATGAAAGGTAAATTGCAATTCTCTAAACTGATAATTAGCACTGAGAACAACCTAATTTATCGCCTTTTAGCTATTGTTTGACGAAAAATTAAACAACAAATGTATAATTACTTCAACTTAATTGTATAAGTACTTAAACACAACATTAGATAGATGCATCAAACAACAAAATCACACATATTATCGAAATGATAATCTTAATCTCATGTTTGTACTGAAATTATTTATTTCAATTGAAATTAGGAATTTGACTAATATGCTGTCTCAAAATTAAGGTGTTAAACAAATGATTGCAACAGGAATTGAAGTAAAAATAAATCGTTTGGAATCTATTGTGGAACAAATTGGAGAAGCAGTACTTTCTACCACTGAGACAATCGAACGTCTCGCAGAAAGATTGGAGACTGTCAGCACACAACTTGAAGCACAAGGACAGCAGGTGCAACAACAAGGCTATCAAATTGTTGCTTTATGCGACGCAGTACAAACTCTCGCCGAATCTCAGCAAAATTCGCTGCAAAAACTCAACGAACTAACACATACTCTAGATAGATTTATGTATTTAATTCAAGGAGATGCTGGTTAACAATATAAAAGTAAAAAGAAGTTCGGATATATATCAAACTCTCAATTGAGTGACGGCGATATTGCCAGAAAAACATACATCGACATCACTACCAGGAGTGCGATCGCGTTTGCCATACTCTCCTACATAATAAAAATCATTACCCTCAATGCGATAATTGACGGGCAAAGGTTTGATACAGGGTTGGCAAAACACCATCTTAGGATCTGGTTCTCCCGGTTGTAAATGTGGCAAATTGACATTCCAAAAACATCCAGGTTCCAGGGGACGGTTGAGTAAATCTGCTAACACTTGAGTTGTGAATTTAGCAGCCAAATCCCAATCGAAGTTTTGCTTTGCTTTGCGATAATGAGAAATGGCAATTCCCGGAATACCGTGCATTGCAGCTTCTCGCACAGCAGCAACCGTACCGGATATGTAGACATCGACTCCTAGATTACCACCAGCGTTAATACCTGAAAGTACAAATTTGACATCTGGCGTAATTTGTGTTATAGCAATCCTCACACAATCAGCAGGAGTGCCAGCGATGGCATACTCAGTTTCAGAACGTCGTTGCAGGTTGATGGCACTAGTCGTAGTGACTTGATGTCCACAGCCAGACAGATGATTTACAGGAGCCGCAATAATAGCATTTTTGCCGTTGACAGCTTTTACCAAGGCTCGGATACCAGGAGCGTCAATACCATCATCATTAGTGAGAATTATAGTCATATATTTATTTAAGTAGCTTGGCGTAAATATTAGACTTCTAAGAGAAGTAGGGAAAAGGGGAAGGGCCCCCTCTGGGGAAAAGGGGCAGGGGAAAGGGGGAAAGGTTTGGTATTTTCGCTTTTCCCCAATAAAGATGTATCCCTTTGACCACAAGAGTGCAAAAAGCAATTGATTGCAAGAGGTCTATTTATCGTTGGCATCGGGCAAGACGTAGAAGGCTTTAGTTGTGGATACTAAAAAAATCTTGCTGATTCTACCAAAAATATTCAGAATACGATACAATTTCTAGATGGTTTGCAAATTCCGCCCTCAGCATTTGGGTTAACTCCCACAAGGGCGGTGTTTCTTGCAAGTAGCGAGTGTGTTAGGTCAAAGTTAATACTGATAGCCCACTCATAGAAAATTTGTACAATAAAAAATCCTGTAAAATATATATCTGCCAGTAGTAGCAGAAACATTCTATTGCAGAATACTCAGAACTAGATGATTTTTACAGCGGTTCTATAGTATTTTTGGTGCAAGCCCGTCTTAGAGTTAATACGATGAAACAGCTCATCAAGCAATTATTTACCAATAAAAAACATTTCATTCGGCTGATCTTACCAATAGTGACGGTTATTTTGTCAGCGTCGCTGTTTACCGCACCCGCTTTAGCCACGGGTGTCTATCAAATACCGAATCTGACATCAGGAAATGACACCTGGGTTTTAGATCAAGGTGAAGTCATCAGTCGTCTGAACGAAGGTAAGATTAGCAGCGCTTTGCAGGATTTGGCAAAGCAAACTGGTAAAGAAGTGAGAATCGTTACCATTCGCCACTTTGACTACGGCGAAACAGCCGAAAGCTTTACTAAAGAACTGTTTGAAAAATGGTTTCCCACAAAAGAAGCCCAAGCAAATCAAACTTTATTGGTTCTTGATACAGCGACCAACAATACCGCTATTATTACTGGCGATGGCGTTAAATCATTGCTCACAGACTCCATTACCGAGAGTGTAGCTAATGAAACTCTAAGTACGCCACTACGTAAAGGTAATAAATACAACCAAGCCTTTATTGATGCTAGCGATCGCCTCGTCGCCATCCTTTCAGGCAAACCAGATCCAGGGCCTCCCCAAATCGCTGAAAATGTTCAGGTAGAAGGTACTTTCAAGGACGCAGAAGAAACTAAAGCTGTCCAAGGTAGTGCTACAGCTTGGGTAATAGGATTATTAATTGCCGCCACCGTTATTCCAATGGCCACTTACTATATCTACCAAATCAATCAGCCATCATCTGATGGGTAATGGCAAAGTTTGGAGTTTGGAGTTTGGAGTTTGGAGTTTGGAGTTAAGAGTTTGGAGTTAAAAGTTAAGAGTTAAGAGTTAAGAGTTTGGAGTTTGGAGTTAGGAGTTAGGAGTTTAGAATTTGAAGTTAGCAGTCGTGAATTTCTAAGTTTTAACATCTAATTCCTAATTGTTAACTTCTAACTCATAATTCCTTATTTCTCACTCATAACTCTTCCCTTCTCACTAATAACTTCTAATTCATAACTTCTAACTCCTCACTCATAACTCCTCACTTCTAACTTCTAACTCCTAACTTCTAACTCCTAACTCCTAACTCTTAACTCATAACTCCTAACTCCTAACTCCTCACTTTTCACTCTTATTAATCTTGAACATATTCTTGTTCTGTAATTAAAGCGACTTCAGCCCGGACAAATTCTCGGCCTAAATAAGCTGCATGATTTAATTGAGTGACTGGGGAAGGCTGAGTTTCTTCAAAGATTTTTACGCAAAGTTCTTTGGCTGTTCTGCCACTAAAAACTGTGGTGTGAGTTCGTTCTACCTTTTCTCGTGCAGGAATTACCTTTCCTGTTTCTGGATCGACTGCTAAACCGCGTTCATCAATAACATTTGTAAAATGCTTGGCATAAATTAACTCTGCGTCTCTATCCAAGTAAATGATGAAATATCCACCGGGATCGAGGTCAATATGACGCTGAGAAAGTCGATCGTCAATTGCTGCTAAATCTTTAACCATTAAATCTGTGAGCATTATCAAAGGCAAATTTTTTCTTAAGAGTTTTTACACTCTATCTCAAGTGTAATTCTTTGTTTACCCTCTGAGTTGTAAATGGGGAGTAGGGAATAGGGAAGAATAAACTATTGGGCTTTTAAATTGCATGGTTACCTGTTAAGTTAGTTGACTGTTTAGTGTTGACTAGACTTCTTGCATAAGTCGGGAAAAGGGGAAGGTGGGGCCCCCTCTGGGGATAAGGGGCAGGGGGAAAGGGTAAAGGTTTTGTATTGTCCCCTTCCCCTTTAACCTTTTCCCTTTTCCCAACTCTTGCAAAAAACACTTTTGCAAGAGGTCTACTGTTTACGGTTAACTGTCAACCATCAACAATCAACATCAAAAAAATTCCCATATACTGAGTTTTCGATGTTTAGGAATCTCCACGATTACTAAATGGCAACTCTGCATTAATCGCCTCAATCTCCTGTTGTTCGAGTTGATTTACTTCTTTAATATAGGGGCGGAGAATTTGTCCTAAACGATTATTGTAAAAGCGGTGCAGACTGTGATTGGGCATGGCGGGGAAGCCACGCCGTTTTTTATGGCGTCCACCAGCGCCAGGGTCAAAAATTTGGATGTTGTTAGCGATCGCCCACTCAATCGGTGCATAATAACAAGCATCAAAATGCAGACAATCTATTTCTTGAAAACTTCCCCAATACCTGCCATAGAGTTTGTCTTCTTTAAACAAACAAAAGGACATTCCTAAAGGATAAGAATTATCTTCTTCGCTATATGCGGCAAAAAACAAAACTCGATGGCGATAATCAGTCTCTAGTTGTTCAAAAAACCTCTGTGTCAGGTATTTGCTACCCCACCAGCCAAATTTATCACAGGTGTCTGTATAAAACTCATACATCAAACGAAAGCAAGATGAAGGAATGCGATCCCCAGTTAATGGTTGCAATCGTAAACCTGCTTTTTCCACAGCTTTCCGTTCGCGTTTGATATTGCGACGTTGATTAGCATTAAATACTTGCAAATAGTCATCAAAAGTTTTAAAACCAGAATTTTCCCAAATGAAGCTGTGGTGCAACCAACTCGTAAAACCATGCCGTTCTAACATCGGCCGCCATTGGGGATCGACAAAGAGAAAATGACAACCAGAGATGCGATTTTTAGCGCAGAAAGTGTCAATTTCATGCACAATTATCGCTGTAATTTCTTCTTCATCTTCTCCTGGGGCAATTAAAAACCGATAACCCTCAGCGGGGGTAAATGGTGTCATTCCCAGCAGTTTGGGATAATAGCGTATGCCAATGCGATCGCTTAACTCTGCCCATTGATGATCGAAGACAAACTCACCAGAACTATGTCCTTTGAGATAAAGAGGGGCCGCAGCAATCAGTGTTCTGTCTCGCCACAACGTCAAATGATTGGGCAACCAACCAGTTTTAGGTGTAGCACTGTGGGAAGTTTCAAGATTATTCAGCCACTCCCACTCTAAAAATGGTGTTTTGAGTGGTACAGCCAAAGCATTCCAGGCATCTTGCGGTACTTCGGCGATTTTGTCCGTCCAAAGAACAGAATAGCGGGGTTTGAGTTGTTCCACCATTGTGTCAGTTGTTAAGAGAGTAGGGCATGGGGCATTGGGTATGGGGCATTGGGTATGAGAAGAGGACAAGGGAAGGGGGACAAGGAGGACAAGGTAGCAATCTTTGTCCCTTGTCTCCCCGATCTCCCCATCTCCCCATACCCCATGCCCCATTCCCCATACCCAATTCCTTAATTAGCCTAATCTAAGAAAGCTCATCGTTGCAGGCGATAGTGCAAAAATACTTCTTGCTCGACTGTATTAACTTCTATAAGCTGCAATTTGGGAGCTAAATCAGATAAAAATCCTTGTCCGTCTACCGGTGTGGGTGCGTCAGTACCGCCTAAAATCAATGGACAAACAGTCAACCATAATTCATCGATTAAATCTAATTGCAGTAAGGAAGCTACCAATTGACCGCCACCTAAAACCACTAAGCGTGTTATATGTAGAGTGGCTAGATGCTTCAAAGCTGTGGAAATATCAATTTCTCCCGTTGGTGTTTCAAAAACCAGAATCCGCTCAAATTTTGGAGTATACTCCTTTGCTGAGGTTTGGGAGATGCCATTTTGCCGTGGTTTTGAGAGTTCTTGTAAGTGCCACCCTTCTGGGGAACCAGTGCCATTTTCCTCTTTCTTCAGTTCAGGCAAGTGGTCTGTAAGTGTATTTTCGCATTGATTCCAGGAAGCTGCTCCCGCCATCGTCGTCAATAACCAGCGTTGAACTGGTTGCTTAAAAAAGCTAATTTCCGGATTGAGGTTTCCAGAATGTGTAATCACTATATGAATTGGCTGGAGGGGTTTAACCCCTTGTGCCCGACATTGCAATAAGTTCGGATCTGATATTGTAAGTGTTGTTCCGTAGGCACTTAGAGTACCAGCACCGAATAAAACGGCATCAGAGGCAGCGATTTGTTTTTCTAAGTGCGCTTTATCAGCCCTTGAACCAAACCGAGCAGGCGATCGCCTATAATCTGCTATCTTGCCATCTGCACTCATCGCTAAAACAACTGTAGTATGAGGACGATGTTGCAGCATTCAATTACTTTCACAATTTTCGTGTTTTGCTTTAAAGTGTGTAGGTGGAAAAAAATTCCTCCCTACAAACTACTATTTCACTATTTAAACCGCGTCTACTTTGAAACCCTGAATTTTTTTCAAAATCAAGTTTTATCTCCCAATTGTAGACTCTTTCTCGTTCTTGGTTTCCCGTTCGCTGTTCACTTTTGAAAAACTCCTCTTCTCAACTTGAATGAAGTTTAACTACTGTATTCATATGCAACATAAATCGTTTTTAAATCCACCGTATATAACTTTTGGTATACTAGGTTTCTTTTTCAACTATAACAATTTGTTATTTTTAAACATTGAAAATAAAGTTATGATAACATGATGAAATGTCTCATTTAGCCGATCTAAGTTGCATATCTTTGCTTTTACGGTTTGCAGATGCAAAGTGAGACAGTCGATGACTAATTCCCGCCAATCATCCTTTCGCCGAATTTTAGTAACGAGAATATTGCTTTTATTCGTCCCAGTTTTGCTTGTAGGTGAAATTGTGGCTTTGAATAAAGCACGTACTAGCCTATTGGCAACTGCCCGTCAGAATTTAACAGAAAGCGCTATTAGTAAAGCTGAGAAAACTGTAGATGCCATCACTCTATTAAAAGCGCATTTGCTCAGTGTCAGTAAAACCACAGTAATTCCCTCAAACTTGCCCATAAATGAAGAGGAAGAAATTCTCAAGCAACTAAGGCAACGACTCCCAGCAAGTATTGAGTGCGTCCAATTAACAGAAGTCGTCAATCAGAAAATAATTGCCAGTGATTGCGGCGATGAAGTAATTGGAGAATTAAAATTTCCTTTGCCTAATGACGGAGTTGATGTTAAAGCAGTCTTTCCGCCAAAATCAGGAATGACTGGTAAAAGAAACAGTCAAAATCAGCTGCAATTAGTCTTATCTGCACCAGTTAGCGATCGCCGAACAAATTTAGTTTACAGTTTAAGTATTAAATCAAGACTCTATCAACAAACCAAAAATCGGCCGGGATCGCTTACAGGTGCAATGGTAGTGATTGCCGAAGATGGTACAATTTTGGCGCATCCATTAACAGGTTGGGTAGGAACTAATATCGAACAGCATTCAAATGCTTCCCAACTCAAAAGCATAATCAAAAATGCAATTGCTGGACGCAACGATTCCATAAATTTATCATTTAAGGAACAAGACAAAGAACAAGAATTAGTAGCTGGCTATACAGCGATCCCTAATCCACTCAGTCAACAACAACAGCAAAAATGGATAATTTTAGCTGTCACCACAGTTGATAATGCCCTTTTTGGTTTAGAAGAAATCAAACTCATCCTCATTGTTTTAACAGTTGGTTTAATAGGTGCAAGTTTATTAGCATCTTTATATCTAGCTCCTTACTTGGCAAGTCCTGTAGAAGAATTACGAGATTACGCTCTCAATATTCACTCTCACCACGCTGCACAACCAGTTCCTCGCAACTTCAAAATCCGAGAATTTGACCAACTAGCTCAAGCACTAGACCAAATGGTGCAACGGCTAAAAGCTGGGTCAGAAGAACTAGAAACCGCTTGGAAAGAAGCAAAAAGCGCTAACCAAGTTAAAAGTCAGTTTTTGGCTACAACTTCCCACGAATTGAGAAACCCATTGAATATTATTATTAACTGTATTCGCTTGGTTGCAGATGGTTTATGTGATGACCGAGAAGAAGAACTAGAGTTTCTCAAACGTGCAGATGAAACAGCAATTCACCTGCTAGGAATTATTAATGATTTACTCGATATTTCTAAAATTGAAGCGGGGAAACTTTCAGTAGTTACAGCACCTCTTGACTTACGACAATTATTACTAGAGGTGATTAACTTACAATCAGTTAATGTTCAACAAAAAGGCTTGCAATTGAAATGTGAGTTAGGTACTGAACCGATACCAATTAACGCAGATGCAGTAAAACTCAAGCAGGTGTTAATTAATGTTATCGGTAACGCCACCAAATTCACTGACAGTGGAAGCATTACCATCACTACAGACATTGAATATAGTAATGGTAAATCTCAAGCAGTAGTGTTTGTTAAAGATACAGGTATAGGTATCGATCCCGCACAACAGCACAAATTATTTCGCCCCTTTGTAATGGTGAATGGCGTAACCACACGTCAGTATGAAGGTACTGGACTGGGGCTAGCAATTTCACGTAACTTAATCGAACTCATGGGAGGTACCATCACTCTTGAAAGTGTGGGACTTCATCAAGGTACAACAGTCAAGATTACCTTACCTTTGATTGATATTTCTCTGTTACCTATTTCTCACAAACAAGGAAATGCAGGCGATATTGGATTTTCCTCTGGAAACGAGGGGGTAAAGGTAGGCCGTCAACCTCATCCACAGGAGTCAGAAAGAGTTGTAGCAGTGGGGAGCAGCAAAACCCAGAAAGTACAGACAAACAAAAATAACTCCCCAAACCTTCAGCAGCTACCTGGTAAAGAGATTTATCAAATTAGTCTTTCACCCCAGCAAACTATCCTGCTCAGTCTCCCAAAAGGAGGGGTTTATGCAAATGGGACTTCTCAAAGGTGAGACAATTTTAGATTTTGGATACTTCGACAGGCTCAGTACAAGTTTTGGATTTTGGATTTGTTTGGCCCTATCTGCTGGCGTTAGGCTATTTAGTCATTCTCCTTGGCTATTGGTTGAGAAAAACAACTTTACCGTCTTCTTTAAGAGATACCGTCAAAGCTGCAAGGATTTCTACTAACTGCGTCCCGACCCAGCCAGAAGAAATTTCTGAGGGGGTATTGTTAAGAATAGAGACAACAAAGCGATCGCAAACCCGTTGTAAAGGTTCTCCTGGTTCTAATTCCAGCATCACCTGACTTTGATTCACAGGAATAAATTGGTTACCTTGTTGTTCAAACTCCCCATGTAGCAGGGTTAGAGGTGAAGATAGTGACAATTCATCAAAAATTAAACTACCACGACTGCCTACAATCCCCAATCGTCGCTGCTTATCGGGATTGAGCCAGCACAAGTGAATATAAGCTTGAAAGTTATCTGGGTATGTCAGTGTTATCCATACTAAGTCAGCTAGTCCTTGGGACGGAGACACGGAGACACCGAGAGAAGTCACAGCCCCGGCTTGGGACGGAGACACGGAGACACGGGGACGCGGTGAGGAAGTTGGAGTATTCTCTACCAGACGCTGCGCGTTCGCGAAGCGTTCCGCAGGAAAGGCGGTTTCCGTCGAGTCCAAACTTCCGAACTCGAAGGGGGACGCACAGAGTAATTTTTCTGTGTCCCCGCTTCTCCCACTGTCCGCGTCTTCCCCCACTGCTCCCTGTAGCCATACCATACCCTTTGCCTGTACTTTCACAGGGGATTGACCCAACCAAGTGTTAAAAATAGCAATATCGTGAATCGCTAAGTCCCATAAAGCATCAACATCTTGGCGCACAGGGCCTAAATGGGTGCGGGTAGCGTAGCCATAGCGCAAATCCCCTAATTTACCGGCTTGAACTACAGTTTGTCCCCGCTCAACTGCTGGGTGGAATAAATAGGTGTGGTCAACCATCAGTATTAAATTATGCTGCTCTGCTAACTGGCAAAGCTCCCGGCATTCTGCTGGGTCGAGAGTTAGGGGTTTTTCTGCCAAAACATGGTATCCCTGTTGCAGAGCGTCTTGAATTAAAGCATAGTGAGTGCTAGCTGGAGTAGCGATCGCCACTGCTGTCAGCCCTGGCACTTGCTTCAAATCCTGCCATTGTGTTGTTAATATTACATCCTCATTTAAATTAAACTGCTGTTTTACCCCTGTCAATCTTTCTGGATGCGGGTCTACCACAGCAATCACACTGACGGATGGATGTGCTAAAAAATTTCGTAATAAATGCACACCCCAACGCCCAACTCCGATAACAGCGATTTTAATTTGATTTGTCATTTTTTATTTAGTCATTAGTTATTAGTCATTGGGTGTGGGGGATGTTGACTGTTGACTGATGACCAGGGACACTCAGAGTTATTATTCTTCCATGCCCCATGCCCCATGCCCCATGCCCCATGCCCAATAACAACCATCTGAATTATTAATTTAATTCAAATCTTTTGAGTTCAGGGTTTTTCCTGATTTGTAATTGCTAAAAAAGCTACTTTAGCTGCTGCTTGTTCGGCGGTTTTGATTGAGCGTCCTTTACCTTGTCCGAGCATGTTTCCGTGTAGCCAGACTTCAGCAACGAAACGTTCTTGGTTGCGGTGGGGTTGATTGACTTCTACAACTCGGTATTCTGGTAAAACTTTAAATTGTGCCTGTGTCCATTCTTGTAGAGCAGCTTTGTAATTAAGCCTAGCTGGATCGAGGCGAATTTCTGCGGCTAGTTGTTGAAAGTGGGGATCTAGCCAAGGGCGAATCAGTTCTAGATTTTGAGTACTTAAGTAAAGCGCACCCAAAACTGCTTCAAAAGCATCAGCTAGTCGTGACTCTTGACCAACTTTATCAGCCGTAGCACTGCCAGCAACTAGCAAATATAGCTCCAAACCATATTCTCTAGCTAATTGGGCGAGAATGCGATCGCTCACCAACACCGAACGAATTGCCGCAAAATCCCCCACTGGACAATCTGGGTAATTTTCCCACAACACCACAGCTGACACTAGCCTTACCACTGCGTCACCAACAAACTCCAACTGTTCATAATTTGCTGAGTCAGAAACAGTGGGATGAGTTAGCGCTAAGTCCAATAGTTGCCATTTGATTGGTGCTTGTGCAGACAAACCAAATTTTTTGACTAAGCTTTCGAGTTGTCGTTGACGGCGTGGATAAACTAGGGTCATCAGTTCTTAGTCAAGAGTGATTAGTGATTAGTTATTGCTCATTGATAAATCAAGAGAAAATCCGTAATCAGTAGGCTAATGTCCAGATTAATGATATTACAAGCATTCGAGATTACTTTTTTTCAAAAGTACAAATTAATCGTATATCTTGAGCGATCGAATGGTGCTACAAGTAATATATGTAGTACGTTTTTGGTACAAATTAGCTATTAATCAGTTTACTCAAAATTGCTCTAGCCTGTATGTGTCTAGCTTGATGTTGTCTCAAAAAGTCTGCAACTAATACCAATTATCGAAAATCAAGCAACAGATACAAACCCGGCAACATAGCAAAGCTTTCATACTGTATCCATTTACCAGTTTTATTAAGATAAGTTACAAAAAATTATTCTTTAAGTAACTTAACTACAAGCTAGAGTTAATACAAGTTAAGCCCAATTTATACATACTGATGTTTAGCTACTAATTTACGCCTGATGTGAATCAAAAAATACTATGTTCCCATAAGTGTTTCGAGCCATTACTATGGCAATAAATTTTCTAAATTTAATTATTAAAAATTATTCTCCTAATATCTGCTTTCTTAAAAAATCACTTTTTTCTTGAGATAATCGGTAAATTGTAGGTTCTGCTTTTCCAATTATATGACCTTGTACATAACTAATATTTAGATTTTTCAGTTGATTTAGTGTAACTGGTGAATTTTCATCTAATCCTTCAACAATTATACTTGCTGGATTTAATGGATTAGTTATTGAAACTATTTGTTGAACAAATTTAATAATAACATCAACTGTTTGATGATAGAGAATTTCACGGTCAATTTTTATATAAGGTGGATTAAGTCCTGCTAATCGAGAAACTGACGCATAACCAACTCCAAAATCATCAATGCCAAATTTGATTTTTAGTTCCTGAACATATTTAGCCAATATAATTCTAAATGTATCTAAAGGAGATTTAAGTTTAATTCCATCCTGATACATTGGCAAATCAACTTTTTCAGAAATTTCTAAAATTAGTTTTCTAGCTGGAATCTGATTGCTTATTCCCTCTTTAACAATCTCACGAACAGTTTTAAAATAGGCTGTTCGCATTAGAGACTCTGGATACACATTCACTGATAGAGGAAGTATTTCATGAGATCTACTTTGTTTTGCTTGAATCAATGCTTGTCTATAGCTATTAGCTGCAAGATTAAGAAGAAATTGGTCTAACTCAATTGTAAATTTACGTCCCCATAGTTCAGCAGCATAGAATAGATCAACAGGAGCAGTCAAGCTATCTGGATCGCGAGCAAGAGCTTCCCAACCACTAATTGAAAATGTATCTAAATCAAGAATAGGTTCAAAATATATAATAATTTTGGATAAACGATCGCAAAAAAGATTAAACCTTTTTTCATAGAAAGAAAAGGGAACAAAACCATAACTTTTCTTTAAATTATCAAGAATTGCTGCTTCAACTCTTGAAGGATGTAAATACAAGTCCTGGCTAGCTATATAGAAAGTCGATATGATTGTACAGTAAGCATCACTAAGTAAATAAGAATCTTTTAATAAACCACAAACTAATATAAATTCATTATCTAAAGTATCTAAAGGTATCAATATAAAAGCTTTAGATACTGATTCTTGTTCATCATAATGAATTCTATAAATTCCTTTACGATCGACACTAAAGATAGAACTAATGGGAATATTAGAAAGAATTTTGTGTTTGAGAATATCTGCATAAACATTATCATCAATAATCTGGCTGAAATTGCTTTGTGCTTTTACAGCCCAACTATTTTGATTTTTGGTGCGATGTATTAAAAACACTAAGTCTGCGTCTGAAGTTTGTCTAATAACTTCAAGAATATAGCTTTGAACTGTGGCTACTTTATCTTCAGTCTTACTAAATAAACCTTTAACAGAATATTCTCCTAATCGTTCAGCTAATCTACTAATAAAAGATTCAAAAGGTTCTAATAAGCTTGGGATAGGATTATAATATCTAGTATTACTTGTATTTTTATAATCTTCTAATTTAATTTCTCCTATATGAATTTTGGGCTGAATTGTTTCTAAAACTGGAACAGGCATAGATTTTGCTTTCGCTAATATAATTTCAAAGCCCTTATCTCTTAAGACAATGATTTTAGGAGTCATATTAGGAAGAACTTCTTGTATTTTGCTAGTAGCATACTCATGAAGCTCTAATATTGATACTTGTCCATCATTATTAAGATCGCCTGCTCCTGTTTCTATACCTTCTACTAAATAATTTGTGTATACAGATAGCTCTAAGTTTTGCTGTTCAAAAGAATACTCAGTAGAGCTGGAAGATGTCAGAACTACTCGTCCTTCTGAACCTAGTTGTCCTTGTAAATCAACGGAATTATCATTCTTAGCAGATAGAATTGGATCAAAGGCTCCACTAAAACAGCAGTCGAGTATGATTATCTGCCTCTTAGCACGGCTACGTTTCATTACTTCATGAATAAAGTTTGCAGGGACAGCAGTTGACCGTATTAATTCTCCCTTTGAGTTTTTCTTTGTTGTGCGAGTTGCAAAGTACAAATGACCGCTGTCATCCTTAATACCATGCCCAGAAAAATACAAAAGTATTAAATCTTCTTTAGTTCGCTCTGAGAAAAGTGCTTCAATTTCGTACTGCATTGTTTGAGGGTCAGGATTCTTTAGACTTTTTAGCTCATCAAAATCCCCCATGTCAGGGTCTTGCAAAACCCGACGCAATGCTTCAATATCTTTCACCGCTGCTGGAAGAGGATTTAACCCAGGTTCATATTCATCGACTCCAATTAGCAATGCTATTTTTGCCATTCTAATATCTCTATCTTGTAGTAAAACTTTTAAAAATTATTTTTTATTTTTCATAACACTTTTATTTATCTGCTATGAATTCTTGAGCAGCTTTAATAGCTAGTTCTAGTTCTTCTCGACTATGAGCAGATACTTTCAATTTTTTACCGTTTGCTTCTACCTCTAGCTGAATAGACTTTCCACCGAGACGATCGCCTAGAAAACTGAATAATTTCTTTGTATTCTCTATATTGAATTCTGCTGTTAACATTCCTAGTAAAAAACCACCTAAAGCTTTATTGCCTTCTGGAGGATTAGGATCGTATACACGAGCAACATTTTCTATTTCATCCATCTCTTTCAGTTCAGTTATAAACCATTGAACTTGCTCATCTTGCTCTCCAGGTTCTAAATTTGGATCGTTGAAATTGAATGTAAGTCTTACATTAGATTTGTTTGCCATTCTTTTTTGCCTTATGCAGTTAACCTGTAAGCCTCATCTACGTAATTGTTTTTTTTTGCACGTTACAAGTCATTAATATTACCTCCTAAATAAGGACATCAAAAAATTTGCAACAAATATTAATTCAGATTTGCCCATTATTCAAGTAAAATTTCTACCGCCACTAGAGGTGTTAGTCATATTATTGGCGGACACAAAGAAATAAGAGTTTCAGAGAGTTTTTGCGTAAGTCCTAACAAAATGGGTACAAAAAAAATAATGGAGTACAAACCGAAAAAGTTTGATACTCCATTTTGAAGGAAAGAGCAGCACATAAGCCGGGTTCTGTTCTCTTGCGAGGGCAGTTATCTATCTGGGACGCCTGTTACCAGACGCCTCTAGCGGCTCTTGTTGAGCGGAACTGGTAAAAGACCAACCGTAGTTCCTTCGGCCTTGCTCCCAACCGGGGTTTACCGAGCCAGCACCTCTCGATGCTGCTGGTGCGCTCTTACCGCACCTTTGCACCCTTACCAAACAATTTTGGATTTTGGATTTTGGATTTTAGATTCAATCCAAAATTTAAAATCTAAAATCTAAAATTGATTGGCGGTATCTTTCTGTGGCACTATCCTCACGATCGCTCGCACTGGACGTTATCCAGCAAGTTTGGTCTTTCGGGAGTCCGGACTTTCCTCAAACCAGTGATTATCACCGATCTGCAACCGCCTGCGTCTACTCTCTCCCTACCTCCAGTGTAATCTTGGATGGCATATTGTGTTAAATTAGTAAACCTATTTCAGTGGCAATTTGACGTTGAGTGATGACTGATAACTGATGACTGTTGAGTAAGTGCAATAGCTTATTAACATGTTGAGAAAACTGATTAATTCTAGCAATGGCATAAATAAAGATGCCTTTTTAGCCTGTCAACCGTCAACCATCAACCATCAACCATCAACAACTTATTACTTCTTCTTGTTCCAAGGTAGTGCATAAGTCCAAGGCAATTTTCTGACTGTGAAAGGACAGTTGATAATGCTAATAGGAGGAAAATTGACACCGGGAGCTAAACCTACACGCACCTCAGATACTCTTAATACTAGTTGTAGGGAAAAGTCTAATTCTTTTCTTCTATTTATAAAGTCGTTGTACAATTTTTTTTGCCCTTTTTGCAGTCCATTGATATCAATGAGTGGTTTGTTAGCTGAGTAGGTGCCATTTTCTTGGCGCTGCAAAACATCTTCTGCTGTGACTGTCTCAGAAAGTGTCTTTTTGGGGGCAATCAAGCTAGGGCTTTGGGGTACAGCTAAATCGCGGGTTAAGTCTGGTGATTTGCGAATTACTCGGCGCGATTGTTTGCTATGTTCAACTACTAAAGAACTGTTGTCCCAATCAACGTATACAGCAATATTTTCAGATTTATTTTCAATACTCAGTCCTAAATCTTTCAGGTCGTCAATGGCGTATGAGGATTTGAATTTAAAGGAAACACCAATTTTGTCGTCGAGATTTTGCTCTTTTAGCTGGTCGTCAACAACTCCTTTTTTAAATTCAAATTTAACTTGGTCGTCGATGGATTCAACCATGCGGTTAAAAACATAGGAAACAACAATAATATAAATGGTCAAAATTATTAAATTCTGGTCGCTACTCCTCATATTTTTAAAATATTAACTCCCACAATAATGAATGTATATTCGATTCAGCGATCGCCTGCAATCTTAATCACGCTTAACTGGTACAGAATTTTGTAGCCATCCTCGCTGCCAAAAAAACCATAAAAGACAAACTGAGATGGCCACCATAACTGCTAAACATGCCGGGTAACCCCAGTACCAATTTAATTCAGGCATATTATATGGCGATTTCTCGGTATTGAAATTCATACCATATATTCCGGCAACAAAAGTCAATGGAATAAAAATTGACGAAACCACTGTCAACACTTTCATGATTTCATTCATTTTGTTGCTCACTGCTGAAAGATATACATCCATGAGTCCAGATGCTAGTTCTCGGTAAGTTTCCACCATATCCATTACTTGTACAGCATGGTCGTAACAATCTCGCAGGTAAATTCCCACCTCTTCACTAATTAAATCACTACCATCACGAATTAAAGAATTAATTGCATCTCGCTGCGGCCAGATAGCACGACGTAATTGCAGTAATTCTCGCCTAATTTGATAAATATTTTGTAGTGTTTGCGGAGTCGGTTTAACTATCACTTCTTCTTCTAATTCTTCGATTCGCTCGCCATAAAGTTCCAGCACTGGAAAATAGCCATCAATAATGGCATCTAAGATAGCATAAGCTAAATAATCAGCTTTTTTAGTGCGAATGATGCCTTTGCTTTTTTCAATTCGCGATCGCACTGGTTCAAAACAATCATGTTCTGGTTCTTCTTGGACTGTCAGCAAATAATTTTTACCCAGGATCAAACTCACTTGTTCGCTATAAAAACCACATGTTTTTTCCTTGGGTACTACCATCCGAGAGATGAAAATTAATTGGTCTTCATAATCCTCTGTTTTCGGACGCTCTGGTACATTGACTACATCTTCTAAAACCAGAGGATGTAAATTAAAAACTCTACCCAATCTTTGTAAGATATCTTGACTACCTAAACCTTGTACGTCCACCCAAGAAACGCTTTCCATATCTAGATATGGCATACATTCCTCTGGAGTTGATATTTGTTCGCGAATACAATTCGTCTGGTTGTAATCAATCAAGAAAATTATTGGCGGTGGAGCATCTGCATCAATAAAAATCGTTCCTGGCAGAGTTCCTGGTTGGTGGTGAAACTCATCTTCAAATGCCTTTGTTACTACTTTTAGAGCGCGGTGCAATTTTCGTGGCATGAAATATTACCTAATAGTCATTAGTCATTGGTCATTGCTCATTGGTGAATGAGAGGGGGCAAATGATATACACGTTATTTTATAAAAAGTAAAAAAAGGTGGTAAGTTACCAGCAATAGAGATAACATATTGCTTCTGAATCAGCAATGGTATAAAAAAACAGTTTGCCCTGGCAAGACAAACTGCTGCAACAAAAATATTAATCTTAAGAGCCAGCAAATTCTGGATTCTAAATTCTGAATTCTGGATTCTGGATTCTAAATTCTGGATTCTGGATTCTGGATTCGGGTCAGCAGAGTTTAGAACATGCCACCCATACCACCCATACCACCCATGCCACCCATACCACCCATACCGCCCATATCAGGAGCAGCAGCAGGTTTCTTCTCAGGCTTTTCAACAACGATCGCTTCGGTGGTTAAGACTAAGCCAGCAATGGAACCAGCGTTTTGTATAGCTGAACGCACTACTTTAGCGGGGTCAATAATACCAGCAGCGATTAAATCTTCAAATTCTCCGGTAGCGGCATTGTAGCCAATATTAAACTCGGTTTCCCGGACTTTGGAGACAATCACAGAACCTTCAGCACCAGCGTTGTCTGCTATTTGGCGCAAGGGAGCTTCTAAGGAACGCTGGACAATATCAGCCCCAATTTTTTCTTCTGCATCCAGGCTGTTTTTAATTGTTTCTACTGCCTTGGAGAGGTGAATCAGGGTGGTTCCACCGCCAGGAACAATGCCTTCTTCCACAGCTGCTTTTGTGGCGTTCAGGGCGTCTTCAATTCGCAATTTGCGGTCTTTGAGTTCGGTTTCTGTGGCCGCACCTACTTTAATCACTGCCACACCGCCAGCTAGCTTAGCGATGCGTTCTTGGAGTTTTTCTTTATCGTAGTCAGAATCGCTGGCGTCCAACTGGCGGCGAATTTGACCAATGCGCTTTTGCACCTCTGGCTTGCTGTCACTACCAGCGACAATTGTGGTGTTTTCTTTATCGATGGTGATTTTGCGAGCAGTTCCCAGGGTTTCCAAAGAAGCAGTATCCAAACTCAAGCCGATTTCTTCAGAAATCAATTGTCCGTCGGTGAGAATGGCAATATCTTCTAGCAAAGCTTTGCGGCGATCGCCAAAACCAGGAGCTTTGATGGCAGCTACAGTCAGTACACCCCGCGCTTTGTTCACAACCAAGGTTGCCAAGGCGTCTCCTTCCACATCTTCCGCGATAATCAGCAAAGGCTGACCGGAACGAGCAACTTTTTCCAACACTGGCACTAAATCCTGAATGCTGCTGATTTTTTTATCAGTAATCAGGATGCGGGCATTTTCAAATTCCACGATTTGCCGTTCGTTGTTGGTGACAAAGTAAGGAGAAATATAACCTCTGTCAATTTGCATCCCTTCAACCACTTCTAATTCAGTTGTCAGGGATTTTGATTCTTCAACGGTAATCACACCATCCTTGGTGACTTTTTCCATTGCTTGGGCTAGCATATTGCCAACTTCTTCGTCGTTTCCGGCAGAGACAGTGGCAACTTGAGCGATGGCACTTCCTTCGACTGGTTTAGCTATCTTGGCAATTTCTTCTACAAGCGCTTCGATAGTCTTGTCGATCCCGCGCTTTAAGCTCACTGGATTACTACCGGCCGCAACGTTCTTCAGACCTTCCCGAATCAAAGCCTGTGCCAAAACGGTAGCAGTTGTAGTTCCATCCCCAGCAACATCTTTAGTTTTTGATGCCACTTCCTGGATGAGTCTTGCACCTGTATTTTCCAAAGGATCTTCTAATTCAATTTCCTTGGCAACAGTGATACCATCGTTGACAATTTGAGGTGCGCCAAATTTTTTCTCTAAAAGGACATTACGACCTTTGGGCCCCAAGGTGATTTTTACGGCATCCGCAAGGGCGTTAACACCCCTTTCTAGAGCTCGCCGCGATTCCTCGTCAAATGCAATAATTTTCGCCATGTTTTATTTCTCAAGCGCTTCCATTAGACAATTTAGCACTCACAGGTCAAGAGTGCTAATGTCTCCAACAAGTCAAGTTACAAATGGAATTGAAAAATTGATTAATATACAGGTGATCCTCATATTAAATACTGGCAGTAATGCTTGAATTGGGAGATGAACCTAGACAACTCCCTTAAATCCCTTGGTATTGTCGAACCTAGCGGCACCGGCTGGTTGGCAGTAGTATTTACATTCCTCTTAGCTTGGCTTGTAACCTGGCGTTTAATTCCCACTGTACGCAAATTCGCCTTGCGAGTAGGTTGGGCAGACCAACCAAACGCACGGCGGCTGAATCGAGAACCTTTGCCCAATGCAGGCGGGCTAGCTATCTACGCCGGTGTAATCGCCGCGCTGGTATTAGCTAGTCTTTTACGACCCATCGAAGTCCAAAACGTATTGGCTCAGGTACTAACTATTCTCTTGGGGGGTTCAATATTAGTCCTAGTGGGCTTTATTGACGATCAGTTCGGTTTACCACCCTCCGTTCGTTTGTGGGCACAAATTGTCACAGCACTGTTACTCGTAGCTAACGGCATCAGTGTGAAAGTGATGTTTGGCACACCCATCGACTCACTTCTGTCCATGTGCCTGACAGTACTATGGGTAGTGGGGATTACCAACGCCATCAATTTAATGGATGGGATGGATGGTTTGGCGGGAGGAATCAGCTTTATTACCGCCATGAGTTTGTTGGGGGTTTCAGCTCAATTTAACAATCGTGCGGCGGCTACTTTAGTTTTGGCAGCCTTAGGGGGTGCGGCACTGGGCTTTTTACGCCACAACTTCCATCCGTCACGGATTATTATGGGCGATGCTGGAGCGTACTTTTTCGGCTATGTATTGGCAGCAACTAGTATTTTAGGCAAACTGCAACAAAACACAGTGTACGCTCTGGTACCCACGGTTTTATTTTTGTTGTTGCCCGTACTAGATACTACTCAAGTATTTGTACGAAGGCTATTAGCAGGAAATAACCCTCTGAGCACTCCTGGCAAAGACCACCTGCATCACCGCTTGCTAGCCTGGGGACTCTCCCAACGCCATGCAGCATTCACACTGTGGGGAGTTACTTTGGTTTGCAACTTACTAGCGATGAGAATACAAGGTATGACTTTCGCTGTCATGTTAGCCACCGCCAGTAGTATTATTATTCTTTTGGGCTTTACTGTGTGGCAAAGGATACGTCAACAACATTAGACTTCTTGCAGAAGTAGGGAAAAGGGAAAGGGGAAAGGGGGTGCATGTTTGGTATTTTCCCTTTCCCCGGTTGTGAGCTTGTCGAACCATTAACATGATTCCCTTTGACCACAAGAGTGCAAGAGGTTTATTGTAGACTACCGCGTTTAATTTGTTCGCTTTCAATGGCTTCAAATAAAGCACGAAAGTTGCCTTCGCCAAAACCTTGAGCTTGGAAACGGCGCTCAATGAATTCAAAGAAGAATGTCGGCTGTTCAAATATTGGTTGGGTAAAAATTTGTAGTAATAATGGCGCGTTATTTCGTCCATCTAAAGGAGTATATTCTTGCCAATCAACGAGAATTTCTTGTTGGGCGATCGCTGCAATTTCTATATCTGATAATGGAAATTTCGGACGCTGTTTTAATTGTGTGTAATAGCTTTGGGGAACTGAAAGCAAGGATAAACCACTAGCACGAAATTTGGCGATCGCACTTACAAGATTTGTTGTCCGCAAAGCAATATGTTGAATACCTGGCCCCCGATTTACATCTAAAAATTCCTGAATTTGCGAATTTCTAGAAGCTGGTTCATTAATTGGCAATTGGACGTTGCCGTTACGCGAAACCATCACTTGACTATGTAAAGCAGAGCGATCGGTTTTAATTTTAAATACCTGCTGTGGTTTAAAATCGAGGATGTTTTCATACCAAGCAACAGCACGTTCTAAATCGCCAATTGCCACATTCAGTACGATGTGATCTATGGCAGTAATTAAAGAAGACGCAGGGACACGGGGAGAAGGAGACGCGGTGAAAGAATCTACTCCTCTTTCTATCAATGTATGAGTCAGTCCGCCCCAAGCGGCAATTTTGCTGGACTTAACAGATATTTCGCCTACATTTTCTTCTAGTATGGGTTGTAAAACTGTGGCACCGTGGATTTTAGCATGTGCGATCGCTGCTTCTACGTCTTCCACAACAAAGGCAACATCGGCTACGCCAGGGGGATATTGACGGAGAAATTCAGCCACCGGACTTGTGGGTAACAGTGGTGAAGACAGCAAAAAGCAGACGTTACCACTTTTAACGACTTCCGTACAAGTATGAAATGAACTACTGTGATGGGCTGCTGCTTGAAAACCAAGATGGTTTACAAACCAATCCCGCCACTTTTTGGCGTTTTCTACATAGAAATGAACGCTATCGAGTTTCATAGTTACTGAAAATCCAGCATATCAGCTTATATATCTTTAAATTTTGCCTTTTTTGCTAAATTTTCAGGTCTTTCCCAGGCAAGAATTATGTAAGCGAACTACAATGTCTCCAGACCTAAAAAAACAAATGACTATCGGGTTGAATGTTTATCTCCATTGGTACAGCTTGCGGTTCGGCAGAAAGGGCAAAGAAAATCGCATTGGCGGCAGTTTCAGCACTAAGCATTTTTTTCCGGTCTACTTTTAAGCTGACGTTATCCCAAAAAGGAGAATCTACCCCACCAAAGTAGAATAGCGTGAACTTGATACCAAAGCGCTTGAGTTCCTCTGCCATGCATTTGCTAAAACCGACAACACCAAACTTGGAAGCAGAATAAGCCGCCGCCATTCCCATTGAATGCTTGCCGAGAATTCCTACCACATTACAGATGTGACCAGACTTGTGTTTTTGCATCTCTTGGGCAGCAGCCTGAGTGGTGTAGAAACTGCCTTTTAAGTTGACATCTAACATTTTGTCTAAATCAGCAGGTTCCAGGCTATTGTAAGGCTTGAGTATGCCAGCACCAGCAGCATTCACCAAGATATCAATTTGACCAAACTCAGCAACAGTTTTTTCAATCAAAGTCTTTACTTGTTGAGGATCGGTAATATCGGTGGGAACGGTCAAAACTTGCCCTGGTAAATCAGCAGCCAGTGTGGTTAAACGCACCGCATCCCTCGCAGCCAATACAAACTTCACTTTGCTAGAAGCAAGTTTACGTGTTAAAGCTGAACCAATACCGCCGGTAGCACCGACAATAACAACGACTTTATCTTGCATTTTAATATTTACATTTCTTCACATCTTTTTACATAATACTGAATTATGAACTCAAGAGGCACTCTTGTGGTCAAAGGGATACATGTTAATGGTTCGACAAGCTCACCAACCGGGGAAAGGTTAAAATACCAAACATATACCCCCTTTTCCGGACTTCTGTAAGAAGTCTAATACATACGTCAGTCATCAGAATACGGGAAAGTTATTTTGTGCGACTGGCGGATAGCTTGCTTAGCTATAGTAATCCGATTTGATTCCTGAAATTATCTGCGTAGGTAGGGAACAGGGAATAGGGAACAGGGAACAGAAAAGAAGGGTATAGATGTGTACTGAATCTTGTTCAAAAATCAAATAGGAGTCCTATATCAGTGGCGGGTCTGAATCCCCCACTGAAAGATTGCTGAATTCTGTATTCTTCTTCAATTTCTGAAAAACTCAATACACTTCGTACTCTGTTTTTCCTGTTGTCTGTTTCCTATCTACACAAGTAAATTTTTCTCATCAAACCAAATTTCTATTGCAGCATTACCTCATAGTCTTTGCCATTTGGTTTTAATACAAATGTAGAAGATGATTCTAAATATTTGGTAAAACTAGAACCTAATTTTAGCTTTTTTAGAATTGAAGTAGGAGATATTCCTGTTATTTTTTGTATCTCTGTACCTAGTTTAGATACAGATAATTTAGTTTGAGGAGAATTGATTTGAAACTCTCGAATTATTTTTAATAAAAATTTATCTAATGTCTGGCGATCGCCAATTTGAATAAACTTGTCTTCTTTCTCTAGTTTAATGTTAATCGATTGTGTAGATAATTCATCTTGAGGATAAATTGCTTCTGCAATTTCTGGAGGATGTTGATGAATGTTAGTATTGAGATTACGCCTTTCTTCAAATAAATTCGCAATAGTGGCTAAATTTTGTAATTTCGTATTGATTGAATTTTGTTCATTTTTAATTAAATCCTGAATTTCTGCAACTACTTGTTGCAAAGATGGAATTTCTCTGGCTATTGTTATAGAATAATGAGTTAAGTTACCAGTATTTCTGTTTTCTATATGCAAAGTTTGTCCTTGTCTACGCACCCAATAAACAATCAAGCCTTGATTTTGCAGTTCGTTACAGAGGTGAACTAAAATTCCATCGCCAGAACAGACAAAAATTTCTTTAACTGTGGGATATGAGCGTAATATAGAAGCACCAAATCCAATCATTTTAGCATCAGCACTATCCTTACCTCCAGGCACATGAATCAGTTGATAGCCACGCTTATACAGTTCAATATCGTGCTTACCAATACTGGGATTTCTCCAATTAGCAAATGCTAATTTAACTTCCAGTGCATACTCACATATACTCGCTAAAAATAATTCAGAATTAATATCTAATTTTAAATTTTCCGCGTCTAAAAGTAAAAGAGAAATTTTTGTTTCTAATTGATGTTTCTGTTTGCTTTCCTGTTTTGGGTGAAGTTTTTGAATAAATTGGTTAAAAGTATCAGATTCTAGCAAATCTGGGGATAATAAAATTTTCCTTAGTTCTTCAGCAAAAAGCGAACTAAAAGAACTAAGGCTTATTTCTGTCAATTTTTCTTCTATTGGTAGTTTTTTTGCTAAAGCAATTTCTGTAGCTTCAGCCACAGTTGATTTAGTATGTCCATTACTATTAGCAATCAAATCACTTTCTACCAAAGGAGAAAGTATTGGTTCAAGGAATTGTTTACCACAGTTTTTGCACAGGTAATTCTGCTTGCCATTCCGACGACCATTTTTACGATATGAAGTAGATTCGCACCGGGGACATTTCATTTTTTATTGAGGTGGTCTAAAGCAGATACTCTTCTTAAGTTTATATTATAAAAAATTATCTTCGCTTAAATTAGTATTGCCCAACACAAGAAAAACTCAAAACTCGTGGAAATTAAATTACAGTCATTTGTTTTGATTTTTAGCCAAATTTTAATTGATGCGGGCAAAAACGTAATCGCGGGTACGGGAATCAAGGGGATTTGTAAAAATTTTATTTGTAGTACCAAATTCAACCATTTGAGTAATCCGATTTTCATTGCTGTGAAAGAAAGCCGTAAAATCAGACAGGCGAGTCACTTGTTGCATGTTGTGGGTGACAATTACAATTGTCAACTCAGAGCGCAAGCTCTGAATCAGATTTTCAATTTGCATACTACCAATAGGATCGAGACCCGAACAAGGTTCATCCATTAATAAAACTTTTGGTTTAACTGCCAAAGCGCGGGCAATACATAATCTTTGTTGTTGTCCTCCAGAAAGTTCTAAAGCAGATTTGTGCAATTTATTTTTCAGTTCATCCCAAAGTTCCGCAGCTTTAATGGCAGATTCGACAATTGCATCTAATTCTACTTTCGGATGCCATCCAACTAATTTCACACCATAGGCAACATTATCATAAACGCTCATAGGAAAAAGATTTGGCTTAGGAAAAACCATACTAATTTGGCGACGTAATCTACTTAAATTGACACGACGCTCATAAATATTTTGTCCATAAAATTCTACTCTTCCTTCAACAGTTACCTCTGCTTCTAATTCATTCATCCGATTTAACGATTTAAGAAAAGTAGACTTGCCACAACCACTAGAACCAATAATTGCCGTGATTTGGTTTTGGTAAATATCCATTGACACACCTTCAACTATCTTTTGAGTCTCGTAATAGAAGCTGAAGTTTTTGACTCTGATGGCTGAAATTAGTTTACTCATATTCCCAAAACGTGTGAAACAATACTTGACCAAGTAAGGTATTACAAATCAGCAGTGCTGTTTCACTATGTTACTCCTAAAAGGAGAACTTCATGGAAAATACGTAAGTATATAGTAAATATATAGCAAATATACCGTTAGTAAACGTTTATATTAAATTATGTCGCAAAAATCATTGTTGAGAAAATGAGGGAGGTGGGGAGATGGGGAGATGGGGAGATGGGGAGCTGGGGAGAATAGTTAATGACCAATGACTAATGACTAATTGACTTTTTACCCAAAACGTCCTGAAATGTAGTCGCGGGTGCGGGGGTCGATTGGGTTGTTGAAGATTTGTTCTGTAGCGCCAAATTCAATCATTTGACCAATTCGACTTTCATCGGTGCTAAAGAAAGCTGTAAAATCAGAGACGCGAGCAGCTTGCTGCATGTTATGGGTAACGATCGCAATGGTCAACTGAGACCGCAAACTATGGATTAGTTCTTCAACTTTCATGGTGGCGATGGGGTCAAGAGCTGAGCAAGGCTCATCCATCAACAGAACTTTGGGTTTGACTGCTAAAGCACGCGCAATACATAATCTTTGTTGTTGACCGCCAGAAAGCCCTAAAGCCGATTTATCTAACTTATCTTTAACTTCATCCCACAAAGCAGCGCTATGAAGTGCAGACTCGACAATTTCATCTAGTTCTACTTTTGGATATCTACCTGCTATTCTGATGCCGTAGGCAACATTTTCATAAATGCTGATGGGAAAAGGATTCGGTTTTTGAAATACCATACCAATTTGGCGGCGTAATCTATTGATATTGACACGAGGAGCATAAATATTTTGACCAAAAAATTCCACCTCGCCTTCAACTTTTACAGGCCCTTCTAATTCACTGATGCGATTCAAAACTTTAATGAAGGTAGATTTGCCGCAACCACTAGGGCCGATTATTGCTGTGACATGATTTCGATAAATATCTATTGATATATTTTCGATCGCTTTAATTGTGCCATAGTAAAAATTGATATTTTTTACTTTGATAGCTGGAATTAGTTGACTCATAAATTGCCCAAGTGCGAAATAAAATTTTTTAAACAGAATTCAGAAGTAAAAATGGGATTTGCCCGTTCTCAATAATGACTTCTGTTCATTTAATTTTTCTCTTGCTAATAACTACGCGAGAAATAATACTGACACATAAAATTAAACCCAATAAAATTATTGCAGTAGTCCAGACTAATTGATTTTTTTCTGGGTCTGGGTCGTTGTAGAGATTAAAAATTAGTACTGGTAAGGAAGCTGTTGGACTTAACAAACCTTCCGACCAATCTAAACTAAATAATGCAGTAAAAAGTAAGGGCGCTGTTTCACCAGCAGCACGAGATATGGCTAATAAAATTCCTGTAGTGATTCCAGGAGTTGCCGCAGTAACAACGATGCGAAAGGTAGTTTGAAAACGAGTTCCACCTAAAGCAGCAGAGGCGAGACGTTGAGATGTGGGAATAAGTTTTAAGGATTCTTCTGTTGTTAATATAATTACTGGTAGCATAATCACAGCTAAGGCAAAACCACCTGCGATCGCGCTAAATCCTTTTGTTGCCAAAACGATTATACCGTAAGCAAATATTCCTACAACAATTGAAGGTACACCTGTAAGAATATTAGTGATAAAACGAACGAGATTAGCAATTGGATTAGTTTGACCGAATTCTGCCAAGAAAATTCCTGTCATTACTCCTGTGGGTATGCTGAAAAAAGCACCAATAGTTACCATAGTTATGGTTCCTATAATGGCATTGCCGAACCCATTATCAATTACTGTTTTGATAAAAACTTCCCATTTAATTCCAGATATGCCTCGAAGGAAAATTTCCCATAAAATTGATAATAAAGGAATGAGTGCCAGAGTTGTGAATCCAAAGGCGATCGCATTCATTAAATAGGTAAATATTACTCGTTCTTTTGGTAGAGGACTACATAATTCTTTTATTATAGATTCATCATTTTCAGGTTCGATATAATCATTCATATTGCTCACAACTTTTAATTTTTAACAAAACCCTCAATCCACAGTAAGCACCAAGAATTAATTCTGAATTCTGGATTCTCAATTCTGAATTCTTATTCAATTATTTTTGCTAGCAAACCACCTGACTAATAATACAGCCCCAATATTTACAGTTAAAGTCAAGGCAAATAAAATTAATCCCAAATAACTTAAAGCACCAATATGTAATCCTGGTTCGGCTTCAGCAAATTCATTCGCTAATACAGAGGGAATTGTATAAGCCGGATCGAGTAAAGAAGCACTAATTTGAGCAGAATTACCAATTACCATAGTGACAGCCATTGTTTCACCCAAAGCACGTCCTAAAGCCAGCATTGCTGCACTGACTATTCCTGAAAATCCAGCCGGTAGCAACACTCGAAAAATTGTTTCCCAACGAGTACCACCTAAAGCCATAGATGCGCTGCGTAATTCTTTCGGTATGGCAAGTAATACATCACGAGTAATTGCTGCCATTGTTGGCAAAATCATGATGGCTAGAATAATTCCAGCAGTCAACATATTTGTGCCTACAGGGTCTTGTGTATTAAATATTGGGATGAATTTGAAAGTGTTACCTAGCAATTTTTCAAAAGGTTCTAAAACTGGAATAAAGCTAAAAATAGCCCATAAACCAATAATTACACTGGGAATAGCAGCGATTAATTCCACAACCAATGCTAAGGTTGTTCGTACAGATGTTGGTAAGAAATTTTCACTAGTTACTAAAGCAACTGCAATTCCCACTGGTACTGCTAATAAAATAGCGATCGCGCTACTTACTAGAGTTCCATAAATATAAGGTAATGCACCAAAAATTTGATTACCTGTATCCCAATCTTGACCCCATAAAAACCCGACTCCGAACTGTTTAATTGCTGGTAGGGCTTCTTTGTAAATTACCCAACTCATGAGAAATAATACAGCAAAAGTAACCACGGCAAAAAAGTATACTAGCCGTGTAAATCCTTGGTCAAACCAAAAATTTTTACCACTAATAGCTGTCAAATCGATGTTTTCATCATCTAAATTCGATTCAAATGATGAATTTTTGTCGGCTGGTTCTGATGAATTTGCCATGACAAACTAATAAAATAGATTTTTGGATGTGAGCATAGTAGACAATAAGGCAATAAGCAACAGCGATGAAGTTATTTATCAAGTAAAAATCAATTATTCCTGTTAAGGTGTTGACTGTTGACTGTTGACGGTTCACAGTCAAAAACAGCATTTTTACTTAATAAATATTCTCTAAAACTTTCACTGCAACAACGGTATCTTAATAAAAATCATTTCCAGGTAAAACCTGGAAACGAAAACTTAGGAACAAAATTCACCAGAATCAGAAGCCATAATTTGAAGACTTACGCAAGTAGCATATTATTTTAAGTTTGTAGTAAGGACTTTAGTCCTTAAAATCAGGGCTGTTTGCGGAGCATTCCCGTAGAGTAGCCCTTACTACAAGCAAAAAGTTTTGTTTTTTGTGACACTTGCATAAGTCCTGAATTTATCAAGAGGATATGATGATGACTAGATTTATTCGTCAATTTATCTCCTGATTTTTTAAATATTGTGACTCCTGAATTTTACATAAAACTAGCAATTAAGGCTTGACATTGCTATTCACTGTTTGAAGTACGCGATTTGCAATTTCAGATGGAATTTTGGTGTAGTTTAGGTCATCATTATACTGTTGACCGTCTTTCAATACCCAATTTATCCATTTCTTGATGGCATCAGATTTGGCAGCATTGGCATACTGTTTGTAAACCACGATCCAAGTAAGACCGACAATAGGATAACCTTGACTTGGATCTCCCACAAAAACGCGGTAGTTATCTGGAAAATTCACACTAGCCAAAGCTGCGTTTGCAGATTGTAAAGAAGGAGCAACAAATTGTCCTTGCTTGTTTTGGATCTGTGCTGATTTCAGGTTATTTTTGAGAGCGTAGGCATATTCAACATAACCAATAGAACCAGGAGTGCGAGCTACTAAAGCTGCAACGCCAGGATTACCTTTACCTTTAAGGACGTTTGGAAGAGTCCATTTTGGTGCAGTATTAGCTCCAACTCTGCCTTTAAAATAACCATTGATTGAACTTAAATGGTTAGTAAAAATAAAAGTTGTACCGCTACCATCGGCGCGAACAACAAATTTAATTGGTTGATTTGGTAGATTTACACCAGGATTATCAGCTTTAATTTTCGCATCATTCCAATTAGTAATTTGCCCTGCAAAAATCGCTGGTAATGTAGTGCGGGATAATTTAAGATTGTTAACTCCTGGAAGATTATAAACCACAGAGACTGCACCGCCGGCTGTGGGTACTAAGATTACACCGTTCTTGACTTTAGCGATTTCATCATCTTTCATTGCAGCATCACTACCACCAAAGTCAACAGTTCCAGCAATTACTTGACGAATACCGCCACCACTACCAATTCCTTGATAGTTAATTTTTAAGTCTGGATATTTCTTCTTAACTTCACGAGCATACCGTTCGTAAAGTGGAGCCGGAAAAGTTGCTCCTGCACCGTTGATGGTTTGAGCTTGTACGATGTTACCAAACATTGGACTTAGTGCAACAGAAGTTGTCACCAATGAAGTAGCAACGACACGATTCAAGATGCTGGTCGAAAAAATCATATTACCTCTGATTAAAGGAATATTCTACTGCTGTAATCACAACCTTAAATAAGCTAAATTTCTGATGGTTAAAGATAGTTTAACAATGGATGAATAAGAAGTTAATTTGTGTTTAAAAATTAATTTTTAATATTGGTGTAAATTATCAACTTTTGATGTGATTCTAAGAAAAAATATTATTTTTATATCAAAAACAAATATATTTTTGATGATTTAAATTACTTTTTAATCTCAAATTGTATCATCTAAAATCGCAAATTAGTTTCAGCGATCGCTCTCAAAACTCGTTCTCAAAACTAGTGGTCTATCGCATTAATTTTGATGAGTTTGTAGTAAGCACTTCAGTGCTTAAAAATCAAGAACTAAAGTCCTAACTACAAACTTATTTACCCCTCGTAACTAATGCGATAAACCACTAGTAGACTACAATCAAAAATGACTCAAATAACCACCATCAACTGCTAAAACCTGACCTGTAATGTAGGATGCAGCTGGAGAAGCGAGAAACACAACTGCACCCGCAATTTCTTGTGGATTTCCCCAACGACCAAGAGAAGTTCGATTTTGCAACCATTGGGCAATTTTCGCATCGGTAACTGCATCTGCATTACTCTCCGTCGCAAAGAAGCCAGGAGCAACTGCATTAACAGTGATACCAAATACTCCTAGTTCGGCGGCTAGAGTGCGCGTCAGGGCTTCAAGCCCTCCTTTTGCTGTGGTATAGACTGCATCCCCCGCATCTGCAATTTGTCCCGCGATGGATGTAATATTGATGATTCGCCCCTCACCCTTGGAAATCATCAACCGTGCGGCTTCCCGTGACAAATTGAACGGCGCAATCAAATCGGCGTCAATCAGCCGACGCACTGCATCCATTTCAAACTCGAAAAACTTACGGCGATCCCGCATTCCAACGTTATTGACGAGAATATCTAAACCGCCATGCATTTGTTGAATTTCAACAAATGCCTTTTTAACCGCGACTTCATCCGTCACATCAAACGGTAATGAGGAGACTGAACCACCAATTGACTCAATAATTGTAACTGCCTGATTGAGGCGTTCCAGATTTCGCCCATTGACGATGACGCACGCGCCAGCTTTAGCAAGTAATTTAGCAATTTCCAGTCCTAAACCTCGTCCTGCTCCCGTTACTAGGGCAACTTTTCCAGTTAATAAAAATTCAGATAACGCCACAACAATAAAGATTAAAAATGACTAAATAATATAATAAAATTGGCGTTGCTGATTGGTGGGATGATTTTTACCTCACGCATACCGCCAAAGGCGGAACTCGGAGAGTAGGTGCAAAGACACAAAGAATCAACCTTTAGCCTTGGTCAAAAATCTCAATTCATCCGGCATTTATGGAACGCCTAAAATTGTTATCCTAGCTTCAACTTAATTTCAAAACATCACTCATGGTTGCACAATAATTTGGCAAACCAAAACTGCTAGGATTAACCGCATTTTCATAAGTGAAATGTCGATAATTCATGCAAAACCTATCCCAAGCAGCCATACGAATGCGGAACAAAACAATAATCAAATTTGCTAAAGCTATGGATACAGGAATGCGAAAGTAAATCTTTTTGCCAAAATAAGCACAAACTTCTTCCACTGCTTGGTTAGCAGTTAATTTTGCTTGACCTAAAACAAATCTACGCCCTTGTTCATTTTGAGGAGGATGTTCAATTAAATATTGCACCACAGTGGCAATGTCTCGCCCGTGGATAAAATGAAAACTGCCATCTGCATTCAAAAAGCGAATCAAATTAATATATTTAGTAACTTCTCTAATACCAGATGAAACAGCAGAATAGGGTTTATTAGTATCACCACCCAAAACTATAGTTGGAAAAACCGTGGTAATTTTGGGTGCTATTTCTAATTTTTCTTTTTGATGTAAGCATTCATATTTAGAACGAATATAATCTGTACCGATTTCCCCAGCTTCTTTTAATGGTTGATTGTAGTTATCCAAAACGCTAGCTGTGGAAAAATAAATTACCTGTTGGCATTTATTTGGATCTAACAGCTTCATCAACTCTATAGTTTTGTTGACATTAATATCAAATGTCTGCTCACCACCCCAAGCTGTGGCAGTGAGTACCGCTATATCAATTGTTGATAGCAAATCGGCAAATTTGCTAATGTTTTGCATATCACCTTGCAAAACATTGATACCTGGACGTGCCTGGGTATCAAGTTGCAGTTTAGCGGGGTTTCTAACTAACAAAAACAGTTCATAATCTGTTTCTTGAATTAAGGCTTCTATTAAATAATGACCTACACAACCACTTGCACCAGTCACTAAAATCCGTTTCTGGCTCATAAATAATTTCTAAAAAGTTAGGATTTAAAAATCAAGATTTAAGAATAAAGTTAAAAGTTCCGAATCAGCTTTGTAAATTTTAGATTTTAGATTTTAGATTTTGGATTTTTTCTACAATCCAAAATCCAAAATTCAAAATCCAAAATTGAATAACTCCTAAGCCGTAACTGCTGCCAAATTCAGTTGCTTTGCGGTTTCAAAGAAGAAAGCGACATTTTCTTCTGGAGTTTCTGGTAAGACACCGTGACCGAGATTGAGAATGTGACCCCAATTGCCGGCTTTGCGAACGGTATCATAAATGCGATCGCGGATAAATTCTTTAGAGCCAAATAGCACACCTGGGTCAAGATTTCCTTGGACTTTCACTTGTTTGCCCAATCTTGCCCGTGCTTCTGCCATATCCACAGCCCAGTCTACAGTGACGATATCTGCGCCGGATTTGCCCATTCTTTCCAACACGCCTGCACTACCGCTAACTAACAAAATTAACGGTGTATCGGGGTGGGTTTGCTTCACTTGTTGGAAAACTCTCTGCTGATAAGGCAGAGCAAAGGTGTCATAATCTTGGGGACTTAATTGACCCGCCCAAGAATCGAACATTTGTACCACTTGAGCGCCAGAGTCAATTTGATAGCGGGCATAAATGGCAATGGCATCTGCGAATTTTGTTAACAATTGATGCAAGATCGTGGGGTCAGAAAACGCCATATTTTTAATGACGGAATAGGTTTTAGAACCTTTTCCTTCCACCGCATAAGCGGCTAAAGTCCAAGGCGCACCCACAAAGCCCAACACCGTTGATTTATCGCCTACTTCAGACCGTAGCGCCTGCAAAATTGTTTTGATGAATGGTAGAGCTGCTTCTGGTTCTAAGGGACGCAGGTTATCAATTTGCTCTTGAGTGCGGAGAGGCGAATGAATGATTGGCCCTTTACCTTCGGCAATGTCCATATCAATGCCCAAACCAGGTAATGGGGTGACAATATCAGAAAATAAAATTACTCCATCTGGCTGGAAGGCTTTCCAGGGTTGCAAGGAAACTTCAATTGCGACTTCTGGAATTTCCGAGCGATCGCGAAACGAAGGATACTTATCTCTCAAGTCTCGATATGCTTTCATATATCGTCCTGCTTGTCGCATCATCCATACAGGGGGACGATCTACTACTTCACCACGAGCAGCACGTAAGAGATGAGGAGTTGTTAACGAAACGCTCATTTATCACTTCATCCTAAGTCACTTTTTTATGCCATTGTTTAGCTTATCATTCTGGGATTACGCTTTTTCAGAATTAAGGGGACTGGGGGCTAAGGACTAGGGACTGAGAACTGGGAAATAGGATAAAACAGAAATCAATATTGAATTGGGCATAGGGCATAGGGCATGGGGCATGGGGCATTGATTATTTCTCCCCATCTCCCCATCTCCCCATCCCCCAATCCCCAGTCCCTAATCCCCAATCCCCTTTTATGCAATCCGACTCCAACAGCCCCGATGGCTTGACATCAGCTAATAACGAGCCTAGCCCAGGAAAATTTTTGATTCCGCGATCGCAGCGACAGAAATTCTTTTTTCAGTTTACCTTAATGACCCTCATCGGATGGGTTGTTGGCGGTGTTGCCAGTATCGCTTTAGAAAAACTGATTCTCGAAAACTTGTCTTTAGATTCGCAAGGCTGGAGTATTGTGGTTAGATGTCTGAGCAATGTTGCCTTTGCGCTGATTTTTTCTGCGGATCAAGCCCTTGTGGTTTATCGATATCTATCTGGTTGGCAATGGATATTTGCTACTAGTGTTGGTTGGTTAATTGCCAACGGCGTTTCTACAGCTTGGATTAACTATATTTCATCCATTGCCGGGTCGTTCAATGAAGCTTTATCACCAGAACAGACTTTGATTTTAGGATTTCTATCTGCCATTGCTTATATTATTTCTGGCATTTGGCTAGGGATTTGCCAATGGCTGGTTTTAAGAAAATATACAGCAAGTGCTTGGTGGTGGAATTTTCTACCTTCAATTTCTTTCTTATTAATTACTATTTTGGTTTGGTTACTTTTTATTGTGCAAAATCTAATTCCCGAAGCCAGCCGTAATTTTATCTTGTATTGGAGTGGACAAGCGTTAACAGCAATGATTCTCGGAGCCATACCAGCAATTGGCTTGTGTACTTTGAAGAGAAATTTACCTAGTCAAAGTAAAATTGTTCGCTGATTCGATGCTTTATTTGGACAAAGCCCTACATACCCGTCAGTCACTCCTGTTTACGGTTAACTGTCAACATAATAAAGAATGCGTGACAGTCTATAAACTAGCATGAGTATCATACCAAGGTTCTTTAATGTTGAGTTTCTCTAGCAGTGTTCTGCCCCCAGGTAATTTGGAAACAATTCCATTTACTCCCAGGATTCTAGAGTTCAAAAAAATGCCTTTGTAAACGTCAATTATTTCTCTTTCCGAAAGCCAATTTCCTGGTGTTTCTTCTCCAAACAGTCCGCTAGCACCATATTCAAATTTATATGGTACATACTGACCTTCTTGTGCTGGTGAGGGACAAACTTGTTTTGGTACTTCTGCTTGATTAATGGCTTTGAATTTCTGATAACCAAGTTCTTTAAACACTGCAAATTCATTCAGCAAAGCATTCCAAGAAGTTTTTGTGGATTCTATAGAAATAAATTTTGGTTTGCTTGCAAATTGTCTTAATGCTTGTACGCACAATATTTCAGTACCTTCAATATCAACTTTCAAATAGTAGGGAATGCCAAATTTTTCCAGGATTTTTTCAAATCGGCATCCTTCTACTGTTGTCTCGATGAAAGGGGTACTAAAGGTAGTTTCGGTTTTTTTAACTCTATCTAATGAAGTTGTACCCCAAAAGGTTTGGTTTGAATTTGTATAAAATGTGACTGGTTCATCTTTGGTTGACACAGCAATATTTAGCAGGGTAAGCTGGTCATTTTCAATGAAGTTATTGAATCGTTCTTTCACTGATTTATAAATCTGAGGATCGGCTTCTATACCAATTACTCGAAAGCCTTTTTTTAAGTAAAATTCTGTATCTTGACCCGTGTGAACGCCGACATCAATGATTAAATTTTTGTCCATACATTCCTTATTTTTTTAATTCTGTGTTTGCCAACTTTTCCGAAGCAAGTTTTAAAAATTGCTATGGTGTAAAATTTATCGATCGTCGATGGCCAATGTCCCTGCATCTGCGTCTAAAGTTGCTTTGACACCAACTGGTAAGGCTGCATTGGGGCTATCGTGACCAAAAGGCAAATCGGAGACTACAGGAATCCCCAAATCCCCCAAGCGATCGCGCAATACTTCTTCGACGCTAAAACTAGGCACGTTTGGCGGGGCTTCACAACGAGTAAAACCGCCCAAAGCAATGCCGCGCACTTTTGCTAAAGCACCACTTAAACGCCACTGGGTAAGCATTCTATCGATGCGATAGGGCGCTTCTGTGACATCTTCCAGTGCCAAAATTACGCCATCAAAATTTGGCTGAATTGGTGTATTTAAAAGATGAGTTGCTACTGTCAAGTTTCCTGGTAATAAAGTGCCAGTTGCAATGCCACCACCCCAACCACAACCTTTGATCGGAGCCAGACAACGACCTTCCACCAAATCAAACAATCGCTGGATTGACCAATCTGGTTCATCAGCAAGGGTTGTCAGCACAGCGCCGTGAACGCCGACAATATCCACGTTATAAAGACTCCATAAAAGTGCAGTGATGTCAGAAAAGCCAATCAGCCACTTGGGAACTTCTGAATTTTGTTGCCAATGCCAATTTTCTAAGATGCGAGTGCTACCGAAACCACCTCTGGCACAGAGGATACCGCGACAATTGGGATCTTGCCATGCTGCTGCTAGCTGGTGACGGCGGTTTTCATCGTCACCGGCTAAATATCCCCATTTATCATCTATCTTGGGACTGACTTCAACTTGGTAGCCATGCGATCGCCAAATTTCTATACTTTGTGTAAATGCCTCAAATTCTCGTAAAGCACCACTAGGAGCAATAACTCGCAGCAAGTCACCGGGTTTGAGGGGTGCTGGTAGGATTTTAGATTTCATTGAGGTTGTATGGAATCCCAAATTGAGTCGAGGTTAGCTTGGGCTTTTTCCAGTGCTATTTCTGGAGATTCACCAAGTATGGCGGCTTCAATCGCTCGACCAAGAGCATCAGACAAACGACTATAGCCAGGAATAATTGGTCTGTAACCCGATACAGACATTTGGTCAAGAAAAGTTTTGAAAATAGGTTTTTGTTTGAGAAATTCTTGATAAGCTTGACTTTCGGCTGATTTAATATTTGTTGGTAAAAAACCCGATTTAATACTCCATTCTGTTTGGAATTCTTGACTCAAAATATATTCAAAAAACTTGAGTGCGGCTTGTTCTTTTTCGGGTGTAGTTTTCATCAAAAATAAATTTCCAGTGCCTTTAACAGAAGCTTGCTGGAGATTTGCAGGTATGGGAAACGCTTGGAAATCAACGTTAGACTTCATAATGAAAGTCCAGGGCCCTGTGATTTGCATCGCCACACGACCTGAAATAAAAGCGTCTTCCTCATAACCTCGTTCTGGGGGAGAAAGGGTTGCTGAACCATCTTTTAATAGATCTTGCCAAAATTGTAAGGCAGCGATCGCTCCCGGATTCGTCAAATTTGGGCGATTATTGGTGACAATTTCTCCCTTAGCGCTTAATAAAAACCCGAACCAACTAAAAACAGTCCATTCTCCCTTTCCTAAAGGCAATAAAATTCCATATTGTTCTGGTCGATTGTCGCCATTGCGGTCTATGGTTAGTTTTTTGGCAACTTCTCTCAATTCTTCCCAATTTTTTGGTGTTTGGGTAATTCCTGCTGCTTGGAAAAGTTTAGGGCGGTAAAAAATCCCCATATTCGCAGTAGTGAGAGGAACTGACCAAATGTGACCGTCAAATTCCAATTCTTCAAATAAATTAGGAAAAATTTCCGACTTTTGTGGCAATTTTGAAAGCCATTCTTCTAGAGGTCTAATTGCTTCTAACTCTACAAATTGACCTGTCATTTGTGGAGAAAATGACAACATATCTGGAGCCGCATTGCCAATCACAGCTGTCAAAATTTTTGGTAATATTCCATCTACTCCTACATAGACAGATTCTACATAAACATCACTTTGAGTTTCATTAAATTTATCGATTAATTTATTAAATACATCCCGATTACCAGGTGGATTCATACTGTGCCACAGTGTGATATGAATTGCACCATTGTTTTTTGGTGTTGTACTTTGACAACTAGATAAGAATAGTAGAGATAAACTTAGGATAATTCCTAAAAATAAATTTCTCCATTTATAACTAGTATGCTGATGAAATATATTTTTTATTGACTTTAAATAAAAGTTAATGTTCATACCAAATATCTAGCTACATTTAGGAGATTTTATCCATAAAAATTTTTGTGGTACTAGTTTCTGTTCTAGTATAAATATAAGTTTCTGGTTCTTTGATTTTCTGAGTTTTAAAAATTTTTTCAGCGCGAGACCACAACTCTGCATCTTCTCCATAATCAACATTATTAAATCCTTTTAATTCCCAGAATACCTTTCTTTTGCCGAAAAATGTCCCACCCACAACGCATTCTCGAATACTAATTTTTTCACCTGGTTTAAAACAATCGGCAACGAAAAACTCTTCTTCGATTTCGTATCCTCCTTCAATTAAATCAATTTCCGGATTGGCTTGCATATATTCCCAGCGTGACTTTAGATGATTTATTTTGTATGTATCATCGCTATCTATAAATGTAATGTAGTTCCCAAAAGATGCTTGAATACCAGCATTTCTTGAATAAGCAGCTTTGCGATTTTGATGTTTTAAATAACGGATATTATGGAATTTTTGTAAATAATCATTAACCACTGTAAAAGTGTTATCTTGACTACCATCATCCACTACAATTAATTCCCAACGATCAAAGGTTTGATTAATAATACTATCAATGCAATTATTTAAATACTTTTCGCGATTGTATGTAGCTAATATTACTGAAACTTCTGGCGACGAAGTAAAATTTATGGTATTCATCAGTGGTTTTACAAATTATTCAAAGGCATTAGATTATCATGAGCAAAGATTGAAAAACGTTGGTAAATTCTTCAGTAAATTTTCAATTATTTGGTCTTGAAATTAGTCAAAATTTTAATTCTTAACTAATTTGGATTTTGAATTTTAACTTCCAACTTTTTACTAAAGTTCATTGGTTGCAATAATAGCATTGAAAATTTCAACCATTTTTCTGGATGAAAAATGTATTTTCTCCCATTGTTGTGAAGTTATGAACAACTGTAAAATCTTAACATATAACTTTTCGCATCTTCTAAAAATTTGTTAGGTCATCACTGACTTTTGTATGGAGGATAGAATCAAAATCGAAGTTTTTTCATCAGGAAGTCACAAGGAGTAAAGAGAACTTTGGCAGTTACAAAAAAGCGATCGCTCTGAAGATGTCGTTTTATTGAAAAATATTGTAAGTACCTATATAAAAGTCAAAGCTGATGTTTGACCATCTATCCTTTGGGGTGAGTAGTTTAGAAAGCAGTCTAACCTTCTATGACGCGGTGCTTGCGCCCTTGGGTATCAAGCGACTGTTTAGTTTAACTGACATTGCTGGTTATGGCACTGACAGTTTTCCCAGGTTTTGGCTTGTGAGTCGCCAAAAGTTTACCCATGAAGTATCAAGGGGCTTTCACCTGGCATTTATCGCCAATAATCGTCATGCTGTCGATGCTTTTTACGAACAAGCGATCGCTTCCGGAGCTAAAGACGATGGTAAACCAGGATTGCGTCCACATTATCACCCCAATTATTATGCCGCTTTTGTAATCGATCCCGACGGATATCGCATAGAAGCTGTTTGTCATGAACCGACATAATTGGGCATGGGGCATTGGGCATTAGTCATCAGTCATTAGTTTTTCCCCGCGTCACCCCATCTCCCCATCTCCCCACCTCCCCACCTCCCTCATCTCCTACTCTGGCAAACCCTCCACCCGCATCAAATCTAATTCACGTTCAAATATTTCATCAATGGGCAACATTTGACCATCAACAGTCATAAATTTATGGTCTTTTGTTGCTCGAATCACTGAACCGTCTTCTAAACTATATTCAAACACTTCTTGCTGTCCGCGATGATGCCACTGGGCGATGGGTTGACTATAAATATTTCCATTACCATCGACGCTGTAGACGCTACATTCAATACCTTTTTCTACAATTTCTCCAATGGGTAAAAATCCATATTCTACCGTCAAAATTTCAGTGTCATAACTTAAACAATATTCAGCAAACTTCAACATTTGCTCGAATAATTCATCAGCAACTTGTTTTTTGACACCATTTTTTGCTGCACCATCGACAAATTTTTCCCGCTGTTTTTGCATCTCCGAAACTTTCTTTTTACCCATTGCCCGACGCAACAAATCAGCTTGTCCCAAGGAATAGCCAGCCATATCTTGAGCAATTTTCATGATTTGCTCTTGATAGACCATGATTCCATAAGTTTCATCTAATATTGGTTCTAAAATATTGTGTTCGTAATCAATTGTTTCTCGGCCGTGTTTACGATTAATAAATTTCGGAATCAGTCCCGCATCTAATGGGCCTGGTCGATAAAGTGCCAAAATCGAAGAAATATCTTCTATATTAGAAGGTTTTAAATCTCGGACTATTTGACGCATTCCCGAAGATTCTAATTGAAATATTCCTTCTAACTCGCCTGCTTCTAATAGTTCGTAAGTTTTCCTGACTTCCTTAGGTAAAATGGTATGTTCGCCTTTAGCTAATATATTTTGGGCTTTTCTTTCGCCACGGGTGATTTCATCTGGGTCAATCCTATATCCTTTATTTTCTTCGATTAAATCAAGAGTTTTTTGAATCAGGGTCAAGTTACGCAAACCCAAAAAATCCATTTTTAACAAACCCAATGATTCCAAGTCTTCCATGAAATATTGAGTAATTACAGAACCGTCATTATTCTTTTGTAGCGGCACAATTTCATCTAGTGGTTCATCTGAAATCACTACACCGGCTGCATGAACTCCAAAGGTTTTGTTTGTTCCTTCAATTCGCATCGCCATATCAACCCAATGGCGGACTCTTGGGTCTCGATCGTATTTTTCTTTAAACTCTGCTTCTGGAGTTGCATCAGAAATCATTACCTTGAGTTTTGTAGGTTTTCCCCGCACCACAGGAATTAATTTCGCCATTTTGTCGGCTTCGCCATAAGGAATATTTAATACTCTGGCCACATCTTTCAAAACAGCTTTAGAAGTTAAGCGGTTAAAGGTAATAATTTGGGCAACTCTATCTGCACCATATTTCTCTGTTACGTAATCAATAACTTTATCGCGTTGTTCAATACAGAAATCCGTATCAATATCAGGCATGGATTTCCGTTCTGGATTTAAAAATCGCTCAAATAGTAACCCGTGATGTACGGGATCAATGTTAGTGATTCGCATTGCATAAGCGACTAACGAACCAGCGGCGGAACCTCTACCAGGGCCAACGGGAATATTATTATCTCTGGCAAATTTAATGTAGTCCCATACAACTAAGAAGTATTTGGAAAAACCCATTTGCTGAATCATTTTCAGCTCGTATTCCAATCTTTCTTTGTAGACGGTATCTACTTCATTTCGTGATTTGCGATTTAATCTTTCTAAAAGTCCAATCCATGCAACTTCTTCGGCGTAAGTATCAGCAGTATGACCGGAAGGAATTGGCGGAGTAGGAATTTGAGGCTCACCCATAATATGGTAAGGCTCGACTTTATCGGCGACTTCTTCAGTGGTGGCTACAGCTTCTTCAATTACATCATCTGGTAAATGGTCGCGAAATAGCAGCTTCATCTCTTCGGCAGATTTTAGATATTCTGTGCCGCTATAACGCATCCGATTATCTTCAATAATTAGCTTGCCGGTTTGAATACACAGCAAGGCGTCGTGGGCTTCAACGTCAAAACAAGAAATAAAATGCGAATCATTGGTAGCAACAAATTTAATACCTAATTCCCGCGCAATTTTAACTATTTCAACATTTACAATTCGGTCTTCTTGAGAACCGTGGTCTTGAATTTCTAAATAATAATCATCACCAAATACATCTTTATACCACTGAGCAACTTTCCTGGCTGCATCTGGTCTGCCACTGAGAATTGCTTGGGGCACTTCTCCGCCCAAACAAGCGCTGGTAACAATCAAGCCTTCATGATATTGTTTGAGTAAATCTTTATTAATACAAGGACGAGAAAAAATTCCTTTGCCTTGAACGCCTTTAAGATTAGAAATACTAGTTAATTTGACTAAATTTTTGTAACCTTTTGTATTTTTAGCTAAAACAACTTGATGATATTTGGGACGGCGTTCTTGTTTCTCAATATCGCCGTTAATGATATACATTTCGTTACCGATAATCGGCTTAATATTTTGACTGCGGCAAATTTTAATTAATTCAACCGCACCATACATAACACCATGATCGGTAAGGGCGATCGCCTTCATTCCCATAGCGATCGCTCGTTCCACTAACTCTGGTAGCTGACTTGCTCCATCAAGCAAACTGTAGTCACTGTGAATATGCAAAGGGACAAAGGACATAAGCGCCTCCAAACACAAGCCAAAAATATCTCTAGGAGCTTACCGGATTTTGCAAAGCAACGGAATCTTACATTAGCAGTTTTTACCCAAAAATAAAGCTTTTGTTTTTCCGGATTTGCCACTGTCACCAGTGTTGTTTTAATAGTTACAACAGTTAATCCGCATCTAACCAATGAGTCATCCAGAAAGTAGCACTCCGCCTGAAACCAGAGCTAGGCCTTGGTGGCAGCGTATTCCTCTGACGTTACAAATTGTCATCGCCCTAGTAGTCGCCATTAGCGTCGGAATTGTCCTTGGTGCAGGAAATCCCAGCCCCAGCAATGCCGCCCTAATCAACAATTTAGCAATTCCGGCTGAGTTGGTGCTAAAGGCTCTCCGCGCCCTAGCTACGCCTTTGATTTTGGTAGCAGTGCTACATACTTTAATGACTACAAATATCCCTGGAACCACGGGACGGCGGCTATTTGTACTACTTTTAACCAACACTACTGTAGCTATTTTAGTGGGACTCTTCGTCGCAAACGTTCTACGTCCCGGAACCTGGGGCAATGTAGTCACTTCAACAAATACGCAAATTACAAGTCAAAGCCTCGATCCTTGGGGACTGCTCAAAGATGCAGTACCGGAAGCAGTTCTTAAGCCGTTAGTTGATAATAACGTCATTCAATTGATTGTCATTGCTCTGAGTTTTGGCATTGTGCTGCGGGGATTAAAATCCGAACAAATTGCCCAAGGAAAAAACGGATACCAACCCATTGAAGATGTCATCGGCATTTTGTTTGAAGCAGTAGTCCGCATCCTCAATTGGGTAATTGCCTTAGTACCGTTTGCAGTGTTTGGCATTGTAGCTAAAACTGTTGCTAAAGAAGGTTTTGCCCCCTTTCAATCTTTAGGGGCATTCATTGTCGCGGTACTAGCAGCACTGTTTTTACAAGCATGTTACTACCTCACCAGAGTCAAATTTAATTCTTGGGTACACCCACTAAAATTTCTAGCTGGCGGTTCTGATGCCTTTTTGACGGCTTTTTCGACTTCTTCCTCTGCCGCCGCCATGCCTGTAACCTTCGAGGTTTTGCAAACAAAAGTCGGTTTAAGGGAATCCTCCGCTGCCTTGGGAGCATTGGTAGGAGCAAATTTCAACAATGATGGCACTGCCCTTTATGAAGCCATGTCTGCATTGTATATTTCTCAATTAATTGGGCAACATCTAAGCTTGGGACAGCAAGTAATTGTCATCCTCACTTCGATTTTTGCATCGGTGGGTGCAGCGAATATTCCCAATGCTGGACTAGTAACAATGACATTGGTGTTTACTTCTGTAGGTTTACCTACCCAATACATAGCTTTACTAGTGACTGTAGACTGGTTTTTGGATCGCTGCCGCACTGCCATTAATGTTATGGGAGACATGACTGTTAGTACTTTACTAGACGGCAAAAAGCCTCGTATTGTAGACGACGAGGCTTGAGCAAGTCAAAAAAAGGAATTGCAGCAGCTTTTAAGCTAGTTAATGCTGTTGAGGCCCTTTCGCGTCACATTCTTTAGTCCAGCAGCGTTCTAGCATTTGAAGACGCCACATCAATGCAAAGCGATGGGGATTCCATACTAACTTAGTATCGGGACTAAATAAGGGCTGGTTCAGATATTGCCAAAGAGGAAATTTAATTTTGATGTCTTTTGGTGTCATAAGAACAATAAATATTAAAAAGTTTAGTGGGAATAGTTGTCTTTTTGCTTAGTAACTGCCTGACACTGTTTTTCTAGTTAAAGACTACACTGGGTTTCTACAATTGTCTTGGTGGCAATTGCGGAATTTCCACAGTTCAATCATGTTCTCTACGCTTTAATACTTAAATTCAATCTAACTTTCGATCTCGATCTAGAAAAGCTCTGCGTGAATATATCTTTTGTAACTTTTCTTAATATTGAAGACGCTCGTAACTCACCTTTGAGGTAAATTTTATAGCTTTATTTATAAACTTATAAAGCGGTGGAGAAAAAATAATGACACAGTTTTTTCGATGGTAGATATAGGAACATTCTGCAAAAACCATCGCACATAGGTCAAAACTCAAGTAATGCAAGCAACTCAAGTTCCTTACTAATCATAAAAGTCATGGAATAAATGACTAATATCAAGTCTGGTTAATTAGTTATAATTGCCAAAATTATTACACGACATCTCGAAGCACTCCCAGGAAACAGGGATAAGAGACAAAATCTAGCTTTGGCTGTTAACAGTCAACAACCGGCACAAGTAGTTATGCTTTTTTCGCGTCCATTGGCTTCATTAATGACTAAGTAAATGTGAGAAATTGTCAAACAATGTTTGCAAAATTGTTAAGAAACATTTGATTAATGAATAGGTTACAAATTGAGAGGCTTTAAGTTTTAGCAAAAAAAATTTCAGGCGTTAAAATCAAGTTTAATTGAGGCATTTTTCTATTTAGCGAAGTATTGCTCAAGGAAACTTCCGTTCTCGTACTTCTAAAGCATAATCTTGCACCGCTTTCGTAATTGTCTCCCGTAAATTTGTGTAAACTTTGGCAAATGGCGGACTTTTTTCTGCAAGACCGAGAATATCTGAGGTAACTAAAACTTGACCGTCACAGTGAGGCCCTGCACCAATACCAATTGTGGGAATGGTAAGTTTTTGTGTAATTTGCATTGCCAAATCTGCGGGGATATGCTCTAACAACATACCAAAAGCACCGGCTTGTTCGAGAGCGATCGCTTCACTTAAAATTCTCTCACTGGCTTCTTGGGTTTTACCCTGTTGTCGCAAACCGAGTTGATGTACTGATTGCGGCGTCAAACCCACATGACCCATAACTGGAATTCCCGCTTTTACCAAACGAGCCACAGTTTCCACCATTTCTGGATAACCACCCTCTAACTTTACACCTTGCGCCCCGGTTTCTTTCAAAACCCTACCAGCTGAATGTATTGCTTGTTGGATGCTTTCCTGGTAGCTCAAAAACGGTAAATCAACCAGTAAAAAAGCGCGTTTAACTCCTCGACGTACAGCTTTAGCGTGGTAGATTGTTTCATCTAAAGTTATTGGCAGAGTTGTTTGGTAGCCTAAAACTACTGCCATTGAGTCACCCACGAGGATTAAGTCTACACCAGCTGCGTCCAAGAGTTGGGCGATCGCATAATCCCAAGCGGTTAACGCCACAATTGAACGTCCCTGTTGTTTCCATTGAATTAATTGCTGGGTAGTGATTGCCATTGCCAATTTTAGATTTTAGATTTTGGATTTTAGATTGGGGATTTAGGTATTGGTTATTAAGTATTGGATGTTAGGAATCAATTTTCCTAGTCCCCAGTCCCTAGTCCCCAGTCCCTAATCTCTACTTCACGGCGCGACTAAAAGCAAGATGGGGTTTTGCACTGCTCATTTTCGGCATTAACCAAGCTAGACCTTCACTAGTACCGATCCACAATTTGTTGCCGATGTCAGGTGCAAGGGCAAGAATGCGACTAGAAGGAAGTCCAGCAACTTCAGCGTCTAACACAGCTCCGGTATTTGGATTTAATCGTAACAAACCATCGTGAGTACCGACCCAGACACTACCATCTTTGGCAAAACGCACTGCTGTAACGTTACGCCCCCGCAGCCGCGTTACAGACCGCAACACTGCCCCAGTTTTGGGATTAATCACTAGCAAATTATTTGGCATTCCCGCCCAAATCAACCCTTCTGGACTAATAGCTAAGGCTTGGACAGTGGTTCCGGGTAAATCTGCAATTCGCTTCATAATTGCAGCACTGGCAGTATTAACCCGCACCACTCCATCAAGAGTACCAACCCACAGCTGACCCTCTGCGTCTAAAGTCAAAGTGTTGGCGCTAACACCAGGCAGATTTTTTAATGTAGTCATAATCAAGCCTTGGTCGGGACTAATTAAAGCTAAACCACTGTCAGTTCCAGCCCACAAATAGCCGCGCTTGTCAACTAAAAGGGACAACACCCGTTTAGAAGGCAAAAATAAATTCTGTGCAGTAATTTCGCTTGTGCGGGGATCTACTCGCATCAATCCACCATAACTTCCCACCCACAAGCGTCCTACTTTGTCTTGGACTAAAGCGCCAATGGCAACATTCGGTAAACTTACACGAGAAACAATCTTGCCAGTTTTCGGGTCAATCCGCGATAGTCCCCGCCAAGAACCCACCCAAAGATTACCTGTAACATCCGCCACTAAGTTGGCGACACGATAATCCGTTTCTGGCGAATTTTCTTGCACTCCCCGTTCATCGGGTAAAGGATCTACTCGCGGAGGCGGTGGTGAAGACGGGTAAGCAGGAGCTAAATCAGATGAATTAACATCAGGAGTTTTTTGTGCCCATCCCATACTCGGCAGAGTTATTAACCCCAGCAAGATAGAAGAAATCAATAAACTAGTACGCTTGCAAAACAACACCACGATGACATTTCCTTTGGAGACACTACCCATAGCCGTTATCAAAACTGGCTTTTGGTTAACTTCAGTGTTCCCCTCCCTCGGAATTTTTAAACATTGGGCATTGGGCATTGGGCATTGGGCATTGGGCATTGGGAATGCAGACTGTTGACTGTTGAATGCTGACTGAGGAGTTAAAAGTTATTCTTTTTATCCCCATCTCCCCATCTCCCCATCTCCCTATCTCCCGATCTCCCCATCTCCCCATCTCCCCATCTCCTTATCTCCCCATACCCCATTCCCTAAACACCATTAATGACATTTTGTAAATCTTTCTTAACAAAATGTTTAAATCTTTATGTAATAACAAATTTAAATAAATAAGTTAAAAACTTTCAAAGAATAACTTATCGAATTCTTGATATATTGTGAAACAAGCTACAAATTTCGTGGTGTGCAATTCTTTTATCTTTTGCTCACCACTCTGCTAAATCTCTGTCAAGTAAATTCTTTTGTGGTATCTTTCCCAACTAAGGAGAAGATAAAAGGACTATGGAGGGGGGAATGTGTGCCAGCCAGGTCAATCCCCTGAATATGCCATGTTATGAGAGAATTATCTAAATGCTGCCCGCAAAGTGCGGAAGTTTTGGTGAAATTGAGAAGGTTTAGTCGGGTGCGAGAAGAGAAACAGATAAAAAAGAATTTTGATGTGTAGGCAGAGGAAGGAGTAGAAGCGCTAGGTCGTCTGCCCAAGCATGGGAGAACACTGGTAATGAGGGTTACCTTCACTACCAAAGTATAGGCCGCAAAAAAAGTGCTAAACTCTGCCGAAAACAACCCATAACAAAAATTTTTCCCGATCTTCTCCCCGCTCAAGGGGGAAAGAGCGGGGTGTGGGAAAGTTGCACAATACGTGATTTGATAAGTAAAAAGAGTGACTTCTGGGAAGGATAAAATATGTCTTACGCTCAAACGAAGACTCAGAGCAAATCTGGGTATCAAGCCGGGGTTAAGGATTACAGATTAACTTATTACACCCCCGATTACACACCTAAAGATACAGACCTTCTAGCAGCATTCCGCGTTACGCCCCAGCCTGGAGTTCCTCCCGAAGAAGCAGGCGCGGCTGTAGCGGCTGAGTCTTCCACTGGTACTTGGACAACTGTGTGGACAGACTTGCTCACCGACCTCGATCGCTACAAAGGTCGTTGCTATGACATCGAACCAGTTCCCGGTGAAGACAACCAATTTATTTGCTATGTTGCCTATCCTCTGGATCTGTTTGAAGAAGGTTCTGTAACCAATGTGTTGACCTCCATCGTAGGTAACGTATTTGGTTTTAAAGCCCTGCGGGCACTGCGTTTGGAAGACATCCGCTTTCCAGTAGCTTACATCAAGACCTTCCAAGGCCCTCCCCACGGTATCCAAGTTGAGCGTGACAAATTAAACAAATACGGTCGTCCCTTGTTGGGTTGTACCATCAAACCAAAATTAGGTTTGTCAGCGAAGAACTACGGACGCGCTGTATATGAGTGCTTGCGCGGTGGTTTGGACTTCACCAAAGACGACGAAAACATCAACTCTGCACCATTCCAAAGATGGCGCGATCGCTTCTTGTTCGTATCTGAAGCTATTGCCAAAGCCCAAGCAGAAACCGGCGAAATCAAAGGTCACTACCTCAACGTTACCGCTCCCACCTGCGAAGAAATGCTGAAGCGGGCTGAGTACGCTAAAGAACTCAAACAGCCCATCATCATGCACGACTACCTGACAGCAGGTTTCACCGCTAACACCACATTGGCTCGTTGGTGCCGTGACAACGGTATTCTGTTGCACATCCACCGCGCTATGCACGCTGTTATCGACCGTCAAAAGAACCACGGTATCCACTTCCGTGTATTAGCTAAAGCCCTACGCTTGTCTGGTGGTGACCACATCCACACCGGTACCGTAGTTGGTAAGTTGGAAGGTGAGCGCGGTATCACAATGGGCTTCGTTGACCTATTGCGTGAAAACTATGTTGAGCAAGACAAGTCTCGTGGTATTTACTTTACCCAAGACTGGGCTTCTCTACCTGGTGTAATGGCAGTTGCTTCTGGTGGTATTCACATCTGGCACATGCCTGCACTCGTAGAAATCTTTGGTGATGACTCCGTACTGCAATTCGGTGGTGGTACTCTCGGTCACCCCTGGGGTAACGCTCCTGGTGCTACAGCTAACCGCGTGGCTTTAGAAGCTTGCATCCAAGCTCGTAACGAAGGTCGCAACTTGGCTCGTGAAGGTAACGACATTATCCGCGAAGCCGCTAAGTGGTCTCCTGAATTAGCCGTTGCTTGCGAACTCTGGAAAGAAATCAAGTTTGAGTTTGAAGCTATGGATACCGTCTGATCCAAAGTTACGAGTTAGAAGTTAGGAGTTAAGAGTTACATTAATTCATAACTCATAACTCATAACTCATAACTCATAACTCTTAAGGGCTGGGGCCAAGCATGAATCTCAAGCAAATTGCGAAGGACACAGCCAAGACTCTCCAAAGCTACCTGACATATCAGGCGCTAAGGACAGTATTGGCGCAGCTGGGCGAAACTAATCCTCCATTGGCAGTGTGGCTGCATAACTTTTCTGCGGATAAAGTTCAAGACGGAGAAGCTTACATAAAGCAACTGTTTCGAGAAAAGCCGGATTTAGCATTGCGGATTATGACTGTCAGAGAGCATATTGCCGAGGAAGTCACTGATTTCTTACCGGAAATGGTTCGCACTGGCATTCAGCAAGCCAATATGGAACAACGTCGCCAGCATCTAGAACGCATCACACAAATAGATACATCAAACCCCAGTCTCTATCCAGAACAGCAAACAACCTCAGACCCAAATAACGAACAGTGAATAGTCAGCAGCGATAACTGGTGACTGATAACTGACAACTGAAGTCAACCGCAATCCTTTAATACTAAAGCTATGCAAACTCTACCAAAAGAGCGTCGTTACGAAACCCTTTCTTATCTGCCTCCTCTGTCTGATGCTCAAATTGCCAAGCAGATCCAGTACATCTTGAATCAAGGTTACATTCCAGCGGTTGAATTCAACGAAACCTCTGAGCCAACAGAATTATACTGGACACTGTGGAAGCTGCCTTTGTTCGGCGCTAAATCTACTCAAGAAGTGTTGAACGAAGTTCAATCTTGCCGTTCTCAATATTCCAACAATTACATCCGCGTTGTGGGTTTTGACAACATCAAGCAGTGCCAAATTCTCAGCTTTATCGTTCACAAACCCAGCAGATACTAAAAACTAAAAGGTAAAAGCTAAAACCTAGTACCTTTGAAGTTGATTTATTAAGAGAGGCAATTAATTTTACCTCTCTTATTTTATTGCGTGTAAAACTTGACATCCTAAAAGTATTTATTCAATGAATTTACAGCTAAGTCAAGTTAGAATTTGTTTTATTGGTGACTCCTTTGTAAACGGTACTGGTGACCCTGAATGTCTGGGTTGGACGGGGAGAGTATGTGCTAATGCTAATAAAAAAGGTTATGACATCACTTACTATAATTTAGGGATTAGGCGCGATACGAGTAGCGATATAGCAAAGCGTTGGTTACAAGAAGTATCGCTGCGTTTGCCAAAGGAATATGATGCCAGAGTTGTGTTTTCTTTTGGATTAAATGACACAACACCAGAAAATGGTAAAACTCGTGTAGACTTAGCAGATTCGCTCAAAAATGCCCAGGAAATTTTAAATAAAGCGCAACAGTTATATCCTGTTTTAATGATTGGCCCAGCACCATATGTAGAACGAGAAGACCTTGAAAGAAGGCAAAGAAACAGAGATTTAACCCAAAATTTAGCTTTAATTTGTCAAAAGTTAAATGTGCCTTATTTAGATGTATTTCCAATTCTGGAAAAATCGAATATTTGGATAGATGAAGCAAGAGCTAATGACGGCGCTCATCCTAGAGCAGGAGGTTATACAGAATTTGCCAAAATCGTGGAAAATTGGGACGCTTGGTTAAATTGGTTTTCTTGAAGTTAATTAACAATTTAAAGTTTTTCAACGCAAAGGTACGCGGAGGTTGGCGCAAAGAGGCGCGGAGGTTTTATCCATTAGAGGTATTTTTATACATATAATTGGTATGAGATAAAATGTAGATTATTTACCTGAAAATCGCTGTAAATAAGTTTAGATAACTGCTATAAACAAAGAATTTATTATACTAAATTTAGCAACACTCCTTTGAGGAATCTGCTCATGACAACATCGATAGAACAAAACTTGAATAAAAGTATCCGCATTCCGCCGTTAGAAAGTGGGGATAGGCTGACTCGCCAGGAATTTGAACGCCGATATACTGCTATGCCTCATGTTAAAAAAGCAGAATTAATAGAAGGAATTGTATACGTGGCATCACCTTTGCGTTTTAATAGTCATGGAAAACCGCATGGAGACTTAATCATCTGGTTAGGCACTTATAAAGTTGCCACTCCTGGGGTTGAGTTGGGCGATCATGTCACAGTGCGCCTAGATTTAGATAATGAACCCCAGCCTGATGTTGTATTGTTGATTGATGAAAAGCTAGGCGGACAAGCACGTATTAGTGAAGATGATTATATTGAAGGCGCGCCAGAATTAATCGCTGAAGTAGCAGCTAGCAGCGCTGCTAATGATTTACATGATAAGAAAAAAGTTTACCGTCGGAACGGTGTCAAAGAATATATTGTTTGGCGAATATTAGAAAATCAACTAGATTGGTTCTGCTTAGAGGATGGTGAATATAGAGGGCTAGAAGCTGATATAAATAATATAATTAAAAGTCGGGTTTTTCCTGGCTTGTGGTTGGATGTAGAGGCATTATGTAAAGGGGAAATGGCAAAGGTTTTAGGAGTGTTGCAACAAGGTTTGAGTAGTGAAGAACATATAGAGTTTGTGCAAAGTTTAGCATAGAAGCTTTGGCTAATGGAATTCTTGGCTATAGAGAAAAAATCGACCTCTGTGGGTTTGTAATTATATTCAAAATCATCCTTAGGGAATAGAATTTGCAGTGATAGAGAGAAAACCTATCTCTGTGTTTCAAATTGTGTGAAAAAACCGATCGCCATCAATAATCAGCGAAAAGCGATCGCTATACCCAAAAAAACTTAACATTAACTTTAGAAGTGCTAGATATTTATAACATAGGTTCATGAGTTACTACATTGCTCCCCGATTTTTGGACAAACTTGCTGTCCACATCACGAAAAACTTCTTAAACCTTCCTGGGGTTAGAGTACCTTTAATTTTAGGCATTCATGGACGTAAGGGTGAAGGTAAGTCTTTTCAATGCGAGTTAGTCTTCGAGAAAATGGGTATCGAAGTAACTCTGATTTCTGGTGGCGAGTTGGAAAGTCCAGACGCAGGAGATCCAGCGCGGTTGATTCGGCTGCGCTACCGGGAAACAGCAGAACTGATTAAAGTACGCGGGAAAATGTGCGTGCTGATGATTAACGATTTAGACGCGGGTGCTGGACGCTTCGATGAAGGCACTCAATATACTGTAAATACACAGTTGGTGAATGCCACCCTGATGAATATTGCCGATAATCCCACAGATGTACAGTTACCGGGAAGCTATGACTCTACACCTTTACATCGCGTCCCGATTATTGTCACAGGTAATGATTTTTCCACCCTCTATGCACCCTTAATTCGGGATGGACGGATGGAGAAATTTTATTGGGAACCAGACCGAGATGATAAGGTGGGAATTGTCGGCGGGATTTTTGAAGCTGATGGACTTTCGCGGCGGGAAGTTGAACAGCTAGTTGATACTTTTGCCAATCAGTCCATTGACTTTTTTAGCGCATTGCGATCGCGGATTTACGACGAACAAATCCGCAAATTTATCCATGAAATCGGTTTTGAACGGGTATCCTTACGCGTGGTTAATAGCGTTGAAGGGCCACCACAATTTAAAAAACCAGATTTCAGCTTGTCTCACCTAATAGAATCCGGCCACTTGATGGTTGGCGAACAAAAACGAGTGGAAAATTCCAAATTAGTTGATGAATACAATCGACTGAATCGAGGTAGAAGTTATCAACCAGCACCACCGCCTGCTGTGACACCAACTAGCGAACCATCAACTAACGGTTTTCAGAAACACAATGTCTCAAGTACCCATTTGAGCCTAGAAACACAAGCACAAATCCGCCAAATATTGTCTCAAGGTTACAAAATTAGTATCGAACACGTAGATGAGCGTCGTTTCCGTACAGGTTCTTGGCAAAGTTGTGTTAACAGCCACATTGATGCCGAATCGGATGCAATATCGAATTTGGAATCTTCTTTGGCAGAATATAGCGGTGAATATGTGCGCTTAGTTGCGATCGATCCCAAAGCCAAGCGGCGAATTTTGGAGACAATTATTCAGCGGCCGAATGGTAAAAATTAAGGGACTTGCAAATAAAGGTGTTGCTGAATAATGGGATGATTTAAGCTGACACGGTGACACGGTGACACGGTGACACGGAGATATGGGGACACGGGGACACGGAGATATGGAGATACGGTGACACGGTGACACGGGGATTATGTCTTGATGTAAATTCTCAAATCATCCCGCAATTATGCGACGCCCAAATAAAAAAACATCCAATTTTTATTGAGGGGTAGACATATTGTTCATTAGTATTAACTGAAACATTAAGTTGATATTAATGCATATTGTCTGCCCTTAGTTATACCGTCATATATCTGAATATAGATTCGCTCTTGAGTATCCAGCCTTTACAGTAAGCAATATGAGGATATTTAGGAGATTAGTAATTTATGCCTGATGAGCATAGATTTGAGGAGAAATTATTATCCCAGGAAGTTGAAAGAAGAATATCTAAAAATTTAGATGAAGTAGAACAAATAGAGATAGACATACAAACCGATCTGTTGAAAATAGTGCAAGGACAAGCTGACGGAGTTTCGGTTACAGGCGAAGGATTAGTTATCCAAAAAGACATTCGCGTACAAGAAATAAAACTGCAAACTGATGCTTTCACCATCAATCCTCTAAGTGCTATTTTCGGTGAAATCAAACTAGATCGTCCAGTAAATGCCATTGCTAAAATGACACTGACAGAAGCAGATTTAAACCGCGCTTTGTCGTCAGAGTTTATTGACAACCAGATGCGAAACTTCAACTTGGATGTAGATGGCGAAATTGTCAGTTTTGAACCACAAGAAATTCAGGTATATTTACCTGGTGCTGGCAAAATAGAATTCAGAGGAAAGATATTGTTAAAGGAAATGGGAAAAACTAGGCCTTTAGCTTTCACTGCCATTGCTCGTCCCCGCAAAGATTCACAACCTGCTATGTTGGAGAGCTTTAACTGTACTGAGGGAGCAGGTGTTTCAATAGAATTAATTACAGCATTAATGCACAAAGCCAAAGATTTGATGAGCATACCATATTTTAAATGGGACGATATTATATTTCGGATTGAAGATTTAGAAGTGGAAACTGGAAATTTAATACTTCTGATAGAAGCCCAGGTAAATCAAATACCCTCATCAGATGTATTACCTCTTTAGTAGTATTGACACTAATTAAAGATAATTTTTGTTACTCATGGGTGATTTAAATTTGCCAAAAAATTTTTAAGCTTTATGAAGCTAATTAATTTCAAAGTAACCACTATGCAAGAGTATGATGTTGTGCTGATTGGTGCTGGACATAATGGGTTAGTTTGTGCAGCTTATTTATTGAAGGCTGGTTATAGTGTCCTGTTACTAGAAAAGCGTTCCGTTCCAGGCGGTGCAGCAACAACTGAAGAATGTTTACCACAAGAAGCTCCTGGATTTAAATTTAACTTATGCGCTATTGACCACGAGTTTATTCACTTAGGGCCAGTAGTTGAAGAATTAGAACTAGAAAAATATGGTTTGCATTATTTAGAGTGCGATCCTGTTGTTTTCTGTCCTCATCCTGATGGCAAATATTTCTTAGGGCATAAGTCGGTGGAAAAGACTTGTGCAGAAATCGCTCGTTATAGCGATCGCGACGCCAAAAAATATGCGGAATTTGTTGATTATTGGCAAAGGGCCTTAGGTGCAATGATTCCCATGTTTAATGCACCGCCGAAGTCAATTATTGACATCCTTGGTAACTATGACATCACAAAAATCAAAGATTTATTTTCTGTCATCGGTTCGCCAAACAAAACGCTGGACTTTATTCGCACCATGTTAACCAGCGGTGAAGATTTACTAAACGAGTGGTTTGACTCAGAATTTCTCAAAGCACCACTAGCAAGGCTAGCATCAGAACTTGGTGCGCCACCATCACAAAAAACCCTTGCCATTGGTGCAATTATGATGGCAATGCGTCATAATCCAGGGATGGCAAGACCCCGTGGTGGTACTGGCGCACTGGTACAAGCTTTGGTAAATTTAGTCAAAAGTAAGGGCGGCGTTATTCTCACAGACCAACACGTGGAAAAAGTTTTAATTGATGACGGTAAAGCTGTAGGCGTGCGAGTCGGTGGTGGTAAAGAATATCGTGCCAGACATGGCGTAATTTCTAATATTGATGCCAAGCGGTTATTCTTGCAAATGACTGATAAAAGCCAAGTTGATGGAGTCGATCCTGACTTGTGGGAAAGATTAGAACGCCGCATCGTTAACAACAACGAAACTATCCTCAAAATTGATTTGGCTTTGAACGAACCACTGCAATTTCCCCACCACGAACACAAAGATGAATATCTTGTTGGTTCCATCTTAATTGCAGATTCCGTGGCTCATGTAGAACAAGCTCATAGTAAATGTACCTTGGGAGAAATTCCTGATACCGACCCATCAATGTACCTAGTGGTACCCAGCTACTTAGATCCAACACTAGCACCCCCTGGCAAACATACTGCGTGGATTGAGTTTTTCGCCCCTTATCAAATTGCTGGTGCAGAAGGTACGGGTTTAAAAGGCACTGGTTGGACAGATGAATTGAAAAATAAAGTTGCAGACAGGGTGATTGATAAATTGGCGAACTATGCGCCGAATGTCAAAAATGCAACTATCGCCCGTCGTGTAGAAAGTCCAGCAGAACTCGGAGAAAGATTAGGTGCATACAAAGGAAATTATTACCATGTCGATATGACCTTAGATCAAATGGTATTTTTCCGTCCCTTGCCAGAAATAGCAAATTACAAAACCCCAATTGAGAATTTATTTCTCACTGGCGCAGGAACTCATCCAGGCGGTTCCATTTCTGGAATGCCGGGACGCAATTGTGCCCGTGTATTTTTGCAGGCAAAGCATCCCATCAGTCAAACTTTGAAGGACGCAAGAGATTCGATTAAGTCTACTGTCGGGTCAGTATTTGGAATGATTTAAGCTTTGCTTTTTAAAGCCGTTTTCATCTATTTCAGGACTTACGCAAGTGTCACAAAAAATTTTATTTTTTGCTTGTAGTAAGCGACTCTAGCCCTTATTTTAAGGACTAAAGTCATAACTACAAACTTCAAATAATATGCCAGTTGCGTAAGTCCCATAGGAATCAAGTTTGATTCCTGAAATTATTTGTGTAGTAGGCAACAGTCTTCTATGTTTTTTTACTTGGAAGTCCCTTATTGCAGTCGAAGCATAGTTGAGGACATAAATTGACAGTAAAACCCAGACACCAAGAGACTTTCTTTCCCTATTGCCTGTTGCCTGCTATAGCTCAGGAAGCTCTACATTCAACAATTGCTTTATGTGTATTGAATATGTTATTCTAGGTATCAAAAAAAAAGTATAAATTTTCATCAAAAGTTTTTTGTCAAAAAATTACGAACCGAATGAGCAAAAATTACTAAACATTTGATAATATTCAAAAATAACAAAAGTTGAATAACAGAATTATAAGTTCTGTAGACAAAGCATGGTTTGTAGGTACGGATTTGTTGCATCTAGCCTAATAGTATTCTTTGGATTTGGTTGTAGTAATGGAGCAAATTCATGGACAGAAAATACTAGACAAGTAGTCCAGGAAACTAATGTAAGCCAGCTTTTTGTAGAAGCAAAGGCAAGCCAAAAAGCAGAAGTTTTATTTGCTCAAGGCAATGATTTATTAGATAAACAGCGTTACGAAGATGCAATCCAAGTATATGACAAAGCGATCGCCATGAAAGCTGAGATTCCTGAAGCTTGGATAAACCGAGGCATAGCTTTAACATCATTGCATCGCTATCAAGAAGCCATTGCATCTTACGATCGAGCCATCGCCATCAAGCCTGACAAAGATGAAGCCTGGTATAACCGTGGCATAGCCTTAACATCTCTACAACGTTACAAAGAGGCTCTTGCATCGTATGATAAAGCGATCGCCATCAAACCTAACAAATATGAAGCTTTAACTAACAGGGGCATTACCTTAATAAAATTGCAACGCTATCAACAAGCAATTGCATCTTATAATCAGGCGATCGCCATCAAAAAAGATTTGCACCAAGCATATTACAACAAAGCTTGTGCTTATGCTTTACAAGGCAATGTAGAATTAGCAATTGAAAACTTAGATCGAGCGATTCAATTTGTTCCTGGAAAATATAAAAAATTAGCTAAAACTGACCCAGACTTTCACAAAGTGCGTAGTCAAAAACAGTTCCAGAAATTACTGCAATAAACTTCTTGCAAAAGTAGAGAAAAGCTTAAGGGGTAAAGGGTAAGAAAAAACCTTTACCCTTTAACGTTTTTGTTTTCCCCTGTTCTGTTGTAAAACCATAGGAAGGGATTGGGGGAAAAGTCTTTTGATGTCTAATATCATGTTCGGATGAATACTTGACAAGCAATATGAACTTCCCTTGTGGTCTGGGAAAAGGTTAAGGGGTAAGGGGTAAAGGATAGACTTCTAAGAGAAGTCGGGGAAAGGAGGTGCATGTTTGGTATTTTCCCTTTCCCCAATAAAGATGTATCCCTTTGACCACAAAAGTGCAAAAAGCACTCTTGTGCAAGAGGTCTGATGTATTTAAAACCTTTCCCCATTCCCCTTTCCCCATTCCCCTTTCCCCTTTCCCC
>NZ_LAHA01000006.1:118415-212784 GCF_002608075.1 Nostoc linckia z4
CCTTTCCCCATTCCCCTTTCCCCTTTTCCCATTCCCCATTCCCCTTTCCCCATTCCCCTTTCCCCATTCCCAGTAGAATTGGCAAATCTCAACTTGACTAGGACTTAAAACAGTTACTAGAGTGAAAGCGTCAAAATAGAAGACACAGGTTTTGTACAAAAAACCTTGTCTTGAATAAGGAGTTTTTTATCAGTGGTATTACAAGTACAAACCAGCACCTACGAAGCTAAAACTCAAGAAATTGCTAAACAACTTCTAGCAGCTACCCAAGAAAATCGTTCGTTTTTTGCTTCCCTGCGCGACCAAATGCGCTGGGATGATAAATTACTAGCTTGGGCTATGAGTAATCCAGGGTTGCGGGTGCAATTATTCCGGTTTATAGATACACTACCTGCTTTGCACAGTAAGTCAGAAATTGCCTCTCATTTACAAGAATATTTAGGGGATGAATCTGTAGAATTACCATCAGCTTTGAAGGGAATGCTAAACTTTGCTAACCCTGACTCTGTACCAGGACAAGTTGCTGCTACAACCGTTGGTACGGCGGTTGAAACTCTTGCTCATAAATATATTGCTGGGGAAAATATTAAACAAGTCATCAAAACAGTTGAACGGCTGCGAAAAGAAAAAATGGCCTTCACCATTGATTTACTTGGTGAAGCGGTAATTACTGAAGCCGAAGCCCAATCTTATCTAGAACGCTATCTGGAATTAATGCAACAATTGGTGGAAGCATCAAAGAATTGGGCAGTCATACCAGCCATTGATGAGGCAGATGGCGAATTGCTACCAAAAGTCCAGGTTTCTGTTAAATTAACGGCGTTTTATTCGCAATTTGACCCATTAGATGCTAAAGGTAGTGAAGAACGAGTAAGCGATCGCATTCGTATTCTTTTACGTCGTGCTAAAGAATTAGGTGCTGCTGTGCATTTTGATATGGAACAGTATGCCTATAAAGACATAACTCTGAATATCTTGAAAAAACTTCTATTAGAAGCAGAGTTTCGCCAACGTACAGACATTGGCATTACAATTCAAGCATATCTGCGTGATAGCGAGCAAGATGCTAAAAACGTCATTTCTTGGTTAAAACAGCGCGGTTATCCCCTAACAATCCGTTTGGTAAAAGGCGCATATTGGGATCAGGAAACTATCAAAGCAGCCCAAAAGCATTGGCCACAGCCAGTTTACAATGATAAAGCCGCAACAGACGCTAACTTTGAAGTTATCACTCAGTTATTGCTAGAAAATCATCAATATGTATATTCTGCCATTGGTAGCCATAATGTGCGATCGCACGCTCGTGCCATTGCCATAGCCGAAACTTTAAATGTCCCCCGCCGCCGCTTTGAATTACAAGTCCTCTACGGTATGGGTGATAAAGTCGCCAAGGCTTTGGTTGATAGGGGTTATCGGGTGAGAGTTTACTGTCCTTACGGTGAATTATTGCCTGGAATGGCATATTTGATTCGGCGATTGTTGGAAAATACCGCTAACAGTTCATTTTTAAGGCAAAATCTCGAAAATCGTCCCATTGAAGAACTTTTAGCACCGCCACTCCTAAAAGACGCGGAGACTGAGAGACACTCTGACGCGGAGAATGAAAATTTCCCCGTGTCCTCTTCCTTCATCGGTGCTGCGGATACAGATTATGCTGAAGAGGAGGGTAGAAAAAAGGCTGCGGAGGCTTTTGCAAGCGTTCGTCAACAGTTGGGTAAAACTTATTTACCGTTGATTAATGGCGAGTATGTTAATACATCGGAATTTGTTGATTCTCTCAATCCTTCTAATTTTAGTGAGGTAGTGGGGAAAGTCGGATTAATCAGCGTTGAACAAGCTGAACAAGCTATGCAGGCTGCAAAGGCGGCGTTTCCTAAATGGCGGAAAACACCAGTTCAAGAACGCGCTAACATTCTGCGAAAAGCGGCTGATTTGATGGAACAACGCCGTGCTGAACTTTCCGCTTGGATGGTTTTGGAAGTGGGGAAACCTGTTAAGGAAGCTGATGGAGAGGTTTCCGAGGCGATAGATTTTTGTCGTTACTACGCCGAGGAAATGGAACGGTTAGATAAAGGTGTGGTTTACGACATACCGGGAGAAACTAATCGTTATATTTACCAGCCACGGGGAATTGCTGTGGTGATTTCTCCTTGGAATTTTCCTTTGGCGATCGCTTGCGGAATGACAGTTGCAGCGCTAGTTTCTGGGAATTGTACTCTTCTCAAACCAGCGGAAACATCTTCTGTGATTGCCGCCAAATTCACAGAAATTTTAATTGCTGCTGGTTTTCCTAAAGGTGTATTTCAATACGTACCAGGTAAGGGTTCCCAAGTCGGCGCTTATTTGGTAAATCATCCAGAGACACATATAATCGCTTTTACTGGTTCTCAAGAAGTTGGCTGTAGAATTTACGCAGAAGCAGCAACGCTAAAACCTGGGCAAAAGCACATGAAGCGAGTAATTGCAGAAATGGGAGGCAAAAACGCAATTATTGTGGATGAAAGTGCTGATTTAGACCAAGCAGTTGTTGGCGTAGTGCAATCAGCATTTGGTTACAGCGGCCAAAAATGTTCTGCTTGCTCGCGGGTAATTGTGCTGGAACCGATTTATGATGTTTTTGTACAGCGGTTGGTGGAAGCTACAAAATCTCTGAACATTGGGGAAGCAGAGTTACCCAGTACCCAAGTCGGCCCGGTAATTGATGCCAATGCCCGCGATCGCATCCGCGAGTATATTGAAAAGGGTAAGGCAGAAGCAAAACTAGCCTTGGAGTTACCAGCACCATCACAGGGATATTTTATCGGCCCTGTGATTTTTAGTGAAGTATCCCCCAATGCAGTAATTTCCCAACAAGAAATTTTTGGCCCTGTGCTAGCAGTAATTCGGGTAAAAGATTTCCCACAAGCCTTAGCAGTAGCCAATGGAACTAACTACGCCTTGACTGGAGGACTTTATTCTCGAACACCTTCCCACATTCAACAGGCGTACACAGAATTTGAAGTCGGGAATTTGTACATCAACCGCACCATTACAGGTGCGATAGTTGCAAGACAACCCTTTGGCGGATTTAAACTTTCTGGAGTCGGTTCTAAGGCTGGAGGCCCTGATTATTTATTGCAATTCCTAGAACCACGCGCAGTCACAGAAAATATTCAGCGCCAAGGTTTTGCACCAATTGACGGAGTTGATTAAAGTATAAAATTAAGTGGGGTCAACCCCACTTTTTTAATATTTTAAAACTAGAAAGAGTTTGATGAATAATTTAGTTATCAAAGTTGCTAAAATACCAGAGGAATTTCCAGCGATCGCTGCAATTAGAAAATCAGTTTTTCAAGAAGAACAAGGGGTAGATCCCGCCTTAGAGTTTGATGGCAAGGATGAAATATCTGAACATTTGCTAGCTTATTTAGATGATAAAGCTGTGGGCACTACCAGAATTAGATATTTAGATGACCAAACTGTCAAAATCGAAAGACTTGCTGTTTTGTCTACAGCTAGAGGGCAAGGTATTGGTAAGAAAATTATGGAAAATGCACTCTCGTTTATTGCTAGTAAAAATATTCGAGAAGTTGTGATTCATTCTCAAGAGTATATTAAAAGCTTTTATCAAAAACTTGGCTTTGTAGAAGAAGGAGAAATATTTGAAGAAGCTGGTATTGCTCATATAAAAATGAGAAAAGCTTTACATTTACCATAATTTAAGATTTTTATATCGATTATTTAATAAATAAAATGCAAGATCCCTCTAATAGCATCTCGCATTTTTCAAATTTGTTATTTTTCTTTAGCTAGAATAATGAAGCGCTCATCACGATTAAGCAATCACATCAAAATTGTTATTGGTTAGTGACACTCCACCAAATAGTTGGGCAAATTTTACTTGAGTAAACGTACCGCCACTGCCATCTTGGTCAAAGTACAGCGCACCTGTAGTACCATCATAGATAAATCGCTGAGTGGCGGTTGTTGCAGATGTTCCAAGAGTAAACTGATTCGCTGAAAGTGAACCTATTGACAACTCGCCACCAAAACCAGCAGCCGATACCTGAATAAACTCGTTAGTTGCATTGAAGTCATAAATACTATCAACGCCATCATTGAAACTATTGAAAACAAAGGTATCAGTACCAGTTCCTCCATAAAGAGTATCATCATTGTTCCCACTGATGAGAATATCATTGCCAGCACCACCTTTGAGGGTGTTATTTCCTGAGGCAAAAAACGCAGACAGAATATCATTGCCATTGCCACCATTAAGTAAATTATCCCCTGATGAAAAGTCAACGTACAAGAAATCGCTACCAGCACCACCATCGAGGGTGTTATTTCCTGAGGTAGTAAAGCCGAAATCGAAAGCTGGGACATTATCGGAGGCAAAAAGAAAATCATCACCATTGCCTCCCAAAAGTAGGTTGTCGCCTGTTGACAAATTAACATTCAAGGTGTCGTTACCAGCACCACCGTTGAGGGTATTATTACCAGAGGTGGTATAGATAGAGGTAACGTTTGGGAAATCAAAGTCGAAAACGCCAGTAGCAAAAAGATAATCATTGCCACTGTCACCATTAAGTAGGTTATCGCCTGTTGATAATCTAGCACTCAAGGTGTCTTCACCAGCACCACCGTTGAGGGTATTATTGCCAGACGAATAGCCAAAGAATTTTAACCCTTGCAAAAAGCTAATTAATAATAAGCTAGAGGTGGAGAGAGAATCGTTGCCATCGCCCCCTAAAAGCAGATTATTGCCTGTTAAATCGGATTCATCCAATACAACATCGTCGCCACTACCACCAATGAGAGTATCACTGCCTGCACCGCCCCTCAAAAGGTCGTTGCCACTCTTACCATCGATTTTGTCATTACCCCCTTGAGCATTGATGACATCATCTGAGTTGTCAAAGCCTTTGACATTGTTGTTTAAGTCGTTCAGGAAAGTGACTGTGTTCTTTCTGAAGACCGTGCTTTGGGTAAAGTTGGCATTGAAAACATCAAAGCTGTCCGTGATGCTAGTTTGCCCATAAAACAGAATATTGCCAACCTGGGCTAAATTGTCTAGGTTTTCCAGGGCAAAATTTTGCAGAATTACTTTTGGCTCCAACGAAGTTGCAAAGGCGATTTCTAAGTTGTTACCATTTTGAGTTAGTTGCAGATTTCTCGCAGTTTGCTCAAATTGTGTAAATTGCAAGGTATCCAAGGAGGCGAGGGTTGCAGGTGATGGATTTGAGCCTTTACCAATGCCACCGAAATCCGTGATAGTTGTAACAGTGCTTATGAAACCTAGAACAAATTTATCTTTGCCGCCGCCACCAGTTAATATTTTTTTGTTCCCACTGGCAAAAAAGACATCAAACGATTCACTATAGAAGGTATCGTCACCAGCACCACCGTTGAGGGTGTTATTACCCAAAGCGCCAGAGGCAGAGAGAGTATCATTCCCATCGCCTCCAAACAGCAGGTTATCCCCTGATGAATAGTCAATATCTAAGTAATCGTCACCAGCGCCACCCTTGAGGGTGTTATTACCAATCGTACTAGGAAAGAATGAGAGAGAGCCAGAGGCAAGGAGAGTATCATTCCCATCGCCTCCAAACAGCAAGTTATCACCTGATGAAAAGCCAATATAGTCAATATCTAAGTAATCGTCACCAGCGCCACCCTTGAGGGTGTTATTTCCTTCACCACCAATGAGAGTATCATTCCCCGCTTTACCATTAATCGTGTCCGTCTCATCAGTGCCCACTAGGCTATCATTACCTTTGGTTCCAATGATATTTGCCATAAATCTTACCTTCCTGAATCGATTTTTTCAGTAGCTTGAAGTTCTAAACCTGCTTTTAATGCTGTTTTAAGACACAATGAACTCACTAAGAGTTCACATTTTTTGCAATACTTTCAAGTCACCCTTAAGGGTTACCAATTTTTCCGAAAGATTCACTTTGTTGACCCGCCTGTGAGTAACACTTATCCAAATATGTAGGACTATCTAAGCCTTAAGCACTGTCAAATTCTTTAGGGTATGAACTGATGTAAATAGGCAGTTCCAACCTTTTTTCAATTATCTTTGATTCAGTAGTTATCGCTAACAAAGTGTCAATCAATCAAGCTGAAATGCCTAAAATTCACACTTTATCTTTGATTTGTTGTCAATGCATAAGTCTTACTGTCTTCAAAATACGGATAAACGTTCAGGGGAGAGGGAAAGTAATTTTCATGCTCTCGTTGTGAGCTATATGCCCGTAGGTATTTAGCTTGAAAATAGGGAACATCTAAATAACCTAATATTATTAGGTGCAGAATATTACTTAGATGTCTATAGTTACAAACTCATCTTTGCATATTCTTCACATTTTTCGAGAAAAATTTATATAAAATTACTAATCTTTTTGTAATTTTTATATTTTTATCTTGATTGTAGCAATGTCCCAGTTGCCATATATCTAAAGGATCGAGAACATCAAGCGATCGCTTAATATGATTTTACAATTTTCTTTACAACTAAAAATGTAAGTGCGATCGCCAAGTATTTAAATTAGTGTTTGGTCGGTGTCAAAATCACTTTCACCCAAATATCGCATTAACATTGATTCTAATTGAAATACTCTAATTGGTTTGAGCAGATAGTCGTTAGCACCAGCTTGCAGAATCGAAATTTGCTCTTCTAAAAGTTCGCTAAAGCCCATCATTATCACCTGCAAGTCTTGGAAAGCAGGCTCTTGTCTCAGAATATTTAATAAATCCCAGCCACTAGCATCACCTACTAACTGGACATCTAACAATATTAAATCCGGCTCTAAGGTTTGTACCTGCTTTAAAAAATCATCATTACTATTGATCCACTTGACTTGGTAGCCAATTGTTTGCAGATAATCTTGTAAGACAATACCAGTATTTTGCTCATCTTCCACAAGCAAAATAATTTGATTTTGAGGAATAGCTAGAGAAGGCAATGTAGAGATAGTACAATTTTCTCCTTCTTCCTCATCTCTCAGATGAAATCGATTAGGTAGAAATAAAGTAAACTGACTACCTTCTCCTAAAGTGGATGCAACAGTCACATCTCCACCATGTAAACGCGCTAATTTTCGTGTCAAAGCTAAACCTAAACCCGTGCCTTCATACTGCCGATTTAGCTTACTATCGAGCTGCTTAAATGGTTCAAATAAAAAATGAAACTGGCTTGAGTCAATTCCAATTCCAGTATCAGAAACGATAAATTTCATTCCTTGGGGTACTTTTTTCACTACCAACGATACCTTACCTGCTGGGGTAAATTTAACAGCATTGGTAAGCAGATTCAGTAACATTTGTTTGATGCGTCGTTCATCAGCAATACAAGTATCTGCTTCAGTATCGATTTCATATATGAGGTGCAATCCCTTTTCTAAAGCTGCATCGCGCACCGTTGATATAGCATAGTTACATATCTCTGACACTGGTAAAGGTAAAAGCAACAATTCTTCCTTACCTGCTTCCACCTTAGACAAGTCCAAAATATCATTAATCACTGCCAGTAACTGTTCGCCACTTGTGTATATACAATTAATGTATTCCTTTTGTTTTTCATTGAGAGAGCCAACTATTTCTTGTTGTAGCAATTGCGATAAGCCCATGATGGCATTTAAAGGCGTTCGCAACTCGTGACTCATGGTTGCTAAAAATTCGCTTTTTGCTCGACTGGCTGCTTCTGCTGCTTCTTGGGAAGCACGTAGTTTTAGTTCTGTTTGCTTGCGTTCACTAATGTCCTCAATCATTGCTAGAAAAAACTCAGGTTGGCCATTGCTATCTGGAATCACACAAACAGAGATATGAGTCCAAACTAACCTACCATCAAGATGTAGGCAGCATCTTTGCATTTCAATACGATGTCTATCTACAACTTGTTCTTTAACTTCAACCTTTGAAGTTTTTCCTAAATCCGTGGAAATTTGTGACACCAATTGTTTGTAAATTTCTAAATCACCTTTTTGTGTGCAAACAAAATTTGTAAAGCGTTTGCCGTAGAACTCTTCTCGGCTGTATCCTAAAATGTCGCACAGTGCCCTATTAGTATCGACTATCTGGGCTTTCATATTTATAAGTGCAATTCCCATACAAGAGCGCTCAAAAACTGCGCGAAATTTCGCTTCACTTTGTTGCAACGCTTCCTGTGCAGCATTCCGCTGGTTTGCTTCCATCGCCAAGGTGACAAAATCTGCAATTGAGCCGGCAAAAGTTTCTTCCTCTAGAGTCCATTGACGACCTTCGCCTACGTGTTCGTGACAGACTACGCCTACCAAACGTCCGTCTAGCCAAATTGGTGCATCCAGTAGAGATGTGATGCCAAAAACACAAAGATAAGACTCTGATAATTCTTGGGTTCTGATATCGTTTCTAGCATCTTCTACAGCAATGCTGCGTTCCTGTTCTAAAGCGTAAAAATAAGCGGGATAATTTTTTTTGAAAATCGAACTACCAAAACTATGTTCCTTAGTATTAGCATCGTATAAATCGATGCATTCCATTCTTGAGCGTTCTTCATTATACAACCACACCCCGACTCGCTCAACTGAAAGCGTGCGAGCAGCGGTTTCTGTAATTTCTCTGATGGCCGCATTGAGATTACCTTGCTGAAATGTTTTGCTCCTTGCCAGTTGCACCAAGGTTTGGCTTTTTTTTCGGCGACTATCTTCTCTAATTTGTAAACCCCCTTGGGCTTCGTTATGCTGTGTGATATTTCTAGCAGCCACCACTTGCATGAGTTGTCCTCAAGAAGAAATAATTTTGCCTAGCAGTTCTACGGGAACGATAGAACGATGTTTGTATAACTACAATTACTCCATAAGGTTTTTCATAACCGGAAACTATATTTGTTTTAATCAAATTTCCCATCTTGGAATAACGACTTCCAAAGTATAATTTGCCAATCAGTTCTCTGTCTTGATACCAGTCTTTTTTGCCTCAATGAATCATAATTGGCATTTAAAATTGTTTAGCTATCAAGTAGTATAGAATTTTTAAAAGTGGCTTGCACTGCCAATGTAATCATTACATCACTTAAGTATGTCTAGGTAAATAATTCTTGTTGGGATCGGGTAAGGATGTGGAAGGGAAAAGAGTTTGAGCGTTGTTTACTTTTCTTCACATAGCTTAACTTTTTTGTATTAATACCAATTCTGTATGAAGATGCACAGAATATTAAACGTAGACGCAAAGCGGCAAGACAGAGGCTACCGCCAAGTACGCCTTCTCTACGAGAGGCTTTTGCCAACGCGCAGCGTCTCGTAGAAAAGAACGCCAAGAATAGAGAGTTACTCATTTAGTGGAGCTTTACATTAAATTGGTATAACTTACTTAATTAATTACCATAATCACTACCTTGATACCAACAAACACTACTCATTACCCTTGGATTTTTGGTTTGTCCTGACCTTTGTAGAAGAAGAGGACAAAGAGTCACAGGACAAAGTGAAAATGAGAAAACCCTTTGTCATTGACCATGCTGTTTTTTCCCTTGTTCCTCATCCCCTTGTCTTTTTTCTTCTTCTGTGACTATTGGAATCCCCTGGAATTCCCCTACAGAAAGATATTTAATGACTTGAATTTTGCGAGAATTAAATTAATGGTAGCTGTTGCCAAGGTGGAGCGATGAGAGATAGTAATGTAAGAATTGTTTCCTTAATTCCGGGCGGAACAGAGATTTTAGCAGCATTAGGATTGGTGAATGCGATTGTAGGGCGATCGCACGAATGCGATTATCCTCCAGAAATCGAAAATCGCCCTATTTGTACTCAAGCACGCTTAAACTCCAAGGCTTCCAGCAGCCAAATTCACGATGAAGTCAATAATTTACTGCAATCTGCTCTCAGTATCTATCAAATTAAAACAGATGTTTTACAGCAGTTGCAGCCTACTCACATTCTCACTCAAGACCAGTGTGATGTCTGTGCTGTCAGCTTACAGGAAGTTGAAAAAGCAGTTGCTACACTCTTTGAGAGCCAACCCCAGATTATTTCTTTACAACCCAATATTTTTCAAGATATTTGCGCTGACATTGAGCGAGTAGGCAACATTTTCGGCGTAGATTCAGTCAAACTCATTGAAAATTTAGTGGCTCGCGTCAAAATTTGTCAGCAAAGAATCCAAGGACTTGGTTTAAACGAGTTACCTACTGTAACTTGCATCGAATGGACTAATCCTTTGATGGTAGCAGCGAATTGGATTCCGGAATTAGTCAACTTGGCAGGAGGACAATCTCTGTTTAGTGTTGCCGGTCAACCTTCTCCCCACTTACCGTGGGAAACATTAATAGCAAGTAATCCTGATGTCATTGTTTTTATGCCTTGCGGCTTTGATTTAAACCGCACCCGCCAAGAAGCCCAGCTGTTAACTCAACTGCCGGAATGGCAAAAACTCCACGCCACCAAAACTGGTAGAATCTACATCACTGATGGTAATTCTTACTTCAATCGTCCGGGGCCGCGACTGGTAGATTCTCTAGAAATTTTGGCAGAAATTTTACATCCAGAAATTTTTCAATACGGTTACAAAGGAACCGGTTGGGAAGTTTTATCTGTTGAGAATTAACTTTTAACTATTCACTATCAGAGGACGGCTCATTATTAAAGAACAGCAGACGCACAGCAAGAATGGCAAATCCTACAGCAGCGATCGCTTTCATCAAACGTGTAGGTAATAATTGAGCTACTGCTCCTCCTGCTAATGCTCCCAAAAGACTTGTCAATATTAACGCTGCTGCCGTCCCAAAAAATACAGCCCGTGGAGATTGACAACGACCCGTAAGTGCGATCGCCGCTAGCTGACTTTTGTCACCTAATTCCGATAAAAAAACAGTAATAAAACTCAGTCCAAGAAGATGCCAATCCATATTGTTGAGGGGGGAGATGGGGCAGGGGAGACAAGGGGGACAAGTAGAAAAAGTCATCACCAATGACTAATGACTAATGACCAATCAATACATCCCAAAATAGCATTAGAGAAATCAACAACAACATCACACCTGCTGATTTTTCTACGGTTTTGGGGCTGAGTCGGCTGGCTATCCAACTACCTAAAAGTACACCTAGTAAGCTGGTGGTGATGAGGGCAGCAGCAGATCCAATAAATACTAACCACGGTGAATGAGATTCTGCACTCATTAACAGAGTTGATAACTGAGTTTTATCTCCAATTTCTGCTAAAAAGATGGTTATGAAAGTTGTGCCAAAAATTGCTAGTGCTGATTCCTGCTTTCGAGGATTATCTGCAACTACAGACTTATCTGGTAAGCACTGAGGTGATGTTAAGTTGAAATCGTCACTATCTTTCAATTCTAGCTCAATCTCAGATGAAGATATGCCAGAAATCCCTATAGGTGCAGAATCTAGTTTCACAGGCAATAATTTTGTTGCTAGGTTGCTTTCATATTTCTATCATATTCTCAGATTTTTGTAATAAATTGCAACTCCAGACAAAAAAGTTATTCCAAGAAATGTAGAGACGTTGCAATTGCTAGTCTCTAGAAAATATTTTGGGTGTAAGTCAAATCATCTTAAATCGCTACAATTAAAGGCCAATAGCTCGATCGAACCGTAGTATTTCTAAACTGCGATCGCCGTATACTCCTTCTATTTGCTGACGACAGCAATCAATAGCAAAATCATTGAGTTCTTCTGCTTCAATACCATACATATCTTGAAACACTTCTGCCTCCACCCGGCAAAAGCGCGGACGATTTGGGTAAATACGGCACTCTCGCGTTGTATGGTCAAAATTAATGCACCATCCTCCTTCACCCACCATACTGAGGTAAAGTTCTAGTTCTGCGGGTGAGAGATACTCATCCAAATCTGGACGTTCTGCTGGATCTAGATGACAGCAGGCTCCACATTGCTTAACACATTGCCAAGTTGCCATTTGGGATTGGGGACTGGTGACTGATGACTGGGAGTCGTTATTATAACAATATTGGAATTCTTGTAGAAGTCGGGGAAAGGGGAAAGGTTAAAGGGGAAAGGGATAGATTTTTCCTTTACCCTTTACCCTATCTGTTGCAAAAGTATCTTTTGCAACAGGTCTATTGCTAAAAATAATATTTTGAATGTCATATCATGTCCGCCTAATCACTTATCGAAAAAATTCTCCGCGTAAGAGCGTCAGTCTTAATGATAAGTCTTCAACCGGACATAATGTTATTCTCCAGTCCCCAATCCATCACATTTTATGTCTTTTCTTATAATTTTGTTAAGTAAATTAAATTCCGTAGCCCGTGGCCAGATATGATCGATGGCGGGTTTCCTAACTAAGTTATTGATTTTTATAAACAGTTAGCAGGAGAAGAGAAAAAATGTTTGACGCTGTGTCTGATTTATTTAACGCTTTTACCAGCATCAATTGGGAAGTTATTTTCCAATTACTGTCCGTAGCGCTAATCGTGATTGCTGGGCCGGCGGTAATATTTGTATTGGCATTTCGCAACGGTAACCTTTAAGAACGCTGTTAGCAAAAGCGCGGCGTTTAGCCCGTGCTGAGTGCTGAGTGCTGGGTGGAAATAAATTCGGGTAAAACTCAGAATTCATGACTCAGCACTAGATATTGACAATGCTTGCAAAGCGGCCTGGATAATATTGTCATATTGTGGTTGGGAAATATCAATTTCCTTGGCATCTTGACGATTAGTACCAAGCAAAGCATTTGGCTGTCCTAGTTGCATAGCCAAGATTTTGCCTTCAGGATTTTTAATTCTCAATTCTGCTGCCAAACCATTTTTATAGAAACCACAACTATACTGCCGTTGGTTGTATTCAAAAGTGGTGGTTGAAGAGGTAGGGGGGGAAACAAGAAATTCCTGAAGCTGAATTGGTAATCTCGCACCTACTAACTCTACCTCGATGGTGGTGTTACCGTTGAAGTGATTATTTCGCAGTTTATAAGCCACATCCAAACGTGATGGTAGGCGGAAGTAATCGCGCCAACGCCAAGCGATCGCCTTAATTCTATACTGTTGACCATCAATAGTTTGGGCAATTGTCAGTTTAATGTGACCCTTACCAACTATTTGCTGTTCAATCACTTGGACATTAGGTGTCCAAAAAACAGGATCGGGATTGTCAATACCGCAAGGATGCAAAGCGTCAAGCTGTTGATAAAGCTGGTGGTTGATTTGACTGAGGTTGATTTCAGCATCAATTTTCAACAAAGGCTTGAGATGTTGGAGTTCGAGACATCCATTGGCAAACTCAATTAAACGCGATCGCAATGTCTGTAAATTTTCTGCTGGTAGAGAAAATCCACCGGCTGCTTTGTGTCCGCCAAATTTGCCTAGTAAATCGTGAGAATATTCCAAAGCTGCAAACACATCAAACTCTGGAATTCCTCGTGCTGAACCGCGTATGTGTTGCTCATCTTCATAAGTACCAATGAACACAGGAACACCGTAACGTTCTACCAACCGGGAGGCCACGATACCGATAACGCCGTGATGCCAGTTAGGTTGCACAATAACTAATACGCGGTGTTGCTGTAAAGACGTTACATATAACGTTTCTACAACAGCGATGGCTTCTTGCTCAATTTGCTCGCACATCTGCTGGCGACTGATATTTATTTGTTCGCACTGCATTGCTCTTTCCAGCGCCACCCCCATATCATCTGTGGTTAGCAGTTCAATAACAGTCTGGGGGTTACCAATGCGACCAATGGCATTAATTCGGGGCCCCAACCGAAATCCGATATCTTCAGGCTTCAGCGATTTGGGAGAAGATGCGGGGACGGGGAGACGCGGCGACGCGGAGAATTCTTTCCCCGTGTCCCCGTGTCCCCGTGTCTCCGTGTCTTCTCCCCTCGCCTGCACTCCAGCTACTTGAATTAACGCCTGGACTCCAGCTAAGTTGGATTTGGGTAAATGCTGTAAACCTCTTTTCACCCAACGGCGATTAACGCCAGTTAAGGGAGCTAAATCTGCGATGGTGCCCAATGTAAATAGTGCTAACATTGGTCTAATTAAGCCTTTAGTCTCTCCTAGCTGTTGTGCTAAAGACACTGCCAAGACATAGGCAACACCAACACCAGCAATACCCCTGTAAGGTGAAGATTCAGCGATGAGTTTGGGGTTAAGAATCGCATTGGCTGGTGGTAATTTTTGGGGAATGTCGTGGTGGTCGGTAATAATAATTGCAAGACCTAGTTCTCTAGCTCTAGCTACCGGTTCAAATGCAGAGATCCCATTATCTACAGTGAGAATTAGTCCCACTCCTTCAGTATGAAATTCTTCAACTATGCGTTTATTAATACCGTAACCTTCGTGCATCCGACTGGGAATAGCATAATCTACTTGCGCGCCTAAAGTCCGTAGGCTACGCAAAAGTAAAGCAGTGCTAGTCATACCATCAGCATCGTAGTCACCACAAATAGCGATTTTGGTTTGAGAAGCAATGGCATTTTCCAATAACTCTACACTAATGGCCAAATCTGGAAATTCTTCTAAAGGCGGAGGTAAAACTAAAGATTCTGGTTCTAAAAATTCTTGTGCTGCTTTTGGCGTATCAATGCCACGATTAATTAACAGCTGGCTGATAATGGGTGAAAGATTTGTCTCAAGGGCTAGCTTTTGAGCTAACTGAGTTTTTTGTGGATAAATCTGCCAACGCTGATTGGGTAAGGGTGTAGTTTGTTTTAAGGATTCCGTAAAAGGTCGGTCTGGCACAGTTCAAGATTAGAAGTTTCCTTTTAGATAATAGCGATGCCTGCGGCGGGCTACGCGCTTGAATCACTTTTACCATAAAGACGGCGAGAAAGCCCATTCCTTCTAGTAGTTCGCTTTCGTGACTTGGCTCTTTAAAGGGGAAAGGGGAAAGGGGAAAGGGGAAAGGGGAAAGGGGAAAGGGGAAAGGGGAAAGGTTTTAAATCCCTTACCCTTTCCTCAGCCCTCACAAGCGCATTTTTGGGTTGGCAGACCACTAGGGACGGGATGAATTGCCGATCGCCGTCTGAGTCATTAGTCATTGGTCAATAGTTATTAGTATTATTAAACACAAAATTATTAAGTATAAACCTTAGTAAATAATGACTCGAAATCCTCAGCGCGTAAAGCCGGGGGATGAGTTAACAAAACCCCTGGTTCTCTGCAATGCCTCAAAGATTATATATTTATTGCAATTAATTTTTTCTAGCGTAGTTATTTATCATACGTAGTTTTCAACTATAACACACGTATTACAAAATAACATCTCCCTGAAGCTTAATTGTTAAAAATTAATTTATATTTTAAATTTATTAAAACATTATTAAAAATAATTTACCAGCGACAAATTTAAGCTTTAAAAATTAATGAGGAATCAGAGCAATGACTAATGTTGTATCTCAACTAGAAGCATCACTAATTAAAACATTTCTCCAAGAATCAGAGGGAAATTGGTCTTCTGAACGACGATATTATGCTTTGCCAAATGGTAAAGTTAAGGAAATCAAAAAAACAGTTGCTATGCGGTTTCTAGACCAAGGAAGCCCAGAATTAACTGAACTCGCGCAACTGCACGAATTGAATGAAGATGCTGTCATGACCTGTGGTTCTTACGTTGAATGGAACAATGTAGATATAACAACAGGTGAAGAAGGTTCTAAGCGTTGGACAGTACTTGGTTCTTTGGGGACAACTATGTATTTTGGTCGCAATTTTCCTGTACCCAAACTAGTAGTAGCTGAATATTATTTTCGAGATCCAAAAACTATATATTTGTGGACAGAAGAAAATGGCGCTCTTTTCGAGGAAGAGTTAAGATTCGTGGGTAAAAATTATCGTACTCGACAAACTGTTATTTCTCGTGGTGGCGTGCAACAGATGATTGCTCAATATATGGAAAAGCTGATTGCATAAGTTATCAGCATGTCAAAACTTCTAATTCCTAAAGCAGATTGATTCTACCATCATCCATAATATACAAGGAGCGATCGCCTGGAGAGCGCCAAGTCGGACGAAGTTCGAGCCGCAATGTACCAAAGTCGGGTTTTGAGACAATTGCTTGTAGTGATAAACCCGTTTCGCTCCAAAATATCAAAGATGTGTTTGGTTCTGTACCTTCTATTTGTTCCAAATTTAATTTTTGTCCTGGACTCAAGGATATTGCATCAGTCCCGGAAGGTTTTTGGATTTTAACCAAATTAGGTGTGCTATTTACAACCTCAATTCTGATGTGTTGTCCAGGAGTAAACTGAATTGGACGCGAACCACATTTAGAAGCACATGTTCCGGCCAAGCTAGGACGCGGGTTATTAATGGATGCTGTGAAAACGGTAACTACAATTAAGGCTAAGGACAAAGGCTTAAACATAATACACAGTATAAGTACTTAACTAAAATTTTACTTTAGTTAAGTACTATTAAGCCTCAGCATATTTTCCAGAATTATTAAACTAGGGGAATAGAAAGATGGTGTAAGTGAGGATAGGAAAACTTTTCCATCTTTGCTTTTGAGCATTTAACCGAAACGTCCACTGATATAGTCCTCAGCTTCTTTAGTTTGAGGAGAATTGAACATTTGCAGTGTGGGACTGAACTCCACTAATTTACCGCGACGTTTGCCATACTCGTCAATTTCGGTATTGAAGAAAGCGGTGAAATCTGCGACTCTCGAAGCCTGCTGCATATTGTGAGTCACCATGACAATGGTGTATTGTTGCTTTAGTTCTAAGCACAATTCTTCTACTTGACGGCTAGAAATTGGGTCGAGAGCAGAACATGGTTCATCCATTAATAATACATCTGGCTTCATAGCGATCGCTCTAGCAATACAAAGCCGTTGCTGTTGTCCGCCAGATAATGCAGTACCTTTTTCTTTGAGTTTGTCTTTGACTTCATCCCAAATGGCGGCGCGTCTGAGGGAATCTTCTACTAATTCGTCAAGATTACCTTTATAACCGTTAGAACGGGGAGCAAAGGCAATATTTTCGTATATTGTTTTCGGAAAAGGATTTGGTCTTTGAAAAACCATTCCTACTTGGCGGCGTAATTTTACAGAATTGATATTGGGGTCATAAATATTGCGATCGCGATAATTCAATCTACCTTCTACCCTTGCTCCTGGGATTAAATCATTCATCCGATTAAAGCAACGCAGTAAAGTACTTTTACCACATCCTGAAGGCCCAATAAAAGCAATAATTTGTTTTTCTGGAATTTTTAAATAAACATCTAAAAGTGCCAGAAATCCACCATAATATACTTTTACTCCTTCAGCATTAAATACAGTATTTGCTTGTTCTAATGTAGCGCCATCTCGTTGATTTTTGCTATTACTGTAGGTCATTTGTTGTCTCTCCCAAATATAAAGAAAAAATCATCCAACTAGCTATTAATTTATGCTTGTACACATGCTATATTCTGCTTCAAATTATCTACATCAGGTATCCAAGCCTTATTAATTCTGAATTCTGAATTCTGAGTTCTTACCAATTACTTAACGTGTTGAGAAGCGTTGCCGGATATAAATTGCCACACCATTTAAGGCTAAAATTAACAACAACAACGCAATAATTGTTGCGGCTGCTGCATCAGCAAAACCTGGTTCTGGACGAGTGATATAACTGTAAATTTGAATGGGTAATGCCATAAACCTTTGGAATAAACCAGGATCGAAGGTGAGAAAACCCACAGCACCTACAACAATTAGAGATGCTGCATCACCAATAGCACGGGATACAGAGATAATTACTCCAGTCAAAATACCAGGAATTGCATAGGGTATGACATGACTGCTAATAGTTCGCCATTTAGTTACACCTAATCCATAAGAAGCGTTTCGTAGGGAATCTGGCACAGCGCGAATTGCTTCTCTCGCCGTCACAATAATTACTGGTAGAGACAATAAAGATAAAGTCAATGCACCAGAAATCAAAGCGGGGCCAAACCCAAGCAAATAATTAAAAACTCCTAAACCAAGCAATCCGTAAACAATAGAAGGTACACCTGCTAGATTACTGATGTTAATTTCAATAATTGCTGTCCACCAAACTTTTGGTGCGTATTCTTCCAGATATAAAGCTGCTCCCACACCAATGGGTACAGTTACTAAAATCACAATAATTCCGAGAAGAATACTGCTGACAATAGCAGGACGAATGCCACCTTGGTCAGGGAAACGAGAAGGTGTTTCTATCAGAAAACCAGGTGATAAAAATCTCCCTAATCCATCTTTGAGAATATCAAAAAGTAGCAAAGCTAGGATAAATAAACCAATGAGTAATCCTAATAAAAAAAGGACTTCAAATACTTTTCCTAGCGTTTCTCTCTTTTCAATATTATCAGTAAATTCTGTTGTTGCATCCCATGAATCATTTTGTTTAAAACTTGTAGCCATGCCTATTACTCGTATTTTTCTTTAAAGCGATTAGCAATCCAATAACTAACAATATTTAACGTTAGTGTAATGAGAAATAAAACAGCGCCTACAGCGTATAATGTCTTGAAATTGAGACTACCACGGGGACTATCTCCACCAGAAATTTGTGCCATGTAAGCTGTCATAGTTTCTATGGATTCGGCAAAATTAAGAGTCAGTTTTGGTTGTAGTCCGGCGGCTATCAAAACAGTCATTGTTTCGCCTACAGCACGAGAAATACCCAAAATAATTGAGGCGATAATCCCAGAAAGTGCTGCTGGTAAAACTACTTTAAAAATGGTTTCTAGTTTTGTAATACCTATGGCGTAAGCTCCTTCCCGCAAAGAACGTGGAACTGCTTTAATAGCATCTAAACTAATGGAACCAACCGTGGGAGTAATCATTATCCCCATCATTAATCCTGCGCTCAAGGCGTTAAAAATTTCCACAGGTATCAAATTCCTGAGTAATGGGGTAACAAATAATAGTGCAAAATATCCATACACTACTGTTGGAACCCCTGCTAGGAGTTCTACTGCGGGACGTAAAATAGCCGCTACTTTGGGTTGAGCATATTCACTCAAATAAATCGCAGAAGATAAACCCAAAGGTATGGCTACTGACATTGCGATCGCAGTAGTCAAGAAAGTACCATTAATCAAGGGCCAAACGCCAAAATGTCTCTCTGCAAATAAAGGCGTCCATTTAGTATCTAGAAAGAATTGGGCAAAGGAAACTTCTTGGAAGAAACCAAATGTTTCTTGAAAGATAATTAACACAATGCCAAAGGTAGTCAAAACTGAAACTAAGGCACAAGCAAATAAAATTACTGCAACAATCTTTTCTGAAATGTCTTCAGATGCATTTTTCTCCAGAGACTGCCTAGATGAAAAATAACTATCTTCTTGAAAATTCGTATTTGCCATAAATGCTTAATTTGTTTGTTAATTTTTGATTTCAATTACTTCTAAGCTGAAATATTTTCACTTTTTATCCTTTGGTTAACAGACCACCAGGAGCTTATTTAAATAAAATTTGTAATCGGTTCGCCTGGTTTTGCTTTTTTAAATTTTGTCCCAGTTTCACCCCTAGCAAATTTTTGTTTAGTTTTGATATAGGCTTCATCGGGTAGTGCAACATAACCAACGCTATCTACCCATTTCCAAGAATTGTCTAGATAAAAATCTACAAATTCTTTAACTGCTGGTTTGGTATCTAAAGATTTTTTACTGACATAGATAAATAAAGGTCGAGACAGAGGCGTGTAGATATTTTTGATTACATTATCTACAGGAACAGGTTTTTGACATTTTCCCAAAGGACTTTCTACAGCCACTAAATTCAGTTTTTCTTGGTTTTGAATATAGTAAGATATACCTACATAACCTAATGAAAATTCATCTCCTGATACACCTTGTACTAGCAAATTTTGATTGTGACTAGGAGTGTAGTCTGTACGGCCATTCTTGGCTTTGCCAGTAACAGCTTGAGTCAAATAATCGAATGTTCCTGTGTCAGAAGCGGGAGCATACAGCTTCAGTTTTTCATTGGGAAATTTGGGATTTACTTGATTCCAACTCAGTATTTTACCGTCTGATTTAGCACTCCAAATCTTGTCTAGTTCCTTAATAGTTAGACATTTAGCAAAGTTATTTTTGCGATTGGCAATCACGGCAATGCCATCTAAAGCTATAGGCAACTCAACAAAGTCAATGTTCTTACTTTGACATTTCTTGATTTCTTCATCTCTAATGGTACGAGAAGCACCAGCTATATCAATGTCACCATTACAAAATTTACTGAAACCGCCACCAGTACCACTTGAAGCCACACTCACCTTCGCTTCGGGTTTGCTTTTACCGTATTCTTCTGCAACTGCTAAAGAAACAGGAAAACCCACAGCTGCACCATCAATACTTACTTGACTTTTTAATTCTTGTCCGCTGCTACAAGCACTGATACTAGCAGCAATAAGCGTTATAGATGTTAGTAAAAGACTATTTTTTAACTGGGGACGAAAGTTCATATGATTATCAATTGAGGTAAAGTAACACAAATGCCTAACAGGTTATATTTATTTGCATCTAGAAAATACTGCATTCCAAATCAGTAATTATGCTTTTTTGCCAGCTACAACTTTATCGAAAATTGCCCCATCTCCAAAAAATTTTTGCTCGATATTATCCCAGCCACCTAAATCTTGAGACGTAAATAATGTGTCTACTTGTGGATATTCAGATAATACTTCTTGGGCAACAGTGGGGTTCACAGGACGATATTGTAATTTAGCAAATTCTCGTTGAGCTTCTGCTGAATAAAGATAGTCAACAAACGCTTGTGCAACTGTTCTTGTCCCGTGTTTATCAACGTTTTTATCAACTACAGCTACCGGGTTATCAATAGAAATATTGAGTTTTGGTACAACATAAGGCAGTTTATTTCCAGTTTTCTCTGCCAAAATTACTTCATTTTCGTAGGTAATTAAGACATCTCCCTGACCTTTTTGGAAAAATAAATCGCTAGCCTCACGAGCATCTTTTGTCAACGCAGGGGTATTTTTATAGACTTTGGTGACATAATCTAAAGCTGTTGTTTCGTCACCACCAGCTTGAGTCACCGAACCCCACAAAGCTAGGAATTCCCAAATAGCAATACCAGAGGTTTTTGGGTCAGCCGCAATCAATGTCACCCCATCTTTTGCTAAGTCTTGCCAAGTATATATGTCTTTGGGATTACCTTCGCGGGTAACAATCGTCGCAACCGATCTGCTGACGATACCATTTCTAGGAGATTTGATTTCCCAACCTGGTTTAATCAAAGCTGCTTGCTGAATTTTATTTACATCCAGAGGAAGTGCCAAATGTACGATATCTGCTTCTTGTGAACCGTCAATCACAGCAGCAGCTTGAGCGCCAGAACCCCCATAACTTTGTTCAAATATGACGTTTTGGTTGTGTTCTTGCTTCCATTTTTCTACAAATTTTGGAATGATTCGATCGTGAGCTGCTTTTGTAACAGAAAAGGAAACCAGCCTCAGCTTGACATCAGCATTGTTAGCTGAACTACTTCCACAGGAAGCAACTAACATACTTAAAACAGCACCTATGAGTACCAAACTCACAAAGCTTTGAATACTACGCCCATTCAACCAATTTCTAATTAGGCGTTGGTAGCAAAATTTCATCACTTGCAAAGTTTTCTGGCGATAAATCTGCATTACCTGAGCTAGGTAGTTACCTACTTGTGTCTGTTGTTGCGGCTCGCTCATCGGAATTCACCCCTAAAACTACGGTATTTCTAGTTAGATACCGTAAAAAGAATTATAGGGTATACACAACGAAAATTTTCATCTGACTTCAACTTTTTTTACTCTAGCTATAGTTATTTCAAATACAGCTACAGCAGTTGTGTTGGCAAGTTTGTGTATTAAATCTGAACAAGATAAGAGTAAGTCGCAGTGAATATTTATCTTTAGGATAAGACAGGAAACAGAAGGCTCTAAGGCTGATGTTAAGAGGATTTTAGTTCAATTAACATTTATTCACATAATTAGGTTTTTTCACACCCGCTTACCAAACCGACTTGAGACTTTCAGCTTTTTGTATTCAAAAACCAGTAAAAATAACAATCGCAGTATGTTGGCGTAACTGAATGTTGGTATTTACAGACATTGACTGTAAAGTAACTTGATGCTTTCCTGTACACCTGCGATCGCCCAATTAATTTATATACATATAATAAATAATACTTGAATATCAATATTCAACATCAAATTCCTGGTGGCTAACAGCATGTAAATTGTTGAATTTTTAGAAAAAATAATTCAGTAAATTTTCTGAAAAGATGTCAGATACAAAGTAAAAAATTCTGTTAGAGTAAACTTAGCGATCGCTCACATACTTGGTCTTTAGTTACTGCCCAATAATTTGCAGCTTGTTTTATACTCATTGATAAAAGTTTTGGATCTCCCAAATTCCAAATATCTTCAGGAGTAGTTGGAGTAATTCCCAGACATTTGATAATTTCTTGAGCAATGGCTCGTGCTAACGGTGGCGGTACTGCATTTCCTACCTGTCTTGCACCATGCCATTTAGTAATATGAAAACGGAACCAATCAGGAAACCCATGTAATCGCGCCATTTCCCGTACCGTAATGCAACGAGGCTGACTATAATGAATAGGTCTAGGAGAAGTATGTGCGCCGTGAGCAGCATCAGTTCCGGCTCTCAAAGTGTTGGCTATGCCATTTTTTGCAAGTTTGAAAAAATGAGAAATAGGTTCTTTTTTTCCTTCCTCTGTAGCGAGAAATCTAGCACGTGAAATATCGGAATGATTAGTTCTCATACTAGAAGTTAAAACAGAGGAATTCCAATTTCTTCTATAGCCAAAATGCCAACTTTTATCATTTAAACATCTCATTTCTTGGGCATAAATACTCGGATTGCTCCATTTTTCAGTTTCTACACAATCACTAAATAACAACTCCTCAAATTCTTCTGCTTCTGGTAAATCTCCAATGGCATCCCAACAACAAGGAGTAGGAGATAATAAAGCATTGGCTAATGTTTCACCAAGTTGTTTATGAGACGGTATAGGATACTCAGGCAAGGCAAAACCTTTCTTTGCACCGATAAGAAATAATCTTTCTCGCCTTTGTGGCACTCCATAATCAGCAGCGTTCAAAACTTTCCACGGTAAACGAACTTGATAGCCATTTTCGCTGAAAGTTTCGATTAATTCTGATAGAAAACATTTATGTTTGCCAACTGTCAAACCTTTAACATTTTCAAAAACAAAATAAGAAGGTTTTAATTCTAAAACAATTCTGATAAAATCTTTGACTAAAAAATTTCTGGGATCGTCTAATGCTCTGCGTCCTATGTAGGAGTAACCTTGACAGGGCGAACCAGAAATTATAGTTTCGATATTTTGATTAGCAATTCCAGTTTTTTCTCGAATTTCTTTACCCGATAATTCAGTTATCGAACAAGGTAATACAACACAATGAGGAAAATTAAACTGATGAATCACTGCATGAACCGGATCTATTTCCACAGCAGCTTTCACATCAAAACCAGCTTGTTCAAATCCTAAACTCAGCCCTCCTGCACCAGCAAATAAATCTATGACTATTGGTCTTTTTCGCTGTTGTTTCATTTTTTTGCATTGGGCATGGGGCATTGGGCATGGGGTATGGGGCATAGGGGATGGGGAGATGGGGAGATGAGGGAGACAAGGAGAGAAGTCACCAGCGACGGCTTGGGGTAATAGAGTAGCCATTGGCCGTACTTGCTTTGCGTCTGGCTTCTCTTCTCCTGTGGTCGCCCCTGGGCGAACGAGACAGTACGCTAACGCAGGAAAGAATTGTTGCAATCTGTCTCCCTTGTCCCCCTTGTCCCCCTCATCCCCCCATCTCCCCATTCCCTATGCCCAATGCCCCATACCCTATTCCCCACTTCCCGATAACATTGCTAAAATTTCTTGAGCAGCTCGATTGCAAACCCCAATTTCTCCCAAATTACGCTGCATTTCTTGATAATCTGCCAAAGTTTGCTGCCTGCGAATTGGATTGATTAGTAATTCCATAGCTGCTTGAATAATGTTCTCTGGGGTGGCTTCCTCTTGTAAAAATTCTGGGACAATTGGCTTCATCGCCACTAAGTTGGGTGGCGATGCAAAAGTTATGGAACCTTTGAGGAATTTACGAGCTATCCAAGCGGTCATGGGATTTAGGCGGTAAACTACAACTTGGGGCACGTTTAATAAGGCAAGTTCTAAGTTGACGGTACCAGATTTGGTAATGGCTAAATCAGCAGCAGCAAAAATTTCCTTTTGTTGACCTGACATAACTGTAGCCCGTAAACCATAACGTTTAATTGCCTCTTGGATTGGCTGTCTGTAGATTTCCAAAGACAGGGGAATCCAAAACTGAACTTCGGGTAATTTAGCTTGAATAGTTTGGGCGGCTTGAAAAATAATTGGTAAAAGATATTTTAATTCTTGGCGGCGAGAGGCGGGTAGCAGAGCGATCGCAATTTGTTCTGGCTCAATGCCCAGTGTTGCACGTGCCGCTTGGCGACTGGGAGCGTCTTGCATCCGGTCGACTAAAGGATGCCCCACCCAAGTAACTTCTGCTCCCTGCTCCCGATAGTAACGGGCTTCTTCGGGGAAAATTGCCAATAGCTTGTCTGTGAAACCGACAATTCGATTAGTATTACGCAGACTCAATGACCAAGCCCATTCTTGGGGAGCTATGTAGTATACCACAGGAACACGTGGTAAATTTTGTTGCATAAAAGTGCCGATCGCCAGATTGGGACTCATATAGTCAATCAGCACTACCAAATCTGGTGGATTTTCTTTTAGGTAAGCGATGGCTTGTCGTTGCACTTGGAGAGTCGGCAAAACATAAGGTAGCCCCTCCAGAATACCCATTGAGCCAATAGTACTAGTATTGCCCAGTAAAATTGCCCCAGCTTGCTGCATTTTTTCGCCACCCAGGGCTAAAATCTCCAATTCCAACCCCATCGCCACAGCTTGACGCTTGAGTGCTGTAATGAGCAGCGACCCTTGCAAATCGCCAGATACTTCGCCGGTGCTGATAAATATCCGCATTTGATAATTCAAGTTTTAAAAGTGAGGAGTTAGGAGTTGAGAGTGAGGAATTAAAAGTTATGAGTTAGAAATTATGGGTTAGGAGTTAGGAATTATGGGTTAGGAGTTCAGAGTGAGAAGTTCAGAGTTAGGAGTGAGAAGTTAAGAGTGAGCAGTTAAAAGTCAGGAATTACAAATTTAGAGTGAGGAGTTAGCAGTTAAAAAATTTTATTTATCAACTCATAATTCATAACTCCTAACTCCTAACCAATAATTCCTAACTCCTAACTCCTAACTCCTAACTCATAATTCATAATTCATAACTCCTAACCTCTAACTCACGATTCATCACTTACGCCTTTTTTTGCCTTGCCAGGAATTAACCCACGTCTTCCTGGCATCTGAGAAAGTAGTAGGAACCGCCTCAAATGCTGCAATTCTTCTGTATCTCCCAACAATTCCAGTTGTTCTAAGGCATCCTTAAAGGACAAATTAGAGCGGTAGAGAATACGGAAGGCTTTTTTGAGCATTTGTAAATCTGCTGCGTCCATACCAGAGCGTTTGAGTCCCACAAGATTCAGGGTTCGCACCCGCGCTGGATTTCCCTCCACCAGCATGTATGGAGCTACATCTCGGTCAATACGCGCCATACCGCCGACCATTGCTTGTTTACCAATATGCACAAATTGATGGACACCTAAAACCCCACTCAGCCTTGCACGTGATTCTATATGTACGTGACCCGCCAATGCCACAGAGTTGGCAATCACTACCTGGTCTTCAATCACGCAGTTATGAGCCACATGAACATAAGCCATGAGTAGGTTACCATCACCAATCACCGTGGCTTCGCCAGCACCAGTAGCGCGGTTAATAGTCACATACTCACGAATCAAGTTGTTATTACCAATTTTGACCCAGGTTGGTTCTCCTACGAATTTGAGATCCTGGGGTTCCATGCCTATGGCTGCTCCGGTAAAAATTTGATTTCCCGCCCCAATTTCACAAGGCCCCTCTAACACTACATGAGCGCCAATAATTGTTTCAGGGCCGACTTTGACATGCGCTCCAATCACAGCATAGGCACCGACTTGCACTGTATGGTGGAGTTCCGATTTGGGATGAACTACAGCAGTTGGATGAATAAGCGTTTTCAAGGGTGAATCTCCAGAACTGTCTTAATAAGCCAGCGCGAACGAGGTTTTCTCAGGCAGTGCTTGGCTCTAATTACAGAGTTGTAGCGACTGCCGTTCCATTGAGGCGACTGGCATTGCTGAGCGTGAGTGTTTCAGTGAACGAAAGTGTCGGGCAAGCAAGTTTGAGTGTGTGTGCGTAGCGTCTCGCCAGAGAGGGCGGCGAAAATTAAGAAATGATCGGATTGCTGTTGTGGATTTTTTTTTACTGTTATCCTGATGGGGATTCAGTAGGGCAGTTCACGGCGATCGCCCATACCACGAAAGCAAACTTTTAGTTAACTAAAGAAAACATCAATTCGCCTTCACAAGCGAGTTGACCGTCAACTTCGGCAATACCTTGCATTTTACCGAAACGACGTTGTTTTACCCATAACAGTTCCACTGTCATCACTAGTTGATCCCCCGGTATGACTTGCCGACGAAAGCGGACTTTATCGATACCAGCGAAAACGAACAGTCCACCTTCAACCTGAGACATTTGAGTTAAGACAATGCCCCCGACTTGTGCCATTGCTTCGACAATTAGCACTCCTGGCATCAGTGGTCGTCCGGGAAAATGACCTTGGAAACAAGGTTCGTTGATTGTGACATTTTTAATGCCAACAGCTTTTTTACCTGGGGTGTAGTCAATGATTTTGTCTACAAGTAAAAATGGGTAGCGATGGGGTAATAGTTGTTGAATTTCTTCAGATGTGAAAGTTGTTTTAATCTCAGATGTGATTGTAGTGTCATTTGTCCCTTGTTGTTCGGTAGATACGGGTGTAGTGCGATCGCTGCTATTCACTTGGGTAAGGATTGACATTAGCCGTGTAGTTTTTTGTTATCTGGTAATTGGTAGGCGTATAATGGAACCCTTGTCAATTTGGGATTTTCAGCTTTGAGATCCAATCTAAAATCTGTCTTGAAAAGTTCAGATGCCTGCGGCAAGCCCCTTCGGATCTACTCCGGAAGCCGACGCACCCTATGGGAAGCAAGCTACCGACTTTTCGCAAAATCCCAAATCTAAAATTTTCTTTGCCAGTTGAATGTGTAAATTGTGGCTGGCTTTATACGCTAAGAAATGAGCAACAGGAAAATTTCCCAGCAAACTCAAATCTCCTACTAAATCCAAAATTTTATGACGGACTGGCTCATTTGCAAATCTTAATGGTGGATTTAACCACCCTTGGGGGCCACAAACCAGTGCATTATCTAAACTACCACCTTTAATTAACCCTGTTTTTTGTAAGTGTTCAATTTGATGCAATAATCCAAAAGTCCGAGCCGGAGCAATTTCCGCAGCAAAGCTACCAGAACCATCTCCTAGTTCAGCCGTTGGTGACCAACTATACCATTGATTACCAATGGCAGGCAGGTCAAAATCAATACCATAACTAAAACGGGTTTCTAGTGCTGGGAGGGCACATACAAAGGCATCTTCTTGATAAACCCATATTGGTTGTTGAATAGCCAAAGGTTCTTGACGATCAATTGTTTGTGATACCAAACCAACTTGGGCAATATTAGCTGTCCACACCTCTGCTGAACCATCCAAAAGTGGCACTTCTGAACCGTCAATTTCAATGCGGGCGTTATTTACACCCATACCCGAAAGTGCCGCCAACAAATGTTCTACTGTGCGAACATATACCTCTCCCTTGCCCAATTGAGTTGAGAGAACAGTGTGATTAACCGCCGCAATCTGGGCTGGAATGATTGGCATATCAGGTAAATCCACCCTAACAAAGTAGCGTCCACTACTAGGTTCACCTGGTAATATCCGCACTTGTGTAGTCACACCGCTATGCAGTCCCACTCCAGTTTGGGTGATTGGAGCTGCTAGAGTGTGCTGTTCCATAGCCAAAAAGTTAGTATATTGCGTTTATCCTTCATCATCTGTTTTTGGTAAAACCCCTGATATTCCCTTAAAAATGTCATTAATCCCTTTATCGGAACAGTATTCAGGCAAACGTCAAAATTAGCAAGCTCATCTTAAAAAGTGATGAGTTAAGAGTGAAGAGTGAGGAATTAAAACTCCCAACTCCAAACTTCTAACTCCAAACTTCTAACTCCAAACTTCTAACTCCAAACTTCAAACTCCAAACTCTAAACTCCAAACTCCAAACTCCAAACTCCAAACTTCTAACTCCAAACTTCTAACTCCAAACTCCAAACTCCTAACTAGTTAAAACCTTTCACCAATACCGAAATTAATCCGGCTATCCCCGTCATCATTGATACCGTAATCAATACGAATTGGGCCTAAGGGAGATTGGACGCGAACGCCGACGCCATAACCATAGCCAGTACCGTTTTTGTTCAGTATTTCAGCCGGTCTAGTGGTGGTTCCCAAGTCACTACCGATATCAAAAAATAGCGCGCCGCTAACTACTGAAAAAACCGGAAACCGATACTCAACTGATGCTTGCACGTAACTGCGTCCGCTACTCAGTGCCCCTTCTTCGTAACCCCGAACCGAGTTACTACCGCCAATGGTAAAGGCTTCGTAGGGCGGTAAGTCACCAAGGACGGTTCCGGCTTGCACATTAAACGCCAGGGTTTGTGCCCCTTTAGTGAGGCGAAGTAATTGCACGGGGAAATATTGGCTGTAGCTACCACGCAATCTTGTGAGTAAAATATTACCCTCTCCTATAGGTACTGACTGATCGATTCCGAAGCGGAGATAAGAACCGCTAGTGGGTTGGAGAGGATTATTACGGAGATCCCGCTGCGCCCCCAATTGCAACAGCAATAAATCGTCTTGACCATTACCAGAAAAGCTCAGTGGCACTTCTTCTGGACTGATGCGGTTGCCATTATCGTCGAATAAGGCTCCTGTTATTCTTCGGTTGCCATCAGCATCTTCGGTGGTAACTCGTTGATACTGTAAACCTGCTGAGGCAGTCCACACTGAACTTTTGTAGGGATTGGAGGAAAGGGGACGGGTAAAAGTGACACCACCACCGAAACGGACGACACGGGGGCGATCCTGAGCTTCTGTATCTGCGGGATTATCAGGATTAAATGTCCTAATCTCCTGATCTTGGCCGTCAAAAATCAGCGAAATGGAACTACGGCGAAAAATATTGGTTGTGTAGGAAGTCCGGTAAGGATCTCCAGCAATCCAGGGATCGGTAAACCGCAGGTCAAACAGCAGTTCCCTTTCTCCTACCTGTACCTCTGCTCCTAGTTTTTGGTTTCTGCCATTGAGGTTTTGCTGTTGATAGCTAACTGTACCAAAAAGTCCGCTGGCAGAACTAATCCCTGCCCCAGCAGCGATGGAACCGCTGCTACGTTCAGCAACATTCACTACTACATCAACTTTGCTGGGGTCAGTACCAGGGTCAAGGGAGACATTCACATCCTCAAATAGTCCCAGCCCATACACGCGCTGTAGGTCTCTTTGGACTGTGTTGCGGTTGAATACCTGTCCTGGCTTTAATTCGACTTCCCGCGTAATGATGTATTCTTGGGTGCGTCCCCGAATTGGTTGTCCTTTTTCGTCTGTTTCCTGACCATCTTTATTGCGGAATCGGACTCGGATGTTTTCCACCACCCCTTCTGCTACTTGTAAGGTAACAACTCCGTTTTCAGAGACTTGGGGCGCTCCAATGACGTTGGCTAGTACGTAACCTTGGTCTTGATACCGCTTGTTTAACTGCTTGATTCCTTCTTGCAAGTCACGCAGGTTTAGTATTTTACCATACTGGTCGCGAAATACTTCATCTACAGTGTTTGCTGGTAGTACCGAGGGAACGCCTGTGCCAGGATTGGCTTCCACTTGTACCTTAGTCAAAACGGGATTGGGCTGGACAACAAAGCTGACTCGTACTCCCAAAGGGGTGTCTTCTGGCGCTGCTTGGACATTGGAGAAGAAGCCAGTACCAAAGATAGCGTTAATATCTTCTTGCAGTTGGGTACGGGTTGTGGTTCGTCCTGGTTGGGTACGAATGACTCTGTAAACTTGTTCTTCCAATTCTGGTGCTAGTTGCCCAGTTTGCGATCGCACCACTACTTCTGAGACCAGGACGCGGGGATCGTTGGCTTCTGGGGTTGCACCTGGTTGTGTATTTTCAGGAGCCGTGCTTGGGGCTGGGGCGACACCTGGTTGTGTATTTTGCGGAGTAGTACCTGGGGCTGGGGCTGGTGTCCGTTGTTGACTATCTGGAAGTGGGATGTCAGGAGTTGAAGATGGCTGTTGAGTATCTTCGGGAGTTGTGGGTAATACAGGTTCTGTTGCAGGGGGATTGACATTTTCTGGGACTGGAGTCGTCTCAGGAGTTGGTAAAGGCGTTGGTTGTTGAATATCAGGGGGTGGAATGTCTGGAGCCGGAGATGGCTGTTGAGTCAAATTGGTATTACTTTGAGGTATTTGTGCCGTTGTTGTGGAGGTTGGCACTATCACCTCTGGTGTGGCGTAGGCGGAGAGTGGTGAAGAGGTCGCAGTGTTGGCGGTTTCCGTCTTAGGTGGAACGCCTAGCGTTAGCGCAGCATTAGCGACGTTAGGAGCGTTACCCGCGAACTCGTTGGGCGAAGCCGTTCTCGAAGAGTAGGGCTTGTCGTCAGACATCGCTTTTGTTTTTTTACCAGGGAAAACTGCCACCACACGAGATTCTAGATGCTCGTTATTAGAGTCACTTTGACCAGTGTCTTTTTCTGGCTGCTGATTGGTTTCCAGCGTCAAAACTTCGGTTGTCTGTTTTGAACTGTTGGCGGTTTGTGCATTTGCACTCGGTGAGCCACCCAAAGGCGCTGCAATTGCTACTGCTGTCAGCAATACGGGATATAAACGCATTTTACTTATGATTCCTCTTCACAACCACACACACCATCACAAATTAGTCATTAGTCATTAGTCACTAGTCATTAGTCATTTGGCATTGGGGAGCCACTGCGCCCTTGCGGCTGTGCCGACTGAAAGCAAGTGGCATCATCGGGCATTGTTTTTTTACAAAAGACGAAGGACAAATGACAAAGGACAATCCACACGAGTTTAATAGATTTTTCCCAGTTTTTTAATTATTACTATCTATTGCTTTTAGTACTCGCTGTAAAACCTCCTGGTAGGCATCTTCTACATTTCCTAAGTCCCGACGAAATCGGTCTTTGTCTAGTATGCGGCGGTTTGAGTCTGCTTCTTTGGTATCCCACAAACGGCAGGTGTCGGGGCTAATTTCGTCTGCCAAGAGCAACTGCTGTTGTGAGTCCAAACCAAATTCTAGTTTGAAGTCCACTAGGGTAACGCCGCACCGCTGCCAAAAACCATTGAGAAACTCGTTGATTTGCAATGCTAGATGTGTAATTGCATCGACTTGTTCCGGCGTGGCTAACTCTAGCAGGTACAGGCGATCGCGTGTCAACAAAGGATCTCCTAATTCATCGTTTTTGTAATAAAACTCAACCAAAGGCTGTTTGAGAATTGTACCCACGGGTAACCCTGTTTGCTGACACAGGCTGCCAGCTGCAATATTTCTAATCACTACTTCTAAAGGCAAAATCTTTACTGCTCTCACCCGCATCTGATTAGGGGCAGGGCTGTCAATAAAGTGAGTCTTTATACCATTTGCCTCCAACTGTTTAAAAAGCTGGCTGGAAATGCGGCAATTAATTTCTCCTTTTCCTTGAATACTGCCGCGCTTTTGGGCGTTAAATGCTGTGGCATCATCCTTGAAATCAGCCAACAAGACTTGCGGATCGTCCGTTGCATAGAGAATTTTTGCTTTGCCTTCGTATAGCTTGGAATTAACAGACATGGTGGCAGGTAGAATTGTAGGCGTTTGAGGCTTCACCATTTTATCTTTAGTTATTAACCATTGGCCAATACTAATGACTAAGACGACGAGACGACAATTCCTTCCATCCTTAGAAGAAACGGACTTCCTCGTTGTCTTTTGGTGAAAATAGTTGTAAGAGTTTGGTTTTTCAGTGAATGATTAGTCAACACGAGCCGATTACTTGAGATTCAGGACTTGATCTCTAACTTTTAACAGAAGACAATTAGATTTAGTAAGTGCTAAATTTTTCGTGTGTAATTTATTCATTCGTAGTCTCCTTGTAATTATTTTTGCAAAGAAAATTTAAATAAATTGTATATATTAATACCTGGTAAATAAGGGTTTCTAGCGAAGTTAATTACAATACCAATTTCATAAATTAAGATGAGATAAATTGACAATTGAGAGAAAAATTAAATATTCTCTCTAGTCGCTTTAGCAGAGACTTTCTTTGTAAAGTTTACGGTGAAAGTTTTTTAACCTTTAGACTTTAGTTTCAATATCTGAATCGACCAATTCCCGGATCGCTAGTTGTAAATGGAGTTTGATGATTGGGTTTACCCAGTCTGACAAACAAAGAACGGGTTACCTAGTGATTTAGCTGCCAAAATTTGAACAAACGAGGGAATTTAATAAATGGAGAGAAAAATAGTGAATAAGGATGATTTTATCTATCCTCGCGGTCGCTACTACGGTCAAGTAAAACCAGAAAACTTGGTGTTTAACGCGAATCTACAGGAATTTGCCCAAAAAGTAAGCTACATTTGCAACCTGGAAACGGGTGGAAAAATGCCTCCAGATGAAGCTTACGACCAAATCAAGGATTTATGGAAACAGTTGAAACGCTCAAAAAAAGAGCTGAAAATTGGTGAAAATCCATTTTTGGATGATGGGGAAATTCCAGATTGAAAAGCTAATTGAGAACGAATAGCCCAAAGTTAAACCCAAAAAAAGCATTTGTTGACTTTCAGTTACCTTGTAACCTTGGCTGTTACTTAGCAATCATTGTCCAAACACCATCCCAAGATTCTGGAGGCGGCGTTTGTAGGTAACTACAAGCACGTTCTAGGTGGATATTCACGGCTTGGTCTTGGGGTTTGATGCGTTTAGCAGCTTCAAAGCAAGCGATCGCTTGGGAGAAGTTACGCAATAAATAAGCCGAACGTCCTGTATGATAGTGAAACAAAAACTCTTGAGTTTTGGGATCTAAAGGAATACTGCGATCGCCAATTAGCTCGTAGATATCAACAGCTTGGTGTTTTCCTTTGACTCGAATTCTATCTAACTGCCGCACCCAAATGCGATCGCTGCAAAGCTGGTAAGTAAATTCACTTAATAGAATATCACAACCGTATTCCTTAGTTACTCCTTCTAAGCGCGAACTTAAATTTACGCCGTCGCCAATTACGGTGTAATCCATTCGTTTGCGCGAACCAATATTACCCGAAACCACTTCCCCAGAACTAATCCCAATCCCAATACGGATTTCTGGCTGTGCTTGAATAATTCGTCGCTGGTTAAATTCTTCTAAGCGTTGTCGCATATCCAAGGCTGATTGTACAGCTCTCCAAGCATGGTTTTCTGTCAGTGGTAGCGGCGCACCAAATACTGCCATTAAAGCATCACCAATAAATTTATCGAGTGTGCCTTCGTAATTAAACACTGCCTCCACCATCGTTTCAAAATACTGATTTAGCAGCGATACCACCTCAGCTGCACCGAGATTTTCCGTAAGTGTTGTGTAACCTCGGATATCAGAAAATAAAATGGTTACTTCTTTACGTTCGCTTACCATTAAGCCATCTTCCCCCAAAGCCATGACTTGTTCCACTACGTGGGGCGTCAGGTAACGGGACATGGTAGTTTTCATGCGTTTTTCTTGACTGATGTCTTCCAACACCACCAAACCACCACGGACACCGCCTTCTGGGTTAGTCAGGGGATTAACAGTGAGATTGATGCTGCGTTCTAAGATTTGCACCTCATGGGATGTGAGAAACTTAGACTTGGAAGTCAGGGGTTGATTCCAGGGAATAAAAACATCGGGATTATGGCGATCGCGCACTGCTAAACTTAAGTACTGAGTTTTGGATGCTGAGTCTTGAATGAAACTCAAAACTGGACACTGACTCAACGCCCCGCTATCGCTAACAACATTCGTCACTTGATACAATCCCACAACTAAACTTTGCTCTGGCACATAATGTTTAGCTCCAGTTTTTAAACTATCTTCTAGCCGCATTTGCAGATTTTCAATGGGCACAACTTCCCAAACTCGGCGGCCAATCAAATTTTGTTCCCACAAAAGCTTGTTGGTTTTAGTAGTAGTAGCATCTCCAATGGGACAACCCAATAACTCCAAGGCTGCATCATTAATTGTGACAATTTTTCCTGCCATATCTGTGGAAATTACAGCATCGGAAAGACTCTGTAAAATGTCTTTTTGATACTGTTTTTCTAACAATACATTTTCAAATAAACGAGCATTTTCTAAAGCGATTCCCGCCTGGATATTAAAAGCCCGCATAAACTCTTCATCAGAGGCAGTAAAACTGCTTTGTTGTTTATTAATTAATTGCGTTACACCAATCAATTCATTGGCCGAATTAAACACAGGTAAACATAAAATATTGCGAGTTACGTACCCAGTTTTTGTATCTGTAGTCGGGTCAAAGCGGGGATCTTTGTAAGCATCAGGAATATTGAGAGCTTCACCGGTAGAAGCTACATAGCCAGCAATGCCACGGTTAGCAGGAATGCGAATTTCAATTAAATTTATACCATCTGCTGCCGCTACTTTTGTCCAGAGTTCGCTCATTTCTTTACGATATAAAAATAGCGTACTGCGGTCTGCTTGCATTAAAATTCGGGCTTGCTCCATGACTATTTGCAAAGTCGCTTCTAAATCCAAACTTTGCCCTAATGTTTGAGTTGCGCGCAGTAAAGCCGTTGCGCCTCTTTGATTCCGGGCAGCGACATAAAAAGATTGGCAGCTTTCTAGGATAATTCCAATGGAAGCAGCGAAATCTCGAAAACGTTCTTCATCATCATAATTAAATGGAATATTTCCAGTTTTATTAGCCAGTTGCACTACCGCTACAGTTTGATTTTTGCTACTAATAACTGGCATACATAAAATATTGTGAATTTTGTAGCCCATTTGTTTTTCCAGTTCTGGGCTAAATAAAGGATGAGTGGAAGTATCAGATATATTTAAATATTGCCCCGTACTTGCAACATGACCAGGAATACCGACTGTGATGGGAGTACGAATTTCTAAGAATTTTTGAGTATTATCTTGGGGAACTTTTGACCAGAGTTGACCTTTATCATGGTCAACTAAAAAAATAGCTGTGTGTTCTGCTTGCAGGATTTGACCAATTTTGAGGGTAATTGCTTCCAGGACTTTCTCCAACATCGTTTCTAGAGCTTCATTATTAATTAATTCAATGGCTCTGAGAAATTGCTGGAACTCAGCTGTTATAAAATCTAATAAACAAACAAATTCATTAACAGATAAATCTTTAACGCGACGCAGTAGGGCGTGAGTACGATTAACTTGAGTTAGTTCAGTTAATGTAGCCAAGACGCTACCAGGATTAGGGAGTGTCATGGAAATTTTAGATTTTAAATTTTAAATTTTAGATTTTGGGCATTAGGAGTTAGGAGTTGGGAGTTGGGAGTTAGGAGTTAGGAATTATTACCTCTGTTCCCTGCTCCCTGTTTGCTCGTTGCCTGTTCATGTCCCTCATCCCCCCAATACCCAATACCTATTGTCGAGAAAATACCACCTTTTGATAGTAATCTTGGAGCTGGAAAGTGGCGGCTGCCCAACCCCAGCTTTCTGCTTCCCTACGAGCATTTTGACGGATGATGTCTCGTTGTTGTTTCTGTTCTAAGAGGCGGACAGTAGCTGCAATTGCCCCTTGAACATCTACTGTTGGCTCAAAAAGATATCCATTAACACCATCTGTGACAATATCAGGGATGCCTCCAGAACGGGCTGCTACTACTGGACAACCCGCTGCCATTGCTTCTAGCAATACTAAGCCTAGTGTTTCGGTTCGGGAGGGAAAAATAAAGGCGTCAGCACTGGCAAAGGCAGAACCTAATTCTTGCCCCATGAGATAGCCAACAAAATGAGTGTTTGTACCAGCAAAGTGTTTTTCCAGTGCTTGGCGGTGAGGGCCATCCCCGACTAATGCTAATCGAGCTTCGGGTATTGCTTCTAAAATTGGTTTGATGCGCTCAATTTCTTTTTCAGCCGAAAGACGCCCAACGTAAAGTAGTAAGGGACTTTCTGGATGATTTTGCGATAGACGCGATCGCATTTCTACACTAGCTAAATCCGGATGAAATAATTCTGTATCCACCCCACGCTGCCATAAATCCACCCGTTCAATACCGTGTGCTGACAGTTCCTCCATCATCGCTGTGGAGGTACACAAATTCAAGGCTGCTTGATTATGAGCGCCTTTTAGCAGTTCCCAAAGTAGCCCTTCTAGCATACCCAAGCCGTAATGCTGGAGATACTGGGGTAAATGGGTATGATAAGAGGCCACTAAGGGTATTTTCAGGGTTTTGCTATAAAATATACCAGCTAATCCCAAAACAGCTGGATTCACGACATGAATAATATCTGGCTGAAAATCTTCTAAGGCATAACCAATGGCTGGGCGCGGAAGTGCCATTTTTAATTCTGGATACAATGGCAGAGGAAAGCCAGTAACGCCGTAAACTTTAGCGCCTTTATGTTCTGTGATGCCTCCCTCAGGGGCAACCACCAGCACTTGATTGCCATTGCGTTGTAAATGATCCACTGTGTGGCGCAGGCGCGTTACAATGCCGTCAACCTTGGGTAAAAAGGTTTCGGTGAATAGAGCAATTCTCATAAAAAACTATTCAGTCCAGGCAGATAATCCCAGCTTTTCTTGCGTTTCGACATCAAAAACAGAGTAAACTATCTCCTGTGGTGTAATCAATTGTTCACAGTCAGACTTAATGTTTTGCCGCTGCGTTTTTACAAAGTCTGAGATATCCTCGATGTTCATAATCCAATCTTTGGCATAAGCAGCTAGGACTTGACCACGCAACCCTAACTGAATAGCGCGTCGTTCTAATTTTGTACCCAATGGATGACGATCTGGATCCCATTGCAAACGAACTTGTGAGTGCTTTAGTGCTGTTTGCCACGCACTTTTGTTGGGATAAAGTTGTGGAACAAAGCTAGAATGAACAGCTGCCTTTAAAATTTCATTAAAAGCCCAACGCTTAATCCAAATAGCCAACACCACCTCTTGCCCAGTTTTTGTACCCCATCCAGAACGATACATCATCCACAGGAAGTTTGGTTTGATCCAACTCATACGGTCAAAACTGAACTCACCACCAAAATAACCGTAGGTGGCGGCGAAGTCACCAATAGCTGGACGATATGCCTGATAAACAACAATTGACTGGTCGTCATATTGTGCTAAAATATGCCGACCAGTTTTTGGCCAGTTATTGACTTGAGTGAAATAAGGTTCTGTTATCAGCCGCACGCAGGATTAACTCTAACTTCTATGCCAAGATACTTTGGGCAGAATTTGTTTTTTATCAACTCGTTTCTGATACTTGATTGCAAAGTTTAACAAAGAATCAAGTAAAGAATCAGAGAGATAATGGGGCTGTAAACCTAAATCCAGCAATTTGGTGTTTTTAGCGTTGAAGTAATGTTCTTCTTTTTCGATTCTGGGATTATCTAAGTTATTGATTTCTACATTCAATCCCATAGCATTGCCAGCTTTTTTCACCATCAAGGCCAAATCGCCGACGCTGAATTGTTCGGTAAATTGGTTGAAGACGCGGAATTCACCAGCTGCGGCAGGATTAGCGATCGCTAATTCTACACATCTGACTGTATCGCGAATATCCAAAAATCCACGAGTTTGTCCGCCTTTGCCGTAAACGGTAAGCGGATGCCCAATGGCTGCTTGAATGCAAAAACGATTCAATGCTGTACCAAACACGCCATCATAATCCAGTCGATTAATTAATAATTCGTCCATCCCCGTTTCTTCGGTTAGGACGCCGTAAACCACACCCTGATTTAAATCCGTTGCCCGCAATCCCCAAATCCGGCAAGCAAAATGGATGTTATGACTATCATGGACTTTGCTTAAATGGTACATCGAACCAGGTTGCTTGGGATAAGGTAGGGTATCCTTGCGTCCATTGTGTTCAATGGTGATATAGCCTTCTTCAATGTCAATGTTGGGTGTACCGTATTCACCCATTGTGCCCAGTTTCACCAAATGACAATCTGGGAAATCTTCCCGCATCGCATACAGTAAGTTCAACGTACCAACTACGTTATTTACCTGGGTGAGAACTGCATGTTCGCGGTCAATCATCGAAAAGGGAGCCGAACGCTGTTCGCCAAAATGCACTATGGCATTTGGCTGAAATTGATGTAATGCTTTGTTGAGAAACTCGTAATTAGTAATATCACCAACAAACAGGTCGATAGATTTACCAGTCAAATCTTGCCAGCGCTGGAGGCGTTGCCCAATAGGTGCGATCGGTGTGAGAGTTTCAACACTCAGTTCATTATCCCAGTGCCGCCGCACCAAACTATCTAAAATTCCAACTTCATAACCTTGATTAGAAAGGTAAAGAGCAGTTGCCCAACCGCAATACCCATCGCCACCAATAACCAGGACTTTCATCTTCACCAGTTTTTACTCGCTGATAGCTTAATCTATCAGGTTTGTGTCCCCTCTCAATCATCATTCTGAGAGAGATGTCAATTTTGGGCATGGGGCTTTCTAGGAAGTGTGGGAGGTGTGGGAGGTGTGGGAGGAAGGAGGGGGAAGCATAAATTCTCTTTCCCCCCACACTCCCCACACTCCCCACACTCCCTCATCCCCCCATCTCCCCATCTCCCTTATCTCCCAATGCCCCATTCCAAACAACTCAAGACTTCGGAATCCGATATTGCTGAGCAATGTAATAGAACAAACGGTAGTAATTTGGAAATTCTTGGCTGTTGCTTCGTCCCTGCCAATAGTATTGCACTTGATTATGAGTTAGTGTCAGTGTCATTGAAGTTGCTTGACGATCTACTTCTACAACCAGTACGCCGGATACTCCTTGGACGGTTTTAAAGTTGGGTTGTATTTTTTTCCCAGACTGTAGGCTTTTGTCAATGGAATTTGCTAGCTGATGACTTGCCCACCCACGAATTTCCACTGTTTTGTTCTGGGGGGAAATCAATCCAATCCCATCATCGTTTTCTGGGCCTGGTAAAGAATTCCAATTACTCGGATATGGAAACTCAAAACCGTAACGAGAGTTGCTATAAGTTTTCCAGGTAATGGCTTCAACGTTAAAATCGGCCGCCGTACAACTCCACAGCAAGAACGATAAGGGAATGAAAAATTTTTTTATCTGGACTGCCTTGTGCCTTTTGCCCCCCACCCGATCCTGACGATAAATATTCACGACGACCTACTTAGAAGTACCAAAAAATATATCTCTATCTCAATACTTGTCGGGTTTTGGGGAAAAGGGGAAAGAAAAAACCTTTACCCTTTACCCTTTAACCCCTTCGGGGTTCGCCAGTCGCTCATGGGGGAAACCCCCAAGACCGCGCTGGCTCACCTTTTCCCAAAACCAAATTCCGAGTTGAAAATGCACAAAGCGAGCAGTATTGATCTCTATCTCGTTTTTAGAGCTAAGCTACTGCTGCTTGATTAAATCTGGGTAAATTCCAGATAACCGTTTTATAAGTAACTCAATTTACCAAAGATGTCACTACTTCACACAGTGAATTCTATATTATGTAAACAAATGTAACGAAATAGCCGTCAAAACGTTTTACTGTCTTGACAATGAATAGAAGAATCGATAACGTAATATACATACCCGGGTAAGACCGTTAAAGAGTTATATGCAAACGCAAACTAAGCAAAAGGTCACTTTGTATTTATCGCCAGAATTGCACAGAAAACTGAAGATTCGTTCAGCAATCGATTGCCAAGCAATGTCAGATCTTGCCGAACGTGCCCTCACTTTTTACCTGTCTAATTCGGATTTAGTAGATGAAGTTGAAGCTTCATCTTATGGGCGGACTCATAGAGTTTATTCATGCCCGACTTGTAATAGCTCATTAGTCTTACGTGATGGGGAACTGGTTACTTTAGGCAATCAGCCAGGAGTAGTTGGTCAAGAGCATCTTTCCATTGATGAAATAAATGAAGATGAAACCCATCCCAAGGGTGAGGAAGAGTTGGTTCCTTGCTAGATAGGAATGATGAATGAATAATTCATCATTTCGGTTGCCTTTACTAAAAGCAATGTCTCTACTGTCTCTATTAGGTCTCAAGTAGGTCGATGTATGAAAGAAGAGCTCAATATCCTAATTCAAGCTCAATACCCTTTAATCTACCTTGTGACCTCCGAGGAAGAGCGGGCTGAGCAAGCGATTTCCACTACTGCCCAGATGTTGAAGCCTCAGCGCCGAGTATTTGTTTGGACAGTAACACACGGCATTGTTGAGTACGGTCAACCCCGGAATGTCACCCAACATAATACCGTATCTCCAGAGGCGGCGATTGAGTGGATTATCCGGCAAAAAGAACCCAGTATATTTATTCTTAAAGATTTACATCCGTTTATTGATGCGCCTGCAACCACAAGATCGTTGCGTGATGCGATCGCCAGTTTCAAAGGTACTCAAAAGAACATCATTTTGATGTCACCAATGCAGCAAGTACCGATAGAACTGGAAAAGGAAGTTGTAGTTCTCGACTTTCGCCTGCCAGATATGGCTGAGTTGAATAAAGTACTGACTTATCACATAGACCAATATCGTGGGCGGCGGTTGACAACAGAAGCTAGAGAGAAACTTCTCAGGGCAGCTTTGGGTTTAACCAAAGATGAAGCTGAAAAAGTCTACCGGAAGGCGCAGGTAACTACGGGGCGTTTGACGGAAGATGAAGTAGACATCGTTTTATCTGAGAAAAAGCAACTGATTCGGCGTAATGGCATCTTAGAGTACATTGAAGAAGATGAAACCATTGATGCTGTAGGTGGCTTAGAGGAGCTAAAAAAATGGCTCAAGCAGCGTTCTAATGCTTTCACAGAAAGAGCGAGAGAGTATGGTTTGCCTCAACCAAAAGGGATGTTAATTTTGGGTGTTCCTGGTTGCGGTAAGTCATTGATTGCCAAAACTACTTCTCGCCTGTGGGGTTTGCCATTGTTACGGCTGGACATGGGTCGAGTCTATGACGGCTCGATGGTGGGGCGAAGTGAAGCAAACTTGCGTAACGCCCTAAAAACAGCAGAATCTATTTCACCAGCAATTTTGTTTATTGATGAATTAGATAAATCTTTTGCTGGTAGTGCAGGTTCCTCGGATTCTGATGGTGGAACTTCGAGCAGAATCTTCGGTTCTTTCCTCACATGGATGCAAGATAAGAAATCTCCAGTGTTTGTGATGGCAACCGCAAACAGAGTGGAAAGGTTACCTGGAGAATTTTTGAGGAAAGGGCGTTTTGATGAAATATTCTTTGTGGACTTGCCAACTCCAGAAGAACGCCAAGATATTTTTAATATTCACCTGAGCAAGCGCCGTGAAGACATCTCTAGATTTGACCTTGAGCAACTAGCTAAGATGTCCGATGGCTTTTCCGGTGCAGAAATTGAGCAAGCGATCGTGGCGGCGATGTATGAAGCCTTCGCCCAAGATCGGGAGTTCACACAACTAGATATTATTGCTGCGCTAAAAGCAACATTGCCGCTGTCTCGAACGATGCAAGAACAGGTAACGGCTCTGAGAGATTGGGCCAGACAGCGAGCGCGTCCCGCAGCATCCTCCGTTGCTGAATATCAGCGAATGGAGTTTTAAAAGCTTTCCTCTGCCATCCCAGGGGGAAAGGCTAGCTTTCAGGCTAGCAGTTATGAAAAAAGCCGCCTCCTGCTAAGTGCGGCTTCGTCCAAAACAAACCGTTGTCGTATTTCTCAATCTTCTCATTGGAGGAAACCCAAATGTCTCACTTTAGCACCCTGCGTACCAAGATCACCGATGCCGAAATCCTCAAAGCTTCTTTGCGCGACCTCGGTATCAGCGTAAAGACTGAAGCTGATGTCCGTGGTTATAACGGTCAGCGCGTTCGTTCTGATATCGTTGCCGTATTGGAAGGCGAATATGACCTTGGCTGGTCTCGCAACAGCGATGGTTCTTTTGACCTCATCGCTGACCTCTGGGGCGTTGCTAAGAAGCACAACCAAACCGAGTTGATCAACTCCATTAACCAAAAATATGCTGTTAACAAGACCTTGGCTGAAGTAAAACAGCGCGGTCTACAAAACGCCAATGTGAAGTTGGTATTGCAATAACAATTTCTCTGCGCGTTCCCAAAGCTGCACGGGTTAACCAGGCATTAGCGGTTAGCCCGCTTTTTTTCGGGACTGAGATTTACAGCATTTTTTAGGTAGATGCTGTAAATCTCAGTTCCTATTTTAATGGTTTATGGTAATAGCCTAATCTCATATCATGTCCGGTTGAAGACTTATCATTAAACTGACGCTCTTACGTGGGGACGCTCTTACGCGGAGAATTCTTTTGATAAATAATTATAACATCATATCAAATTCTCAATAATTGTGTCCACCTACTTAGTAACTTCGATGTTATGAGAATATGTTAATTGCTACCCATGAATGAGTAGCAATCTTTGGTGTTCTACACCTGATAAAAACTAAGGAAGATTAAGAAATAATCACCCTTCACACTATTTAATGTGCATTGCTTTCAGCAGGCATACCAATCATTTTTGCAGCATTTTCTTCGCTTTCAAGAATACCGAATTCAATCAACAACTCTTCTAGTTCTTCCATTTCAATTGGTGTAGGAATTTGAAGATTCTGGTTGTTGATGATTTTGGTAGCCAATGTGCGGTATTCGTTAGATTGGTTGCTGTCAGGTGCGTACTCGTTAACAGTCATCCGACGCAACTCAGCGTGTTGAACAATATTGTCGCGAGGTACGTAGTGAATCATTTGGGTGTTTAAGCGTTTTGCCAGAGTTTCGATCAGTTCGATTTCTCTGTCAACGTTCCGGCTGTTACAAATCAAACCACCCAAACGCACACCACCAGTATGTGCATATTTCAAAATACCGCGAGCGATGTTGTTAGCAGCGTACATCGCCATCATTTCACCAGAGGTAACGATGTAGATTTCTTGTGCTTTGTTTTCACGGATAGGCATAGCAAAACCACCGCAAACAACGTCGCCTAATACGTCGTAAGATACAAAGTCAACATCTTGGTAAGCACCGTTTTCTTCCAAGAAGTTGATGGCAGTAATAATACCGCGACCAGCGCAACCTACACCTGGTTCTGGGCCACCAGACTCTACACACCTTACACCACGGAAGCCGGTCAGCATAACTTCTTCAAGTTCGAGGTCTTCTACTGCACCACGTTCAGCAGCCAAGTGCAAAACGGTGGTTTGAGCTTTACTGTGTAGCATCAAACGAGTGGAGTCAGCTTTAGGATCGCAACCAACAATTAGGATGCGTTGACCCATTTCTGCCATAGCTGCCAGAGTGTTTTGAGAGGTAGTAGACTTTCCAATACCACCTTTACCGTAGAAAGCTATTTGTCTGATTTTGCTATCGATAGACATGGTTTGTGTTTTCCTAGAATTAATTAGTTGATGGAAGTGAAGATTTACCTAAGACTGAACATTTGGTTGTGTTGGCACATAGCGTTTGCCAATAAACACACCAGTCAAAAATAGTGAGATTGGATAGACGAGGATTTGATGTTTTAGGAAGAATGCAAATATGACTCTCTCCAGCTTTCCATTGGATATTGTTGCTGGGATTTGATATCAGGAGAAATATCTGTCTGGTTTTGTTGACTGAAGCTTAAAAACCTTGGTATAAGCATTGTAGGTTGTTGTAACTAAATGACCATTGGTTGCTCAAGCCTTGAGAGTTTTTACAGTAGCAATTTCAACCTTTACAGGGTTTTTATCCTGCACCCAACCAACCAAAATTGCAATTTACTCTTAATGGTTGTTACATATTTCCTATGTTGCTTACGCCACAGTTGTCTCATTCGATATCCTAAAATACCGAGCGATCGCTTCTTGATGTTTCTTCCAGTTATTCCTAAAAAATCACTTAATCCCATCGTTATTAATGCAGAGAAATCATTCTCGTTCCTCATTTACAAGGCAATTCTCTGCATTGATAACCTTTCTCACTATGGTTTAGGCGGTGTATCAATGAATTTTGATAATCTAGTTAAATTCCTTAATTGTGTGGAACGGTATCTACTATGCTGGAAGTTTTAACTTCCAGAGTAAGCAATTACTAGAACATAGTTATAGTTGCGAAAAACACTTAATTTCGCTTATCCTAAGTTCAGTAACCGTTCTTATTTATTTCGGATTGCCACAATGTCCTAAGAGTCTTTCTCCCTCGACTCTAAGAATAATTTTATCTGGCTTTTTAACTAACTAGCATAGCCAAATATTACTGGCTATTACCGAAACAAGCTATGATTGACTTCAAGCCTTTACTAGGTGATTACCTTGCTGATCTGGTTTTTGTTTATCGTTACTAAAATAGATAACGATATTGAAGCGGACTTACCAGAGCAAAAGTACTTTTTTGAAGTCTTTTTGCATTTTTACTTTCGATTCCTATTTTTAGATTAGCACAACTTTTCTAATTTATTTTTTGTGAATCAAATTATTTTCCAATTTTGGAATTATTGCTCACATATAACTTATTTATCTTTTATTAAAGTTAATTCAATAGATTAAGTATAAATCTTAGCAATTTTTAGTAATGTGTTGCTTTAGCATCGCCCTCATTCAATCTGAAAACCTCATATAATAAGGTGATATACAATACTTGTCTATACGCGGTCTATATCGTCGAGTTTCATAATACTGCGCCTAAACCTAAGGTATGAATAGAAAATCTATCCTTGTACAATCTACCACTCAGACTTGAGAAAGATATTCTGTAGAGTAACTAAATATTGTGTTAAGGTTAAAGATGATAATAAAAATCGAACACAAATTTTGTTTTTATTGTTAACAGGCTTTTACTCGATTGTCTGGATGGTTTAAGACTAACCAGCAATAATTAAGTAAGGAAATAGAATGACCCAAATAATAGTAAACGATAGTGAAGGAATTGAATCAGCCTTACGTCGTTTTAAGCGAAAAGTTTCTAAGGCGGGTATTTTTCCAGATATGAAGAAAAATCGTCATTTTGAAACGCCAGAACAAAAACGTAAGCGTAAAGAAGTTGCACGGCATAGACAAAATAAGAGAAATTTCCGCAAATGAGTGGAAGTGTAAGTGTTTACACCATTGTTGTATTTTTATAACTACTCTAGAAGCAGATTATAAATTGCAACTTTAATGTGATAAGATTCATAAATTCCCCACATAAGTACTGTGGGGAAGAGAAAGTTTTTGATAAAAAATAATATTAGCTTGCTAATTCAACTAACGCGTCCCACTGAAACCTAATTACGCATGAAACTAAGCAGCCACGATAATGTTCGGTTGTAAATACTGACAGTGTGACATTGGTCTGACCTAGATCTAAAATTTGTTTGACCTTACAAATTTGCCGTTTATTCTTGCAGTATGCAACAATGCGATCGCCAGCTTTGACATCCAACGCTTTAATTTTCAATTTCTACCTACTCCTACAGTTATGGATCTAAAACTTCGTCATCTATTGGAATTTTTTTATATGATTTTTGCTTAAAATTCTTGACTAAAAATATTTCTCAATAATTTAATAATAACATGATTTTACATTTAAAAATTACTTAAATTTTTGTGAGTCTCAAGCAGTTTAGTTTTCGATCTGAAATTTCGCTCAAAATTATAAAATCAAGCTCATACACACAAAAAATTAAAATATTATTGTGCCAATCAGAAACGATTGAGATTTAACTAAATCTACTGTATGCTACGCGAAGGGAAAATCCGAAATACCATAATAGCGATCGCAACAGGAATTCAAATTGACACAGAGTTTTCCCTTAAACTACACAACTAACCATATTTGCAATTTACGGAAGTATTAAAAAGAAACAACACCACATAGTGGTTGGCTGTTAACGCTTCACAGTCAACAGTTAACTGTCTGCTATGAAATATTTTTTACTTGTAATATCATATCCGCATCATTAGTTATGATTCCTACAGCAATTGCACCCCGCCCCTTAATCGCCGAATTTCGGGGCTACGGTGTACACACAAGTTATCGAATCACTACCAGTCCTTTCTTTACCCCACCCTAACCCTCCCCTTGTCAAGATGCGGCTGGTGAATAAAGGATCAGACCCCTCGTCGAGCCACAAATTGGTTTGTAGAGACGTAGCAATGCTACGTCTCTACATCGGGTGGTATGACGAAAAATCCTTCAATGAGGGGTGTCACCCCTGATTCGCCAGCTGTATCTGCGTAGGGGCGAACAGCCGTTGGGTAAGTCTAGGGGCGTAGGCTCTGCCTTCCCGCAGGGTACAGCCGTTCGGCCGTACAAGTTATTGTATCTGTATCAAGATTTTGGTGAATTGGTATTATACGGTGGTTAGAAGTATGCGATGCGTGCCTGACATCGACATATTCCCTGCAATGCAGACATGATCTTGGTGAAGTTACTCACAGTTGCGAATGCCAGGGTTTGCTGACTTTCGCTTTAAAACCTACGTTTACAACAGTTCCAAAAGTTTGGTGGATCTAACTAAATCTCTCAAGGCGAAAGGATTGTCTTGGAGATTATGTTATTTCTCTTGGACAACATAACTGCGCTTTCGCTGTTTTGATTCCCCATATTTAAACAATATCACACTTTATGCAAAATTTTTTGCTAAAGGCAATTTTTTTTGCTAAAACTCTTTTTGAACTTTTGATTATGGCTCATAAGTCCCTAGTGGTCTTGCCAACCCAAAAATGCTGGGTGAGGGCTGGGGAAAGGGAAAGGGGTAAAGGGTAAGGGATTTAAAACCTTTCCCCTTTAAAGAGCTAAGTCACGAAAGCGAACTGCTAGCCATCGCCACTAAAGGACTTATTTGAGATTTGTGTTTTTACCAAATTTTTTAGCAAAAAGTAGCGTCGAATACTGTTTTCTAAATAGGTTTAGTATTTGATGCTTGATAGGTGAGTTATAGCAAATGAGTAGTAAGTATCAACCCATTTACTTGATTGCTCAAAGCAGTTAATAGTGCCTAACCTATGTGACTACAGCGTATAACCGTAAAGAATACACCACCAACAAATTTCGCTTTTGGGGTAAGTTTTGCCTCACTAAAAATTACTGCTTCAGCTAAACAAATATGCACATATTTATTGCACAATCGGCTATGGCAATCCGATTTGATTTTACTCTCAGATAATAGGGAGTCAGTAGGCGATGAATTGGTATATACAGGCAGGGAATCAGCTTTTTCCAGTTGATGGCGAGTTTTTTCATCCAATCAAATAGGGTTTCTATGTGAAGGCTGAATGGTTTTGCAATATTTGTGCAAAGAATCATTGTCGTACTTTGCCGTTGGTTAAAGTTCTATGAATAAATCTTGTCTACCTCCAGATGATTTGCCCTCAAATCAAACAATCAGAGTCAGTGAATTACTATTCAGACAACTTGAAGAAGCAATTAAAAAAAGCTTTTTCTTGGCATGTGACAATGTGACACGTATGTTGTTATGCAGTTGTCATTGGTATTTCCAAATCAATAGTGGCATTTTGATATTAATTATGGTTTGTCACGATATGCAAAGTTATCGCAACATTATGAAAAGTGTTCCCCATTTTGCTGAGAAGTTAAAACAGTTTAGCAACAGAGCTAGAATTACTGTTAGTTCTCCAATTGACAAAGGTATGCCCTGGGTACTTAGTATAGATAATATTTTACCGGATGGAGACTTGCCTATTACCTGATAAATCAATTTTGTGGCGTAGACGCAAAGCGTCTTGTCGTCAGACATGGCTTTTGATGTAGGAATTAGAGCGATACTAATTGATAGCAATCTTAGTTGATTTGTGAAAAATTTCGGTGGTGGATGTTGACTGATGACTGTTGAGTGTTGACTGTAGTCAAACAACGGTGTGGGGAGTAAAATTTTGCAAATGATTGAGGAGTGTTATGTATAGCAGGCAATAAGCAATAGGGAAAGAAAGTTTCTTGGTGTCTGGGTTTTACTGTCAATTTATGTCCTAAACTATGCTTTGACTGCTATAAGTTGTAGAAAAATGTTCTAAGCCTCTCTCCTAATAGGAAAGAGGCTTAAAACTTGAGAATTAATCTTTCTTATGGTCTATTACTTAGCTCCAAAAATACGCTTTATTTTTGAGATAGTTTTTCCTCACTGGTAGAAAGAGAGCGAATTAACTCGCGAATGACATCCGTTGCTGGCCTTCCTGTGGTTGAACAGTATTGTTCAAGCTTTTGCGCCTCTTCTGATGCCAGATTGATTGTAAATCGTTTAACAGCCCATTTTTTATTCATGATTTAACAAACTATGTTTTGACAACTACTTCTCTAATATCAGTTTTCTATGCTGTTACTACAATGGTATAATCAATGAAATTGCATTTAAGAAATAGTGAAGACAAACGCTATATTTCTTGATTAACCATGAAGAAATAAATTTTACTCTAAAATGTGAAGTTTAGCTAATTGAAATCCGAGAATTATAAACATAATGTTAAGCTCGCCATAAAGCATACAAATACCAATCGAAAAATTACTGAATTAGACAAAAACCAAAAGACCGAGAAAATATAAATTTAAGATTAATTTTTCCTTTTAATTTGATTGATAGATGATTAGCGATCGCCATAAATTAATAACCAAGGATAACCAACAATTTTACTGAAAAGCAAGGTATTTTTGTTCTAGTTCTAAGGTAATTATACTAGCAATTAAGCATAATAAACCTACGGCATAACCAACAAATACATCAGTGGGCCAGTGAACGCCTAAATAAAGCCGACTAAAACCGATGGCAATAATTAAAATAGCAGTCAACGCCAGAATTTGTTTTTGCCATTGAGGATATTCCTTGGCCAAAATGTAAGCGATGACACCATAAACTACTAAAGATAGCATAGAGTGACCGCTGGGAAAGCTGGGGTGACCAACATTAATAATCCACTTCCAAAGCGTTGGACGCGCTCTACCAAAGATTACTTTTAGTAACGCCATTAAAACCATTGCACCACTAGTAGCTATACCCAAAATAGTTGCTTGCCAACGATGATTATTATATAACCAATTAGTTTCCACTCCTAAACTAATTAATAGTAAAACTAGTGGTTCTCCAAAAAAAGTGATACCAACCATGAGCCTGTCGAGCAATGGAGTATGCAACTTTTGGATTGCTAGCAAAATAGTGGCATCAAGACCATATTTGTGCAACAATGCACTACAAACAGCCAAAGAAAAAATAACCCCAGATATCCGAGTCAGATCCTTGTTTAGTGTATATATAGGTAAATTTTTAGCTTTTTCTTTGATATCAAGTTTTTCTACAAGTAGGTTATTAAATTTTTTTGTGTAATCTAAGACAATATTTTCGAGAATCAAGGCCATGGCCTTTGGACTCAAATCTTGATGAAAAATTACGAGGACATTTCCTGTCAAATCATTAACCTGATATTGGGCGATTTTTTTCTCCTGCGATAATCTCAATGCAATGTGGTTTTTGAGACTTGGAGAATGCTTCAGTCCACTTACTTTGTATCTGGCTCTGCCTTTGACAGTGGTATGTATGGCTTGAATCAAAATACTTCGATGGTCGCCATTGCTCAAATCAGCGTTCATTATTGTAACTAATGATTTTGCTCAATAGGATATTCTACAGCGATTTCTGGAAAATCAACGACATTTTTTAACCGTTAACTTTAAACTATCAACAGTCAATAGTCAACAATTATTGTTAAAGTAGTGGCGATCGCTGCTGTAATTATGCTAAACAGGGTGTTGCCGATGACACCTCCAATAAAATGGAATATTCTGATTGTAATAAATAATCATATACTTTCCCAAATATGAATAACTTGAAATCATCAGGCTTCACTTGCTGGTTAACTGGATTATCTGGTGCAGGAAAGTCAACTTTAGGAATCGAAATCACTAAAGCACTAGAGGAATTATCAGTTCCATGTGAATATTTAGATGGTGATGTTATCCGTACCAATCTTTCTAAAGGCTTGGGTTTTTCTCGTGAAGATAGAAATACCAACGTTGCCAGAGTTGGTTTTGTTTGTGGACTGTTAAATAAACATGGCATCAATACCATTGTGGCTTTAATTTCACCTTATCGAGATGGCCGCGAACAACTGAAACTTCAAATACCCAATTTTATCGAAATTTTTGTTGATACTCCTTTGGATGTTTGTATTAAAAGAGATATTAAGGGTTTGTATAAAAAAGCTTTAGCTGGGGAAATTGCTGAATTTACTGGAATTTCGTCTCCCTACGAACAGCCTTTAAATCCAGATATCACTCTCAAAACTCATAAAGAAAGTGTCAGTCAATGTGTGGAAACGGTTATCAATTATCTTCAAAGACAGGGGAAAATATAAGGAGTCAGGAGTCAGGAGTCAGGAGTCAGAATTCAGGAGTCAGGAGTCAGGAGTCAGGAGTCAGGAGTCAGGAGTCAGAATTCAGAATTTTAAATAAGGTTTAGTTGAAGTAGGTGGACACAATTATTTAGAAGACGCATTTCGACTTTGCTCAATGCTCGTTAAGCTTATTCCAAGAGGGTTGAGTGCAGCGATGCACTGCGCCGCCGTGAGCTTGTCGAAGGGAGCCTGTCGAAGTGTGGAAACCCGGCGATATCGAGTTAGGTTTAATTTAGTTCTTCTATTTATCAAGAAAGGCAGAGGACTATCAGACGCGATAAATCGCTGTCTACAAGTGTTTTGGTGTTATCTGAAGTGTATTGGATTATAGACTAATACGGTTTAGTTAAGGCTAAAAGTCTTTGTCAATGTCAATTTTTTTAACGAACCGCAAAGGACGCAAAGGACGCAAAGAGAAGGAAGAAATGCTTAACTGAATCGTATTGAATTATAGATAGTATCTAAACAAACAAACCCGCTTAAGCGGGTTTATAATTTCTGAACGTATGTTTCCATTAATTCGCCTCCAAATTGTTATTGGAGACCTGTGACTGATATGCACATTTTTGCATGTGTATCTTTGGAAAAGTTTCCATTAATTCGCCTCCAAATTGTTATTGGAGACTTCACCCCATCTGTACAGAGTAAATGGTGAAACTTTAGTTTCCATTAATTCGCCTCCAAATTGTTATTGGAGACTGCTCCAAGAGCCAGAACTCCAGCACAAAATCAATTCGTTTCCATTAATTCACCTCCAAATTGTTATTGGAGACGAACTTATCGGTAAGTTCAATTTCTACTTTAAGAGTTTCCATTAATTCGCCTCCAAATTGTTATTGGAGACGCTGACTACATCAAAGATGGGCTAAACGATCGCATCACCCAAATCAAGTTTCCATTAATTCGCCTCCAAATTGTTATTGGAGACTCTTATTTGGATGGAGCAACATCTGGGGCTAAAGACGTTTCCATTAATTCGCCTCCAAATTGTTATTGGAGACAATACCGCGCCGACTCCGATTTACCCCTGAGCAATGTTTCCATTAATTCGCCTCCAAATTGTTATTGGAGACTTGGTCATCCTTAGATTGGACACCTGCCAAATCAGGGTTTCCATTAATTCGCCTCCAAATTGTTATTGGAGACGTTGCTAACTATGCCAGCAACGTGAAAGCAATCAGTTTCCATTAATTCGCCTCCAAATTGTTATTGGAGACTTCCTTTATGTATATAGTAATAATTCCCTTATTGATGCCGTTTCCATTAATTCGCCTCCAAATTGTTATTGGAGACCCCTCCGAAAGAGAGAGAAGAGTATTTAATGTTAAAAGTTTCCATTAATTCGCCTCCAAATTGTTATTGGAGACTTGAAATTAATATAGAAGATAAAGATCTGTTAGATAGTTTCCATTAATTCGCCTCCAAATTGTTATTGGAGACACTGGCATCATGTTGTAGGTTGGGGTGGATATTTCGTTTCCATTAATTCGCCTCCAAATTGTTATTGGAGACAGCAAGACTCTGGGAGGCTTGCAAAAACAGGGTTGTAAGGTCTGTTTGCGCGGGTCTATTCAAAATTAACGTTTGAGCGATCGCTTGTCAAGATTTTGGTTAAACAAAAATCCTTGAAAACCTTGTAACACAACGTTTTCAAAGCTTGCGCGGATCTATTTTTAGCAAAAATCGCTCAAATACAATCACAGTAAAGATTTCAGCCTAAAATATTCTACTGTCTAAAAAAACAGCCAAGCTCCGCGCAAATCATTGCTAAAACCCCCAGTCAACAGTCATAACTCATTACTCAACCCATAGAACGATTATCCTACCCAAATTGAAAACGATAAACTTTTTACAAGGTGATTTAAAAGGTGTAGGGTAATGGTGCGATTAAAGCTGTGGCAATGGGTTGTGTTGGCAATGCCCATCGCTTTTATTATCATTTTTTTGCTGGTATCCGCCGGTTTACAAATCCATGCGTGGGGTATTAATTGGATTTGGGCTGTGTTCACTCTTTTGTTTGTTGGCTGGCGTTGGCTGTTAGTTAAATGGACTCAACCCGCCTTACAACAGGTGGAAGCTGTGTTGGCTGAGGTGCAGCAAGAATTGGAATCGGCGGTGGAAGATACGGTGGTATCAGCAGGAGGTGACACTACTAAGCAAGCCGAAGCTGCTTTGCAAGAAATTTTGCAAGCTGCACAAAGCGATCGCCCCTTGTGGGAAGATTGGCAAACTTTTTGGACGCGATGTCAAAATTTAGTTGTAGCCATCGCTCATATTTACAATCCCCAGGTTCAATACCCGCTGCTGAATATTTACGTACCCCAAGCTTACGGGCTGATTCGGGGAACGGTGGATGATGTGGATGTGTGGATGCAAAATTTATCCCCGGTACTTAATCAGGTAACGGTGGGACAAGCATACCAAGCTTACGAAGTTTACCGGAAGTTAGAACCATCTGCCAGGAAATTCTGGAAAGCTTGGAACTGGGCGCAGTGGCTATTAAATCCGGTGGCGGCGGTGGCGAAACAAGTTAGCCAAGGTTCTAGTAATCGCGCTACTGAGCAATTATTGGTGAATTTGAGCCAATTATTGCGGGAAGTTGCCTTGAGGAATTTATGCAAGCAAGCGATCGCTCTCTACGGAGGTAACACGTCTGCAATTCCAGTATCTTCAACTACACTAACTTTACCCAAAGCAAAAACCCAAACACTCAAAGAAATCCTCACTCAAGCCCAACCTGCTGAGGTGGTTGAACAAAAACCCGTAAATATTCTGTTGGTGGGGCGCACAGGTTCGGGAAAAAGCAGTTTAATTAATACGCTATTTCAAGCAGATTTGGCTATTGTGGATGTTTTGCCTAGTACGGATCGCATTCAAAATTACCAATGGCAGTCTCCAAGTGGAGAAACTTTGACGCTTTTAGATACACCTGGATACGAACAAGTCAACCGTACAAATTTCCGGAATATAGTGCTTGATTATGCAGCTAACGCGGATTTATTGTTGTTAGTTACCCCAGCCCTAGACCCGGCGTTGCAAATGGATGTGGATTTTCTCCAAGATATGAAAGGGGAAATTGCAGATTTACCAGCGATCGCAGTTGTGACTCAAGTCGATCGCCTGCGTCCCATCCGGGAATGGCAGCCGCCTTATGATTGGGAATGGGGCGATCGTCCCAAGGAAATTGCGATTCGTGAAGCTACTCAATACCGGGCTAAGTTGCTGAATGAATATTGTAATTTGGTTTTTCCCGTGGTGACGGCTGAGAGTAAAACCAACCGAGTGCCTTGGGGAATCGAGGCGCTGTCTTTGGGACTAGTAAACACCATCGCCCCTGCAAAACAACTGCGTCTCGCCCGATTTTTGCGTAACCTGGAAGCCCGCACTGTTGCCACTGCGAAAATCATCGACCGCTACACCTTTCAAATGGCTACCACCAAGGGATTAACATCTCTACTTAAAAGTCCAGTTCTTCAGTTTATTTCCACTTTATCAACTGGATCTCCAAACTTGGCTTATGTGTTGGCAGAACAAATTCCTGTGGAACAGTTACCAATTGTAATTGGTAAACTCCAAATGGCCTATGAGCTGTTCTCGCTTTTGAATACAGATAACCCCAACCAAGTGAATTTTGATTTACTATCTTTGTGGCCGTTGTTGTTAGACAACTCCGCTTCAGCCGAACAAAATGCTTGGGCATTTGGTCACGCCTTAGTGGAATATTGGACTCAAAATTTGACGGTGGAACAACTTAGCGATCGCTTTCAGAAGTATTTATCTACTTTAAATCCAATTAAACAGCAAAATTAATATAAACTTAGGGACTTCTAAGTATTGTTGACTGTTGACGGTTCACAGTTAACAGTCAACATCTCCTTAACTGAACCGTATTACCTGATTCACTACCATAAAAAAACTACGAGATACACACGTGTGCCCCACCTCGTAGTAACAATTTATAATCTCTGCGACTTTAATCAGGGGAAAGTTCAAAATTTCCCGATGGAACCTTCTCCTTCAGAAAATGCAGTTGCCTCAGCTTCTTTCAAGAATCCGCTGTAGGCTTCCATGCCGTGTTCGCCGATATCCAAACCTTCTAATTCTTCTTCTTTGGAAACTCTGATACCTAAAGTAGCTTTGAGAACTAACCAAAAAATGCTACTTACTAAAACAGTGAAACCACCTACTGAGATTACACCCAAAAATTGAACGCCCAACTGTCCAAGGCCACCGCCTGCAAATAAACCTTTTGCTGGGCCAAGTCCCTCACCATACCAAGAGTAAACACCAGGGCCAACAGACCACAGACCGATTGCTAGAGTTCCCCAAATACCGCAAACTAAGTGGACTGAGGTAGCTCCCACTGGGTCATCAATGCCAATTTTGTCAAAGAAGGTGACGGAGAATACTACAATTACTCCAGCAATTAAACCGATGATGAAAGCACTACCAATATTGACGAAAGCACAAGGGGCTGTAATTGCAACTAAGCCAGCCAAAATACCATTGATAATCATTGACAAGTCTGGTTTACCTAAGTAAAGCCAAGCTGTAATTGTGGCAGCAATACCGCCGACTGCACCAGCCATGTTGGTTGTTAAAGCAATGTGAGTAATTGCACTAGGATCGGCAGTCATTGTTGAACCAGGGTTGAAACCAAACCAGCCCAACCAAAGAATTAAACAGCCCAAGGTGGCAATACTCATGTTGTGGCCTGGTAGGGCAAGAACTTGCTTATCTTGATATTTACCAATGCGGGGCCCAAGAAATGCTGCTCCCATCAAAGCTGCCCAGCCACCGACGGAGTGAACCACCGTAGAACCAGCAAAATCCCAGAAACCGCTTTTTGCCAGCCAACCGCCGCCCCAAATCCAATGTCCGGTAATTGGGTAGGAAATACCTACGAGTAAGAGACTGAAAATCAGGAAGCCAACAAATTTAATTCTTTCAGCAACTGCACCCGAAACAATTGTTGCTGCGGTTCCAGCAAATACTAGCTGGAATAAAAATTTGGCTGCTAGGGGTACGCCAGCCCAACTAAGGGCACTGAAGATACCTTTATAAGCATCTCCTGTGGTAGGACTATTATCTTCTCCTGCTAAGAAAAACCCACTCAAGCCAAAGAAAGGGTTACCATCACCGAACATTAAGCCGAAGCCAATTGCCCAAAAAGCAACGGTGGCTAAAGCAAACACAATCAAGTTTTTAGCAAGAACGTTGACTGCATTTTTCTGGCGACAGAAGCCGGTTTCTAACATACAAAAACCAGCGTTCATGAAAAATACTAAAAAAGCTGCCAGCGCAACCCACAGTGTATCGAGAGCAATTTTCAATTCTGCTGTAGTCGGGCCGGCAGCTGGAGTTTGGGCAACTGCGGCATAACCCCAACCCAATACAATCAAACAAGCTAAAGGTAAGCAAGCTTGCCAACTGGGGGTGAGTCGCCCAAGTGCTAAATAAAATCTCTTGACTTTTGAATTTGATTGTGTAGTCTCTCTGTAATTTCTTACAGACAAATGCCTTCTTTTTGGGTTCGATTTTTGTTTGTACATGAATTTGAACATCATCCTTCAAAACATCGTTCAAAATAGGAAAAAATGCAATCGCAAACTGAAATTCCACGACTTTTGATATTTTTCCTTGAGACCACTTGTTTCCAAAGCAGAAAATCAAATATCCTTAGTAGGAGTTTAAAGAAATATTGGTACATTTGTAAATATTTTTTATATATCTTTTTCAGAAATTCAGATATTGTTTCTCGAACAACAAACTCTACTTTACTTAATCTTTAACGACCCCAAACAAAGATTGTCACATGTGTGGCAAGTAACAGGCCTGTAAGCTTATGATTGTCAGGATTTTACGAGCAGTTTATCAGCTAAAGTATGCTAAAGTATGCTTCAACTGCTAACTAAGTAGGTGTGAAAAAACTCAACTATGTTAAGAGAAAATAACTTAGCTTGAACTCTCTTTCCTCCTGAATTCAAAGTGGTGAGTAGGGAGTAGGGAATGGGAAAGACCACTTTCATATTTGACCTTTACTGCCTCCTGCCTCCTGCATGATTCTGACGATAAATATTCACAACAACCTACAGGATTCATATTTGATTTCTGCGAAGCTAGGTACACTTTTATTTGTTTTTATTTGTTAAGAGTCTCTAGGTGTGGTTCTCCGAATCAAATCGGATTTCTATACTTAAGAAATCACTCAAATAAAAATATGCTCTATTCCTTCTCAAAAGTGTTAATTTCAGAAGTCTGAGTAGCTTTTTTTTCTGCTTCTGTTATTGGATAAACATCTGGCCACACTGAAGCACCGTGTTGGTAAATATCGATACCGATGCCATCGCCTTGGGGATTGACACGTAAGCGTCCTATTGCTTTGAGACCACCATACATTAAAAAGGCAAAGCCAATGGTGAAAATTGCGATCGCCACTAACCCCAAAAGTTGTATCGCCAGCAAATCAAAGCCACCACCTAAAAATAATCCTGCCTTTTTGTTTAGCGTCAGTTCTGCTTGACCGAACAAGCCTATTGAGAGAGTACCCATCATGCCATTGATACCGTGTACAGAAAACGCCCCTACCGGATCGTCGATGTGGACTGACTCGATAAAATCTATTCCCAGTACAACCAAAATACCACCCGTCAAACCAATCAAAACTGCTGCCCAAGGAGCAACGAAAGCGCAAGGTGCTGTAATTCCTACCAATCCAGCCAAAGAACCATTAAGACAATAAACCAAATCCCATTTCCCTGTGCGGATGTATTGGAAAATTATCGTTGCCAGTGCCGCTGTGCTAGCAGCTAATGTAGTATTAATTGTTACTAAACCCATTAATCCTGGATTAGCTGTGCTGAGAGTTGAACCAGGGTTGAATCCGTACCAGCCAAACCACAAAATCATCGTTCCCAGAGTTGCCAATCCCAAATTATGGGCTGGCGGTAGTGTCCCCCAAGGCGGACGACCGGGACGGGGGCCGAGTAAATAAGCACCAATCAAGGCTGTCCAGCCACCCACGGTGTGCACAACGGAACTACCGGCAAAATCATGATAGTACAACTTGGTTAACCAGCCGTTAGCGTTCCAAGCCCAATGAACTACCAGTGGGTAGCTAATTCCACCAATAATGCCACTGTAAATTAAATCACCAATAAAATCCGTTCTTCCGGCCATTGAACCGGTGGTAATGGTAGTAGCAGTAGCAGCAAAAGCGAATTGAAAGAAGAACAAGGTATAGGTATTGATGGCGGCTGTGGAACCAGGTGCCCCTAATGGATAACTACCATCAGCAGCTGGTAACTGACTGAGGAAGAAGGTATCTATGCCAAACAAACCGCCAAAACTCGTACCAAAGGCAATACCAAAGCCGATAGCCCACCATGTCAAAATGGTTACAGCAGCATTAATGAAGTTTTCCAATAAGGCATTAACTACACTTCTTTGCCGCAGCAAACCTGCTTCTAACATGGCAAACCCAGTTTGCATAAAGAATACTAAAAAACCAGATAGTAATACCCAGGTAGTATCAATGGAAATTTGCAGCTTTGTCGTCGTTTCCGATAAAGATTGCACAGTAGGAGGATCTGCCGCCTGGACAACTGTCGGCGCTAAAACTGCAAATACCATTGAACCGATACCTAGCGCCATTAGGCGATACCAGGGTTGAATACGGTTATTCATTGCTCACTTTTTGCTGCTGGAAAAGCGATCGCCGATGTTGATCGATAGCTCAACAACATTTGGCTGCACTTTGGTAAATTTATACCTCAAATGTATAAATTTGATTGATTGTCTATTTACTTGAACCAAAAAACTGTATTATTGAATACACTTTTCTAGGATTTTGATGGCAACATAGCTTTCGGTAAAACAAATAAAGCAACTATATCCTTTGCAGTTACGTATTTTCCGGTATTATAATTAGACAAATTTATATTTGATTAAGTTTTTATACGAAAAATTAATTACTCGTTACTTTTAAAGTTATGCGGAATACACGATATTCAATGTGTATGAAACCGCTCTGTTAAACCTACCCAAAACTACTTAAGTCTAGTAGTCTGCCAACTCAAAAATGTTAGGTGGACGTTGGGTAAAGGTTAAAGGGAAAAGGGAAAGGGATAAAAAACATGAGTCCCTTTCCCCTTCACCTTTAAAGAGCCAAGTTGCCTTGGCGTACTACTAGCTTGCTACCTGACGTTGATGTTCTTGATCCAGAAATGCGTTCGGCTGAAATTTGGCAATCTTTTCATCGATAATAAAAGATTTCACATATTCAATCATCATCGGTTGGAGGGAAAACAAACCCGATTTGACATCAATCCACGATCGCCCTTGCAGTAGTTCTAAGGTTTCCAGTAGTTCTTGGGATGAAACTGAGGATGGCATCTTTGTTCGTAGCTGTGAAAAAGAAATGGGTTGACGATCGAGTACCATGCATTGAATCGTTACTTTAGCTACATCCGGTAGGTGTTCAAATTCTGGATCTAAATCGTTGAGAATTGTACCGAAAAGTGTAACTTTTTGTTTTAAAAATTCAGTAATACTACCATCAAATAACCTTTGAATCGTTATGGCAATGCGGTTTAGTATATGGGGATTTCCTGCATAGGATTCGATTAATCGATTCCAGTCGTCTGGCGTTCCTCTAAAGGTTCCTTTTGTTTTCAAAAGTTCTTGTATGTCTGTAACCTGTAATCCTTGGAGAGAAAATACTCGCACAGGTGTTGTATTTCCTTCAAGCGGAGCGATCTCATGGGATTTGATCCGACTAGTTAAGATTAAGCAACTTTGATGGGTAGCTTCTCCCACTCTCCTAAATAATTCACAGTATTCCCCGACGGTTGTGTGGTGGAGCCAGATGCAATTTCGACAGGTGATTTCTGTGGCTGCACATTCTTGGAGAAATCTGTCAGCACCATCTAAAACTAGTAAACAACGATGATGTTGCAGATAATGAATCAGTCGTGAAATTCTGTGATTGAATGATTCTGGTAGATCGGTTTCTTTCCCATCGGATAGGACGGAGATTAAGTCTGCAAGGAGATCGTTGACTGAAGGAGCCGGAAGGAGCGATCGCCAAATCACGAACTCAAACTGATTGTGAAGTTGTTGAGCGAGCTTCACCGATAGACAGGTTTTGCCGATACCACCCATACCCAATAGTGTGATGAGACGGCAGGGTATTGGTTGCTCTGGGGTAGACTCAGCTAAAATCCAGTGCTTCAAGGTTGCCAGTTCTTCTGTACGTCCGTAAAAAAGGGATACATCTGGTGCTTCTCCCCAATCAATTCGATTTGGAATTTTTCTGTTGTCTTCCTGCGGATTGATATCTGGATTGGCTAACTGATAGTCGTTAGGTTCTAGTTGTAGTTTGAATGCTTGGAAACAATAATTCAGGGTTTGCCGATCTACTCCTATTTCACAGGCAAATACCTTTGCTACCGTATCTGGGTCTAACCCCATGCGAAAGCCTAAAGCTTCACGGGTATAATGTTTATCGAAATTTTCATTACTTTCTGATTGAGATTTTGCATCTTGGAGTTTCTGCAATCCTTGGGGCGTTAGGATTACACCACGTCTGCGGCTTCTTTGTTGGGATTTCATGGGGAATGTTGCAGGTGACAAATGTATTTTTTATGGATAGGCATGAACGTTTGTAGTGCATCGTTAAGATACACCAACAAACATGAGATAACTGGCACAAGTCAGCAGTAAATAACTTCAGCTGCCAAAGCTATAAAATTATCTACAACTCAATCGAGTCTTAATTGTCAAAACTGTACCTATTCAAACGATTTTTTTAAGAATTATGATAGGAAACACAGATATTAAGAACTATTTCAGTCTGAAATCAGGTAAGTTTTACAAGACTAAGTGAAGTAAATTTATCCAGCTAATTTTATGTTACCTGCTTTATTCTCCCACCAACATTAAGTAATTTTACGGATTGGATTTAGTTGGCGATGCCTTTCTTTTGTGTTGTATTTTCGTAATTCAGCTTTTGAATAGCGATCGCTGTTGCTGGAATTGGGAAGCGATCGCTTCTGCTGGCTAATATTCGTCTGTGCACCGCAGATACTCGATTTTCCTGGGGGGAAGGTCACGGTTGCCTATGTCTAATCAAATTGTACTCAGATTGGGCGGGTTTTTCGATTGATCTGAAATGTATGGGCGATCGCACAATTGATTCCAATGTCTGAGTCGTGAGAAAAAGGTCAAAGTTTTCAGGCTTTAAAGTTCATCAAACTCACGTACTTTTATGTTAGGGCAATACAGTTCGGATAAGTTCAAAATTCTGGGAGAGGCAGCCAGAAATATTTCTTCAGATTTGCTTTTTGGCAACCCGAAGTTAAGCAATTTTAGTGCCGCTGATTAAGTTCGTCATAATTAAGCACTTACTCCTGCAAGTGGTGAAATGCTTGTTGATACTAGTGATGATAAATTTTATGAGAAAATCCACACCATTTTTATTAAAATCCTTAATTTCGGTTGATGCAATTGACTTAATAAAGCAAAACTATAACAGAAAGCATTGTTCCCAAAGATTAAAAATAATTGGGTTGAAATAAAGGTCGTTACCAATGTCAATCACTGGAAAATTCACGAATATTCCTAATGGCAATATCGTGCCAACAGTATCAGGCAACCGTCTGAGTGCAACTTTTAAGATGGAGGCAACTTTTACAAATCCAAGTGGTTCTGATGATTGTGCAGGAGGTGAGTATCGTCAATACGTAAAAGGTGTCTTTAAGTGTAACGGGAAAGAGGTTACACATCAGTTATGTACAACATATCTTTCAAAAGAAAATTTGCAAGAAGATGGTTGTCCACCAGAAAAATGTACTGCTTATGGTTATCGGAGTTGTGATTATAAGAAACAAGAGTACACACCAACTAGAGACAAAGGTTGTACTTTCTCGGCAGACGACACACCTAGTATTACAAGCAATCCTGGAGATGAGGTAGAAATAGACCTAAGTTTTGTAGGACAACTTATAGATACAAAAAAACCCGATAAAATACTCGCTCAAGCAATATGGACGGTGAAAGGTACAGGAAAACTAGTGGCACAAAAGTTAAGCACTGTAGAAGATACGATCACAAAAACAAATGAAAGGCTCTCAGTTCAAGCAATTTATAATTGTGAAACTGATACTTGGGATTTTAACGTTATCATTTCCCGCCCATCTGGTTTACCACCTATCCACAGTAGTGAGATTGAAGTACAATTTCTAGACGCAACAGGCAAATTACTTAATATACTTACAGCCCAACGTGGTCAACTAACTGAGGTTGGTGGAACAAATCTTAAGAGTGCAGTTGCAATGTATCAAGTAAGCACTGGTAAAACTCTACCTGCATCTTTATTTGTGAAGTTTCGTGAAGATACTTACTCTATGAATCTTCAATAAATTTGAATTATCTTAACTTCCCGTTTTTCACAGTTTATTCAATCATTTGTTGACTTTTAAAAAGTCTCTTTTTTTACAACTATCTAGTAATCATAAGAGGTCAAGATGATGGTTCAAGATGAAGTTACATACACCCTTACAGCTATCAACAATTCCACCAATTCAACTAACATTTGTGTTTTTCAGCAAGACCCAAATATTGGAGTTTCTAATGTATGCTCTTTAGCATGGTTTTCAAAATATGCTTATCAAGGTACAACAGTTAATTTTAGTTGGAAATTAAATTATAACTTTGTCTGGTCTGTAACAGGTGAGTTGAAGCCAGGAATACCGTTTAATGCAACCCAGGCTCCTGTGGCCGGATTGCAAAATAACAACCAGATTTCATTGGACTATGACCCAATTCATGATGCTTATTTCTTCACTCCCTCCTCTCCAATTACAGCACCGCCATCAGGCATACTTCGTATCTTGGAAACTGACAACATCCCTCTTAAGAAAGCATCTGTAGGTATTGGTATGGATGGAAAGGGCACGTTTGTTGTAGAAGCTCAACCTAACTTGACATTGAACTTTACCCCTCACCCCAAATATTATATTCTTGCTGGTAATTTCACACAGGGTCAGGTATTGGACATTTCAGAAACGACTGCCGCTCTAGAAGTGTCGTTTGATAAAGTTTATCAAATGACAGCAATTTTGAATGAAGATAATATTTGGAGTATCAAATCAACTCTTGAGGTAAATAAGCGATTTCTTGAATTAAGGAAGACTAACCATCATGTGAAATGGGGATCGCTCTACTGAAGGAAATTACTTTTGGTTTAAAAAACTAGCCTCTTCATTTTCTATCTGGTGTTGCTGATTCAATGTATGAATCAGTAACACCAAATTGAATATGACCCAACTTTAAAACAGCGAGTCATAAATGCTATTAAAGAAGGTGGTTTAGCTGCTTTTGAGAAAGCGATTGATAACCCCGCAGGCGCTTTTATTGTAGGAGCTATCAAAGGTTGGCAGGAAGTAGAAACTTAGTAATTATCCCACCCATTTATTTAACCTAGTATCAACAATCGCTACTGCTGTAAATATTTTTCATAACCGAGTTCTTCTAGTTTGGCTTGCTTAGCGAGTACTGATTCAGATAAAGTTTGGCGATATTGTTGGACTTTTGCCAGCAATTGTGGTTGTGCTGTGGCGAGTATTTGTACTGCTAAAAGTCCAGCATTTTTGGCATTACCGATGGCCACTGTTGCTACGGGAATACCAGCAGGCATTTGTACTATTGAATACAAAGAATCCAAACCTTGCAAGTTACGGGTAGCTACAGGAACACCGATGACAGGAAGAGGAGTTAAAGAAGCTACCATTCCAGGTAGATGAGCCGCACCACCAGCACCAGCAATAATTACTTTAATACCGCGTTGGTGTGCGAGTTTAGCATATTCCACCATACGTTCTGGGGTACGATGAGCCGAAACTATCGCCACTTCAGTTTCAACACCAAATTCCTCACAAACTGCGATCGCATCTTTCATGGTGGGCAAATCAGAATCACTGCCCATGATAATACCTACTAAAGGAGTCATAGAATTAGTCATTAGTTGTTGGGCATGGGGCATGGGGCATTGGGCATGGGGCATTGGGAGTGTTGACTGTTGACTGAGGAATTATTCTCCTTGTCCCCTTGTCTCCCTTGTCTCTCCGAAGTTCTGATGCCTGCGGCAACCCCTTCGGTGTACACCGGAAGCCGGCGCTCAGACTTCTCTCCTCATCTCCCCAGTCCCTTTTACAATCAGATTTAGCTATATTCTCGCGGATGTGATGACTCAAGCAATACAAAGTGCCCTAAAAATTATCAATGCTAGAGTGCCCACTTACAAAGATTTGCAAATGCTCTTGATTAATCAACAGGGAATAATTGAGCAAATCTTACCAATGAATACTTCAGAGGCGCACAGCTCTACGCCCCTACTAAATGTAGCAGGTGATTGGATTTCTGTTGGCGGCGTTGATTTACAAATTAACGGTGCTTTGGGATTGGCATTTCCTGATTTGAAGAATGAAAACGCTCATCTGTTGGAAAAAATAACGCAATATTTGTGGAATGTAGGAGTAGATGGATTTTTACCAACACTTGTCACAACTTCGGTGGAAAATATTCAGCGATCGCTTGCAGTCATCGCTAATTTTATTGAAAAATCCAGTTTGGGGGCAAAGTCATCCGCCAAAATTCTCGGAGTACATCTAGAAGGGCCATTTTTGAATTTCCAGAAACGTGGCGCACACCCACAAGAGTATCTCTTACCCCTCACCATTGAAGAGGTAAAGCGGGTTTTGGGAGATTATGCCTCTTTTGTCAAAGTTATCACCTTAGCACCGGAATTAGATCCTAGTGGTGAAGTTATTCCATATTTGCGTTCTTTGGGAATTACCGTTAGTTTAGGACATTCCCAGGCGACGGCAACGGAAGCGCAACGTGCCTTTGAACTAGGCGCAACGATGGTAACCCACGCCTTTAATGCTATGCCACCACTACATCATCGCCAACCTGGGTTACTAGGGGCAGCAATTACTCATCCTAATGTTATGTGTGGTTTTATTGCCGATGGAGAGCATGTTTCACCCATTATGCTGCAAATTTTACTGCGCGCCAGCGATGGAGAAAAAGGGCTGTTTCTGGTGAGCGATGCCCTTGCACCTCTGGGATTACCCGATGGGGTATATCCTTGGGACAGCCGACAAATTGAAGTCAAAAATGGTACAGCACGACTACCAGACGGCACATTATCAGGAACGACTTTACCGTTATTAGTGGGAGTCGAGAATTTGTTAAAGTGGGGAATTTGCGATGTAGAAAGTGCGATTTTATTAGCTACCAATGCACCTAGAAAAGCAATTGGTTTACCAGGAATTGCCCCGGCTCAAACCGCCAATTTATTACGCTGGCATTGGGACGAACAAACAAAGAAACTATCTTGGCAACGATTATCAAAATAAACCATGTAATGGGGGCGAACAAATCTTCGCCCCCATTAATATGTTGACGGTTAACAGTCAACCGTCAACCGTCAACAATCAACAAAAATGCCCAACACTTTAGTAATGAGTGCCGGTTTTACGATGGTTGATGGCAGTTACAGCATCAGGTTTGAGCAACTTACCTTCATCTACAGTTGCATATACAACCCAGTGGTCGCCGCATTCCATACGTTGGTTAACTGAGCATTCCAAATATGCCAAAGCGTCGGTAAGAACAGTACAGCCGTTATCTGCAACTGCTGTGCTAAAGTTGGCAAATCGGTCTTCTCCAGGGGCAAAAGATTTACGGAAATGCTTTATGTAATCTTGATGATTGCCTTCAGGTAGAATATTTAAGGCAAATTTACCACCAGAATACATTAAAGATTCCATTGCTCGATCTTTGGCGATCGCTACAGTAATTCCAGGTGGATTAAAGGTAGCTTGAGAAACCCAAGCGCCTAGCATCCCAGTAGATACTTCTCCTTGCTTTGCTGTCAGCACGCAAACGGAACCAACAATTCGACCCACAGCTTGTTCCACTGGAGTTGCAGCTTGTTGGGGTACGCGCACTTTTTTCGCCTTTCTCAAGGCTTGGGCAAAATCTGTACCTACTTCTTCACAGAATTTGAGAGTCACATCATCAGGCTTAAATTTCACCTTCAGAGTCTCAAATCCCAAACGATATCCAGCATCCCGGAGTTTACCTTCAATTAAATCGAATGCTTCGCCACTCCAGCCGTAGGAACCAAACACCCCAGCCAGTTTGCTGTTGTCACCACTCGATAACACAATACCTAAAGCAGTATGAATGGGAGTTGGTGCATGACCGCCGATGGTGGGAGAACCGATGATAAAACCATCTGACTCTTGTAAGTTAATGCGAATTTCATCAGGGGTGGCAAATTCGCAGTTAATTGATTTCACCGCCACTCCGCCTTTGGTCAGTCCCAGGGCGATGGCTTGTGCTAAAGTCGCTGTGTTTCCGTAAGCCGAAGCATAAAGTAAAGCCACGGAAATTTCGCGATCGTTTTGAGAACGACTCCATTCTCCATAAGCTTTAGTCAGCTGGATTAAGCCGGTGCGTACTATTGGCCCGTGACCCACAGCATACATTCTCACTTGCAAGTCTGATATTTTCTCCAAAGCCGCTTGCACGTGACGAGCTTGGGGAGCCATCAGACAGTTAAAGTAATAACGCTGGTCTTCTTTAAGGGCCTCAGGATTATCGTCAAAGGCTTCATCTCCACAGATATGAGTTGCAAACAACTTATCTGTGTAGAGAATTTGAGTTTGTTGGTCGTAGGTACAAAGTCCTTCCGGCCAGCGCGGACTAGGAATAGGAAGGAATTTTAAAACATGACCTTTGCCCAAATCCAGAGTTTCTTTCCCCCGCATCACCAAGACTTGCAAATCCCGGTCTAAGAAAGCAGCACGCAAATTGTTAGCACCAGGAAGAGAACAAACAAAAGTTACCTGTGGTGCTAATTCTAAAATTGCTTTGAGGGTTGCAACTCGATTGGGATTAAAATGACCTAAGATTACGTAATCTAAACGTGTCAAATCTAAAGTTTGCCGCAATGCCTCTAAATAAATTTCCGTAAAGCTTTCTGGCGGTGGATCGATGAGTGCGGTTTTATCAGCTTCAATTAAATAGCAATTGGAGGTAGTACCTCTTTCAAGTGCGTATTCAATTTCAAACCGCAGACGTGACCAACTACGTGCCCTGAGAGCCTTACTATTTGTAGCAATTGGTAAAACTTGTACGTCGCGTGGCTTGGAATTGATCATAGTTGTTAAATGTGGGAATTGGGAATTGGGAATTGGGCATTGGGGGAGATGAGGGAGATGGTAACGCCAAAGGGCAAAGGGCAAGGGGGAAAGGGGAAGGGGCAAAGGGGAAAGGAAAGATCCCTCCTTGTCTTCTCTTACAAAGTTTGGATCAAAGGAGACTTTTGCTCCAACTTTGCGCCTTTCCCCTTTTCCCTTTTCCCTACCCGGAGGGTTTTGCCCTATTCCCTAGTAATAATTTCCAACTTTGCGATGACGAACGGCTGTCAATGCATCGGCTTTGGAAACACGACCGTCTTGGACGGTGCAGTATACAATCCAGTGGTCGCTGCACTCCATACTGCTCTGGACTTCACATTCCATGTATGCTAAGGCATCGGTGAGAATTGGAGAGCCGTTTTTGGCGGTTTGAGTTTTCACTCCGGCAAATCTGTCAGCACCAGGATGCAAGCGTTTGAGGAAGTGCTTTTTAAGTTCTTGATAGTTGCCTTCTTCCAACACGTTGAGGACGAAGCGATCGCCTACTTGCATTAACGAATCAATGGCCCGGTCTTTAGCAACGGCAATTGTGAATCCTAATGGTTGCAAGCTTGCTTGCGATACCCAGGAGGCTAGCATGGCGCTGCTAACGTCACCTTTTTTGGCGGTGACGATGTATAGTCCGTTGCTAATCCGACCCAGGGCTTTTTCCAGGTTCACATCGATGGATTTGATTTGCTTGATGTTGCGATCGCGCACCAGCAATTGACCCAAGTCTGTACCAGCTTCTTCACACAGTTGGAATGTGGATGCGGTGGGAGCTTCTCTAATGCGAATGGCCGGGAAGGCTTCTTTGACACCCAGGTCGATGAATTTTCTCCGCAGTGTATCAATGGGTTCATCATCTCCGCCATAGCATTCAAATAGCCCAACCACTTGCTTGTTGCGAATTACGGCTAATAGGGAACTGATGCTAGCTTGGGCGGCGGCGCTGGTGCTTGGTGGCATACCAATAATGATGCCAGAGGCTCTACCAGCTAGCTCTTGAATTTCTTGGCTTTGGGCTGTACTCAGATCTAAGACTTCTACCCCAACTCCTGTTTTCTGAATTCCCTCGGCAATTGCATGACCAAGGCGTTCAGCATGTCCATAATCTGAAACAAAGAATAAGCCAACTGTTGTTTCTGCTTTAGCTTGTCTTTGGCTCCAAGTTTCGTAACATCCAGTGAGAACGTCTAGATGGTGATACAGTAATGGGCCGTGACCGTTGGCGATAATATTAATTTTCCCCAATTCACCCATTCTCTTCATGGCATTCAGCAGAGAACGAGCGTTAGGCCCCATCAAGCAGTCGTAGTAAAATCTAAAGTCAGCTTCGATGGCTTCTAAATCTTCGTCAAAGGTGCGATTGTCACAAAAGTGCATCCCAAAGGCATCACAGGTATAGATGATTTGGGTTTTGCGGTCGTAGCTAAAGATTGTGTCCGGCCAGTGCAGATTAGGCGCACTCACGAATTCAATTTCGTGTCCTTTGCCAATATCTATGCGATCGCCACTTTTAACAATCCGTTTGGAAAATGGATCGTGTACTAAACCTTCCAAAAATTGTAATGCAACTTTAGAAGCCAAAACAGTGGCTCTCGGCGCTAACTGAAGCACATCTTCCACCAAGCCGCTATGATCTGGCTCTGTGTGACTAACAATTATGTAATCTATTGTCTTGGGATTAACAAGACTTTTTAAGGTGTCTAAATACAGCTGGCGAAACTTCTGGTGAGAAGTATCAATTAAAACTGTTTGTTCGCCCCTAATGAGATATGAATTGTAGGTTGTACCATTTTGCAGTCCGAATTCGATATCGAAGCGATCGCGATCCCAATCAAGAGAGCGAATCGCCGTTGTATTAGGGGCAATTTCTACAGTTTGTATAGTTAGCCGATGTTGAACGTTCTCTGCGATCGCTACCATTATCCGTCTCCGAGCGCAAATTTTTAGATTTCTTCTGCCCCCATTATCTCTATTAATTTTTTTGAAAGTTGTAATAAATATCAGTTTTTGCAATTTTTAACTTGTATTAATTATTGCTATTTTTTAGCATTTTTTTTAACTCAAAAAATCTACTAAATACTAATTTATATCTTCTTATTTACTGAGTATCTGTTTTTGCTAATTCTCAAATAACTGATAGTTATAAAATATCATGTGCATCATATTTTTGAAAGATAATAATCGAAAATTATCCCAGATATCCAAAATTTAAATGAATCTAAAATTTATTTATATGATTAAATTTGAGGTTACTCTAAGATAAATTTAGAATCCTCTTGTTTCTGAATTTAATCGACTATTAAACTTATAAATTGCGCGCTCGCTTATTAAATTCATTGACTATTGACGATGAATTTTTAATACTCAGCAATATACAGTGGATTCAATACTGCTTGCTTTGTGCATTTTCAACTCTGAATTTGGTTTTGGGAAAAGGTGAGCCAGCGCGGTCTTGGGGGTTTCCCCCATGAGCGACTGGCGTTAGCGTCAGCGTTAGCGACGAAGGAGCGTCACCCCGAAGGGGTTAAAGGGTAAAGGTTTTTTCTTTCCACTTTTCCCCAAAACCCGACAAGTATTGATAGTGGATTACATTGCTTAAGAGGGTTGTAGCAACTGTCACTCAACACCTAACATCAAAGCAGATGTAAGTTAAATATGTAATGGCTTAACTAAATAAAAAAGTAAGAAAAGTAAGAAAAGTAAGAAAAGTAAGAAAAATTGTGAGAGATTTTTGATAATCATCACCTAGTAAGGAAACAGCAGTATTTTTTTCAATGGATATTACATATTTTGTTTTCTCAAGGGAAAATATTGATACTAGAATGTAAAAATTATGTAAACTAGAGGAAGCAAGTATCTTTTCGGAGATAATCAAAACTAATTACCTCAAACCAGTAGAATAAAAAACTGAGACTATAGATTCATTTTTCTGTTCATCCATCTAATTCTCAAATGGCAGCAAAATTTTTTTAAAGTTTCGATAAAATACCTGTAAGAATACAAAGGATTGAAAAAGACTAATGATACATTTTTATAGGATTGACATTGGGTATTAATCAAGATAAAACCAAAAAAATGGCTTTATAGCTATTAGTTACGGTATCTGATTATGCAAAAAATATACTTATACAGGTGGAGGCTCTATTGTTAAAGATGCCTAATTTTCCCTGTGAATTTACGATTTTTAAAATGTTCTGAAGCCGAGAGGTTGTGTGTAGAAGCCATCAAAATAGACTACGGTAGCATTAATACTTATTTTTGAATTTATATGTATTATTTGCATGTGTGCCGTCTCAATTGAAAGGTCTGATATAGATGTAAAAATGCCAAATATTGACTGTGCCAATTTTAGATTTTAGATTGCTGATTTTAGATTTTTTTAGTTTATGCCCCGTCCCTAGTGGTCGCAACAAATCCAAAATCAAAAATTTAAAATCCTCAAACCCTGCACCCTAGTGGCCGGGGTCAATCCAAAATCCAAAATCCAAAATTCTTTGACTGTGTGAAAGGTTCTTGTTTATGGGATGCCGATTGAAAGTTTTTCTCACTGAAGAAGAAAAGCAGACTTTAGAAGAGTTAAGAAAAGCTAAAGATATTCCTCAACGTACAAAGGATCGTGCCCAAGTTTTATTATTGAATGCTCGTGGCTTAAAAAATGAGGAAATTGCTAAAGGCTTGAACTGGGCGATTTCAACAGTACGCCAAACCCTCCATCGCTGGAAAAAGTCGGGGTTAGCAGGCTTATGGGATGCACCTGGACGAGGAGGAAAACCCCGATATTCGGAATCAGATTTGATTTATCTAGAAAACTGCTTAACTCATGAAGCAAAGGCTTATAATTCTAAAGAGTTAGCACAAAAACTCGCATCTGAGCGTCAAGTAAATTTAAGTGCAGATCGGCTACGGCGGGTACTGAAAAAAAGGCAAAGAAAGTTTGACAATTTACCCGTACCACTCCAGAAGTAGAATAATTAAAGCGTTGACTGTTGACGGTTCACAATTAACAGTCAACAGTAAACAGTCTTCTATTAAATATTTTTTACTTGGAAATCCTTGAATGAAAAAGGTTTGAGGTGTTTACGTCTGTTTCCTCTTTTTTGAGTCACGTAAAAAACTGACTTATAACTGAGTTTTTGAGGAACGCAGAAAACAAACTGTATAATCTGAGCATCTTGCCGTTCAAAAACCTAGCTATGGCACGATCGGTTACAGTTCGCAAAGATTGTATTGAAAAAGTCAAGTTGGCTGTAAAACGTTATGGTTTTTCACGCCAAAAAGATTTAGCCGAGGAGTTAAAATGTTCCCTAGCGACAGTTAGTAACTTCCTCAACGGTAAACCTGTTGATTTTTGGTATTTTCAAGAAATTTGTCTCAAATTGGGACAAGATTGGCAAGCGATCGCAGTTCTTGACTACGACGACAGCAACAGTAAAACTAAAATTCAAGAGCCGTTTGTCTGTGAGGCGGAATCTGACTTTGTTTATGTAGAACGTCCTCCCATTGAATCTCTTTGTTATGAAATCCTTTTGCGACCGGGTGCTTTATTGCGGATTAAAGCACCTGGTTTGATGGGTAAGACATCTTTAATGGCTAAGGTTTTGCAAAAATTAGCAAAGCGAGGATATCGAACCGTCCCGTTAAACCTTCATTATGCAGAGTTAGAAGACTTTAGCAGTCTGAATAAATTTTTGAAGTGGTTTTGTATCAGTGTTGGTCAAACTCTACAAATGCCAAACAAACTTGCTGATTATTGGGATGAGCAATTCTCTACCAGCAAGGTAGACTGCAAGATATATTTTGAAAAATATTTACTGGCAAAAACAGAAAGTCCTTTGGTGTTATGGTTGGATGAAGTGGAGCGGGTTTTTCCACATCAAACAGTGGCTACGGAATTTTTAGGACTTTTGCGAGCTTGGCACGAAGAAGCAAAAATTCGTCCTATTTGGCAAAGACTGAGATTGGTGGTCGCTCACTCTACAGAAGCTTATATTCCGCTGAAAATTAATGAATCACCATTTAATGTTGGAGAATCAATAGAGTTACCAAAATTTACCCCGGAACAAGTACAGAATTTAGCTCAACAGCAGGGCTTTTCTTGGGATTTGACTGAAGTTAATCTGTTGATGGATATGATAGGCGGACATCCATATTTAGTGCAACAGATTTTCTTTCATTTGAAAAACAATCAGAGTATTAGCCTGGAAGAAATTTTGCAAACTGCTTGTACAGAAGCGGGAATTTATGGCTCTCATTTGCGGCGATATTGGTGGGAGATTCAACAGCATTCAGAATTAGTGACAGCACTAAAAACAATTGTTGCAGCAAATACAAGTGTACGAATAGAACCAATGCAGGCATATAAATTGCACAGCATGGGACTAATAAATTTATTAAAAAATGAGGTAACAATTAGCTGTAAATTGTATCAAGAATATTTCGGCGATCGCCTTTTTGATTAGACTGAGTTTGCAGTTCAACAAATAAAGTTAATAAATAACAAGCTTTTGTAATTGCTTGCTCTATTTAGATAAGTAAATAAAATTTTTAAGTTGAATATATGGATGCAGAAGCTAATTTAATTTATCAAGTGGGGGGTAGTTTACCTGCTGATGCTCCTAGCTATGTGCGCCGTCAAGCAGATGATGAACTGTATCATGCTCTCAAAGCAAGGGAGTTTTGTTGCATATTAAATTGCCGCCAGATGGGCAAGTCAAGTTTGCGCGTACAAATCATGCAAAAGCTACTCAAGGAAGGTATTGCTTGTGCTGCTATTGATATTACAGCGATCGGTACTCAAGAAGTAACCCCAAAGCAGTGGTATGGAGGCTTAATTAGAAGTCTTGTCAATAGTTTTGAAATATCAGAAAATTTTCACTTGCAGACCTGGTGGCAAGAGCGTGAATTACTTTCTCCAGTCCAGTGTTTGGTAGAATTTATTGAACAAGTGCTGCTCAAGCAAATTTCTCATGAGATAGTGATTTTTATTGATGAAATTGATAGTCTCTTTAGTTTAAAATTCAATGATGACTTTTTTGCAGTTATCAGAGGTTTTTATAACAAGCGAAGTGAGAATCCAGATTATAAGCGATTGACATTTGTATTGTTAGGTGTGGCGACACCTTCAGATTTAATTAGTGACAAAAATCGCACGCCATTTAATATTGGTCGAGCAATTGAACTCACAGGCTTTGAGTTAGATGAAGCAGCAAATTTAGCTAACGGTTTAACTAAGGTAGGAAATTTCCCAGCTTTATTAAAAGAAGTTTTAATTTGGACGGGTGGTCAACCATTTCTCACCCAAAAATTATGTAAGCTCATTGTGCAAAAGTCAAAAAGCTTGTTATTTAATCGTAGATGTACTGATGCCGAATGGGTCGAGACTATTGTACAAAATCATATTCTGACAAACTGGGAAGCCAATGATGAGCCAGAACATTTAAAGACAATTAGAAATCGCATTTTCAGTAACGAACAACATATTCGCCAGCTATTAGGACTATATCGCCAAATTCTACAATATGGTGAAATAGCAGTAGATAAAAGTCCAGAACAAATGCAATTGCAACTATCAGGACTAGTAGTGAAACGTCAAGGTAAATTAAAAGTTTATAACCGCATTTATAAATCAGTTTTTGACCGCAGTTGGGTTGACATGACATTAAGTAATCTGCGACCATATTCAAAAGCAATAACTGTTTGGTTAAATTCTAGTTGTCAGGACAAATCACAACTTTTACGCGGTAAAGCATTACAATATGCATGGCAATGGGCAAAAGATAAAAGTTTGAGCGTTCAAGATTATCAGTTTTTAACTGCTAGTCAAGAATTAAAAAAACTATCTCAGCAAAGATTTGTTGTAGGGTTATTAGCTAGCACAATATTTGTAAATAGCATCATTGTAGTATTTCAACAAGAGATTACTAATTTAATTTATTTATATAGCTCATCAGTAGCTTTAGCAGAACCAGAACGTTTGAGTAAAGGTGAGCGCACTTTTTTCCGTGATATAGATACGAATTTTGATATTCTCATTGGGAATGAGGCTTTTAAAAAAAAAGAGTATTCCAGAGCTATTGAATCCTTCAAAAAAGCTATAGGAGCTAATCGCAACGATCCAGAAGTCTGGATTTACTATAATAATGCACGTGCAAATCAACAAGGTAATCCTCTAACCTTAGCAGTTGTCATACCTGTAAATGCCAGAAAAGCAGTTGCTCAAGAAATATTAAGAGGAGTAGCACAAGCACAAAATAATTTTAACGAGAAACATATAAAAACAAATACTCCCTTATTACAGATTGTAATTGCCAATGATGACACTGAACCAATCCAAGCTGCAAAAATCGCCCGCAGCTTGATTAGAGATTCAAATGTTTTAGGGGTAATTGGACATTATAGTAGTAGTGCTAGTTTATCAGCATTACCAGAGTATGAAAAAGTTGGCTTAGCGATGATATCCCCCACTAGCAGTAGTAGCTATTTAAAAGGTAAAGTTTTTTTCAGGACAGTTACTATCGATAATTTACTTGTTGAACAGCTAGCCAAATATGCTGTAAGTAAGAATGTAAAACGAGCTATGATTTTCTATCAACCAGAAGAAACATACAGTAAAAGTCTAACAATGGCATTGGAAAATCTTTTGAAAGAAAAAAAAGTAATTATTCAAAAAGTAGATTTGACGGATCCTAAACTAGATATAAATGATAAAGCTTTAACTAATGAATTAAATCAAGCTGATGCACTTATTTTATTTCCCAATGTAGATATAATTCCTATCGCTATTCAAATTGCCCGTTTACGAAATAGTCAGACTAATATTCAAAACAAGTTGCTGCTGGTGTCACCTACTTTTTATAGCTCAGATACTTTAAAAGCAGGTGGAGCAGCTTTAAAAAATATGGTTGTACCTGTCCCCTGGTTTGCAGGTACACCAGACGCAAAAGAATTTGCAGAGAAAGCTATGGATATGTGGGGAGGGCAGGTAAGTTGGCGCACTGCTGGTACTTATAATGCGACTCAAGATTTCATTGAAGCTTTATCAGCGTCTAACACACCTTCTCGTTCAACTGTGTTGGAAAAACTTCAATCTATGAATATTCAAGGTAAAAAACCGGTACTTGTAAAAGTAGTTAAAAGTGAAAATTGTTCTAGAGGTATGGAATTTTGTTTTCAACTGGTTGATTCTGGGAAATGAGCGATCGCAACTACAGTAAACTAAAAATGCGATCGCTCAACATCTTCACTCTAATATTCTTTGGTTGGAGTAGGCGCTAAAAGTCCTGCCAAGCCACCTAAAGCACCCGTCCCAAGTCCAATGAGAATTTCAGGAATTTTCTTATCATTGGCTTGCAGCCAGACTGTACTGCCAATACAAGATACTAAAGTTAATGCCAATGCACCAACAACAATTCGGTAAATCCATCGGTCTGTTTGCAGAGGAGTTCCCACACAAGAAACTTGCTCTGATACTTCAGTAATTGACGATACTGCTGCGGTTTCTGAAACTTGGTTTGTTTTAATGCTATCTGATTCAATCCTGATAATAATGTTCTGTCTCATGGCGCAGGTTCCTCTCATTTTAGATTTGGAGTTATGAATTGATTCTTTTATTAGCTCAATTCCATGAATTAATTTAATTCCATTAAACCTGAACGCTGACTGAGATTAGAACTGAAAAATTTCAGCGACAAAAGACTTTTTACTGGCTTATTAATGACTTAAAATTTTTAGAGCAGATTTCAATTTAGAGATACATTGTTTAGTTGAGATAGATAACCAGAGAGCCTACGCTGAATTGTGTATTCTTCTTCAAGACAGCAAAAAACAAAATCCACCTTGATATCAAATTATCAGGTGGATTTGTTAGTTTTTATTTTAGTGGATCCGAGCAGAGTCGAACTGCTGTCCAAATTGGGTATTGACCCCCCGCTCATTCACAGGTTTAGCCTATCTGATCCTCAAGGCGGGAATCGTTCATTATCCCGAACGTAGGATGCTCTGGTTTAATCTTAGCCAGCAAGCCAACCAGAGAACGCTTGCTAGAGCATCCGTTGGGGTTTGTCCCTAGCCCTTAACGGAGTCGGACTAAAGACGCTCGAACCTATAAGAGGCGTTTTAGGCAGCTACTAGAGCTTCCCGACGAGCAAATTTTACGATGTTATTCGCATTTACTTTTGTTTTGAGCCTTTGATTTCCGAGAGATGACTCACTCTCGACCTGAATCACAGAGCAGCGTTCGCCAACCTGTCGAAACCGTGACGGACCCATGCGCTATACATATATTATAGTTTTCTGTCACCGAAATGTGTCGCCAGATGACAAAGAAATATTAAACTTCCATTAACCAAGCTTAACTGTCATGAGTCAAACTACAAGCAAAGTTAGCTAGCTCTGCAAGATTGCCAGATTAAGATAATAATCACTCTTTTGTTACTTTCAGCAGAGAATAATCTCGAAACCTGATTATAGCGATCGCATCCACATTAGTACAGCCTAGATTGAGTTTTATATATTACATTTATACTCTTCAGTATTTTCTCACGAAAGATTCCGGATTGCTGTAGCTCTTATTTGGCAATATTCATCAACAGACATCCTAAACCAATTAACCAGCCTATTCCTAAACCCATAAGAGAAGTCCCAGCTAGAATGAAAAATCTTTCCCATCTATTGAAAGATATCAATGATTCATCTGCAACTTTTAACAAAAACCAAGCCACAAGCAAAACAATCGCCCCAAATCCAGATGTAGCCGAAGCCACAAACAGAACCACAACCATACTCAAAACTATAGTCACAGCTTTGCTAGTGCCAAACAACGCCCAAGCTCCAGCCATTGCCAAAAATCCAGCCACAACCACAGCTTTTACAACAGATCCAACTATGTTCGCAGACAAATTTCCAGGCAAAGCTAAAGCTAAAGACCCAAACAAAGCCCAAGCCCCAGCCCAACCCAAAGCCACAAGACTAGCCCAAGCCACAGATCCAAACAAAGATAAAGCCCGAATTCCAGACAAAACCAAAGTTATAGACAAAGCTACTGTCACAGCTAAACTTCCGGATAAAGCTACAGCCAACGATCCAGACAAAGCCCAAGTGTAAGCTAAAAATAATCCTACGCTCCAAGCTATACCGCCAACCACAGCTACAATAACCATAGCTCCATACCCAACCACAGCCCAAGCAAAAGCTATAGGCCAAACCAAAGATCCAATAACAACAACGGATATAGCTAAAGCCAATGCTCCTGCCGAAGCCACAGTTTCAACCCCAGCCCAAGCCATAACCCCAAATACAGTCCCATAAAAAATCGAACAACTGTCAATATAACCCACACCTTCAGCTCCAACTAAACCCCAAGATTCAGCTTCAACCACAGCCCAAGCAAAAGCACCAGATAAAACCAAAGCCCAAGCACTAAGTGGAGCAGAAGATAAGTACAGAATAGTACCAAAACCAGAATAAGATAGCATAAACGCTATCATCCAACCCCAAAGAATTTGTCTTCTCTGCATGATGTAATTTCTACTTTATTAGACACTTTTCTAAACAAGACAAAGGGTTCGGTAAATAGTTAATTGATGACAAGAATTGAATATTTATATAGAGTTTTCCTACTAATCGAAGAAACACTTCTTTCCTTAAATTCCCATATCACAGCAACCTCAAAACTAAAAATAGCTAATCGCTAGTTTGAAAGTTACCAGTGATTAGCTATTAGTAATAGTTAACAATTGAGTTCTAAGTTAATGCCTCTGCACCACCCACAACCTCAAGCAGTTCTTGGGTAATTGCCGCTTGTCTGGCTTTGTTGTAAGACAGGGTGAGGGTGTTAATCAATTCACCAGCATTGTCACTGGCATTACTCATCGCCGTCATCCGGGCTGCTAGTTCGCTAGCTGCGGATTCTTGCAGCGCCCGTAATAGTTGGTTACTCAGATACAGGGGTAACAAAGAATCAAGAATCTGTAAGGGATCTTGCTCGAAAATCATGTCAGGAGCCAACGGCCGCACTTGCTTTGTGACTTTCTCGCGTTCGACTTGAAATTGGCCGCCACGGGTTGTCAAGCGGAAAATTTCATCATCTCCTGTTTCTAGACCTTGGGCATCTAAGGGTAACAGAGTTTGTACTACAGGACGAGAGCTAACCAAAGACACAAATCTGGTATAGATTAATTCAACCCGGTCTACTTCTTCTGAAAGGAACAACGAAAGTAGCTGGTCGGCAATTTGAGTAGCTTCGGCTGCGGTGGGAATTTGCTCTAAGCCGCTGTAGGTAGAATCAATGGGTTGATTGCGACGTTGAAAGTACTGTGTAGCTTTCCGGCCGACAATCACAAACTGATAATCTATACCTTCTGCCTTGAGTTCCTTGGCCCGGTTTTCGGCACGACGAATAACGTTAGTGTTGTAGCCACCGCACAGACCCCGATCGCCAGAGACAACTAAAAGCGCCACGGACTTAACTTGGCGTTTTTTCAACAGTGGTAAGTTTGCTTCTTCAAACCGCAGACGGGTTTGCAGACCATACAATACTTGTGCCAAGCGATCGGCAAAGGGGCGAGTTGCTAGCACTTGTTCTTGCGCCCGGCGTACTCTAGCCGCCGCAACTAGGCGCATGGCTTCTGTAATTTTTTTGGTGTTTTTGACCGACTGAATGCGATCGCGTATTGCTTTAAGATTGGCCATGTTCCGATTTTAGATTTTAGATTTTAGATTTTAGATTTGGAATTTCGGATTTTAGATTTAATCCTGAGTCAAAAATCCACCAATCCAAAATCCGATTTGAAATTTTAGATTAGGAATTCTGGATTTTAGATTTAATCCAAAATCCAAAATCCAAAATCCAAAATTGTTACGCTGTTGCTTTGAAGGTCTTTTTGTATTCGGTGAGTGCTTCCTTCAAAGCTGCTTCTTCATCGGCATCTAGTACTTTCTTGGTTTGTACTGCTTGGGCGTACTGGGGTTTACCTGTCTTTAAGTATTCCCGCAGACCTTGAGTGAAGGCAGTAACTTTTTCTACTGGTATGTCGTCTAAGTAACCGTTAATACCAGCATACAGAATTGCTACTTGCTCGTATACAGACAGAGGAGCGTTTTGGGGTTGCTTGAGCAATTCCCGCAGGCGTTGACCCCGTGCCAATTGGTCTTGGGTGGCTTTATCTAAGTCAGAAGCAAATTGCGCGAAGGCTTGCAAATCGTCAAATTGCGCCAGTTCCAGTTTAATTTTACCGGCAACTTTTTTCATTGCCTTGGTTTGAGCCGCAGAACCTACGCGGGATACGGAAATACCAGGGTTTACAGCAGGACGGATACCAGCGTTGAACAAGTCAGAAGACAAGAATATCTGACCGTCTGTAATGGAAATTACATTGGTGGGGATGTATGCGGAAACGTCACCAGCTTGGGTTTCGATGATTGGTAGGGCGGTCATACTACCTTTACCTAATTCATCGCTGAGCTTGGCTGCCCGTTCTAGCAAGCGGGAGTGGATGTAGAATACATCACCAGGGTAAGCTTCCCGTCCTGGTGGACGACGCAACAGCAAGGACATTTGCCGATAGGCTTGGGCTTGCTTGGAGAGGTCATCGTAAACTACCAGGGTGGCTTTGCCTTTGTACATGAAGTACTCAGCGATGGTTGCACCTGTGTAGGGAGCTAGGTATTGTAAGGTGGCTGGGTCACTGGCATTAGCGGCAACGACGATGGTGTAATCAAGTGCGCCTTTTTCTTGCAGTGTTTGTACTACGTTAGCTACGGTGGAAGCTTTTTGACCAACTGCAACGTAGACACAGATTACATCTTCTTCTTTTTGGTTGATGATTGTGTCAATGGCGATCGCAGTTTTACCGGTTTGGCGGTCGCCAATAATCAATTCCCGTTGACCGCGACCAATGGGAATCATGGAGTCGATAGCTGTGATACCCGTTTGCATTGGTTCGTGTACGGAACGACGGGCAATGATACCGGGTGCTGGAGATTCAATCAAACGGGTTTCTGAGGACTTGATGTCTCCCTTACCATCAATGGGACGACCCAAAGCATCGACAACCCGACCAATTAAGGCTTCGCCCACGGGAATCTGAGCAATTCTACCAGTGGCGGTTACAGAGCTACCTTCTTGAATTTCCAGACCTTCACCCATTAGTACCGCGCCCACGTTGTCTTCTTCCAAGTTTTGGGCGATACCAACTGTACCGTCTTCAAATTCCAAAAGTTCTCCAGCCATAGCCTTTTCCAGACCATAGATCCGGGCAATACCGTCACCCACTTGCAGAACAGTACCGACGTTAGCAACTTTGACTTCTTGGTCGTATTGCTCGATTTGCTGTTGGATAATACTGCTGATTTCGTCTGGTCTAATTGATATGCTCATGTGTCTATCTATTTTGCTTTCGAGACTGAATTCAGTGCTGAGCGATGAGGGACGCGATATAATCGCGTACAAGAGTGCTTTGACAATTTTAGATTTTTAATTTTGGATTCAGGGAGAAATCTAAAATCTAAAATCTAAAATCCAAAATTCATTTCTAGCCACTAGTTAAGCGCAATGAAAGGCGGCGCAGCTGACCCCGGATACTGGCGTCAATAACTTGAGAGCCGACTTTAATAATCACACCACCAATTAATTCGCCGTCTACTTTGGTTTCCAGTTCGACTTGACGAGCATTAGTGATGGCAATCACTTTTTCTCTAATTGCTTGCTGTTGAGCTTCTGTGAGGGGAACGGCTGAAGTTACTTCCGCTAATACGGTTTGGTTCAGCTGCCGCAACAGCGCTAGATATTGCTGTAAAATCGGTTCCAAGAAGGCAATGCGCCGCTTATCTACCAGTACGAGCAAGAAATTGCGTAAGTAGGGATTACCGCCTTCACCAACTAGTTGTTTGATGAGAGATTTTTTGTTCTCAGGCTGAATAAATGGGTTGCCCAAGAAGCTTTGTAGCTCTTTGTTTGTTGAGAGCAGGCTTATAAGAGTCCGCGCATCTTCTCCGAACTCTTCTGTCAAATTTTTCGATTGTGCTATTGACAAAAGTGCCTGTGCATAAGGCTGAGCTATTTCGACGAATGCAACTTGACTTGTCATGCTCTGCCTCCCAATTGTGCGATGCTGCGGTCAATTAAACTTTGTTGAGCATCGTCAGCAATTCCACCTTTGAGTTGCGACTCGACTCTTTGTAATGCTAGTGTAGCTACCCTCTGCCGCAGTTGGGCGATCGCTCGCTCTTGTTCGGTGTTTAAGTCCGCTGCTGCTGTTTGTTTCAAGCGTTCTACATCTTGCTGAGCCTTCGCCAATAAAGCTTCTTTCGCTTTTTGGGCGTTTTCTTCGGCAGCTTTGCGGATGCGTTCTGCCTCTGCTTGAGCTTCAGTTAATTGCTTTTGCGCTTGGGATAGGGCGACCTTGGCCTCTTTTGAGCGCTCTTCTGCTTCCTGAATGGCGGTGGCAATATTGGATTGTCGCTCGTTCAGGATGTTGCTTAAAACTTTACGTCCGAAGTAGAATAATATGCCAACCAGAATCGCTAGATTGATCAGGTTGGTTTCTAATATGTCTAAATTTAGACCGAAACCACCTTCTGCTGCGCCTTCTGCCAATTCAGAGCCAACAGCGTTCGCTTCTGCGGCAAGTAATAAGAATGTGCCCATGATACCCATCTACAAGTGCGCTGCTTGCTGTACGTTCGTCTTTTCCCGTAGGGAAACTAAGTAAATAAATCCCGTAAGGGAATTAGGTAAATAAATCCTGAAGGGAAATCAAGTATCTTTCATCCCGAAGGAAAAAAGTGCCTTTTTTGACACTTAATTTAGCGCTCTGGAACTAATGCCCAGCTGCGCCTATGTTGACACAGGACTAGTCCTGTAAGCTTATCTAACTACAGGTTGTCCCAATAGTTTTTCTAGAATTTGTCTGCTGAGAGCATCAACTCGTTGCTCTAAGGTACGTAAAGCTTCCTGCTTTTGTTGTTCTATTTCAATAGCAGCTTGTTCTCGTTGAGACTGAGCTTCTTTTTGCGCCTCAGCGATTTTTTCAGCTGTAATTTTCTTAGCTTCTACCTGAGCTGCTTCTAGAATGGCTTGCGATTGTCTGCGAGCATCTGCGAGCTGCTGCTCGTATTCTGCGGCTAACCGAGAGGCTTTCGCCAAGCTTTCTTTTGCCTCAAGGGTATTCGTTCGGATGTAATTATCGCGATCGTCTAGTACCTTGGTGAGTGGCTTATAGAAAATTACATTCAACAAAGCTGCCAATAACAGGAACTGCAATGCCATGAAGGGCAAGGTAGCATCGAAATCAAACATTTCTCTCCTCTTTGGCTGGAGTAGCAATTTTCATGGCCTGCAAAATCATCCAACCTTTGATATTTTTTTTTACAGACCCATAGCCAAGAAGGGTCAAGGGATTTTGGATTTTAGATTTGCAATTTTGGATTAACACTAACCCAAGGCAAGGGTACGTTGTTCTGGAGATTGATGATTTAAGATTTGTGACACCAAGTAGCTTCAGGATATCTACCGGAAACTCTTAATAATCCAAAATCCAAAATCTAAAATCTAAAATTGGTAATCCCCAATACCTCATAGATTGTAGAGGCGTGATGGTTCACGTCTCCACACTCATAATTTGAGGTCTTATGCTGAGAAGGGGTTAGCAAACAGCAGCACCAGAGCAATTACCAGACCGTAAATGGTCAGGGATTCCATGAACGCCAAGGTTAATAGCAGAGTACCGCGAATTTTTCCTTCTGCTTCTGGTTGACGGGCAATACCTTCTACTGCTTGTCCAGCAGCATTACCTTGACCGATACCAGGACCTATTGCAGCTAAACCGATTGCTAGAGCAGCAGCTAGAACTGAAGCAGCAGAAACTAATGGATCCATTTTGATTTTCCTTGGTTGATTACAGAACTAACAAAAGTAACTTAACGATTAGAAACGTGGTTTCCACGCTGCACCGGGTTCTCACTAATCGCGTTTTGCGATGTTTTGAGCGCATACCGCTCTTGGAACTGTGCTATCAACTGAGAAGCTCAACATTTATCAGTTATCAATTGTCACTTGCGCCGCAAGCTTGATAACTGTTAACTGTTGACTGATTTAATGCTCCTCATGCTCTTCTCCGCCATGTCCCTCCATTGCCTCATGAATGTAGGCTCCGGCTAGGGTTGCAAAAACTAGGGCTTGAATGGCGCTAGTAAATAAACCCAGAGCCATTACAGGCAGAGGTATAAACAGAGGAACTAGCAGAACCAGCACCGCTACTACCAATTCGTCCGCCAATATATTGCCAAATAGACGGAAGCTTAGGGAGAGGGGCTTAGTAAAATCTTCTAGGATTGCGATGGGCAACAGCACGGGTGTTGGCTCTATATATTTCTTAAAGTAGCCCAAACCCCGCTTGCTAAAACCCGCGTAAAAATACGCTAAAGAGGTTAGCAGTGCCAATGCAACAGTCGTATTGATGTCATTGGTGGGAGCTGCCAATTCACCCGAAGGTAGCTTGATGAGCTTCCAGGGAATTAGCGCACCTGACCAGTTCGATACGAAAATAAACAAGAATAACGTACCAATAAATGGTACCCAAGGGCGATACTCTTTCTCACCAAGTTGGTTTTTTGCCAAATCTCGAATAAATTCCAGGGCATATTCCATCAAGTTTTGGATACCCTTGGGAATTCTTTGAGCATTGCGAGTAGCAGCTAGTGAAGCTACTACTAAAATGCTAATCACAAACCACGAGGTGAGAAAAACTTGCCCATGAATTTTAAGATTGCCCAACTGCCAGTAGAAATGATGACCTACTTCTAATTCGGCGAGGGGAAAAGAATTAAAGGCGTTTAAGACACTAAGCATTTGCATTCTTCAAGCATTTTCCCCAACGAGCGAGGATTGGGAGTATTGTCTTTAGTGAGCCTGATTTTTTAAGAATCAGGAATGAACGCAGTTTGCACCGTATAGACGAGGAGCGTGGCTTTGTAAGTTAGAAATCCCAAAAATATGGGCAAAATCTTAAGCTCATGCCATTGAGTTGCCAATACAAACACCCCAATAAACAGAGCAAAACGAGTTTTGCTCAAACGCTTTTTCTCACCACCGAGTCGCTCAACATCTTTAGCCAGCATTTTTAAGTAAACCACACCTGTACATGCTCCAATCAAATAATTGAGAGCAATGTTTAAGGAATAAAAAATCCACACAGAGATAAAAATAATCCCCGTCAAGACAAGTGTGATTACCAATAACTTTTGGTAAAGTTGATAGAACTCTCCCATTGAGTTATCTGATTCTGTTTCTGTGTTCTCAGAATCAGTTTTAGCATCTTGTCGTGTCATCGGAGTCGGTGCAATTGGTTCTTCTGACAAGCTCACGGGACTTGAAAGTAGTACAGCTAAATAGAATGACTGCACATTCAGTCAGCTGAATCATATCACGATCCGGTAACAATACTTTAGAAAAAAACAATTAACTTCTTACCAGTGTGAAAAACTAAACAAAGTCACGCTCTCTTATACAACAGAGCGTTTGATGAGCAGTTATCAGAAAATGTGGCAATAATCAAGAATTAATCCTTGAATAATTACCAATTTCTGCAAATTTTAGCTTTTTTTCAGTGAACGATCGCCCTCCAAGATTTTTGGATCGTCAGCATTTTGGTGTTGGAACTAAGTCGGTATTGAGGAGTAAAGGCGCTGATTGGAAAGCAGAACTTGTAAAATAGCGCCTTGTTCTTAGACTTTGTACCAGTGCTGGATTCGAGTACATTCTCACTTTTTAAGCGTGCAACATTCAGTTGATGGGGCACTTTTCTAATTTACATCAGATTTGCCAAAATTCGCGATTGGCCATCGCCCATCACCAAAAGTAAAAATGAGACTGTCATTAAGCAGGTGTCAATAAAATCAGCTGCTGTTGAATAAGCTTTCTCACCGCATCTAATTCCAGTTCCACACCTGCCAAAATCTCTGCCACAGTGGAATTAGCATCACATCTTTGCATAAATTCCAACTCTGGAACTGACAATTTCACAATCTGATAATCGTAATTAAAGAACGATTGACTGGGAAATCCCTCAAGACATGGATTCAGTTCCGGGATTGCTGCTAATAGGGCGTTATCGTCTGACCAGTCGGCTTTCACTAGTGGAGGACGACCGAGGAAAAATTCGTAATGACTGACTTCTGGATCTAGTAATTCTATCAGGCGATAACGTTGGCGATCGCTCAATCCTTGTGCCCGTTCTATCAACTCCGGCGCTTTCCCCAAAAGTCTCTCTAAATTCCAAAAACTCGGATTCGAGAACCCAATAAACTCCAACCCCGAAGCATCGATTAATTCAAACAACGTTTCAATGTTGTAGTCAATTTCCTGGGGATGAACATACATATCAGCAAAGTGTTCGTCCTTATGGTTTTCTAACGACCAACGCTGTTTTTCATACTTGACAATTCTATTGCTTTCTGGTAGGGAGTTAAATATCTTGCGTCCGACTTGGACACCATCGCGATAGTCGCCTTTTTTGTCACCTTGGAGAATAGCGATCGCTTTTTGCATGAGTTGAATTTCCCAACGTCCCAACTCACCATAGACAAAAATGTGCATCAAGCCGCCTGGGGCTAACTTTTTCGCCAAGGCTTGAATACCACCAATTGGGTCGGCGGTATGATGCAAAACACCAACGCAGTTAATTAAATCAAACTCACCCGGTAACTGTTGGGCATCAAATAAGCTGAGGTGACGAAACTCAACACGGGTAGCCCCAGAACGCTGACAACGTTCTTTGGCAATATCCAAAGCACCGCTACTGAGGTCAATTCCCACAACAGTAGCCTGAGGATTGAGGTGAACCAAGTACTCTGTACTTACACCTGTACCACAACCAGCATCTAAAATGCGGACATCTTGCTTTTGGGGTTTCTGACCAGTGCAGAAATTATAAGCGGCTAGCCAATTCCACCGCCAATTATACCCCGGAGGTGGTTCATCCAACAACGCTTCTGGCGGAAAGGGGTAGGTATTGTAGAGTTTGGCAACGGCAGCACTAACAGTTTGGGAATCCGACATGATGAGGAATAACGCAGCAGTTTTGAGTTTAGCGGATGGTGGATGATTAGGGCAAAGATTATTCTTGCTTATTTTCTATTACTTATCTAACAGCAAAATCAGTAAATTCGCGTTTATAAGGAGCGTGAAATCCTAATAAAATATCTTCTTTCGATACCCCAGCAGCGATTAATTCGTTAGCAATGCCGATTTCTGTACCATCTGTTTGCATCTAATTTTTTATGTTTGATATTTTATGTTAATTATAGCTGTTGAATTACCAATTTACATTTTTTAACTCAACAGTAAATATTTTTCGTTTAGAGAATCATTGTTTGATTTTCATAACTCAATCAGGGTTTATATATACCTCTTATGATTTACGACCAATCAGAGTTTGATTTACGCTGTGAATGGGGCGCACAAGGAGTTTTCCAACTTGCTTGTATCAGTGATGTGGTAATAATAGTTGATATTCTTTCTTTTTCTACTTGTGTAGAAATTGCCACTAACAATGGTGCGATAATTTTTCCCTATGCATATAAAGATGAATCAGTTATAGATTATGCCAAATCACTACAAGCAGAATTGGCAATTCATAGACAACGTTGGACAACAATTGGATATTCTCTTTCTCCAAAATCACTAGAAAAAATTCCAAATGGAACTAGACTAGTTTTGCCTTCGGCTAATGGTTCTTTTTTAACTTTACACACTGGAAACACACCAACTTTGACTGGCTGTTTACGAAATTGCCAAGCTGTAGCTGAGTTTGCTCAAAAGTATGGCGATAAAATTGCTGTGATTCCTGCTGGTGAGAGATGGAAAGATGATGGTAGTCTCCGACCTGCTTTTGAAGATTTGATTGGTGCTGGGGCAATTCTCAGCTATTTACGTGGTAGTTTATCGCCAGAAGCCGAAGCAGCCGTCGCAGCATTTCAAGCTTTCCGGCAAGATTTAGTAGGATACTTGAAAAAATGCAGTTCTGGTAAAGAATTGATAGAAAAAGGTTTTGAACCAGATGTTAAACTGGCGGCTGCATTTAATATTAGTGATTGCGTGCCTTTATTGACTGATAATGCCTATGTTAATTCTAGTTATAGAGTTAATTGAATAAGAATTCATAAGTCAGCAATTTTTTAGTAGAAGATTCAAATTTAACCAATAATTGAAAATTTGGTGAAAAAATGGCATCGTTGATTCATTCACTAGTAGGACTTACGCACGAGTCACGGAAGAACGTAGACGCGGAGCGGCTTGCCGTAGGCTACCACAGAGGCACAGAGTTCACGGAGAAATGAGAGTTTGAGAGATATTTTGCGTAAATCCTGACTAGTATTACTTACAGCGTTTTGCAGGTAAATGAAGTATACACACGGGTAGGGGCGAACGACCTTACCCTACGGGAAGGCAAAGCCTACGCCCTTACAATTATCTGTACCTCACAAAGTTGCAATCTGCTATAAATTCATTCTGAATTCTGAATTCTGATTTCTAAATATCACATTGATTAGTTTGACAATATTTCGCACTATCAATAAATTCTTGCAAGTTTCTTAACGGAATTATTTGCAATGATGACCCGCCTTGCACCTCAGCAGTGATGTAAGCAAACTTTTGCCCGCGATAATATAGGTCGCGACCAACTTTGGTAACGTAGCGAGACTTCTGAAAGTCATTAGCAATTTGAGAATTATAAATATTTTGTAACAATTTCAGGGTATTGGCACTTTTTGTAGTGAATTTGAGACCGCTACCACTAACTGTGATTCCTTCTTTTGTTACTGTCCCCTTTTCATCAGTGACATCGGCATAAAAGTACAGTTTTCCCTTTGTACCGTCATAGCCGTGGGCTTCGCTGTTGTATCTCAGAGTCGGTAGTTGAGGTCTGGTTTTTGCCCACTTAACAACGGTGCTGATGTTTTGGTCTGGAAGCGCATTTACAGGAGCGATACTCAGTATAACTGCCATAGCAGACGCACTAGCACTGAATAAATAGTTCAATTTAGAAAATTTAGTCATAGTATTTTCACATAGATAGTTATGGTATTAAAGCTCTAGCTTATTCAATTTAATGCTATTTTCATAACCGCGTCATCGAAGTAAAGTTAATTTTTTAGTAGCAAAATTAACTTTATATCGATAATAGTCGCTACCCATTGGTTTAGGGACTTGCTACTGTTACCAGCCCTTATCCACGAGAAACTGCGCCAATGGGTAGAAAATACCTTTGGGGAAATAGGGAACAGTGGGAAAACCTGCCCGAATATTAGCTTCAGAGCAACTAAATCTATTTATGATAAAGAGATCAAAAATTTGTTTTGAGCGGAAATTGTTACGAAAAACATGATGTCCTCATACAAAACCCCTACCTTAAAGTATGGGGATTTCCCTGTTGCCTGTTGCCCGCCCTCTGTTTTCTTTTAACCGTCAACAGTCAACCATCAACCACTAGTAGTCAGGGTAAGGGGTAAAGGATAAGGGATTTAAAACCTTTGCCCTTTCCCCTTTACCCTTTACCCCGCCAAGTTCACTTGGCGAACTACTAGTTCCCTGAGATTCTGGGGTTGACATTGGAAAAATGACAAATTACTACCCATTTATTTACAAAACTTAATTTTATCTCAGACAAACAAGATTATCTATTGCAATTTGATGCATTAAGGCTACATATTCTACATACTTCTTAATAAACCTGCCTTGAGAACCCAAAACGTTTTAATCTAAAAGCTAACTGGGTTAATTTACTGGCAGTTTTGCAGGCAGTACTCATAGGCTCATTAAGCATAGACGCACCGATGTGTCAAGCCTCAAAGCGACCCAGACTTAACACATAAACGATTATGATGGGAGTTTTACAAATCCGATGAGTGTTAAGGCAAGTGGTGGAAGCTCAGTTGCGCGTCCGCAACTATATCAAACCCTAGCTGTAGCGACAATTACCCAAGCGGAGCAGCAAGACCGCTTTTTGGGCACTGGTGAACTAAATGAACTGGCAAGCTATTTTGCATCTGGTGCAAAGCGTCTAGAAATTGCCCAGACGCTCACGGAAAATTCTGAGATCATCGTATCTCGAGCTGCCAACCGGATTTTTGTCGGTGGTTCGCCAATGGCTTTTTTAGAAAAGCCCAGAGAACCAGAACTAGTAACTGCTGGTGCTGGTAGTGGTGATGTTCAACAAGGGATGCAACTAGGAACAATAACTTACGTTGAAAGCCGTGGTGGGTTCCTAGAAAATTTACGCTCAATTTTTAACTCATCCCCCTCAGGCCCCACACCTCCAGGTTTTAGACCAATTAACATTGCTCGTTATGGCCCAAGTAACATGGCCAAGAGCTTGCGGGATTTATCTTGGTTCTTGCGCTATGCTACTTATGCGATCGTTGCTGGCGACCCCAACATCATCGCAGTGAATACACGCGGTTTACGGGAAATAATTGAAAATGCCTGCTCCGGTGAAGCGACAATAGTGGCTTTGCAAGAAATTAAAGCTGGGGCACTTTCCTTTTTCCGTAAAGATCCTGAGGCTACAGAAATTGTGTCTCAGTATATGGATGTTCTGCTTACAGAATTCAAAGCAGCCACACCCTCTAATAAACTACGCCAACGTCCTTCTGGCGACCAGCAAGGTTTACAACTGCCACAAATTTACTACAATGCGGCAGAACGGCGTCCTAAGTTTGTGATGAAACCTGGGTTGTCAGCTACCGAAAAAAATGAAGTAGTGAAAGCAGCCTACAGACAAATCTTTGAGCGCGACATTACCCGTGCTTATAGCTTGTCTATTTCTGACTTAGAATCAAAAGTCAAAAATGGTGACATCTCCATGAAGGAGTTTGTTCGCCGTTTAGCTAAATCTCCTCTTTACCAAAAACAGTTTTACCAGCCTTTTATTAACAGCCGAGTCATTGAACTTGCTTTCCGTCACATTCTGGGACGGGGGCCAAGTAGCCGCGAAGAAGTACAAAAATATTTCTCCATCATTTCTACTGGTGGTCTAGCAGCTTTAGTAGATGCTTTAGTAGATTCTGCTGAATACGGCGACTATTTTGGAGAAGAGACAGTACCTTACCTCCGTGGTCTGGGTCAAGAAGCCCAAGAATGCCGTAACTGGGGGCCGCAACAAGACCTGTTTAACTACAGTGCGCCTTTCCGTAAAATACCTCAGTTCATTACTACGTTCGCGGCTTACGAGCAACCCCTACCAGACCAGCATCCCTACGGTTCTGGTAACGATCCGTTGGAAATTCAGTTTGGGGCAATTTTCCCAAAAGAAACTCGCAATCCCAGCACTAGTCCGGCTCCTTTTAGCAAGGATACCAAACGCATCCTGATTCACCAAGGGCCAGGTATTAATAACCAAAATAGTAATCCTAAGGCACGGGGTGAAGCTCCTGGAACTCTTGGACGCAAAGTGTTCAAGTTAGATCAATTACCTGGGACTGTTGGCAGAAAGGCTCCGAAAAATTCTAGCGTCAGATTCTCTGAAAGCTCTACCCAAGCAGTGATTAGAGCTGCTTACCTACAAGTTTTCGGTCGCGATGTTTACGATGGTCAGCGGCAAAAGGTGTTGGAAATCAAGCTGGAAAACGGCGACATTTCTGTACGCGAGTTTATCCGTGGTTTGGCTAAGTCAGATGTATTCCGCAATCTGTACTGGTCATCGCTGTATGTTTGTAAAGCGATCGAGTATATTCACCGCCGGTTGTTGGGTCGTCCAACTTACGGTCGTCAAGAAATCAACAACTACTTTGATATCGCTGCTAAACAAGGCTTTTACGCAGTAATTGACACCATCATTAACAGCGTAGAGTACAGCGAAGCATTTGGTGAAGACACAGTTCCTTACGAACGGTATTTGACTCCTGCTGGTGTATCAGGACGACAACTGCGTGTTGGTAGTATTCGTGAAGATATTACCCCGAAAGTCCAGAAGGAAGTAACGCCGACCTTTGTAACACTTGGTACTGTCACTGAAAACCGGTCACAACCAGATATTCAGTTCCGCATTAACCAAGGTGTTAGCAAGCAACGCGAACAAACCAAAATCTTCAAGTTGGTGGCAAATACCAAAGATAAAGTTGCAGTGCAAACTTTGATTAGCGCTGCCTATCGTCAGATTTTTGAGCGGGATATTGCACCCTACATCGCTAAAAATGAATTTACGGCGTGGGAAAGCAAGCTGGGCAACGGCGAAATCACTGTGAAAGAATTTATTGAAGGTTTGGGTTACTCAAATCTTTACCTGAAAGAATTCTATACACCATACCCCAACACCAAAGTAATTGAGTTGGGAACCAAACACTTCCTGGGACGTGCCCCACTAGACCAGGCAGAAATCCGCAAATATAACCAGATTTTAGCTACTCAAGGTATTCGTGCCTTCATTGCAGCTTTGGTAAATAGTGTCGAATATAACGAAGTGTTCGGTGAAGATACTGTACCTTACCGTCGTTTCCCGACCTTACCAGCGGCAAACTTCCCGAATACTGAGAAGCTTTACAACCAGCTAACCAAGCAAAATGACGATGTAGTTGTACCGAGCTTTAAGCCCGTGCAACCCCGCCCAGGCTCTGGCGATACACCACTTTTAGCCCAGGCGATCGCAGATATCGCCAGCCAAAAAGCGAGCCAGCCGTCCTATGCTGAACTAGGTCGTTCTTACAGCAATGGTAGTGGACAAACCGTAGAACTAGGTGTGCGTAAACATGCACGCATTTACCGTTTAACAGAAAGCACCAGCCTAGTCGAAAGACAACAGGCTGTTAATGCCATTTACTCTCAGGTATTGGATATTTATAGCGGTAAATTAACCGATAATTTCCGCCTGAGCGAGCTAGATAGCAAACTCCAGAATGGTGAAATTTCTGTCCGCGAGTTTGTGCGCCAACTAGCTAGTTCCGAAATCTATCGCCAGCGCTTCTGTTTACCTTATCCCCGTGCCAAGGTAATCGAGTTCCTCTTCCGTCATCTATTGGGACGCGCGCCTGCGACTCAAGAAGAAATTCGGGAGTATAACAAGCTGCTAGATGAGAGCGGTTTGCCAGGGGCTGTAAAAGCAATCGTGGAAAGCCCAGAATATAACCGCTACTTTGGTGAAGATGTTGTCCCTTACAATCGCTTTCCATCCCTGCCAGCAGGTAACTACCTTGGTAGCGTGCAGGCGGCTGAATAGGGACTAGGGAGATGGGGAGATGGGGAGATGGGGGAGATGAAGGAGTAGGGAGCAGGGGGAGAAAATCTTCTTCTGTGTCCCCTGCCCCTAGAGCCTCTGCCCCATGCCCCATGCCCTTTCTCAACCTTTTGTAATACTGCTCTCAGATTGCAGCTAAAAGAGTAAATCTGAAAAGTAATATTACAAAGTGTTAAGAGCAGTCATAAATGCTCAACAGAATGCCGGAAAATGTTTTGCGGAAGGTAGCTGAGTTTAAAAGCTTGTGTACTTATGTTGACTCAAGCTAACTCTTAATTTATTAGCCTTAGCAGTTGTGAGACTGTAATGTCTAAAACAATGAGAAAATAAACTCAGTTGACTAAATCAAAGTCGCACCAGTTTAATCAAATCCTGGTTTCATTCGTATTGGAGGAATCCATTAATGAGTATCGTCACGAAAGCGATCGTGAATGCTGATGCAGAAGCTCGCTATCTCAGCCCCGGTGAATTAGATCGGATCAAATCCTTTGTAGCAGGTGGCGAGCGCCGTCTGCGGATTGCTCAAGTTTTGACAGACAATCGCGAACGGCTAGTTAAGCAAGCTGGCGACCAACTATTCCAAAAGCGTCCTGATGTTGTGTCTCCTGGTGGTAACGCTTACGGTCAAGAATTGACAGCTACTTGTCTGCGTGACCTAGATTACTACCTCCGCCTCGTTACCTACGGTATCGTTGCTGGCGACGTTACCCCCATCGAAGAAATTGGTGTTATCGGTGCCCGCGAACTTTACAAGTCCTTGGGAACTCCTATTGATGCTCTTGCTGAAGGTATTAAAGGAGTGAAGGCTGCTGCTTCTAGCCTGCTGTCTGGTGATGACGCTGCTGAAGCTGCTACCTACTTCGACTATCTCGTTGGTGCTTTACTAGGCTAGACCTGTTTACTAGGCATCAAACAGAAGTATTGCAATACAGTTGGATATAAGGGATTAACAACATGGCTCAAGACGCAATTACCGCTGTTATTAACTCCGCGGACGTTCAAGGTAAATACCTCGATACCGCTGCTTTAGAGAAGCTGAAAGTTTATTTTTCCACTGGCGAACTGCGGGTACGTGCTGCTAGCACCATCAGCGCCAACGCTGCTACCATTGTCAAAGAAGCTGTAGCAAAATCTTTGCTGTACTCTGACATCACTCGTCCCGGCGGCAACATGTACACTACCCGTCGTTATGCTGCTTGTATCCGTGATTTGGACTACTACCTCCGCTATGCAACCTACGCTTTGTTGGCTGGCGATCCTTCCATCCTAGATGAGCGTGTGTTGAATGGCTTGAAAGAAACCTACAACTCTCTGGGTGTACCTGTTGGTGCTACCGTCCAAGCTATCCAAGCAATCAAAGAAGTAACTGCTAGCTTGGTAGGTTCTGATGCTGGTAAGGAAGTTGGTGTTTACCTAGACTACATCTCCTCTGGCTTAAGCTAAAAGCTGGTTTGCGCTTAAGAATTTAGGTGCGGCTTTATTAAGGTCTGGAAATCAACCGTGAGTGCTAGAACGTTATATTGCTTATCTTGTGTCTATTATCAGTGATGAGTGTTGGTGGTCTAGTATTGATGTTTGATTTCCAGCCTTGGAAAAAATAATTTAAAGATTTGCACTCAAAATTTAGAAATAAAAAAGTTTCCACAAACAATACAGGAGATTTTCACAACATGGCCCGTTTGTTTAAAATTACTGCTCTTGTTCCCAGCCAAACCCGAATTCGTACCCAACGCGAACTGCAAAACACCTATTTCACTAAGCTAGTTCCCTATGAGAACTGGTTCCGCGAACAGCAACGCATTCAAAAAGCAGGTGGTACAATCATCAAAGTTGAACTAGCAACCGGTAAACAAGGTGCTAATACTGGTTTGTCCTAATTGCTGTAGACAGAACATTTATTTTAGGGAATTGGTTAAGAGGTCGAGAATGACCTCTTTTTTGTTGTTGGTTAACTGTTGACAGTTGACAGTTAAGTGTCAGCGGTCAACTGTATGAGTGAGTACGCAATTTAAAAGTCTAATAGTTTAATAGAGAATTAATTGAGAATAGTTACTAAAAACATAATCAAATGTTTCTAGCTTGGTAAGGGGTAAGCCTTACTGGGCTAACTACAAGCCTCTCTATTGAGTTTCTATCGAAGATAGAGTCCCCAACTACCTTTCTTAATATATTTAGCGAACCATTTAAATCTGCTGAGTAGATTTTTCCTGAGTTAGACCTAAACAAACCTCTCTTGATTCTTCTGCCTAAATATTGCTCATGTTTTTTAATGGGTTCCAAATCCAGAAAACTACATTTGGATGTGTAGCTCTCCTCGCTGATTTGTACTTTGAT
>NZ_LAHA01000059.1 GCF_002608075.1 Nostoc linckia z4
AGAATTCAGAATTCAGAATCAAGACGCTCTCTACGAGACGCTACGCGTAGCTTGCTTAAGAGCAGGGGTACGCGGACACGGCTTAGCTGCGCTATCAGTGGGGGATTCCGACCCGCCATTGATTGTTCGCGTAGCGTCTCCCCTTGGGAGAAGACCACCAAATTGAAAATTTGGTGGGGGTCTTAAACCCACTTATTCAGACGCTCCTACGTCGCTCTAAGCGAAGCCATGCTGCAGGCTTTACGCTGCGCTATCCGCCAGTCGTACAAAATACCCAACTGAATTCTGACGACTGACGCCTTTATTCTGTTTTATTGAAGAAGAATTCAGAAGTCAGAATTCAGGAGTCAGAATAAATCAGTCGGGGATTCAGACCCGCGACTGATTAAAGACCACCAAATTTTCAATTTGGTGGGGGTGCAAAAACGCCGATTATTCATCCGCCAGTCATACAGAATACCTAACTGAATTCTGACGACTGACGCCTTTATTCTGTTTTAATAAACAGGATTTAGTAATACGCCAAGGTAACTTGGTGGGGAAAAGTGGAAGGGGTAAAGGGACTCATGTTTTTTATCCCTTCTCCTTTTCCCTTTAACCTTTACCCAACCTCCACCTAACATTTTAGTCTTGCCACACCAGTAGCTTGTGCAACACATTTAAAACGGTGTCTTGACTTTTAAGTGTAAAGTTCGTCCTAGTTGCGGATGTTCAAAACAAAGTTCCCTAGCGTGTAGATGTAAGCGATTTGTGTTTGCACAGCATCCATAAAGGCGATCGCCTAAAATTCTCACCCCCAGTCCTCGCGCATCTGCCGCATGAACTCTCAATTGATGGGTACGTCCTGTTAAGGGTGTAAACTCTACACGAGTGTAATTTCCTTCCCTTGCCATCACCTGGAATTGTGTCAAACTCGGTTTACCACGCTGCCAATCAACTTGCTGATAAGGACGATTTTCAGGATTTCCCCACAATGGCAATTCAATTGTACCTTCCTCAACTTCCACAAAACCTGAAAGCAAAGCTTCATAAACCTTGCGGACTTGTCGCTGCTGGAACTGCTGCCCTAGTTGTCGATGAGTTTGGCGATCGCGCGCCAACAACAAAATACCAGATGTTTCTTGGTCTAACCGATGCACAGATACAAGACTCATGCTATCAGGTAACAGATTATACAAACGACTCCAAACACTATCTTGGCGATCGCCATAACGCCCTGGTACTGAAAGTAATCCCGCTGCTTTATCTACAGCAATCAGCCATTCGTCTTCATAGATAATGGGCAGCGAAGAGGACACGGAGAGTGAGGGACGCGGGGACGCGGTGAAAGAAGATGATGTGTCAGAGTGTCCCCACCTCTTTATGTCCTCTGTCCCCGCGTCTTTGCGTCCCCGTGTCTCCGTGTCCCCGCATCCCCCCMTCCCCCCATCCCCCATCCCCAACCCAGAGAGCAAAAACCCCATCAATGGCTGACATCGTTCGGCACATGCTCCATAAAATTCTCCCTGGATTTTATCTTGATTGACTGAAGATGCTCCCCACCAAAACTCCGCCATTGCCAAAGGTTTGAGATGATGTGTTGCGGCATAATGGAGTAACTTCGGGGCACAACAGTCTCCCGTACCGGTGGGTGAACCTTGTGGCATCAATTGTTGTAAGGATTGCCATCGCCCAGTAAAATTAGTCAGGCTGTAGCTGGCGTGCATTTGAGTTTGTAATTGCCGTGACAGGGCTTTACGCTGTTGTTTGAGTTCTCGAATTCGTGTATCTGCGGCTGTAATCAATTGCTGTAGAGGCTGCAAAACTTGATTTTGCTGGCGTTTAAGTTGTCGTCGTTCAATTTTCTGTTGACGGCTTTCAGCGTCGAGTTCTTCAAGGGCAATAGCCAGGGCTTCTCCTGTGAGGGTATTGCAGATTTGCTGGCGTTTTTGTTGGCGTTGATGTTTGCAATGGCGATGGCGATCGCTTATTATTTGTAGTTGCTCCTCAAACTCATCACACAAGGTTTCATACTGCTGGCGTTCTTCAAGTTGCTTCAAAGTGAGAATTTCTTCCTTGATGGCGTTTAACTGTGCCAAGGTGCAGGCTTCCAGGAAAGCAACTTCATCTCTTCCTGGTATTGGTGGCACCCAACCTTCAACTACACTACAACCATGTAAAAGACCAGAGAAAGCCTTAATTACTCGTTGTTCGCCATTGGGCAATTCAACTAATAATATGCCATACATTTTGCCTTCACGAGAATAACTGTCATCTTTGCCAAGGTATTGCATGAGTCCTTGGGCGATGGCTTCCGATAATGGAGTGCGGGGTAATATTAAGCGATCGCCAGTTTCGGGACAACACCCTTCATAGTAATAACTAGGCGATGAGTCGCCCAGAGCAAAATCACAGTCAATAAAATCGGAAACAAAGTGCAGAATTACCATAAAAGTCAACACTCAACAATGAGCCTGGTATCTGAGTTTTCAATTAGAGGTTATTTATCAAATGAAAATAAAATTAATGTAGTAGCGTGTCAACAATCAACACCCTAAACAGTAATATTTCACAAATGATTTATGATTACTACATATTTACAAGAATATCTAAAATTATTCATCATTGCTGATTGAAGAAGAATTCAGAATTCAGAATTCAGGAGTCAGAATCAAGACGCTCTCTACGAGACGCTACGCGTAGCTTGCTTAAGAGCAGGGGTACGCGGACACGGCTTAGCTGCGCTATCAGTCGGGGATTCAGACCCGCGACTGATTGTTCGCGTAGCGTCTCCCCTTGGGAGAAGACCAGCAAATCTACAATTTGGTGGGGGTCTTAAACCCAGTTATTCATCCACCACTCGCACATAATTCATTCTGAATTCTGGCTCCTGACTCCTGAATTCTGTTTGATAAAAAAATCCCAGGCTCATTGAATCAGCCTGAGATATAAGTTTTGAATTAATCCAAAATTCAAAATCTAAAATCCAAAATTTGTATAATTTAACCAGAATTACTAGAAGCATCACTTTCTTGTGGATAATCTTGTTCTCCAGCCATCGGTGTATAGTTTGTTTCTGATATGGGCTGTTGTTCAAATGAGTTATCTTTTTGGGATTTAGGGTTTTCTGGATTTTTTACCATTCCATGCTGTTCTTGTCCTCTCAGTCCCAGATATGTAGCGGAACTGATTCCTTGTAGCGTCAGGAGTGTTTCATCAAATTCCGGCATAGCTAAATTTTTCCCCACCTCCCAAAGAAAGAATACTCCTATGGCAACTGTCCAAATAAATGTTTGGAATCGATGAAAATTTATGCCATTAATATCAGATAATATATCTATAAAAAATCCTTCGGAAACGCGTTGAGAACCCTTTCTTTTGCTCTCATCTCCTTGTCCATCAATTAAGGAACTACCAAAGGCAGTTACGGAGTTAATGCCTAATAATATTAGAGATTGTTGGTTTAAAATATTGGTATAATCTCCTGTGATGCCGTAGATAATCATGTAAGAGCCAAAAATTATCAATGTCCAAAAAGCCAGTTGAGATACCGATAGACTAAAAGGATTGCGATTGATTTTTTTTCGACCAAGAAAGAATTGAGCGATTCGGGTTTTCCGTTGTTGGGGTTCAATGTTAACTTGTTCTGGAATCAACAATTCCTGACCATCAATCACCTCTTTTTTCGAGTAAATTCCTTCTATACCAGAACTCCGAAGACTGTTTCGGCAATACCTGGTGAATAATAAAACAACAACCACAACTAGAAGAAGACAAAGCCAAAAACGCCACGAAAATAAAACTATTTTTATTTGCGGAGGTGACTCAGGATTGCTGACTGGAATTGCAATTTTATTGGGACAGCCTACCCCCGCCACCACGTTAATGCTATATTTGGGTCTACCAATCAGGGCATTCCAGACATTTTCAGATGGGTCATTACGTTCGAGTCGAAAGGCTAACCAATCTTCATCAACAACCAGTTTTTGTTCTGCATTCCGCACCATAACAATGGTTGGTTGTGCGTATACATCCTGTAGTTCATAGCCATTCAAATACAAGACTAACTGTCGAGGATCGAATGAATTACCGCCAGCAGTTAAATTTGTTGCTTTTGATAATCCTTCGACTTGAATCTTGATGCGATCGCCCATTTTTACTTCGCCACCGCCATTGTCAGCAATGACTTGTTTAGTTTTGAAATAAGAAGGAACTGAACAAGTCCGAAATGGTGAAGGATTCAGGGAAGGAACATTTTGAGTATCTTGGGCGATAACAGCAAAGTTGAGAGAAACAATCAGAGAAAACACCAACACAAAAATAGCAGCAAATCTTTTTGTATTTCTATGCATTGAGCGGTATTCCAAAGCGACTATTATAACGGTAGTTTAACCATACTTGAGTCACTTCAATATTAAAAAACTTGTCTGAAAAACATATCTTAATCTGTCATTAGTCATTAGTCATTGGTCATTAGTCACTAATCCTTTGTTGATAACTAATAATCAATGACCCATGACCCCATCTCTAGTTGATTTGACAACTTTGAATGCGAGAGAATAAAGCAACACATAATCGCCACCAAGAAGCTGTGGCGATCGCACTATGCCATTCCCAAACACCCAATACCTTTACCCGCCAAACTTGTTCAAAAAAGCCAAAGTAAGGTAACTGCCCATTGGGAGCATTATCATTTACATTTAGCTGACTATAATCTATCCAGGAATCTTTTAAACGCCAGCCGACACGATTGGCAAAATCAATACAAGTTTCAGAAGCAATCACATTATCATTGCCAATCATCAAACCTAGCACGGGATCGCCCCCAGAAGTATCTCTAATACTCTCCCAAATACCTTTTTGAACGCCAAAACCAAAGCGTCCCCGACTATATTTAACCCACAGGCCATCGATAGTAGATAAATCACTGCAAGAAAAGTTTTCCACACTTGCTAAATCAAGATAATCTTTTTCTGCTTTACCAGCTACTTTTAACATCAAAGTTGTAGTTTCCCGATCCGCCTCCAACCATCTCTCAGCTTTCAATAAATCTCGCAAATGAGTGTAATCTAAACCCACAGATGAACTCAAATCATCTATATCTTCACCTTTTTCTTCGGAAGTATCGCTAGAAAATAAAGTTTTTCCTGGGAAAACTTCAATCACACCTTGAAATCCAATTAACCAAAAATATAATTGGATATCACTACCTGATAACTCTATTTGTAATTGTGTAATCCAAGCTGCTGCGGTGAGTCCAGATTGTTGGATAGTAGGTTTGCTAGGAAACTGTACGCCTTTACTAAGGGTGTCTACTAAAGAAGAAGCAAAGCGTTGATTTTCTGAAGATGGCGCAGCAGCAGCAATTAAACATTGTTCAGTATCTAGTCCTAGTTGCAGTTCTTCCACCCAATCCCGCACAGATACACAAGTGCCACTTTCTTGAGGACAATCGAGGATAATTATTTGTTGCGAACTACAACGGCGTAGCTGTTTTTTTAACCAAGAACGATTAATGATAATATTATCGGCAAGTATAAATACAGCTTCTCCTTGTTCTGTTTCTTGAATCTTGCCTCTTAAATATAAAAATACAGTGGGGATTTCTTCCACAATATTGACGTTACTGGGTGATTCAGAAAAAGCTTCAGAAAGCAAACACTTTTGAATGGCTTTGCGGACATTGGTAGCTGGAGTTGTTTCGCTAACACTCCAATAATTGACTTCAAAGTAACCAGATGTATTGAGTATTTTACTCAAAGCTAAAGCACTTTGGCTTTTGGGAAATCCTTCGATAATTAATGCTTGTCGCGGATGTTTTAAAGATGCTGTTTTATGTGGTTTGATTCCTAAAATTACCTCTCCAGTTCCTTCCACGATGCGCTTCGGGGTTTGAGATGGATATTCGGGATGAATTTGGTTTTCACCACGGCTTTTTTTAAGCTGATTAATTACCCGCAATTGCTGATTAGTTTTATCTATATATGCCAGGGTTTGGTGATAAACGTAACGATAAAGTCCATCTGCTTCAATCACACCTTGGGAATCAGCAGCTTCTCCCCGCAGTCCCCGAATTAAATAGTAAGTGAATACTCCATGCTTGAGTTGGGGAAATTCCCAAGATTGTTGGTCGCCATCGCAAGATAATAAAGCATAAAATCCCTTTCTTTTAGCAGCGCGTTGGCGGAGAATTTCGACTAATTCCTGTGTAGGGTTGAGTTGCGAGTCTTTTGTTGCTTCTCCCCTAGCGCCAAACAATGTCATACCACCGCTATGACAAGCATCAAGCCATATTAATTGCTGCTGGGCTGGACAATTTTCTAATAATTGCAATAATTCTTGCAACTGCAAACCAGTATTGATTAAATTGTCTTTTTGAGTATCTTGGAGACACAATACCACCTCCCGGTTGGATGGCTCTAGCATTCCATGTCCGGAAAAATAAAACAGAATAGTGTCGGTTGATTTACTCGCAGTAGCTACTTCTTTAAGACTTGTAGAGATATTTTCTAAGAGTGGCTGCTGTTGAGCAAAATCATGGTAAATTCTGATATCCTTTTGTGGAAATCCGGCAGTTGCAGCGTTTAATGCTTCTCCTAAACCCTGACAATCCACTGCTGAATAACGCAAACACGGTATTTGCTCATCCTGGTATTGGTTTACTCCCACCAGTATCAGCCAAATTTTTGCTAAGCCGGTTTCTAAGGCATGAGTTGAGTGACTAGTACGAACACCAACTGGACACATTTGTTAAGATTCCTTAACAGGAAAAGTACGGTAGCTTTGATATAAATATTATTCAATCGCACTGGCAAAAATTACTGAAATTGTCACATTGCTTTTGGGACAATTTATTGTTTGCAAGTTTTTTAAAGTTATAGCGATCGCTACAATTATATTGCCCATAGGATATCTAAAATGCGAGAACTTTATCCAGCCAGAGAACCTTATCGAGAAGGAAATTTACAGGTTTCTGACCTACACACTATCCATTTTGAAGAGTCGGGTAACCCCCAAGGCCAACCCATCGTATTGCTGCATGGGGGGCCTGGTGGTGGATGTCCGCCTTTTTATCGCCAATATTTCCACCCAGAAAAATGGCGTTTGGTGATGTTTGACCAGCGTGGTTGCGGTCAAAGCAAACCCCACGCTGAATTACGAGAAAACACCACTTGGGATTTAGTTAATGATATCGAAAAACTGCGCCAACATTTAGGTATAGAAAAATGGACGGTGTTTGGTGGTAGTTGGGGTAGCACTTTATCATTAGCCTACAGTCAAACCCATCCTTCTCGATGCGCGGGATTAATTCTTCGTGGTATTTTCATGCTCAGACAAAAAGAGTTGCAATGGTTTTACCAAGAAGGTACTAGCTATATTTTTCCCGATGCTTGGGAAGAATATTTAAAACCAATTCCTGAAGATGAGCGTCACGATTTAATTGCAGCATATTACAAACGCTTAACTAGCCCAGATTTACAAGTCCAATTAACAGCGGCCCGTGCTTGGTCAATTTGGGAAGCGAGTACAAGTAGACTTTTGTTCGATCCCGAACTCATAGAAAAGTTTGCCGATAATGAATTTGCCTCGGCTTTTGCTCGTATTGAATGCCATTATTTTATCAATAAAGGATTCTTTGAAACAGAAGATTTATTACTTGCAAATGTCCATCGCATCCGCCATATTCCTGCTGTCATTGTTCAGGGACGTTATGATGTAGTTTGCCCAATGATATCAGCTTGGGAATTACATCGTGCTTGGCCAGAAGCCGAATTTATTGTAATTCCTGATGCGGGTCATTCCATGAGCGAACCAGGAATTCGTAGTGCTTTGATTGAAGCAACAGATAAGTTTGCAAACTTGAAGTAGAATTGGCGAATTGATCGGCTAATCAGCATTAAAGAAGTCGGAAGTCGGAAGTATAGTTTTGTAATGGGGATTTAGACCCCACCACAAAACTGACCGGTTATAGAACCGGGGGACTTAAACCCATTGAATTTGTTTAATCAAATCGGATTCCCATATATATCAATTAACGTTATTTGCTAATATTTGATTAAGCTTTTGCTTTTAGGCATCTTTGATGACTTTCGACACTCCCGACTCTCTGATTCTGGATGCAGCACTTTCGGTATCTGGTTTAACCGACTATATCCGGTTACTGTTAGAGCAAGATGAACAATTGCGCCAAGTTTGGGTGACTGGAGAAGTTTCCAGTGCTAACCACCATCGCAGTGGGTTATTTTTCACGCTGCAAGATACGGATGGTACGGCAGGAATTAAGTGTGTGGTGTGGAATAGTCAATTGGCAAAACTCGCCCAGATACCCGTTGCCGGCGAACAGATAATTATTTTGGGCAGTATTCGAGTTTATCCGCAACGGGGAGAGTATCAGTTATCAGTTTGGCAGGCTTTACCTGCTGGTGTTGGTTTACAGGCGCTACGCTATCAACAACTCAAAAATCGCTTGCTGGCTGAGGGGTTATTCGATCGCCAAAGAAAGCGATCGCTCCCCATCCACCCCCAAACTATCGCCGTCGTCACTTCACCAACTGCGGCGGCTTGGGGTGATATTCAAAAAACTCTCAAGCAAAGGTATCCAGGTTTACACGTTTTATTTTCTCCAGCCACAGTACAAGGCGAGCAAGCACCAGAATCCATAGTTAAAGCAATTGAACGTGTTGACTGGGATGGGCGCGCCGAGGTGTTAATTTTATCCCGTGGTGGTGGGGCAATTGAGGAATTGGCTTGCTTTAATGATGAACGAGTGGTGCGAGCTGTTGCTAATTGTTCCATTCCGGTAATTACTGGTATTGGTCATCAAAGAGATGAATCTTTAGTAGATTTAGTTGCAGATGTATGTGTGCATACACCAACGGCGGCGGCGGAAACAGTTGTACCCGCAATTGCACAATTGTATGCTGAGCATCGGCAACGAGTTCTAGCTTTGCATGAGGCGGTGCATAACTTTGGGGAAAATGCTGAAAATAAACTGCAAGGATTACGGAATCGTTTGCGACGTTTGCGGTTAGATCGGCAACTAGAGCAGGAGACACAGAAGCTAGCTTGGAAGCGTCAGCAATTGGTACAAGTAACGATCGCCCGATCGCACCAAGCAAAGCAGCATTTAGAATTGTTACGGCAAAAGTTGGCAACTCTTGACCCGAAAGCGGTGTTACAGCGTGGTTATGCGGTGGTGAGACAAGAAAATGGAGCGATCGCTCGGAATGCGGCTGAGTTAGAAGTGGGGCAAGATTTATCGATTCAGTTGGCACAGGGTGAGGTGAAAGTGAAAGTTACGGAAACGAACAATGCCAAAAATCCATCGCAGGTGTAATCACAGAGATAGCTAGAAACCAGATTTAGATATATGCGATCGCATTTTGAGGCCATCGCCTAAATCCGCAATATCCCAAACAGCAAACTGACAAATTATACCAATTCTCTATGAAGATGCGCTTTACTAGACCCCCCTTAATCCCCCCTTGTAAAGGGGGGAAACCGGAAAATCTTGTTCCCTCCCCTTTATAAGGGGAGGGTTAGGGAGGGGTAAAATATATTGCAGCTTCGCAAAGAAATGGTATTAGCACTGGCGCGATCGCTTTTCCCATCATCTCAAGGCGCGTTGGCGTAGCCCGCCGCAGGCATCGCCAAAAAGCGAAGATGTAGCATTTTTTCCTAATCAGCTAAGATAATCTTTATCAATCTTCTTTCCTCACCCTTTTCCTTGGAATTATGACGCAGGATGAGTTATTGGTACTGATAGATCGCGCCGTGGCTGAGGGTTGGCAAGAGTTAGACTTGTCGGGGCAGGAGTTGACTGAGTTACCTGTAGAAATTGGTAAGTTGAAGCAGCTTGAGTCTTTGATTTTGGGAAAGAAGGTTAAAGGTTATGAAGAAGTAGAAGGCCGCTTTTTCGAAAAGGTTTCAGGCAACAATTTAAAAACGCTTCCACTCGAACTATTGGATTTGCCTAATTTGCGTAAGTTGGATATTAGTGGCAATCCTTTAGAGAGCATTCCCGATGTGGTAACGCAAATACTACATTTAGAGGAACTTATCTTAATTCAAGTAGAGCTAACTGAAATACCTGATGCGCTCGCTAAATTAACCAATCTGAGGGAGCTTAACCTCAGTGACAACCAAATAACCCAGATTCCAGAGGTGCTGGCTAATTTATCCAATCTGACGCAGCTTGACCTCAGTGACAACCAAATAACCCAGATTCCAGAAGCGATCGCTAATTTAACCAATCTGACGAAGCTTGACCTCTTTTCCAACCAAATCACCGAGATTCCAGAAGCGATCGCTAAATTAACCAATCTGACGCAGCTTGACCTCTTTTCCAACCAAATCACCGAGATTCCAGAGGCGATCGCTAAATTAACCAATCTGACGCAGCTTCTCCTCAGTGGCAACCAAATAACACAGATTCCAGAGGCGATCGCTAAATTAACCAATCTGACGCAGCTTCGCCTCGGTCTCAACAAAATAACCGAGATTCCAGAGGTGATCGCTAAATTAACCAATCTGACGCAGCTTCAACTCAGTTCCAACCAAATAACCCAGATTCCAGAGGCGATCGCTAAATTAACCAATTTGACGCACCTTGTCCTCCTTAACAACCAAATAACCGAGATTCCAGAGGCGATCGCTAATTTAACCAATCTGACGCAGCTTCACCTGAGTGTCAACCAAATAACCGAGATTCCAGAGGCGATCGCGCAATTAACCAATCTGACGCAGCTTCACCTGAGTGGCAACCAAATAACCGAGATTCCAGAGGCGATCGCGCAATTAACCAATCTGACGCAGCTTCACCTGAGTGGCAACCAAATAACCGAGATTCCAGAGGCGATCGCGCAATTAACCAATCTGACGCAGCTTCACCTGTGTAACAACCAAATAACCCAGATACCATTAGAAATTCTTAATTCAAACGATGCAAAAGAGATTTTTAATTACTTGAGGCAAATTCACACAAGTGAAACTCGACCATTACACGAAGCCAAACTCTTGCTTGTCGGACAAGGTAGCGTCGGCAAAACATCCCTCATTCAGCGACTAATCCACAATAAATATGATAAAAATCAACCCCAAACCGACGGACTCAATGTGGAAACTTGGAACGTGCAGGTCAATAGCAAAGACATCCGCCTCAATGTTTGGGACTTTGGTGGACAGGAAATTTATCATGCCACCCATCAGTTTTTTCTAACTAAGCGCAGTCTCTATCTCCTGGTTTGTAATTGTCGCACCAGTGAAGAAGAAAACCGCATCGAATATTGGCTGAAACTAATCGAAAGCTTCGGCGGACAGTCTCCCGTGATTATCGTTGGCAACAAAAAAGACGAACAACCCCTCGACATCAACCGCAAAGCATTACGCGAAAAATATCCTAACATCCAAGCGATTATCGAAACCTCCTGCCAAGACAATATCGGCATTGATGAACTTCGCACCGCAATTTTGCAGCAAATTGCCAACCTCAAAGAAGTCTACGACCTTCTACCCCTCTCATGGTTTGAGGTTAAACAAAAACTCGAATCCATGACTGAAGACTTCATCAGCTACAACCGCTACATCTGCATCTGCTACGAAAACATGATTCCCGAAGAACAAAACCATGATCAACTCATCGACTTGCTGCATCGACTCGGCTTAGTTCTCAACTTCCGCGATCATCCCATCCTCAAAGATACCAACGTCCTCAAACCCAACTGGGTGACAGAAGGCATTTACACGCTCCTGAGCGATGAAAACCTCAAAACTAAAACTAAAGGCATTTTCACGCACACCGATCTCACCCGCATCCTCAATCCAGAACGCTACCCTACCAAGCGTCACAGTTATCTGATCGGGCTGATGAAAGAATTTGAGCTTTGCTTTGCACTAGAATGTCAACCACCACAATTCCTGATTGCGGGACTTTTGCCTAAAGACCAACCAGAAGAAACAAAACTCCACGGCGAAACCCTGGAATTTCAATACCATTACAAAGTTCTCCCCGAAAGCATCATTTCCCGCTTCATCGTCATCAGCCACGAAAAAATTCATAACCAAATCTATTGGCGCAGTGGCGTAATGCTGCAATATCAAGAAAACAACGAAATCTACAACATTGCTCGCATCAAAGCCGATCCCGAAGACAAAAAAATCTTCATCACCATTAGCGGACGTAAAGAAACACGGCGCTTATTTCTCGGTATTCTCCGCGATGTCTTCCAAAAAATCCACAAAAGTCTTCCCAATCTCGAAATCACCGAATGGGTTCCCGTTCCCAACTATCCCGAACACGATCCGCTCAAATACTCAGAATTACTCGGACTCGAAGAGATGGGAGAAACCCATAAAGTTATTGGTGAACTCAAGCTCAAACTCGATTTGCGTCAACTTTTAGATGGCTATGAAGACATTGGAATACGTCAAAGAAAATTAAAAGGCGATCGATTTATTGATATAGAAAGAGATGATTCACCTGTTACAGTTAATGTCAATGTTAGCGATCGCCGTTCTAAAACCATTAACCAACATGGAGAAGGCGATAATTATGGTGGCGATGGTGTCAAAGGCAATAAAATCGGATGAAGTTACCCAACTTTGAATTAGCCTTTATCGATCGCAACAAACTGCAAAACTATAGCCTCAACGCCCAACACAATCGCGGAAAGCACAAAGCCAGATTATTTGCCGCTATTCTAGATTTAGGTAGCGATGATGCAGAAATTCTACAACTGCTAATTCAAGATGCAATTCAGAATTATGAAGCAGTTCCCAGCCTGTTAGATGAATATGGTCAACGCTATATCGTCGATTTTCCCATCACCCGCAACCAAAACACTGCTAGCGCTCTTCCAAATAAAAAAATATACAACTTTTTTTGTGGGGTGGGCGTCTCGCCCGCCCGTGGAAAGGGGCGGACAAGATGTCCACCCCACAAGAGTGGATAATTTATTTCTTGGTAATCCCCTAACATCCGCACAACTTGGATCGTCCGCCCCACCGAAGATTTTCCCCGTCTCGTTAGTTGCTATATTTTGAGGTAATACTTATGCTTGCAACTCCAAATACACTAAATTTATTAGATATTGTTGCTCTTAAAATTCCCTTATCCGAACATAACTTGCTTGCAGGTCAAGTGGGAACCATTGTCGAAATCCTCGCCCCTGAAGTATACGAAGTAGAATTTAGCGATGATGACGGTCAAACCTATGCCATGCAAGCCTTACCAGCCCATCAGCTTCTTAAACTCCATTACAAACCCCTAAAAACTATGTCTAACACCATCAATCAATACGGCAAAGGCGATAACGTTGCAGGCGATAAAATCCAAGGTGATAAAATTCAAGGTGATAAAAACCAAAATGACTTCAAAAACGCAACTATTGGAATTGTCGCTCAAAACCAAGCCCAAGCCACAGTAAGCAACCTTAATCAAACAAGCGGCGCAAGCGTAGCAGAACTAATGCAAATCATCAGCACCATGCGCCAAACTGCCGCCCAATTCCCGGAAGTAATCAGCAAAGACATTACCCGCGAAGACATTATCATTGATATTGATGATGTAGAAGCAGAAATTCAAAAGCCAGAAAAAGAACGCAATGTACCCAAACTCAAAAAGCGTCTACTAGCTTTACTAACTGCTGCTAGTGTAATTGCTGCCCCGATCGCAGGTATGACAGACTTTGCAAACAATGTTATGGAAATAGGGAGCAAATTAAACATCGAACTAAAGCTTCCTTCTGGTAAATAGACTTTTCTCACTCCAGAGGCGATCCGCTTGAAATGATGCCCGCCTTTGATTGAATGAAAATTGAACTAGCGATCGCCAAAATAACAAATGGGTTCGCCAAAATAACAAATGCGATCGCAAAAATCATAAATGCGCTCGCAAAATTATAAATGCCCTCGCAAAATTATAAATGCGCTCGCCGAAATCATAAATGCGCTCGCAAAAATCATAAATGCGCTCGCAAAAATCATAAATGCGCTCGCAAAATTATAAATGCGCTCGCAAAATTATAAATGCGCTCGCAAAATCATAAATGCGCTCGCAAAATCATAAATGCGCTCGCAAAATCATAAATGCGATCGCCGAAATCATAGGGATTACCAAGAAATAAATTATCCACTCTTGTGGGGTGGACATCTTGTCCGCCCCTGTCAACGGGCGGGCGAGACGCCCACCCCACAAGAAAAATTGTATATTTTTTTATTTGGAAGCCCCATAAATGCTAGCTCGCTATGTTTTGATAGCTGTGCGAGTGTCAATAAATCAGCTATTGTTCAACTGCTGAACAAACGCTTGATGTTCAGCTGAATTTAGCCCTGTTTGCAACACCGCTAAAACCTGTTGCATATTGTCATTAACTAATGCTGAGACATCCAGCCATAATCCAGGAAATATTTGACTTTCAATGATGCCTGAGGCATTTGGTGTCAGTGTTATGTATTCACCATCTTGCAAGCTGAACCAACTTATAGTTTGCTCAAAAACCTGCCAAACAATATATTCTTGAATACCATTGCGACGATAGGCGCGTTTTTTATCATATAAATCTTTAGTAGCACTGCTAGCGGCGACTTCTGCGACTAATTCTGGCGCACCTTCCACATAACCATCACTACCCAACTGAGATTTTCCGCCACAGGCTGCATCAATTAACAAAATGGCATCTGGTTGGGGTTCATTATCTAAATCTAGCCGCACAGTTGGATTATCACCTAGTCTGACACCTGGCGTTGCTACTTTATAATTTCCGAGCCAGATCATCAAATTCGCGTGTGGTTCGGCGTGTGGTTCAAAGCGCAAAGGTGATGACACGTAAACGACTCCTTCAATTAATTCGGCTTTTTTGAGGTTGGGCATGGCATTGTAGCGACGCTCAAATTCTGGGCGAGTCAAGCGATCGCCACTCTCAAGAGGCGGAATATATGAGGGAGAATGAATTGGAGTCGAATTTTGTGGAGAAGTGTTGACCACGAAAAGCAGGCGGTAGAGGTGGTTAAATTGATTGTATCGTAATGCATTTTGAGGAGAGAGAAGATAAGGGCGATCGCGTTGCGGCTCAAGTGCAAGAAGATTTGTTGATTCAGTTGGGGCACGGTGGAGTTAAAGTGAAGATTGTGGAAATAAACGAACCGCCAAGACGCCAAGGACGCCAAGAGTTGAATGGTTAAACGCAAGAGTGCTTCTAGTTCTGATTCGATGGAAGGTTGGAATTATGAAGCGAAAGTTATTGAAATAGAGGGAATTATTGCTCGCATTGAAGCGGGTGAGTTGGAATTGGAAGAGGTTTTTGATCAATTTGGCAAGGCTGTTGAATATTTGCGTCAGTGCGAAAGTTTTTTGCAGCAGCGACAGCAGCAGGTAGATTTGTTAATTGAAACTTTGAGTGAAGAATAGAAGAAGATTAAGGGAACTGCAAAAAGTAAATTATTTTGGTTAAAGTGTTGACGGTTGACGGTTGACGGTTGACTGTTAACAGTAAATAACCCTAATACCAATTCATCAAAATATTGATACATATAAGACATCTCCAGAAATTAAATATGCGTTTGCCAAAACCCTGTAGGGGCGAACGGTTGTTCGCCCTTTGTTGTGTACGGGTTGTTCGCCTTTTCTTGTGTACCGTTTGTTCGCCCTTTGTTGTGTACGGGTTGTTTGCCCTTTGTTGTGTACCGTTTGTTCGCCCTTTCTTCTGTACCCTGCGGGAAGGCTTACGCCTGTATTTGTATCATTTATAAAGTGAAATGGTATAACACGTAATATTTCACAAATTATTTGGGATTGTTATGGTTTTTTATTAAATAGATCGGCAGAAAGTCCAGTTATTTCATTGGTAAGAATACATAAGAGCCAAAATCTGGTAAATTATCTCGGAACCTGTTGTCAATAATTCGTATTGACAAATTTAATCTGCCAATTTTTAGTTTCTCAAGCATTTGTGCAACTACCAACTTGGGGTAAATCAAAATTATGAAACCATTTCTTTTTGTAACTGACCTAGATGACACCCTTGTATATCGCACCGTAGGTAATGACGACGCTTTACCAAAGCTGAACCAACTGCTAAACCAACATCGCCAAGAATACGGTACTAAAATTGTTTATTCTACCGGGCGATCGCCTCAGCTTTACCAAGAACTCCAACTTCAAAAAAATCTTTTGCAACCAGATGCTCTAGTCCTTGCTGTAGGAACAGAAATCTACCTTCATGGCAGTGATAATCCTGATTCTAGTTGGTCAGAAATCCTCTCTCCTGGTTGGGATCGAGAACTCATCTTATCCATAACCAACAGTTTCCCCGATTTAAAGCTGCAACCACAGTCAGAACAGCGTGCTTTCAAAGTCAGCTTTTTTGTTCCTCAAGAAATAGCAGTCGGTATTCTACCGCAACTTGAGGCAGAGTTAGATAAATATAAATTAAATGTAAAGTTAATCTACAGTAGCGGAATAGACCTTGACATTGTACCCCTTACCAGCGATAAAGGTCAAGCAATGCAATTTTTACGCCAAAAGTGGAAATTTGCAGCAGAACAAACAGTTGTCTGTGGTGATTCAGGTAATGATATTGCTTTATTTGCTGTAGGCAACGAAAGGGGAATCATAGTCGGTAATGCTCGAAAAGAGTTACTCCAGTGGCACAACGAGTATCCGGCTAAGCATCGTTACCTAGCACAAGATTTTTGTGCGGGTGGAATTCTGGAAGGATTAAAATATTTTGGTTTTTTAGAATGATTAGCTATCTCAAAGGAATCGTTGCTGGTATTCAAACAATTGGTAATCGGGCTGTTTTAACTCTAGAAGTTAATGGCTTGGGGTATGATTTGCTAGTTCCCCAACGCCTAGCACAGCAATTACCAGATTCAGGGGGAGTGGCACAAATTTTTACCCATTTGCAAATTCGTGAAGAAGTGCCATTTCTCTATGGCTTTGCTTCTCCAGCCGAACGCGATTTATTTCGCCACTTGTTAACAGTTAGCGGTGTTGGTGCAGCCTTAGCCATTGCACTGTTGGACACTTTGGAACTGCCAGATTTAGTCCAAGCAATTATCGCTGGCAATACCCAAATGTTAATTCAAGCCCCTGGTGTCGGCAAAAAAATTGCCGAACGCATCTGTTTAGAACTGAAAACCAAATTGATTGAGTGGCGCAAATCAGCCGGGTTCTTTGTCGCCACAGGCGGCCCTGCACCAGGAATTCTTGAAGAAGTACAAATGACACTCTTTGCTTTAGGGTATACTGCTCATGAAGTTAGTCATGCCTTGCATGTGGTCAGTGAAGACATCGGACTACCAAAAGACGCCTATGTAGAAGATTGGATTAAACAAGCGATCGCTCATCTCAGTAGTAGCGAACAAGTTGGTTATTAGTCATTGGGCATTGGGCATTGGGCATTGGGCATTGGGCATTGGGCATTGGGCATTGGTTATTAATTCTTATCCCTCTTTCCCTCATCTCCCTTATCCCCCCGATCTCCCTCATCTTACCCACCTCCTCACCTCCCTATCTCCCTATCTTCTCACCTCCCTATCTTCTCACCTCCCTATCTCCCCATCTCACCATCTCCCCACCCCCTCTATGCCCCATGACCCTTATGCTTGGATAGAAAAATCTCTGGCAACAATTCATCGGGCAGATTGGTATCGTTCTGTACAAACTATTGACGGTCGTCCCGGTGCAACAGTGGTTTTACATGGGCAAGAGGTGATTAATTTTGCCAGTAATGATTATTTGGGATTGGCTGGAGATGAACGTTTGATGGCAGCGGCTATCGCTGCTATTGAAGAATTTGGCACTGGTAGTACTGGCTCTAGATTACTCACTGGTCATCGTGAATTACATAGGGAATTAGAAAAGGCGATCGCATCTACCAAACAAACAGAAGATGCCTTGGTATTTAGTTCCGGGTATCTAGCTAATTTGGGTGTAATTACCGCTTTGGTAGGCAAGCGGGATTTAATTTTATCTGACCAATACAATCATTCCAGTTTGAAAAATGGGGCAATTCTCAGCGGTGCAGCGATTGTAGAATATCCCCACTGTGATGTTGTAGCACTTAAAACACAGTTGAATCACCAACGAGAAAATTACCGACGCTGTTTGATACTCACAGATAGCGTCTTCAGCATGGATGGCGATTTATGTCCAATGCCAGCACTCTTAGATCTGGCTGAAGAATTTAACTGTATGCTGCTAGTTGATGAAGCTCATGCCACTGGAATATTAGGAAAAACTGGTGCTGGATGTGTTGAATATTTTGGATGTACGGGAAAGCCTTTAATTCAAATTGGTACTTTGAGCAAAGCTTTAGGTAGTTTAGGCGGGTATGTAGCCGGAAGTAGCATCCTAATCGATTTTTTGCAAAACCGCGCCCCTAGTTGGATTTACACCACTGGACTTTCACCTGCTGATACAGCCGCAGCCTTAGCAGCAATCAACATACTACAACAAGAACCGCAACGCCGTGCCCAATTATGGGAAAATGTGCGTTACTTAAAAGCTTTGCTCGAAGATGTACCTAATTTAAAATTGCTGCCTTCAGAATCAGCTATATTATGTTTCCAATTGCCTAATGCCACAGATGCACTTAAAGCCGGAAAGTATCTCAGAAATGCTGGCATTTTTGCCCCAGCAATTCGTCCGCCCACAGTGCCCACAAGTCGCATCAGAATATCTCTAATGGCAACTCATGAAGCAGCGCATATTGAAAAATTAGTAGCAGTTCTGAAGCAAGGAAATAAGGAGTGGTGAGTAGAAGCCACAGGGGAAGAATTTTAGAAGTTGGTTAATAATCCCTTGATTGAGCAATGCCAAAAAATAGCGGTAAAAATTTAGGACTTACGCAACGCCGATATTGTCATTGCGACCGAAACGGAGTGTAGGGAAGCAATCCCAGCGTCAGGGGGGATTACTTCTCTATCGCTCGTAATGACGGAATTACGTTATTTTTGCGTAAGTCCTGAAATTAAGAAACTAATATTCTCGCACTTTATACAATGAACCCAAATGTAGAGACGTTGCAATGCAACGTCTGTGGAACGATTTTGATATCATGAACAATTGTTTTTATACATAAAATCAGCAACGTCTAAGGAACTTCCAAATATTCCACAGAAGATTGTTAATTGTTGAACGTTGACAGTCAACAGTCAACAGTGAATAGTCAACGACCTGAATCAGAACAATTTATTTTTTAGAGTTCCCTAAAAAGAAATTATTTGGCGATCGCGCAAAAATTTACCAGTTATGTTCCGTGGAGCATCAGTAGCTAACCAGATTGCAGTATCCGCCCCTTGTTCTGGCGAACGCGGTGCTGATGAACCACCCATATCTGTTCTCACCCACCCCGGACAAATGGAATTGACAAGGATTCCTTTAGATTGCAAAGCTTGTGCCAGCATAATTGTTGCCCCATTTAATGCTAACTTTGATAGGCAGTAACTTGGAACGTCAGCAGATAAATCTGACAATGCTCCATAACCACTGGAAACATTAATTATTCTGGCATTTGGGGATTTTTCCAATAGAGGTAAAAATGCCTGCACCATACGAATTGGGCCAAAAGTGTTGGCATTCATCGTCGAATCGAGCAATTCCCGGTTAATAGTAATAATATTGACATTATTGTCTGGATATACACCAGCATTATTAATCAAAACATCTAAGCGATCGCTCTTTTGGTAGAGGGTTTTGACTGCTTCATTGATGGAGCGATCGTTAGTCACATCCAATTCTATAGGAATTACCTTACCTTGAAGTTGCTGGGCTGCTTGTGTAGCCTTATCAAGGGAACGCGAAGTAATAATCACTTCATAGTCTTTTGCCAGTAAACCCTGGGCAATGGCAAATCCAATTCCTCGGTTACCACCTGTCACTAATGCTCGTTTATCTTGTATCACTTCCATCACAGTACTTCACCTCCAATTACAGGCAAAAAATATACTGGGCTATTGCTTATTGCCTGTTTTCTCCCATATCAAACATTCTAGTAGTTCGCCAAGTGAACTTGGTGGGGGAGAGGGGAAAGGGTAAAGGGGAAAGGGGAAAGGGTAAAGGGGAAAGGGTAAAGGGGAAAGGGTAAAGGGGAAAGATTTTAAATCCCTTACCCTTTACCCAGCCGTCACCCAGCATTTTTGGATTGGCAGACCACTAGATATCTGCATAGAAAATTCGTATCAATATTTACATAAATTTATCGTTGTGTGATGTACTTTTTTCACTCTTTCTATTGCTCTAAAGCCTGACCCGTTTAAATACATTTCAAAGCATTCCTGTTTGATTTCTTCTAAATAACCTTGTTTTTCATAAGAATTCATAAATTGACGACGACAGTTAACACAGATGTAATTTTGCTTACTACCCTTTTTTCCATTCTTGCGGATATGAGTTGATGTACACCTTGGACACTGCATAGCGATCGCTCTAATTCATACTTCAATTATGCAACGTCCAGAATTGTCCTGTTTGTCATACCAGTTTGTGCAGAGATTTAAATGCCGCTATAATCATAAAGGCGCGTGGAACGCACGCCCTAAAAGCTCAATTAATGTCTTCCTAGAAGAGTCATTGAGAAGCGCACACTCACCCTGAAAGGGGAGTGTATGGAGTACGTCACAAAAGTTCGACTTTGTTAAGAATTCCCTACCCAACTATCAGACTTTCTCAGCAAGCCCTAATGAATTAAACTTTTACCTGTTCTATATCTGCATTTGTTGGCTGGTCTATTTCTATGAACCTCGGCCCGATAATCAGAACTGTAACCATCATTAATATACTCGTTACCATAATGATGCTCACCACGCTGGGATCTTCAAAGTTGCTTGTACCCACTAATAGTGCTGCGGCAAAATTGCGTTGAGCGGTTCCGACTCCTAGCACTCTTTGGGTATCAACACCAGGGCCGCCTAACAGATAACCTACGCTAAAGGAAAAGAGAATAAATACAGCACAAACAAAAATTGCGCCTGTTTTCAATAAGGCGATGATATCGTTAGTATGAACAGCTAATCTGACTAATAAACCTATAAATAATCCAGCATTAGATAATTTGAACAAAATTGGTTGAAGATTTGTAGCGATCGCTGGAAATTTAGCTTTAATCAATAGCCCAATTGCTAATGGACTAACCATCATTAATAACAACGGTTTGGCAATTTCCCAAGAGTTGATTTGCACCCCTTCCACCACCAACGGCAATACAATCGGCATATAAACGATTGTCCCCAACATCAGCAACATCATTAACCCCACAGAAAAAGCTATATTGCCCTTAACTATGTGAGCGAGTTTTGGCAAAGCTGGAGGGCCTGATGCTACCGCCATGATTAGTAAACCATCTTTAACTGGTTCGCCTAGATCTACTATTTGCAGCAGCAGATAGACAAAAAGCGGCACCAGCACAAAATTTGTCAGCAAAGACAAGATAACGAGGCGGGGATTGCGGAGTGGTTGCCAAATCTCCTGTAGAGTGAGACGTAAACCCGCACCCAGCATAGTAAAAACAATAAATGTCAGAAGTGCTAATTTGTCGATGACTGCCAGAATTTCATTCATGATTTTAATAAGAATTGGGCATAGGGAATTGGGAATTGGGAATTGGGAATTGGGCATTGGGCATTGCTAAGGAGACAAGGTAGACAAAGCAATCTTTCTCCTCATCTCCCCCATGCCCCACGCCCCATTCGCCATTACTTACTTCAACTCAAGACTTACTTGTTGTAAGTTACCGGTGAAGGTAAAGGGTACTTGGTAGGTGTCAACTACGGGAGTACCTGTGTCTCTACCGACATCGAAGGTTTCATCTAGGGCTAAACGATAAGCAATGGTTTTTTCGATTCGACCTTCGGCTACTTGCTGTTGGTTGATGAATAGTTTGCCGATTCCGCCTTTACCTACAGTGCCTCCGTCATAATCAAAGTCGAACTGTATTGTCGATTTCCCTGGGGGCAATTTTTCTGGGGATTGAATGATGTAGCGAACGGCATTGGCATAGTTGTAAACGTAGGTGGGCTTGCTATCTTCAAGGAAAAAGCTCCAACCGGCAAAACGTCCGCCTTGGGTTAAGAGGATACCTTCTGCACCAGTTTCGGGGATTTCTACGTTAGCTGTGATGCTGAAGGATCTGTTTTTTAAATTTGGGGCGCTACCTTCTGGGATGCCAAATACCCCAGGATAATAAGTAAAGTTTGTGCGTCCGACGGTGAGGCTGGGGCGAATTTTGACATCAAATCGGTCTAGAACGCGATCGTCTAATGGTAAGACTTGATGCTTACGGGCTTCTTTGAAGAATAATTTTTGCAGTTTTTCTAGCTTCTCTGGATTTTCTGGAGCGAGGTTGTTGGCTTCGCTGAAATCTTCTGCAATGTTGTACAGTTCCCATTTATCTGTATCAAAGTCGCCTTTGACGGTACGTTCCCAAGGCAAGCGGCCATGACGCGCTGCGGCTACCCAACCGCGATGGTAAATGGCTCGGTTACCAAACATCTCGAAGTACTGAGTTTCGCGATGGGAGGAAGCATCGGGATTATCAAAGGTATAGGCGAGGCTAGTACCTTCTATTGGTTGTTGCTTGACTCCATTCACTTCTTTGGGAGCAGTAACTCCCGCTACTTCTAAAATGGTGGGTGCAATATCAATTACGTGATGGAATTGGCTGCGGATTCCACCTTTGTCTTTAATGCCTTCACCCCAAGAAATTATTAAAGGATTGCGAGTTCCACCAAAGTGGGAGGCGATTTGCTTTGTCCATTGGAAGGGAGTATTAACTGCCCATGCCCAAGGGGCGGGAAAATGGTTGAATGTCTTGGGGCTGCCCAAGTCATCATAGGAAGCAAGCAGTTGTGGCAGATTTTCGGGTACGCCGTTGAAGAATTTCAACTCGTTGACGGTACCTGTTAAGCCGCCTTCTGCACTTGCACCGTTATCTCCCACGATGTAGATGACCAGGGTGTTGTCTAGTTCGCCGAGTTGGTCAACTGCATCAATTAATCTGCCGATTTCATAATCTGTGTGGGCGAGAAATCCGGCAAATACTTCCGCCATGTGAGCTGAGAGTTTCTTTTGGTCAGCCGAAAGGGAATCCCAAGCTGGCAATTCTTCAGGACGGGGTGTAAGTTGGGCATTGGCAGGAATCACACCCAGTTGTTTTTGACGGGCAAAGATTTCTTCGCGTAATTTATCCCACCCTTGGTCAAATTTGCCTTTGTACTTATCAATCCAAGCTTTGGGGGCGTGGTGGGGTGCATGGGTGGCTCCGGTGGCGAGATAGGCGAAAAAGGGTTTGTCAGGAGCAATGGATTGTTGGTTGCGAATCCAGGCGATCGCATGGTTTACTAAATCGGGTGTCAGGTGGTAATCCTGGTTATTTGCTGGTTTCTCGACTCGTTTAGTATTTTCTACCAATGCCGGACTCCATTGGTTAGTATCGCCACCAAGAAAGCCGTAAAAGTACTCAAATCCCAATCCTGTGGGCCAGCGATCGAAAGGCCCAGCGACGCTGGTTTCAAAGTCTGGTGTATTGTGCCATTTACCGAAAGCAGCCGTATTATAGCCATTTTGTCGTAGCACTTCGGCCACCGTGGCAGCACTTTTAGGTAAAATTGTTGTGTAGCCAGGATAACCAGTAGCTAATTCCTCAACTACCCCCGTATTTACTGAATGGTGATTGCGTCCAGTTAACAATGCTGCTCTGGTGGGGGAACAAAGGGCTGTGGTATGGAATTGGTTGTAACGCAATCCGCTTTCGGCTAGGCGAGTCAAGTTAGGAGTTTCCACCGGGCCGCCAAAGGTACTGGCTTGTCCAAAGCCAACATCATCTAATATCACTAGTACAACGTTGGGCGCTTTGTCTGGAGCAGTAATCGGTTGGGGAAAATCTGGTTTTGAGTCTTTGTAGGTAATGCCAATTTTGCCCTTAAATTCTGGTTGGGGAATGGGTAAAATCTGTGATGTGGCTGCAAAGGCAGGACTAGTAACCGTCAGTATAGTGATGACGAGAGATATGATGAGCGATCGCCAAAGAAAATGCAACATAAACTAATTGGTTATTGGTTGAGTAGGGAGTGGAGGAAAAAAGTGTTTTGTTTATTTCATAGGGTGGGAATACTCTGAACTAAACGAAATCCGATATGGGTAGTTCCGGTGTCCGGGGCTTGAGATTCTCGTGCCGCAGGACGGAAGCGGCTGCAATAGTTGGGCGCACAAAGGTAAGAGCCTCCTTTAATGGTGTGTAAGACATTTTCTGTGGGTTTGTTGGGGTCAAAGCTGAGTTTTGGCCCTGTGGGATCGACACTATGGTTTTTCTCGTCATGCCCTACCCCAAACAAATCTGAGGTCAATTCCCAGACATTACCTGCCATGTCGTAAAGACCGTAACCGTTGGGTGGAAAGGAACCTACGGGGGCAATACCTACGTAACCATCGCTTTTGGTATTAAAAAAGGGAAAGATTCCTTGCCAGGTGTTGGCTTTTTTCTCAGAATATTGCTCGCCCCATGTATAAGTTGCGCTCTCCAAACCACCACGGGCGGCGTATTCCCACTGGGCCTCGCTGGGTAGGAATTTTCCCGCCCATTGCGCGTAGGCTACGGCATCTTCATAGGCAATATGAACCACTGGGTAATTTTCTTTTCCAGCTATCGCACTTTCCGGGCCGAAGGGATGCTGCCAATTGGCCCCAGTGCGCCAATACCACCAACTCAACAGCTTTGCTCCTGGCTTTGCCATCTCAAACACCAAAGAACCAGGTAATCTCTGCTCCTCTGATAAGTCGGGAAATTGTTCTTTGGATAAAGGGCGCTCTGCAACTGTTACATATCCTGTTGCTTTGACAAATGCTGCGAACTGTGCATTTGTCACTTCATATTTATCGATGCAAAAAGAACTCACTGTAACATCAAAAGCCGATCGCTCTTCCACAAAAGCAGAATTATTCGATCCCATTGTGAATGTTCCTGCTGGAATCAATACCATTTCTTGGGGACAGGGATTGACGCTAGCGGCAAAAGCAGGAGGAATGATGAATAAAAGTGCGATCGTCACTCCTGTAGCGAACAATAATCTGAAAAAACTTTTTCCTAGCTTCGACATACTAATAGCAATTTGTATTTACATTAGCCATAACTTTGAAATTTACTAACTCATATTTTGAAAATTCAAATTACCTTTGATAACGCAGGTTTATCTTAATAATATGATGTTTAAAACCAGCTATATTTTTCATAAACAATATGCAAAATTTATATAAGCTTTTACGTAAAAATTCAGCACTCAGGAGCCAGAATTCATAATTTATAAGGAATTTAGTATAACTAGTATGATTTAATAATCAAGAGAATACTTGATTATTGAACTATTCTGACTCCTGAATTCTGACTCCTGAATCCTTACGCTTTTACATCAATTGCACTAGGTAGTAAGTACAATAGGGTAAATAATTAAAGTAGTGAGAACTAAAGTTATCCAAAAAGGACTAAAATCCTTACTACTAACTGAATATTAAGAATTTTACGTTACTTAACATTGTTTGATTTTTTCAATTATTTCTACTTGTTTCCTGTTAATTAAAAACATCAAAATGCAACGAATCTCCGACCATATACATTAAAATTCTGGTTTTAAATCGAGCAAAATTTACCTTAAATTAATTTAAATGAATCTCCAAAAAAGAAGCCAGAAAGTTTTCTTAAATAGATAACAATGAAGTGAGAGAGTTAGACCCATGCTACCACTCAAACTTTGATTCATCATGAATTTTGGCTTTTTGTTACTAAAATACTATAAATCGATATGTATACCGTATTTAATTGCGATATTGATAAAGTACCTCTTAGACAAAAATAAGTCAAGAACTTTGTGAAACGTCATAAAATAACCCTCAAAACTTTCTGAGTTTTGAGGGTTAATTAACAAGCTAAGGTGTTTTAGATTTAACTTGCACATTCATATCATGTTCGTCTAATTACTTATCAAAAAAATTCTCCGTGTCAGAGCGTCTTTGCGTCAGTCTACATGATAAGTATTCAACCGGACATGACATCACTCGCCATCGGCTGTTGACTGTCAACAGTTAACAGTTAACAAGCACCACGAATAGTTATGCTTTTTTCCCGTTTATTCGGTGAGAACAATATCATTGTGATTGTTGCAATTTCTGAAGTTGGGCACTTTTGTTAACAATTATATCTGCATGGGAATCAGCACTCTTCTCCAGTGCATCACGGCGGGACTGATTACCGCCAAGTCCATCGAGTTCAGCAGTTTCACCACGCATTTGCTGTACTGCGTGTGATACTTCGTGGGAGAGTGTATGTTGACCTTGGGGTGAATCCACAGGAAGTTGGGAATGCATAAAAATGTTAGTTTCCCCTTCATTACTTGGCGTAGTAAATGCTGCTGCATTCATGGAGTCACAGTAAGCATCAGCTTGTCCTCCTTGTACGAGGTGTACCTTATCCAGGCTCATTCCATGATGTTCTTGTGCAGCAACAGCCACATCTGTGGGTAATGGAGTACTACCAGAATTGCTCAATTGAAGTGGATTGATATTGTTAACAGCCGCCGCATTATTAAAATTAGCTTGAGACTGCTCAGTAATTCCTAGTTGATTTTCCATCCAACCTTTACGTTGTGCTGGAGGTGCTGCTGGGGTTGGTGTTGGTGTAATTCCATTAGAAGTATAATAAGTGACGCTGCCGCAATTCACAGAACCACTTACTCTTTTCATGGGTCTGATACTCTCACCAATAAACATGCCCCACTTCAAGGGATTAACGTAGTCACTACCTTGAACATCTAGTTCTGGATTTAAAGATATTTCAGCAATCAGCGGTGCCATAAAACGTTGCATGTTATTGGTCATGTTTGTTGTTCCGCCTCTACTGCTGGTTGTAGAATCAGTGTATTTATCACTGCGACTAGTTGTAGTAGATACTTCACTTCCCACTGTCCCAGAACTACCAGTAGAAGTTTCGCCACCTTTGCCAGCCTCTCCAGATTTCGTACCACTTGTACTACCACCACTAGCCGTGGCTTTAGCGGAATCTGTGGTTGAAGTGGATGTCTCTGTACTGGAGGTGGTACTACCACCGAAGCCGCGAGTCGTGGCTGCACTTCCACCTCCAGAAAGAGCTTGTGGTTCACCTAATCTAAAGCGGATATACCCTCTCCAGTAGACATTGACTCCAGTGGTTTCAACAAAATTGATGGGTATATTTGTGTCTGATAAGCTAGTGTCTGAGAGTACTTGATCTATTCTGTCAATGTAGCGACTAAAATCTGGCGGTCTTGCTCCCGGCATATTGTCTAGAGCTATTATCGCTTTTTGATCTAATAAAGAGATGACAGCACTGGTGTTACCGTTGACTGTCTCTATAGTTGCACCACCAGGAATATTCATTCCGTCTCGCTGAATCGGTTTTTGTTGCACAGGAGAGTGAAAAGCCTGCTTCGTTTCCACTGGTTCTGGTGTTATCTTTTGTTGAACGGCTGGTGCAGCCATCATACCTACTTGCTGCTGGTGAGATTCTGCTGGCTGGTTAGTGAATCTATCCTGTGAATGCAAAGATATTTTGCTAATATCGTGATTCAGAGGTTGTTGAATAACTGTTGGTTCTAAGGATTCCTCTTCAAGCAAATCATCTTCTTCAAAATCAGTTGATATTATTGGACGCTGAGCTTGATTTGTATCTAGACCAAAACCGCGCGTTGGATTTCCCAACGTTGGAATATCTCGTGAGACAAGCGACGGATTTGTAGAATTCGATGCAGGTGTTTTTCGGCGACCAATTTTACGTAGCCCATGGACATCGCTCATCTCACTTTCCCCCATAAATACTGTTTAAGTCGATCGTACAATTTGTCTAATTGCACCGCTATGGACGTAAGTATAAATTATCTCAATTGGCAAGTTACTGCCGTTGCTAATAATACCTACAGGACTGTAAAAAAGGCTGTGGATAAACTGCGATCGCTTATTATCCTTTTAGCTAGTGCTTTATCTAAAATTAACAAAGGAAAGTCAAGAATCGGGAGTTTTCAATGGCAGCTTTTTTCAGACAGAAGAAAAGTTGAGATGAGTAGTCCCAGAGGGAAAAGGGGAAGGGGAAAGGGGGAAAGGTTTGGTATTTTTCCTTTTCCCTTTGACCACAAGAGTCCAAAAAGCAATTGATTGCAAGAGGTCTAGTCACCAGTCATCAGTCAACACCCCCTATTTCCCCATTACATCAATTCCAGCCCACCTCGATAGCCAGTAACAATACGGCTACCATCCTTGAGAATGTGAACTTCAATTTGGTCGCTAGCCCAGGTAATCTGGTCAGCAAAAGCAGGATTAAATATGTTGATCTTCTGGTTACTAGAAGAAACTGGTGAGTTAGGAGAATTAATTGCCAGAGATTGCACAAAAGGCCCGTCAATTAAGATATCAAGTTGTTCTAACAATTCTTGGGAACCTGGCGGTGCAGATTTAGACTGTAGCTGCTTGAGGGTGAACCCACTAAAAGACATTACATTCAACCCAGCAGCTTTTAATTTACGAGCTAAAGATGCTAGCGTAGCTGCTTGCCAAAATGGTTCTCCACCAGAAAACGTTACACCAGTATTGCGAGAATTGCTCAAAATATTTTCAACAAGAGTATCAACAGCAACAAGTTGATTAGCCTCAAAAGACCAAGAGTCAGGATTAAAACAGCCAGGACATTCACGCGAACAACCTTGCACCCAGATAACTGCGCGACAACCAGGGCCATTGACTTCTGACTCATCAACGTAACCCATAATGTTGAGATAGCCAGAGGGAATTTCTGTGAGTGCTAGCGATGGGTCAGTTGGCTTAGTTTCCATCTCTTTAACTCCTTTTAAAGCCGTCGCCTGTTAACTATATAACTATAGCGAAATATTATCATCTTTCACCTTAGTAAGGAACTCAGGCTTTTTTGTCGGTATTTGTACTTTTTCACTACTTAAAATGGGCGTTATTAATGGCGAATTTTGCTGCTAAGTAGCTAAACATGATTGAAACATAAAACGCTTAGGGACTTCCAAAGAATAAATTACTCAATTTATTTGGATATGTAGTTTTTCTCTAGCCTGCTCCCTGCCCCCTGCCCCTTGCCTTCTTCAACCTAGATGCTCTCGGAAATACTCGGCGTAAAGTTGACAACGCGGTAACACGATACGCCCTTCGCGACGGACTAAACCTGCACCGCGCAAGCGAAAGAAAATTCGCTCGTCTTCGCAGAGGTTCTGGCGAATGATTTGGAACATTGCTTTAACCAACTCCTGTTTATTATGCAATCGAAAGAGATGGTTTCGCAGATGATTGCCAAAGATACCGTTATCTGTGGTGGCTTTGGCAAATAGTTCATTGGCAGAGAGGCGCTGGCTAGCAACTGAGTAGAGTGCAAGGCGGATTAAATAAGGATGTCCCCCTAACAATGCCATTAATTGCTGTTCTTCCTTGGGGTTAAATGGGGAACCGTGACGGCGGTTGAGGTCAGAAACTTGTACTGGTGTGAAGTCTTCTAAATCAATCACCTGCCCTACATTAAAGGGTGATTGGTTGAGATTATCAATTAACTGGTAGGGTTCGGTGGAAGTAACGAGTGCTAAATCGAGTTGCTTCCAAATCGGTGTGGTGGCGCGGCTGTTGTGCCAACTTCGCAGCATTCCAAAAAAATCAGAACGAAATTCAGTATCAAAAACTGTTTCTACTTCATCCATTGCCAAGACAAGAGGGTTGCCAAATTCTTTGAGCAAATAGCGACCGACGTAACGAGTGCAGCGCTGACTATTTCCCAAGGGGAGATTCCAATATTCAGTTACTTTGTCGGTCATTTCCAGTTCATCAGTTAACCAAGTACAGAACTGGCGAAAGAAGAGGTCAGCATTGGTTAAGGCGGTTTTGTCAAATAATTGGAAATCGAGCAAAGCAACTCGCTTACGTGCATTCACAGCAGTTTTAATTGTGCGAATTAACAGCGAACTTTTGCCCATTTGTCGGGGGCCTTTTATGGTAATTGTCACACCTTGCTGCTCAATCGTCTGCAAAGCAAGTGGATCTGATGAGCGTTCTACGTAAAAAGCAGATTGTGATTCCATTGTGCCTTCGGGCATTTCTAGGGAAATGGGTTGTGCTGAAGGGAAGGGATGGGGGAGGGGTGAGGGGGATGTGGTTCGGCTGACCTCGACTTCGCTCGGTACAAGTCGCTCACCAACCGGGGATGAGGGGGATTTTTGTGTGGCGATGGTAAATGGAGTGCCGGAGATAGCTTGTAATAATTCATCTATGAGGCGGGGGGTATCTTCTGTGTCTTTCCAGAATGCCCAGTTAATACCGTTGAGATAGGCACTTAAAGGATAGACGAGGGGTTCTTGATATGCTAAACGCACTGGGAGAATTACGGGGCGTCCTTGTTGTGATTTTGATAAGTGGTGTGCTGTTTCGATTTCTGCTATTACCATCTCGCTTTGGGTTGACCAGGCTGAAAGAAAAGTAATGAAAAAATCAGCTTGGTGGATTTCTGTTTCAATGCGTTCAGCCCAGCGCGTGCCAATGGACATGGTTTGGTCGATGAAGACTTGGTGTTGCTGGGATAGGGCTTGGAAAACTTGCAATGCAATTTGTTCGTCTGGGTGAACATTACGCTTATAGCTAATGAAGATGCGTTTAGTCTGTGAATTAAGCATTAGTATAGAAATTCGCTTTACAGTTTGGTAGGGTGCGTTATGGAGGGCAGTCCTAACGCTCCGTAAATCTTTGGCGGTGCGTTACGCTGGCGCGATAACACACCGTACAACACTACAGCGTAGTTGCAGATAATTACCGACATTACAAAAAAATTGCCTACGAAGTTCAAATACTCATTAATGGAGTTCCAAGCCTTATTAATGAAGCTCAAATACTCGTTAATGGAGTTCAAAGCCTCATTAATGAAGCTCAAATACTCGTTAATGGAGTTCAAAGCCTCATTAATGAAGCTCAAATACTCATTAATGGAGTTCAAAGCCTTATTAATGAAGCTCAAATACTCATTAATGGAGTTCAAAGCCTCATTAATCGAGTTCCAAGCCTCATTAATCGAGTTGAAATACTCGTTTGCGAGCTATACATATAGTTTAAGTTGAGCAATGAAATCCAACATTAAACGTTAATTGTTGAATTTTGCTGCGCTCAAGCGAAATTAGAATTCTTTTTAAGAAACTCCAAGAAATAAATTATCCAATATTGTGGGGTGGGCATCCTGACCGGCACATCGACTGGGCGGGCAAGATGCCCACCCCACAAGAGTTAATTGGATATTTTTTGATTTGCAAGTCGCTTACAGTAATTTTTAGGTAAATAGACAAAATGTATTACATGATGTCATTGTAAATTGAGTCGGTGCCTTTTGCGTTTCCTTTCCTCTCGGAGTCTGTGAGATGGCTAATCCAACTATTTATACTGTTGGCGGGACTGTGCAGGCTGGCGGAGGGATTTACATTCCCCGTCAAGCAGATGACGAATTGCTGGGTTTATGTCGCTCAGGAACTTTTGCTTATGTGCTGACGCCGCGCCAAATGGGGAAGTCTAGCCTGATGGTACGCACGGCGCAAAGGCTGACGGATGAGGAAATTCGCTCGGTAATTGTTGACCTCCAGGAGTTGGGGGCAAATGTCACAGCCGAACAATGGTATTTTGGCTTTTTGGTGAAGCTGGATGACCAACTGATGTTTGATACAGATGTCGTGAATTGGTGGCAAGAACACGAGCATCTGGGAGTATCGCAACGGCTGACACAGTTTTTTGAGAAAATTTTGCTGGCTGAGGTTGAAGGGCAAGTGGTGATTTTTGTGGATGAAATTGACTCTACCCTCAGCTTGGATTTTACCGATGATTTTTTTATCGCTATTCGTTATCTCTATGTTGCCCGCGCTACTAATGCTGAATTTAATCGGCTTTCTTTTGTGCTAATGGGGGTAGCGACTCCCGGCGATTTAATTAGCGATGCCAAGCGCACGCCGTTTAATATTGGACAGCGTGTAGATTTAACTGATTTTACTTTTGAGGAGGCTTTACCTTTAGCTGAGGGATTGGGATTACCCAGCGATGAGGCCAAGCAAATATTACACCAGGTGTTGAAATGGACGGGGGGACATCCTTATTTGACGCAGCGTCTCTGTGGTGCATTAGTAGCCGAGAGGCACAATAAATTTGTAGAGACGCGATTCATGAGCCAGCGCCTTGCGGGGGTTCCCACGCCACTTGCTTCAAGCCGGGAAACCCGTCCAACGCAGTGGCTCCCCGTTGTAGCGACTGGCGTCGCGTCTGTTTTGCGTAGTAAGGATGTAGGCACAATAGTTAACAGCACATTTTTTGGTGTGATGAGCGAGCAAGATAATAACTTGCAGTTTGTCCGCGATATGCTCACCAAACGCGCACCAGACCCGGAGGTTTTGACTATTTACCGTGAGATTCGCTGGGGAAAGCGCGCGGTTGTGGATGAGGAACAGTCTTTAGCTAAATCTCACTTGAAGCTGTCGGGGGTGGTGCGGCGGGAGAATAATGTTTTGCGGGTGCGGAATCAAATCTATCAGCAGGTATTTGATTATAAATGGATTAATAAACATTTGCCGTTTAACTTGCGGGATAGGTGGGAGCGTCTAAAACCTGCACTGCCTTATGTGATTGTAATGATTGTTTTTTCGACATTATCAACGGCGGTGGCTTGGTATATTTATGAGCAAAATCTGATTGCCCAGAAAGCCCTTGAAGAAGCAAATAAACGCCGGATAAACGCCGAAATTCTCGCTAAAAGTCTCGAATTACAAAATCTGATGGCAGAAAAGTCAGAATTTGATGCTTTCGTTGCAAGTTTGAAGGTAGGCAAAAGACTCAAAACACCAAATAAAAATGTAGAACAAGATACCCGCATGTTGGCACTACCTACACTCAAGCAGGCAATTTTACCCATACTCAAGCAGGCAATTTATAAATTCAAGGAACGTAACCGAATTCAAGATCATAACCATTCGGTTAGAGGCGTGGTATTTAGCCCTGATGGTCAAACCATTGCCTCTGTCAGTGATGATAAGACGGTGAAATTGTGGAATCTCAAAGGGCAAGTGTTACAAACTCTCACTGGTCACAGCTATTGGATTTCGGGCGTGGCATTTAGCCCTGATGGTCAAACCATTGCCTCTGTCAGTCATGATAAGACGGTGAAATTGTGGAATCTCAAAGGGCAAGTGTTACAAACTCTCACTGGTCATAGCGATTCGGTTAGAGGTGTGGCATTTAGCCCTGATGGTCAAACCATTACCTCTGTCAGTGATGATAAGACGGTGAAATTGTGGAATCTCAAAGGGCAAGTGTTACAAACTCTCACTGGTCATAGCGATTCGGTTAGAAGCGTGGCATTTAGTCCCAATGGTCAAATTATTGCCTCTGCCAGTCGTGATAAGACGGTGAAGCTGTGGAATCGCAACGGGAAAGTGTTACAAACTCTCACTGGTCATAGCGATTCGGTTAGAGGCGTGGCATTTAGTCCCGATGGTCAAATTATTGCCTCTGGCAGTGATGACAAGACGGTAAAGCTGTGGAATCTCAAAGGCCAAATGTTACAAACTCTCACTGGTCATAATGATTTGGTTAATACCGTAGCATTTAGCCCCGATGGTCAAATTGTTGCCTCCAGCAGCGATGACAAAACGGTGAAGCTGTGGAATCTCAAAGGCCAAATGTTACAAACTCTCATTGGTCATAGCGATTTGGTTAATAGCGTAGTGTTTAGTCCCGATGGTCAAACCATTGCCTCTGGTAGTGATGACAAAACGGTGAGGCTGTGGAATCGCAACAGGCAAAAAGTATTACCAACTCTCCCAGGTCATACCAGTTCAGTTAATAATGTGGCATTTAGCCCTGATGGTCAAACCATTGCCTCTGTCAGTGATGATAAGACGGTGAGGCTGTGGGATCGCAAAGGGAAAGTCTTACAAATTCTCACTGGTCATAGCGATTCGGTTAGAGGTGTGGCGTTTAGTCCCGATGGTCAAACCATTGCCTCTGCCAGTGATGACAAGACGGTGAGGCTGTGGAATCGCAACGGGAAAGTCTTACAAATTCTTACTGGTCATAGCGATTCGGTTAGAGGTGTGGCGTTTAGTCTCGATGGTCAAATTATTGCCTCTGCCAGTCGTGACAAGACGGTAAAGCTGTGGAATCGCAACGGAAAAGTGTTACAAACTCTCACTGGTCATAGCGATTTAGTTAATACCGTAGCGTTTAGTCCCGATAGTCAAATTATTGCCTCTGCCAGTCGTGACAAGACGGTAAAGCTGTGGAATCGCAACGGGAAAGTCTTACAAACTCTCACTGGTCATAGCGATTTGGTTTGGGGCGCGGCATTTAGCCCTGATGGTCAAATTATTGCTTCTGCTAGTTCAGACAAGATGGTGAAGCTTTGGAATCGCAACGGGAAAGTCTTACAAACTCTTCAAGACCATAGGGATTGGGTTTGGGGAGTGGCATTTAGCCCTGATGGCCGAACCATTGCCTCTGCTAGTTTAGATGACACGGTGAAGTTATGGAATCGCAACGGGCAAGTGTTACAAACTCTCCAAAGTCATAACAGTTCAGTTTATGGCGTGGCATTTAGCCCCGACAATCAAACCATTGCCTCTGCCAGTCATGACAAGACGGTGAAGTTGTGGAATCGTAACGGGCAACTTTTACAAACTCTCGCAATTGGTCATAGTAAGTCGGTTAGGGGCATGACATCTGGTGACGACGGTCAAATTATTGCCTCTACTAGTTTAGACAAGACAGATTTGGATGATTTAATGGTTAAGGGTTGTGCTTGGGTGCGCGATTATTTGCAAAACAACCCCAATGTGAATGAAAGCGATAAGCGTTTATGTGATGATGTTGGCATAGGTAGGTGATTGAATGATTTGAGGAAGGGCGATCGCTTTTGTTGTAATTTGAGAAAGTGCGATCGCCTGTACAATTTCAGCTATGCTTTAATTTCAGAAAGTGCGATCGCTTGTGGTATCACTAATTTTGATTTTGCGCTAACCAAGCTTGTAAGTCCGTTAAAGTAGAAAAATCAAGTAAAGCCTCTGCTAAATCATCCAACTGTGTTGAATCTAAAGCTTGTATTTTCAATAGCTGTGCAGGTGGAACAGTTCCAATTTTACGGCGAAGTAGTCGCGTAACAATAGATAAAGCTTTTTCCTGCTGGATATCCTGATAAATTACAGACTCGCGCATAGCATCACTCCGTAATAATCTCTTAATCAGTTCCTTGTTTAATACTAACCCAGATAATATTGCCGTTGATGCAGCAATATTACTTTGTGTACGCTGGTCGTTGATTTGTTCAATAGCCTGTGCAACCTGTTGTAATGTTCGCGCTTTATCATCAGTTTGACTGAGGGTTGCAAATGGTAACAAACCACGAGTATTTAAAAATATGTCGCTTGGTTGCTCCCAAAGACGAATCACTCCAAATTCATGACGGGTATTTTCTAAAACAAAAGCTGTTTGCTGCACTAATTCTGATGTGGTGGGTTGCAGATAAATAACAACTTGATGCATTCGCTTGTGGGGAAATTTGCGATACACCCTTAACCGATAATCGGTCATCCGAAAGGGAATTTCAGCTTTTGCTTCCGTCTGGAATTCGATATGCAGGACAATTTCATCTGACTGTAACAGAATTAAAGCATCTGCTCGAATTGGTTCGAGGGATAATTCTGATGGACTGAGTTGGGTAAGTGCAATAGATTCACCGAGTAACCAGGTGGCGAAATCGGCTGAAAATGACTCTGCTAAAAAACGACAGACGTTATCAAACACAGATAAGTATTATATCAGCCAGGTATTCTCTGTCATTTAGCATTTGTCAATTGTCTGTCTCATACCCAATTGTTACATAAGCGATCGCTTGTATGATTAGACTTCTTGGCCTTAGTCGGGAAAAGGGTAAGGGGAAAGGGGGTGCATGTTTTGTGTTTTCCCTTTCCCAATAAAGATGCACCCCTTTTTCCATCTCTTGCAAAAGTGCTTTTGCAAGAGATCTATTGAATATAAAACTTAATAAATCACGATTCTCATCAACAAACGGGTTCGTTTACTAACGAAAATAATGTGTTTGATCGCAAAAATCATCAGTTTCATCAACAAACAGGTTCGTTTGTAACGAAAATTATCCGGTTTGTCAGGGGGACGGCGTAGCAGGGGGGAATTATTAAGTGCGTTGTTACAGAGAATTGGTATGATGCGTTGCCTGTTCGCTGCTATCTTTTAAAGAATCTCGCGTTTTGCCAGATATTGATACATTTGCCAACGTGCATCTACCTCGGCTTGGGCTTGTTGTAATAATTGCTTGGCAAGTTCGGGTTTACTCTTAGCGAGCATTTTGAAGCGATTTTCTTGGTACATTGAATGTTCTACTGGTTGGGTTGGCGATCGCATATCCAATTGCAAAGGATTTTTACCTTGTTTTTGCAACTCTGGATTATGGCGATACAATAACCAACGACCTGATTCTACCAAAGATTTTTGATGATTCATCCCTGTGGTCATGTTAATGCCGTGGGCGATGCAATGGCTGTAAGCAATAATCAGCGATGGGCCGTTATAAGCTTCTGCTTCTAAAAATGCCCTTAGGGTATGTTCGTCTCTTGCGCCTAAAGCTACACTGGCTACGTAGACATTTCCGTAGGTCATGGCAATCATCCCCAAGTCTTTCTTTGGCGCTGGCTTACCACTGGCGGCAAATTTGGCAACGGCGGCTCGTGGTGTGGCTTTGGAAGATTGACCGCCTGTGTTGGAATATACTTCTGTGTCCATGACTAAGATGTTAACATTGCGACCGCTTGCCAGCACGTGGTCGATACCACCAAAGTCAATATCATAAGCCCAACCGTCACCGCCAACAATCCAAACGCTCTTTTTCACCAAGTAATCAGCAAGGGATTTGAGATTTTGGATTTGGGCATGGGGCATGGGGGATGGGGCATGGGATGATAGTTCATCTAGCTTTTGTTTTAACAGTGCTATCCGTTCTCGTTGTTCCCAAATGTCAGCTTCAGATTTTTGTTCGGCTTTGAGAATAGACTGTACCAATTCGTCAGGTATTCCCAATTCCCCATGCCCTATGCCCCATGCTCCACTTCGTAATTTTTGCAAAAGTTCTGCTGCAAATTCGGCTTGTTTATCCACAGATAAACGAAAGCCAAAACCAAATTCGGCGTTATCTTCAAATAAATTATTCGACCATGCAGGGCCGCGTCCTTCGGCGTTAGTTGTCCAGGGTGTGGTGGGGAGGTTACCGCCGTAAATTGAGGAACAACCTGTAGCGTTGGCGATGATGGCGCGATCGCCAAACAATTGTGTTAATAATTTTAAGTATGGTGTCTCACCACAACCCGCACAAGCACCAGAGAATTCAAACAAAGGTTCTTGCAATTGTTGTTGGCGAATTTGGTTTAATTTCAACTGCCTTCTGTCAGGGTTGGGTAACCTTAAAAAGAAATCCCAGTTTTTCTGTTCTTGTTCTCGCAATGGCAATTGTTGTGCCATATTAATCGCTTTCAGGGATGGCTGAGATTTATTTTTCGCCGGACAAATCTCTACACAAATCGAGCATCCCGTACAATCTTCTGGAGCTACCTGAATGGTAAATTTTTGATTGGCAAAGTCTTTATCTTTGGCATTAATTGACTTGAAGGTTGCTGGTGCATTCACTAATTCATCAACTTGATAAGCCTTAGCACGGATAGCACTGTGGGGACAAACCATGACGCACTTACCACACTGAACGCAGACATCCGGTTCCCACACGGGTATCTCTTGGGCTACGTTGCGTTTTTCCCACTTCGCAGTACCTACAGGAAAGGTTCCGTCAGCCGGTAAGGCGCTAACGGGTAAATCGTCGCCTTCCCAAATCATGATTTTACCCAATACTTCTTCGACAAATTCGGGAGCGTTGGAGAAGACGGGGAGAGTGGGAGACGCGGGGACAAGGGGAAAGAACTCTCCGCGTCCCCGCGTCTTTGTGTCTCCGTGTCCCTTCACTTCAACATAGTGTAAGTTGTCTAAGGTGTTGTCTACGGCTTGTAAGTTCATGCGGACAACTTCTGCACCTTTTTTACCGTAGGTCTTTTCGATAGCTTGTTTGATTTTAGCGATGGCTTCTGCTTGGGGCAAGACTCCCGCTAAGGCAAAGAAACACACTTGCATGATGGTGTTAATTCTGCCACCCATACCGCTTTCACGGGCTACTTGATTGGCATTAATTACATATAATTTCAGCTGCTTATCGATAATTTGCTGCTGCACTTTGGGCGGTAAATTTTCCCAAACGCTATGTGCATCATATGGGCTATTAAGTAGCAAAATTGCTCCCAAAGTAGCAGCTTTTAAAACATCTATCCGTTCCAGAAATCCCCAGTGATGACAACCGATAAAGTTAGCTTGGTCAATTAAATAAGTGGAGTGAATTGGTTCTTTTCCAAAACGTAAATGAGAAACCGTCATCGACCCCGATTTCTTAGAATCGTAGACAAAATAACCTTGGGCATAATTATCAGTTTCTTCACCAATAATCTTAATGGAGTTTTTGTTAGCGCCAACTGTACCATCTGAACCCAACCCATAAAACATTGCTCTCACAACGTTATTTGATTCTGTGGAAAAATTGGGGTCAAAGTCCAGAGAAGTGTAAGTTACATCATCATTAATCCCAATAGTAAAATGATTCTTCGGCTGACTTTGAGCAAGGTTATCAAAAATTCCCTTCACCATTGCCGGCGTAAATTCTTTGGATGAAAGACCGTAGCGACCGCCGATGATTTTGGGAGAAGAGGGGGACAAGGGGGACAAGGGGGACAAGGGGGACAAGGGAGACAAGGGGGACAAGGAAGAATTGTCTCCTCTCTCTCCCTTGTCTACCCCCTCTCCCTTGTCTACCCCCTCTCCCTTGTCTGCCCACGCTTCATGAATAGCAGCCACCACATCTAAATACAATGGTTCACCGGCGCTACCTGGTTCTTTGGTGCGGTCGAGAACGGCGATCGCTTGTACACTAGTTGGTAAGGCTGCTACAAATCTGTGGACATCAAAGGGGCGGTAAAGTCGCACTTTCAACACGCCGACTTTTTCACCACGGGCGTTGAGATAATCTACTGTTTCGTGGACGGTTTCACAGCCAGAACCCATGAGAACGATGATGCGATGGGCGTCGCTAGCTCCATAATATTCATAGATTTGGTAATGCCTGCCCGTGCGTTCTCCAAATTTGTCCATGATGCGCTGGACAATTTCCGGACAGGCGTTGTAGTAGGGGTTAGCGCCTTCACGGGACTGGAAATAAACATCGGGATTTTGAGCAGTACCGCGCAATACTGGACGGTCTGGGGTGAGGGCGCGGTTGCGGTGGGCAAGGATTAGGTTATCATCGATGAGCGATCGCAAATCATCATCTGCAAGTAGTTTGACTTTCTGCACTTCGTGGGAAGTACGGAAACCGTCAAAGAAATGAATAAATGAAACCCGCGCCTCTAAGGTAGCAACATGGGCGATGAGGGCAAAATCTTGACTTTCTTGCACCGAAGCCGAACACAATAGAGCAAAACCAGTAGCCCTAGTGGCCATTACGTCGCTATGGTCGCCAAAAATTGATAAAGCATGGGTAGCCAGGGAACGGGCTGCAACGTGAATTGTCGTGCTGGTTAATTCGCCAGCAATTTTGTAGAGGTTGGGTATCATCAACAATAATCCCTGAGATGCCGTAAATGTGGTACTCAGAGAACCCGTTTGCAATGCGCCATGCACGGCGGCTGCGGCTCCTCCTTCGCTTTGCATCTGCACCACACTGGGAACAGTCCCCCACAAGTTGGGACGACCTTCCGCCGCCCAAGCATCCGCCCATTCACCCATTGCTGAAGAGGGAGTGATAGGATAAATGGCGATCGCTTCATTTAATTTATAAGCAACACGGGCAACAGCTTCATTCCCGTCGATGGTTGCGAAGGTTTTGTTCATAATTTGCTTTTTGTCCTTGGTCGTCTTGCATAAGTCGGGAAAAGGGTAAGGGGAAAGGGGGAAAGGTTTTGTGTTTTCCCTTTCCCCTTTTTCCATCTCTTGCAAAAAGCACTTTTGCAAGAGGTCTATTAGTCATTGGTCATTCGTCCTTTGCAAATGACTTTGACTCTAAACATTTGTAATGAGGAATCCAGTTTGCTTAAAAAAGCTGAAGATGAGGACGCTGTTGAGCTATTGCCTACTGCTTCTGCTCAGAAGTTAATTTTCAATAAATATTGCAAATATTAGTATCTCATTGGCAATATTGCATCTATTAATATGTATTAGTTGTGTACTCAAGAATCAAACTTATGATGAGATAAGGCTTTGTGGTGGTTGATTCTTTTTTGTGGGGTATGGGGTCGGGAATATTTAATATTTGAAGTTGCGATCGCCCTTCTAATACCGTTGAAATTTAAAATTATAAATGTAGAGACGTTGCAATGCAACGTCTCTACAGGATTTTGATATCATACACAATCGTTTTCATACATGAAATCAGCAACGCCGAATTAAAGACTTGTAAAATCACCACCGGCAAATGGTGTAAACCCACTAAACTTTAAAGATTGAGCGAGATTGATTATAATCTTCTTACTTTTTGTTGTCTTGGAGTTGATTTTCTCGCTCGTTAAATGAAGATTCAACATATGTTAATCTTGGGCTTCTTTTGGCTTTAACATCTGCCAAATTTCTGTATCAACTTGGGTTAAATATTGCAACTCTAACTCACCTATTTTCTGAATTATGCGTTTTCGGTCAATAGCTCGTAATTGAAACACCATTGCCACGGAAGGCAAAGTTAAACCATTCTGTTCCGATGCCTCAATTCTGATTGTAAATGGAAAACGCAATGCACTTAATGAAGACGTAACCGGAACAATCATTAACATAGGAGAAGTTGCAACATCTGTTTGAACCGCAATTGCTGGACGATTCCCCTTTTGTTCTCGTTTATCTGACTCAGGCAAACCAACTAAGAGAATATCTCCTCTAGCCATTTAATTCTCCACTTCATGGGAAACCGCTACTGCATCCAGTGATGCTAGTGTTGCTTCCATATTTAGCCAGTCTTCATCGCTTGCCGCTTCCCAAGCTACAAACTCTCGATTTAAGTCAGTGGATGCCTTCATGAGCAAAGGAGTCAGCAACGCTGTTATTTCATCACTAACGGAATATCCATGTGCCTGTGCTTGTTGAACGAGCGCTTGGTATAGCTCAATTGGCAATGTTACTGATGCTTCAATGGTTTTAGTAGTTTTCATTATTTAACAATGCTGAGAACTTAACTGTAACTGCTAACTTTATTCTAGATTGCAAAAACACGATTTAACGCGTCTGATGCGTTAACCTCTTAGCGCTCCTCTTCAAAGGTTAGTTTTGTTTATAAATTAAAATCACCACCGGCAAATGGTGTAAACCCACTAAACTTTAAAGATTGAGCGATCGCTTTTTCAGCCGATTGCTTATAATCTTGTTTTTTCTTTTCTTGAATTTCCTTTTCTTCTTCACTAACTAAATCTTTACTTAAAGATTTAATCGTTTCATCAATTATCTGTTTAAACCCACCAGGTGACTGCTCTATTTCCTTTGTCACCTCTCGTAGTTTAATAATAATTTCTTGCAGATATTCTTCAATATTTGCCGAAGAAAACAACTCTTGTAAATTCTGAGGTAGTTCTTCAATTTCTTCGTTGATATTGATTCCTTGGGCTTGTAGTGTTTCTCTGAATTGACGTAGACGCACTTGTGTACTTTCAACTTGAGTAGAATTTTCTGAGAGAGATTCACTTAAAAAGTCTTGGAATTGGGTATATATATTCACAAAAGCACTTTGGGCAGCTTCCGGATTTTGTTGTAATTCTTCACTAGTAACACCCAAAAGTGAAGAAATAATGTTTGAAATTGATGGAGTTTCGTTAGATACTGGAGGAATTTTTGCCGATGTTGGTGTTGAAACAAACATCAAATTCGAGACAGTAATTTTTGCTTGCATCATTGCTTGATTGATTGCATTTTCCAGGTATTCTTTTGCTGCTGACTCTGGAATTTCAAAATTAGCGATCGCTGCTTGTGTGACTTTCTTTTCAGTGCCAGTGAGGGTAGAAATAATAAAGCGACCCCTGCATAGTTTTTGGTTGTCGGGAATCAGAAAATAACGCTGATGCTGAGAATCAGTCCAGAATGTTAGTTGATTTTGAGTATTCATATTAATTACGTGAACGACGAGCGATCGCATTTTCCGTATCGCGTACTAAAGCAGGCATTTTTAATGTTTTCAGATGTTCAAGAATTGCTAAAGTTGCTTTTTCCTTCCCATCTCCTAAAGCATTTGCAATTTCCCTTAATATTCTTTCCTTGTGGGAGTAACTAAAAATCAATTGATTAGCGTAACTAGCAGCTACATTTTCATCAATACGTGTCAAGGGAATCAGTAAACAAGCAACTTGAAATGCTAAGTCAAATCCTAAAGAAGTATGTTCTTGTAAAATTTTTAGGCTTGCTTCCATAGCTGCAATTATTTCGCTTTTTACAGCTTGGGCTATTTCTTTTTTCCTCACAATGGCTAAAGCTAAACTCCGACCAAAATAATATTGATGATATATACCAAGAAGTGCCTTAATCGCCTTTATTTGCCATTGCTGAATTTTTTGATTTTCATCAGCATAATAGCTTGTATTCACAGCATCAGCTAGCATTTCAAATGCCGAGTCAGTTTGTGATATCCGCTCATAAACTACAGGTGCTGCTTGCCAAGGAACACTTTGAGAATTACTAGCCCAATCTATAAGTTTTTGAAATCCAGCAGGATGCCCCCAAGAAGTTAGCATTACAGCCGCTAATAATTGATGATAAGGTTCCCCAGAATGAAGTAAATTTATCAGTCCTGGAATCCGGTATTCATAACCTCCATCTAGACCATCATCAATGATATCTTGGAGTTGTGCTGGATTGCCTTCACAGTCAGTAAAAAGTAACTCTTCGGGATTATTTAACGATTGCATTTAAATTATCTCCTTATACCATTTTTGATTTAAGATTTTGGATTTATAAATAGTTATGGTTCGCTGCTTTTAGTAATCCATTTATCGCAATCATTGTTCAAATTAGTATTAGCTTCGACTTGCTGGTGAATCAGCTGGCTAGAGTTTGAAATTACTATCAGCAAATTAATAAATCGTCTACAAAAAATATTGTCTAAAACACGCACAACAACTTACCGTAGCCATAGTATTTTGTATTTACTCATCAATGTAGCTCTGAATCCAAGGGTCACTTGTGTAGGCGCTAGCCTTCTGAGAATTAAATTTTTGTCCCTCTGGTTGGAGATTATTCAAATCTTTATACCATTTCTCTACTTCTGCCATCTTCATTCCTTCGATACTTTTTGTGCCATTTTCGACAGAAAACTGTTCTGTATCCACTTTTTGACTGATGTAATCTCGCCATTGTATTTTGTGTCCAATAGTTGCAAAATCTTCACCTTTTTTTGCATTTTCCTTTCTTGGCAAATACTTTGTTTGGTTATTTGGGCCTACGATACATTCATATTCAGTTCGGCCATTCTGCTGTCTTTGGCTAATATTTTGCCAATATGTCTTCTCAAAGTCTCCCCAATTAGGGCGTGTGCTACCATCCCACAATTTTTGTCCGCTGTCATCTTCCTTGTAGGGTCTCTGTGTGAGGTTTCGGTTTCTTTTATTCTCCTGCGGTTGTCCTTCAGTTTCATTATCTGCCTTCCGCTTGCTCCCTGCGCGAGTACGTGAGTCAAATCGATGCTCTGTGGACGCTTGTGAAGCTTCAGTTTGCGATCGTGTTGTGGCTCGCACGCTTCGTCCCCTTGGGCCTTGTCCTGTCGGTAAACAGCTTCCTCTGCCAGAAAAGCGACACCATGTCCCATCTTCTTTTTGCTTCCATTCGTGGTCGTTGGGTAGTTTAATTTCTTCTACAAATTCTCCCTCATCGATCGCCTTCGGTTCAGCTTTTCCTGCCACTGCAAGTTCTGTATTCAGTTCTTGTGATGTTAATTGACTACCTTCCTTTGCAGCAGTGTTCTGAAGAACCTCCTGTTCTTTGGGCGACATTGATACATCGCTATCTGATTTCAAACCTTGAGATGCACCCGTATTTGCCTCAGTCCGGGTACTGTTCTCGGAAGCAGATCCACTTTCAGGCGGTTTCATCGTCGTTTCCGGGGTATTGGCTTCTGTGTGAGGCGGTTTCACTTCAGTATCAGCACCCGCACCTTTAGTGGAATAAGGCCCTTTAAGATACTCTGCCGGAATAGTACCTTTAATTAGATATTCCCCATCGCGTGTTGTGTTGTAGTATGCCAACAACCGACGGCTAAGTTTGCTAGATTGTCCTTTGCTGATACCCAAGGAAGCAACATAATCAGGAATACCTTGGGGGCCGTTGGCAATGGCAGCATCGACATCTATATCTTTTTTAACAGTTGTAGCGATTTGAGAAATTTCATCCGTAATCATCTTGGAAATCTGCTCAGGGGTTAATACCTCAACATTCTTGAGATTGCCTGATTCGATATCTGCTCGTAATTTTGGTAAATCGAGTTCGATTTCTGAACCGCCGTATGTCTTGGCAACACCACCGCTTTCTGTCAGGAAGGAAGTGTAGGGACTATCTCCCTTAGCAGGATCGCTACCATAAACGTGTTCTAGAGGAGTCGCTTTGCCGTTGGGATTTGCTGGAACTAGAGAACCATCTTCAACAACACGAGATTTTGTTTTACCTTTGTAATTAAATTGGCTAGCAAAATCGTCATCTTGGCGAATAATGCGAACAATTTCTTGATTTTTATCTGTAGTTGCCGGATTTGGTTCTTGTTCGCCTGGGGATTTTGTTGTTGTATCTTTGGGAACTCCTCCTTGAACTTCTGGTTCATCTCCCTGTACGCCTCGTGCGGTGGTTGTTTCGGCTTCAGGCGATCGCACTCCTGTTTCAGGACGCTGAACATTCGGCACATCGGTGGTTGTAGGTGTATCAACTTTGCCGCCAAAGCCAGTCTTGATTCCCTTACCTAGCGAAGTACCAAATCGCTCCCCGGCTTGGAAAGTCCTGGTTTGCATATTTTGAATGCCGCGGCCAACTCTACCAAGGTTACTGAGGTTGGCTGTAGAAATGTTGACACCCGCAGCAATACCAGCACCAATGAGAACTCCTTCTAAAGTGATGGGGTCTCCGGTTGCTAAGTTGCCAAAAATACCACCAGCAATATCCGAGGCAACATCAATACCCAATCTCCAGAACGATTGAGTCAGACCTGTACCCAGTCTACCTGCTTGAGCCAACATGTTACCGAATACACCACCAGCACCACCAAAAGCACCACCGATCGCCCCTGCTAAGGCCGCTTTCCCCACGTCATGCAGCAAGTTCTTGCCATCGATGACGTTGCTACCCATCTGAATCACGGCACCAGCCACAGCCCCAACAATTGCCCCACCAACAATTGCACCGATTCCCCCTGCTAAAGCTGCACCTGCTCCCAATGCCCCAGCTAGCGCCCCCACTGCCCCAATTACTGCTGGTGCAACGATAATTGCCACAACAATTACAGCAATGATTAAGAAAACTTTCAGGACTGTTTTCCACCGGGGTTGTTCTTGGTCTGCTGCTTCTTGGGCATATTTTTGGATATCGGAATCGAGATTTGGCTGTTTATCTCCTTGGATTGAACCACGCAACCCTTCTTCTAAGTCATTGACACTCTTTTGGAAGTTAGTGTCCATGTTTTGGTTACTTTGGTCAAAAGCACTTTGCATTCCTTGGGTGACTTCACCAAAACCTGTAACTGCTGCTTGGGTGGTATCGGTGAGTGTGGTTGTAAAGGCTTGCTGAATTTGATTAAAGGTGTCTGTAGCGCCTTGATTGAGGTTAGTTAAACTCGTCTTGGCTTCTTGACTAACAGCAGCAGATTCTTCCAGTCCACTTTGGGCAATACCATTCACCGCAGTAACCGCTTGCTGTCCACCTTGGGTAATACCTTCTTGGGATGCTGTAATGCCTTGTTGTGTTTGCTCTTGGACTTTAGCCACAGAACTATCGAACTGTGCCAAGATTTCTGCTAAAGTGGCGCTTAACTCCTCTGGATTCGGTGCTGGCATTCCTTGGAGTTGGGCTTGGATATCTTGGATGGCTGTTTGCAAATTGGTAGCAGCTTGGCTAACACCATCTTGAATGGAAGCGATCGCCTTTTGAGCATCCCTTTCAATGGCTGAGACTTGCTCATTACCATAAACTGACAACAATTGCAATTGAGCAGCTTGCTGTTGGTCTAAAGTTTGTAATGTAGATTGCAGAGTTTGGTTAGCTGTTTGCGTCAACTGGGTTTGTGCGTCTGCCAATTGCGTCAAAACTTGCTGTTCAACGGAGTTGATATTATCTAAAGTTTGTTGTTGGAGAGTTTGCAGTTGTTGGCGAGACTGATTAGCAACATTATGGATTGCTTCAATATCCTTCGGTTTGCCTTGTTCGACGGCATCAGCTTGTTTATTGCCTTCTTCAACTAAACTATCTTTGTATTGTTTGGCTACTTCTCTGGCTGCTTTCGCCCTCGCCTTGAGTCGGTTATCTGTAAGCGGCCCATCCCAGAAGTTATCATCTTTACCAGTAATTTGAGCTTCCCATTCAGTAGCTTTTTGTTCGCCAAAAGCGATCGCTTCATCGCCTACTTTCACCCCAGCAGCACGATATTTCTCTTTTGCTTGGGTATAAAATTCTTCAATTTTCGCCAGTTGATTGCTTTCAGTTTCATCTACTTTCTGCACAGATGTTGTATATTCTGCTGCAACCTTTTGGCGTTCTGTGGCAGCTGTTTGGGAAGTTGTCGCTGCTGTTGCCTGATATTGTGTTTCAATTTGAGCGATAGTTGCTTGGGCTTCACTTTGTACTTGTTGGCGTTGCTGGGCAATTTGGGCGGTAACAGCTGCCTTTTGTTGCTCAACTGCCACCATTACAGCAGCTTTGGCATTTTCAGTTGCACCTTGGATACCCGCCTCAATTCCTTGTCCCAGTTGGGTAATTGCTTGCACTCGCAAAGCTGCTTCAGCCAAAAAGCTATTTGTTATATTTATCGCCTCAGCTTTTTGCTGTTCTTGCAAAATGGCATCTTCACCAGCTTCAGCCGTTTCTTGCTGTTCCGGAGGTGCAAAGTTAACTTCTGTTGCCACTAATTGGGACGTTTGAGCATTGACAGCGTTTTGCTGGGCTTGTGCTGCCAAAACTTCTGTTGTGGCTTGTTCCTTCTCTGCCTCAGTTTCCGGCGTCACGGCTTGCGCCATGCTTTCGGGATTTTGGTTATTAATCTGCGGAGGTAATTTTTCTAAACCTGCATCTCCAACAGCATTGGCTTGCGGTGAAATCTGTTCGCCTTGAGGTGCTTTCGTTTCTGGACTGGCCGCTTGTTCCATAGCTTGTTCGCCAGTCTCAGATCCTTCTGATTCTGATGCCTTTTCTTCGTCTTCAACATCTTTCTTTTTCTGACTGAGAACTTCAGCCATGCCTGCTTTTACTTCTTTGTCTTCATCATCTTTCTTTGCATCCTTGTTTGGAGTGAGAGTTTCAATCACACCTGCTTTTACTGCTTTGTCTGTATCATCCTTTTGTGGACTGACATCTTCAGCTACACCTGTTTTATCTGTATCATCCTTTTGTGGACTGACATCTTCAGCCGCACCTGTTTTATCTGTATCATCCTTTTGTGAACTGACATCTTCAGCCGCACCTGTTTTATCTGTATCATCCTTTTGTGTGTCATTTTCTGGACTCACACCAGTCGCCGCTATCTCTCCATCCTCTTTAGGCTTGTCTTCCGGTGCAGCCATGTCAACAGAATTGCTGTCAGTGGCATTTTTCCCAGACTCAGGTTGTGTTTTGGGGTTTTCGTCTGGTGGTGGTTCTGTGGTTCCCGCCGCTAGCGGAGATTGAACGCCGAGACTTGCTTGGCTTGCACGATTGTTATCTAATTCCTGACGTACATCATTCTCGACTTTTGCAGCATCTTGTTCTGTGGTTGGTTGAGAAACTGTATTGTTGACATCAAAAGCAAGTTGGATAGTTTGGCCTGGAAGTTCTTTCGCTTGTAAAAGTTCCTCTTCCTCTTCACATTGCGAGCAACAAACCCGTTGAATATCTACATTTGGCCTTACTGCTGCTGTTGATGACGAGTCTTTTTGCGGTGCAATTGCGTTACCGTTTTGTTGGACAACGTGAGTTAATTCATGAGCAAGTAATTCCTTGCCTTGATAACTGCCAGGATTGTATTCTCCTTGACGAAAGAAAATATCCTGCCCTGTGGTGAAAGCACGAGCTTGGATGGTTTGGTTGAGTTGATGAGAATGTGTATCTGTGTGGATTTTGACACTGCTGAAGTCAGCGCCAAAGGCCTCCTCCATTGGTTGTCGGATATCGTCTGAGAGTGGCTGCCCATTTTGGCGTGCGTGTTGGATAGAAGTTTCTAGTTTGGATGTATTTACCACTCCACCACCCTGACGCTGCACCACAGGAGTGGCCGAACCAACTAAAAATTTCCTTTGTAATTGTGTCTCTGGTAAAGCCTCGTGTTGGATAAATTGCTGATTTCGAGGCTGGCTTATTTTGTGCATCACCTGGCGTGCTACTGTATCAGCTTGCTGTTCGTAAATATCTCCTGGTTGATTAATTGTGAGTTTTGTTTGCACGCGCAGCGACATTCGACTAATGTCGTGAGTAACTTGGGAGGAAGAATCAAGAGGCTTTGTTTGCAATTCTTCCTCTTCTTCTAATTCCTGAGATTGAAAATCTGCCGCCGTCCGTTCCTCTTCCTCTTCTGGCAGTTTTTCCCGTTGCACTGTTTGGTGATTTTCAGGCTCATTCATTTCCTGTATCACCTGTGGTTCTAGTGTCTGGGTTTCTTGTTCCTCAACATCTTCCGGCTGGTTAGTTGTAAATTGTGTTTGTCGGTGTAGCGATATTCGACTAATGTCGTGTCCTAGAGGTTTGTTGAGAGATGGCAATTCAGCAGTTGTTTGCCCCAAGACACCAGAGGAGTTTGAACCAAAACCGGGCGTAGGTTGTCTGAGTTTAGGTATTGAGAAGGAACTAGTGCTAGCTTTCTTGGGCTTGGCTACGCGTTCTCTCATTTGCTTCTCCTGATGCCCGTGTAGTAAGGTGGATGCTATTTCGTTGATATAGATATGTACAGTAGTGCGATCGCCCTTCCCACACAATTAATCAAAAGTCTACAATCAATGCAAAATCAAGTTCTTTTTTCTCTTGAAGGACAATAATTGACTGATGACTAGACCTCTTGCAATCAATTGCTTTTTGTATTCTTGTGGTTAAAGGTTAAAGGGGAAAGGTTAAAGGTTAAAGGGAAAAGGAAAAATACCAAACCTTTCCCCCTTTCCCCTTCCCCTTTTCCCGACTTCTCTTAGAAGTCTACTAATGACCGGTCAACCATCAACCATCAACCATCAACGAGTCTTCGTGAGGATTTTTTGGGAATAAAATGAGGCTGATTCTTGGTTTTTGGCGCAATCTTGGGCAAATTTAATGAGATGATGTCCCACAAGACCGACGTGAATCAAGCTTTCAATATCGCCTGTTTTGAGTGCTGGTTTGGCCATTTTCCAGAATGTTTGACGATAGTTACTAAATATACCTATCCGCACCAAAATATTTATTAAATAAGTTAAACCTTTACGAATGTTAGCCCCAGAAGTGCGGGCGGGGCTGTTAGGAACTTTGATGCGGTTTGGGTAGGTGTGTTCCATGTTGTAGGCAAACCGCTGATATAAGAATTCTGGTTCGTAAGCTCTGGTGATGCAGCGCCGCCACATTTCCACAACTTCGTCGTAAGGCATTAAAAATTCTACATTTGATTCGCGGTTTTCATCAAATACAAGCCTTCCTTCTGCTTCTAATCTCCGCCATAATGGAGTTCTTGGCAATGCATGAAGTAAGTTAATTGTCAACATGGGAATTTGAGAGGCGCGAATAAATTCGAGAATGCGATCGCCTGTTTCTGGTGTATCTGTATCTAAGCCGATAATGATCCCCGATACAACTTCCATGCCATAGCTATTTAAAATCTGAATGGCTTTTAAAATCGGCAGACTCAGATTTTGGTCTTTGGAAATGGCGTGGAGGGCTTGTGGTTCTGGTGTTTCAATGCCACAAAAGATGGTGCAGAAATAAGCTTCGCGCATCATCTCCAACAGTTTGGGACTTTGAGCGAGGTTGAGAGTTGCTTCGCAGGCAAATTGGATGGGATAGCCATTGCGTTTTTGCCAGTCAATGAGGTGAGGAAGCAAATTCATGGCGGCGCGGCGATCGCCAACAAAGTTATCATCAACAAAATATACTGCTCCCAAATTGCCTGATTGACGCATTGCGTCTAACTCAGCCACAACTTGCTGTGGCGTTTTCATCCGTGGGTTGCGTCCATAAAGTTCGGGAATATCACAAAACTCGCAACGATAAGGACAACCACTAGAAAACTGCACGTTTGCTAGAAAATAATCGTTGATATTCAATAAATGATAAGCTGGGGTGGGAAACTCCCCCAGAGGTAAACGTTCTTTAGTTTCAAAGCGAATTTGTTGTTGGGGACGTTCCGAGTGTTGGTCTAGATACTCAATCATGTCATCAAATTGCTTCCGAGTGTGCCCGGAGTACGGGAACCCGTACACAAGTAGCAGTAATTCTGATTTGCTGGTTGCCAAAAATCTTTCGGGTTTCGTTGACCATTTTCATTTCTTCCTCACAATAACCCAAATCGTTT
>NZ_LAHA01000129.1 GCF_002608075.1 Nostoc linckia z4
TGGGGAGATGGGGGAGACAAGGGAGACAAGGAGAGAAGTCTGAGCGGAGGTTTCCGACCATCAGAACTTCGGAGAGAAAGATTGCTACCTTGTCTACCTTGTCCTCTTCCCATGCCCCATGCCCCATGCCCCATGCCCCATACATGTTGATTTAGCCGACTTTTCTCCAAGGTTTAAAGCCGTTGCTGATGCCGAAGAAAGCAGGTGCGAGTTCGGGATGATGACGGCGGAGGATTGTTAGGAAGGTGTTGTTGTCAATCCAATCCAAGCCAAATTGAGTGTAAACTTCGGCTGTGTAGTCTTTGGTAAAAAAGCGATCGCTTTTTAATCTTCGAGATGCCATGAGAATAAATACGCGAAAAGCGGTATCACTAAAACCAAAACCTTCTGGCAAATCTTCTGCAAATAAACCCACCATTAAATCTACGCTGTCAATGTCGTTGTTATAAACTTCGCGTAGTTCTTTAACCCATTGTTTATTACTGGTAATTTCTTCAAAGGATTTGACTTTACCTCTACCCAATAATTCACGAAAACGGTTATAACGGGGAACGCCTCTTTCTCTATCCCGCAAAATATCAACAGCAGCTAAATCAAATGCTGGTGTGTCGTCTCCTAACAGTTCTCCTGATAATTGTCTTAAAAAGCGCGGATAGTTATGTAATCTCACAGCACCAGGATAAGAAGTTCCAAAAGAATAAAATAAATCTGGCATGGAAATTTCTTTTAATGTTCCACGGGTATTTTTACCAGTTATCTGAGAAAATTCTTTTTTGTGTAATAGTTTGCCGTTACTAACTGCGTGGAATTCTAAGTCATCTGGAATCAAAGGATGCATCCGATATACAGATACAAATTCTTGGGTGAGGTAATAGGGAGCGCTATGATGGTCGGTTGGTGAGCCAATAATTCCACTTAATAATTCGCTATCACCAACACGTCCCCAACGCTTTTTGAAATCTTCTCCCAGTAGTCCCCACCAGTTGGAATTCAAAGCGATGTCGGTTACAGGATGTGGCAGGATGGCAGGAGTCCATTCTACGGTGTGAATTTTAGCTGTCAAAGCTGCAATAATCAGGCGGGCATGGTCGAAGAGTTCGTTATCTGTCCACTCAGGATATATTTTCTTTAAGCGATCGCACACCGTATTATGTTCTTTAACAAATAGGGTATGCAACATACTTAAGCCCACCCACCAAGTACCTGCAAAGCCCACCTTGTCAATGCCGTTTTCTGGGTGAAATGGTAATAAGCCGTCTTCACCAATTAGCATTTTGCCATCAACATGAGAACGCAGTGCATCAATGGTTTGTTGATTACTGCCATAAATTTGTGAAGCATCCCACCAGTGAGTAACTTCATTAATAAAACTGGCGGGGTTGTTTGTATCTCCGGTACGGCTTTTGTCTTCTAGGGTTTTGTTGATTGTCATTGGCCCGTGTTCTGTTGACCAAGAATCGTCCTTTTCCACAGGAATTTCAAATTTCTTATCGCGCTGGTTCCCCCCGTGACTAAACCAATCATGTGTTTGAAATTGAATCCATGAAGCAGCGAGTAAATTCAAGATTGTGGCGGGTTGAAATTCATCTCGTGCTAATAAGACTCGGCTAACTGTGCGCGGATTTGGGGTGAGTAGGTTTTTTTCATCAAATTTGGCATCTTGCAACGGCACATTGCGCCCAAACCGAGTTCCAGCCATACCCATTTCTGGATGCTCAAGGTCATTGTAACTGCCATCTGCACTGCGAACTTTCAATTGGCGATCGCCCGTGATGGGAGCAGGCTTAGGTAATTTGTCACTATTCGGTAGTTGCGAAGTATCGTGGAGATTCTCTTTTCTCAGCTTTCCACGGAATTGCACTAATTTTAAAAGCCCAAAGAAAGTTGGCAATTTATGCCACGGAATTCCAAACATAATTCATCTCCTGGCAAATAATTTCAAATCTCGTCAACCCTAGACATCAAGGCTATTCAATCTTAAAAACTTCCTTGAATCTGCCTACAACAAAATAACAAAATTACTGAAAATGACCCATAAATTTCAGACTTCATTTATAAATAAAATCTTAAGCTTTTATATGCATTTAACTTATGTAATGCACAACCATTAATGGTGTGTTATGGCGTAAAAGTTGGTAAATTAATTGAACAATTACACCTGCAATTACGCCTAACACAACACCAGCGATGAGCCTCAGTAGCTATTAATCATCGCTCTTTCCATAATGGAAATTTAATATTTAATTTATAAATCGTCTCTACAATAGATGGTCGTGATAATAAATTCAGTACCCGATTACAAGCAGCAATCAAAACTTGCACCGAGTAACACAGTAATTTTAATCTGCGGTCAATCCTGCGCCCGATTTGCCTCGTCAACAGAGACGATCCCCACTAATGTGGTTAATTGAATGATGCAATATAATCTTTATTTTATCAACCGAATTCTAGTAACTTAACATCCAAAGTTAAGAGATATTTTGTAAATGTTTATAAAGTAAAAAAATGTTATTTTTGAACAAATTAAGTAGATAGTCATGATTAAATCTAAGATGTCATTGCGTTCGCGTAGCGTCTCGTAGAGAGCGAAGCGAAGCAATCGCAAAGTCTCTGGGATTGCTTCGCTTCGCTCGCAATGACAGAACATA
>NZ_LAHA01000060.1 GCF_002608075.1 Nostoc linckia z4
AAACTTCTTTAATTACAATGCTTATGCTTAACTCTTTTAAAGACACATTAGATATTATTTTGGCTGTAGCCGCACTCGTCGGCATCATTTTTCATATAGCTAAAACCAAATCTGATATTGAGAAATCAATTGATGATGTTAAAGACCACTTAACTGCAAACTTGCAAGATTTAAAAACTGATATTAAAGTTTCCCAGGCTCGGTATGAAGGGAAGAAAGAAATGGCAGAATACTACATCAATGATTTGTATTATCAAATCCATCATAAATTCTACCGAGCTTGGGATGAGATAAAGGAAATTCAATCTTTCTTACAAAAAGATGGTTTTATTGTCCGTACCAAACCGAAAGAAGTACCACCTCCACCTAAGAAAGTCAGAATTGAGGAGATTTAACTCACTGGGGATTCACTCTAACAATTCTCCCTTTGACTCTATCGCCCTTCGGTTATAATGCCGTGTAACACGGCAATAGAGGGATTATGAATAAAGGCGGTAGGACTTCAACGACCTGGGAAAGCGGTAGCACCTGGCGAAGTGGAAAGACGAAATTGATTCGTGTACCGCAGGCGATCGCGGATGAAGTGATGCGCTGCGCTAGAGAGATTGATAGCGGCATTGCCGTGTTACACGGCAATAGAGCGGATATAGTCGAAAGCGCGATCGCTGAATATGTCGAAATGCGGCGAGCTAACCTTCACCCAAATCAGTATTCTAGGAGCAAGGGGCTTGATACGCGATCGCGTACCTGGGATGAGTTGAGGCGATTTCAAAAGTGGATCGAAGAAAATCAGTAAAACTTATATTTGGCAGGCTATTCGCGCTTCTTATGGTCACGTTTTGGTCACTAAAAACAATTCAACCCTGTAGGTGCGAACTACAGGGTCGAGGTAGCGTAAGTGCCAGGAACCAGACTTGAACTGGTGACACGAGGATTTTCAGTCCTCTGCTCTACCGACTGAGCTATCCCGGCGGAGGCATTTATTTGAGCCACGATTAATAAATTTAGCAAACATAAAACGAATTTGCAAGAGGTTGGAGAAAAATATTTATGTAGCTTTGAAGTTCACCTTAAACCAGATGACAACAGCTAAAAACACTAGAAACTGGACAAGAACGATACTCGGCCCAGAAGCGATGCTGAAAAGACCTGAGAAAATGATGCCAGTGATGCTGGTGGTGGAACCAACTATTACTGAAGTGACTAAAAAGCCACTAAAGTGGTGACTCATAAGTTTGGCAGTGGAGGCGGGAATAACCAAAAAGGCATTTACTAATAAAACGCCAACAGCTTTAATTGCTACAGCAACAGCCAGTGAAAGCAACACCACAAAAGCGTAGCGGTAAAATTGTACAGGAATACCTTGAACCTGAGCCACATCTGGGTTAAGTGTCAATAAAATTTGCTGTTGCAAAGTTGATAGTAAAAATATGGAACCACCCACAAGTATCAGCAGCGTCAAAATTAAATCTGTGGCATCCAGCCCTAGAATATCGCCAAATAGTACTGCCATCAAGTTGCCACGATATCCTTTGATGAAACTGGTGAGAATTAATCCGATCGCTAATGCCCCAGATAGCACTATACTAAGTACGCTATCGCTAGCTAAGTCGGTTTTGTCGATAAAGTAAAGGACAACAACACCAAAAATTAAGGTAAAAGGTAACAGCATCCAAGTAGGATTGAGCTGTAGCAGCACACCCAACGCCACACCTACCAATGCCGCATGGCCAACAGCATGACTGAAAAAAGACAGTTGGCGCAAGGTAACAAAACTACCCAACATCCCACCAAGTATTCCCATCAGTACAGCTTCCGCCATCGCCCGTTGCATAAAGGGGTATTGTAATAAGCTGACTAAGTTATTACCGTTGGCGATCGCTAGCCAAGCTATCTGACAATTAATAGAGAAATCCATACTTCTGGGCAATGCCCTTGATAAGTTAGCACAAGTAGGTTCGTAATGTATTGTATATTGTCAAGCCGAGTCAAGTTTTGAATTCAAGAAAAGTAGGGACAAGGGGGACAAGGGGGAGAAGGGGGACAAGGGGGACAAGGGGGACAAGGAGAATAATTCTTAACCCCCCAGTCAACAGTCAACACTCAACACTCAACAATCAACCTCAATTATGATTGTGCTGGTAGCGACTGAAAAGAGGGCCGTAGGTTGCTAAAAGATTTTGTGGTGAAAGGGCAATTTCTGGCTTTCCTGTGCAAACAATGGTTTGATTGAGACAAAGCACGCGATCGCAATGACGGCTTACCATATCAATATCATGGGAAACCTGCAATACTGTCCAACCTTCTTGCTGTTTTAATTCATTTAGCAATGCATAAAAATCTGCTGCGCCTTGTATATCAACTCCAGCAAAGGCTTCATCTAGTACTAGTAATTTCCGTGGCTTCACTAGACAATAAGCTAACAATACGCGCTTAAGCTGACCGCCGCTAAGAGTCCCAATAGGTTGATGCTGTAAATGATAAGCATCTGTTCGCCGTAAAGCTGCTGTTACTGCTAAGGATTTTTCTTGGTCTTGTGGCCACAACCTGAAAAAAAACGAATCTTCTTTTTTGCCTTTTGCTTTTTGCCTTTTACCTTCACTTGTCCATCCTAGTCCTACCAATTCTCTGACAGAAATGGGAAAGCTGCGGTCAAAGAAGAAATTTTGCGGCATGTACCCCAACAAGTGACGTAAATGCCCCAGCTTTGCAATTGGGCGATCGAATACTTCAATGGTACCAGCGCTTCGAGGTATCAAATCTAAAACGGCTTTAATCAGAGTACTTTTACCAGCACCATTGGGGCCAACTATAGCTGTATCTGTTCCTGGTGACAATTCAAAGGAAACATCTCGTACAGCTAGATGACTGCCTTGATAGACTGTTAATCCTTCTACTTTTAAGATAGCAATGTTATTAGTCATTGGTTATTGGGCATTGGGCATTGGCCAAACAGGGCATTGGGCATTTGTAATAGATAAAGGACAAAGAACAAATGACAAACCTATTTACATGCAGTTTCTAAAGTTTGTAAGTTAGCTTTCATTACTTTGAAATAATACTGTGGATCTGTTTCACCAGTTTCCACAGAATCTAAAGTCCGCAAATTTAACTTCAAGTCTTTTGATAAACTAGTGAGCAATTTATTATCTACTCCTGGTTCGCTAAATAAGGCTTTAACTTTATACTTTTTCACAGCGTTGATTGTATTTTGCACATCTGTTGGCGAAAGTTGATCTTCGGGAATTTCCACCACTGCAACTTGTTGGAGATTATAGCGTTTGGCTAAGTACGGAAACGCATCATGAAAGGTGACAAAGGTGCAACTTGGAGTTTTTTGTAATGTCTGCTGAAATTCGCTGTTTAATACTTCTAATTCTTTAATGTAAGCCGCAGCATTAGCCTCATAAGTTGATTTATTTGCTGGGTCGGCTACTATTAAGCCATCACGAATGTTAGTTACTTGCTGTTTTGCCAAAACTGGATCTAACCAAACGTGGGGATTACCTTGACTGTGTTCGTGTGCGTGGTCTTCTTTATTTGCGGTTGTTTTCTCAACAGGTGAAATTTCATTTAAGGGTTTAATATCTTTACTCGCATCAACTTCTATTAATTTAGAGTTTTGAGCATTTTTGATAGTGCCTTGCAAAAATTCCTCCAACCCTAAACCATTTTTTACTAATACATTGGCAGTTGCGATCGCTTTCACGTTTTCTGGTGTCGCTTGGTATTCATGTACCTCCGTACCAGGTGGTACTAAAATTTTGACATCTGCCGCATTTCCGGCCACTGCCTTAGTAAATAAATATATCGGCAAAAATGTAGTTACTACTTGAGTTTTTCCCGACTGTGCTGTGGGGATAGATGCAGCTTCCTTTGCTTGTGGTGACTGTTGGGCAGTTGTTCCTTGATTCTGATTTGATTCCCCACAGCCAGCAGTTGTTGACAATAATAGCAGAGCAATTAATGATACGATACCATTTCGCTGTCTGTGTGTTCTGAATATTCTCCAATTTCCCATTACGCTGTTTCCTCCCCAAAACCAATGCTGACTGTGGTTTTGCCACAATTATTTTTGACAATGATACTTATTCTACATCTTCATATTATAATAATTATCATTCTCATGCAATACCATATTTAAGTATAAAAAAATACAATATTACTAGTTGAAATTAAATCTCTGCAATCAAGTTTCCCTAAAATAATTAGGATTTATTGACATATTTTGTTAAAAAGCTTGCATACTTCTGATAAGATTACTGACGAGTTTTTAATAAAAGTGCTTTGAAAAAAGCGCGGTGTGAGCGCAAATTATAGATTCAATGTGAGGAGAAAAATGCAAAAAGTTTGTCAATATCTGCTATTTAGTCCAGCAGTATGCAGTGCAATGTTATTTCTTAGTACTGCTACATTTGCAGGTGAAACATCGGACACTTCCCCCATCAATCAAGTGCCAGTTTTAACAAGTCCAAGCACCAAAGTTGAGAACATCGCTGACAATAAAACAATGGCACAAGTTACTTCAGTGTCTCAGTTGTCAGATGTGCAAACTACAGATTGGGCTTTCCAAGCGTTGCAATCGCTGGTGGAACGCTATGGTTGTATTGCAGGTTATCCAAATAGCACTTATCGTGGGAATCGGGCACTGACGCGATATGAGTTTGCTGCTGGTTTGAATGCTTGTTTAGATCGCGTGAATGAATTAATTGCCACAGCCACAGGTGATTTAGTTAACAAAGAAGATTTAGCCACATTACAAAAACTGCAAGAACAGTTTTCTGCCGAACTAGCAACACTCAGGGGTCGTGTAGATGCCGTAGAAGCACGTACAGCTGAATTGGAAGCCAATCAGTTTTCCACCACAACGAAACTGCAAGGACAAGTTGTTGCCGTTGTTAGCGATGTGTTGTCAGGAAATACAGTCAACGGTGCAGAAATTACAGACGAAAATACAACTTTAGGGGTACGGGCGCGGGTAGAATTTGTTACTAGTTTTACAGGGCAAGATACACTGTTCACTAGAATCCAGGCGAATAATATTCTCAGCCCTAATATTGGTACACCAGAGGGCAATTTATTCTTTGCTGGCGAGGATGGTACCACTAGTGCTGCCATAGATGCACTGTATTACAAATTTCCTCTGGGCAAAAAGACACAAGTCATCGCCATAGCCAACGCAGGTGCAGCCGATGACTTGACAAGTACTGTCAACATCTTTGACGGCGATGGCGCTTTTGGTGCTTTGTCCACCTTCGGTACACGCAACCCAATTTATAACCAGATAGGTGGCGCGGGATTAGGATTAACATACGAATTTAGCGAGAAATTAGCATTGAGTTTGGGGTATTTGAGTGGTACAGCTAATGACCCTACACCAAATAATGGTTTGTTCAACGGTTCTTATGGTGCTTTAGCACAGTTGACAGTTCAACCAAGCGATCGCATTTCTATTGGTTTAACTTACATCAATTCTTACAACCAACCGCTAGCCACAGGTAGCAATGCAGCAACCTTCCAAGATATTGCAGCTATCCAGGGTTTACCAGAAGAAGAAGTGGGATTTTCCAGTAATTCTTACGGTGTGCAAGCATCCATTGGTATTACTGACAACATAGTTTTAGGCGGTTGGGTGGGATACACCAACAGCCGCAGCTTAAGAGGAAACCGTGGAGACGTTGATATTTGGAACTATGCTGTTACCCTTGGCTTCCCTGACCTCGGTACAAAAGGTAGCTTAGCAGGTATTATTGCCGGTATAGAACCCAGAGTTACAAGTTCTAGCCTCGTGGGATTAGCTAGAGATGAGGATACATCCTACCATTTGGAAGCATTCTATCAATATAAACTCAGTGATAATATCACCATTACCCCAGGAGTCATTTGGCTAACATCTCCAGATCATAACAATGATAATGATGATGTTGTGATTGGTGCCCTGAGAACCACATTCAGTTTCTAATTTTGCAAATCTCAAAATCAAGACGCAAAATATAAGTTTGCGTCTTGATTTTGTATGCGATTTTCAATTACTTCCTTATCACTGTAAGAGTACTTAATTTTTTCAGTAATAGTAAAGAACCGAAACAAATAAATTAAGTAATTTTATGGCAGAAATAAAGTAAAAAATTTAATATTTTGATTTCATGAATACTTAATAATATTTTATGAAACGCCTAATACATTGACATAAGCATACAGTTATATACTTTTACAGTCAATTTATGGTGTCACAAATATTTTTTGTAGCCATCCCCTTTTCCCCATCTAGTTTGCATATCCAAATTTGATGAAAGTCTTGCAGATTGGGCATCTTGTCTATCCCCATTATGCAATTGAAATGTGAGGAATTGATGACGTTAACGGTTAATTTTAAACCGTCTTTGAATTAATATAGCAGTCGCCACAATTGCGAAGATGTTTCTCTATTCCCTGTTATCTGTTCCCTGTTCCCTTGAGATCAAAGACAAATATGTCCATTGCTATATTTGACAAACGATTCAGTAATTCATCTCACCAAAACCCAAGAAAAAGTTTGCTAATAACTACAAAAAGACCAGCCTCCCACAGCTGGTCTAAAAAATGTTTTTTCGCGTTGTCTTCTCAAGAGAGTTAAAACCCAATTGCGCGTTCCCAAAATGCAACGGGCAACTTTTCTTAACAATATTGTAACAGCCAACACAGATTTTTCAGAAAATTTCATCAAAAAAAGATATAACCAAAATTTAAAAGCGTCTATCTATAAGGAGAATTGGCTCTAACGGAGGGAGGAGATGGGGAGGCGATACGGTTCGGGGAAAGGGGAAAGGGCAAAGGGCAAAGGGGAAAGGGCAAAGGGCAAAGGGCAAAGGGCAAAGGGCAAAGGTTTCAAATACATCCAAATCCCCTTAACCTTTTCCCAGACCACAAGGGAAGTTCATACTGCTTATCCAAACCGTATTGGGGGAGGAGGGGAGATGAGTTTTTCCCCTATGCCCCATGCCCTATGCCCTATGCCCCATGCCCTATGCCCCATACCCAATAACCAATTGTGGTTTCCCCCAAAGAATGCTCTCTTGCTTGTAAATGGCAATTCCGGGTTTTGCTCCTTTGGGTTTGTAGACGTGTTTTAGCTGAGTGTATACTACTGGTACTTGGTCACTCTGACGGGCGCGACTGTAGTAAGCGGTAAGATTAGCAACAAATTGCAAATCAGTTTCTTCTGCAACAGCACCGGGTTCAAGGCGTAGTAGTACATGGCTACCGGGAATTTCTTGAGCGTGGAACCAGAGGTCATAATCCCCAGCTACACGAAAAGTTAATTGGTCATTTTGGCGATTGTTACGACCGATTAATACTTCAAAGCCGCTGGGAGTACGGTAATGATAAAAGTCGCTGATGGAGTTTTCATTGCTAGGGCGATCGCGGTACTCTGGATCTTGTAAATACTTTTGTCCAATGAGTTCTTCGCGAATTTCTTCTAAAGCTTGCAAATCTTCTGCTGTTTGGTAGCTGTCTATCTGTTCGATGGCAGCCTGCACTTGCTCTAAGTAATCAATTTCTGTCTGTACTTCTAACAGTAATGGTTCCACAGCAGAACGAGCGCGTTTAAGTTTTTGATGCTGTTTATAAAGACTTTGGGCATTTTGAACGGCGTTTTTATCCGGTTGTAGAGCAATAGCTACTGGCTCATTACTCTCAAAATCTGGGATAATTATCTCCTTCATTCCTGGTTCCCAGTTTTGTAGGTGAGCCATTAATAAATCAGCTTTTTGTCGATATTCATCAGCCCGATCTGATTGCTGCAAGCGTGTCTTAAAGGTTTGAGCTTTGTTGTGTAATTTCTCCAAAATATTATTTAATTTCTGACTCAACTGATGGCGCAATTGGGAAAATAACTGTTGATTGAGTTGGTCAGTGTAGTAAAGTTTGAGTAATTCTTGGGTGTCTTTGGCACTTTTCACACCACCCCAACCCATCACTGTGTAGCCGTGTTCTGTCCAAGCTGGTTGAAATCGATCTGAATCTAAAGCTTGCAGCCATTCTTGCCAACGCTCAAACAATCTTTGCCAATCGTCAGGTTTAAGGCTATCAGTAGATGTTTCTGGTGGGATATTAGCTACTAACAACATTGACTCTAGCAAAGCAGCACTTAAACCACTATAACTTTTGAGTAATTGCCGCTTGATTGCTCCTGGTACTAAGCTGACTCGTTCTTGCCAGCGTTGTTGAGATTCTTGTAAATTGGGGACAGTGCCAGTGAGTTTGGGTGGTGTTTCGTAAGGTTGTCCGGTGAGGATGGGACGGACACTAGATTGTTGCTGACTGACTTGATGAGCAGGAGCGATGGTTATATTGCTGGCGTCGGTGAGAATGACGTTGCTGTATTTGCCCATAATTTCTACATACACATGATATAGGGCACTTTCTCCAGGACGCCGAGCAAATTGTAAATCAATAACACGTTCCCAAGGAGCGATCGCTTCAATTGCCACCAAAGCCAAACCACCCAATTGGTGTATTAGTTGCTGGCTGAAGGTGAAGGTATCGGGAATTCGCGGTGGTGGATCGCCGATACAAATATGTGCAGCTTGAGGATGCCAAGAAATCTCTAGCCAACCCCGCTGTTTCAAGGTGCGTAATGCTATGACAATTGTATAGCGATCGCGCTGGTAAACTTGCTCTGCTCTTGAGGGTAGCCAGTTTGTGCGTAGTTCGCTACAAGCAGCTTTTAGGGTGGTAAAGTCAACTGGTTGCACAAAAATTAATTATTAACCTGCAAATATCGATGCCCAGTATATGCTATCGCGTCTAGTTCACACCGGCATCACATGAAAAGGCGGTCAGCATTAATCAACTTAACCGCATTTGTTCTGCTATCAATATAAAACTTACCCACTGGTTCATCGCATTAATTTTGTAGGAAAAAAATGTTCGTAGTAAGAACTTTAGTCCTTGATTTTTCAGCACTAAAGTCTTGACTACGAAACTTTCAGAAATAAGTAGTATTTATGTACTATACTGACGATGATTTATCTATAACCAAAAAAGGTTATTTTGTGAGTAATGCTGGTTCTAGTTCTTTGGGTGTTTCTCCCAAAATCTCTTTGTAGAGTTCGCCCAGTTGATTGGCAACGCCATCCCAACTAAACTTAGTTTCAACGCGCTTTCTACCAGCTTTACCTAATTCATCTCGCCATTGTGGATTCAAGAGAATTCTATCGATGGCATTGGCAAAAGCACCTACATCTTGGGCTGGTGCTAATAAACCAGTTTGTTCGTTAACCACAGTAAACTGAAGTCCTCCCACATCGCTTGCTACCACTGGTGTACCACTGGCCATAGCTTCAATGGCTACGAGTCCAAAGGGTTCATAGTGACTGGGAACAACGCAAACATCAGCTGCTGCGTAATAAGTTGGTAAGATATCTTGACTCAAACGACCAGGAAGCACAGTTAAATCACTCATCCCTAATTCGTTGACAATTTGCTCAATGCGATCGCGCTCGATTCCATCGCTATTACCTGGAGTGCTACCACCACCAATTATTAGCTTGAGGTTGTTGGACTCCCGTAATTGAGACTCATTGACTGCACGCACTAGGGTTTCTATACCTTTACGTGGATCGAAACGACCCACGTATAATACAATTTTGGCTTCTCCATCGATTCCCAATTCTAATCTGGCTGCATCTCGTTTGATGGAACCAAATCGCTGAATATCTGTACCGCAGGGAATGATATCGATATTGCCTTCACTAGAAACGAGCGATCGCATATGTTGATGTTCCTGCGGACTCGTCGCTACAATTCGTTCTGCTGTCTCCAGCACTTCTTTTTCTACAGCCAATCGCTGACTGGCAATCAACGGAATATTATCTATGGTGTTATATTTTACTGCTCCCAAAGAGTGGTACGTGTGAACCTGTTTAACTCCTTGGATTTTCTTCAATTCCATCCCTACCCAGCTAGAAAGCCAGTAATTAGTGTGAACTAATTGGTAGGTAATACCATTTTTTCCTTGAAATTTAAGGAAATTTTCGACAAATTCTGGGAGATACCCAAAAATATCATCTCGTGGCACAAACTCCAGGGGGCCTGCTTTTAAACGAATAGTTCGACAATTCTCACTATGTTGAACAATCGAGTCTTGCTCTAGACTTACCTTGCGGGTGAACATATCAACTTCCCATCCAAGCTGGGCTAAGGCTTCACCCACATAGCGCACGTAAACATTTTGTCCCCCGGCTTCTTCTTTCCCTATTTCAATCGCCGGGTCTCCGTGGACGGAAATCAAGGCGATGCGTTTTTCGGTGGTAGAGTTCATAGTTTGTGTGTTGCGGATTGTAACAAAGTTTTAGCCGATTTCAAGTAAGCAGCTAACAGCAGCACGCTTGCCTGAGTTATTTAAGAACTTTGATTATTATTGATTTTAATTTAATATCTCTAATATTTTTTTACATCTTCTGCTAGAAGTATACTTTCAGATTAAGTATATGTATTTAATTCTTTTATATATAAATGGCTATATTTATATTTAATACCTCTGATAGATGAAATTTTATTCTTTGTCTTGTTTGCGTAAAGCTAATTTTATAGATCTCATTATTAATGAGAGAAATCATTGTTTATACTAGTATTAAATAAAAAATAGTTAAAATTCATACTCTTATTTCAGAAGCTTGAAATAAGAGTATGGTTGTTTTTACAATATAAAATTATATATATAAATTTTATACTTGTATTTAATGAGTATTTTTATATACTAAAATTAATTTTCATATCATCTATTTCAATTTCAAAATTTTTAAATTTATAAGCTATCTAACTATCCAGTTTTGATACCTAATTCCTTTGATTTGAATACATTTAACTTTAACTACAAATTAAGATAAGTTTAAATTATGTATTTTTTATAATCAGTAATCTTTGCTCTTAACCACAAATAAAACTTGATTCTAAATTCGCAAATATCTCAAAATTTTAAGCAAAAATACCCAAAAATTAGGAATCATACACCTTTGCTAGCCTTGTTTTAGCCCCAACGCTGAGTAGTGATGTAGGAAAAGACTGCTAAAAATTTAACTCCTCCAGTTTTACCCACTGAAGGAGTTTTTATCTATGCCTTTTGTTGTGTGAAAGATTGAGATGGGGAATATATGCTAAAATATTACACCTTTGGCTTGTAGCAAGATATCTTAAGATATAAGGCAATTGCTACTGTCGATGGCTGACGGTTGACATTGATAACTCAACCACTTGAAGTAGTTGTTTATTTTTTGGAGTTCTGGAAAACAAAAATTTTTGGGTTAGGCTTGGCATAAGCCCAATTAAAAATGCTTATATGCGTTAATTTCTAAGTAGTTTAAGCCAATTAAACATTAAATGTGATTACGAAGGGGATGTAGTGTAGCGGAGTAATCGCAAAGAGTCTATCTTACTTACCTTTTTTAAGATTGACCCACTTAATTCTCGATCCAACTTCAAAATTCACAAAACAGTGGCCGTGTTTTGTTTTGCTTGCTTTGGTACAAATCAAAACTGTAATTAGTGGTTTGAGTAAAATTCAAAAGGCAAGCTGAAAGTAGGCCTTGCACATAAAAGTTAGAAAAATACCTGCAACTAGCTATCAACAATTAAAAATTAAAAATCAAGAAAGTAATTCTGATTTTTAATTTTTAATTCTTCTCCCTTTAGGATTAATTCGTAGTTTGTGCAGCTAGCATCTGCTTGAGCTTTTCTAATTCGGAAGCCCAACGGGGATCTGGACGAATAGCGTCTGATTCCGTGCTTGTGGTGGTTTCACGGGAACTACTACCACCACCGCCACGACGAGATTTCTTAGAACCTTTATCGCGACGACTACCTTCTTTGTTAACACTAGGAGTCGGGTTGCTACTAGCAACGCTAGCTGCTTTGGGAGCTTGCTCCTCGCCTTCCTCACCCTTTGTACGAGGTAATGCCTTCTCTAACTTGATGGGAGTGTCTTTAAACATCTGACCGTTATATTTTTCTATTATTTGGTCAGCTTGTTCGTCATTGTTGACCGTCAGAAAACCAAAACCACGGCATTTGCCGGTTTTCCGGTCTTTGATTAATTTAGTAGTTACAGCATCACCTTCAGCTGCGAACACCGCTTGTAGATCTTGACGATCGATTTCTTCTTTGGGCAAATTACCTATATATAGGCGAACGGACATGAACTATACCTCCAGAAATGAATGAACATGGCAAGGTGAGAAAACCATCACTTGGCTTTGGCTTTTAAAATAGATGCTATTAAGAAAGACTGCCACCAACCAATTTTTTGCTCCAAACTATCAACCTATACAATACAGTTTTTCGTTGGGATCAAGCTTATTTAATCCAAAGGCCCACACCTACGATGAGCTAATAACACCTTAATTCTAAGAATTGTAAATTTAATAGCCTACTGTCTGCCAAAGTACACGCTTTCTTCAATGGTGTTTTTCGCAGAACAAAATACCATCCTTTACATTACCACGGTATTTTCTACCTAGCTAGTTTAGCGCACACATTTTCGACTTTAGTATTACCGCATCGTAGCATAAAACACATTTTTTATTCAAGGCGAGATTTTTGGAAACAAAAACCAGCCAGTGGCTGGTTGATTTGCTGCTGTGTTGGGAGGATAAATCTGATATAGAGGGGGAAAAAGCATCCGAATTCATCACAAAGCGATGAAACTGAGTTATTTCGGTTGCTATTGTTTGTGTAAATAAATGTAACACTTTTCTAGAAAACCTGCAACAATTGTTTACATTTTGCTCGATCGCTTGTCCTTTGTCCTTTGCCAGTTGTCCAAAGCAAATGACCAATGACTAACCAGTGAGAAAAACATACGCACCCCAAGCTTGGGCTGCAACTGCTAAAGCAGTAGACCAAATGGGATGAGGGCTATGAATGGTTTTACCACTTTGAGTTTCTAGGGTTTGGATATCGATCCAAGGTGTTGCTCCTCGCCGGAACCAACCTGTGACGATAATTTGCCGACCAATCAAATCCTGGTGATTGAGTGACTGTCCTAGCCAGGAAACATGATGTAATTTCACTAGACCCGCGCTTGATTGTAATATTAAATCTTGGGCTAAGGAGTTGTCAGTGCCTTGACGACCTAACAATTTGCCTACAAGACGCACGCTGATGCTGTCAATGGGTAAAGTAGAGGCATCAGCTAACAAATTGGGCAGACAGTCATCAGTTTGTACAGTGTGGGGCTTAATATCGGGAAAAAAAGAATTAATTCTAATCACTGTCCCGATGCTAAAACCAATCAAAACACAGCCTGTAATGAAAGACCAATCCTCATAAATCCACTTGAGATTTAAAAACTTAAGTGCGAATGCTAATTGCCATGCTAGCCATACCAAACCTGCAAACAGAAATCCGAGGGGGATTCCCAACCAAGGAGCGACTTGCAATAAAAAAGACTGACGTTTAACTTTTAATTGTGGTTCGCTGGGAAAATGTAATTCGGTGTCTAAATGCCAGTGACGGGCTATTTGGCAAAGGCGTTCGATGCGATCGCCCACCAAAGGATGGCTATTATTAATCGTAAACCATCGCCGATAGGGATTGACAATATCCCATCTCAAAAAAGATTCAAAAGAAAGATGACTAGCAATTGTGCCTAAAGCAAGACTTTGTTGATAGCCCATCGGTGCGACGAGATTTAAGCTTTGCAACTGGTAACTAGTGTGTTCTTGTTTTTCGATATCAGTTGCAATTCCAATGGCAATTTTCAACAAGCCACGAATCAAAGCATTGGGATTTCCAGTAATTTCGGCTGCGGTGCGATCGCTATAATAAAGCCGCAATCGCGACAACCACAATGCAGTCCCAGTCAGCAAACACCAAACTCCATAAATCAAACTAGCCGCAATTGTCACAGGAGTGCGCCAAATTTTTCCTGATATTTTGTCACCCAACTTTGATATTTGTTCGTATACCTGATAAATCGGTAGCGTCACCAGCAACACCAAAGACATAACAACAAAATCCCAGTGAGCAATGTGCCCTAGCTGGGTGGCGCAAACAACGGCAATTTCGTCATCTGTTAGTTGTTCTAACAGTCCTTTACTGACTACTATTCTCGCGTTTCGTGGTAAGCTACCGTAAGTAAGAATAATCGGCGCAGCCATTGGCAAAATTCGCAGTTTGGGAAAAGGCCAATGCCTTTGTTGGCAACAACGTTGTAACACCCGAACCGCTTCACGACTATGGGCATTCAATACATCTTTGGTAAGTTCTCGTTGACCGTAGAAGTTTGCCAGTAGCAAATCCAGCAACCAAGGGGATGCCCCCATTAAAACCACCAAGGTGACTAGCAAAAACCGTGTAGGGTCATTGTATAAAACCTGCAAAGGTTCTACATAGGGGAGCTTTACTAAAGTATGGTTGATGGATGCCAACATTAACTTTAAAATTTCCCGCATCACCCAAAACAAAGCGATAAATGTTCCCGCACCCAGCAGCCGCAAGGGAATTAATTTCGGCTTGCGTAAAGGTTGCCATGCCTTAGCGCGTTGTGCTTGTCGCCAATAAATAACCCCGAATAGTTTGGCTTGGGTGCGGGTGACGGAACCCATGAAACCGTGATTAACAGGCGGCGGTGGAGGTGGTGGTATGACACTAGCTTTCGGTTTAGCTAATGGCACCATTTGGGGAATGTCCTGGTTTTTGGTTGCTGTTACTTCTTCTTTTGGCTTCTCCTCTGATTTCGGAGTAGAGGGGGTTGAATTTTCAAAAGCAACAAATCCAGTTTCGACATTTTTTGATTCTGGCTCAGGTTTTTGACGTTTTGTCAAATGTTCGAGAGCGCGTTTTGCCCACTCTTGAACTTGCGGATTGTTACTCTCAATGAGGTTTTCGGAAAAGGCGATCGCTTTAGAGACTTCGCCAGTGCGGGCATAAGCCATCACTAAACCCACCCTTGCTTGTAAGTTAGCTGTGGCATTACTGTCACTGCTAGCAAGAGGTTCTAAGTGAGCGATCGCTGTTTGGTAATTTCCCTGCTTGAGGGCAACTAAACCAGCCTCCAAAGACGATTTGGCATGTGAAGGCATACAGATTCTGGCACTCCAATCTCTTGTAAGTCAAACATTCAGAACTCAGAATTCAGAATTCAGAACTCAGAATTCAGAATTCAGGATTCTGAGCTGAGAATTCAGAATTCAATTCTGTACTACTGGTGGATGCATTAAGTGAGTTTAAGACCCCCCATCAAATTTTCAATTTGACTGTCTTCAATCAGCACAGGAATAGAACTCCAACTTTGTTGAAAAGTTCAGATTGCAGGAAGCCTCCGTTGTGATTTTTCGCTGATTCATTCTGAATCTTGAATTCTGACTCCTGAATTCTGACTCCTGAATTCTGAATTCTTCTTCATTCCTCCACTGGTTGTTGACTAGAAAATACTGGGGCGATCGCGCTTAATTTCAACTCTGGATGGTCACCCTGTAACTGTTGGCAATTCCATTCATTGCGAAATAGTAACACTGGGCGTCCCATACTATCTTTGACTGTAGTGGTGTTGAATAAACGTCCCACTTTATTTAATGCTTCCCAACCACCTTCAACCCAACGGGCAACACTGTAGGGTAATAAATCTAGTATGGTTTCTACACCATACTCGTTTTGTAAACGAAACTGCACCACTTCAAATTGCAACTGACCCACCGCCGCTAAAATTGGATCGCGCTTGGCTTCATCAGTTGAATACATAATTTGCACTGCACCTTCTTCGCGCAATTCCGCAACGCCTTTTTGGAATTGCTTAAACTTCGAGGGGTTGGGGTTCCTCAGAGTTGCAAACAGTTCCGGCGAAAAATACGGAATTCCTTCATATTCGAGCTTTTGCCCCGTGTAAATTGTATCCCCGATGGCAAAAACACCGGGATTGTTTAAACCAATCACATCGCCAGGATAAGCTTCATCAATGGATTCTCTCTCCTGAGCAAAGAGTTTTTGCGGACGGGAGAGACGGACGAGTTTACCGGTACGAGCGTGATTCACCATCATATCTTTTTCAAACTTACCAGTGCAGACCCGGACAAAGGCGACGCGATCGCGGTGTTTCGGATCCATGTTTGCTTGCAGTTTGAACACAAACCCAGAAAATTCTGGATATGTAGGGGGAACTTCGCCAACAGTGCTGTTGTGGGAACCGGGTTTGAGGGCATAGTCTAGGAAGTACTTGAGGAATAACTCTACCCCAAAGTTTGTCATGGCGCTACCAAAGAACACTGGCGTCATTTTGCCATCATGTACCAACTGTAAATCTAGCTCTGGGCCAACTCCTTCTAACAGTTCTAGATCGTTTTTCAGTTGATAGTACAAATCCTGTTCTAGTAGCTCTTCTATTCTCCGATCGCCTAATTCAACTATCGTATCACGGGCTTCTCGGCTACCGTGGGCGCTGCGCTCAAATAAGTGAATTTGTTGCTTGTGTCGGTCAAAAACACCTTTAAAGCGATCGCCCATGCCAATGGGCCAGTTTACCGCGTAGGTTTGTAACTTTAATTCTTGCTCAATTTCATCCAAAAGTTCTAGAGGTTCTCTTCCTGGGCGATCGAGCTTGTTGACAAATGTAAAAATTGGGATACCGCGCAGCTTGCACACTTCAAATAATTTGCGGGTTTGCGGTTCCAAACCTTTTGCCACATCAATCAGCATCACTGCGTTATCAGCCGCAGCAAGGGTGCGGTAAGTATCTTCACTGAAATCTTGGTGTCCTGGTGTATCTAATAAATTTATTTGGCAGTTTTGGTAGGAAAATTGCAACACTGTGGAAGTAATGGAAATACCGCGTTGTTGTTCCATAGCCATCCAGTCTGACGTGGCCTTGCGTTGTGCCCGCCGCGCCTTCACAGCCCCAGCTTCGTGAATTGCACCCCCATAAAGGAGTAGCTTTTCTGTGAGGGTCGTTTTACCTGCATCAGGGTGAGATATAATTGCAAAGTTGCGACGAAGTTCGACTGCGCGATCGAGTTCAGACTCAAGTTCAATTGACATAGCTGTATTTGTTTGTAAGTTAACTTAATTTTTTTCGACTTTGGCAAGTCTTTTAATCTTAAGACAACGATGGTCGCGATCGGGTCGTAATATAACCAATAATCTGACTAAATTTAGGAGAAAGGAATGTACGACACAGACAAGCGAAAGCTTTTATCTGCCTTGTCTCATGGAGCCATTTTTTTCAGCACTGCTGTTGTATCTGTCGGTATACCTATTGCCGTACTGTTCGTATCCGACGATCCTGTTGTTAAAGAAAACGCCAAAGAATCCATCAATTTCCACTTTAATGTCTGGTTCTACGGAGCGATTCTCGGAGCGTTGTTTTTTCTATTTGGTTGGCTGGTGTTACCACTATTATTACTGGGGCCGCTAGCAGCTCTTGGCTATTTGTTGCATTGGGGACTAACGATTTGGGCAATTACTAAAGTTTTTAGCAATCCTGATACACCCTTTCGGTATCCCTTTATTTTACGAGTTTTTTAGCATCAATTATGTGTATGGGTATGGGGCATAGGGGATAGGGCATTGGTAATTTTGTCGGTTATTTTTATATTGCTGTTGGTCTACTATTTTATACACAGCTGATAGTTAGAATTTGGCCAACAGAAAGTCTGACAATTTTCAAGTGTGAATTGTTTATTGTTTATAAATACAATGCCCAATGCCCAATGCCCAATGCCCATTCTCAATTTTTATATCGTTTTTCTAACTTGTCGGATAGATGTCAAGTAAGCTGTAAAATACAAAATTGCCCTACAAATTGATCCAAGTAGGGCAAATGTCAGTTAAGCACTTTTTGTAGTTTGTCTGATGGCAGGAAACTTTTCCCCTGCTTTTGTGACGCTTTGTTTTGTGTCCATTGCGTTGTTTTTCTTCATCAAACTTTATGTTTCCTATACATCGCCCCCGCCGCCTGCGTACCCATCCACAACTGCGCCGGATGGTTCGTGAAACAGTTTTGACAACAAGTGATTTCATTTACCCACTATTTGCAGTACCGGGTGAAGGAATTGCTAACGAGGTAAAATCGATGCCCGGAGTCTACCAGCTTTCGGTAGATAAAATTGTCGAAGAAGCGAAAGAGGTTTATGACTTAGGAATTCCTGCCATCATTCTATTTGGTATTCCCGCTGACAAGGATGTAGATGCTACTGGCGCTTGGCATGATTGCGGTATTGTCCAAAAAGCTGCAACTGCTGTCAAAGCAGCAGTACCAGATTTGATTGTAGTTGTTGATACTTGCTTGTGTGAGTATACCAGTCATGGACATTGCGGTTATTTGCAAGTTGGTGATTTGACAGGAAGGGTTTTAAATGACCCAACTTTGGAATTGTTGAAAAAAACAGCAGTTTCTCAAGTAAATGCTGGTGCGGATATCATTGCGCCTTCTGGGATGATGGATGGTTTTGTGCAAGCAATTCGTCAAGGTTTGGATGAAGCGGGCTTCCAAGACACACCGATTTTGTCTTATGCTGCTAAATACGCTTCGGCTTATTATGGCCCCTTTAGGGATGCAGCAGACTCGACGCCGCAATTTGGAGACAGAAGAACTTATCAAATGGATCCAGGTAACAGTCGTGAAGCAATTAAAGAAATTGAATTGGATATTGCCGAAGGTGCTGATATGCTGATGGTTAAGCCAGCCCTGGCATACATGGATATTATCTGGCGGGTGAAGGAAGCAAGTAATTTACCAGTTGCAGCTTACAATGTTTCTGGTGAGTATTCGATGATTAAAGCTGCGGCTCTAAATGGTTGGGTTGATGAGGAGCGTGTAGTTTTGGAAACTTTAACTGGGTTTAAACGCGCTGGAGCAGATTTGATTTTGACTTATCATGCTAAAGATGCGGCGCGATGGTTAAAGTAGGGTGAGGGATTGAGTCAGAATTTAAAAATCTCACGCCCAGGCGCAAAGGCACAGACCTGTGTTTTGGTGTCTGGGTATGAGATTTTTGTATTTTGGCTATGATTTATTGATATTATTGGAAAAAGCCTTTTAAGCATGTTGGAGAAGGCTTAAGCTTGGTTTCGTAGTCTTTCTAAGTTCTGTTGATGTAACTCTGGGAAATTTTCTAAATCATCTATTGACTGCGGTGCAGGGAAGATTACAGAATCTTCAGAACTGAATCTATCTAAATAAATTTGAAAGGCTTCATCATCTTCTCTGTGGTCAAGGATATATTGGCGTAACTGGGCACGGGACATTGTGAAAAAATCTTGTTTGCTCATAGATATCTCCACTTTCGGTCTATGTAAATTAGAATTTCATTTTCTTCACCAGCGAGAATTACAATATTTTTTGTTCGTTAATCTATTCGTAATAAAAACACAAGTAAATACATTTTAGTAGCCTAAAAACTTAAGATAAACAATGTTTTCAATTGTTCTACAGTAGGCATATTTAAATTATTACTACAACAGATTTTTTACTCTGACCCGATCTGAGTCAAATTGGCATCTTTCAACTGTGAAGTGTTTAAACATATTTTATGCATATTGCCTCCGTGATAATACATAAACACGGGATTCTCGTGTTTGCAAGAGGGAGACGCGATCGCTTATAAAAGAAGATAGTTAATAAATTTTGCTCAATTGCCATCAAATGTCAATTGATTTAATAAAAGGTTTCAATATTTTCGAGGGGAGCATGAAATATGGATATGCAAGTCCTGAGAGAGCGTGCTGGTCTTAGCCGTGCGGAGGTGGCCTTCAGGCTTGCAATCAGTGAAACTAGTGTTCGCAACTGGGAAGCTGGGCGTACTGAACCCACGATGACACCAAAAAAATATTTAGATGCTTTGCGCCTGTTCAAATGTACACCCGAAGAATTGGCAGCTGCAAGCGAAAAATCAATTAATCAGCGGCATAAACGCAAACCAGGTAGACCGAGACGCTTTCCGGATACTCAAGTAGCTCAAGTAACTGATTCACCAGTTTGTAGCTGAGAATTCAGGAGTCAGGAGTCAGGAGTCAGGAGTCAGAATCCAGAATCCAGAATTCAGAATTCAGAATGCATAACTAGAAAAAGTTCGGTTTTAAAGCAAGGTTCAGAGGGTCGCAGGCTCACTAGCACTGCGCTAAATAGGTAGACATAATTAAATGTAAAATTGAAATGTAAAATACAAAAGTTTAAAAGCTTGATAGCAACTGACTTTTCTCTTCTGGTTTCTGCCTCTTGCCTTCTACTTATCGCCCAGTAATACTGAATTCACCAATTCTGAGTCCTGAATTCTAGATTATTGTTGATAAAATCTAACTTAGGAATGTAGATTTTTTGATTTACAACTCCTAGTCTAAGGTGCGTTAGCTGTCTTGGTAACTTGATGTTTCTCAGGTATTGGCATCTTAAGCTAATGGGAACGCAGCATAAGTCAGGCATTTGATTATCAGGGACTAATTTTGCCTCTGTTTTGGAGTTAAAATTTGATGTTTGATTTTGCTCCAGAGAAGATTCCGCTTCTACCACTACTGGAAAGATAAAGTTTCGATCTTGATTGATAAACGTTCTCACACCTGATGAGCAAAAAATCAGCACTTCCTTGGTCTGTTAAATAGTTGGTTTATGAGACATTTGCTACCGTATATTTACTTAAGATGTAGAGTTGGGTAACAATTTTGATATAGTTGTCTGGGCGATGACTTCCTGCTTGGAAGGAAAATAGCAATTAAACAGACAGCGTAGGAGATTGGAAATCAGAAACAATCAACAAAGAAACTTTTTCGCAATTCTTAGGGTTTATGCCAGGGGCGGTTCCTTTAGAAAAACCAAACTCTAACCAGTGCGATCGCTCACGGTATTTGCCACAACCACACGATAAAATTCTAAAACCATAATCGTACTAAAGGTCTAAATGGCAGAAACACTATTCTTCAACGCCTTGCGTGAAGCCATTGATGAAGAAATGGCGCGTGACTCCAGCGTATTTGTTCTGGGTGAAGACGTAGGACACTACGGCGGTTCCTACAAAGTTACCAAAGACCTGTACCAAAAGTATGGCGAACTCCGAATTCTAGACACTCCCATCGCTGAAAACAGCTTCACAGGCTTGGCCGTGGGAGCAGCTATGACTGGATTGCGCCCCATCATCGAAGGTATGAATATGGGCTTCTTACTCCTAGCGTTTAATCAAATATCCAATAACGCTGGAATGCTGCGCTACACTTCTGGCGGTAACTTCAAAATTCCGATGGTAATTCGCGGCCCCGGAGGTGTGGGACGACAGCTAGGGGCTGAACACTCCCAGCGTCTAGAAACCTACTTCCAAGCAGTACCGGGGTTGAAGATTGTAGCCTGTTCCACACCTAGAAACGCTAAAGGACTGCTCAAATCCGCTATCCGCGATGATAATCCAGTATTGTTCTTTGAACACGTTTTACTTTACAACTTGAAAGAAGACTTACCAGAAGAAGAATATTTGCTGCCCCTGGATAAGGCAGAACTTGTGCGTCAAGGAAAAGATGTCACAATTATTACTTATTCCAGAATGCGCCATCATGTGCTGCAAGCGGTAAAAACTCTTGAAAAACAAGGATACGATCCAGAAGTTATTGATTTAATATCTCTCAAACCATTAGATTTTGATACCATAGGTGCATCAGTAAGAAAAACCCATAAAGTGATTGTTGTGGAAGAATCCATGCGAACTGCGGGTATAGGAGCAGAAGTCATCGCTTCAATAAACGATCGCTTATTTGATGAATTGGATGCACCAGTACTGCGGCTTTCTTCTCAAGATATCCCCACACCTTACAACGGCAATTTGGAAAGACTAACAATTGTCCAACCAGAGCAAATAGTAGAAGCTGTGGAAAAAATGGTAGCGTTGCGAGTCTAAAAGTTGGGAGTGAGGAATTAAAAGTTAGGAGTTAAAAGTTAGGAGTGAGGAGTTAAAAGTTAGGAGTGAGGAGTTAAAAATTTGAAAGTTGAGTTTTAACTTCAAAGTCGAACTTTCGACTCCCAACTGATAACTCCCAACTCCCAACTGATAACTCCCAACTCCCAACTGATAACTCCCAACTCCCAACTGATAACTCCCAACTCCCAACTGATAACTCCTAACTCCCAACTSATAACTCCCAACTGATAACTCCCAACTCCCAACTCCCAACTCCCAACTCCCAACTCCCAACTCCCAACTCCCAACTCATAACTCCTAACTCCTAACTCCTAACTCATAACTCCTAACTCCTAACTCCTAACTCCTAACTCCCAACTCCTAACTCCTAACTGCCTAAAAGAGCGCTATTATAGCCTTTGTCAGTTGCGAGTTATGGTATGCAAAGACAGCAATCGCTATTAATCTTGATTTTAGTTCTGGTAATCGCTGCAATAGCTGTGATTGCTACTATTCCGATACCTCTTGGACTTGATTTGCAGGGAGGTTCACAACTCACAATTCAGGTGAAACCATCAGCGGAAATTCCGCAAATCACCGAACGAGAATTGGAAGGTGTGAAGAAAGTTGTTGAAGGACGGATTAATGGTTTGGGAGTTTCTGAGCCAATAATCCAAACAGTGGGTACAGATAAGGTACTGGTGCAATTACCAGGGGTTAACGACCCAGAGCAAGCCGAACGGGTGCTAGGGGGTACGGCGCAATTAGAATTCCGCACGCAAAAGCCGAATACAGAAACTCAACTTTTAGCTTTCCAAACATCGCGAGCTGAATTGAAGGTAAAGCAAGAAGAGTTAAGAAAAGGTAATGATAAAGCAGCAATAACCAAAAATCAAGAAGATTTAAAGAAAAATAATCAAGCGATCGCTGAATTGTTTGAAAGTACCAACCCGCCACTAATTGGTAAATACCTCAAAGATGCCTATGGCGAACCCACTCAAGGTAACAATTGGAATGTTGCCATTCGCTTCGACCAAAAGGGTGGCGAACTTTTCGCTCAACTGACGAAAAACCTTGCTGGTACTGGGCGGAGTATTGGTGTTTTTCTCGATAATGAATTAATCAGCGCTCCTACTGTTGGTTTAGAATTTGCCGCCACTGGGATTACTGGAGGCTCAGCGGTGATTACCGGTCGGTTTACCGCACAACAAGCAAATGACTTGGGCGTACAGCTACGCGGTGGTGCTTTACCAGTACCAGTGGAAATAGCTGAAATTCGTACTGTTGGAGCAACTTTAGGTAAAGACAGTATTACTAGCAGTATCTATGCTGGTATTGGTGGTCTGGTTTTAGTATTAATATTCATGGTGGTGTACTATAGACTACCAGGAGTAATTGCGGATATAGCACTATTGATCTACGCTTTGTTGACCTGGGCTACCTTTGCTTTGTTTGGTGTCACCTTGACTTTGCCAGGAATTGCTGGTTTTATTCTCAGTATTGGTATGGCGGTAGACGCAAATGTACTGATTTTTGAGCGGACGCGGGAAGAATTGCAAGCAGGCAAATCCCTTTATCGTTCTGTAGAATCTGGTTTTTACCGCGCCTTTTCGAGTATTCTAGACGGCAACGTGACTACAGTCATCGCCTGCGCTGCACTATTCTGGTTAGGGGCTGGCTTGGTGAAGGGTTTTGCTTTAACCTTGGCTTTGGGGGTAGCGGTGAGTATGTTTACAGCAATTACCTGTAGTCGTACTTTTATGTTTTTGGCAATTACAATTCCCGCACTCAAAAAACCAGAATATTTCTCTCCCAACCTGCCAACATCTAATAAGGCAGAGGTGTCTCAATGAAACTGAGTATTAACAAATCGCGATCGCTATGGTGGGCTATTTCTGGTGCCATCATCTTGGCTGGTATCATCTCAATGGTGGTTTCTTGGCAAAACCCCGACATCAAAGCACCCCTACGTCCCAGTTTGGATTTTGTCGGTGGTACGCGATTGCAGTTTGAACGGGATTGCGCCAAACCCGGTAACTGCGATCGACCAATTGATATTAACGTTGTTCGAGAAGTCGCTAAAGCTCAGGGATTGGGCGATAGCAGTATCCAAATTGTCGCTGACAAAAACACTGGTGCAGAAAATGGTATATTAATCCGCACAAAAACTTTGGATCGCGAACAGCGTACCAACTTGCAAAATGCCTTAAGCGAAAAAATCGGTGCTTTTGACGGTCAAAAAAATCAATTTGACACCGTTGGCCCGACTCTGGGAGGAGAACTGTTTAGATCTGGAGTTATAGCTCTAATAGTTTCCTTTGCAGGTATTATTATTTACTTGAGCTTCCGATTTCAACTGGATTATGCCGTATTTGCCGTTGTCGCCCTATTTCATGATATCTTGATTACGGTTGGGATTTTTTCGATTTTCGGTTTAGTATTCGGTACTGAAGTCGATAGTTTATTTATCGTTGCTCTACTAACGATTACAGGTTTTTCAGTCAACGATACAGTGGTGATTTACGATCGCATTCGCGAAACCCTCAAAATTAATCCCAACGAAGCGATCGGTGACATTGTAGATGATGCTGTCAACCAAACCCTAACAAGGTCTATCAACACGACTTTTACAACATTGCTAACATTATTTGCAATCTTTTTATTTGGTGGAGAAACACTGAAAAACTTTGCCCTAGCTTTAATTATTGGCTTTATTGCAGGGGCTTATTCCAGTATTTTCATCGCCAGTACTTTGTTAACTTTGTGGCGAGAACGCACGGATAAATCTCCGCCGCTGGTTAATGCTGAGTCAATTGATACATCTTCGGGTAATTAGTCATTGGGTATGAGAAGAGAACAAGGGAGACAAGGGAGACGGGGAAAGGGACAAGGAGAATAATTCAATTCTTAATTCCTAACTCAGCACTCCTAAATAACTAATGACTAATGACTAATGACTAATGACTAATGACTAATGACAAAGAACAAATTACAACTGACCAGGAATTTGCTCAACAAGTAGAGAGGCTATACCAGCTAACTGTATATGGCCGATGGTTATTTGTGGGCTGTTTATGGCTCACCGTTGCGCCTATTTGCTTGTGGGGTTTACGTGCAGAAATTTCTCTGTGGCAACAATATTTTACTTGGGTCGCAGTGCGATATGGGCTGGTTTATCATCCACTGCCTACCTTCGGTTTATCCTTTTGTATAGGGATGACTGCTGCTGTATTAGTTTGGCAAAGTCGCAATATTTTACTGGGATTACCAGAGCAAGAAAAACAACGTTTAGAAAAACAAGTTCATCGCATACGTCAGCAGGGGCCTACTCATCCTTTATGGAAGTGGGTTTGTAACTGAATACTACCATATCCAAAGAAATTTTCTCTCTTGTTGCGTAGAGATATACACATTCAACAATTTCTAGCAAAATATGACTTAGCAATAGCTTAAGATACAGCCAAAGTGAGTGGAATACATGAACAATCCTCAAATTCAATTTAGCGATCGCAAATCTGAGATTGACCTTTACCAACTCCAAGAACTGTTAAACATTTCAGCTTTCTGGGCAAAAGGCCGCAGTATTGAGGATTTAAGTATAGCCATTACCAACAGCGAGCCAGTGATTTCCGTCTGGGATAATCAGCGACTCATTGGCTTTGCTAGAGCAACATCTGATGGCATATATCGCGCTACGATTTGGGATGTTGTGATTCATCCAGACTATCGAAATAGCGGTTTGGGAAGTAATTTAGTGGAAACTGTTTTGAGTCATCCCCGCATGAGATGGGTTGAACGCGTTTATCTAATGACTACTCATCAACAGGAATTTTACAAAAAAATTGGTTTCCAGCCCAACACTAGCACTACGATGGTGTTGCATAACTTAGCCAATCTGAGTTTACTTTCCGATACAGAAGTTGAACTTCAAGAATCACCGAAATAGTCGTGTGTGTTAACTGTTGACTGTTGACTGTTGAATGTCAACAGTTTTCTAGTTTCTTGGCTCCCTAATCAATTTTATTTATAAGTAGATGGACATAAATAAATATAATATGTTCTGTCATTGCGAGCGAAGCGAAGCAATCCCAGAGACTTTGCGATTGCTTCGCTTCGCTCTCTACGAGACGCTACGCGAACGTAATGACATCTTAGATTTAATCATGACTATCTACTTAGCAACAACAAAGGCGATTAAGACATTAACAGACGATAAAATTTAGACACAACAAGACTTTTCACCCAATCACCATCTCCCCAGTCCCTTGCTTCGCTGAAAATTTGCCTTGACAGCTTCCTAAGCCGCTTAGAATGCCCAGGTTGATATTTTTTGGTCAACCAGTGGAAATATTAACATCTCCAAAAGAATTATCAGGAGAAGATGTGTTATCAGGATTTATTTAAATTTGTCAATTATCTGGAGGTAAAGATTGATTTATGACAGCGATCGCTATTAAATTAAACTCCATCATCCAACTCACCGACAACCAATTTTATGAACTCTGTCGGGAAAATCCGGAAATCAAATTTGAACGCAACGCAGCCGGAGAACTGCTCATTATGTCACCCACAGGCGGAGAAACTGGAAATCGTAATATTGAAATTGGCGCAGATTTTGTGTTTTGGAATCGTCAAACTCAATTAGGAATTTGCTTCGATTCTTCCACCTGCTTTAAACTCCCTAATGGTGCTAACCGTTCTCCTGATGTTGCTTGGATTAAGAAAGAACGATGGGATGCACTCACACCCGAACAAAAAGAAAAGTTTCCCCCAATTGCACCAGATTTTGTTTTAGAGTTAATGTCCCCCAGCGATAGTTTGCGAGAAACGCAAGAGAAAATGCAAGAATATATCGATAATGGAGTGAAATTAGGTTGGTTAATTAATCCTAAAATGCGGCAAGTAGAAATCTATCGCCTTGGTCGAGCAGTGGAAATATTAACATCTCCACAAGAATTATCTGGAGAAGATGTTTTAGCAGGGTTTATTTTAAATTTATCAATCATCTGGAGATAGATATTTAGCTAGCAGAAATTCTTACTGAATAACAGGTAAAATTTCTAATTCAATAGGATGAGTAAGAACTTTACGTAATCTATTACTGAAATAAATTACTTGATAGTTAGGCGCAAGTTCTTTTTGTAGTTGCTTCCACAGGCTAATTCCTTCATCTTCAAAAGCTGCTTCAGCCTCTGGACTGGAAAAACCCACCGAATCTCCAGGATTTTCCCAGTTCAATTTTGCATCGTAAACTTCTGCCCATTTTTCCAAACGGCTAATAGTTTCTTTACTTAGTAGCAGTGTTTCTGGATCGATATCACCAGCTCGATCGGAAGTAGCCCACCATAGTGGGTAGCATCCATAATCAGCCATGAGTTTGATTGTTGCTGCCATAGTCTCTCTACCAAATTATGGGGAAGTTCTGAGGTTAGCACCGACTATATAACCATTATTGCTTACACTCACAGCAATATACTGGATTTTGTCATTGAACGTCACTTCATAAATGGTACGAGTTTTTCGTCTTCCTTGATAACCTATCACTCTACCTTGAGTAAGTGCTGCAATTATCACATCTGGTATTTGCTCTATTTCAATACCCTGATTTAGGAACTCCAGAGAATGTTGTTCCAATATGTGCTGGAGTCCTGCTTCAGTATTTCCCTCTTCTAAAAATACAATTTTGCCATCACTTTGCTTAGCAATTCGCACAATTTTTTCTGGACTGTGCTTAATCCCAGCTTGACACAGTTCAGCTAACAATGCCGCTTTGTCATCGTTCATATTTAATTTAGTTATTTTAAATAGTTAGTGAAAATAAATATATAAAAAATTATAATAATTTTATCATATCTCATAATTGAAGTTGTGCCACTATATTTAACAATTAAACAAAAAAAATAGGGGCAAAGAGTATACATAACTCCTTACCCCTTTATCTTATCGATGAAGTGCTAAACTAAGCCCCGACAGCTTCCTTCGCAGCGTACAATACCTCAGCGTTGATTTCTTTGAAACCTCTTTCGCGGGCAAATTTCTCAGTATTACGCTTCACTTTTCCGCGCACAAATCCCGGAATTTTATTCAATTCTGCTTGACCATCTTTTGTCCAAGTCAAATCAGAATCAGCAGAAATTCCTTTAGTAATTACTTCCTTAGTATCGTGACCTCCAAAGATTTCTAACAGATGATCTTCCATTCCTAAGGTGAAGGAATTGTAGATTAAATCTGTAATTTGATTTGTACCTTCGTAGCCCATAAATGGTTTGTAACCAATGGGGAAATTCTGGATGTGGATGGGTGCAGCAATTACACCGCAGGGAATATCTAAGCGCTTACCTACGTGGCGTTCCATTTGAGTGCCGAAAATCGCTGAGGGTTCAACGCGGGCGATCGCATCGCCAATTGCGCCATGATCGTCTGTAATCAGCACTTCATCGCAATATTCGCTCACTTGTTCCCGGAACCAGTCTGCATCATATTTGCAGTAGGTTCCAGCCCAAACTACATGAATCCCCATTTCCCGTGACAAAATTTTGGTAATGGCGGCGGCGTGGGTGTTGTCGCCAAATACCACTGCTTTTTTACCAGTTAAGTTTTGACAGTCAATGGAACGAGAAAACCAAGCAGCCTGGGATACATGCAAAGTTTGTTCGTTGATGAAGTCTTCGTAATCTACATTAGCGCCTTGGGCGTTAATTACCTGCTGTATTTTACGGATACAACGAGCAGTTTCCACTACACCCATCGGTGTAATGTCTATGTAAGGTGTTCCGAATTCTGCTTCTAAATAACGAGCCGCAGCCAAGCCGAGTTCGCGGTAAGGTACTAAGTTAAACCAGGCTTGGGGCATTTTCTTTAATTCGTTAACAGAAGCGCCTTCCGGAATTACGGTATTAACTTCAATTCCCAAGTCAGCCATTAACCGCTTGAGTTCGGTGGAGTCGTGCTGGTTGTGGAAACCAAGGGTAGAAATACCGATGATGTTAACGGATGGTTTTTCGGTTTTGCCTTGTGGCAATTCGCCTTTTTTGCGGGCTTTTTCAATGTAGAATTGCACAATTTGATGCAGAGTGCGATCGGCTGCTTGCAGTTCGTTGTAGCGATAGTGGTTCACATCCGCCAGCATTACGTCACCTTTTGCTTCCAACTGCGCCCGTTCTACAAAGTTGTGTAAGTCTTCTTGCAAAATGCTAGAAGTGCAGGTGGGAGTTAACACAATTAAATCTGGGCGTTCTTCAGCATCTTTGCGGGTGATGTTATCTACCACCTTTTCTTGAGAACCCCGTGCCAAAACATTGCGATCGACTACGCTGGTTGTGACTGGGGTAAAATTCCTCTCCCGTTCTAGCATGGAACGCATAACGTTGAAGTAGTCATCGCCTAGTGGTGCGTGCATGATTGCATGAACGTTTTTGAAAGAACTAGCGATTCTGAGAGTGCCGATATGGGCCGGGCCTGCATACATCCAGTAAGCTAATTTCATTTGTGTCTTCTCCCTGTCCAACTTAAATAACACGAAGTCCGATTAGCGATGGACTATAAGTGCATGATTATTTATTCAATCGTTTTTGATTGTCGCAAAACTTGTATTCCAATGAAGTGAAGACTTGTAAGGATTTTGCCTGGAGTCTGTAGGCATAAGCGTCGCCCAAACTGGGTTCCTGATTGAAATCTAGCGTCTGAATTTCACAACATTACTATTGCTTATTTAAAATAAATCTTAATTTTTCGGCAAATTTGTTATCAATTCGCTGCGATCAATGAAACTAGTTTGCGTAAAGCTTGAGTCATAATTTATTCTTCTACTGTTGAGTGTTGACTGATGACTGTTAACCGTCAACCATCAACAGTCAACAGTGTCAAGGTTTTTTGAGAGTCCGTTTAACACTTATTATTAGATCCGAGGCTCTTACAGACCACAAACGGATAGTTGTTTGATTAGCAATTAAACAGACATGAAATTAGTTACTGTCGAAAAATTTCTACTTTTTCTAACACTACTTCTTGATTGGGACGGTCTCTAGTTGTAGGTACATTGGCAATGCGGTTGACTACATCTATACCTTGCACAACTTTACCAAAAACACTGTGTTTGCCATCAAGATAAGGTGTTGGTACTTCTGTAATAAACCACTGCGAACCATTAGTACCGGGCCCCGCATTTGCCATTGAGAGAATCCCTGCACTAGAGTGTTTCAATTCTGGATGAAACTCATCTTCAAATCTATATCCAGGCCCACCAGTACCCCAACGGTTAGCCATATCGAGATAACGAGTCAGAGGATCGCCGCACTGAATCATAAAACTAGGAATGACTCGATGAAAGCGAACCCCATCATAGGCAGGAGTACCCTTGAGAGATTGACCTGTTTTTGGGTCTTTCCAATCGATTGTTCCAGTTGCTAGACCAACAAAATTTTTAACAGTGTTGGGGGTTTTTTCTTCCTCTAAACTCACTACAATTTCGCCTAAAGAAGTAATTAAACGAGCGTGAAGTTTGCCACTACCGGGAATATTAATTTCTGGAAAATTCATGAATTATCCTCTGAATGAAAATTGCCAGTTTTTGAACTATAAGTAGCTTATCAGGATTCAACCAATTAATAATTAGTAATTCGTAATTATTAGTGAAATAGCACACAAAAACCTGTAATTTTATGCTTGGGAATTAATTAGTGTCTAAATCTCCAACAGGTATAGCAGCAGCTAGTGAGATTAGGACATCAACTGATTGCTAAACATCAGCATCAAGAGACTTTGAATACTGTTGTCTATTGGCTGTTGCCTGCTATAAATTGCAAATTACGAATTACGAATTATAAATTACGAATTCCTTTAAGTTACAGGTTTACACATTACCAAAAAACTCAACCAAAAAAAATTAAGAAAAAGAATATTTTACTCTGGTAAATTAATGGCTGGATTGCGGCTAAAGAAACCTCTGGGTGCTAGCTTAAATCCAACTCGGTGGACAGGCATGACAGGCCAATCTTCCGATCGCGGAATATGAGTCACGCCCATTGTGTACCATAACACGATATCTTCGCCCAGCAACGATTCGTCATCTGCAATATATCTAGGCAAACCCTCTCGTGGCTGAGTTTGATTCGGATAATCGCCGCCAGCATAAAGTTCGCCTGGTTTATATTTTGTTACCCAAATATGGTGTGTGGCGAATTCTGCACGTTCGCGGATTTTTGACCCTTCCACAGGAAAAAGCATAGCATTTGCTTCTGGCATCAGCATATATCCAGGCGCAGCACCAAGGGCATTCTTTTTATCTGCACTAATAATCATCCATTCTCGACTGTGTTTTAAATCCAAATCCCGTACAGCAGCCGTTTCTTTGGTTAACGGATTTTCTATGACTACCATTGCATTTCCCAAAGGATTTTTTTCATCCATCGGTAAAGCGTGAACATTCATTTCCATCACCGAATTAGTTTTACCATCGACATCCAAATCTAGGCGATAGTTGAAAAAGTGCTGGTGATTGACTCCGATAATATTTTTTGCAATTAGTTGACCGTAGGAATTTTCTGGGGATTGTTTTTCGGCGGCTGTTCCCTGTACCAATACAATACCTGTTAATTCGTTTTGTACTTCTAAAGTTCCATCTTGGCGAAAAATCCAATTGAGGGTGTAATCATAATTGTCAATTGCCACCGTCATTTTCATCACTAATTCTCGATTCCGACGGACATCGTTACGTTGAGTATTATATTCATAATGTTTCCAGAGGATGCCGTTATCGCGTTCGTAGACACCAATAACCCCTGGCATTTTATAAGGTTCTCCCTGTTCATCAGCAAATATCGCATCTAACAAAACACCATTTTCAGGAATTTCCTTACCCAACTCCATCTTATTTGCTAATAAACCAAGGTTGTATTCCCCAACATCAAAGGCATTTCTAAATGACCAAGTAGGCTCAGTATCTCCATAAGGAACTACCATTTCCGATAGGCTAGCGCGATATAAAACTGGCCGGACATTTTCTGAATCTTTGTGTGTAACTTGGTATAGAACTAATCCACTACGAGGATGCATTAAATAACGAAAATTCCAACCTTGCCAGGTAATTTCATTGTCACGTATTTGGAAAGTTTGACCATTGGGTTGGAGAATTTTTAATGCTTTGGGAGGTGAAAATAATTTTCCCAAAGATTTCACATCGTAGTTCCAATTTTCTTGAGAAAAAGGTACTTTTTTGCTATCAACAATACTTGCAATTTTACCTGTATTTAAATTTACTGTTGCTACCACTCCTTCAATGGGACTACCGTAATAATTCCAGCCTTTGCCTGTATAATAAGATAATCCCCGACAAAGGCGATCGCCTGTTTTTTCTTCCTGTTTGCTGAGAATTCCTGGTGCCCACCAACTAATTTTAACTTGGTCAAAATCATTAATTCCCCGCCTTCGCATAGCTGCTTGCCATCGGGAATCAGCTTTAACGACCTGAGTCGCCAGTTCATATTCTGAATTAACGAGTGCAGGTTGGACGGAGGGTATTTCTTTCCAAGAATTTAAGGTTTTGGTTGTTAAATCAATCACTCCCTCAAAAGTTTTGTTTTGGGAACGCTCATAGATGACCAAAAAAACTTGGCGCTTGAAAGCTTTACCAGGCATAAAATTTAGCACTTCTTCTTTATCTGGTTCTTGTAAAGCAATCAGTGGAAAAACTGCCATTTCGCTCAAAGTTTTTTCTCTTTTAACAACCGCCACAGCCGTATTAATTTCTACTTCAGTTAACGCACTTAAAGGATGGGAAATTAAAGTCTGCTCAGCAGATAATTTTCCCATTAATCCAAATGAAATAGAAATGACAACAATAATGGCAAAAGCTAGCCCAAAAAAATACCTTAGCCGCTTAATCATCTTTTTCATGATAGAAGACATGTAGTTATCTATTTCCAAGCGTAAGCATGAAAACCGATAAATTTAGGGGCTAAGGGTAAATTAATTTAGTTGGGGAATGGAGGGGAGTAGGGGAGACAAGGGAGACAAGGGAGACAAGGGAGACAAGGAGAGTAATTCATAACCAACCAATGCCCAATGCCCAATTCCCAATTTATACAGAAACTAAACGACGTAAAGATTCAGCGCGGCGTTTAGCAATAGAGTTATTGGGAGCAAACTTAAGTGCTTCCTCGTAAGTTTGTAATGCTTGAGTATTTAATTTTTTCTTCTCATAGGCGTGACCGAGATTATTCAACGCTGTCACATAATCTGGTTTAAATTTGAGGGCTTCTTTGTACTGACGAATTGCTAGGTCATATTGCTCTTGAGTAAAGTAAGCATAACCTAGTCCATTGTAAATGGGGGCAATATTTTCTTCTTCCTCTTCTTGGGCAGCTTTCAGAGCTTTTTGAAATAAGGCGATCGCCTGCGAATACAATTTTTTTTCGGAATAAATACTCCCTAACTCATAATATTCTTGAGTCGTACCCTTTTCTTTCTCTAGTTTCTTCCTTAACTTAGCGAAAGAACTTTCTATCTTGCGAGTTTTGAGAATTTGACGAAAAACACCCACAACAGTAAACGTGAGCAAACCTACCAAAATTGACAGATAAATTACGGCTAGATTATTATCCATTGCCTGCAAATACAAATATTAAAAGTTGCTTCTGTATCTATTATCAGCCTATTGGGGAGATGCGCTTCGACTTCGTTCACCAACCAGCAGATAAGAGAATAATTCTTAACTCCCAACTCCAAACTCCTAACTCAGCACTCACTTACGGTAAACCCCAATATTTAACGCGTTCATCGAGCCAACCTTGTGCTATGTAACGAGCGATCGCTCCGTTGACTCGTCGTCTGAATTCATCGTACTGCAATCCCTTGGGCATTACCACAGACAATGGTTCAGTTGATAGCTTGGTGGCTAGTAATCGATATTGCGGATATTGTTGCACCCAACCGCTCAGAACGCTAGCATCTGCGGCAAAGGCGACAACGGCATTATTTTCTATTTGCTCTCGCGCTTGTTGGTAGGAATCCACTCCCACTAACTCGGCGTTTGGCAAATAGTACCGGACTTTGGCAATTGTAGTGGAGTTATTGAGTAGGGCAATTTTTTGTTTGCCCAAATCCTTTAACTGCTGCACAGAAGCATCTTTTGTAATTAATACAGTGCTATCTAAGTAGTAAGGAACGCTCAAATCAACTACGCGGGCCCGTGAGGGAGTTGCTGTTACCCTAGCGATCGCTAAATCAACTTTTTTGTCTAAAACTACAGACAAGCGATCGCGATTCGCTACGGGTTGAAATTTGACAGCATCTTTTTTACCTAGCAAGTCAACTGCTAACTGCTGTGCCAAGTCAATTTCTAAGCCTTGCAAGTTGCCGCTATCATCTTTGAATCCCAAAGGACGCAAGTTATCTTTAACTGCAACAGTTAAATAACCCCGTCGCTGTATTTCTGGCAGTTCGGCGGCAGATGCCGTTAATCCTGTGCCGACAAAGCAAAAGCAGCAAATCCAAATAATAGTAGCGGATAATACCAGATGTAACCGAGTAATTACTTGCCTACTGTTACATCGGTTATTCATCCGTTACCACCTTTATCTTTTAACTTGATTGGCTAATTCAGCAACTTTGCCGAAACTTGCAGGATCGAGTACTGCTAGTTGTGCCAACATTTTGCGATTTAGTTGGACTTCAGCTTTTTTCAAGTTTCCGATCAACTGGCTGTAACTCAAGCCGTGTAGTCTTGCAGCAGCGTTGATGCGAGTAATCCAGAGGCGACGAAAATCGCGCTTTTTCTTTTTGCGATCGCGGTAGGCACTCCGCAGCGCCTTCATTACTTGTTGGTTAGCAGTTCTAAACAAAGTCGAGTGGGAACCGCGAAAACCTTTAGCTAATTTGAGAATTTTATTGCGGCGTTTGCGAGCTACGTTACCGCGTTTTACCCGTGTCATATACTTAATTTCCTAATGGGCTTACAAGTATGGCAGCATTAACCGCACGTTATCTTCATCGCGTTCGTGTACAAGTGTAGTCTTGGACAGGTCACGCTTTTTGTTGGAGGTTTTATGCTCTAAAAGGTGGTTTTTGAAAGCTTTGCGACGGACGATTTTGCCGCTGCCGGTGGCACGGAATCGCTTCGCTGCTGCTTTACGAGTCTTGAGTTTAGGCATTGTCTAGCTTTAATTCGACACAATCCCTCATTATATATCATTTAAAGTTCGTTCAAGTTCAAAACTGAAGTTTTTCAAAAGAGAACGGCGAACTCTGAACAGGGAAGAGTTTAGGATTTGGCAATCAAACCCTTTTCCGGTAAACCAGAAAGCTCGCCCTAGTGAGAGCAACTTCAATCTGCAACACTAGGGGCCCTATACATCTGTTTTATGTACCTGAAAAACACTGTTATGGTTACAGTTTTAAAACTTGCGAATTTTTAGGCAAGCTAGATGTATCAAAATCAACCTTTTTACCAGTTTTATCTAGCATATTCACTACAATATAAGACTGGTCGTATTTGTTGGTTTCTGAGAAAAATCTCTTGATTTCGTTTGTTCTTGATTTCCAACCTTGGGCGTAAAATATAAACTTATTCTTTCCATTATCTACAGATAATAGAGGTATGTATTCGAGTTTAGGCTTCAAGGAAGATTTTTTCTGAGCCACCACAGAATCATCTGTAAGGATATTCGATTTTTGACCCTTCACCTTTGTCTGTGCTGATATTAATTGCATTTGAGCAGCTGCGGGAATAGTATCGCCAATTACAAAAATTGGCTTACCTTTTGGCTCTAATTCGTGTAGTTTTGTTCCCAGTTCTGTAACTGCGTAAGAGTATTTCTTTGATAACGGCGCAGAATAAGAATAGTGATTGCTAATCACAACAGCAAATATGAAAAGTGCAGCGATGGCTACTCCTGTTTTTTGATGATTTTGTACAAAGGCTCTTACTTTGGGGAATATATCTGCAAAGAAAATGGCAATACTAATTGCTACAACAGGAGATAAATAAATAAAATGACGGGCTGGAGCGGGATTTGGCAGCCAAAATATGTAATTTATTAATACCGTTGGTAAAATAAAATACAAATCTTGATAACTACGTTTACGCCATAAATAGACGCAAGATATCAAAAAGATGACAAAAAATAAAGGATTCAACCCCCAAATAAATAGTAGATTACCACGCAAAAATTGATCGACGTATCTCACAGGATTATTCCATAATAAAATTTGCTCAAATATTCCACCATTCTTTTCGAGATGAATATATGGCAGTTGAAATTGTATTACCTTAAAAATGACCAGTGGTAAAAAACTATATAAAATCGTAGGGAAAACAATCTTTTTTAAAGTATAGCCTTCAAGAAATAGACACGCTGGAATCAAAGTAAACATTAGTATTGCATCCAGCCTGAACATTAAACACAAAGCAAAAGCCGCAACAATTAATATATCCCATAAAATTAAGATTAATTTATTTGAAAATAATCTCAATGAGTTTAGGGAAGAACGATAACTAATCAAGGTTAATCCTATAAACATGAATACTACAGATCCAACCATAGGATGTGCGTATTGTGCAGTTATCCTCCACACTGGAAGTAAAATTAGTAAAACATTTGCTAATAACGCTATACTTACTCCCCAATATCTTTTAACTAACAAGAAAAAAGGTATGACCATCAAAATGCCAAAAACTGCATTTATATAGTTCATCAAAGGAACAATTAAAAGCAAATTCTTTTTAAAAATAGGTCTAAAAAAGTCTACTAATGCATAATAGGCAAAAGAGATATCACTGCCATAAAGCCTTCTAGCTCCTAATGGTTTGTCAAATAGTATCAAGTCATTCATACCTACGATCATCCGGTAGCTATCTCTTTCGCCAAATGTTGCTTGATATGCATTCAGCAGATAAAAGATAGTAGCGAATACTAATAGTATTAACAGCCCTAAAACGACTTTATTTTTTTGTTTCATAACTCAAACTCCATCCTGGATATACAACTAACCTGAGAGGATGTTGGAAACTTTATGAGAGTCAAAATTTGATGACAATTGGTTGACAAGCAGTGAGAGTAGTCAGGCAGATAAACATCTTCCTTGGTTTAAATAGCTGATAGCAGTGCTTAGATTTATTGATTATAATTTTTATTCGTTCAGATAATTAAAAGTTTGTTATTCGTATATATCTCCTGGCTGATTAATTGTGAGTTTGACTTGGGGACGAAGCAGTGGTATTGGACTAATGTCGTGTGCAAGAGGGTCTAGGTATTGAGAAGTAATCTGTGGTGATTTTCTTGGGCTGAATTTTGTGTTCTTTCATATTTTTCTAATGCCCAACCAGTAGCTAGATGAGTATTTTACTAATATCAACATCTAGTGTAGAATGATGTCTTCTCTAAAGCGATCGCACTAAAACATCGGACGATCGCATTAAATTGTGTTCTATGCAGACGTTTCTGTAAACCTTTATCTCTTGACCTTTATCTTCTCTTTGCGAATTATAGCTACCAAAATTCGGTGGTTTCCTTGAATAACGTCTTGTCCAGATACCTCCAGTGCGGGCCATGAATCAGCACTTGATTTGCTAAGGTTAGTAACCCTTTCCAACGTATCTTCCGCCCGCTCCCTCTCGAAACGTTTCAACTCTGGATTATTTGCCTTTTCCGTTAGTATCTCTTTTAGGCTCTCCATTGAACTGACTGTCCTATACTCTTGGAGATCGGCTCTCAGTGCGAAAATGTTCGGATCGACTAGCTCGACTTTCTCTTCCTTGTTGTCTTCCTTCCCTCCTCTTCCTTCTCCCAATTCTACTGGTGTTGGGTTATAGTCCTCATCTTCAGTGTAGTAATGTCCCTCATCGAAGTCATATCGCACTTCCGCTCCCTTCAGCCGACCATTGAGAACCATAAACGCCCCACCACCAACCTGTCGCAACTCCACACCCGTTACATCGTCTATATGGGTTGCATCATTTTTCCCTTCTACTTTTACTGGCTTTCTCTGGATTTCCCCTATGTGTCGTGAGTTGGTTTGTTGCATGGGAGGTGAATTGTGCAGTATAGAGGAATAGTGCGATCGCTGCACCATCCCCCCACTCTGCTGGAGAACGTGAGTCAATTCATGCGCTAACAATTCCTGTCCGTCCGCACTCTGTGGATTATATTCCCCTTGTTTAAAGAACACATCCTGTCCTGTGGTGAAAGCACGCGCCTGAATTGATTGATTCAACTTGTTTGATTGACTATCCGTGTGAACCTTCACGCCACTGAAATCAGCACCAAAGGCCTGTTCCATCGGTTCGCGGATATTGTCAGCCATCGGTTGTCCATTACCCTTTGCTTGGTTGATAGAGGTTTCCAAGTTTGGGTTAGCAGCCATCCCAGCTTTACCCTGATGCTGCACCATCGGCTTCATCTGTAATTCTTCTTCCTCTTCCTCTTCCTCTGGTGCTGACTCTCGTTGCAGGGTGCTATTATCCAGAGATTTCATTTGTAATTCTTCTTCCTCTTCCTCTGGTATTTCTTCCCGTTGCACCAGAGGCGTGATGGAATTTGCCAGAGGTTGCATTTGCAATTGTTCCTCTTGTGGCACTTGTTGGCGATGGATAGACGCATGATTTTCTAGTTGTCCCAATTTTCCCACCACCTCCTGCGCCACTGTATCAGCTTGTTGCTCGTAAATATCTCCTGGCTGATTAATTGTGAGTTTGGCTTGGGGACGGCGCAGTGGTATTCGACTAATGTCGTGTGCAAGAGAGTTATCTGGTAGTGGTTGGAATGAAGCGCCAGAGGACTGGGAACCAAAACCCCGCGTTGGTTGCTTGAGTGCAGGTATTGAGAAGGAATCTGCGATAGTTTTTTTGGGCTGAATGATGCGTTCTTTCATAATTTTTCAATGCCCAACCAGTAGCTACATGAGATTTTGCTTGATACCAACATCTAGACTACAGCGATCGCACTTGTAACACAACTGACCAACTATATATTTATTGGGCATAGGGCATAGGGCATTGGTAACAACGCTAATGACTAATGACTAATTCGACTTTTGGCTACTTTTGATTCTGATGCAGTACCTTTAGCCTTGATTCTAGGAGAGTTTTTTTATTTATGGATTCATATCAGAAACAAACTTTTTTCACATTGAATGGAGACGTTGGTGGTGCTGCTGGATACGCAGGAGTCTCAGTAACTTCTGATGCTAGTAAAGTGGCTCAAACTGCGAGTAAATACCTCAACGATTCGCTGCTGTTGCATGAACTCACAGAACAAGTGTATAAACTTTTGCAAGAGGATTTGCGATCGCAGCGCGAAAGAATTGGTAATTATAGTTCTCAAAGGTGGTTTTAATGGCTGGAAATGGTAATAACGGCAAAGTTACTCACGAATTAAATTATGTTACTAGTAATCGTTTTTATGTGGAAATAGATAGTTCTATTGCTGCATCTTTTACTGAATGTACTGGTTTAAGCGTTCAAATTAAGAAAAACGTTTTTCAAGAAGGCGGCGTCAACGACCAGCAAAGAATTTATTTAGGTCATACAGAATTTGCAGATATCACTCTTAAACGTGGAGTTACCGACCATCCAGGTTTTTGGAATTGGATAAACGCAGTTTTTGATGAACAAAAGAGAACATCCCGACGGAATGTCAATATTCTAATTTTTAATCAATCTGGTGAAACGATGATGAGTTGGACTTTGATTGGTGCTATTCCAGTAACTTGGAAAACACCTACACTCCAAGCTGATGGTAAAGCCGTTGCTATTGAAGAATTAACTTTAGCTTATGAAGGCTTAAAAGTTGCGAGAACTTCGGGAGGAGGTAATTCTGTAGAACGAAATGAAAAAACAGGATATTTCGTTTCTAGTTAATTCGCAACTTTTAAATTATAACTATGCAAATCATCAAACCTCTGTTAACAAACAACACTCAACCACTTGGTGTCATATCATCTTTATCTAAAACTGACAGACTCATATTCAAAAAAGAGTCTGATTTTCTACATTCACGCCGTAATTTTCTCACTCCCATACAAACAAAATCACCATTAGTCACATCTTCGCAATTTTTATTATCTCGCGAAGCAGAACCATCGATACAACCGGTAATCGGCTGGGATAGCTGGGATAATCCAGATATCGATATGAAATTTCCATTTATTGATTTTGACCCTTTTCAACCAATCGATTCACAAGAAAATAATAATTTCGATTCTCCTGAAATAGTAACAAACAATATTCCAGAAATACAATCTAGTTTTATTGAGAATAGTATAATTTATGATACTTCGCCAGAAATAAATATTCAAAAACAAAGTAAAAACACAAATAAAAATCAAAGTAAATCTCAATCAAAACAAACCAAAAAATCTACACAAAAGCCTAAAAACAAATCCACCAATAAAAAATCAACTAAATCATCTACACCTAAAAATGTTGTACAAACTGCCGATGACAGTAATATTACTATTCATCCTCATCAAGATATCTTTATTGCATCAAACAATTATCTTTCTGATGAAGTTAATTCGAGTATTCCTCAAACACAGAATGAATTTCATATCAAATCTTTAATTCCCGATCCTCTTTTATCACCTGCACATTTAGAAGAAAATAATTCACCTACATCACAACAGGATATTACTTTAGATAATACAACTCATAATAATTTTATTAATAAAATCACGCCGTCTACTTTGTCTAATGTTCAAGAACAACCAACTTTATTTAAGAACATAGCTAACGAAGAATCGCAAGTGTTTTCTGAGTTACCATCTACCTTATCCAGTGTAGAAGCGCCTACTTCCGAAAGAATTACACCACCTTTACAGCAAAAGAATAAATTAGGTGAAAACATAAATCAATTACCAGAGAATTCCCCTAGAGAATTTCCTTTGTCTAACAATGTTGAAAACATATTTACCCAGCCTAATAATTTTATCGATAATCAACCAATAGTCACAGAAACATCAGAAGCAAGTCCAACGCCACGACAACAAGATGTTGAAATTATTCAATCATCACAAAAAACTGAAATTCCAGATATTTCAGTAATTCCCACGCCACGACAACAAGATGTTGAAATTATTCAACCATCACAAAAAACTGAAATTCCAGATATTTCAGTAATTCCCACGCCACGACAACAAGATAGTGAAATTATTCAACCATCACAAAAAACTCAGATTCCAGATATTTCAGTAATTCCCACGCCACGACAACAAGATGTTGAAATTATTCAATCATCACAAAAAGCTGAAATTCCAGATATCACAGTAATTCCCACGCCAAGACAACAAGATAGTGAAATTATTCAATCATCACAAAAAACTGAAATTCCAGATATCACAGTAATTCCCACGCCAAGACAACACGTTATTCAAACAGATGAACTTTCTTTAGAAGTTGACAATCAAAGTATTACTTCTTTGGAAAATGTCATCCACAAACAAGAAATATTACCAATTCCAACTCCTCCATCAACTAAACAAGCATCAAAAAATCAAAGTAATAATTTTGATGAAATAAAAGCAATTGAGCCAGATTTAATTTCAGATAATTCTATTACTAATTTTGACACAGGTAATTTTTTCATTGATGATTCTGAAATTACTTCACCTAATGTTGAAAATTCCGCAGAAAACCACAGTAGTGTTATCCTACCGCCTGTCTTAGATGTCCAAAAAAATCCTATTGTGCTAGAACGAGAAGTTGAATCTAGTGTTACGAGTAAATCTTTAGCCTCTGTACCTGTTCAATTAACACCTACTTCCGCCTACATTGAAAATAAATTTAGTTTTTTCAGCGATTCTGATAGCAATGAACAATTAACAAATTCAGAATCACAATCTCCTTTAGTGGTTAATGTCTCAGATGTTCCAAAAAATAAAATTTCACTGCAACGCGATAACACTCTTGAGAATACTAACAGCGAGTCTAGAGAAAATCAGCTGCATTTACCACTACATGAAATTGATGAAGCATCAGTAGTGAGCAATATCTTACCTGAGATTCGTGACATAGAAAAGGTTAGTAAGATATCGCCTGAAATTGATGAACCATCAGTAGTTAGCAACATATCGCCTGAAATTGTTGAAGCGCCTAAAATTAATAATACATCGCCTGAGATTGATGAAGTTGCAAAAGTCAGGGATATGTCATCAAATCTTGGGGAGACATCGACTATTTTTAGAAAAATAGTTGATAATGAACAAATAGTAGAGTCAGAATTGTTAAGTGCGATCGCTAATTCTGAAAACTCTGAAATTGAGACTTCACAAAATCAGCTAAACACACCACCTCAATTTACACAAAATACCACCATCGAAAATTTACCAGCACCTAAAGGTTATGCTACTGGTGGTCAAGTAACAAATTCTCACCTTGAAAATAATCAGCATATAGCACCGTCAGATACCGTACCTGCAATGCTGACACCAGGAGAGTTTGTTATTAATACCAGAGATGCACAGAAAAATCTCCCTCTACTACAACACATCAACAGTGGCGGGACACCGGACAATATTATTCCAAGTTTACAGATACCCAACGCTAAAGAATCGGAAAAAATAACTTCTCCACATTCGACTAAAGTCGATTCTTTTACAGACACTTCATTACAACTCAAATCTCAGGAATCTAATTCTTTAATTCCTTCTTCCTTGGGATTAAATGCTGAAAAACATCAACTTTCAATAGTTAAGTCTCCACAAATGAATACTATTGAAAGCAAAACCACTGATGCACCGATTATTTCACCACAATATTCATCACCTCCCCTAATTTTTAGAAAAACAAATTCCACCACCAACACCCCTTATCAACGGTCAGATACACCTTCTCAATGGTCAAATTTGCAAGAATTATTTAATGGTAATAATAACGAAGATGAATTTACAAACTTCTTTAGCAGTGGAGAATTTAATAACCCAAATTCAGAATCAGAATCATCACAATTTTTTGCAAAACACCAAGCTGCACCTAGAGGTTTCGCTGAAGGTGGAGAAGTCACTGCACCCGCATCTGCAAATACAGAATCAGTCAGCGAAACAGTAGAAAATACTTCTGCAAAAGGTGAAGAAGAGAACAAAGATGATACAGCCGATCTTGAAGCTTTAGCACGTGAAATTTATAGTAGATTACGCCAACGTTTAGAAATTGAACGAGAACGTCATGGCGATTTTATAGGTCGTTTATCTTGGTAAATTTTATTCAAAAAAATTAGGAGAAATCGTCAAATGGCAACCCCAGCAATTATTGTTACCCAAAAACGGAAACCACAACTTGAAAAAGCCAAACTTGTAGCTTATAACGGTGAATCTGACGATATTGAATTGATGTTTAATCCCACCGAAATTAGTTTTAGTCGTTCTGTTGAGTGGAAAAGCAATGATGGTAACAGAGGTACAGAACTTTTGCCAAAGGTAAATTTTTCTGGAGTTAAACCTTACACCTTTAGCCTCAAGCAGTTGTTGTTTGATACTTATGAAACTAAAGAATCGGTAATGAAAAAGTATGTGGATAAAATTAAGAAAGGCGTAGAAACAGTTAAAGGCGCGCGTGACAAACGTCCACCTGTCTACATATTAACATGGGGAAATGAGTATTTTTATTGTGTAATTACAAAACTAACTTACACATTAAATATGTTTTTAACTGATGGTACACCAGTGAGAGCAATGGTAGATATTGAATTACAAGAAGTAGATAAAAATAACCTTCCTGGAGGAAAAGAATCTCAATCTAAAGGTAAAGACCGCAAAGCAGATCCGAAAGTTGCAAAAACGTAGTTAGAATTCAGAATTCAGGAGTCAGAATTCAGGAGTCAGAATTCAGGAGTCAGAATTCAGAATTCAGGAGTCAGAATTCAGGAGTCAGAATTCAGGAGTCAGAATTCAGAATTCAGGAGTCAGAATTCAGGAGTTTGGAGTTTGGAGTCGAAATAAAAAACACGATAATGGTTTGAGACATGATTATACTAATCACCTAAATTTATTCTGAATTCTGAATTCTGAATTCTGAATTCTCTATAAAACTTTTCCCCCGTTTCAGTAAAAGATTTAATATTCAAAAATTGAAGCTTATGCCTAATGCTAATCTTTATTTAAGCGATCCTTTAATTAAGATAGAAGGACAACCCGCTTCTCCTGAATTACTCAAAGATTTGCTGCAAATGACTGTGGAAGAAAGTCTACATTTGCCAGCAATGTTTACTTTGGTAATTCATAATAGCTATATTCCTACATCTGACCGTGCCCAAAATCAACCTTGGCGACACGAACAAATTTTTAAAATTGGCAAGAAAGTAACCTTAGGTTTCAAATCTAGTACTACTCAAGATTTGAATTTTAGAAATGAAAAAACAAAAATCCTTGTTGAAGGTGAGGTAACAGGTCTGGAAGTTCACTTCAATGAAAAATCGGAAGCTAATATAATTGTTCGTGGCTATGATTTTTCTCATCGTCTTCATAGAGGCCGTTATAATCGCTCTTTTTTAAATATGACTGATAGCAATATCGTCAAAAGAATTGCTCAAGAAGTAGGCATAAATACTGGAAAAATAGATGACAGTGGCGAAGTCCATAAGTATGTATTTCAAGAAAATCAAACTAATATGGAGTTTTTACAAGAAAGGGCTGCGCGTATTGGTTTTGATTTATTTATTACAGAAGATAAGATAAATTTTTGCAAGCCAGAAAGTCAGGCGTCTTTAGATTTAAAATGGCTAGTTGATATTAGTAAATTTAGTACTCGTGTCACTAGTGCTGAACAAGTAAATTCTGTGGAAGTACGCGGTTGGGACTATAGCCAAAAACGATTGATTAGCTCAAAAGCTAATAAAGAAAAGCAAATTACTAAAACAGGTAATCAGTTAGGAAGTAGTACCAGTAGTGCATTTCGCAATCTTGCAACTCCCAAAATGATTGTTGTAGATAAACCTGTTGTGACTCAAAAACAAGCAGATGTCATGGCTCAGGCTTTGTGTGATGAATTGGGAGGAGAATTTATTTATGCAGATGGGAAAGCATTTGGAAATCCTGAAATTCGACCGAGGCGGGTGATTCGTCTGCAAGAATTAGGCGATCGCTATAGTGGTCAATATTATGTCACAGAAACACGTCATTTCTACAATGGGCGAGTTTATGAAACTGATTTCAGTGTCCGTGGCTTACGTGCTGGTAACTTATTTACAACTCTATCTACGAAAAAACATTTACAGCCATCTGAGACTTTATTAGTGGGAATTGTCACTGATAACAAAGATCCACAGAAATGGGGTAGAGTCAAAGTCAAGTTTCCCACTCTCACAGAAGAACATACAAGTGACTGGGCGAGAGTTGTAGCTTTGGGAGCAGGACAAAACAGAGGTTTTGATTGTTTACCAGAAATAAACGATGAAGTATTAGTCGGTTTTGAACATGGCGACATCCACCGTCCCTACGTAATTGGCGGGGTATGGAATGGTAAAGACGCACCACCAGAAAAAGTAGATGACTCAGTTGGTAGCAAGGGTGTGAGATTACGTACTATTAAAACTCGTGTTGGACATGTTTTACAGTTCATCGAAGAAGATAAAAGTACCAGTAAAACAGGTATTCGGGTAGAAACTAAAGCTGGTCACAAAATGTATTTAAATGATAGCGATCGCCACATCGAAATTAAAACCGCAGGCGGTCATACAATCAAAATGGACGATAGAAGTAAATCTATTTCCATCGAAACCACAGGCGGTCATCAAATCCAAATGAACGACGCCGGTAAATCTGTTTCTGTAAAATCAACAGGAAATCTGTCATTAGATGCTGTTGGCAATATAGACATTAGTGCTAATGGCAATATTACAGTTAAAGGTGCGATAATTCGCCTGAATTAAAACTTCTTGAAAAAGATATAACTACCTCTGGACTGAATTTACACGATAGTCATAAAATTTAGTAAAATTTAGTAAATTTATTGAACTATTTGGTAACAATTTAAAAGCTTATTCTGCTTCTTTTGTCAAGATTTTACTCTAGCTAATTAGATAAACTCATCCAATTTAACTTTCGAGTTTTAGATTTTTATTGAATCAAAAATTGCTTACTTTTCTTACTTTTCTTACTTGGAATAATATCTGATTCTTGTTAAGCTGCGGATGTGATGTTATTCGCTATCTAGATTAGTAAAAGTCTAAAACTCATGAAAAAACTCATTGCCGTTTTACTACTCGTACTTTGCTTGACTTTCTCCATAGGACAGGGACAAGCACAAGCAGCAGAAAGTTGCGAAAACGTTCTGAATCAGGGATCTGCTACCGTTGAATCAGGCTGGTTTACACAACAAGCTCCAACGATTGGTTGGTATAAAGGAGCTATCACCACAGATGTGAAATATGATGTCTGTACGCCAAGTGCTGTTATCAGAGTCAATGGTAATGACTGGAACAAATTCGTAAAAGAAGGAAAATTAGACGGCTTACGATATGAAGTATATCAATATGCCGAAAAAGATGGAAATTACCAAAATTTCTTATTTAGACAAATTAAAAGTGGACAGCCACAGACAATTACAGCAGCCCAATTTAGACAGTAATAGCTGAAGTAATGTTGATAAAAAGCCCCTCTAGTAACACACTGAGAGGGGTTTTATTTTGGTTAGGACTTACGCAAAAACTCTCTTAAACTCTCATTCCTCCGTGAACTCTGTGTCCTCTGTGGTAGCCTACGACAAGCCGCTCCGCGTCTACGTTTTCCATTGGCTGTGCGTAAGTCCTATTGGTAATGAAATATTCCATAGAAGAGTGTTGACGGTTAACAGTTAACAGTTAACAGTCAACAGTTTACAGATTTGTATCGCTTATTCTATTTTGTTAGTAAATTTCGATGACTTATTACCTTTTAATACTGAAACAATCCCCAAAGTACCGAAGGCTAACAAGCTAATAATAGAGGTGGTTTCAGGGACGGTAACTATAGTTGCAGAAAAACTAATGGCTAATTCACTGTCTTCGGGCCCAAAATTTTCAAAACCTGGTACAAATGGCGGCGCGGAAAAAACCTCTAAATAACTTGGTATCGGTAAAAAACTAGCGAAAAAGGGACTAGAATAATTTCCTCCAGAAGTAGAATATCCAAAACCGTCACCCGTTAATTGCTGAGCATTCAGACTAATTAAATTGTCAACCTCAAAAGGTTCGTTTCCTGGTATGGGAGTTCCAGTAGGTTGCAGACCGGTAATTGTTTCACCATTTCGCGTACCAGTAATTCCCAAAATCTGGTAAAATCCCAAATCGTCGGGAGTGTCATTAGTAGTGAAAGTACCGCTAGCGGTTATACCAATACCAGAATAATTCCAGTTCCAATTTAAAGCAGAGGCGGCTTGCATTGTTCCAAAAACAAATCCAGATGTAGCAGCAATAGCTGTGACAGATAATAGAGCTAAATTTTTCATGGAGATTGTTAATGCGCGGATTTCGGAAATTGAGTTAAGCTACAGCGTAACCCAAAACAAATGCCATTAGTCATTGGTCAACAGTCAACCGTCAACACTCAACACTCATCCCTCATCCTCGACCTTTGGCGAATAGGCTTTACCCTTTTGTGCCGATATCTTTGAAGATATACATTATCATCGCTGTCTAAGTGCCAGATATGGTTTATGGTCGCGAGCGAGACTATTTAGGAACGGGTTGGGCTTATCCGTTGCGCTTGAATGTGCAAGGTGGGATACAGCTGAGCCGTGAAGAACAAAAAGTTAAAGAATCTATTTGGATTATCCTCCGTACTGGAGTCGGCGAGCGGGTTTATCGGCCTACTTTTGGTTCGCGCTTGTCAGAATTGGCCTTTGCACCTTTAAATACTGATACTCTGCTGCGAATTCGGATTTATGTTTTGGAAGCTTTGGAAGTTTGGGAACCACGCATTATTGTTGATGAAGTTCTCACGGAACCCGATCCTATACGCGGCAGAGTAGATATTACCATCAATTATCGACTCAAAGAGGGTCACGATATTTACAGCTTTGTTTATCCTTTTTATTTAATTTCAGCTGGGGAGGAATTGTGATATCAATTCAAAATTTAAAATTCAAAATTCAAAATTTTAGAAAAAAAACGCGATGAATCGCGTCTCTAGAAAATGGTTTATTTGTCACATTCTTTTTTTAAATTGGTATGAACTTTGATTTTTTACCAAAATTACCTTCTTCCAACTTAGACGATCGCGCTTTCGATGACTTAGTTGATGAATGTATAATGCGTATTCCCCGGTATTGTCCGGAATGGACAGACCACAATCTTAGCGACCCAGGAATTACGCTGATTGAATTATTTGCTTGGTTAACTGACCAAATGTTGCTGAGATTTAACCAAGTACCCCGAAAAAATTATGTGGCTTTTCTGGAATTACTCGGTATTCGTCTCCAGCCTCCAGCCCCAGCACACACAGAATTAACTTTTTATTTAAGCGCTGAATTACCTGAAGCTTATACTATTCCCGCCGGCTTAGAAGCTGCAACTATTCAAACTGAAACTACAGAATCTATTACTTTTAGCACAGATAAACCGCTAGTCATTGGTAAACCCAGAATACAGCACTTTTTAACTGCCCAAACCACAGAAGATATTCCCCAATCTCTGCGAGAGAGAGTCACAACTTCCTGGACTCGTCAACCTGATGGTTACTGGACGGGTAACGAACAATCAATTTTTGAAGAGGAACCCCAGCCTGGTAACTGTTTTTATTTAGTGATTAATTCTGACGATCCTTTAGATGCTAATGTTTTAGAAATTATTTTCCAAGGAGCTGCGGCTACCCCTGCTGGGATTAATCCTAATCAGCCACCCCGCAAATGGGAAGCTTGGGATGGAGAAAATTGGGAACCAGTTTTATTACAAGAATCAGATGATAAAACTCGCGGCTTCAGTTTTTATGAAATGGCTCAACAAGGGGAAAACCCGGCTCAAGGAGGAGAGGTGCGTTTGCATCTACCGCAAGTTTGGCCTGTAACTAACTTTACCTCTTACCGTGGTCGCTGGCTGCGTTGTTCTTTTAGCATCACACAAACCAATCAATCTGGTTACAATCGTCCGCCACGAATTACTGGTTTAGCCGTGCGGTCAATTGGCGGTACAGTCAGGGCTAGTCACAGTACGCTGATTCTTGATGAACGCTTGGGAATTAGCGATGGTACACCCGGTCAGACTTTTCAGTTACAAAGCTCACCAATTTTAGACCGCAAAGAAAACGAGTATATTTTAGTAACACCAGCCAATGGTTTACCTCAGAAATGGACTGAAGTGAGAGATTTTGCTGATTCTGCACCACATCACTTTCATTACACCATTGATTCCCTCACCGGTGAAGTGCAATTTGGCCCCTTGATTCGGGAACCCAACCAACTCAAACAGCAAACAAAAGTACGAAGCAAGATTCAGCAACCATCACTAGATGATACATACGTCCAACTCAGTACTCTAGAAAACAGACAATCTCAACATCAATATGGAGCCATTCCTCCCCGTGGCGCTGAAATTAGAATAGTAGCATATCGCACAGGCGGCGGTAGAGAAGGCAACGTACAAGCCGGGGCAATTCAGTTTTTAAAGTCTGCATATCCATACATTGACAGCGTAATCAACTTAATACCAGCAATGAATGGTGCTGATGCCGAGTCACTGGAACAAGCCGTGATGAAAGCACCGCGAATTCTTCGTACCCGCGATCGCGCCGTTACCGCCGAAGATTTTGAAGTTTTAACCCAACAAGCCGGTAGAGGAGCGATCGCTCGCGTCCGGTGTTTACCAGCAAATTCACGTAGGCAAGCAGGTATAGTTAGTTTAGTAGTCGTGCCATTTGCCAATACAGATGCGATCGCTCAAGGAGATGGCATGACACCAGAAGAATTTGGTCTCAGTCGCGCCCTGCAAGACCAAATTTTGAATTACTTAGATGAAAGACGGTTATTAGGAGTACAAATAGAACTCCAAGAACCCAATTACGTAGGTGTTTCTATACAAACAGAAATTGCCCTAGAACCTAGTTACGACAACCCTTACGCCAGAGAAGAAATTCGCCGCAACTTAAGAGTATTGCTGTATAAATATTTAAATCCCTTAACCGGAGGACTCGACGGTCAAGGATGGCCATTTGGGCGACCAGTTTATACATCAGATATTGTCGCCTTACTGCAACAAACCCCAGGCGTCCGTCATCTAGGCCCCGTCCTACTATTTCCCATCCGCAAACAAGGAGACACTTGGAGACGACAATCATCACCAGAACAATTAATTGACCCAGGCCCAGAAGGCTTGATATGTTCTTGGGCTGATACAAATCTGCGTTCCAGTCACGACATCCAAATCATGAATCGGTGATAAGAAAAGTGTTGATTGAGGAGTTAGGAGTTAGGAGTTAGGAGTGAACAGTTAGGAGTTAGAAGTTATTCCCCCCATCCCCCCATCTCCCCATCTCCCCAT
>NZ_LAHA01000061.1 GCF_002608075.1 Nostoc linckia z4
GAAGCTAACTCAAAAGATGTTAAATTTAGTGGTCGAAGAATCAGCACGAAGTTGTATAGAGCAGGTAATGGTTTATTGATTCATGCTGATGTGAATGGTAGTTTGAATATTTTAAGAAAAGTAGTCCCGACAGCGTTTAGTCTAGGGATAGAGGGCGTTGTAGTTCGCCCTGTGGGGGTTATTCCCGGCGCACAAAGGGCATGAGATATTTGTCTATGCTTTTTGGAACTATTTTCAAACAACACTAAGCCATATTCCTCCCCAGTGGGCACAAAGCCAATTCCTCGATAAACTGCTTGTGCTGCTTGTTTGTCGTGACTTGTAAACAGGATGGCACGTTTTACCCCGTGCGATCGCGCTTTTAACAAAGAGCCTGCCACAATACTTTTGGCATTGATTTTTCGTCATTCCACCCGATGTAGAGACGTAGCAATGCTACGTCTCTGTTGTCAACCGTCAATCAATCGACTGCCTATAACAGGCAAATTCCATTGAAAAGGTAGCCATACCAGAAGTGAGCGCTCGCAAGTCTGTAGAATATGCAAACATTCGTGCTAGGGGGACTTCTGCTCGAATCACTGAATATTCTTGCATTGTCTCGGAACCCAACAGCAAGCCTCGACGGGAGGAAAGATCGCCTTGGACTCTTCCGATGAATTGGTTTGGTGTTTCCACTTCTACAAGCATAATTGGTTCTTTGATGTAGGGTTTGGCTTTGGCGATCGCATTTTCTAGTGCTTGGTGGGAAGCCGACCGGAAGGCCAATTCTGAAGAGTCAATGGGGTGATAGGAACCCCCCTCCAAAACGACTTTTACGCCGGTCACCGGATAGCCTGACAGCTTTCCTGATTCCATGGCCTCCCGGAAACCTTTTTCACAGGCAGAAATGTACTCTTTAGGAATCGCACCCCCGGCTACCTGATTTTCAAAAACAAATGGCTCATCTGTTGGTTCAATCCACCCAGTAACATGAGCGTACAAACCAGGGCCGCCTGATTGTTTCTTGAGTCGGTAGTCAAAGGTAGTTTTTTGTCCAATGGTTTCCCGGTAAGCCACGGCGGGAGTACCGACAAAAACTTCAGCATTGTATTCTCGTTGAATCCGCTCTAAGTAAATTTCTAGGTGGAGTTCGCCCATTCCAGAAATCAAAGTTGCTCTTGATTCTGGGTCAATGCTGACTCGAAAGGTGGGGTCTTCCCGTTGAAAGCGGTTGAGTGCTTTAGAAAGGCGATCGCTATCTTCTTGTTTTTTGGGTGTAATTGACAGCGTAATCACTGGTTCCGGCACATACATCTTTTCTAAGGATACTAGTGTTTCTCCGGTACATAATGTATCGCCAGAGGCACAGTCTACACCCAGTAAAGCAACAATATCCCCAGCGGTTGCAACTTTCACTTCTTCGCGCTTGTTGGCGTGCATTCTCACCAAGCGACCGATTTGCACCCGTTGTCCTGTACGGGAGTTATAAACGGTATCACCCGGCTTTAACGTGCCGGAGTAAATACGGATGTAAGTCAACTGTCCGAAAGACTCAACGGTGAGTTTGAATGCCAAAGCCACCAAGGAAGCATCGGGATTAGATACCCTCTCTAGTTCCCAGTCCCTATCCACCGGAGATGGTAGATAAAGAGCAATGGCATCCAAGAGATTTTGCACTCCTTTGTTTTTGAATGCCGAACCCAGCAGTACTGGTGTGAGTTCCAGCTTCAAGGTTGCTTGACGGATGGTTTGCCAAATCAGTTCTTGGGGAATTTCTTGATTTTCCAACAACATCTCGGTCATCGGTTCGGAGAATAGTGACAAAGCATCCAGCATTTTCTCCCGCGCCTGTTGTGCTGCTGGCACAAGAATGTCGGAAATTGGCTGTTTCACCCAATTTTCACCATTTTCGCCTTCAAAATAGTGAGCGGTCATTTCCACTAGGTCAATTACACCTTGGAATTGGTCTTCACTACCGATGGGATATTGCAGCAACACAGCATTTAATTGCAAGCGATCGCGTATTGCCTGTACTACACGAAATGGATTTGCACCAATACGATCCATCTTATTGATGAATGCCAAACGCGGCACATGGTAGCGCTTCATCTGCCGATCCACTGTGATGGACTGGGATTGCACACCCGCCACAGCACACAACACCATTACGGCTCCATCGAGTACCCGCAGGGCACGCTCTACTTCAATAGTGAAATCAACATGTCCTGGTGTATCAATTAAATTAATGCAAGTATCGTACCACTGGCAAGTGGTTGCTGCGGAGGTAATGGTGATACCATGTAACTTTTCCTCCGGCATAAAATCCATTGTTGCACCCTTACCACCTCCCTTCACCTCCTCAATAGCATGGATTCTGCCCGTGTAGAAGAGAATTCGCTCTGATAACGTAGTTTTACCAGAATCTATGTGAGCAGAAATACCAATATTGCGGACGCGTTGTCGGGGAATCATACAATTTCCTTTTTGTGAAAGCAACAAATAGTCACCACTCGAAAGGTGACATATTATGTATTATATATGTAGTATTAAAGAAAGGCTATTAAATTCATCCAATACCTCAAAAAGAATCGACTTGACGTTAAGTATTCCTTTAAAAAGCTCACGCATACAGCCTCTGGTGTTCCCGCAGGGTAGGCGCAAAGACGCAAAGAAGAATAGGGAAATTAGGACTTTTGCACTGTTGTGGGAAAAGGGATGCATCTTTATTGGGGAAAGGGAAAATACCAAACCTTTCCCCCTTCCCCTTTTCCCCTTCCCCTTTTCCCGACTTCTCTTAGAAGTCTATTGTTGACTGTGAACCGTCAACCATCAACCATCAACAATAGAATAAAATATTTTTTACTGAAAAATCCCTTGACAAACAACTTCTCAGAGTTTTGTAGCACAAATCCAGCGATTGCGTCCTTGCTGTTTAGCTCGATACAAGGCTTTATCTGCTGCATCAACTAAGTCCTGAGCGGAACTTTTAGCTGTTGGTATTTGAGTCGCTATACCTAAACTGACGGTGACAAAATATGGAGAGCTATGCTTTTTTGTATGAGAAATTTTTAATTTTTCAATAGACTGATGAATCAAGTTAGTTACTTTAATAGCACCTGATTCGTTGGTATTAGGTAAAAGGACTATAAATTCTTCACCGCCATAACGAGCTAGGAGATCGGTAGGACGTTTCAACACAATTTGTGCAGCACGAGCAACTTGTATTAAGCATTCATCCCCTGCTAGGTGTCCATAATAATCGTTATAATCTTTGAAATAATCAATATCAAATATGATTAAAGATAAAGAATTTCCCGTTCTTTTTAACTGATTCCATTCCCGTTCTAAAAATTCATCAAAACAACGACGATTAGCTATTTTAGTTAACCCATCTAACTTACTAAGTTTTTCTAATTCAGAATTTGCTAATTCTAAAGCCCGATTGATGTGAGTCAATTTATCAGCTTGAAAGCGGGATTGTTCTAATAATTCTGAATGTTCTAAAGCTACGCTAAACTGAGCTGCTAATTGTCGGATAAATTTAATTTCCAGCATATTCCAATCCCGTGAGGAACTACACTGATGAACGCATAGTAATCCCCACAAAGTTTTTCCTTTCATTAGAGGTACAACAATTTGTGCCTTGATTTGAAATTGCTCTAACACCAAAAGGTGACAATCTTGTAACTGAGCTTGATAAATATCTGATAATACCTGTATGCGTCCTTGGTGATAAGCAATTGCATATTTTTCACCAAAACAACGATCCTTCACTTTTATAGCAATCACTGAATCCCAATCAGGTAATACATTCTCAGAAACAAATTCACCAGAGACATAATTTGATTTAGGGTCAAATCGAAAGATACCTACACGATCTGCACGGAGAGCTTTACGAACTTCTCGTACAGTGGTCTTAAACAAAGTGTCTAAATTCAGAGATTCACGAATTTGAGCAACTAAATTAAACAGAATTTCCTGCTGCTGATTTGCTTTATGTAGTTCTGCTGCTTTTTGTTCTGCTTGAGCTAACAATTCTGCTTGTTTAACTGCAAACCCTAACTGGGTTGCTATCTGAGAGAGAAAATGTATTTCTAATTTTTTCCATTCATGTGGTTGTGAGTGTTGATAAGCAGCAAGCACTCCCCAAAGTTTTTTCCCCACAAAAATTGGTGCAGTTGCATAAGCTCGAATATGGAACTGTTCTAAAATTTCTAAATGGCATGGAGACAAGCCGATTGAATAGACATCTGAAACCACTAAAGTTTCATTATTAGAATAGCGTCCACCTTGATGTTCTTGGAGATAAGAGTCATTCCAAACTGTATTTTTTCCTAATGTTTCTACATCATCCCATCCAGGTTCTGCAAATTCAAAATCGTTGACAAATTCTCCACCCCAGTTTTTATGGAAACGATAGACAGCAATGCGCTCGACACGCAGTAACTTGCAAGTTTCTTTAGTGGCTGTCCGAAAAATTGTTTCTAACTCCAGAGAAGCCCGGATTTTGCTAATTACTCTATAAAGTGCCTTTTCTTGCTCTTCTAGTTGCTGAATTTGAACGTTTTTTTCATGAAGTTGATTTTTTAAATCACTAACACTAGGCTGTCCTAAAAGTTTACAAAAAAAATCAGCACATAGTTTGGTGATGTTATGTAAAATTTTGTCTGACATAAATAATGATAATTTAAATTGTTTTATTTATAAAAAATGCAAGTAAATGGTATTTTTGGGTAATTATTTTGACTTTATATTAACTTATACCAAACCTTTGTTTAAATTGAACTGTGCTACAAATTTTTCTGTTAGAAGATTCGATGAAAAATAACAGCATAATACTTGCTGTTTATTAGTACTTAGCCTACGATAGTTTTTTGTATTCCCCAAATATATTAATTGTATAATTGCACCCAAAAAATAACTTTAGGTATGGCAATGAAGAGATTCTAGGTAAAGTCTCAAAAAAGACTCTAGCGTGGTATGCTGCTGGGGCGATCGCTACTCTAAACTTTATGCCAAATAAACACTTCTATCACATTGGTTTTGGACAAGATGATTTAGGTTCATTACCTCCGAGCATAGCTTTATTATCTGGCGACCCGGAACGATCGCGTCTCATTGCCCAAACTTATTTACAAGATGTACGCTTGTTGTCAGAAAATCGGGGACTCAATAGCTATCTGGGATTTTTACCTAATGGTCGTCCCATTCTATCCGCTACTAGTGGTATGGGTGCGCCTTCGTTAAGTATTGTTGTGAATGAGTTGGTACAAGTAGGAATTGAGCAAATTATTCGCATTGGAACTTGTGGTTCTATTCAACCCCATATTGCCGTTGGTAGTGTTGTTATTAGCAATGCAGCATTGTGTCGCCAAGGTGCAGCAAATGATATTGCGCCTGTGGAATATCCAGCTGCGGCCGATCCTTTTCTCACAGTGGCCTTAGTTAAAGCTGCACAAGAATTAAAGGTTGACTATCATTTAGGAATTACAGCATCAGTTGATACTTTTTATGAGGGACAAGAACGCACTGATTCTGCAAACCCAAATTTAATGCGATCGCTCCGTGGTATCACAGAAGAATATCGCCAATTAAATATCTTAAATTATGAAATGGAATGCGGCACGCTGTTTAAAATGGCAGGAGTATATGATTTTGCCGCAGCAGCTATTTGTGGTGTAATTGCTGGTCGTATTGTTAGTGAAAATATCATTTTAGAACAAAGAGATAAAGCTGTGAAAAATGCCATTGCCATTGCGGTACATGCAGCAGCAATATTTGAGTCAGCTAATTAATAGAGTTGATTGTTGACTGATGACTGTTGAGTGTGAAGTTGAAATTATTTGCTTAAGCAATTAACTTCAGTAGTTTCATCATCTCTTTATCTAATCTTTAATTTATCAATCAGTAATTATATGTAAGATAAGTAGAAATATAAAAATAAAAACTCAAAAAACAATCATGAATTGATTTTAGTCATTGAGATATTAATAAATATCGCCAAAATGGAGCATTAATATAATATGAATCATCTCTGGAGGCATGGGATTAAAACCATGAATTTAAGTGCGGTTGCACTCATGCCTACACTAATATTTTTAGTATTATTTAATCAAGCATCTATTGGAGATCCGGGAGCATGTTTTATGGTGACTTCTTCCGGTGAAACCATTGGTTTAGCAAAGCTTTGTGGCGATAAAATTGATGTACCTTCAGATGCATCTTCACAAGAGGGAGTTTTTCGGGTTCCCATCAAACGGCGCTTTGGTGGAACTCCCATCATTGATGTGACTTTTAATGACAAAAAAACCTTTGAAATGATTGTTGATACAGGTGCTAGTGCTACTGTGATTACTCGCAATATGGCAAGTAGCCTACAACTGAAAACTACAGGTATCATACAAGCTCAAGTTGCTGATGGTAGTGAAGTCGAATTTCCCATAGGTAAGGTAAAATCTATTACAGTAGGTGGAGTAGTAGCGCATAATCTTCCAGTAGCGATCGCTCCTCAAGCTGACATTGGGCTACTAGGCCACGATTTTTTTGGTAATTACGATATCAAGATTTTAGAGAAAGAGGTGGAATTTTATCAGCGCTAGCTGTGAATTTTGAATATTACTAGTAGTCTACCAACCCCAAAATGCTGAGTAAGGGCTAGATAAAGGGTAAGGAATTTAAAACCTTTCCCCTTTCCCCTTTCCCCTTTCCCCTTTCCCCTTTCCCCTTTCCCCTTTCCTTGTACCCATTGGTCGATAACACGAATAAATGCAGAAATTCGTCCGTCGGCGTAATTTTGGGGAAAAATTAATCGATTTGGTATTTCTATTTCTGTCAGGGGTTTACCTGGCTGGGAACCCCACACACGAAAGCCGTGTATGTAATCTTTTTGATTTTCACTACCTACGATTAAAGTACCGCCATCGCCGTATACTTCTATCCAATGGGTTCTTGGTGCATGAACGACGGCACTGATGGTAACTTGGCAAGGTGTACCATCTGCTAATTCTAGGGTTAATATACAATTGTCATCTGTGTTGACTGGTTTTGATTGTTGGTTTGTCGGGTCAATTCGCGCCGGAATTGCAGTGGTTAAATGGGCGCTTAATTTCCGCACTGGGCCGAATAACCAATGAATATAATCGAAGGCGTGGGAACCCAAAGACCCCAATGCACCGCCTCCTTTTTCTTTCTCAGAATACCAATTCCAAGGACGGGAAGCATCAGCACGAGAAGAACCTAACCAATCAATTCTAATTAAACGCAACTCACCCACATATTTTGCTGACAAAAGTTCAGCAAATAATTGCCATCCAGGGACAAAGCGAAATTCAAAATCTACAGTAGCAATGACACTATTTTGTTTAGCTAAGTGATAAAGTTCTGTAGCTTCACGTGCATTTAAAGCTATGGGCTTTTCTAGTAGTAAATGTTTGCCGGCTTGGAGGACTGTTTTTGCCATTTCATAGTGCAAAAACGGCGGAGTAGAAATGCTGACTGCTTGGACTTCTGGTAATGCCACAACATCTGCAACTGTATCGCAGGCGTGGGGGATGTTATGGGATTGTGCTATGGCTTTGGCTTTATTGATATCTCGGTGATAAACAGCGACTACCTCAGTGCGAGGATGTGCTTGAAATCCAGGAATGTGGACTTTTTGACCAAATCCAGTGCCAGCGATCGCGACCCCAATCATATCATCATTACTCCCATATTTATACAAATTTATCGCAAAACTCTAATAGTCAAAGGATAACGATAATGTTCTCCGTTATAAGCTTTGATGGCGGCAAAAATCACCAAAAATAATTGTAAAATTAACATTAATGAAATTAATGATGTTAGCACAATTAATAAACTATCTAAGGTGAGTTGAACTTCATTAATTTTACTATTAGTAGTCACTGCCAAACTAAAGCTGGTTAAGACGAAAAACAAAGAAATCACGATGAAAATAAATGTATAAAACGTCAAAGAAATTTGAAAATTTAAAGATTCTTTACCTTGAAAATCAATCCAGGGATATTTTGCTTTTTGACATCGCCAAATCATCAGTGGGGCTAACAGATTCAAGGGCAAATATAAAGGTATGCCAATAAATACCAAAAATAAGACTAAAATCCACGCTAATAAAGCCGAGAGATGACACAACATCGCCCATACACGCACTTGTTGTTTAGGTTTTTCTCTCATAGCTTTTCAACTTCAGGTGGATATATAGCAGAGAATAGGCAATAGGCAACAGGCAACAGGTTGGCGAAAGTCTCTTCAGGTAGTACTTTGACAATCAGTTTATGTCCTAAGTTCTGCTTCGGCTGTTAGACCAGACAATTCTTCACTTTACAACTAATAAAATAGTCAAACAATAGCTGATACTATTTTGGTATTTTGGATTTTAGCTTACAGCGTTTTTCATCTATTTGAACCACAATCCCTGCTAGGGGCGAACGGTTGTTCGCCCTACAACGTGGTTTATTTACCTGAAAATTGCTGTAAACAGCAACAAGCCTCTCACTTACCGCGAAGGACATGATATGACTGTGAAGTGTGAACTATGAACCGTCAACAGTTAACAATCTTCTGTAAAATATTTCTGACTTGTTCCTAGTCTTATAGGACTTACGCAAAAGTATGAATAAACGAACCGCAAAGGACGCAAAGGGCACGAAGTTATAAGAGTTTGAGAGAGTTCTTGCGTAAGTCCTATCTTAAAATCTGAGTATTTCTTGGTCATAGTTTTCGGGAACAGGTTCTATTTCCCAGACTATGCCTTCTGTTGGTTCCAAGGCTACCTCTATATAAAGTTGTTCTACGGCAGTTATAGCAATATCTTCGTTATTCGGGAAAGGCTGTAAATCTTCAGTGAGGAGTCGGAGTTTAAAACCAGCAGGGATGGCTGCACCTACAGTGAGGTTACGTAACTCAAAGCGCCAAATAGTTGTTTCTGGTTCCCCTTGGGGTGTAATCAGCAGTTCGTAGATTTGACCTGCAATCGTCAGCTGACGAGATATAATCCTTTGCGGTGGTGTTTGTTCGACGCCCCGCGCACCAGCTTCACTCACTTGTAAATCAAAACTTCCCCAACCAATAGTTTGGGCGACTTGGGAAACACCGTTTTGCAACCATTGAATAACTGACCACTGTTCTGTTATTCCCAAGCGGCGTTGATATAAACTTTTGCGCCAACCGCCATGTGCAATTAACCCCGCCCACAGTTGAAAGGGAATAACGAGTCTGGGTGTAAGTATTTCTGGATTTCCCAGACGAGTAATTAGGTTTTGTGCTTGTGCTTGCGGGATGGCGGTAACTTCTTCAATGGCGCTACGTGTTGCTTCTTCTGGGCAAAGTTGCCGCGCCACCGCTAAAATATTGATGTCATTGATGATATTATCACCGTCAAGAGAGTAAGTGCGATCGCTAGCATCATAATTTCCCCTAGCTTTGAGTTGTGCATGGGTGCAGTAACCCCAAACCCTCACATACCCTGCATCTGGTTCTACCTGCACAGCCAAATAATAATCACCCATCCAACTGGGAATATCCACCCATTCTTGTGGTACTCGGAATTCACTCAAATCAATTGTTTCACTCGGAACCAAGATTAGTTTAGTTCCGTCTAACGTCACTGCTGTTCCATTAACCAGTTCCCAAAAGCTGGATAAAACGGTGGTAGTTGGCCAGACCTTTGCTTGCGGTGTAAAATCTTCTTTTAACCATTCCAAGACAGCACCCAGGCAAAGTTCATTAATGTAACCTTGATAGCGAGAAGTCGGGTTAGAAAAAGATTGACTGCCGACATCTACCTGATTTTGGGTAGCGATAGGAATTTCTAAAATCAAGTCTGTTGAATTAGCAAAAGTAAAGGCAGTGGTGTCAGCAGTCATGATGGTTACTCCAAATATTGGGCATGGGGCATTGGGCATCGGGCATGGGGCATTGAGAAATTAAGTTTGAGCGTTGAGATTTTGAACTGGAACGTTGAGGTTTTGAACTAAAACGTTGAGGTTTTGAACTGGAACGTTGAGGTTTTGAACTGGAATGTTGAGGTTTTGAACTAAAACGTTGAGGTTTTGAACTGGAATGTTGAGGTTTTGAACTGGAACGTTGAGGTTTTGAACTGGAATGTTGAGGTTTTGAACTGGAATGTTGAGGTTTTGAACTAAAACGTTGAGGTTTTGAACTAAAACGTTGAGGTTTTGAACTAAAACGTTGAGGTTTTGAACTAAAACGTTGAGGTTTTGAACTGGAACGTTGAGGTTTTGAACTAAAACGTTGAGGTTTTGAACTAAAACCTTGAGCCGTCTAAGCTTCAACTTTCAGTTTTAAATCTCCCTTCTCCTCTCCCATGCCCCATGCCCCATGCCCCATGCCCCATACCCTAGTAATAATTCCTCAACCATTCCTCCATCACTGTATTGATGCTTTTGAGTAGGTCTGATGTGACAGTAATATGCAAATTATCTCGACTCCAGTTGGCTAAAGACCGCAATAAAGCTTCTTGGGCTTTTTTCAGTCGCCGGGAAATTGTATATTGCTGCATTTGTAATTGTTTGGCGATTTGGTTTTGAGTGAGTTCTTCGCCATAGTAGAGTTTGACAATTTGTTGTAATTCCGGTTCCAGTTGAGCGATCGCCAGGACTAAAATTTTGTTAATCTCAGTTTGCTGAGAAATTCTAGTTTGTTCTGCTTCCTGGGCAAGAATTTCATTAATCAGAGATTCTTGTTGACTTCCTGGAAGATTATCTAACCATTCCCAACCATCATCGCCACCTTTGGGGACATTCAAAGACTCCGGTTGAGGATAGCGATATCTGCGTACAGCTTTAGCAGAATTCAGCAGCCATTTTTCTAAAGTTTGGGCATTGACTTGGTGAGTGGTTTGTGTATTATAAGTTTTAGCGATCGCTTGCCAAATGACATCATCTGGTGGAGGAAGTTGCCGAGAAGTACCTGTTTTTGTAGGAATATACAGAGTTTTAAAACATTCCCAAGCGAGAATATAAGCATTAATATCCTCTGGAGATAAACCAGCGTTTTGCAAAGATTCCACCAAAAACTTTTTAGTGATTTTTCGCAACAGTCCCCAGTCGCTACAGATATCGATTTCGCTATTTTGACGCAAAGTTTCTCGGATAGCACCGCTAAAAATGGCGCTGGCGTAGTTTTTTAAAGAAAAACCTTGATTGGGATTATAACCTTTGAGGATTTTATCAACTTGGGCAATGGCAATTTGAAAACAGTCTGATAATTGATACTGAGTGCTGGCAAAATTAGTCACAGTTTTTTGAGATACCCAATAACAAGGTTCTTGGAAGTAAGCCGTGAGATGTTGTTTTGCCAGTACTTGAGTTTCGGGAACTTGCCAAAACTTATACCAATAAAGCGTCCAAAAATATTCTGAAGTTTCTTGTGGCGCTTGTTTGATACAACTTTGGATACTGCGACGCAAACTTGATTCTATCGCCCAACGACTAAAGCGATCGCCAGCAAATTGCACAAAAGTCGAGAAGATTTCAATGATGGTTTGTCGAGGTTGCATAAAAAGTGGGGCATGGGGCATGGGGGATGGGGCATGGAGAGATGAGGGAGACAAGGGAGACAAGGGAGATGAGGGAGACAAGGGAGACAAGGGAGATGAGGGAGACAAGGGAGACAAGGGAGATAAGAATAACTCCCCAGTCATTAGTCAACAGTCATCAGTCATCAGCCCGCATTCCTAATTTTAAATTTGTAACATCCCTTGCGGATTTACTGATAAAAGCGATCGTCTCTGCAAGCCTTCACGGTGTAAAATGTCGTTGGCTGCTAATAAGCCACTACTAACGGCACGTTCCATTAATCCACAAGGAAAGGGCATTTTCACCCAATCACCTGCAAATAATAAGTTAGCAACATTAGTTGTAGTTTCTGGACGTTGTGCATAACTATTTGGTGGATATCCAGAAAAGTTATTTTGATTCACTAATTCTCGATGTAATATCTGCGCTTGTTGTAATTCTGGGACGATTTCATAGAGTTCCTCTTCAAATTTGGTTAACAAGGCTTCTTGAGTGGGAAATTCTTTTGCTTTATAGCAATAGGCGTGTAATTCTACTACACTACCACCGGTGCGTTGTGCCCAGTCGATGAATTGTTCTTGAATGCGATGATAAAGGGTGATGCTATCAGTTAATTGATAGCCGGATAAAGATGTAAAATTACTTTGCTGCCATGCAAAATCGCGGTCAAACCAGAAACGACAAACTGCAAAAGGATCGGCGATACTTAAATTTGCAATTTGCCATCGCACTTTTTCATCTATATTCCCATTCACTCGTTTTAAGAGTTGCTGTACTCCCGGTACATCGGTTGCTAAAACATAATAATCTGCTGCAATTATTTCTGGTGATGATGATTCTTTATTTGCTGCAATCAATTGCACTTCTGTATCTTGTCGTTCCACTACTTGAAACTTAGCTAAATCTTGTTGGGCAGGCCCTTTTACCACTTTTCCATCACTACTAAAAACTGCGCCATGACAAGGGCAATGAAACTGACCATCTGCTGCCATTTGTACGGTACAACCTTGATGAGTGCAGGTAAGAGAAATGGCTGTTTTTCCTCCAGCAGGTAAAGCAAATACTTCATCAGCCGCACCAAAATATTCTACCTGGTTATCATCAACAACTGAATTTCGTTTCACCCAAAAAGGCACGCTATTTTGATTGCCACCAACATAATATTTTACTGCTGCGATTTTACCTTCTGTAGCCGAAATTTCACTAACAGTTGTCCCTGTGATAATATTACCGCCTTGATTTTTAATTGCCTCGGCAATGGGTTGCACTAAACTTGTACCCATATCATCTTTAGTGCCATTAAAAGCTAGTCCTTCAGGGTTGCCAAAAAAATAAAAATGGAAGAATTGCATTAATTCTCCGACACTCATGGTGTCTGGTGCATTCAAACTAGATTTGGCAAACGGCAGAAAATATAAGTCATATAATCCTTGGGGGAATTCTGTTCTTACCCAATCAGCAACGGATATATTATCGAATCGCTGAAAGTTCTTTTCTCTTTGAAAACCAGTAATGGCCTGGAAGACTTGCAGGTGTTTTAATTTTGTAAGATTAATTCCCCATTTGAAGCGGTTGGGAGAAGCGATCGCTAAATCTAGAATATTCCAAGGAAAGGCAGAATTACTAGGATAAAATATCTCTGGTTTGTATTGGCGATCGCGGTAAACCACTGAATAAAAATTTAACGATTCAAAGTTATCGCTAATCTTTAGTTCTTTAACTAAACTATTCAAATTATAGTACTGGGGAAAAAAGCCATGAAAGCCATGTTCCATTCTAAAAGTTTCACCAACAGCTTCTACAGACCAACTAGCAATTTTACCACCAAGTTGGGGAGACTTTTCTAAAAGTGTAACCACAAATCCCCGTTGACTTAATTCATAAGCACAAGCTAAACCCGCTAAACCACCCCCAATGACTACAACACTTTTTTGCTGACTTAATAACCGTGGCAATTTCAAAGTGTCTCTTGCAAATACCGTTGGTTTTGGCTTAGTAAATCGAGAGTACCCTGTGATTCCAAAAATTGCACCAACACCAAAGACTTTCAACAGTGTCCGACGCGAAATATTAGACGATTCTGACGAATTGAATAGTGGATTCATTGGCGACACAATTAACAGTTCATAATGAATTACTGACATGAAATCATGACTGGGAATTAGCAGATTTTGTGTCAGAATTTCAAACTTAAAATTCACAGTAGGAAATTACCAGAGGGGAATTTGACTGCGAACCGTTAACAGTTAACAGTTTTCCAAATCCCTAACTTTCTACTTTGAATTCTAAATTCCCTTATGTAGCCTACATTTTTGTTCGTCAGAAGAGAAACCGACAAAATTTGGTTTAATAAATTATAAAATTAGTTGACAATGTAATATAATATTTAATAATTAAACCTTGTCCATATTGAAATCTAAAGTTTAGAATTATTCTCTTGTGTCATTGCGACAAAGCAAGCAACCCCAAAACTTTGCTAAAAAACTACGGTTCTCAAGTTAGACAAGGTTTAAGCGCCAAACAAAAATTAGGTTTGGGTATAAGAAGCGCTTTGTGGTGATAGCCACAAATTACGAATCAATTGCTTTTTGTGCAGTTTTTTTTACACAATAAGTGCTTCCTCGAAAGCTCAATTTATGGGTGACTGGTGGTGTAGTGATTTCAGTGGATTCTGAATTAGGATTAACGCAAACACAATAAGTACTTCCGCGAAAACTCAATTTATACGTTACTTTTGGTGTATTTATTTTCTCTAATTTGCCGTTGGAGTCAGCACGATAGGAAACTCCACGGTAGATTAAATGACAATCTGTTTCAGATTCGCAAACTGGCTGTTGTGGTGGTTCTATTTGTTCGCTGATTACCTTGGTTGTGTAGTATTCATAACCTGTACTAATAATTACAGGAATCAATAGTAAAACTAACATCTGCCAAGGAGCAAAAATTAAACCCAAAATGAAGCTGAGTGCTGCAAATACAGCTATCAAATGTGAAATTTCACTATTAATTTTTTTTAACAGAAAATAGCCAGTGATTAAACAAGCACACGGTATAATCAAAAAGTAGGAAGCCATTTTTCTTAATTTAATAAACCAAAACTGAAGCGTTTGTAACGCAGATTATGGTTGTTGGAAAATTGTTATCTATTTTACATCAAAGAAATTTTTGTGGTTACCGTGCTTTATTAGTAAAAGTATTACTTTTAGGTATCTGTATTATATGTAAATTTTTCGAGTCAATGTAATATATGCAATAAAAAAAGGCGATCGCACCCTGTTCGCCTTTTTCACTAAGTATCAATATTTATTCATTTTATACTTGTAGTAAGTTATTGACAGTTAACTATCAACTGTCAACAACCGCCACGAATGATTATGCTTTTTTAGCGCACATTAGCTTATTTAATTTCTTCAAAATTCTCAATTGTCAGATATATTTCTTCATCAGCTATTTGACTATTGTAATCAATATTAATTTGGGTTGGATAGCCGAGTCTGGGATTGTAGGCTACATCCAGACTGTAGGCTTTACGATTAATGGCATCCTGAATTACGTTAAAAAGTTTAGGAATTGTGTTGTACTTTTGAAAGTATTCTGGATTTTGAACTGGTTGACCTGTAGCTACAAAAGTGATTGATTTTGTCTTGCCATTACGTACTTCAATGATTACTGGGCCTCTAGCTTCTGGTATACAAAAGCAACCGTTACTAAATGTATAACGGTAGTTAGAAATATTTTGGTTATTCCACAAACGGCGATTAAAGTTTAACCGCCTTTGATTCAAATTATTATTAGCTACTAATTGTGCTATGTCTATGGAAGGTTGAGACATTACTGGTAGGTTGAGGCCTGCAAGTAGCAACAAGCCGACACTGATAACGATAGAAAAGCGCATATCAATCTATGTAAATAAAGAAAAATTGTCTTCTACATTCATAATTTTAATTGTTTAAATAGACTTTATGTTTTGATTAAAACCATGATTTTTTTGTTGGGACTGCCTTGTGCTATAAATTTTGATGCTTTCTAGATTTAGTCTTGCCAAATAGCTAACCATAATTTCAGCAATTTGAAAATCAGCAAATTTCTTTGTGGAAATTGACTACTTGAGACGATAAAGTATCTCGCCCGCCTTGGGTACGAGTAAAATACCTTCATGCTCCCGATGAGACCATTGTGTTAATTCAATTGTAGCCGGATCGCGATAGCTCAAATTATGAGCAGCACAACGTTCTGGAGAAATACCAGTAGCTAGAGTTACGCGAATTCGAGGTTTTTCACCTTCTAGAAAATCAAAAGTACCCATACCTTTTAAGTGCGTACTATGTGCTAGCACTCCCGCAGGATATTCTTGGAATTTATCCCATTGTTTCAAAAAATAATCGCGCACATGATAACCAATTTCTGCTAAAACTCTGCCATGTGTGTAGCTAAATTCAGTAATATGAGGTGCATAAATAATCACTTCTCCTCCATCCGCTACTACTGGCTCTAATTTGTACATGCCTTTAGCAGCTGTCCAAATATCATCGTACATTTCAGGCATCACAGAAAGCACTTGTTTAAAAGGCTTATCTACATATTTAATATGCAATTTAGCTGATAATTTAGCAGCAGCTTCCCAGGCTAAATCTGGTTTATCTATATAAAGTCCAGCTAACTGATTTGTTTTCGGCGCAACCACCATTGCCAAGCAAAGTTTCCGCGTCGGAATCATGCTAGCGGCTCGATTTATTAACCGCCGAACTGGGGTGACTCCCGGCGTACCGATAATTTCATAACAAGTGATTAAAGCTCCTAACCAGTGTGATAAATTTATGACTTCCTGACCGCTAATACCAGGAAAAAAATATTTATTTCCCCCAGAAAAGCCAACAACTTCGTGGGGAAATACCGGGCCGCAAATAATTATCAAATCATATTCTACCACCAACTTATTAACACGCACATCAACTTCTTGATGCAGCATTCCATTACTAATTTCTGCTATTTCCGCCGCCGAAATTACTCCACAAGAAATAAAAGTTTCTGGTAGATGCCAAAGGTGATTAAAGATATTAATTTTTTTAAAAGTAGTTTTTCTTTCCTCGGCTGTCACCCCGACTAAACGATTGATTTGTTCCTCACTCATGGGGTTATGCGTACCCAGAGCAATTAAAAAATCTAATGCTGCAACCCTGTGACTCAACTCTTGATAAAGTAGTCGAAACATTTGCGGAATGGGAGCAGTGCGCGTACCATCAGGAATTAAAACTAAGATGCGCTGTCCATCAAACTGAGGATTTGCTAAAGCTTGATGAACTAATAAGGAAACTTCCTCCTTAGCAAGTGTGCCATTATTCGTTACGGCTAATGAATGCATTTTTAAACTCCACTGTAGATGCTAAAGCCACCGTCCACCGGCACAACTACGCCGTTGACGAAACTAGAACCAGAACTGCATAACCAAATCAAAGTACTGAGTAATTCCTGGGGTTCGCCAAAACGTCCGGCTGGCGTATGGTGAATAATTTTTTGTCCGCGATCGCTTAAACTACCATCAGTATTCAACAATAAATTGCGATTTTGTTCGCCAATAAAAAAACCAGGTGCAATGGCATTGACTCGCAACCCAGATCCATATTTTTGAGCCAGTTCCACAGCTAACCAACGAGTAAAGTTATCTATGGCCGCCTTCGCCGCCGAATAACCAACCACCCGACTAATAACACGGATAGCAGACATGGAAGAAATATTCACAATACAACCTTGGGGTTGATTTTTCTCCACCATCGCTTGTCCAAAAACTTGACTTGGTAATAAAGTCCCCATCAAGTTGAGACTCACAACTTCCTCAAATGCGATGTGTGGCATTTCAAAAAAGCTAGCATCAGCTGTAATTGTGGCGGCGGCAACATTACCACCAGCCGCATTTACTAGGATGTCTATTTGACCCCAATGTTTTAGGATAGCTTGTTTGGCTATTTCTAATTGGGAGCGATCGCCAACATCCGCCAGCACCACCATACTTTCCCCACCATTGGCAGTAATATTAGCTACCACTGCATCCGCCCGCATTTGATTGCGTCCGATAACCACCACTCGCCCTCCCGCCAGCGCCAAACCCCGCGCCATCGCCCCACCAAGCACCCCAGAACCACCAGTAACTACTGCTACTTGGTCTTTGAGGCTAAAAAGTTTCTCCAAAATCAAATCTGGCATTGATCATTCCTCGAACATCATGAAACTCTGCGTCTGTTTGCGTTTACTCAGCGTCCCTTTGCGTTAAAAAAATTACTTCTTTCAACGCAAAGGAACGCCAAGGTTGGCGCAAAGGAACACAGAGGTTTTTAGTTTAATTTGTAAGCAACCTTCGCCAGGTCATAAGCTAAAGCATGAGCCATTCCATAGCCTTCCTCTTCCTCAATTAATCCCCGTATTACCAACCCTGCCAACCAATTACAAGCTACACGCCGCCACACTGTGTGACGAGCAGGAATGGAAACAAAAGCCCGCGTATCATCGTTAAAACCTGCGGTGTTATAAAGTCCGGCGGTTTCCATCACTTGATTGAAGTATCGTTCCATACCATTTATGCTGTCGTGGAACCACCAAGGCGGCCCCAACAAAACTGCGGGATAATGACCGGCTAAGGGAGCTAGTTCGCGGCTATAAGTGCTTTCATCCAATCCAAACAAAATTAAGTGAAAGTCTTTGTGATTACCGTAGGCTGTCAACAAGGGATGCAAATTTTCTGTCCACTCTATTTTTAAAGGAATGTCAGCACCTTTATCAGACCCAAATTGCTCAAACACAGCTTGATTATGGTTACGCATAATACCGCAATGCATCTGCATCACCAAACCATCTTCTACACTCATCCGGGCCATTTCCACGAACATGTGGCCGGTAAAACGCTCTGCATCGCCTGGATTTAATTTGTTAGCCAATGCTCTGGCAAAAATGGCTTCTGCTTCTTCGTCAGTAAGTCGGTTGGTATAAGGTGTAGCTGCACTATGGTCGGTAGCTGTGGCTCCCATTTTTTTGAAAAAACCTCGACGTTCTTCTAGGGTTTCCACGAAGGCAGTGTAAGTAGTAATTTCTCGCCCCACAGTGCTTTCCAGCTTGGTTAAATTTTCCCGCCAACTAGGAGTATTGAGGTTGACTACTGCATCTGGGCGGAATGTGGGTTTTATGTGAGTCAAACCTTCTTGGTGTAGGGATTGATGGTACTCAAGAGGATCGCTGGCTGCATCAGTGGTGCAAAGGACTTCGATGTTAAATTTTTTGAATAAAGCACGAGGTGAAAATTCCGGTAACAATAACAGCTTTTGCAGATAATCGTAGATATATCCAGCATTGCGAGAATTTAAAGGTTCATCCACTCCAAAGACGTTATTAAGTTCGTCTTTCAGCCACAACCCAGAGGGAGTACCTTGGAATAAGTAAAAATTGTCGGCGAAAAGTTGCCAGATTTTACGGTGGTCGGTTTCTACTGGCGAACCATCACGGCTAGGTATGCCCAAAGCCGATAAAGGTATGCCCCGACTATAAAGCATACGGAAAATGTAATGGTCGGGAATAATCAATAATTCAGTGGGGGAACCAAAACAAGCTGCGGGATTAGCCAACAAAGCCGGGTCTACGTGTCCGTGGGGACACACTAAAGGCAGACTAGATATACTATAAAAAAATTGACGTGCTAGCTGTCTTTGTTCTGGTTCTGGAGCAAAACAGCGATCGCTAGATAAACTCCATTTTTTAGTTAACATATTATTTCTAAGTAATTGAAAATGGGCATTGGACATTGGGCATTGGGCATTGGGTCGGGGGTACGGGACATTGCCCATCTGGCATTATGAGTACTGAGTTAGCAGTTAGGAATTCTCTGCTGTGCCCCTCTGCACCGGCGCTTTGTTGCTCAAATGCAGTAGTACTATTGCGCTTGACTACAAAAGGTGACAGAACCAGATTTTCTACACTTTTCTCTTCTAATAAATCGAGTAACATTTGCATCGCCGAGCGACCAATTTCCAATTTTGGTTGGCACACCGTTGTCAATGATGGTGTTACGTAACGGCAAAGAGCAATGTCATCAAATCCAACTAAACTTAAATTTTGCGGTATCAAAATATTTAGTTCTTGGCAGGCTAAGAGAGCGCCAACCGCTACCATATCGTTGTAACAAAAGATGCCTGTAACACCAGTTGTCAATAGTTTAGGTAGCATCTTTTTTCCTGTATCAACATCGTTGATTCTGGTATTTTCTTCATCACTAATTGCCACCCAATCACTGTTTTCTGGTAACCCGGCTTCCCTCAAAGCCCTACGATATCCTTCTAAACGCAAGTAATTGGACTGACTGCGATCGCCCACACCCAAATAACCAATAGCCCTATGCCCCAATTCAATCAAATGCTCTACCGCTAATCGACCACCTAAAAAATCATCCACTTTTACTGTATGAAATGTTTCAGGTTGGTCTTCCGTTTGACTATTAATTAATACTGTTGGAACCGCAATTTCTCCGATTTTATTTGTATTTTTTTTATTGATTCGGGAATCAGTGACTAATATGCCATCAACTCTCCGACGATGAAAGTTATCAATAGCTGCTATTTCCTGCTCGAAATCTCGATGTGAAGCAGTTAAGAAAACACTCAAACCAGCTGTTCTCGCTACCTGCTCTATTCCCTCTACTACCTCAGCATAAAAAGGATCGGCAATGGAAGTCACCACTACCCCGACAGTATTAGTACGTTGAGTTTGCAAGCTTTGAGCAATGGCATTCGGCACATAGTTCATTTCCCGCGCTATCTTCTGAATTTCCTCTCGCACCTTCGGGCTAATGAGAGAGTTATCTCGCAAAGCACGGGAAACTGTAGAATGAGAAACACCTGCCCTACGAGCTATATCTTCTATTGAAACTTTTCGTTTCTTCATGATTTTACCATAATTAATGCAAACGTGTGCATTATAATTCTAATTATTAGCAAAGTTGAGTTATCTGTCAATGCATTCACTTTCCTAACTCAGCATAAAATTGAGATTAATGTCAAAATGTAACAAAAAATCAAGTTATGACGGATTTACAGGGAACAGGGTTGGGGGAACTCTTAAGGAATACAGCAATTTCTGTTGGATTAGAAAATGTATAAATATTTATGCAAATGGCACTTATCAATTTACTGATTTGGGAAGTGGAAAAAATGAACTATTTCGGTTGAGGTTGTTGACTGTTGATTGTTGACTGTTGACTGTTGACTGTTGATTGTTAATACTTCGCTTTTTTGCAAAACTATGAACCAATACAGTTCAGATAACCCTGTTTCCTTGCCTTTACAGAGGATCTTTCTTAACCCAAGCGTATTGAACTATGAACGACAAATCAATGATTATCATCATAATGGGTGTTTCTGGAGCTGGTAAAACCACCATCGGAAAACTGCTAGCAAATTCTTTAGACTGGGAATTTAGCGACGCTGATGCTTTTCATTCGCCAGAAAACGTTGAGAAAATGCGGTGTGGTATTCCTCTGACAGAAGCTGATAGAATACCTTGGTTACATGATTTGCAAATAGCTATTAAAAATTGGCTGCAAGAAAATAAAAGTATGGTGCTGGCGTGTTCGGCTCTTAAAGAAAGCTATCGTCAATTTCTGGTTGTAGATAGCGAACGCATCAAGTTAGTTTACCTCAAAGGGTCTTATGAATTAATTCAAAAACGCTTGCAAGAGCGTCATAATCACTACATGAGCGAAAAATTGCTCGATACCCAGTTTAATACCCTAGAAGAACCATTAGACACCTTATATATAGATGTTATCGAAACACCCCAGGTAATTGTACAAAACATCAGAACATCTTTAGGAATTTAGCGTTATAGGCTTCCCCATTCCCCATTCCCTATTGCCTATTCCCCTTGATAAAGCATAAATCAGGAATCCGATATTGGTAGGAGACAACAATGTTTCTCAGATTAGCGCAACAATATCAGCAAGTCGTTCAAGACTTGGTAATTAATCTACAAGCTTTGTCCATTGCACTTGAGCGGCGTGGTTATACTACGTCTTGCTATACGTGCGGCGACCAAATCAAAAGTGCTTCATTTATGGTGAGTTTGGCAGAAAAGCACATAATTCGGTTTTTAGTGTCTGATTACGGTATTACTTGGATGGAAATTTGGGACGACCGCGAATTAATGAAGTTAGAGGGTGCAGAAGCAATCAATCAGCTTGAAGAACTAGCTAACATCGTCAAGTATCCCCAGCAAGAAATCAACATTGTTAACTATTCACAGCGAAAGATGCACTAAGTAAAGTAAAGAATGTTTGCTGAAGGGGGAAGGTAGGCTTGTGCAAATAGATAGAAAACTTAATAGTTATTTTTGCACACGTGTGCAAAAATAAAGAATAAGCAAATTGAAATTTATGCACAGGTGTGCAAAACCCCTATAAAAATATGTCTCAAGCTCTACATCATCGCTCAAATAATCTCTTACATTCCCTAGAAGAATGGGAAAAAGACTTACTCAATCGCTATCCCGATCCCAACACCATAGTTAAAGAAGGTAAAACTGTTGAAGCTTACAGAAATTATGAAACAACTATTAGAGATACAGTTAAAGAGTTTTACCGCTTAAACCACATCAATCAAACATATGATTTTGTACTCCAGAAAAAAGCGGAGTTTTTAAAGTTTGACAAACAAGAAATGAGTGTTTGGGATGCAGTGGAATTTTTGAATCAATTAGTGGACGATTCAGATCCCGATACAGACTTAGACCAACTACAACATTTATTGCAAACATCAGAAGCCATTCGTGCTGATGGTCATCCTGATTGGATGGTGCTGACTGGTTTCTTTCACGATATGGGAAAAGTACTTTGTTTATTTGGCGAACCCCAATGGGCTACTGTTGGTGATACCTATCCTGTGGGTTGTGCGTTTTCAGATAAAATTGTTTTCTCGGAATTTTTTAAAGATAATCCCGATTACAATAACCCAAAATATAACACTAAATATGGTGTATACGAACCGAATTGTGGATTAAGTAACGTACATCTTTCGTGGGGACACGATGAATATTTTTATAGTATGATGAAACCTTACTTACCCGAACCTGCATTATACATCCTTCGCTATCATTCATTTTATCCTCAACATCGTGAGAACGCTTACCAGCATTTGATGGATAAACATGATGAAGAAATGTTTAAATGGGTGAAGTTATTCAATCCCTATGATTTATATTCAAAAAATCCCAATCCCCCTGATTGGCAAAAGCTCAAGCCATACTACGAAGACTTAGTAGCTAAATATTTACCGCCAACCTTAAAATTTTAAATTTTCGGTTCCTGATTGAGTCTCTCAAGATTGCAAACATTTCTCTCCAAATCTCAACCAAAGAAAATATTTTCCCAAACACAATAGCACAATTTGTGTCTGTGAAGACTAAAAAACAAATATATATTTAGTTTACAGTCACTTGCTTGGTTTTATGGGATTATCTAGTCAACTGAAACAAGCGCAAAGCTAATTATTGCGTCTATTCTTTGACATCAAAATTTTTGTGCGCCCTCCCAAGGTTGCTTAATTATTGAGTGTCGCACTCATTTCGCCATCATAAAGGATGGAAAATAACTCATCTGACACGATATTACATTCAAATGGAAAACACTTCTTAATTTTGTAAATTTCAATAAAGTAAATAATTGTTTGGGAAAATTACACGATAAAATGAAAAACCAAATAAGATTAGAAGTTTGAAATTTGCTCCCCTAAAGTTCTTGTAATTTTAGCAAATCAATTTTTTCAGACTAACCATTTTCAAATATAATTTTCCCAAAAAACAAATTTGTGAATTCTTACAACATTTAGTATTTTGCTGCCATCAGCAAAGACTTAATTTAGTGTAACTACCAGTAGCAACTCCAAGAACATCAAATTACAACAGATGTTCGACTTTAACTTGCCAAATTTAAAAGTAAAGCTAAACACTAAAGTTGTAAATATTCTATCATATTGCGGATTGATATTTTGCTAATTTTCCTCAAATTCAAAAGCATTGTTTGGATGATAGGTGAATATGAAGAAAGTTTTTTTATTAGCTAGCATATTAGGTTTTCTTGGGACTGTGGTTGTGGGTTGTAATGACACTCCAAATGCTAACACCGCTAATAATAGTACTAACACTGCGATTAACACTAGCTTAGAAAATCAAGGATTGCAGACAATTGGGATTACTTTGGGGGATTTAGGTAATCCCTTTTATGTAGCACTGCAAAAGGGAGCTGAAGAACAAGCAAAAAAAATTGGTGATGGAATTAGAGTCAATACAGTTTCCAGTGCCTTCGATCTCAACCAACAAACTAACCAAATCGAAAATTTCACGGCGGCGAACACTGACTTAATTATCTTGAGTGCCGTTGACAAAAAAGGAGTTAAACCAGCCATTGACCAAGCGAGGAAGGCGGGCAGAATCGTGATTGCAGTGGATTCAGCCGTTGACGCAGACGTGGATGCAATGATTAGCTCTAACAACACCCAAGCTGGAGAGATTGCTTGCAAGTATATTGGCGATCGCCTCAACGGCAAAGGTAACGTAGTAATTCTCAACGGTACGCCGATGGACTCAATCAATCAGCGAGTTAGTGGCTGTAAAAGTTCATTAGCCAAATATCCAGACATCAAAATCATCTCAGACCAGAACGCAGAAGGTACAAGGGATGGCGGACTGAGAGTCATGAGTGACATACTAACAACCTTTCCTAAAATCGATGCTGTTTTTGCCACCAACGACCAAAGCGGTGTTGGCGCAGACTTAGCAGCCAAACAAGCAAGACGCAACGAATTTTTTATTGTTGGCGTTGACGGTTCCCCAGATGCAGCCAAAGCAATGGAAGACAAAGACGGTGTATTTGTGGCAACAGCCGCCCAAGATCCCGCAGGAATGGCGCAAAAAGCCGTTGAAGTCGGTAACGATGTCATCCAAGGCAAAAAACCCAGTAATTCCGAAATTCTCGTTCCAGTTAAATTGGTTACCCGCGAGAACCTTAATAGTTACAAAGGGTGGTGATGGGGGTAGGGGAAAAGGTTAAAGGGGAAAGGGGAAAGGTTAAAGGGGAAAGGGGAAAGGTTAAAGGGGAAAGGGGAAAGGTTAAAGGGGAAAGGTTAAAGGGGAAAGGTTAAAGGGGAAAGGTTAAAGGGGAAAGGGGAAAGGTTAAAGGGGAAAGGGAAAAGGAATAAATTTAATCTTGGCCCTTTTCCCCTTACCCCTTACCCCATACCCTGTTTGGCTAATGCCCCATTCAGATTTTTTTTCAGAGGAGATATATGAATTTAAAAAACATTGGCATCGCAGTTAGTTTAATCAGTTTGGTTGGTGGTAGCGTAATTGGTTGCTCAAATAATTCTGAAAACGGCAATACTGCGAGTAATCCTGATGCCAACGCTGCTGGGAATACTGCTACTAATACTAGCGCACAGAGTAAGCCAGGTAGTGCCGATGGGAAATTGCGATCGGTAGCTTTTACTGCTGGCGATTTGAGTAATCCCTTCTTCGTTCTGATGGGACAGGAAATTGAAGCCACAGCTAAAAAAATCGGTGGCAATGATGTTAGAACAACTGTAGTTTCTAGCGCTTATGACCTCAACCAGCAAGCCAACCAAATTGAAAATTTCACCGCCTCGAATACTGACATTATTATTCTGAATGCTGCTGATAAAAGTGGCATTAAGCCAGCAGTGGAAAAAGCCAAAGAAGCAGGCAGAATCGTGATTGCCGTAGATACAGGTGCAGAGGGTGGTGTAGATGCCACAGTTACGACTAATAACGTGCAAGCTGGAGAAGTAGCTTGTAAATATATTGCCGATCGCCTCAAAGGCAAAGGTAATGTAGTAATCGTCAATGGGCCGCAAGTGGACTCAGTGATTCAGCGAGTTAATGGCTGCCAGAACGTATTGGCTAAATATCCTGATATAAAAATTCTCTCCAAAGACCAGAATGCAGAAGGTAGCAGAGACGGTGGACTCAGAGTGATGACAGACTTGCTCACAACCTTTCCCAAAATAGATGCTGTTTTTGCCATCAACGACCCCAGTGGAGTGGGAGCAGAACTAGCAGCCAACCAAGCACAACGAAAAGACTTCTTCATTGTTGGTGTTGATGGTGCGCCAGAAGCCATAAAAGCGATCGCTGACAAAGATGGGATATATGCAGCAACAGCAACTCAAAATCCACGAGGCATGGCAGCAAAAGCAGTGGAAGTTGGCAACGACATTTTGAAGGGTAAAAAACCCCAGTCGCCAACAATTTTGATTCCAGTCAAGCTGATTACTAAAGATAACGTCAGCACAGAAAAAGGTTGGTAAATGGGAATGCGGGCAGGGGGAAAGGTTAAAGGGGAAAGGTTAAAGGGGAAAGGGAAAAAGAATAAATTTAATCTTTCCCTTTTTCCCCGGTTGGTGAGCTTGTCGAACCATACCCCTTTCCCTTTCCCCATACCCTGTTTGCCCAATATTATTTTTACAGGAGCTACTCGTGACCACAAGTATTGAAACCTCGTTTCCTGAAGTACCAACCGCGGCCCCTGTATTAGAGATGCAAGGGATTGCCAAAGGATTTCATGGTGTACCTGCTCTGCAAAATGTGAATCTCACAATTTATCCCGGAGAAGTTCACGCTCTCATGGGGGAAAACGGAGCGGGTAAAAGCACATTGATGAAAATTCTTGCTGGGGCTTATATTGCCGATGAAGGTGAGATTCGCATCAATGGTACGCCAGTGAAAATTACCGATCCGGCTTCGGCACGTAAAGCGGGAATTAACCTGATTTATCAAGAACTCAATGTTGCACCCAACTTAACCGTTACCGAAAATATTTTCATGGGTAGCGAGTTGCAACGGGGTCAGTTCTTAGACCGTAAAGCGATGGACGATGAAGCAAAATTAGTACTCCAAAGCCTGGGGGCAAGTTTTACAGGCAATACTATAGTTGGTACTTTGTCTATCGCCGAACAGCAGCAGGTAGAAATTGCCAGGGCGCTGAAAGATAACAGTCGGGTTTTGGTGATGGATGAGCCGACAGCAGCTTTATCTGACCGCGAGACTGAGTGTTTGTTTGAAGTTATTCGCAGACTCCGAGACGATGGCATTGCCATTATCTACATCAGTCACCGCATGGAAGAGATATATGCATTGGCTGACCGAATTAGTGTACTGCGGGACGGTCAATATATCGGCAGTCTCACACGGGAGGAAATTTCTGCCCAGCGATTAGTACAAATGATGGTCGGGCGTTCCATGCAGGATTTCTACGAACATCAACGCCAAACCAATCCCGGCCCGGTGGTGTTGGAAGTGAGAAATATCAGCGACGGACGCAAGATTGAACCGACTAGTTTTCAAATTCGCGCTGGTGAGATCCTGGGTTTGGCAGGGCTGGTGGGTGCTGGACGCACAGAAGTATCCCGACTGATTTTCGGTGCAGACCGCAAGGCTAGTGGTGAAATTTTCCTCAATGGCGTGAAACTGAATATCAATAGCCCCAGTGATGCCATTGCTGCTGGTATTGGTTACGTCCCAGAAGACCGCAAAGACCAAGGTTTATTTCTGGAAATGAGTTCCCGCAAGAATATTGCCCTGAACACCCTCAAACAGGATGCCAAGGCCGGGGTTGTCAACTGGGGTTCAGTCAATCGATTGGCGACGGAAGCGGTGGAAAACTTCAATATCCGGCTGGCTAACTTGGAAATCAGAGCTGTGGATCTTTCTGGTGGCAATCAGCAAAAGCTACTGTTAGCGCGTTGGCTAGCAATTAAACCGAGAGTCTTAATGCTGGATGAGCCGACACGGGGGGTAGATATCGGCGCTAAGAGCGAGATTTATCGAATTATCAGCGAATTAGCATCTCAAGGGGTCGCTATTTTAATGGTTTCCAGCGAATTACCAGAAGTGGTTGGTATGAGCGATCGCGTTTTAGTCATGCGCGAAGGACAGTTAGTGGGGGAACTCGACGACAGTCCCGGCAAAGAAATTACCCAAGAAAAGATTATGCACTATGCAACAGGAGCATCGGGAGTAGTAGAATCATGAGCCAAACAATCAGACCTACCAATAGGAAAGTCGGCAACAATCCCAAGGCGCGCCAAGGGAAATCCATCACCACCTTTCTGGAAGTTGCAGGTATCTTACCAATACTCGTACTTATTTGTATCTTATTTACCTTCCTTTCACCCAACTTCCTCACAGGCGGTAACCTCGTCAATATTTTACGGCAGGCATCCATTAACATTGTCCTAGCCACAGGCATGACCTTTGTGATTCTCACCGGAGGCATTGATTTGTCTGTGGGGTCAATGTTGGCTGTTTCTGCCGTAGTCGCCTTGTTGGTGTCCCTACTTCCGGTTATAGGTTGGGCGGCTTTGCCTGCTGGCTTGTTGGCGGGATTGCTTTTGGGCTTACTCAACGGTGCTTTGATTACCTTTTTGGATGTACCGCCTTTTATTGTCACCTTGGGTTCGTTGACTGCTTTGCGGGGTGTCGCCTACTTGATTGCCAAGGGAACAACAGTTATTAACCGCGACATCAATTTTGCATGGATTGGTAATAGCTATATCGGCCCCCTTCCTTGGTTGGTAATCATTGCCTTACTGACGGTGGCTGCTAGTTGGTTTGTACTGCGACAGACTGTTTTAGGAGTGCAAATCTATGCCGTGGGTGGTAACGAACGGGCAGCCAGATTAACTGGCATTAAAGTTAATCGAGTGTTGCTATTTGTTTATGGCGTCAGTGGATTGCTGTCAGGTTTGGCAGGAATTATGAGTGCCAGCCGTCTTTATAGTGCTAGTGGCTTATTGGGTCAAGGATATGAATTAGATGCGATCGCTGCTGTAATTTTAGGTGGAACTAGTTTTACAGGCGGGATTGGTACAATTGGTGGTACTCTTCTCGGTGCATTAATCATTGCTGTCCTCAACAATGGTTTAACTCTGCTGAACATGTCTTTCTTCTGGCAACTAGTCGTCAAAGGATTAGTAATTATCGTTGCCGTCATGATTGACCGACTCCGCAGACGTTCCAGACGCTAGAAAGATAAAAATTAACTAAGAATTCAAGAGTCATATCAGGTTCGGCTGAAGACTTATTATTAGCACTGACGCTAAGAGTTTTGAATAGTAAGCAATTATCCGAACTTGATATCAGAATAAGTGTTTGTAGTGTAACCCTCCTTTTAAGCAAGCTACGCATAGCGTCTCGTACACAGGACTATAGTCCTCTAATAAGGACTGAAGTCCTTACTACGAACTCAAAGGTCTAAATCTTGCCTACGGAACGCTATCGCAAACTTCTAAAATCAATCTGTTCCCCATTCCTCGTTAAGAGTTCCCTTTTAAAAAATTCACCTGATAACATCTACCTTTTTGCCTGCACTTTTACATTCAGCACAGCAATAATCAGGCAACAACAAAATATAAAAATTAGCCATAGCTCAGAATACTCTCTTCACACCTCATAACGGAAAAAACTTCATCCACCCAATCCTCAATAAATAATACCAAGTTCAGATAATCACCTATAACTCCAAACTCCCCGTCATATCATCTTTGCCTAATTACCCATAATAAAAACCTCCCCGCGTCTCCGCGTCCCCGCGTCCCCGCGTCAGTCCTAACTATAAGTCTTTAACCTAACCAGACATAATACTGAATTCTGAATTCTGACTTCTGAATTCTGACTTCTGAATTCTTTTGATAAAATTTCGCTTCAGTAAATCACAAAAATGGAAATTATCAAGACTGCTCTTTGTTCTTATGGATTATCAGGTAAGGTATTTCATGCACCATTTATCAATCTGCATCCCGGATTTGAATTAATAGGTTCCTGGGAAAGAAGTAAAAAGCTGATACAAGAAGATTATCCTGATGTCAAAAGCTATTCTTCCTTAGAAGCTTTGCTCACAGATGAACAAGTTGACTTAGTAGTAGTAAATACGCCTACTTATACTCATTACGAGTATACTAAGCAGGCTTTACTTGCAGGCAAACATGTGGTGGTAGAAAAAGCATTTACCACAACAGTAGCAGAAGCCAAAGAACTTAAAGAGTTGGCACAACAAAAGCAAAAAAAATTATCTGTATATCAAAATCGGAGATGGGATAGTGATTTTAAAACAGTAAAAAAAATTATTCACTCAGACTTATTAGGAGATATTATTGAAGCAGAATTTAAATTTGCTCGATACAAACCCACACTCAGTCCTAAACAACATGTAGAACTTCCTGGGCCGGGAGCAGGAATCATTAAAGATTTAGGGCCGCACTTAATAGACCAAGCTTTGCATTTATTTGGGATGCCTGATGCTGTTTTTGCAGATATGCGAATTACCAGAACAGCATCACAGATAGATGATTATTTTGAGCTGATACTTTACTACAAGAAACTGCGTGTCAAATTGAAAGCAAGTTTCCTCGTGCGGGAACCAATACCGTCGTATATTATACATGGCACAAAAGGTTCTTTTCTTAAAAGTAGGGCAGATGCACAAGAAGACAATTTACGGGCTGGTATGAAGCCTAACACTGAAGACTGGTACACTGAGCCTGAAAGTGAATATGGACTATTGCATACAGAAAAAGATGCAAAAGTAATCCGAGAAAAAATCAAAAGCTCACAAGGTAGTTATTTAGGCTATTACGATGCAATGTATCAATCAATAGTTCACCATCAGCCAATTCCTGTAACTGCCGAAGACGGAATTAATGTAATGCAGATTATAGAAGCGGCTATTAACAGCAGCAATCAGCAAAAAGTCATAACAGTTTGCACAAGAATTCACTAATTCAGAATTCAGGAGTCAGAATACAGAATTCAGAATACAGAATTCAGGAGTCAGAATACAGAATTCAGAATTCAGAATTCAGAATACAGAATTCAGAGATTTATCTGTACGTTAATCGTATCGTTGCGTCATCAAGATTCTGACTCCTAACTCCTAACTCCTAACTCCTGACTCCTAACTCCTGACTCCTGACTCCTAACTCCTAACTCCTGACTCCTGAATTCTGAACCCATTTACCCATATTTGATTCCAGGCAATAACACATCCAATGTTGAAAAATCTGTTATGCAGTTTTCCACTGCTTTTATTTTCATGCCCAGCAGTTTGGGCAACGCCTTTGAATGACAATGCAAATACCCCAGATGCTAATTTTGGTACGTTGCAGGGACAAGTCACCTCAGTTTCTCAGTTTTCCGATGTCCAACCGACTGATTGGGCATTTCAAGCGCTGCAATCGCTGGTGGAACGCTACGGTTGCATTGCAGGTTATCCCAATTCCACCTATCGCGGTAACCGGGCTTTAACTCGTTACGAATTTGCGGCAGGTTTAAATGCTTGTTTGGATCGAGTGAATGAGTTAATTGCTACAGCTACCGGCGATTTAGTCAAGAAAGAAGATTTGGCAGTGCTGCAAAAACTACAAGAAGATTTTGCAGCAGAACTAGCAACTCTGCGCGGGCGGGTGGATAACTTAGAGGCACGTGCAGCAACCCTAGAAGCGCAACAGTTTTCTACCACCACCAAGCTGAATGCTCAGGTTATTACTGCCATTACCGACACCTTTGGCGATCGCGTGGGAGGGGATGCTGATGAATCTAATACTATCTTTGCTACTCGCGGTCGTTTGAATTTGGAGAGTAGTTTCACAGGTAAAGATTTGTTGCGAGTCCGTCTGGAGTTTGGCAACTTTGCCGATGCCAATGGCATAAGCCGAATTGCCACAGCCAGTGGTACGGGAATGACGCGCCTCAACTTCGACAACGACACCGACAATAGACTGATCGTTCCCCACATTCGTTACTACTTCCCGGTGAGTAATTCCCTATCCTTCGTTGTCGGCCCTGTAGGCATTGGTTATAACGACATCACAGACAACGTCACCCCTGCTACCATCGGCGATGATGGCAACGGAATTCCCTCACTATTCGGCAAGAACAGTTTCCTTTTCGAGCGGGGTGGCGGTGGTGCAGCCGTCAACTGGAGTATCAGAAAGGACTTGGTTCTGACTCTGGGTTACTTAGCAAATAGTCCCAATAATCCTACACAGAACAATGGGTTATTTGATGGCGGTTACAATGCTCTTGCCCATTTAGTGTATTACGCCAAACAAGGAGCCATTGGTATAGCTTATTCTCATGGCTATAATCCTGCTGGCACCGTTGATGTCACAGGTGGAAGAGGTAGCGTTCTATCCAGCGCTCCCTTTGGCAACAATATTGCTACTTCCAATAGCATTGTCGGCCTCCAAGGGTATTATCGCTTGTCGCCAAATTTCCAGATTCACGGTTGGGGTGGATATATCTGGGCCACTGCTGAGAGTTCTGGTTTGAGTAATATTTCCAATGGCATTGGTGGAACAGATTCTTTGTTCGTAAACAACGGCGATAATGCTAATGCCTGGTTTGGGGCCATTGGCTTGTCATTCCCAGATGTGGGAGGTAAAGGTAACCTTCCAGGAATTCTCGTTGGTTTACCACCGCGTATTTCTAACAGTGATGTCCGTGAAGAGCCAGATAACGCTTACCATATCGAAGCATTCTATCGCTTGCGATTAAACGACAACATTTCAGTAACTCCTGGTTTTTGGGTAATTCTCAACCCAGAAAACAACAGCCAAAATGATACTCAATACGTGGGAGTACTTCGCACAACCTTCGATTTTTAAATTGAAAATGTTGATTGTATGGGGTATTGGGCATTAGGCATTAAAAAGTCAAAAGTCAAAAATCAAAAGACACTCATATTCTTTTCTTTTTAATAGACTTCTAAGAGAAGTGGGGAAAAGGGTAAGGGGTAAAGGGTAAAGGGCAAATAAAAACCCTTTTCCCTTTAACCTTTTCCCTTTCCCCCTCTTGCAAAAGTAACTTTTGCAAGAGATCTAATGAGTGCCTTTTAGCTTTTGACTTACTTTTCCCCTGCTCCCCACACTGCCTACTCCCCAGTTTTAAATCCACTGACATACACTTGTAATTGCTTTGCTACTTCTGTTGTTTGTTGTAGAGAGTTTGATACAGTACTAGAAGAATCTGCGGTGTATTTTAAGGTTTCGGTAATGTGTTCGATGTAAGATGCCATCGCTTGGGAAGTTTCTGTTTGAGATGCTGTTGCTGTAAAAATTGATTGGACTAAATGATTTATCTGTTGAGATACTTTTAAAATATCTTCCAGGCTTAACTTGGTATTTTGGACAATATTTGCTTTTTCTCCTATCTTATGAGTTCCCAATTCTATGGCTTGAAGTAATGCGCTAGTTTCCATTTCCACATTACTTAAAACGCCTTCAATTTCTTGGGTTGCTTCGCTAGATTGCACAGCTAATTGAGCAATTTGTTCTGCGACTTTGGCAAAACTCCGACCGCGATCGCCCATCCATGTGGCTTCAATACTAGCGTCACTGGCTAATAAGTTAGTTTGGGTGGCGATTTGCCTAATCGTTGATGCTACACGGTAAATTTTGTGAGAATAGTCGCCCAAACTATTGACTTTGTTGCCTATTTGTGAATTTGCTTGTTGTAAATTCCACATACTTTCGGCAGTTAAATCCATTGTTGTCTTGGCTGTTTCTGCTGTATTAGTAGTAGTAACAGCTATTTTATGTAATTGTTCAGCGCTATCTGTTACTTTTTGAATCCAAAGATTCAGATTATTTAGTTCTTGAAGGGTATAGTTAACCTGTTCGATTTGTTTGAGTGTTTCATCTCCCACTTGTTGGACTAAAGCAGAATTTTCGCCAACACCAACATTCATTTGGTAAGCAATTTGTTGGACTTGAGTAACAATTTCCCACAGCGTATAAATGATGGTATTGATTCCATTAGCTAAGATTCCAGCTTCGCCTGTTGTCACTTGAGAACGAACAGTTAAATCTCCTTGTAATACTTCGTTAATATCGGCAATAATTTCTAGCAGTTGCTTTTGCAAAATTTGTTGGCTGCGCTTTAATTCTTCTTCGGTTTCTTTGCGTGAAGTAATTTCCACCAGCACGCAAACAAAGTTGATTGTTTGTCCAAATACATCTAGGACGGGAGAAACAGTTAATTCACACCAAAAATAACTTCCGTCTTTCCGATAAGTTTTGAGTACAACTTGGCATTCTCCGGAAGTTTCCATTGCCTCATCTAATTCTGTAATTGTATCTGGATCTGTGTCATAACCTTGGAGAAATTTGTAGTTACATCCCAGTAATTCGTCAGATGAATAGCCTGTGATTTTTTCCAAGGCCGCATTACAAAATATAATTGGATTTGTTGGCTGACGTGGATCGGTAATGAATATAGCGTTACTTGCGGAAGCGATGGCCCGATCCCGAAGCCGCAAAACTTTCTGCGTGTGTTCGAGTTCAGCTACTAGACTTGCTTGTTCTAAAGCAATGCCGACTTGAATTGCTAATTGTTTAAATAAATTAATTTCATATTTGTGCCAATCACGGGTTGTGGAACACTCATGGGCACACAATAAACCCACAAGTTGATTATTATGAATAATCGGTGCAATCAAATTTGCTTTGATTTGAAAACCTTCAAGAATTTCCCGGTGACATTCCGTAAAACCAGCTGCATAAATATCATTGGTAGCTCGGACTCGACCATTTTTGTACATTTCAATATAGTCTTCCCGGAATGGGTCATTGACAGTTTTTCCTAAGGTTTTTGTCCAACCTTGGCCAACGGACTCGGCAATGATAATCCCACTCCAATCAGCATTGAAACGATAAATAATCACACGGTCTGTTTTCAATGCTTGACGAACTTCATAAACAGTAGTGTTCTCTACATCATCTAATTTGAGCGATCGCCGAATTTTTAAGGTAATTTCTGTAAATAATTGTGAAAGTTTGGCTTGGGCTTCTTGCTGTGCCAAAAGCTTTGTTTGATCGGACAATCGTCGGTCTATAAATGAAGTCAGCAGGGTAAAACCAAGAATTACAAAAGTAGCAGTAGCAATGGAAATACCCAACACAGTTAGGGAATCGTTGGTTTTTGCTAGCCCAGAAATTGCTGCTGGGTTAGTCGGGATGAATTTAACAGCCGCCATCCCTGTGTAATGCATTCCAGCGATCGCTCCCCCCATGACAATAGCACTACCAATCTTTGCCAACCAGTCAGTTGTACTGGTGGGCGTGCGTAAATGAAAGGCAATGTTGAGTGCTAAAATCGATGCGCCGATGGCGATGGCAATGGAAAGTAGAAACAGCACTGGGTTGTATGTGGCGGTTGCTTGCATTCGCATTGCCAGCATTCCAATGTAGTGCATCGAGGCGATACCAATACCCATTAACGTCCCACCAACCAGCAATTGCCAAATACTTAACACTGGGCGACTGACTAGGAAAAGTGCGCCCCCCGAAGCAATGACCGCAGGTAGCATAGAAACCAGCACAATCAACATATCATAGGCGATCGGTATCGCCATACTAAAAGCGAGCATGGCCACAAAATGCATCGACCAAATACCGATTCCCATAACCATTGCGCCGCCAATTAACCAAGCGACTTTCGCCGATGCTTTGGCTGCTGTAACCCTTGCAGCCAAATCAAGAGCAGTATATGAGGAAAACACAGCGATGAAAATTGAAAGTGCTACCAAGCGTAGGTCGTAGATGCTAGTCATAGGGGAGGTGGGGAGGTGGGGAGGTGGGGAGGTGGGGAGGTGGGGGGATGAGGGAGATGAGGGAGACAAGGGGGACGAGGGAGACAAGGTAGCAATCTTTCTCTCCGAAGTTCTGATGGTCGGAAACCTCCGCTCAGACTTCTCTCCTTGTCTACCCCCCCTCTCCCCATGCCCGATGCCCCATGCCCCATATTCAATTCTTAATAAAAATTCCTCATAGCTTTACCATTGTCCATATCTATTTCAGTATCTTAATTAAAAAGGCAATTCGTGATATTCTCATACTTAGATACTCTAAATAAGTGTGCAGCTAATAAATTGTCTATTTGTTTAGAAAAGATTAATAATTTATATCAAAAACTATACACTGTCAAAGTTATTAAAGCAGGCAGTTGTAGATCCTTATTTATAGAGAGTGCTTCCAAACAAACCTAAGTCAAGAAAACGTTATGATATCAACACTTTTGAGCGATCGCTATCGCATTATTAGCGTACTTGGAACTGGTGGATTTTGCGAAACATTCTTAGCGGAAGATACCCAAATGCCTTCTGGGCGGCGTTGTGTAATTAAGCAACTCAAGCCAGTAACCGAAAATCCAGATGTTTACCAATTGGTACAAAGGCGATTTCAAAGAGAAGCCGCTATTTTAGAAGATCTGGGTGGGGCAAGCGAGCAAATTCCTACTTTGTACGCTTACTTTCAAGCAGATGGGCAATTCTATCTCGTACAAGAATGGATTTCTGGACAAACCTTAAACCAATACGTAAAACAAAACGGTTGTTTGAGCGAAAGTGAAGTAATTCCCATTTTAATCAGTCTGTTGAAATTGCTGGACTTTGTACATAGCAAAGGTATTATCCACCGCGATATTAAACCGGACAATATTATTCTGCGTTCATCTGATGGCAAGCCAATTTTAATTGATTTTGGCGCAGTGCGGGAAACAATGGCAACAGTCATGTATCCAGAAGGCACTGTTAGTAATTCCATTATCATTGGTACACCCGGTTTCATGCCTAGCGAACAAGCAGCAGGACGCCCAGTTTTTGCCAGTGACTTATATAGTTTGGCACTAACAGCTATTTTCTTGTTGATGGGAAAATCGCCTCACGAATTGATGACAGATTCCTATACTGGAGAACATGTTTGGGATCGGGATGTCATCAGTCCCCATTTGATGGAAATTTTAAAAAAAGCAACTCAATTTGATGTTAGAGAACGGTATTCAACTGCTAAAGAAATGCTGAATGCTTTGGAAAACGTTGCCAATTCAGCTGCACCAAACGTACCGATGTATAATCAATTTTCTGCTTTGACTAATTCTGTCATCCGCTTGCCAGCTGCCCAAAGCAGCAAACAAAACGCTATTTTTGTTGGTAGCACTTTAATCGGTGGTGGATTAATTGGTGCATCGGTCATCATTGGTCTTTTGTTAGCAAACTCTCCTCAATCCGGGACATATCAAGAAGCGACATCTTCCCTACTTCCAAAAACAGAAGTTGGAGAAAATTCTTCTTTGTCCCTTCCACCAGGAACAGCAAATAATCAAATCGGCACAATCCGCGAATTGCCAATTACAAACGCTGCTAATTTACCGAATTCTTTTTATTTCGTAGCAAATTCTAGTTTGCCAAATTTGCAAGCTGCCATCAAGCAAGTGAAAATTTTACAATCTCAAGGAATTAGTCAATCAGGGGTGCTATGGATACCAGATTACCCCAATTTATCAGATAAAAAAAATTCCTTCATAGTTTATGTAGCCACCTTTAAAGACCGTCCTAATTGTATTCACTTTCTTAAAAATTACGGACAAATCAATCCAGAAGCATATTGCGCCTTTGCTAGCAAAGATTTAAGCGCACCGATGGCTAAAACGTCTTTTAAGGAAATAAAGTGAAACAAACTGTTCCCTGCTGTTTGTTGCCTTTTAAATTAAGTTTTACACCTTTAAAAGGAAACAAGCAACAAGGAATTCCCACAGTTAAAATTAGGGGATTTAAACAAACACAATTATCTAATTGTGATTAATCGCCATAGCGTTAATTAAATTTAACTAAGATACTTTTGGTTGCTGCCATATAATGAGGTTTAATTCAGAACAATTGTAAGCTCCATTGACAATTTGATTTTCGTGGTCAGCTATCCAATCATAAATTTGTGCAGCTTTTGTTAATGCCACTGTTTCTGAACGATAAAGCCGAGGACTAGGACAATAAGCTTGGCCATTGATGTGTATAGCTGCAATGTGCCAATAGTCACTGCCTTCACCCTCTGGTACAACGTCTAAAAAGCCGTTACTGTAAGGCTGGATTATTCCTATGTTCATCTACAACCATCAAACTTTCAAACAAAGGCCATAACAAAACTGATAAGCTGATGCGGTTTTAAATTGCACAGTCCCTCATACAGTTGACGGTTGACGATTAACTCTCAACAGGAAAAAATATGCAACTTAAATGCAAAAGCAGCTTATTAATCATTTTGTCTTTGCCGCCAATAGAAATCTGAATTCTTGGTCACTTTTTAGTTTAATTCCCTGATTGGCAGCAATAATGACCTTCAAACAATACTTCCCATGCAAATGAAGTATAAAAAAGTCAAGTAGAACGACTTGAAAATGTAAAAATCATAAAATTCAGTTCGTAGTAAAGACTTTAGTCCTTTTTTGAGAACAAAAGTTCTCACTACAAACCTTTAATTATTTATCCTGTTCTACTTAACTGTTAACCGTCAACAGTAAACAGTTAACAGTCAACAATCAACGCTTTAGCTTAATTCAAGCAATCCTTTAGCGCATAAATTACTTGGTCTTGTTGTTGTTGTGTGAGTTCTGGGAACATAGGCAAAGATATGACTTCGTGGCAAGCTTGTTCTGTCACTGGTAAGTCTCCAATTTGATAGCCCAGGTTTTGATAAACTGGCTGCAAGTGTAAAGGATAGGGATAGTAAACCATTGAACTGACACCTTGCTCTTGTAGTTGAGTACGTACCCAATCTCGATATTTGGCGCTAGCACCATTTCGTCCTTCGCCGGAAATGCGAATGGTGTATTGGTTCCAGACGCCAATACCCCCTGGTAATTCTTGAGGCGGGACAATGGCGGGAATTTGACTCAGGAATTGATAGTAATAATTAGCAATTTCTCGCCGCCGTTCATTCCAAATATCCAAATAACGCAGCTTAATTTGCAAAATAGCCGCTTGTAGAGCATCCAAGCGGCTATTTACACCTATTTCTTCGTGTAAATATCGAATTTTACTTCCATGATCTCGTAGGATTCGCAGTTTGGCAGCGATGGCTGGGTCGTTAGTTGTTATCGCTCCGCCATCCCCGCAACCACCAAGATTTTTAGTAGGGTAGAAACTAAAGCAACCAATATGTCCAATGCTTCCGACTTTTTCCTCGCCCCAGATTGCGCCTGTAGATTGAGCGCAATCTTCAATGACTGACAAGTTGTGAGCAAGAGCAATGGCCATCAATGATGTCATATCCACTGGTTGCCCAAATAAATGAACCGGGATAATCGCTTTGGTTTTTGGTGTAATCGCCGCCGCTATTTGCTCTACATCTAAATTAAATGTAGTCGCATCAATATCTACAAAAACAGGTTTTGCACCCACGGCACTAATCACTTCAGCAGTAGCGATAAAAGTGAAAGGTGTTGTGATCACCTCATCGCCTGCACCAATTCCCAAAACTCGTAGAGCTAAATAGAGCGCATCAGTACCAGAATTACAAGCTACACATTGACTAACACCATGATAGGCAGCAAACTGTTGCTCGAAGCCTTCGACTAAGGGGCCACCTATATAACGACCAGAAGCCAGAACTTCTAAAACAGCTGCACTTACTTCTGCTTCGATGCTGGTGTATTGTTGCTTGATGTCAAAAGCAGGGACGGGATTTACGCTTTGGAACATGAGTTTTTATTTTATCGGAAAAGACTATCGCCCAAATCAGGCATCTATTAGGGTTTTTGCTTAAATTGTGGTGTAGCCAACTACTACACGTTAATTTACAGATAGTTGTGTTAAGTTATTGAGTTTTTAAATTGCACAGTTAATCATGACGTTGGTTGAACGCTGAATGTTAACTGTCAACCATCAACAATCAACACAAAAAGATGTCAGGGCAGTTTACTAAGTGTTTACCATGTTAAAGTTGTAGCATTTTGAATTTTCAATTGATGAAGGTGATATATATCAACCAAGAGCCAAGACATCGAATCAAAGTTCCACGTGTGGGTGCTGCTTTGAGAAGAAAATACCAGGAGATGCAAAACTGATGCAGGAGCCAATAGAGCTAGATTTTGTAGATTTAGGCATTGCTTTAGGATTAATGGCCATGGCTATTGGTGTATCTATCTGGGAAAAGTTAGGACTAGAGTTGAACTTAGCCCTTGTTACTGGAAGAACCATCTTACAACTACTTGTATTGGGATACATTTTAGATTTCATCTTTGCTTTGAACAATGGTTGGGCGGTTTTGGCAATATTAGCAATTATGCTGACAATTACGGCGATTGTCGCACGAAATCGCATCAGCCAAAAGATTCCTTATGTATTGCCTTTGGTGTGGGGTGCAATTTTTATTAGCACTGCCATGACAGTGCTTTACACTAGCTTCTTAATTCTTCAACCAAACAGATGGTACGAACCACAGTATGTGATTCCCCTAGCAGGAATAGTCATAGGTAATGCCATGAATGCCGCAGCGATCGCTGGGGAACGTCTTGTCAGCACCATTAATTCCAGCCATATGGAAATAGAAACTTACTTGAGCTTAGGCGCAACTCCAGAACAAGCGATCGCCCAGTACCGCAAAGACGCCATCAGAGCAGCACTGATACCTACTTTTAATCAAATGATACTTATCGGTATGGTAGCAATACCAGGAATTACTACTGGTCAGTTACTAGCTGGTGTCAGACCCCTGGATGCTATATCCTACGAAATTTTAATTACCTTCCTAGTTGCTTTTGCTAACTTACTGACAACAGTGTTATTAACTAGGGGATTGTGTCGTCAGTTTTTTAATTCTGCGGCACAATTAATCAGGTAACTCTAACTCAATACGCTTGGGTTAAGAAAGTTCCTCTGTGAAGGGAATAGGGAACGGGGAACAGGTAACTCATAGGGATTTCCAAAGAATAAATTACTCAGAAAAAATCACTTGCTGACTTTAATTTACTCATCGTCCACATCTGCAAAGATAGATTCTCATGACTTACGCCAAATTATGAAAAAACGTAACCCTTTTCATTGGTTGCAAAGAAAGCGATCGCTCTGTTCCACTGCTATATTTGTTTTCAAATAATCCCGCACCAAATCACAGGCATAAGCTGGTGCATCTAGGTTGAGAATTCGCTGCAAATTCCACAAAATGAGTGTGTTGTCATCTCCTCCGGAAACTAGCAAAGTTCCATCGCGGCTGATGGCAATTTTCCGAATGGCTGCTGTATGTCCTCTGAGGGTAGTCAGTTCTTTACCATCAACCTGCCAAAGTTTAACTGTAGTATCTACACTGCCAGAAGCAACTATTTTGCCGTCGGGAGTAAAGGCAACTCCCCAAATGGCGGCGATGTGACCTTTGAGTGTTTGCAGCAACTTGCCCCTTTGGGGTTCGCTAGTGACTTGCCCCGGAAAACTCCTTTTTTGGTGCTGCTTGGACAGTGCTGATTTACCACCAACAGCCCACAACTTAACAGTATTATCGCCACTTCCAGTTGCCAGCATTTTACTGTCTTGGCTAAAGGTGACTCTCCAAATTGCTGCGGTGTGACCTTTGAGTGTTTCTAACAACTTACCATCCAGTGTCCACAGCTTAGCAGTGCCATCACCACTAACAGAGGCAATGAGGCGGCTATCTGGACTAAATGCAACTTCCCAAACTTCGGCTTCATGTGCTTTGATTGTCTGCGGTGCGGGTCGATGGCGTTTCCAAATCTGAATAAACTTTTCCACACTTCCCATTGCGATGGTTTTACCGTCGGGACTTAATACTGCTGCTAAGGGTTTATTCAGAGGATCTTTATAACTAGCGACCAAACTGCCGTTAAGCTTTTTGAGTCTTAAGGTATCATCGTAGCAGCGCAGAGCAATCAATTTGCCATCTTCACTGAATGAAACCTCAAATATTGCACCGCCAGATTGAGTAAAAGTTTTCAGCAATTTACCTTGACGACTCCAAAGTTTAGCAGTGTTTTCGTGGCTAGCTGTGGCAATGGTGGAACTGTCAGGGGCGATCGCTATTGACCAAATCCCGGCTTCATGGGCAATAATACTTTTTTGGAATGGATTTTCTTTTTGCCACAGTCTGACAACGTTTTCTGTGCCCGCTGAAGCAATAAAGGTGTTATCGGGACTAAAAGTCACTCCCCAAACTGAGGCACTGTGTCCTTTAAGTGTCCTCAGTTCTGTACCGTCAATATTCCAAAGTTTAATTGTTTTGTCGAGACTGGCGGAAGCAATAGTTTGACCATCGGCACTCAAGTCCACTCCCCAAACCCCCGCAGTGTGACCTTTAAGAGTTTTATACTCGCGGTAGCTGCCGTCTTTGCCATCTCGCTTCCAAAGTTTCACAGTTTTGTCTTCACTCCCAGAAACGATGGTTTGGCCATCAGGAGTAAAAACTACTTTCATTACCCAAGCTGTATGACCTTGGAGAATTTGTAGGGGTTGGGCGTTTTCCCAGCCTAAAGCGTTTCGTTTCCAGAGTTTTACTGTTCTGTCTAGATTTGCAGCAGCAAGTATTTGACCATCAGGACTGAAGGTGATTCCAGAAAAACCCATTTTGTAACTTTCAAAGGTGTTGAGCAAGGTACCGTCTGGCTTCCAAAGTTTCACAGTTTTGTCCCAACTACCGGAGGCCAGGAATTGACCGTCAGGACTAAAGGCTAATCCCCAGATGGAACCAGTGTGAGCTTTGAAACTTTTGATTAAAGTGCCATCTGGGTTCCACAGTTTAATAGAGCCATCTTCACCAGCTGAGGCCAGCATCTGACCGTCAGAGCTAAAATCGATGGCTCTCACTGCTCCTTTATGGCCTTTGAGAGTGGCAACTTGTGTACCGTCTCGTCGCCAAAGCTTGATTGTTTGATCTATGCTGACTGAGGCAATTAAAGAAGAGTCAGGACTGACATCTACTGCTAAAACAGCTGCTGTATGACCGGAAAAATGGTTGTACTCATCTGCTCCATAAACTGCTTGTTGCAATGCGTCATTCACCAAACGCTGAATCTTTGGGTTTGGTTTATCTAGTTTTTCTAGTCTACGCTTGGCTTTGATTGCTTCTATGAGGGCATCTAATCGGCGATTGGAAGCAAACAGCCCCTCAGAAGAAGATACAAGCGCTCGGATTTCGCTGCTTTTTGCTTGGTATGCACTTTTGAGAGTTTGGCGGTACAAAATGAAACTTCCTGTGGCCAATCCACTGGAGACGAGTAAGGCAATAGCTACTGTAATTAAGAGAAATCTTTGCAATTTAGCAGTTTTTCGCTCTTGTGCTAACCTTGCTGCTACTTCTTTGGCTCGTGCTGCTTCCAATGCTGTTTGCACGGCTTTGCGTTCGTATTCTTGGCTAGCGGCTAAAAATTGATAATCCAAATCGCTCAGACTTTTGCCTTGCAACCAATTTTGAGTATCTTTGAGAGCTTTTCCTCGCAACAGACGCGATTCATCTTTATAAGCCGATGCTACCCAGGCGTTGAATGTTTGCGAGTATGGACGGAGGTTGTCTAAGTATCTGAGTACCCATTGGGCATTAAAAACATGACGATAAATGGGATTTTTAATTTTGAGATCGCCGTTGCGTTTTTCAACTAACCCAGATAACAAAAGTTCTGTTTGTTCTGGACTATCATCCGTCGGTACAGCGAAAAGAGGATGCAAAGAATTACTTGTCTTTGTGTCCCCGCGTCCACCCATCCCCGCGTCTTCCTCATCTTCTGCTTGCAACACTCTTTGATAAAGTCCCAGCAATCTTCCGGCTCGGTGTTCGTGGAAAAGTAACCGATCGCGAATTGTCCGCAGGTGTTCTGGTTCGTCTTTGGTTTCCCAATGTTCGATAATCTGCGATCGCACTAGTTGTTCTACCCAAAATCCTTCGGTTCCTGGCAGTAATGAGATTGTTCCGTATGATGTTTTTAAGGCGGCCTGAGCAACTAGTTGGCAGAGTTTTTGGGTTAAAAACGGCTGTCCTCCCGTCCAATAAATTATCTCTCGTAGTATTCTCTGTGGTTGAGAGATGATTTCTTCTAGCCCTTTGAGTAATGGTGTTGCTTCATGTAATTGAAAGCCTTGTAACTCGATGGCTGTACCAATATTAAAAGGCGTCCGCCGTTTGTCTGCTATTAAATCCGATGGACTAGCTACTCCAAATAGTGCAAATCCTAAGCGTTGAAAATTCTGATTAGATGCTTGTTGATTGTAACAATGACGAATCCATGCAAAAAAATCGTTGACGGGAAAATTTAAACTCAATAAACTATCAATCTCATCAATAAAGATAATAATTCCTGTGGCTTTCCCATTAGTCTCAGATTGTTTTTGCAGATTTGTTAATAATAGTTCTTCTACAAATTGATGTAATTTTTGTACCGAAGAAATTCCTGATTGTGCGTTCCACCATTCTTTAAAATTGACTTTTTCTGCCAAATTTAGACTATAAAACAAGCTGATGGTTATACCTTTGTACCATTGTTCCGGTGTAGTATCTTCACTACCCAAGCGGGTCATATCCAAGTAAACACAGTTATAACCTTCTTGTTTCAGGCGATAACTTGTGCGCTGTAGTAAAGACGATTTACCCATCTGCCGACAGTTTAAGACGTAACAAAAATCTCCAGCTTTCAAGCTGGTATAAAGTTTTTCGTCTGCCTGACGGATAACATATGTGGGATCGTCACTACGAAGACTACCCCCTACTTGGTATCTCATATCAAAGTGCGACTACAAAAAATAGATTAACTAGCAATTCCATTTATTTTTCATTGTGTAATTCCAAGATACCCGATTTTTGAAATCAATCGGTTATCTTGTGCATCACCAATAATTTGCAATTGCTGTCGATACTTTGTTAGCAGTAAACATTTTCCAGTTTACTGCTTTTATTCAAATTGGATTGTATCACTTTCTTAAGTCAAGAATCTGTAATTTTTCCTTAACTGTCTTAAATGTCTTAACTGTCCGTTATTGATTTCAAATTACGATTAACTGTTTGCTTAAGTGTCTTAACTGTCCTTGCATGTTGCTCAAAAAAGCAAGATACTATTGATTAGTAATCCTAAATCATTTGTGAATAATATCTGTGTAGTCAATGTGCAACGCCAAATGCAAAACAGCTTATTAAACAATTCTTGATAGTTGTTTGCCAAAATAAGCGCGGTAGAGTTCGCAACTTGGTAAAATGCGATCGCCCTCAAAACGAATCAAGCCTAAACTGTCAAGTTGATAGGCCTCAATTGGATTAATAAAGGTGCTTTGCGGGGATTTCACCAATTGGGCATAGGTTTTAGCTAAAGTGGGTTTTTCTTGTAGTTGTAACCACAGTCGCCATAGATGATAGCGGTAAATGCCGCCGTTGGCGATGGCTTCTGTCATCAGTTCTGGGAGAGTTAGTTCTTGCGATCGAAGAAAATATAGGGAAATCCGAATTAGTGCTGGATGACCGCCTACAAATGACATTAGTTGGCTGGATTCTTTGCTACTATTCCAATTTAAACCGTGTCGTCTAGCTAAGTCTTCTATCTGTTCTTGAGTAAATTCTCCAAGACGGATGGGTAATCCAATGTTGAATGGAGAGCGATTAATATCTAAAGTGGCATATTCTTCTGTAGAATAAACCACTACTAATTTCAATTTCTGCCAATTGTGATTTTGTTGTGCTTCCTCACACCAAGAACGCAATAATGCAAAAAATTCTTGAGCAATGTGAGGATATTCAAAAAAGCGATCGACTTCATTTAAAACTAAAACTATGGGAGTGGTAATTTGTTTGAGCAAATAGCTTTGCAAATAAAAGGTGGAACTCAACTTACAGCCAATTTCTTCATCCCACATTTCATTTAAGTTGGGATCGATGTCTAATTCTCTAGCAACATGCCAGCAAAAACCACGCAATAATTTGTTTAAGTTAGTCAAAGAATCAGAATCAATTTGGTAGCAATTCAAATTAGCTGTCCGATATCCTTGCTTTTGTGCAAAGGCTAACAACCGCAGCACCAGAGAACTCTTACCCATCTGTCTTGGTGCTTTAATCCGAATCACACACCCTGGTTGAATTATTTCCCGATAAACCAATTCTTCAATGGGTGGACGTTCGATATACAACGGTGAATCCAAAGGTACAGGCCCATCTGGGTATGGCCAAAAACTTTCTAATTGCTTGGGTTGTTCGTTAACAAAAGAATCAAGAGTTAAACTTTGATACAAGCTTGTTTTTTGTCTATGTAAATTCAATGAAAGTAATTGTGAAGCTTGAACTTTATCTGCTTCGTTGAGAATTATGTAATCTTGGGATGTTAATTCTAAATTAAAAGCGCTAAAACACAGCTTTAAAGTTTTTTGGTCTACACCCGTATCTAATGATAACAATCTGCTCAGTGTTTTCGTGGAGATATTCATGCGTTCGCCTAATTTATCTAAAGTCAAACGCTGACCATAATTTTCTGCTACTTCCATAGCCAAAATCGCTGCCTGTAAACGCTTTAACCCGACAGAACTCAGCACAACACCCCGGCTTCGCGTGCTTTTTTGTGGTTTCATGTCGCTAGTTATTAACCTGTTTTTTTGTTAACTTTTTTTTACTATGGCCCAATTTTCTCATTTTTTCAATCGTTTATAGACCAGTTACTTAAATGTTTTAAGCTTTTTTTTAGCTTTCAAGTAAGTGGGTACGAATAAACAGAAGTGGCTTTTTGCCTAGAAACTAATAGCAAAAAGCTTAACTTTCAAGTAGGCAGTTTAATTTATTTATACATTTCTAATTAACTATGGGATTGAATTAATGAAAAAGATACGTTTTTCGTTAACAACTTTAAATTAGAAGTATATTTAAGCACAAATTGATTTTTTATACTTAAAACAGACTGCTACATTTTTTGCTCAAGGGATACAGTATAAGTTCTCACAAACTTGTTGTGCTGTTGTTCGCTGTTGACTGTTAACTGCGAACCGTCAACAGTCAACGTTTTAACCGGAATAATTTTTTGGAGTTCCCTTAACGCTATTTTCAAGCTAAATGACTCTACATCACCTTAATGGCTGTGATATTATGGGAGACTGCTGCATACATTTATTGAAAAACTAAAATTTGGATCATGGCTCTGACGCAACTGCGGAAACAAGAAATAATTTCCAACTACCAAGTTCACGAAACCGACACTGGTTCGGCTGATGTCCAAGTTGCCATGTTAACTGAGCGGATCAACCGCCTCACTGAACATCTCCAGGCAAATAAAAAAGACCATTCTTCCCGGCGGGGACTATTGAAGCTAATTGGTCAGCGCAAGCGTCTTCTAGCTTATATCCAAAAAGAAAATCGCGAAAAGTATCTAGCTTTGATTGCTCGTCTCGGTATTCGGGGTTAGAGGCAATGGCTTATGTCTGCTGAAGAATCGGAACGCAATCGCCTGCCTTTTGAACCAAACAAAAAGCGCCAAAAACCTGTAAAAACTCCAACTCAACAAGCAGCGACAGCACAAAAAACCAGCAACCAAGCTGATAGGAAGCCGCCTTACACCAAAGAAGAAATGGCGATTCCGAAAGTAGTCAGCCAGCGAATGGTTCGACGGGTAGCTGTATTTTGTGGTATACCAACAATTTTGGCCATTAGCACCTTGATTGTGAGCTATCTGCTTGCCACCTACGCCAACATCAAACTAGCTCCCATTGCCGTTTTATTGGTCAACATGGGATTATTTGGTTTGGGGGTTTTAGGAATAACTTATGGCGTTCTCTCTGCCTCTTGGGATGAAGAAAGAGTCGGGAGTCTGCTGGGTTTGGGTGAATTCGGCACCAATTGGGGAAGAATGGTGGCAGTTTGGCGAGAAACTCGGCAAAAAAACTCTTAAAGAAGAATTCACAAATCCAGAATTCAGAACAAGAAGTGGGGGATGGGAAACTACCACTCCCTTACCAAAAAAATTGTCAGGGACTTCTAGAAAATAAATTATCCCATTTTCATAGCGGTAGATTCTTTCTCCTCTGCTTCCTCTGCATACACAGTGATGGAATATTTTTTTAGTTGGAAGTCCCAATCATATTATTAATACAGCATATTTCAAGTAAATGAAGTACACCGATAGGGGCGCATAGCTATCATCGGTGTCAACTTAAGCTCAAACGCTTGTCCCGCGGCCGTTTTACCCCACCCCTCAATCCCCTCCCCGCTTGCGGGGCTACGGTGTACACACAAGTCTTGAAATTACACCTCACACTTGGTTTCGTCGTCTATCCCTAAGCTGTTGGATCGCTCCGAAAGCCTGTCATTGCGAGGAGGAACGACGAAGCAATCGCAAAAACCACGGGATTATGCGATTACTTCTCTACGAGACGCTTCGCGAACGCTTCGCTCGTAATGACAGTTAAAATGGTCTTTACGGCTTGAAACCCTTACAGATAGTACTTGTGTGTA
>NZ_LAHA01000062.1 GCF_002608075.1 Nostoc linckia z4
CGCCTTCATCGCAGCACCCCCAGTAGACATCGACGGCATCCGCGAACCAGTAGCAGGTTCCTTACTCTACGGAAACAACATCATCTCCGGAGCAGTAGTACCATCTTCTAACGCCATTGGTTTACACTTCTACCCAATTTGGGAAGCAGCATCATTAGATGAATGGCTTTACAACGGTGGCCCTTACCAATTGGTAATCTTCCACTTCCTGATTGGCGTATTCTGCTACTTAGGTCGTGAGTGGGAACTATCTTACCGCTTGGGAATGCGTCCTTGGATCTGCCTAGCGTTCTCCGCTCCCGTAGCAGCAGCAACAGCAGTATTCTTGATTTACCCCATCGGACAAGGTTCATTCTCTGACGGTATGCCCTTGGGTATTTCCGGAACCTTCAACTTCATGATCGTGTTCCAAGCAGAACACAACATCTTGATGCACCCCTTCCACATGTTAGGAGTGGCTGGTGTATTCGGTGGTTCTTTATTCTCTGCAATGCACGGTTCTCTAGTAACCTCTTCCTTAGTACGTGAAACCACCGAAAGCGAATCTCAAAACTACGGATACAAATTCGGTCAAGAAGAAGAAACCTACAACATCGTAGCAGCGCACGGTTACTTCGGTCGCTTAATCTTCCAATACGCTTCCTTCAACAACAGCCGTTCCTTGCACTTCTTCCTAGCTGCATGGCCTGTAATTGGAATCTGGTTCACCGCCTTGGGTGTAAGCACAATGGCTTTCAACTTGAACGGTTTCAACTTCAACCAGTCCATCATCGACTCTCAAGGTCGCGTCATCAACACCTGGGCTGACATCATCAACCGTGCGAACCTGGGTATGGAAGTAATGCACGAGCGCAATGCTCACAACTTCCCCTTAGACTTGGCATCTGCCCAAGCGGCTCCTGTTGCAATCAGCGCTCCTGCTATCAACGGTTAATCATCGAGTCTAACTAAATAGAAAACGCTCTCTGGAAACAGAGGGCGTTTTGTCGATTTTGGTCATTTAAGGCAAGTCTATTGTTTAGGACATCATATTGAAAGCAACTTAAGTATCAGAAAGTTTTTCTGTGGCAACAAAAAAACAAGTTTATCTCAATTGTGAAAAAGTTTTTTTGGAAAAACTGGAACACCATTTTGGATTTTAGATTTCTAGAGTGAATGATTGAGTGCCCTAGCGATCTAAAATTACACTGTGAATCGGCAAACAAGAAGCAAATAAGTTCCGTGTATGAAGCGTCAAAGCTCTATTTTTTCATTGATTTTAGTATTATTGGCCACATTTCTCATTAGTTGTGGCGGGCCTGGTGTTGCAGTTGCACCTCCAACGTACACTGCAAGCCAAATTGCGGAAATTAAGGAATACGTTCCCGAAATTCAAGCTGTGCGCGATCGCTCACAAGAGTTGAAAACCCTGATTCAAAAACAAGATTGGATCAACGTGAGCAACTTTATACACGGCCCAATAACAGAAGCAAGGTTGAACTTGACTTATGTCACTCCCCACCTTCTACCCAAAGACCAAACCCCAGCACGTCAAATAACGCGAGATTTGTTTAACCACTTGGTTAAAATCAATCAAGGCGCTTCCTCTGGTAACGCTCAACTTGCGTTGACTAACTCCGAAGCCGCTTTCGCAGATATTGACAAATTCCTCCAGTTGCTTCCTGAGGCAAGCACTCAATAGAAGCAAGTTAAGGTAGGGATGGGGGGATGAGGGAGTAGAAGGAGCAAGGGAGATGAGTTTTTCCCCTCTGCCCTTAGTGGTCTGCCAACCCAAAAATGCGCTTCTTTCGGGCTGGGGAAAGAGAAAGGGGTAAAGGGTAAGGGATTTAAAACCTTTCCCCTTTCCCCTTTCCCCTTTAAAGAGCTAAGTCCCGAAAGCGAACTACTAGAACCCCTCTGCCTCTTGTGCCCCATACCCTTAATTTCAAATAAACAATGAGTCATGTAGTCATTATCGGTTCTGGTGTAGTTGGAGCTGCCATCGCTTATGAACTCAGTCATGTAAAAGGGCTGAAAATCACTGTTTTCGACCGACAACCACCAGCACAAGCTTCTACGGGTGCTGCACTTGGCGTTTTGATGGGGGTAATCAGTCAAAAAATCAAGGGCAAGGCTTGGCAAATGCGACAAACTAGCATCCAACGCTATGAAACTTTGATTCCAGAATTAGAAACTTTAACAAATCGTCAGATACCTTTTAACCGCCAAGGAATTCTTATGCTGTTGTCCGATGTCAGCGAGGAAATTTCAGCATGGGAAAAGTTAGTAGAAACTCGCCACTCTCAAGGCTGGGAGTTAGAGATTTGGGACACTGGTAAACTGAAAAATATTTGTCCTCAGGTAAATTGTGAAAAAATTACTGGCGCTGTCTATTCTCCTCAAGACCGTCAACTCGATCCAACTGCGCTGACATTGGCTTTAGTTGAGGCTGCTCAGCATAATGGTGTGACTTTCAAATTTGGTGTAGCTGTTTTAGATAGTGAAACTTCAATGATTGAATCTTCACTCCAATGTTGCCATCACCTAGAGACTACGGAAGGAAAAATAGCTGCTGATTGGTTTGTAGTGGCAGCAGGATTAGGTTCAACACCACTCACAGCAAAGTTAAACCAGCAGATTGATATCCGTCCGGTGTTGGGACAGGCTTTACAAGTACATTTAGAGCATCCATTGGGCAATCCCGACTTCCAGCCAGCCATTACAGGTAATGATGTCCATATTGTTCCTGTGGGTGGTGGAGATTATTGGCTTGGTGCAACAGTGGAATTTCCCACCAACGGCGATGAAATACCGCCGAATCAACAACTGTTGGAATCTGTGAGAGAACAAGCGATCGCATTTTGCCCAGAATTAGCTACAGCAAGTATTGTCCGCACTTGGTCTGGATTACGCCCCCGTCCTGAAGGACGCCCAGCCCCAGTTATTGGTCAGTTACCTGGATTTAGTAATGTCCTATTGGCCACTGGACACTATCGCAACGGCGTTTTATTGGCTCCCGCTACAGCACATGCAATTCGTGAGATGATTATTCCTCAGGGACAAGGGCATGGGGCATAGGGCATGGGAAGCAGAGGGGGCAGGGGAAAAGGTTAAAGGTTAAAGGGAAAAGGAATAAATTTAATCTTTCCCTTTTTCCCCGGTTGGTGAGCTTGTCGAACCATACCCCTTTCCCTTTCCCCGTGCCCAATGCCCAATGCCCAACGCCCCATGCCCAACGCCCCATGCCCAATCTATAAGAAAAATAGCGTGTCAATAACAGAACATAAAATAACTGTAAATTCACTCGAATGGTTTTATCGTGAATCTTCACCAATCGGCAGAACTGATTTAACGCCAGTAGTGTTGCTACACGGCTTAGTTTCACAAAGTTACAGTTGGCGTAATATTATACCTGCTTTAGCTAATCAAGGTACGAGAGCGATCGCCCCAGATTGGATTGGTTACGGGTTTTCTGCAAAACCAGAAAAACGAGATTTTGCTTACACTCCCGATGCTTTTATTACGGCTTTAGAAGAATTTATCAAAGCACTAGAACTCGAACATTTTTCTTTAGTTGTACAAGGCTTTTTGGGTTCTGTAGGACTACAATATGCTTTGCGTCATCCAGAAAAAATTGCCAATTTAGCTATCTTAAATACACCAATTTCCCAGACGGCGAAGTTACCCTGGAAAATTAAACAAATGGGTTTACCTTTGGCTGGTGAAGTTATGACCCAAGACCCTTTGTTAGTTGACCGCACACTAGAAGGTGGTAGCCGTTATCGCATTGAAGATAAGGATTTAGATGTTTATCGAAAACCATTTTTAACAACTTCTGCATCTGGTCGAAGTTTGTTAGCAAGTATCCGCAATTTACAGCTTGATTCTGCAATGACAGAAATCGAATCTGGGTTTAAAGAATGGCAACAGCCAATTCTCATTCAATGGGGTACTATTGACCCTTGGTTACCTGTAGACATTGCAGAAAATTTTGCTAACTCGGTATCGAATGCAGAATTAATAAAACTTAATAACGTCGGACATTATCCTCAAGAACATTACCATGAGACTATTTTAGAAGACCTTTTACCCTTTGTGCGTCGTAAAGAGGCTCATTGAGAATATACCTCAGACAAAAATCGATAATATAAAAAAGAATTCAGAATTCAGAACTGAGAATTCAGGAGTCATAATCATGTCTGGCTAATTACACGTGATGAAAATTTCTGTGTGTCCCCCCATCCCCTAATACGGTTCGGATAAGCAGTATGAACTTATTTTATGGTCTGGGAAAAGGTTAAGGGGTAAGGTGATTTGGATGTATTTGAAACATGAGTCCCTTTCTCCTTTCCCCTTTAACCGAACCGTATTGCCTTATCCCCCCTGTCTTGGCGTCAGTTCTAATGATAAATCTTTTACCGGACACGATATTAGGACTCAGAATCAATTAGTGGAAAATTTTCAGTGGCCATTAATTGTAGTCTGCTAAAGAAAAGATTGAGTAGTGAAATTCAAATATTTTTTCATTGTTCAAACTCTATTCTTTCGCTGCTAGAGTATTCTGAATTCTGACTTCTGAATTCTGAATTCTGACCGCTAAAAATGCATCACAACCACACTGATGGAGATTGGAATTCATGGCTTATTCATGGTTTAAAGCATTTCATATTGTTGGGTTTGTAGTTTGGTTCGCTGGTTTGTTTTATTTAGTACGTCTTTTTATTTATCATGTTGAAGCGAACCTTGAACCAGAACCAGCGCGAACCATACTGAAAAATCAGTATCAAATTATGGAAAAGCGTCTGTACCATATCATCACTAACCCAGGAATGTATGTGACGATCGCAATGGCCATCGGTTTAATCAGCACCGAACCAGAAGTGTTAAAAGAAGGCTGGTTACATATCAAACTGCTGTTTGTAGCTATTCTCATCGGCTATCATCATTATTGCGCTCATCTGATTAAGAAGTTAGCAGCAGATCAATGTGCTTGGAGTAGTCAGCAATTACGGGCGTTAAATGAAGCACCGACAGTTATGTTGGTAGCCATCGTATTACTGGCTATATTTAAAAATAATCTACCAACGGATATGGCTGCCTGGGGCATTTTTGCCATGATTATTTTGATGGCAGTTACTATTCAACTTTATGCCAAAAAACGTAGGCAGGATAAAGAAAAGTTGACGGCACAAATAGGGCAAATTCCACAAGAACAAAGTTAGATAAAATTGTCTGGAATCTTTCAGTTAAACAAATTTCAAAGGCTGAGAGAAATTTACTAATTCGTAATTTGTAATGGGCGTCTTGGAGAGAAGCCCATTATGAATTACGAATTATTTTAATAAGTCATCTCCTGGAATGACTGTGGTGTAAAAGACATAATTTTTACTAGCTACATAGCGGCGGTCTTGTTTAATTATTGACATAAACTCCCGATGTCCTTCGCGTCTACGTCCTACTAAACAACCTGCACTAGCATTTTTAATATCATTTACAGGAGCATCATAACCCCAGTGTTGATTGACAAAGAAAAGACCTGTATCAAGTTTGTCACCAGTGCGTTGAAAATCTTTGTTAAAATCTCGGTGAACAGTGATAGGTGCAACTTGGACTAATGCTTCGTGGGGTTCTGAAGTTCCGTGTGTACCAACAGACCAAGCTTTGTATTGCCCAAATTTAATTCTAGCTGCACCTCCGGGATTCATCGGATTATAAGTATAGTATCTGCCTGGTTCTGTGGTGGCTTGCCAGTGATTGACAATTTTCGGAACACCGTCTTCTATTTCAATTACCAGACGGCGATCGTTGAATTGATTCGGTGTATCGCTGTTGAGAGTCCAGTCTTCATTTACTCCTTCTAAATAAATAATGTTGTATTCTTTCGGGTTAGTAGATATCTGATAATTTTTTGCCTGCATGTATTTGATAATCTTGCTGGCAATGTCATTACCCAGTTTTAAGGGGGGTTTAGGAAGTTCCTCTGCTTTAGTTTCAATTAGTTCTTTGGCGGTGAGTGCGCCTAAATAGTCAGTCTCCTCAATTTTCATTAATTCTTGAAACTTTTTCAGGGCTGTGGCAGATACCGGCCCAAACTTATCATCGGCTGGAGGGTCGAGTAAACCCAAGCCAATTAACAATATTTGAATCTGACGAGTTAATTCTGGATCTTTAGCGATCGCCTCGAATCCCCATTTTTCATCTGTTCCTAAGAAATCTTGTAGTTTCATTATGCACCTAACTTTATTAACTTATTTCTCAGTATAAACATCATTTTTAGGATTGACCTTGTTTTAAACTATACTTTTGTATTTAATATAAAGTTAAATTTTTTAGTATTGATTTATGATTTAATACACAAAATTTTACATAATTTTACTTAAATCAAAGTTGAATGCTAATGAAATATTTATACTTAACTATTTTTGGATTGACAAAAAGATATAAACCATTCCCAGACTAGTTTGTAAGGCAGAACATATTAACAAATCTTCAATGAAGAAATAATTTTTTGTATAAAAAGTTGCCAAATTTTATGCGGGTAAAGTAGCTTTGTCATAACTAAAAAAGTCAAAGTTACTTTTAGGTATTGCATAACAATGGCAAATAAAATACTACTTAGCTTAGTGGATTTAAAACCAGAATATCAGAAGCTTTGGGATAGCTGCGAAATCAAGCCAGATAAACTCAGCACGACTCAAAACATAGTTGCAAAAATTAGTGGCGATCGCCTTCGTTACGAAGTACTGCAACAAAAAATCAATGTACCTTGGTACTTTGTTGCAGTCATCCATAACATGGAATCTTCCCTGAACTTCACCAAACATTTGCACAACGGCGACTCGCTAAAAAAACGCACTATCAACGAACCATCAGGCAGACCACTTGCTGACCCCATCAAAGGCTGGCAGGTAGGTTACACCTGGGAAGAAAGCGCCATTGATGCTTTGACAATGAAAGAATTCAACCGAGTCAAAGATTGGAGTTTGCCAGCACAGCTTTGGCAACTAGAAAGATACAACGGTTTTGGCTATAGAAAATACCATCCAGAAGTTCTCACACCATATTTGTGGTCGGGGACTAACCACTACAGCAAAGGCAAATATGTAACTGATGGCAAATGGGATGCCAATGCAATTTCTGAGCAAATTGGTATAGCAGCTTTGCTAAAAGTTTTGATAAAAGAAGCAAATATTAATATTTCAGAAGGTGTAGCGATCGCCTGAGGAAGACGCGGGGAGGGGAAGGTGGGGAGATGGGGAGATGGGGAGATGGGGAGATGGGGGGACGCGGGGACGCAAAGAGGAAAGTGTCCCCCCTACCCGCCTTTACTTAATTCGCTGCTGGACATCTTGCCCATCCGAAAAAACTAATGTGGGTGTAGATGGGGTTTTAGTTTGGTAGGCGTTTTTGATAGCAACCCAGTTACTTGCAATTGGCATTCGCCAGCCAGTTCCAAAGGCGCGGTCAGTGATTTTTAAACCGGGGGGTGCTTGTCGGCGTTTAAATTCAGCACGTGCAACCATTTGAATTACTCGGTCTACAATCAGAGTATCGTGACCGGCGGCGACAATTTGGGCTGCTGATTGGTGTTCGTGAATCAAGCGTTGCAAAATATCGTCCAAAATTTCGTAAGGCGGTAGAGAGTCTTGGTCTACTTGGCCTGGTTTGAGTTCGGCGCTTGGTGCTTTAGTCAAGACATTTTGGGGGATGATTTCGCTATTTTGGTTTAACCAATAACAAAGTGAATAAACGCGGGTTTTGGGAACATCTGCGATTACTGCTAAACCGCCATTCATATCGCCGTAGAGAGTGCAGTAACCAACTGCCATTTCTGACTTGTTACCGGTAGATAAGAGAAGATAGCCAAATTTATTAGCGATCGCCATTAATAAATTACCCCGAATCCGGGATTGGATATTCTCTTCTGCCAATCCAAATTCTGTGCCTGCAAATAAAGTGGCTAAGGTGCGATCGAAGCCTTGCATTAACTGTTCAATTGGTAAAATATCAGTTTTAATTCCCAAATTTTTCGCTAAAGCCAAAGCATCGCTAATGGAATGTTCAGAACTATAAGGCGAAGGCATGAGAACCCCCAGCACATTTTCTTTACCAAGGGCAGCAGTGGCGATGGCTGCTACTAATGCTGAATCAATACCGCCACTTAAACCCAAAACTACTTTAGAAAAGCGGCATTTGCGGGCATAATCTCTGACTCCTAAAACCAAAGCTTGCCAGATTTCTTCATCTTCTGATTCATAGGCAGGAGTCACAGCACTTACTTGTAAATCTCGCAGTGTTTCATCAAATTCCACCGCCAACAAATCAGCCTCAAAACCACGGGCACGACAGATAATTTCACCGTTACGATTCAAAGCAAAACTGCGACCATCAAAAATTAAATCATCATTTCCCCCAACCTGATTAGCATAAATAATCGGTTGTTGAAAACGCACTGCGCTATGCTGGAGCATTGTTTCCCGAAACTTTTGTTTCCCCGCAGTATAAGGAGAAGCAGATAAATTAACAATTAAATCTACACCTAAAATTGCTAAATCAGCAATGGGATTCACAGCATAACTACGTTTACCCCAGAATTCTTCATCATTCCATAAATCTTCGCAAATAGTAACGCCAATATTGAGATTATCTAAGGTGAAATAATTAGCTTGCAAGCCTGGTTCAAAATAGCGACGTTCATCAAAAACATCGTAAGTAGGCAAAAGTCGCTTGTGAAAAACTTGCTTTACTTTGCCATTTTCTAACAAAGCAATACTGTTAAATAAACTTTTAGCGCCAGTAATATGTGCTGTGATATTTTGTTGAACAGTTCCTACTAGCACAGCTAAATCTGCTGGTAAATCCTGGGCTAAGTTTTGCAAAGTTATATTCATAGCTTCCACAAAACTAGGATTTAATAATAAATCCCTTGGTGGATAGCCACACAAAGAAAGTTCTGGTGTGAGTAACAAACGCGCACCCCCAGATACAGCGCGTTGTGCCGCTTCTAGGATTTGTCTGGCATTTCCTAGTAAATCACCAATTATCGGATTAATTTGAGCGATGGCAATTTTCATATTAGTTATTAGTTATTGGGGATTGGGCATGGGGCATTGGGCATTGGGCATTGGGCATGATGAGATGAAGGGAAAATAATAATTCCTCAGAGTCAACAGTCAACAGTCATCATTAAATAAACACCAAAGGTTTATCTTTCAACGGGGCAAAGGCTTCAGCATCAAATTTATACAAACTAGCCGGACGACCAGCACCGCGTGAGACTTTTATTCCGGTATCGGATAAAAAACCTAATTTTAGTAAACGCGCCCGAAAATTAGAATAATCGGCAAAATTATCGCCTAAAACGGTGGTGTATAACTGATATAAATCATTTAACGTGAACATTTCTGGTAAGACTTCAAAAGCCACTGGACTGTACTCTAATTTATTTCGCAAACGCCTATGTCCATAGGTCAAAATTTCATTGTGATCGAAAGCTAATTGTGGAACTTGTTTAACCGGATACCAAGCTATGCCGGCGACGCCATCGGCAATTAATTCAGCTTCTTCAAATCGCACTAGGGCAAAATAACTAACAGATAAATAACGAACGCCATAACTATCGGTTGCTTCCCGTGGGTCGCGATTCGGGCCTCCAAAAGTATAAAGTTGTTCTAAATAAAGGTTGTTGACCTTGATTTTCTCTGCCATAATGCGATAGGCGGCATCTTCTAAAGACTCTCCTGGACGGACTAATGTGCCGGGAAGACTCCAATGATTTAAAAATGGTTCTTGCTGTCGCATTACTAACAGAACTAACAGCCGATTTTGTGCAGTATCTACAGAAAAAATTACATTATCAACACCAACCTTGAAATCGGCCAAAGGTTGTTGATTTACCGGAGTTGAAATCTTTTTTTGCTGGCGTCCTGGCATTTGTATAAATGCTCTCGATGAATATAAGCAACTACAGGGGGAGTCAGGGCTTGAGAATCTCCATGTTCGCGGTAGGCTGTTGAGGAAATATCTAGACCGGTTAGACTAGCGATCGCTATCTTCCCTCCTAACTTTTGCACTTGTTCCAAACTAGACTCATCTATTGCATATCGCGGTCGTGGCACAATCAATAGTTGCACTTCCTGTAACAAATCTTCAATACGATACCAGCGTGGTAGCTGAGTAAGTAAATCGGAACCAATGACTAATGTTAATTCAACGTTTTTACCCCAACGCACTTTGGCTTTTTCCACTGTTTCCAGGGTTCTCAAGCTACTCAATTCTTGTTCTAAGGCAATATTGTGTCGTGGCGCATCGATATCCGCAATCAATAATTGCAGCATTGCCGCCCGATGTTCTAAAGGTGTTTGATGGGACTTAAATGGATTATCTGCTGCCCAAACCGCCACGCCATCGTAAATTTCAGATAACCAACTTAAAACTTTTTGATGTCCAGCAGTTGGCGGATCGGCACTTGTGCCAAATAAAGCAATTCTCATCATCTTGTGGGATTTTGGATTTTGGATTTTAGATTTTGGATTATGGAAGAGTCACTAAATAAGCTTTTTGGCGATTCATCCATCTATCGCAATCATTGTTCAAATTGCTATTACTTTGCGTCCTTCTCTAACGAGACGCTACCCGAATGCGGTAGCCTGCGGTAAGTCGCTGGCGCGTCTACGTTTCTGAGTCTGTTGTGTTAACACCTGCAACTTTTCAGAAATTTCTACTTCTAAGGCCACAGGACGATCCAAGCGCCGTGTCTGTTCTGGCAAACTAGCAACGGAGGCAGCAGTACGCTGGCGAATTGTTTCTAAAGTTTCCAGCGGTTGCGTGGGTTTACCGTGCTGAACTACCAACTGCAATAATGGTTGTTCTTCCCCCGAACTTTCACCTAAAAGTCCCAATCTGTCTGCTTTTACCTTACCTCCTGTCAACGAGCGAAAAATCTGTTTGCGTCCTGGATAAGTTACCTTACCACTGGATTGTTTCATCACTGGGATGCCATCAATCTCTACAAGTTTGTAAACTCCATTTACCGGAGAACCCGTAACTAATCGCGTCCCCAATCCGTAACCGTCGATTTCTGCCCCAGCAGCTTTGAGTCTGGCAATTTCCCACTCGTCCAAGTCGCCACTAGCAAAAATTGGCACATTGGGAAGTAGCGATCGCACCTGTTTTGAGAGGTCAACTAAATCACCAGAGTCCAATCTCACGCCTGTTAATTGCATTTCACCGGAATTTACTTTTGCCGCTAAGCCTTGGGCCGCAGCGATGGTATCGTAGGTGTCAATTAACAATGGCGCACCCGGAAAATATCGATGAAATGCACTAAAGGCTTGTTCTTCAGTGCCTTCTATGGCTGAGAGTGCCATTACTAAGGCGTGTGCCATCGTACCACTTGGCTTTTGACCCAGTTGTAGCGCTGCTAACACATTAGAAGTAGAATCTAAACCACCAGCCAAGGCCGCCCGCGCCGCCCACAAAGACCCCTGGGGACTAAAGGCGCGTCTGGTGCCAAATTCCAAAAGTGTTGCTGACTCTCCAGCCACATCCCGCAACCGTGCCGCTTTTGTGGCAATTAAAGTTTGATAATTAATAGTGTTTAACAGATAAGTTTCCACCAATTGTGCTTGCCAAAGAGGTGCTTCCACCCGCAACAATGGCTGATTGGCAAACACAGCCGTACCTTCTGGTACTGCCCAAACATCCCCGGTGAACTTGCCTTGGGCTAACAACGACCAAAAGCGATCGCTTACTCCAGCAAAAATTCCCGTCGCCTGTAATGCTGCAATTTGCGATGGACTAAAGCGTAATTTCGCTAAATATTCCAACGCCTGCGTCAAACCCATTGCAATTAAATAACCAAAATTCTCTGGTAAGCGTCTGACAGACAATTCAAAACTTGCCCGTCGTTGTTCTATACCTTCCCCTGTGTAACAAGCGGCCATTGTCAATTGATAAAGGTCAGTCAGCAAGCTGTAGTCATCCGCACACAGGTTTAACTCCTGGTTTTGCTGGCTTTGTTGTTTATGTACATAGTCCAAATCTGGGAAAGTTGTCATGGCAGAGCTGCCTTATAAAAATGACTCTTTGATTTATGGTAATATTTACCATAAATATTGTCAACTTGTAGCAAATATGTTTCACAAACCACTGAAAAACCTTGGTTTTTAGGCATATTAACAATAATTTTATCAAAAATTTAATATTTTTTAATAGTAATAGCTATTAATAGCGCTATGAGCCAATACGCTTCAGGTAAGGTAGCTCCCAAAAATAAATTATTCTGGTTCAGGTTGTTGACGGTTGACAGTCAACAGTCAAGGCTTCGACTCCGCTCAGCCTTGACCCTGAGCGGAGTCGTACCACTTCCCTCCGGGACGCTCCGCGAACGTGGAAGCAAGCTACGCGTAGCGGCGACCATAGGAGAAGGGTCAACAGTCTTCTGTGGAATATTTTTTTACTTAGAAGTCCCTAAGCCGCTTTGCTTTGCGAAATTTTGCAGCTTCAAACTCAATCCCCAGTCCCAAACTCGAATTGAAGAAATAGCTATGTTACAATTAGAATTAAGGAAAAAAATTTTGACTTTTTGAAAAGCTAAAGTATTGCAAACTTATCTGAATAAACATTGCATACATTCTCAATATATTGAGAGTGGCAGCAAGCTAAGAAAATCAGGATTAAAGTATAGATATCACAACTAAAGTGACTCAAAAATTTAGGAGTCCAAATAATATGAATATTACCAAGATTTCCCAAATGCTTGCTGACATGGCACAGTATATTTATGAAGCTGCAATGCGGATTTTTGGGCCTAATGATGATGCTTATCCTACTATTGGCATACAACCTTTTACCGGTGAGCCTTACAAGAAAGGTACAGCTGATAATTGGTAGTTACTCATAGTTAGGTAGGGGTAATAAACAATTCAAAATTCAAAATTCAAAATTACAGACATTTTCAGTAGGGGATTTAAATCCCCACTGAAAATATATCGATTCAGGAATTGGCTTGATTTAAGAAGAGACTTGCAAATTAAAAAACATCCAACTTTTATTGTGGGGTGGACATCTTGTCCGCCCTTACTGATGGGCGGGCGAGACGCCCACCCCACAAGATTGAATAATTTATTTTTTAAGTAGCTCAACCTAAAAAAACGTCATACGTAGATGTCAATAAATAAATGTAGGGTGTGTTATGCCGTAGGCTAACGCACCTCTGTAGACTGTACTATAGCAATTGAGGTGCGTTACGCTTTGCGATAACGCACCCTACCATTGTTTTATGTTTAATTAAGTTGACCTACTTAGTAATCCCTAATTGTTGTTGTGAAAAATTGCGATCGCACTTTGTGTGAAAAGGATAAAACTAAGAAGTGTAAAGGTTAAAGAAGTCCTTATGGGAGAACAAAGACGACACGAAAACCGATACTGTTGAAACGGAGATCCACACCATCAGCCTTACGATTTGCACTGCGACAACCTTCTGGAAGGAAGCCCCAAGAACCACCGCGCACCAGTCTATCAGATAACAAATTCGAGAATAAACCAGTTTGTAACCAGGCACTACCATCAATTGGTGCGTACTGATAGTTATTATGATAATAATCTTGACACCATTCCCAGACGTTACCATGCATATCGTATAAACCAAAAGCGTTAGGTGGAAAATTGCCTACTGGTGTTGTTTGTCCGCGATATTGACCCTTTGGTGCAGAAGCGTATGTGTAATTTCCGTTGTAGTTTGCTAAATCTACGGTAATAGTTTCACCAAAATAAAATGGTGTAGTGGTTCCAGCACGACAAGCATATTCCCATTCAGCTTCACTCGGTAACCGATAATTTCGTTTTGTCTTTTGACTCAACTTTTGACAGAATTCCAGCGCATTCTTCCAACTCACATTTTCTACAGGTCGGTTTGCACCATTGGTGCGGAAGTAAGCAGGGTTATTCCCCATAATGGCTTCATACTGCGCTTGGGTAATTTGATATTTACCCATCAAAAACTCACGAACTGTTACCTGATGCTGTGGACGTTCGTTAGCTTTTCCCTTGTTATCTGGTGAACCCATGATAAAAGTACCACCAGGAATGGATACCATTTCTAGAATTACACCATTTCCCAAGTCTTCAATAAAGAAGTTTGCACTATGACGTTTATAGTTAATTTGTTTACCTGTTGCGTCTACTGTAACTACATCGAATTCAAAAGTTTGTAGAGATATGGTGTTTGCTTGAACTTTTGGTAATTGCGGTTGGGGAATGGAGATAATTGTTGTTGGAATTTTGGGTTTTGGGGAATTTAAATCTTCTAAAACTTCTGCTGCTGATTGATATCTTTCCTTTGGTAAATGCTTGAGTAATTTATCAATAATTTGCCCTAAATCGTCGCTGATAGTAACACCTTTTTCCTGCAAAATTTCTCGCCACAACCACTGACCATTAAAAGCATCATAAACACGGTCATGGAGATTTCCAGAGGTATCTTCCACAGCCAAACTTTGAGTTAAAAGCCGCGCACAAGTGGCACCCAAAGCGTATAAATCACTTAAAGGAGTGGCGAATCCTGCCATTTGTTCGCTTGGGGCATAACCAACGGTGTAAATTCCTGTGGCTTGTCTGGCTAAACTGGTTTGGGTTACTTGTTTTGCACCGCCAAAATCTATGAGAATTAGTTTGCGATCGCTCTGTCTTCGCATGATATTTTCTGGTTTAATATCCCGATGGATGACATGGCGATGGTGGATGAATTGCAGGACTGGTAATAAATCTGCTAACAGTTCTCGAATTTGCGCTTCACTAAAAGCTTGTTGCTGAAGTTCTTTGAGTAAAGTTTGCCCGCGAATAAATTCTTGCACGAGATACAAACTTGCGCCTTGTTCAAAATAAGCTAACAATCTCGGAATTTGAGAGTGATTTTCTCCTAATTCATAAAGTCGTTTTGCTTCTTGTTTGAATAATTCCGTTGCTTTAGTTAGTGCTGCTGTTCCTTGCACTTGGGGAAAAAATTGTTTGATGACACAAATATCATCAAATCTACCCGTGTCTTCTGCTGTGTAAGTTCTGCCAAACCCACCTTCGCCCAAGAGTTGCAAAACACGGTAACGATTTCCCAGCAGGTTACCAAAGTTATTTTGTCCACAACTCGTGCAAAATCTATTGCTATCAGGGTTGAAGGGATTTGAGCAATTAGGATTTTGGCAGATTTGCATAACTCAGAACTACAAGCAGTTTGTTCTATATATTACCAGCTTAGCTCATATTGTAATACGCTTGGGTTAAGGATTATTTGTCAAAATAATTGTTCTACAGAATACACGATAAATCCCGTCTTTACATCAGGGTTTTGAATTTTTTTGAGATTTCAATTTTTCAACGAACAATCCAAAATTTCAAATCTCAAATCTCAAATTCCCTGAGTGGATTTTCGCTAACTCAATGCATCAGGATCGATACCCAATGCACGTAACCGTTCCCGCAACCGTTGATTTTCTCGTTCTACTGTTTCCGCACGTTGGCGTTCGACTTCGGCGCGTTGGTGTTCGACTTCGGCGCGTTCGTCTCCTGTAGGGGGGTGACTAAAGGCGATGTCTACGACGGGCTACGCCTACGCATCGATCTTGGCGGAAAGGGCGATCGCCTTTGTCATGCTTTTATATTAAAGTATAAAATTATACTTATCAATTACTCTTGCCAAAATTTTTATTGATAATTTCCAAGTTTTAACGGGTGTAAATTATGTAGAATTGGCAGCACTCTACAAAACTGTAAGTAGATTTCCGGTATTTTTTCCAAAAATATTGATTTTGAACTTCAAAACTTGATTTTAGATTTCAAAACTTGATTTTAGATTTCAAAACTTGATTTTGGATTTCAAAACTTGATTTTGGATTTCAAAACTTGATTTTAGATTTCAAAACTTGATTTTGGATTTCAAAACTTGATTTTGAACTTCAAAACTTGATTTTGGATTTCAGTTTCAAGTTTCTTGGGAAAATACCACCCGAAAGCCACAAATTCTTAACCCGCCGTCTGACTCATTCCAACTACGGCTGGCGCTGCGACAAAGTTCGGCGCTAAAACTCCAAGAACCACCGCGTAAAACTCGACGATGCACATCACCGCCGACTTCCCAAACACTTGCATCGGTAGGTGCATCATGATAATTGTTATGCCACGGGTCGGCGCACCATTCCCAAACTAGCCCGTGCATATCGTATAATCCAAAGGCGTTGGCTACTTCAAAACTGCCGACGTTTGTTGTTTCTTTGCGGAATTTGCTTTTTGGTTCGTCAGCACAGCAAACCAAATCAGTGGTAATGTTTTCGCCAAAGTGAAAGGATGTCTTAGTTCCAGCACGACAAGCATATTCCCATTCCGCTTCACTGGGTAAACGATAGTCGCGTCCAGTTTTTTGTGATAGCCTCAGACAAAATTCTACAGCTTCATGCCAAGATACATTTTCTACTGGTCTATCAAAACCTTTGAATTTTGAGGGATGAGGATTTAAGGTTTGGTTGACTTTGGGTAATGCTGCTACTACTCTCCACTGTCCTTGAGTTACAGGAAATTTTCCCATAAAAAATGGTTCTACTGTCACTTGGTGTTGAGGACGTTCGTCAGCGTCTCCTTCAAAGTCTGGCGAACCCATCATATATGTACCGCCAGGAATTGATACCATTTCCAAGGTGACAGACTTACCCAATTCTTCAGCAAAAAATTTTGTACTGCGACTAACACGGCTAACTTCTCTACCTGCTGTGTCTACCGTCACCACATCAAATTCAAAACTTTCTAGAGGCGGTAACGGTACTATTACTTTTGGTGGTGGCGGCTGTAATATAGGTTGGGGAAGGGAAACCATTTTGAGTGCAACAGGTTCAAGATTTGATTTGATAAACTCCAAATCTTTGATAACTTCTGTTGCTGTTTGATACCTTTCACTGGGTAAATGTTTGAGTAATTTATCTAAAATTTTTCCTAATTCGTCGCTGATAATAATCCCTTTTTCTTGTAATCGTTCCCGCCACAACCATTTAGCGTTCATGGCATCATAAATAGGATCTTTAACTTGTCCAGAAACATCTTGTAAAGGTAAACATTGAGTTAAAAGACGCACGCAAGTTACGCCCAAAGCATACAAATCACTGGCGTGACAAGCAAAACCAGCCATTTGTTCAGTTGGTGCATAACCAAGTGTATAAATTACTGTGGCTTGTCTGCCTATACTCGTTTGTGTGACTTGCTTTGCACCACCAAAATCAATTAATACTGGTTTGCCATCGCTGGTACGGCGGATAATATTTTCTGGTTTAATATCCCGGTGAATAATATTACTGCTATGAATGAATTCTAGAACTGGCAATAAATCAGCTAAAAGTTGCCAAATTTCTGCTTCACCATAGATTTGTTTTTGGACTTCTTGTAAAAGAGTTTTTCCCTGAATAAATTCTTGCACGAGGTACAAACTAGTACCCTGTTCAAAATAAGCAAGTAATCGAGGAATTTGGGTATGATTTTCTCCGAGTTCATACAAGCGAAACGCTTCTTCTTTGAAAAATTGCGCTGCTTTAGTACGTTGTCCAGTTCCTTGAAATTGTGGGAAAAATTGCTTGATGACGCAAGGCGCATTGAGTCTATCTACATCTTCTGTAGCGTAAGTTCTGCTAAACCCACCTTCGCCTAACAGCCCCAATACTCGGTAACGGTTTCTCAGAAGTTTGCCAAAGTTGCTTTGTCCGCAACTGACACAAAATCTATTGCTATCAGAATTAAATGGATTTGAGCAATTGGGATTTTGGCAGATTTGCATAATGAAGTGAAAATAGCATCTTCTCCAAAGTTAGCCCCAATATCATCTTATTGAAAACAGTTATGTAGAGAAGCGAACACGGAATTTTTTATATGTGTTTAAAAATATGTGGGGAGTTAGGAATTAGGAGTTAGGAGTTTGGAGTTTGGAGTTTGGAGTTTGGGTGTTAGTACTGTTTGGTAACATGGTGATTTAGGCTAACGCAGTAACGCACCCTACTTTTAAAGTCTGAATTATGGATCATTCTTCAAGATAGCTGTTGTTTTCAGCTAAAAAAGTTCGCTAATAACTAAATAATGAATAACTTTTATCAGAATATAAATATTGGTAATTACTAACTAATCCGGAATCACCCCAAAGAGCCAAAGCTACGCTTTGTCTCCCCTCCCCGCAGGCGAGGAGGGGATTAAGGGGTGGGGTGCAATGGCTGTGGGAATCATAACTAATTATGCGGACATGATATGAATTCTGAATTCTGAATTCTGACTCCTGAATTCTGAGTCCTGAATTCTGACTCCTGAATTCTGAATTCTGACTTCTGACTCCTGAATTCTGAATTCTGAATTCTGAATTCTGACTCCTGACTCCTGACTCCTGAATTCTGATTTTTAGCTTTTCTTTTCTCCAGAAACACGAAGCATTTCAGCAATAAAAGCAACGATCGCGGATACGCAAATCAGCATTATACTCAAAGCGTTAATATCAGGTTTGACACCTGTTCTAATCCGACTAAAAATTTCCATTGGTAAGGTGTTAGAACCACTACCGGCAGTAAAACTGGCAATCAAAAAATCATCTAAACTCAAGACAAAAGCTAACAAGCAACCAGCAATAATACCTGGCATTAATTGAGGTAATAATACTTTGATAAATGCTTGGGTTGGTGTCGCGCCTAAATCTAATGCTGCTTCTTCTAAGTGAGGATCTAAGTTTGTCAGTCTCGAAGCAACCACAAGTCCCACGTAAGCCAGACAAAATACTACGTGTGCTGCAACTATTGTCCACAAACTCAAAGGTATGGCAAAGGCGGCTAAACATACTAAGGTAGCTACTGCGATCGCAATGTCGGGAATAATTAATGGTAGATAAGCTACGCCACGATATAAATTCTTCAGGGGAAATTGATAACGCGCTAAACCAACCGCCATCAAGGTTCCCAGCACTGCTGCAATCCCCACTGCACAACCAGCAACTATCAAACTATTTTGCAAAGCTGATAAAATGCGATCGTCGCTGAACAACTTCAAATACCAATCCAAGGTAAATCCTTGCCAAGTTGCACTGTATGGCGATTTATTAAAGCTATAAAAACCAAGTACCAATATAGGCAGGTACATAAACACAAATATCAGCAGCGAGAAAACCGCCTGCCATGTGACACGCGGTTTTTTGATATGTGGAGAAATATTCACGTTTATATTTAATTTTTCTTAGTTGGCAATACAAAATATCACATTTTATCTAAAAAGTCAATATTTTTTGAATTTACGTTGACTTGATGCTAGTTTCTTGGTGTTTCCACATGGAATAAGCTGATGCGCTTTTAAATTGCATAACTCAACTCGTTACAAAGACGCGGGGACACGGAGACACGGAGACACGGAGACACGGAGACGCGGGGACACGGGGACGCGGGGACACGGAGATGCAATTTGCTTTTTGCACTCTTGTCGTCAAAGGGATGCATCTCAGGGGAAAGGGAAAATACTAAACCTTTCCCCCTTTCCCTTGCTTCTTTTCCCTACTTCTCTTAGAAGTCTAGAGACGTTGTAATGCAACGTCTCTACATTTGTGGGTAATTTACAACTATACAATCTATCTTTGGGCACAATGGATAAATCTTTCAACTTACAAAATAGGGTGTTTAGGTATCTAAAACCCTGATTTTTTAATTAATATTTGAAAAAACCTTAGTTAATATAGCTCATACCATCTTTTTAGTCTGATATTAGCTATAGACATGGATTTAAGAAATGCGATCGCAATTTATCTATCCTAAATAATGTAGATAAAAATCATACTAAAATCTGATAAATTCAACTAAATTTATTTCCTGTGGAATCGTTAATTTATTTACTAAGGTAGACAAAAAAACTTTAGGTAAAAGCATAAGATTTTGATGCAATTGTTAATAAGGTTTGTGACTTCAGTAACTTGTCAGCGTAGATGTAACTAAGTATAAGCACAACGAAAAGAGAAAAAAATACTTGTTATTCAAGTTTTATTTTGGAGGAGGTTTGTAATGCGAATTGCTCAAGTAGCCCCATTATTGGAGAGAGTACCGCCTCCTGCTTATGGTGGCATAGAGTTAGTGGTTGGGTTGCTGACTGATGAACTAGTGCGACGCGGCCATGAAGTGACGTTATTCGCATCGGGGGATTCTGTTACTTTGGCAAAACTAGTGTCAGTTCATCCTCATTCTTTAAGACTCGATCCCACCGTCAAAGATTACAGCATTTACGAAATGCTAGAACTAGGTTCGGTGTATCAACAAGCAGCTGAGTTTGATATTATTCACTCTCACATGGGTTATACGGCATTACCCTATGCCAATTTAGTCGCAACCCCTACAGTTCATACATTGCATGGTATTTTTACCCCTGAAAACAAAAAGATGTTTACTTTTGGTAAAAAACAACCATACGTTAGCATTTCTGATGCCCAACGAGAACCAAGATTAGCATTAAATTATGTAGCAACCGTCTACAACGGAATTAATATCAACAAGTATGAGTTTTATCCTCAACCAGAAAATCCGCCTTATTTGGCATTTTTAGGTCGCATGTCTCCAGAAAAAGGAGTCCATTTAGCCATAGAAATTGCTAAACAAGCTGGTTGGGATTTGAAAATGGCGGGTAAAGTAGATGTTGTTGATGTGGAATATTTTGAGACAAAAATTAAACCACAAATTGACGGCCAGCAAATTCAATATTTAGGTGAAGCTAACCATGCTCAAAAAAATGCGTTGATGGGAGGTGCAATAGCAACTTTATTTCCTATTACTTGGCGAGAACCTTTTGGCTTAGTGATGGTTGAATCAATGGCTTCGGGTACGCCTGTGATTGCGATGAAATTGGGATCTACCCAAGAAGTAATTGTCGAGGGTAAAACAGGTTTTCTTTGTGATGGTATTCAAGACTGTATCAGTGCTATTGACAAAGTAACAAATTTAGACCGCTATGCTTGTCGCCAACATGTAGAAAGCCATTTCACTGTTAAACAAATGGTTGATGGTTATGAAGCAGTTTATCAACAAATTATGGAAGAAAAATTTTCTCAAAATGGGCACTACAGTAATTTGCTGACTTTAGGGAGATAAGGATTTAAATAAGGGAGTTAACTGGTAGAATGCGCCTAAATAACTAATTAATGATTGCGGTAGATGCACAAGTAATACTTAATCTAAAATCCAAAATCCAAAATCCAAAATCCAAAATCTCATCACCCTGATTGTCGCCAATTGGTTGGTGTTTCCATATAATCAGGTAGGCGAGTGGTGCGATCGCCAAGTGCTTTTTTAATCTGCTGCAACTCTAGGTTTTTTGCTCCCGTCAAAATTGTGCCTTCGAGTTTCACGTCACTCAGGTTCGCTTGCAAAAAGTTAGCTCCCATGAGATTTGCCTGGGTGAGATTAGCTTGATAAAAAGTTGCCCTTTGGAGGTTAGCGCCGATGAAGTTTGCTTGATATAAATCTGCTTCCGTTAAGCTGGCTTCGGAAAGGTTGGCAAAATAAACTTCTGTTTGCTGGAGTTTGGCTGCATTCAAGTTAGCGCCAGAAAGGTTAGCACCGTTCAAGTTAGCGCCAGAAAGGTTAGCACCAATTAAACCAGTCATGTGCAAATTGGCTTTACCGAGTTTTGCTCCTTGCAAGTTAGCTAAAAACAGCTTTGCTCCCGAAAGGTTGGCAATTTTTAAGGTTGCTTGTTGCAAGTTGGCTTTATACAAGTTTGTTCCTTGGAGATTTGCTGCACGCAGACTTGCTCCTGCAAGGTTGGCTGACCGCAGATTTGCACCGCAGAGATTAGCACGGTTGAGGTTAGCCCAACAAAGGTCGGCAGCGCACAAACTGGTTTTGAGCAATTTGGTTTCATAGAGAATAGCTCGAACGAGTCTCGCGCCGTTGAGGTCAGCTTCAGATAAATCTGCCCCCCGCAAATCAGCGCCACTCAAGTCTGCTCCTCTGAGGTCAGCTTGTTGTAAGTTAGCTCCCACTAAATCTGCTCGTCTGATGTCAGTATTACGTAAATCAAGTTTTTGATCTTTTGGGTCTTCGAGTAAATTCCGCCTGCTGATGACAGTTAAAGCTGCTTGAATATCGGTGCGTATTTTTGTTGTTTCATCATGGAATTTTGGCTGTAATTGCTGTGTCGAATGCGACCCACCTTTGCGTTTACTGGAGTAAATTGCTGGCGAGTATTCTAGCTTTGTTTGTTCTGGTTTTACTTGCTGAATTGGTGTATTTTCTCGCACAAACGCAGTGAGGATTTCCATGATTGTCCAGTGTTCTTTGGGGAAATCTTGGGCAACTCTTTCTAATGCATAAATCGCGCCTGTGCGAGTTTCAATTTTTTCATGTCCTAGCTGGGCAATTGCTCCCATAAAGCGTTCTGCAATCAATCTATCTTGATTGAGTTTGGCGTTTTGAATGTCAATTTCTAAATTTTTCTCGGCGGCGATGGCGTTTTTCTGCAAAGCTTGGGTACGCTTTGCTGCATAATAAGCATTGAACATTACTGCCGATGCCAGAAAAACTATTGCGGTGGTTGTTAATGTTTGGTTTCTATACTGGATTTTCTCTTGAACTGACAATTCCTTAACATTGGACAACGCAAAGAAAATGACAGTCAATGAGCCAGCAAATATAACTGTTATGATTATCAACCAATTTAACAAAGTGTCTGTCTTTTTAGAAGACATGGTAAAAATTTTCCTTACAACCTAGAATTATTACTTAGTTATTTGGACAAAATAGTATAGCATTTAGCAAAAAAAATATAATATGGTCACAATAGTCATTTAACTTACGAATAACATCGGATATACTGGTACATCACGCTATAAATAAATTAGCGATCGCCAATCAGTGAAACCCTTAGGCGATGGAAATTACAAATTAGAATTTACTCAAAAAATTGAACTTCCCGGAAATTTGCTCCATCAAGTATGGCATCATTGAGAATTGCTCCGTGGAGGTTAGCTAAATATAAGCTGGCACGATGCAAGTTCGCTTTTTGCAGGTTTGCTTGTTTCAGGTTGCTAGCACTGAGGATTGCACCTTTGAGGTTAGCTGAATATAGGTTAGCTTTTTCTAAATTAGCTGCACTGAGGATTGCTCCCTCTAAATTAGCTTGTGTGAGATTAGCACCAGCAAGATTAGCTTGATAAAGATTTATCTGTTCTAAGTTAGCTTGATTGAGGTTTGCTCCTCTGATGTCCACATGACTCAAATCCAGCTGCTCGTGTTCTGCATCTTTGCTGACATCTCTGCGAGCAATAACACTAAGAGCCGCTTGAATATCTTTAGGAACTGTGATTGAGGTGCTGCTGATAACTTCCCTTTGCGGTGTATGAGCAGCATTTTTGCGAATAAAACTAGTGAGAATGTCCATGATTATCCAGTGGTACTGTGGATGATTATGGGCAATTTCCTCTAGTTCGCTAATTACAGCGACACTGGTTTCCATTGTGCCATGGTCTAACTGTTCAATTGCAATTTTTAAACGCTGTTTTGGCGAGAGTTGAGGAGCATATTTAATTTGTTGAGGAAAATCATATATCTTCAGGAATATTTCTGATGTCTGATTGTTATTTGTCGGTAAAATATTTTTCATAGCGTGAAAAGCATTTATAATTACTGTCAACATAAAAAATACTCGTAGTGATTTTTAATAATTTATTTTTCAAGGGTATTGTTTCATGATTGGTCAATATTTGAATATACTAGCGCAACAAAAAAATAGATCGGGAACTTGTGGTATTGTTGACGGTTGACTGTTGACTGTTGACAGCCAGCACCAGTGTTTTAGGAGACATGAGCTGATAATTATTTAGTAACAGTTCAATTGGTGGGGGAAAGGGGAAAGGGGAAAGGGGAAAGGGGAAAGGGGAAAGGGGAAAGGGGAAAGGGGAAAGGTTTTAAATGCCTTACCCTTTACCTCTTACCCTTTACCCAGACCTCACAAGCGCATTTTTGGGTTAGCAGACCACTAGGAAATAACATACATACTGCCTACCGCCATCAATCATGAGTTAGATTCATTATTTTTAATTCTTCACGAACAATTGACCCCGGTCATGATAATTTTCAAAGAATTCAGCAGCCAAAATTCAGGAATCAGCTTTTTTTGCTTGTAGTAAGGACTTCAGTCCTTATTAGAGGACTAAAGTCCTTACTACAAACTTAAAATAATATGCCAGTTGCGTAAGTCCTAAAGTAATCAAGCGGACATGATATGACGCTCTTACGCGGGGAATTTTTTTGATAAATGATTAGGCGGACATCATTATAATTGATTCTGAATTCTAAATTCTGAATTCTGAATTCTGAATTCTGAATTCTGAATTCTGTATTCTTCTTCAATTGCAAATTCCTAATATCGTGTACTTTATTTTCGTTGAATTTGTTCAACTAGCTGCATAATTTCTTGATAATACTGAATATTTCCTTCTTGATAATACAAGTGTGCGGATTTCTGAAAATCCACAATTGCTTGTTGCAAATCACCTAAGTTTTGGTAGACATCTGCTCGTAGGATGTAAGCTGAAGCCCAATGAGGTTGACGTTTTAAAGCTTCGTTTAAGTCTGCTAAGGCTGAGTCGAAGTCTTCCAACAGAGAATAGCTACGCCCTCGATTGTACCAATCTTCAGGAAAGCTAGGGTCGATGGCAATTGCTTGAGTGTAATCTTTGATTGCACCATAATAGTCTTCTATGGCGTAGCGAGCATTAGCCCGATCGCTGTAAAATGCGGCAGATTGAGGATTGATTTGCAATGCTTGGGTATAATCTGCGATCGCACTTTCATATTTTTCTAAAGCATAGTTGGTGGAAGCCCGGTTATAATAAGCTTCCACTAAATCAGGATTGATTGCTAAAGCTTTGTCATAATCTGCAATGGCTCCATGTTCATCTCCTAACAGACGACGGGCATTGCCCCGATTGCAGTAAGCTTGGGAAAAGTCAGGAATCAATTCTATGGCGATGGTGTTATCTGCAATTGCTCCTGGGAAATCTTGCAAAGCTTCACGGGCGATACCCCTACCGTAATAAGCTACGGCTAATTTATCATTAATCTGCAATGCCCTGTCGTAATCTTTGATTGCTCCTTTATGATCTCCTATGGAACTACGAGCGGTGGCGCGATCGCAATATCCCTCAGCAAAATTAGGATTGAGTTGTAATAAACGATTACTATCTTCAATAGCACTTTGATAATTTCCCAATCGACGCAGAGCATCGGCCCGAAAGCCGTATACTAAAGCTAGTGTGGGATTTTCTTGTAAAGCTCGGTCATAATCTGCAATTGCACCTTCAAAATCTTCAAGGGTGCTTAGCACCAAACCGCGTTGGCAATATGCTTGCACATCATCGGGATTGAGTTTTAGCGCTTGATTAAAATCTTTAATGGCTGCTTGATAATTTTGCAGGTGAGACAGAACTAAACCGCGATTATAATATGCACTGGCAAAGTTGGGGTTAATTTTTAAAGCGTGGTTGTAATCAGCCATCGCTTGTTCATAATCTCCCAGAGCATAATGGGCATTACCTCGGTTATGATAAGCCTCTGTTAAGTTAGGATCTAATTCTAATGCCCGGTGATGGTCGGCTATTGCTTCGTGATAATTTCCTAAAATATGATGAATGTTACCCAGATTGCTGTAGGCTGCGGCAAAACGGGGATGCCATTGTAAGGCTTCTTGAAAATCAGCGATCGCTCCTTGAGAATCCCCCCGATCTAAACGGGCTACACCGCGATTATGATAAGCATTGGCAATATCAACATTAATGTTATCAGCTAATTGAGCGCTGATTTCTATGGTTTGGATGTAATCGGCAATGGCTTTGTCGTAGTCTCCCAAAGCAAAGTAGGCATTTGCGCGACTGTGATAAGATTGGGCGAGATTGGGGTCAATTGCCAATGCTTGGTTATGGTCAGCGATGGCTTGTTCGTAATCTCCTAGAAAGTAGCGTGCATTAGCGCGGTGATAGTAGGCTGTGGCAAAATTGGGATTGATTTCAATGGCGCGATTAAAATTGGCGATCGCACTGTGATAATCTGTGAGACTACTTGAAATAATTCCTCGATTATGGTATGCTTCGGCGTAATTTGGATTGAGATTAATTGCTTGGGTGTAAGCTGTAACGGCTGCTTGGTATTCCCCTTGCAAATTTTTGTTTAATCCTTGGTGGAAAAAATCTTCAGCATTCATAATAAATAATTTTTTTATTTATGATAAACGCTGACTTTGAAGCATGGGAATTTTTAATTATGATAATTTGAAAACCGTTTTCAGTTCTATTTTGCCTAGTGTTGAGATTTTTGGTTGTAATAGAGCGATCGGGTTTCATTGAAATTGAAAGTTTGTCCTGTGGTTTGTTATATCTGCCATAGCTGTTTCAATCCCGTTGCCGGGTTTCATTTAATTGAAAGTCGCATCAGGCAAACCGGCCACTGAGTAAGTAGTTGAGCCGTTTCAATCCCGTTGCCGGGTTTCATTTAATTGAAAGGAATAGCCGAGACATCCTCAAGAACAAAATTATCGTGTTTCAATCCCGTTGCCGGGTTTCATTTAATTGAAAGATCACAATAGTTTTATTAGTAATCAGTTATCAGTGTTTCAATCCCGTTGCCGGGTTTGATTTAATTGAAAGTTAGAAATTCTTGAATCACGTAAAAACGGTAAAAATTGTTTCAATCCCGTTGCCGGGTTTCATTTAATTGAAAGTTAAAAGAGCAAGTGAGACAAGCACAAACAGAATTAAGTTTCAATCCCGTTGCCGGGTTTCATTTAATTGAAAGTCACCACGAATTACAGATTGTCCCACCAGCAAAGAGTTTCAATCCCGTTGCCGGGTTTCATTTAATTGAAAGTCCTAGTCCAGTAGAGATAGCGCACATCAATGAAAGAGTTTCAATCCCGTTGCCGGGTTTCATTTAATTGAAAGTTCAGTCAGAAGCCCGAAGCAATGGCGGATACCTCAGTTTCAATCCCGTTGCCGGGTTTCATTTAATTGAAAGGGATCGCATTTGAAGGATTAGACGGAAGTGGTAAAACGTTTCAATCCCGTTGCCGGGTTTCATTTAATTGAAAGAATCAAGATAACTTTTGGGAGATGTCAGCCGAGAGTTTCAATCCCGTTGCCGGGTTTCATTTAATTGAAAGGGGTATATATTACTGAAAAACCAGAAAACATATTATCGTTTCAATCCCGTTGCCGGGTTTCATTTAATTGAAAGCTAGCACACCAATAAGCCCCTAATTGCCCTCTATATTGTTTCAATCCCGTTGCCGGGTTTCATTTAATTGAAAGTTTGGGGTTAACCGGGTATATAGAGATTTTATATAAGTGTTTCAATCCCGTTGCCGGGTTTCATTTAATTGAAAGCACTTATATTTTATCTTTGTCCTAATCTTCTAGAGTTTCAATCCCGTTGCCGGGTTTCATTTAATTGAAAGTTATTTGGATTTGGTAATTACGAAATAGGAAGGTTATGTTTCAATCCCGTTGCCGGGTTTCATTTAATTGAAAGGTTGTCATACATCAATCTCAGGTATAGAACTTAAAGTTTCAATCCCGTTGCCGGGTTTCATTTAATTGAAAGCAAAGTACGGTATATAAGCTAGTGTTTCTAATGAAAGTTTCAATCCCGTTGCCGGGTTTCATTTAATTGAAAGTTATTTTCTTTATTAATCCAGGGTGCAACTATACTGTTTCAATCCCGTTGCCGGGTTTCATTTAATTGAAAGAGTGTTTGCTGTTGACGTGCAAGCCGTTCGAGCGTGTGTTTCAATCCCGTTGCCGGGTTTCATTTAATTGAAAGTTAAAGCGCTAGTAATTTGGGATGTAACTGTTGGTTTCAATCCCGTTGCCGGGTTTCATTTAATTGAAAGTTGTTAAATGTAAGACGTTTAAAGAGTGACTTTTTGTTTCAATCCCGTTGCCGGGTTTCATTTAATTGAAAGTCTGAACATAGACAACAGGATTTGAAAGCCTTGATTGAGTTTCAATCCCGTTGCCGGGTTTCATTTAATTGAAAGAAGTGTAGGTGTTAATTCAACCAATCGGCGAGATGTTTCAATCCCGTTGCCGGGTTTCATTTAATTGAAAGCACTTCCAACAGTAGGACAGATTTATCCAAGGTTAGTTTCAATCCCGTTGCCGGGTTTCATTTAATTGAAAGATGACGGCGGCTTGACATTCGGCACAGCAGAATGTTTCAATCCCGTTGCCGGGTTTCATTTAATTGAAAGCTGGAACGTGTAAAGCATTCCAGGGCTTTTTGATGTTTCAATCCCGTTGCCGGGTTTCATTTAATTGAAAGTCCGCCAGCCAGAACGTAGTTATAGGCCAAGTTCTAGAAGCAAATTTGGCGGGAGTGTTTTCAAAGTCGATTTCAGCCGTTGTAAACAGCGAACTCAACAGAACTCAAAACGCTAAAAATATTCAATTGTCAAGGTTCTGACGATTTGGCGGGAGGTGGGGGGTTTTTGCCCGTGCTTTCCCCTGCCAAAAAACTTTACTAGCATTGTATTAGCATCATAATATTATTGTCTCCTGTTGTGGAAGTTGTCAATCAACAGTCAACAATCAACAGTCAAACATCATAAGATTATCGTCTCCTGTTGTCGAGGTTGTTCGGAACCGTAGGTAATAGTCTTACGCACTGCGCCAGCATCCAACACATAGATACGCACTGAATCTTCGGCTGGTTTAATCAACTTTTCAACTTGCACCTTGAGTTTCGCAAATTGTACGGCGGTCAAAAAACATTCAAATACGCTGTATTGCGTCCAAGTTCCGTAACCACAAAGCATTTTATGTAGTTTTGTTCGCCGCTTATTCGCCGCTTTACTATCGGGCAAATCGTAAATTACCAGATAAAACAAAGTACTCATCGCAACGTCAGGGCTTTATAAGGTACGTTTTCTTGTAAATGCCGACTTAATAAACGTGCTTGCAATTCAATGGCACGGCGATAACTGCAACGATAGCCAAAGATGGGATGCTTAAACTCATCGTTCATTTTGCGTTCCCAGGCTTGCAAAAACTGTTTGCGTCCAGCTTCCGAAAGTCGATAAGCACCAAGATTATCAGTGAAATCAGTAGGTTTGATTTCTTTGTGGGTGATAACCGAAAGAATTAAATTATCAGCAATTAAGGGGCGAAATTCTTCCATTAAATCGAGAACCATTGCGGGTTGTCCTCTGGTGGCTTCGTGCAAATAACCAACGTAGGGGTCTAAACCAGCCATGTGTACCGCAGCCGTTACCTGCACTTGCAAAAGTCCATAGGCAAACCCCAATAACGCGTTTACCGCATCAGTGGGAGGACGGCGATTTCTGCCATTAAATGACCATTGTTCCTCAAGCATCGCCGACCAAGCCGCAAAATATTCTCGCGCCGCTAACCCTTCCACGCCGCGTACTTCATCGAGAGTTGTTTGTTCTTTGACTAACTGCTTGCGAGATTTTAGCGGATTGTCTTTTTGCTGGTGGCGGTATAAAACATTATATTGATTGTGGATTTTGCCAATGACGATAGTTTTTACAATTTCCAAACGATGGGCAGCGTCACAGTAAGCAGCATACTGCGCCAGCCGCAGCTGACCGTTACGCGAGTATCCAGGAAGCGCCGAACCCAAGTATTTACCGAAGCCAGAAAGGTAATGTACGGGCATTCCCAATTCCAAAGCATACACCAAAGCATCACCAGTAATTTGAGGATTTCCCATTAACACCACTTGTTCGATAGTTTGGGCAGCAACGGATTTTTTCTCCCAGTTGCCATCTTCTTGTTTTAAGGCGACTTTAAAAGCTTCGGCGGCTTTACTTAAAACTGCATCGGGTTGAGTTACATAAAGAATAGACATGTTTTTCCTTTGTTTGTAATTGTTTAAAACCTAACCCCCCTAGCCTCCTTCCTTACGAGGGAATGGGGGATTTAGTTAAAGCGTCTCTCTTTGTAGAGAAAAGGTTTGGAGAGGGTTTTTCTAGATAAGAGTAAAAAGTCAGGCATAAGGTAGTAGCGTGACAAGGCTAAAATATTGCAATAAATTTTATTGTGGGATGGGTGTCCTCACCCGTCCGGGCGGGCAAGATGCCCACCCCACAAGAGCTAAATCTTATGCACTAATTTAGCTAGGACACGCTAGTAGGTAAGTTAATTTTTGCGAGTCTATGCAACAAAGGTGCAGGTCGATGCAATAAAGGTGCAGCTTGATGCAACAAAGATGCAGCTTGATGCAACAAAGGTGCAGCTTGATGCAACAAAGGTGTAGCTTGATGCAACAAAGGTGCAGGTTGATGCAACAAAGGTGCAGGTTGATGCAACAAAGGTGCAGGTCGAGAGAACGTGTATACCGTAGTTTGTAAAAAGAGAAAACGGAAAAGAGAGATTTAGTTAAAGCTTCTCTCCTTGCAGGGCAGCAGTTTGGAGAGGAGTTTCCAAACGTAATTTTTTGATTTCTTTAGGCAAGCAAATATTCTGCAAACTGCAATCTCGACATTTTTTCGGATGTTCAATTGGTGGTGGCATTGCTTTATCAATGGCAGCCCGCGCCGCCTGAATTGCTTGTTCTGTGGCTTGTCGCAGTTCTGGTGTAAAATTTACACGTTCCCGGCGGCGGTTAGCGTAGTAAAAAATTTCACCATAGGGAATGGTATCTTTGGTGCGTTCTTCCAAACACAAAGCCGCAGCGCAGAGTTGAAAATGGTCGTTGAGGTGGTTTGCCATGCGTCCCTTTTTGAATTCCAAAGGAACTAGCTGGTTGTCTTGTGCTTCAACCGCGTCGATGATACCGTTGATGAAGAGGCGATGGCACCACACCCACTGATGTCGATAAATTACCTTATCACCCTCAACATATCTCCCTTCATCATCAACATTGCGGTGCAAATGCCGACCAATAATAATATGTTCATTATCTGCATTTTCCCCAAGTTCGTATTCCAGAAAAAAACGTCGCGGGCAATATTCCCAAGCATTTAAATAAGCAAGTGGTAAATAGTACTGTTCCTTCATTTCACATTCACCTCAAAACCTGAAAAAACCTCTTAGAGTGTTCCAAAAAATAAATGATCCAAAACCTGTCATTGCAAGCGAAGCGAAGCAATCCCAGTCATTGCGATTGCTTCGCTTTGCTCTCTACGAGACGCTACGCGAACGCAATGACAATTGGGCATTTTATTACTTGGAGTACTCTTAAACTCTTATTTCTCCCTGTCCTCTGTCTTGAAAAGTTCAGATGCCTGCGGCAACCCCTTCGGTGTACGCCGGAAGCCGGCGCTCCGACTTTTCGCTGCGTCCTCTGCGGTAGCCTGCGGCAAGCCGCTCCGCGTCTACGATTTTTCATCACCTTTGCGTAAATACTGACGAGGCTTTTGCTTATAACTTTGAATTCCCAATTGCGTCTGTCCCATTCCCATAGCTGTTTTGCGTCCTACCCCAGCAAAGAAAGCAAAATTCGCCAAAATAGTCGCCATCTTTGCCATTTCAGCATCACTAAATCGATAGCGTACCCAACCTTGCGCCCCAACTTCCGTTCCTCCTTCCATCTTCAGGGCATAAGTTTTCAGTTCGTAGGCTGTCACCAAAGCATTCCATTCACAATTTGGAAGCTGATATTGTTCCGGTGCAAAAATATTCCACCGCCGATGCAGCGAATTAAACACTAATTCCGGTAGCGGAAATGTCTGCACTGCTTGATTTTGTTTAAAACTTGTAGCCGATAAAAAATGCAATTCAATATCATTTAACACCTGTGGCGGATTTGATAATAAAGCATAATCAGCCGCACCTGCTAGTTGATGCGTTCCCGGTAATGCATAGATTTGACGCAAGATAAACGGGAAATTTGCTAACACCAAAGATTGAGTTTCTGATAGTTCAAATCCCCGCATCAATGGTTCAACTAAAGCGCCATCCAATAAACCAATACGAAAATAAAAATAATCTCCCACACGCACCCCACCTTGACGACGATTTCCCAACAAAGGCGAAATAGTCAATGGTGAATTTTGACTTGCATGGATACTTTCCGCTACAGATGGATTTGCAGTTGCTAACCATTTGAGTACTAAGGCGTGTAACGCACGAGATAAAGTAGGGGGAATTTCTCCCACATCCGCAGCTGCAAGTTCAACAACGATTGAATGTAATGTCGAAAATTTAGGCTGTGGCAACAACGTTTCCTGCTCCATAAAATACTCCTGTTGGTAGATGAATTTCTTCTGGTAATTGTTGATGACTTAGTGTTGATTTAAAATCTTGCCAATCATCTTTTTTAGTTGTTAAATATTCACCGCGTAACTGTGCCTGACTTACTAAACTCACAGGAGGCATGACAATGCGGTTATAAAGTAGTATGCGAGTATGACTTGGCAAATCTAAGGGATTTAAAGGATGCAAGCAAGTGTAATCACCAGATTTATTTTGAATCACTTGCTCAGGAATTTTGATTGCTTCAACTCTGATTTTAGAAGCCCATTTACCCAAACGTATCCAACGTGGTATTTTAATAGTCTCTGGAGCGATAATATAAGTGCGATATTGACTACCAACAGCTAATTCTTTAGCTCTACCGTAATTAATTGGATAATTTTTTTCTGCACCTTTATCACCAAATTGTTTTGATTTGCCATAATACCCGACTTGAGCCGCTTTAAAAGTATTAATTTGATAAGACCAACTAATAGGCTGAGCAGGAAATATATAAATTCCCGCTTGATTTAGATGTAGTAGATTTTGTTCGGCGGTTGCATCTAAATATGTTGGTTTTTGTGCCAATTCTCCTTGCAATCGATATGGTTGGGGAATGTAATTAATAGTGAAAAGTGCAAAACTTAGTCCCCAATTGTGTAAATATTTTTCAGTTTCATAGAGAATTCCCATTTCCCGCGTAGCGAAGAAAACGTTATCATGTAACGTCAATGTACAATGATATAATGCCATAAGAAGTAAGTTTTGATTTTGTAGTAGCGTGACAAAGCTAAAATAGTGCATTAATAAACTCTTGTGGGGTGGGCATCTTGCCCGCCCGGACGGGTGAGGACACCCATCCCACAATCAAATCTATTCCAACATTTAAGGCTAGACACGCTAGTAGGGTGCGTTAGCCTACGGCATAACGCACCTTAATTTATCGATGGTGCGTTACTACGAGGAGAAAATAATTAGGAATTATTTTTCCCTTTCTTTTTCAACGCTCCAAAGGATTCTGCATAAGCTTTAGTTTGTCCATAAAGTGCAGTTATGGTTTCTAGTAAACGTCCTTCATCTTGATAAAGTGCGTTAATTTCACCAACTAAATCATCTAACTGGGAACCGAAGATTAATTTATGTTTGCGTACAGGTTCATCGTTGAGTAAATTATTCGCCACAGTTTCTACTTGTTGTAAAACATCACTAATGGGTGCATCTATATCACCTTTTAAAGCATCGTGGAGTGCTTGGGTAAAATGCAAATTACTAAAGATTTCGCCATCACAAAATGCAATTCCCGCCAGATAATTTCGCATTGTTCCCGTGCGGGATTCTTGTGCGCCGTATCTTTTAGTGCGTAGTAGGTTACCCAAAACGTAGAGAAAGCCTTCATAGGTAGAGTCGCGCAGGGTTTCCACTGTGGGAAATGTCACTTCTGGAATAACATGATCTAATTCGTTGATACTGCTTCGCATTTCTCCGGCTTCACTCATTGTTCCCCCTTCAAAGGGTGCATTGAATGTAAAACTGCGATGGGATTCTTCGTAAGCACTCAAAGAAAAAGCGGAGTCAGAATATACTTTAGAACGTTCGGAACCACTATCACCGATCGCAAATCCATAAATAATACAATCTGGACATTTTTTGCAAGATTTTTCGCCGTTATATTCACAATATTTATCTTTATTTGTTTCCTCAGCACTGGTAAGATTTAAACCACGTAATAATTCGCGTCCAGACAGTCGTTCGGGGGTGGTTTGTTTGCGTTTGAACATTACTAAACGGCTGATTTGTTTTTGGCTTTCGTTTGTATTAGCTAAACCGGCTTGGGTGCGTGCAGTGTTGAGGATTCCATCTGTTTGGAATACGGGGAATGATTGGCTGTGGCGTAGCATGATGAAGTGGATATATTTACCAGAAGCTAGGCGGGGAAATGTGGTTTGGAATTGGGGTTTTAAGGATGAAAGAATGGTCATGGTTTTGTTCCTTTTGTTGATTTTGTATCACCCAGAAGCGCGGAGAGTTTTGAGATATAAAAAATTAGGTTGTTTTAGCAGATTTTTCTTGCAAGGCTAACCAACGGTAGGCGAATTCTGCGCCTGATTTGATGCGGTTGCGGTTTTCTTGTAATAAGGCGCGATCGCCTTTATAAACTTCTAGAAATAATTCCCGGACGCAGGTTATCATAAATTCATGAATTGCAGTTAATTCTCGTTCTTCTCTTGTGGTTCTATCTATTGATTTATCCATCATTAAAGGACGTTTGTAGACTTCTTGACGCGCTAGTGCATCTTTGATTTGTCCGGAAGCTTGCAAAATTAAATCATCGACATCAATTTGTTGGGGAACTGATAAAATTATTTCCAATGCTTTCGATAAGGGTAGTAAAATTGTGTGACTGGATTCGCTGGTATTGGCTTGATAAAATACTCGATATTGTTTGACTAATTTTTCAATTAATGTCATGAAATAGGCTCCTTGATTGGTTTTGGAATTATCTTGTTTTAACCAAGCTTTTGCATATTGCCAATAACGTTTAACTTCGTCTTGGCTGGGTATATCTCGTTTATCACTCCGCAATTTTTCTGTTGCTAAACAAAAAATATTCAGGACATTTGTTGTCACCTCTCTGACTGTTTTAATTAAATCTCGCCATTTGGCATCCGGGCGAGAACTGCGAGTATCTAAATGCAAACTATAGGCAATTAAAAGCCGTTGCATGGCATTTTCAAAATCTTGAATTCGCAATGCATTAGGTAATCCGAGTAAGTTCCAAAATGAGGCTGGTGCATCCAGAATTACAGACTCTTTAAAGTCGTTGTCGCTGTTATAAAGTGGAACCGAACTACTAGTAGCTATTACCTTGACTCCTAGTAATATGGGAAGCGATAAAGCAAGAAAAGCTGGTTGTACCCACGCATCGGTGAGTGTTTTTCCTCTGGTTGTTGTGTAGTTCATTGCCATAAATGGCAAGTCTTCTTTATTGTATTTATCACCATGAAAACGCCCTAATTCTACTTCCTCATCTAACCAAGTCACTGATTGTAAAGCATTAATCTTCATCTCATTATCTAGCCATTGCTTGCGGACATCCCAAAGATTCATCGACTTCATATTATTGACTAATAATTTGATAGCAGCAGCCGTTTGTGGAGAATAAACATAAGCCGGGAAAATATATAAAAATATCGGTTGTTGTTCTTCTAATTTTCCGGCTGGAACTGACCAAAAAGCTTGTCTGAGTAACATTTCCAAAGCATATATTTTGGAAATACCGCGTTTAATTTGTCTACCTCCCAGAGCATTTTTATTACTATATTGCTGCGGTTTAAATAAAACCACAGAATCCATTTGGTCTTCAGATGCGAATTCACCAGAACTTAAAGAACAAATCGGCTGTTTACCCGCCTTGGTTTTTGCATTGGCATAAGCTGTAAATTCTGCACCAAATGACGAATAACTGCTTTCCCATCCTTTGACTTCTAAATATTGAGTTAAGTACTCATAAAAAATATCGCGAATTGGGCTAGAATGTGATGGAAGTAAATTATTTTCAATTGCCCAATTTGCTAAATCTTCAGCCCAAATTTGAATGTTTTGAGAAATATCTTCTGGTTTCAAAGTTGCATGGTTAGCAACATAATATGCTGCTGCATGATACCATCCATAATTGACACCTCCCGCTTGTATTTGTGTTTGTTCTGATGAAATTTTGTCTTGCACTCCTAATTTATTCAGCATCCAATTGATGTATTCAGTTGAATCATCAAAAAACTCTTTCTGGGTGAGAAAAATAAATTCAGCAATTCTATCAGCACGGATATCCGCACCTTGATTGAGAAATTCTCGCTCGTTTTCCGTTAAAGATAATTTATCTAAACGTTTCGGAGTAGCAGGGTCTTTTTGATTTGCTACTTTGACTTCAATTACCCGTGGTAGTTTGGGAATTAGTTCTGCTGGAGAAAATAATTCTAAGGTTTGGGGTGCAACTTTTAAACCCTTACCATCTCGCTTGAAACCAATATCTCCACCCAACATTTTACTTCCTAAGACTCCGCTGATTTGTTGCCAAATAAATCCTTGGAGTTCGTGAATATCTGGAGTTTGGCTTTCTGCTGGCGCTAGATAAATTACACCTTGAGCAAAAAATAAAATTGGTTCCCAATTCAGTTGTTTGGCAAACAGAATTGTAGCGTTATGAATGCCATTACTTAAAATACCGATGGTATCTCGCAAGCGATGATAAACCAAATTTTTATTAATATTTAAATACCGCAGTCGTTCCCGCAGTCTGTCACCTCCAGTTTGGGTATCTATATCTCCAGGGTCGCTAAAATGTACTGCAATATCACCAAAAGCAAGCAGATGACGCAAAGGAGTTTCTAAACGACGACGGTCTTTAATTTTAGTAACAGGCCAGTTAGCTGGATAAATATTTGTACCGACTTTGTTTTGGGTATTTTGTGCTAAGTAAGCTATTTCACTGATATATTCTTGCCATCCTGACCAAAATAATTGAAAGTTGAGTTTTTCTCCTAAATCACGGCAGAGATTTATAATTTCATCGACTTCATAATTTCTCGGCGTTTCTTCTCCTTGTCCGTTGCAATACTTGTTGTAATCGTGTAGAGTTAGTCCCAAGCACAGGAGATATTTTTCAATGTCTGATAAAGGTTGGGGTAAATATTTACTAATGTTCCAAGCTGTTAATAAGCCATTGAGAACGTGAACTAATAAGTTTTGGTCGGCGCGACTTGACCATTTTTGTGCTTTTTCTTCAGCGTAGGAGTCTCCAAGTTGAAATAATATCTGATAATGTGCTTCATAAGAACCACCCAAAGCTGAAATTAAAGAAAATTCTTGTTCGAGATATGGTAATAACTTCTCAATATACAAACGTAAAATCGGGTCTGTATCTTCTGGGAGAGTTTCAAGTATTAGTGTTTGGAGTAGAGTAGACATAATTGTGTGGAATTTATTTTTAAACGCAAAGGTACGCTGAGGTAAGCGCAAAGTTTCGCAGAGGAGGTTTTTAATTCTGAATTCTGAATTCTGTATTCTTCTTTAAAATATCGAATATTCAAATCGCGTACTAGTAAATTTCTTTAAACGCCACTTTAAAGCTTCTAAAAGTAATGCATCTTGATTGAATGCACAAGCATAAGCTTCTTCACTAGCATCAACTAAACGATATAAACCAAATAAGGGACTGAGATTTAGAGTCCGGCTAACTTCCCAATGGCTACTCAATTTATTTTTGTTAACTGGTACTAAAAAAGTCAGTAATTTATTTTGCCGCAAACAAGTAACTACATCAGATTGAGGATGTCCAATTAAGCTTAATTTATCTATCAAGCAAAGTTCGCCAAACTTAATTTCACTGCTTTGACGGTTAGATTGTAAACTAATATTATCAATCCGCTGCTCAACCCATTCCTGAATGCGAAGATAAACATTGATAAAATCTTCTGGAAATTCTTCTTCACCTTGTCCTAATTGATTTGCGGCATTGAGGAATGTCTCGCGGTCAATAATTTCCACCAGCGCATAAGGTAATAATCGTAGTAAATCATAAGTATAAAAATTTTTGTCATCCCAAACCGCAGCTTGGAGAGTTGAACCTCCACGAAAACTTAAAAGTTGTTTTTGGGTAGCTTTCCCAATAGGATTATTTTGCATTGCAAACCATTGTTTGCGTGCTGATTCAAAATCTTGAGAATATACGCGCTGCAAATCTTCACTCATGCGATCGCGTATCATTTTACTAACTTTGGCATTCTCTTGAGTCATCCGCCAAAACATTCCTTGTGCTTGCAATGCACCCCAAGATTTGCGATAATTTTCAAACTCCTTTGGTGGGTCAAAGGCAAAAGCGATCGCATCTGCTAAACTATCCCGCGTCACCCTTGCATTGGGATTGAGTTTTTCTTGCAGTCTCGCCATCACCCAAGGAGTATGACTCGGAATCAAAATATATGCTGTGTAGGCGTTAAAACCAGGATGTCTACCCAAACGTCCCAAACGCTGCATCACCGTCGCCGAATCACTGCTTTCAAAAATCAACAAGTGAATTTTAAAATCCACACCCACATCAACCGCAGACGTACCCACCACTAAAACAGGTTTTTCTGCATTCTTTAAATCATTTTGCACCTGTAATCTTTGCTGGCGATCGATACGTCCGCTAACTTCTTTAACTACAACCCCTGGTAATATATCATTTAGCAAACGAGTCACCTGACCAGCTTTCGCCACCGAATTCACAATAATCAATCCCCTGGCTTTTGACTCTGCATTGAAAATTTCCTGAATTCTCGGAATCATCTCCTGCAACCATGTCTGCGTGTTTGCATCTTTCCCTAATTCCACAAACTCTAATTCCACAGCTTGCAAAATTTGGCGAAACCCAGTCCTTTCCTCATTTGCATAAACACCCTCAACCGCAGCCACCTTAAAACCTGCTTTGCGTAATTGTTCGATAAAATCAGCTTTTGGCGTTGCAGAAGTAAACAAAAACCGCCGGGGACGACATTGATTTTCTTGACTGCGGCGAATAAAAGCCAAACTATTTAAAACAGCAGTTTCTTGATGACTACCAAAAATATGAAACTCATCAAACACCCACAAATCAGGCCATTCCGCCAATACCAACGGTAGTCTATCTCTCCCATCAGCCGGGTCAAAATATTGAAAGTGAGTAATGTAATGAAAAATATCAGGATTAGTCAACAAAATTGGCTTTTGTTGAATCGCTAACAGTAATTCTTGAAACTTGTTACTTTTATTTGCTTGCTTCACCCGCCTACTTAATTGGGCACCAAATAAACGGTCTACTCGTTGAGAAGCATCCAAACCAAACAAATCATTATAGTGATTTTGCTGTTCGGCTTGGTCTTCCACCAGTTCGATTGTCGGATACAACCCCATAATCCGAAAATCAGGATTCATTAATCCTGGTAAATTTGCACCCAGAGTCTTCCCATCACCAGTTGCAGCTTGATTGCAAATAATATCTGCATCTCCATGTATAATTTCCTTATATGTCTTCCCTTGGTGCGATGACAGAGGACAAACACATCCCGATGGTGGCTGAAGCTTGGGAGCCTTTTGAGCAACAAGACATTCAGCAATACACCCAAGCGGACAATTCTCAACTCCTGGGTTGAGTTGAGAGTAGAGGGGTTGTAAAAAAAGCTTCACCTGACTTACCCTGTGTTATTTGCACCCAGTTTAGTACTGGTTTCGGGAATATTGGCATCAAAAATTGATATCAATGCTTTTTCTTTGCTTGACCCTAGATAACTTTTGTAAAGTTAGATTTTGTGGAATTGGGAAAATGAGCTTATAATCTGAACCAAGTTAATTTTTGGCAGGGGAAAGCACGGGCAAAAACCCCCCACCTCCCGCCAAATCCACAGAACCTTGACAATTCAATACTTTCAGCCTTTGGAGTATTGTTGAGTTCGCTGTTTGCAACGGCTGAAATGGACTTTTAAAACAGTCCTGCCAAATTTACTTCTAGAACTTGGTTTATCACTAGGTTCTGGCTGGCGGACTTTCTATTAAATGAAACCCGGCAACGGGATTGAAACATCACTATGCATAGCCGTTCAACATAGTCAAAACACTTTCTATTAAATGAAACCCGGCAACGGGATTGAAACAAAACTTAGGGTGAGTTTGCCAAACAGTGTCACCACTTTCTATTAAATGAAACCCGGCAACGGGATTGAAACTGAAATGATTGGTTATAGGTTCCATTACACACCAGCCATCTTTCTATTAAATGAAACCCGGCAACGGGATTGAAACAAAATCTTACCGTGATTTATACTCTGAAGGTGTTATCTTTCTATTAAATGAAACCCGGCAACGGGATTGAAACAAACATCCTATGTAATTGTCAACTATTGGCACGGTTTAACTTTCTATTAAATGAAACCCGGCAACGGGATTGAAACGTGAAGCTACACCCTACGAACTGCTAACAGATCCTAACTTTCTATTAAATGAAACCCGGCAACGGGATTGAAACACTTGCCACCGGCACCAGGATGAATCTCAAGAATGGACTTTCTATTAAATGAAACCCGGCAACGGGATTGAAACAACTTATGAAGGGTATGATTGTCTTATTCCAGTTAAGGACTTTCTATTAAATGAAACCCGGCAACGGGATTGAAACAATGAGAGAAGACAAGCAGCACAAGAGCTATGAATGGCACTTTCTATTAAATGAAACCCGGCAACGGGATTGAAACAACCTCGATAAAAATGGTAGGCCTATTGCAACTCAGCTTTCTATTAAATGAAACCCGGCAACGGGATTGAAACTGGGTACTGTGGGAAGTCTTACAGCGGGGATGCTTGGGACTTTCTATTAAATGAAACCCGGCAACGGGATTGAAACAATTTTCCACCGTGATTTGTACGCCCAGAGTGGGCATAAACTTTCTATTAAATGAAACCCGGCAACGGGATTGAAACTGGTCGAAGTATCTTCAGCGCCGCCGTCGCTACCCCAGCTTTCTATTAAATGAAACCCGGCAACGGGATTGAAACATAAATAGCATCTGCAAGCTTGTTATCAGCAATCAACTTTCTATTAAATGAAACCCGGCAACGGGATTGAAACAAAATCAGACCCCATCGTGGGAGTACGCATTCACAACCACTTTCTATTAAATGAAACCCGGCAACGGGATTGAAACAATTAATAATTATCAAAAAAGAGTCTGTGTCAGCTACTTTCTATTAAATGAAACCCGGCAACGGGATTGAAACATAACATAACCTATATTGGAAGTGACAACTATTTACCTTTCTATTAAATGAAACCCGGCAACGGGATTGAAACATATGGATCTGGAGTACCGTACTCGTTCGGATACGGACTTTCTATTAAATGAAACCCGGCAACGGGATTGAAACACTAAACTGTGGCTTGCGGGGGAACCTCCAGCACCAACACTTTCTATTAAATGAAACCCGGCAACGGGATTGAAACAACTCTTCAAAGTCTTTGTACCCACCTTGGGGTTTATCTTTCTATTAAATGAAACCCGGCAACGGGATTGAAACGATAAGTTATGGCACTCGTTAAATATAAGTGACTTACTTTCTATTAAATGAAACCCGGCAACGGGATTGAAACACTTACAAAACTCTGCAATGTTTGAAAACTTAGCTTTCTATTAAATGAAACCCGGCAACGGGATTGAAACGTCCTGAACAATTTATCGCCGATTTTGACGAATCGACCTTTCTATTAAATGAAACCCGGCAACGGGATTGAAACATTATCCCCTTTATTCCATTGATTCTTCAAATACCAGCTTTCTATTAAATGAAACCCGGCAACGGGATTGAAACGATTCCGCTTGTCTTTTTTACCAGTAAGGGCGATCGCCTTTCTATTAAATGAAACCCGGCAACGGGATTGAAACTTGAAGCGTAAAAACGAGTATTAGAAGAATCTACCCTTTCTATTAAATGAAACCCGGCAACGGGATTGAAACAATCAAAGAGCATTATCACATGATTAATATCACTGGCACTTTCTATTAAATGAAACCCGGCAACGGGATTGAAACCTTTAGCGTGAGTGATAGCTCTATCTGTCAGAACATCTTTCTATTAAATGAAACCCGGCAACGGGATTGAAACCAGCCCGTAACCCGATCGCTGATCGAAGAATAGTTGCTTTCTATTAAATGAAACCCGGCAACGGGATTGAAACTTTTGTGGTTATGTACGGTTTTTGTGTTGCGATCGTAATCTTTCTATTAAATGAAACCCGGCAACGGGATTGAAACCGCCAGATGCTAAACACCCTGCATATGAGTATGCCAACTTTCTATTAAATGAAACCCGGCAACGGGATTGAAACATCGCATCCTAGATATAGATGTCGGCGTCACCCCTACTTTCTATTAAATGAAACCCGGCAACGGGATTGAAACTATGCAGAGCATCTAATACCGTACCCCACACGCACCTAAACTTTCTATTAAATGAAACCCGGCAACGGGATTGAAACAACCGCCTTGACGGACAAGTTCGCTACATTACCGATCCTTTCTATTAAATGAAACCCGGCAACGGGATTGAAACCAGTGTGATTGTGGCAGGATCGTTGAAGCAACTAGACTTTCTATTAAATGAAACCCGGCAACGGGATTGAAACTGAAGTTTATACCCAAGTTACCGAGGCGGTTTACCTTTCTATTAAATGAAACCCGGCAACGGGATTGAAACATCGCTGATTACTAATCCAAAGAGCAATTATTCCTCCTTTCTATTAAATGAAACCCGGCAACGGGATTGAAACCGGATCTAAAACTTGGAGCGACGATGACTTGCACTGGCTTTCTATTAAATGAAACCCGGCAACGGGATTGAAACATTCAATGGGCGACTGATTGGGGAATCGCCACCGGACTCTTTCTATTAAATGAAACCCGGCAACGGGATTGAAACGTTGGTGTGGGAAGTTGTCGCTCTGGCGTAGATCGTTGCTTTCTATTAAATGAAACCCGGCAACGGGATTGAAACTAGCATGGATGAAAAACAAGGCACGGAACCCAACTTGACTTTCTATTAAATGAAACCCGGCAACGGGATTGAAACCAACAATTCGACAAGATATTGCAACCTGGGCAGCTTTCTATTAAATGAAACCCGGTAACGGGATTGAAACAAAATAAAGAGTGCTAGATTTTCACTTAGCACTGTCAAGATTTTTAATTTATCTACTATTTTTGACCTTGATTAACTCTTTTTTCCAATTCAGCTTCAGCCTCTTCAATCGACATTAGTCTTGGATTTGGATTAGCCGCGTGCAAGCGATCGACATAAGCATGAAAAGCTTCAGTATTTTCCGGATTTTGCAATACGTAAGCTCGTAATTCAGCATCCGTCATGTTTGCAAAATTGGGCTGTGTCATTTTGTAACCACCTCCCCGTTAGGATAAATTTCTATCTCTATTGTCTCTTTGACTCAATACGGTTCAGTTAAGGCTAAAACTCTTTGTAAAGATTAATTTTTTTAACGAACCGCAGAGGCGCAGAGAACGCAGAGAGAAAGAGAAAATGCTTAACTGAACTGTATTGCTTTTTGACTAACGTTACTATGCGTTTTGTCCTTTCGTCCATTCGCACTAGATTTATTGGTCGCAGCAGATTGCTCATTCTCACCGACATACGGTAGAAGGATTTCAACTGCTCTGGCGTTGGCTCCATCTCACCTCCTTTATTATTCAGAATTTTTTCAAATCTCTTACCCTAAGCCTTCTGGGGTTTTGTATTTTGCCATAACTTAATTAGGATTGCTATATAATCATTATTTTGATTACAAAATTTCTTGGTAACACGTCCTCAAAGCATGTCTTCCAAAAGTGACGGCAATTACAACCAAATGGCCTTTGCTCTGGAAATATTGAAACTTCTAGCCCAAAAACCGCGATCGCGTGAAGAATTAACAGAATTACTCTCAATATTTCTGGAAGAACACGGGAAATCTCCTGATAATGGTGATGTGAAGCAAAAAATCACCCGCACAATTCGCAAACTCAGAGACTGCGGTATTGAAATTGCCAGTGGAACTCACAGCCCCTACAAACTACTTGATTCCAATTTCCCTGTTCTTCTCTCAACCCAACAGCGAGAAGCCCTGGCAACAGCCGCATATTTCCTTGCTGGCATGGGCTTTTCGGCGCAAGCAAGCCAAATTCAACGTATTGGTAACTTAACAGAATCCGATATTCCAGCGTTTATTAAAGTTGATTTTAGTCCGCCAGTTGATTATAGCGAGAAGAAATTAGATATCATTGTTCGCCAACTCCAAGAACGCTTTCAACAACAATGTCGCTATACTATTCGCTATCAAAGTAAACCAGGAACAGAAGGACGAATTTGGGATATTGACCGTTCAGAATTGCGATTACATGACGGTCTTTTTTATCTATTTGCATTTATCCCCGACTGGCGTTCTTGGCGATTTGACTATTGGCACAACATCGACCAAAATCATATTTTTCGCTTAGATAAAATCGCCAGTGTTGGCGCTGCATCCAATACTCATTGGGTATCCTGTGATTTTCCCACACTAAAAATTCGCTATCGCACCAGTGGACAATTATCTAATTATCAACCCCGTCGCAAAGATGAAGTGATTATTTATAGCGACCCAGAAGGAAAATTCTGCGACATCGAAGCAACAGTAGATTATTGGTTTTGGTTTCGCCAGCGCATCTTAAAATATGGCGCTAACGCTCAAATTTTAAGTCCCCAACAGTTAGCTGATGAAATCAAAAAAGAATATGAGAAAGTATCGGAAAAGTTTTGAAAAAGGGAGTAGGGCATGGCGCATGGCGTATGGGGAGATGAGGGAGATAAAACTCCAAACTCCAAACTCCTAACTCCTAACTCCTAACTCCTAACTCCCCATCCCCAATTGCTAATTTACTACTTGGCTGCCATGACTGCGGGGGTCATCTTGACTTGGCGTTGGTGCTACTGGGGCTGAGAATTTAGAAACTTGTCCGCTAGATTGACCGTAGGGAAGAGATGAACCAGTAACTAAAGCCTCTAAGTTGCTAGCCATAATTGTCCGGGGTTGATCGCCGATCGCCTGAGCAATAGTTTCACCACCAGGCTTCAAAAAGATAAAATGCGGAATCCCATCCACGCGATATTTCAACATTTCTGGCAACCATTTGGTATTATCCACATTCAACATCACAAAATTTAGCTTGTCAGCATATTGTGTTTCTAGTTGAGCAATATCCGGTGCCATTTTTTGGCAAACTGTACACCAATCAGCATAAAACTCCACTAGAGATGGTTTACCGTTGGTCATTGCTACTTCTAGCGGTGTGGAGGCTTCGCTTAATTTCGCTAGGGAAGCTGACGTTGTTTCAGTTCGCAATCCCAAGAAAAACGCAACACTCAAGGCGATGGCGACGATGGCAACTAAGAAGTTCCTCAAACGTTTCCCAAAGGTGGATTCAGACTTTTCAGGGGAATTCGTTGGTAAACCAGTACTCATAACAGAATTATTAAAACTTATTAAGTAGTCTCTTTAACTCTAGCAATTTGTGGGGAATTATCAAAAATCTCTTGTTTAGCTGACTCGAAGGGCTTCCCAAAAATATGGCAAGTGGTTACAGATGCTATTAATCGCGTCTGTACGTGAGTAAAATTTTGATGATATCAAAGATAGTTAAAATAGTTAAAAGTAGCAACCCTATTTTAATCATAAATCTAGAAGGGCAAATCTCTATGGTCTCAGCCACTAGTAATATAGGTAGCCTGAGCTTTGATACGTTTGTTGCAGATTATCTGGATGATGTACGCTACGAATTAATTGATGGAATTTACCAAGGAAAGCAGTTTGGGAGAACAGAACGCCCGATCTCCCAAACATTTCCTGACTTGAATTTGACAGCAGAACAAATATTTGCCGCAGGTCGTTCAAGTTAGGTACTGGGCAAAACTTTTGTAACTCACAAAATTGCTCCAGTTTCTTTTAAATAAACCCGTGTAAATGGTTCATCTTCACCCAAAGTGTAATCTTCAATTAATCCTTTGCGGCGAATAGAAATATCGTTGCCTTTTCTAATCACCACAGTAGAACTATCAAAAACATCCCGCGCTAACATCATCTCAGTTTCGGTGGGATTTTCCAAAACTACGATGTTACTACGTTGGTAAAACATACCTTCTTGCTCTAATATGTCTTCCGGATATTCCGCAATCAACAAATCTAGTTTGGGATGACGCAATAAAGTTTGAACGTTGCTGTTGTAATTTTTGCTTAATACTTTTTTAGAGCGATTCACAAAAACTGCATCACGACAAACAGCGCCGATTGTCCAATCGGAATGTTGTGAAAGAATATGGTCAATTGTTGTTTGCAGGTCTTCAACGGAGATTTGATTAAAGGTAATAATCGGTATCCTCGCATCTGTGCCAGACTCAAAAAACGTTTCTAAAATATGAGAAGGCACATCAACGCTTTCACCTTCAGAAGGTTTCAAATGCATCAAAATTCCTGGTGCAGCGTTAATTTCCAAGATTGCGAAGTTACTTGATTTCCAAGAATCTGAGAGATTTTTGGCAATCACATCAATACCCAAACATGTCAGCTGAAAGTGTTGGGCAATATCTTGGGCGAGGATAATATTATCATCATGAATGGTATTGGTTGCATTGATGCTCATACCCCCGGCGGAAAGATTGGCGACTTTACGTAAGTAGACGGTGCGTCCTTTCTCAATCACACTATTTAATGACAAACGCTGTTCGTCTAGATAAAGTTCCATCGCATCGTCCACCAGAATTTTACTCATGGGGGAAGTGGGTGAATCTAAACGTGCAGGTTTGCGGTTTTCTTGACGAATTAATTCCGCGATGGTTAGGTAGCCATCACCAACAACTGATGCGGGACGCCTTTCTGTGGCAGCAACGAATTTACCATTGACGCACAATAAGCGAAAATCCGAACCAGAGATGCTTTGCTCTACTATGATTCGCGTCACCTGGTCTTCGGGAATCGCTGCAAGTGCCCTTTTGTAAGCAGATTCTAGTTCTTTTGAGTCTTGCACGTCAGCCGTGACGCCAATTCCTTTGTGGCCTACCACTGGTTTGACTGCCACTGGGTAGCCAATTTCTCTGGCTGCTGCTAATGCTTCCTTTTCAGTAAAGACAATATCGCCTTCAGGTATTGGAAAACCCAAAGTTTTCAAAAATGCTTTACAGTCGTCTTTGCGGGTAGTAAATTCCGAATCTAGGTGGCTATCACGGTTAAATGTTGTTGCTACCCCCCGGACATGTTTTTTCCCAAAACCGTATTGCATCAATCCTTCTTCCCAGAGATAAAATGCGGGAATACCTTTTTCCTGGGCTGTTCGCAATAGGGCGTAGACTGTGGGGCCGCCATAAACAGAGGCACGGAATCTCATTTGCAGCTTGATTAGCCGATCTTCAAAGTTGAAGTCTTCGTCTTGGGTAATGGCTTCAAACCAATCCCAAACAAAATAAACTACTTCTCTGGTTGTGCGTTCGTGTAGAGATTCGATACTAATTCGCGTGCATTTTTCGTATGGCTTAACACTCCAGTGGTTGAGGTGCAACTCCATATCCAACTTGCTGACTTGTGATGCCACTTGAGCGAATAGATGGGCATAGGATTCGTAGTTTTGGTGGCGATTAGCGCCGCCGCTAAAATGTTTGGCAGAATTACCAAAATCTTTGTAATTAAAGCTTGTACTGGTTGTAAGGCTTCCCGAAGTCCGAGAGTATCCAGAATCGGAACGAGAAACAGTAAAAATATAAACCAATACAAAGCATTAGCAATGGTTTCACTTAGAGACAACTGATTGAGGCTGGGCACGCTATCGGGAGGTTGTGGATTACCCTGGTTAGTGCTAGCATTTACATTTGAGAAAATATTGCCTTTTAAGTGAGAGTCATCAATAAGAAAGGCAGAAGTTAGAGGGC
>NZ_LAHA01000063.1 GCF_002608075.1 Nostoc linckia z4
TGCCCMATGCCCMATGCCCCATGCCCAATGCCCCATGCCCAATAACTAAGCAGTTATTTCCGTACTGCCTGGGTTTTGAGAACGAGTTAGGTTATCAAATACAACTTGGCCCAGGGCTTTAATTAAGCTTGCTTCTAGTTCCTGAGCCATTTTTAAATTTAATCCAAAGGCATTATTGGCTTCTGCCACAATCCGTTCTGCTGTAGCATCATCGATGGGTAGTTCATTTAATACCTGACGATACTTATCCTTAAATGCCTTTTTATCAGGAATTCGCTCAAAATTGTAAAAAGATGTGCCTTCATAGCCAGAAAGCTTGAGGGCTGATTGAGCAATTTTTTGTAGCATTTGACCCCCGGAAAGGTCGCCCATGTAGCGAGTGTAGGCATGACCTAGCAGTAAAGCCGGTTCATTAGCAGAAATTTCCCGAATGCGATGAATGTAAGTCTGGGCAGCAGATGAGGGGCTGACTTGCTTTCTCCAATTATCCCCATAATAGAATACCATGTCTTTTTCTAGGGAAGCTTGGCGATTCAGTTCGGGAAAATAAACCGCACTAATCACAGGATGGTTTGTATGGCTTTCTATGGCGGCTTCTAGTTCGCTGTAGATGTAATACAAGTTGCTGAGGAACTTGGCGAAGCAGTCTCTGTCTACAACTCCTTTGAGAAAACATTTCATAAATCCCACGTTTTCTGCTGAGGTGTGGGCTTGTTGAGTTCCAGAGCGCAGTTTGATGGCGAGATTGCTACTCATTGTTGCTCCCTTGATGTTCAAGTGCAAGGTTTTAACCAGTCATCGTTCAGGATGGCTTGTGTTAACAGAGTTATAAGCAGGACTTACGCAGCGAGATTATTTGTTGAGGTCGGGAATGGGGCATTGGGCATTGGGGATTTTTTCCTGCTATGCGTAAGTCCCAAAAAGATTGTTATTCCAGGTTTAAAATAGGATCTGCATTACTCTATCCAGCAAATACCTGTGCTGATGTAGATCCCAGCTGTTTTTATTTCTCCTAAGATTATTTAACTATTAATATTTGCATAACTATTGAGTTATTAAAATTTATTTATATTTGAGGAATTAAAAGTTTAAATACACAGTTATAGAAACTCGGAAGTAAAAAAATATTCTACAGAAGACTGTTGACTGTTGACTGTTGACTGTGAACCTTTAACAGTCAACGACCATGTGCTGTTGTTTATTTTTTGGAGTTCCCTTACTTGAGTAATAAAAAATATCAGTAGTGCCTATTGATTGTTGACTTTTGGGTTAAAGGGGAAAGGGGAAAGGGGAAAGGGGAAAGGGGAAAGGGAAAGGGGAAAGGGGAAAGGGAAAGGGAAAAGGGGAAAGGGGAAAGGTTTCAAATACATCCTTTACCCCTTAACCTTTTCCCACACCACAAGGGAAGTTCATACTGCTTATCTGAATCGTATTGGAGCATAGACAGTAAAGTGTCATAAATTCTTTAGAAAAGGACTAAAGTACTCACTAAAAAATCAATACAAAGCTTTTTACATTAGTTAACATAGTTTAGTTTTTCAGGTCGTTCTACTTAGAGGTATCTAAAATTTGGATACTTATAAAATAGCTTTTCAAACATCCTCTAAGGTTACTTTATAAATAACCTCTTAACAGTCAACAGTCAACAATCAACAGTCAACTTCTAATTCTCCCTACTTCCTTTTTTCTCTCTTCCACTAGATTTTGGACGAGTAATGTTTCCTGTTCCTGATTTGTTTTGCAGAATGGCAATTTCCCTTTGGGTATCTTGATAACTATCTTTTTCGCCTTGTTGTTGGAATAGTTTTGCAGCTTTTCTAAAATCTGCGATCGCTCCTTGTTTATTTTTCTGTTTGGCACGAATCACACCGCGATTATAATAAGCTAAGGCATTGTTAGCATCAATGGCGATGGCTTGTGAATAATCCTGATTTGCAGCTTTTCTATTTCCCAGTTCCAAATAGGCGTTACCACGATTGTTGTAAGCTGCGGCATCATTAGGATCTAGTTTTAGTGCTTCGGTATAATCTTGAATAGCACCTTTATAATCTCCGAAAGAAAAGCGGTGAATGCCCCTATGGATGTAAGCAGGAACAAATTTAGGGTCGAGTTTTATAATAGTGTTATAATCTTCGCTTGCTTCTATTTTGTTGCCTAAATCGCTGTAAATGTCACCACGATTAAGATAAGCTTCTATATATTTAGGATTGATATTAATGGCATCTGAATAATCTTTTAATGCCGCATATTTTTGCTTGTTAATAACTTGAGTTAAACCCCTTTGATAAAAGGCTCTAGCATCACTAGGATCGATTTTAATGATTTTATCAAAATCTTGCATTGCTGCTTGTCTGAGTTTGAGGCGACGGCGGAGAATACCCCGTTGTAAGTAGGCTTCTCTATACTCAGGTTTAATGGCGATGGCTTTGGTAAAATCTCCCAATGCCCCTTTATTATCTTTAATTTGAACGCGGGCTAATCCTCGGCCATAATAAGCGTATGCATCTTGAGAGTTGAATTTAATCGCTTGGGTGTAGTCAGCGATCGCTTCTTTATATTTGCGTAATTCATACAACGCAAATCCCCGGTCATAATAGGCATTAGCATCTTGAGGATTCAGCAAAATTGCTTGACTAGAATCGGTTTGTGCTTGCTCGTAGTCTCCTAATCGATAATAAGCATCACCTCGCTTGTTATAAGCTAAAGCATTTTTGGGTTCTAATTTAATCAACTGACTAAAATCTTGAATGGCTCCTTCATAATTGGCTGCATCATATTTATTTAACCCTTCTTGATATAATTTTTGTTGCGGATTATCTTCAGATTTTTGTAACTGCAAAAACCATCCGACAATACCAAGTGTCATACAGCCAGCTATTCCTGTCATCACTAACAATAATTTTTTGGAATGCCGATTTTGTTGGTTGTGTTCGAGGCTGGTTAATTTTTTTAAATCATCTAAAACTTCAGTTGCATACTGATAGCGTTTTCTATAATCGAACCGCACCATTTTATTAATAATATTTATTAATTTTCTGTTAATTTTTAAATTTTTATTGTGCCAAATAATTTCTTTTGTGAATCGATGCTTTTGATTTCGCACATGAGATATTTCATTGGTTGATAAACCCAGAAGTGCGGCGATGGCAACTATACCTAAAGCATAGATATCGCTGTTGTATTTCAGGTTGCCATTAACTTGCTCTATGGGTGTATATTCAAGATGATGAGAATTGCTGCTAACTTCATTAATAGAGTTAAAATCAACTAAAACTAACTTTTTATCTGAATCACGGCGAATAATATTTTCTGGTTTAATATCTTGGTGAATCACTCCACGGCTATGCACAACTATCAAAATTTCTAATATCTCTGATAAAAGACTAATTACTTGGTCTTCCCTCAGTGGTTGTCCTGGTAAAATTTCATCAGTCAAAGGATTGCCGGGAATAAATTCTTGGACTAAATAAAATTCTTCATTTTCTTCAAAATAAGCAACTTGCTTCTGGATTTGGTCGTTTTCTTGTCCGAGTTGCTCTAAAGTTGTTACCTTACTAGCCAACAAACGGTGGAGAATTGTTAAGTTTTGTGTATTGTTTGTAGAAAAATATAGCCGCTTGACTACAAATTTTTTGGCAGAAAGATTCACATCTTCTACTAAATAGGTTTTTGCCTTTTCCCCATCCTTGAGAACTTTTAGTATTCGGTAGCGTCTATCTAGGAAGTGACTATTCATTAATAATCAACTATAGTCTTTTAGTCTGATATTTTATTTGATTATAGTGTACGTGTTATTACTGGTAATTTTAAAATCAAAAAAATTATGAAAATAAAAATAATTGTGGCAAAACTCCATTGATAAGTCCTATTAATTAGTTAATACTGCATATTTCTACTAATATTTTTCTTTTTCCGTAAAATTTTACTGATGACATACGGTCATATACTATCAAGCTTAAGTAAGGGGCGTGCATCAAAAGACACTTGGGGCAAAGGATAAGAATATTAAGAGGTTATTTTGATCCTTACTCTTCAGCAATCCCACTCATGACACCTTATCCCCAAATGCGGTAAAAATAGCGGATCGAGTGATACATAATCCGAGTCTAAAAGATTGAAAATCAACAGATTTGGGCAAAACAAAGACAAAGTGGCTACTGTAAAGCGTCAATTACTTGAGGCGCTGAGCCGTCGTGACATAGCTGCTGTTAGTAGGCTGATTGCACATTGGCAAAAAGTTCTGGGAACGGAAAAGTTAACTAATTTGATTGTTAACGAGGTAATGGTGGAATGCGATTCTGACAGCCACCGTTGGTTTTGTCAAATTTTTCTTGGGCAAGGGCAATACGAACAGATGCAAGAAAAAGCCCAAACTAACGTTTTTCAAATTCTTTTAAGTGGAGGTTTAGAACCGGGAAAAGACTTCAGCTTTGGATCTGATGGCAGACTTTTGATGAGCGATCGCGCCAAGGAAATTTTACTGTCCCAAGTACCAGAGCAACGTAAATTTTTGTTTGCAGCACAGTTAGAGCCTTTAGCAAGCGAAGATGGAGTTATTGCTATTGAGCAGCAGTTAGGATGTGCATTTTTTAGTAATTTGACTGAAATTGCCATCCAACACATTCAGACATTAAGCAATTCTCAAGCAGCAGCTTATCTGGGAGTACTAGTTGCTGGCTTAGTATCCCGTCATCCTCAACTTCAGGATGCAGACTTTCCCACACGATTTATACTTAGTACTCTCCAAGGATTGCCGGAAGAACGAGCAATGTTGATTCTTAACGATCCAGAAGAAAATCCCCAATTTGATGAGTTGATCGTTTTTCAACATTTATTAGCGGCAATGGGAGATACAGAACATCAGCGAATTACTGAGGAAGATGGCGGTATCAGCCTTGACCAACTCAAAAAACTTGATTTAGTTTGGCGTGGCGATCGCAAAATTTCTGAAATCATAGCCATGATGGAAAGATGGCATCCCAAAAATAGATAGATTTTGCACACAAAGCTAACGCAAAGACACGGGAACGCCGGGATGCAAAAAGATTTTTATGTCGTTGACAGCTGACTGTTAACCGTCAACGGTCAACGGTCAACAGTTAACAGTCTTATGTAGAATATTTTTTTACTTGGAAGTCTTTAACAGCATTGGCTTATGCTGGTACAACAAATTTTTCAGTTCCAGCCAGTCCAAAGGCGCTATGAATAGCTTGTAAAGCCTTAACACCTTGGTCTTGTGCCACAACACAGCTAATTTTGATCTCTGAAGTGGCAATCATTTGAATATTTATTTGTTGTTGGGCTAAGGCTTCAAACATTTTAGCGGCAACACCTGGTTGTCCCACCATACCAGTACCGACAATACTTACTTTGGCGATCGCACTATCTAAAACCACTTCACCCCATCCTACTTCTGTTGCTACTTGGGTGAGCAGCTGTTTTGCATTTTCTCCATCTATCCGAGAGACAGTGAAGGCAATATCCCGCCTGGGAATACCATCAATTACATGACAACGCTGAGATTGGATAATCATATCAACACTGATGTTGTGTTGTGCTAATAATCCAAACAATTTTGCTGCCATTCCTGGTTTGTCTGGTAATTGGCGAATTGCCAAACGCGCTTGGTTTAAGTCTAGGGCGACGCCACGAACGGGAGGAGTAGGAGACGCAAAGATGGGGAGACGCGGTGACACGGAGAAATTATCAAATACTCTCTTTGTGTCCCCACATCCTTGTGTCACCGCGTCATTTTCCTCTGCTTCGATTTCAAATGCTTTACTCAGTGCAGTAACAGCCCGATGGCATTCGGCCGCATCCACTACACAGCTGACTTTCACTTCACTAGTGGAAATCATTTGTATATTTACACCCGCTTCAGCTAAGGTGGCGAACATCTTCGCAGCTACACCAGGACGCCCAATCATACCTGCCCCTGAGATGCTGACTTTAGCGATGTTATTTTCTACCATCACTTCGGCTTCGTCGGATTTGGGGTTGGATGGACTCCTCAAGGCTGGGGCGATGGCTGCTGCTACTGCTTCGGCTCGGTTTAAAATAGGTGTTGTTACTGTAAAGGCAATGTCATTACTATTACCTTCATGAATTGATTGAATAATCAAATCTACATCTACTTTTTGGCGGGCAATTTCCCCAAACAACCTTGCTGCAACTCCTGGCTTATCAGGGACGCGCAATAAAGCCACCTTTGCTTGGTCAGTATCAAATTCTACAGCATCCACTGGACGAGCAATTTCTAGATTGATGAGCGATCGCCCTTTGGATTTGGTAGAGATAACCCAAGTACCTGGATCGTCCGTCCAGCTAGATCTCACTACTAAGGGAACGCCATAGTTACGAGCAATTTCCACAGCACGGGGATGCAAGACTTTTGCTCCCAAGCTAGCTAGTTCTAGCATTTCATTGCAGGTGATGGTATCCATCAACTGAGCTTCGGGAACTAAGCGCGGGTCTGTAGTTAAAATCCCTGGGACATCTGTATAAATTTCACAAAAATTGGCCTGTAATGCTGCTGCCAAAGCTACTGCTGAAGTGTCCGAACCACCACGCCCCAGAGTTGTGATTTCCATTTCTTGAGTGCTGGATATACCTTGAAAGCCAGCTACTACAACCACTTTTCCAGCATTAATGTGGCGATTTAAGCGGCTAGTTTCAATATGCAAAATCCGAGCGCGGCTATGTTCTGCTTCAGTCACAATTCCTACCTGAGCGCCAGTCATAGAAATTGCTGGTTGTCCGAGTTCCTGCAACGCCATACTCAGTAAAGCAATGGTGACTTGTTCGCCAGTGGAAAGCAGCATATCCATTTCCCGGCGGTTAGGATTTGGCGAAATTTCATTAGCTAGTTTGACGAGTCCATCAGTGGTTTTCCCCATTGCCGAAACCACCACAACCAGAGAGTTTCCAGCTTTGACAGTTTGATAAACGCGCTGTGCAACAGCCTGAATGCGTTCCACTGAACCGACAGATGTACCACCATATTTTTGAACTATGAGCGCCATAACTTTTAGCCAATCAATTGTGTCTGTTTTCCTCAATGCCTCCGCCAGGTAGGAAGCTTTGAAAGTAATATGATAAGCTGCCCTTGCATCTAAAGCCGCACATATTTTGGTGTTGGTTGTTGACTGTTAACCGTCGGCGGTCAAACAACTTTACGAGTAACTGTGCAATTTTAAAGCGCAATCGCTTATTTACTTTACTAAGTTATCAGAATCAATTGACACAAAAAATCTGAAATGGATATTTTGTCAGAAATTTTTGAGATACATGCCTGATTTTCTCAATCAGCATCTTTCATCCCATACCTTCTATAGATGGAATAGACCTCTTGCACAAGAGTGCTTTTTGCACTCTTGTGGGGAAAGGGGAAAGGTTAAAGGGGAAAGGGGAAAGGGGAAAGGGGAAAGGGGAAAGGGAAAGGGGAAATAGCAAACTCTTCTCCTTTTCCGACTTTTGCACTCTTACTCCATGACCTGCGCTCACAAGGAACAATAAAATTCAATATTCTCATGCCCACTTGCCCTGAGCGAAGCCGTTCGCGTAGCGTCTCGCAGAGAAGGGATGCCCAATGCCTAATGCCCTATTTTTAAGGCAGAAGTTTAATGAAAGACACCCTAACGCCCTTGCCTGTTCGTAGTAAACAGTCAACGGTCAACGACTCTCTATTTCTTATTCGACACAGCTAATCAAAAATTAAAATTGACTAAATAACAAAAATCCTGTCTGAAATAGCCCGACAATGAAACCTAAAACACCACCTAAAGTTACAATTGCCTGCAATTCATTTTTCACAATTCCTTCGATGGCAGCTTCTAAATCAGCAGGTGAAGTTGATTTTACACGGTCAACTATTACTTGATCTATGGATAAAATTGGAATTACTTGCGCCACAAGGGCCTCTAAATCTTTTTCCAAATATTTTTCTAAAATGACAGCTAATTCTTGACTCATCACTTCTAAAGAAGTACCGACAACAGGTGAACTACTCAAGCGATTCAATAGCACCACAGCAATATTTTCCCAATTAACAGAATCAGTTAACCCTTGTAGGAAATCACTGCCACTGGTTTGCAAGTAATGACGCACACTTTCCCGTGTGGTCTTTCGTAGTTGGCGCACTGTTCCTATGGGTAAGTTTTGTAATGATAAATTTTGCAGTAATTTGCGAATGCGATCGCGCATTTGTAAATCTTGAGTTAATTCCTGCAAACGAGTATTGGTAGCTTCTTTTTCATCTAAGCAAAAAGTCCTGAGTCGCGTTAAAGTATTACGTAAACCAAACAAATTTGCTACTACCCAGTAAGTACCACTGGTTTTTTCCCGAAAGCCTTCATCAATAATTTGAATTGTGCGATCGGTTAAAAAATCAACTATGGCTTGCCGCAATATATCTGGTGGCAAAACTACCTGTAATAACCAATCTGCAAGCCTCGTGGCTTGTTCTTCAGTCAATTGAAATTCCAGCAAAATCTGGTCAAAAATTTGATTAATCTGCGCTTCTAAAAAGTCTTCTCGCCGTGATAAAACCTTTAGTAATCTTGGCAAGGACTCTCCTAGTAAATCCCGCAAAATTCCGGCTACAATTTTAGCGCTTTTCTGGTTTTTATCTGTTTTGACTTGTTCGATGGCCAGCCGCAATAACCAAAGAATCGCTCCTTGTACGCGTTCTCTTTGTAACAGACGCCGTGCCAGATTTTGTAATTCCTCTGGCGTTAATAGCGACCCCATGATTGTATTGGAAATATTCTGAGCCAGACGTTCCTGGTTGCGGGGAATTAATCCAGGTGTGAAAGGTACTCTTCGTCCCGCAATATAAATTGCTCGGTAGGGACGGAACAACATTTTGATGGCTACATCATTTGTGAAATAGCCAATAATTCCACCCAGTACAGGGGGAGAAACATAAAGCCAAAGATGAGACCAGTCCACAGGATTTTGATTTGGAATTTGGGAGTGAGGAGTTAGGAGTTAAGAGTTAGGAATGATCGATTTTCATTGAGAACCGATCGCTACTCATAATTTATAAGGGACTTACAAGTAAAAAAATATTCACGCATAAGACTGTTAATTGTTGATTGTTGACCGTTGACCGTTAACAGTCAGCAGTCAACACTGAACAGTCAACGACCCCAAGCGGAATAATTTATTTTTTGGAGTTCCCTAACCTTATAATTCATAACTTTCAATTCCTAACTCTTCACTCATTTTTCTTGACTACTAGCACTCCCATCATACCGTTGGCAATGGGGTAGTGTGTGGCAGTTCCAAAACCAACTTCATAAGCTAACTCCACTTGCTTTTTACCGATGGGAAAGCGGTCTAAGCTGGGACTGATGTAAGCGTATTCTTCCTTTAAGCCCAAATTATCCGCAATCGGCACCACAAAATTGTCCAGATACCATTGCTGAAAACCCCGTAGTTGGAGATTACTCGGTCGATGAAAGTCTAAAATCGCAGCTTTAGCACCAGGCTTCAGGACACGGTATAACTCTTGCAGACTGCGGGAAATATCTTTAACATTTCTTAAACCATAGCCCATTGTTGCAGCGTCAAATTGGTTATCGTCGAAGGGCAAATTTAGTACATCAGCTTCCACCCAAGCGATAACAGGTTGGGGGTACTGTTTTTTTGAGCGTTCTTGAGCAGTTTCCAGCAGGTTTGGAGAAAAGTCCACTCCATACACTTGTCCATTTGTTCCTACACGCCGTGCCAAACGTAAAGCTAAATCACCGCTACCGCAACACAAATCTAGTGCAGTATCACCGGATTTAGCCGCACTCCATTTCACTGCCATTTCTTTCCAGATTCGGTGTTGTCCCAGGCTCAACCAATCGTTCAACTGGTCATAAACTGGAGCAATGCGGTTGAAAATGGACTGAATTTCGTTAGTCATTGGGTATGGGGCATTGGGCATGGGGCATGGGGCATTGGGCATGGGGCATTGGGCATTGGAGATTAGTTTTCACAAATGACTAATGACTAATGACTAATGACAACTACACAATGCTTTGATGGCAGCGACTACTGGTCAGAGCGATCGCCACCAGTTGTGTTGATAAATCAATCAGCTTTAATTCATCTTCTCGCAAAATGCACGGTTGTTTCCACTGTAGTGATAATACGCCCAAAAGTTCATTTCGGTAAATAATGGGCATGACTAAATGCGCTTGCACACCTGAGTTTTGGTAGTGAACAGCATCATTTAATTTGCTATCTTTGGCTATATTCAAGGAAAGTTGTATTTTTCCTGTGGCGATCGCTTCTTGGGTAAGCGGGTCTTGGGAAAGCCAATTTTCTACTGTACCTGTATCGCTGTAATTTCCTTGAGTAGCAGCCAGATTATTTCCATCTATAAGTTGTATAATACAGCCCTGAGTGCCAAAAGTTTCACAAAAAGCCCTAGCAATTGGGCTAAGAGTTTCTTCTAAGCTAGAAGCTGCTTGAGTCAGTTGCACTAAAACACTCAGCAACGCCATTTGAGCGTGGGCGCGGCGTAACTCTTCTGTGCGCTGCTTGAGCAAGTCGTAGGTTTCTGCTGCCCTTTGCACCACTGCCTTGAGTTCCCCTGGATCCCAAGGTTTGGTAATATATTTGTAGACTTGTCCGGCATTAATCGCTTCCACCAAGTCTTCAATATCAGTAAATCCCGTGAGAATTATCCTGACTGTATCAGGAAACTGAGGCACCGTCTTACTGAGAAACTCAGTTCCTTTCATTTCTGGCATTCGTTGATCGGAGATAATCACAGCAACCTCTCCTTCTGCTGCCAAAACTTGTAGGGCATTCACCCCACTATCAGCTTTCAAAACATTAAAATCTCGTCGAAAAGTGCGATAAAGCAAATCGAGATTATCTGGTTCATCATCAACCACCAGAATTTTCAGCTTTTTTGGTCGTTCCAGAGTCATCACTTGATATTGGATTTTATCAATTTCGAGGTTAGGATTATCCATAAGATATTTCCTTTAAATATTTCATTATCTTGTTATATTCCATACCAAGCTTAATTGAGAACAAATTCAATTTTTTAAGAACTATTACTGATAAAAATGCTATTTCCGACACATTTTATTATTAAGCACGGAAAAATTGTTGAGGAATTGAATAAACGGGGAGTGGGGACTGATGAGTGATAACTGTTGACTGTTGACTGATGAGTGATGACTGCCCTGTTCCTCATCTTCCTACTCTGTGCAGCTCATAGATTAGAATAAAACTTGCTCATGAGGTATTAATCAACCTCTCAAGTTGAAGCTCACACACCGATTTATGACAGATCTACCACCCAACACTCAAGATTCTGAAAATACTATCAACAATGATGTAGCACAAGAGTTACTACGAAAGTTGAGGCAAAAGCAAGGTAACTGGGTGGAATGGGGAACGGCCATTGCCTCGTTGCAGAAAACTGGCTACAATCCCCAAGAAATTTTTGAAGCCACTGGATTTGAGCCAATTCAACAAAATCAGGTGATTGTTGGTTCTCAAGTTTACAATTCTTTAGAAAAATTTGGAGTTTCTGAAGCCACGCGATCGCACTACAGTACACGTGGTAGTGATATTTTATATGAATTACGTTTGCTCACCCAGGAAGAACGGGCGGCCGCAGCTGAGTTGATTTTCGTACACAAACTCGATGCTGATGAAGCGCGGGAAGTAGCCAAGTCCATTAAAGAATTTTCTTATTTGCGTACATTGCCAGAAGGGTTTTCTAACCATCCTGGGGATGCGGTTGCTTACCAAACTTGGAAACTAGCACGGCAAAACTCAGATTTACAGGAGCGATCGCGCTTAATAGCTAAAGGCTTGCGTTTTGCTCACACACCAACAGCCAGAAAACAAATCGAACAATTGCTGACTGATTTTACCACCGTTCCCAAGCGTCCGGCTCCAATTTTACCTTTTTACCGCTTGGAATCTGAAGAACAATTGCCTAGAATGGTTCCAGTGGTGGGCGAGTTGCCATTATCAGGAAAAGATTTACAGGCTGTGCCCGTAATTACCGAAATTGAACCATTTCGTATGGTTAAATTTGCTGGGGAACAAGCTTGGGTACCCTTACCAGGTTGGCAAGTACTGTTGGCAGCAGAAGATCCAGTAGCGATTTTAGCTTCTAGCGATCGCTTTTCTAACCAACCCCAAACTCGAATAGAACCACTACTAGTAGTAGTAGATCGTGCCCAACGACAATGGGATGCTTCCAACTATTTTGTCATTGAAAATGGTAGTGAATTAGATTTTCAATGGTTTGAAACCGAGCCAGAAATTCCTCTATTAGGAAGAATTATTATTATTGTGCGTCCTAAGAAAATTTTGGATGAAGAAATAATCAAAGATTCATGGCAGATTGACGAATAAATTTAAGGGCAGAGGGCAGAAGGGTAGGGGGAGACAAGGGAGAGGGGGGAGACAAGGGAGAGGGGGGAGACAAGGGAGAGGGGGGAGACAAGGGAGAGGGGGGAGACAAGGGAGAAAGATTGCTACCTTGTCCTCTTCCCATACCCAATGCCCAATGCCCAATGCCTAATGCCCAATATCTTGTATAATAAGGATATACCAAATAACCGTAATCACACTCAAATTAATCAAGCTGGTATGCTCTACAGACATGGTGACGTTCTACTCAGAAAAATTGCTAGCTTACCAGTGGGGGCTGAAAAACGTGTAGGTGCAACTTTGGCTCATGGGGAACTCACGGGACACAGCCATCGGATTCAGCAATCCCATGCTGTTCAGTTGTGGGTGAATGGTAGCGAGCTTTTTCTTGAGGTTAAAGAACCCACTGCTACTTTAATTCATGAAGAACATCGGGCTATAGAATTACCGCAAGGACTTTACCGAGTTTGGAGACAACGTGAATACCGCCCTGAAGCTTATGTAGAGGTTGCAGATTAATGCTGAAGATTATGTCAAATGGGCGCGTGCCAAATAGACCAGTTAAGCAGCGCCCACAGCAAAGCCACGAACCTATAACGGCTGAACGTGCAAGAAAGCTGATACTTGAGTATCGGGCATGGGATGGAATGCGGGTTTTAGGCCATCTGGATTTAAGCGGTGCTTTGGAACTTTACAATTTACCTGAAAACCTCACCTGTGAAAGCCTGGATATCAGCGATTGTGTGAAGCTGACAACTCTGGCCAAAGGTTTGCACGTCACCCACTGGATTGAGTTAGCTGGGAGTGGGATTACTAGTTTACCTGAAGGGCATGGTTTTGTTTTGCGTTGGCGGGGCGTGCAGGTGAATGATGCCATTGCCTTTGCATCGGACTCCATAACCGGGCAAGATATCCTCAACACTGATAACGTTGAGTTACGCCGCATACTCATTGAGCGCCTGGGCTACGAGAGATTTTTGCAACAAGTGGGAGGCTTAGTCCGTCATCGGGATAGAGATGCAGGTGGAGAGCGTCAACTAATCTGCATTCCTTTTGAGGATGACGAGCATTTTATGGTGTTGAAAGTCAGCTGTCCATCTACAGGACATACTCATATCCTACGCGTTCCCCCATATATGCAAACATGCCATCAAGCCGCTGCTTGGATTGCTGGCTTTGATAATCCAGATGATTATAATCCGGCGATGGAGGCATAATGTTCCCCATTCCTTCTGATATCAAGTTCGGGTAATCACTTACAATTCAAAATTCTCCGTGTCAGAGCGTCTCACCGTCTTTGCGTCATTCTTATCGTAAGTATTTAGATGAAAAGCGATATGGGCAACTACAGAGGTCAAAATCTTAGGATTGCTCTTATCATAGGCTGGGGTATAAATCTACCCCGGTTAATATTGAGTCTTGAGTAAGAAATGTTACGCAAATATGAAAAATCAAATTATCGCCGCAGCTGTATTTTTAAGCACCCTTAGCCTGACAACAACCGTACAAGCCGCGAATTCTGAACACGTTCAACAGTTATTGGCAACCAAACAATGTCAAAACTGCGATTTAACTCATGCAGGTTTAGTGATGGCTGATTTATCTGGAGCGAATTTGAGCGGTGCTAATCTTGCAGGTGCGAACCTGAGCCGTGCAAATTTGAGCGGTGCTGATTTGCGGGGGGCAAACCTGAGTGGTGCTAGTTTATATGGTGCTAACCTAACCGAGACTAGATTTAGCGGTGCCAATTTAGCCGCTGCTGATTTGAGAAATAGCTATTTAACAAACGCAGAATTAAATGGTGCTTACCTGAATAGTACTAACTTCCAAGGTGCAATGGGGATACCATCACAAATTGCCTCACCAGAGGATTTTTATGCCTTGGGTGTAGCACAAGGAGAAAAAGGCAACCACCAGCAAGCAATTAGTTATTTTAGTCAAGCGATCGCCATTAAACCAGACTATGCCGGTGCTTATCTAGCTCGTGGTGTAGCCCGCTACCAATTATTAGATAGACAAGGTGCCTTCGTAGATGCCCAAGTTGCTGATAAATTGTTTACATCCCAAAATAACAGTTCTGGAATGCAAACAGCCCAGGCTTTTATGAAAGAACTCCAAACACCCTATACTGAAAAAGTAAGCTCCGGTAGTCCCAGTTTTGTTGACTTTTTCGGCAGTCTTGGTTCTATCTTGCTTCAGTTTTTGCCTTTTTGATGACTGTTGACTAATGACCAATGACCAATGACCAATAACTAATGACTTTATCCAATGAATTATGGAATAAAAATCAAGATTTAGCTCAAGCTTGTTTGGAGCATCCTTTTGTTCAAGGCATTGGTAATGGAACTCTGGAACGAGGGAAATTTGCTTATTATGTAGGACAAGATGCTTTTTTCTTAGAAGCTTTTGCCCGTGCGTATAGTATTGCCGCAGCGAAAGCACCAGATTGGGCGGGTTTTATGACATTTCATAACTTAGCTGGAGGTGTATTAACAGAACTGCAATTGCACAGTGGCTATGCTTCCCAGTGGGGAGTTAATTTGCATTCTGTGGAACCTGGAACCGCTACCCGTCGCTACACTGATTTTTTGCTAGCAACGGCTTGGAGTGCAGATGTTGGTATAACTGCTGCGGCCATGTCTCCTTGTATGCGTTTGTATGCTTTTTTGGGAGAACAGTTAGCTAGTAATGGCATCCCGAATCATCAATATGCTGACTGGATTCGGACTTACAGCAGCGCGGATTTTCTGCCATTGGCACAGCAGTTAGAAAGTTTAGTTGAAAATTATGCCACAGATAATGGTGTTGTGCATTCAACTTACCGTTATGCAATGCTGTGTGAGTATGACTTTTTTCAGGCTGCATGGAGTTTGTAGGAATTTGGCAGAGAAAGGGAGAGGGGGAGATGGGGAGATGGGGAGATGGGGAGATGGGGGAGACAAGGGAGAAAGATTGCTACCTTGTCTACCTTGTCTACCTTGTCCTCTTCCCATCCCCAATGCCCCATGCCCCATGCCCCATGCCCCATGCCCCATGCCCAATGCCCCATACCGAATAAGTATTCAAAACAGTACTATTGTTCTACTGTAAACTAATTAAAGATAGTATTATTAAGGACTGTTTCACAAGAAACTCCTTTTTTGCCGCCCAGTATGTCAGAATCACAGCTCACAGCTTCCCCGAAGTTCCTTTCAGAGCAAGCTAATGCCCAGGCTTCTCTATTAAACGGACATCTTCCCTCGCCCAATAGCCAGAATACCATTCGGATTCGGGGTGCTAGACAGCATAATCTGAAAAATATAGACTTGGAATTGCCACGCGATCGCTTAATTGTTTTCACTGGTGTTTCTGGTTCTGGTAAGTCTTCTTTGGCGTTTGATACGATTTTCGCTGAAGGACAACGCCGCTATGTGGAATCCCTCAGCGCCTATGCACGGCAATTTTTAGGACAATTAGATAAGCCGGATGTAGAAGCCATTGAAGGCTTGAGTCCAGCAATTTCCATTGACCAAAAGTCAACTTCTCATAACCCCCGTTCCACTGTGGGTACGGTGACGGAGATTTATGACTATTTGCGGCTGTTGTTTGGTCGCGCTGGCGAACCCCATTGTCCGATTTGCCATCGCTGTATTGCACCCCAAACAATTGATGAAATGTGCGATCGCATTCTGGAATTACCAGACCGCACTCGTTTCCAAATTCTTGCACCCGTTGTTCGGGGTAAAAAAGGCACACACCGTAAGCTTTTGTCAAGTCTGGCATCCCAAGGTTTTGTCCGCGTGCGTGTCGATGGCGAGGTGCGGGAATTATCAGATTCCATTGAATTGGATAAAAATTTAACACACACCATCGAAGTAGTAATTGACCGCTTGGTAAAAAAAGATGGTATTCAAGAGCGTTTGGTCGATTCTTTATCTACGTGCTTAAAACAGTCTGGTGGCATTGCAACCATCGTTGTCAGCAGCAACGATGGAGAGACAACAACTGACGAAGAATTAGTATTTTCGGAAAATTTTGCTTGTCCAGAACACGGCGCGGTGATGGAGGAATTATCGCCGCGATTGTTCTCGTTTAATTCGCCCTATGGTGCTTGTCCTAACTGTCATGGAATCGGGACTTTGAGGAGATTTGCACCCGATTTGATTGTACCAGACCCGGAAGCGCCAGTTTATGCGGCGATCGCTCCTTGGTCAGAAAAAGATAATTCCTATTATTTGGAATTGCTCTACAGTGTAGGGCAAGCTTACGGATTTGAATTACAAACAAATTGGAACAAGCTGACAGCAGAACAGCAGCAGACTCTTTTGTATGGCGAAAAAGAAGAAAAAACAAAAACAGATAAAAAACAAACTTTTAAAGGTATCGTCCCAATTTTACAACGGCAATATGAGGGTGGCTCGGAGTTAATTAAGCAAAAATTAGAGCAGTATTTAATTGACCAGCCCTGTGAAGTTTGTCATGGTAAAAGATTAAAACCGGAAGCTTTAGCGGTGAAGTTGGGACAATATGGAATTTTAGATTTAACTAGCGTCTCAATTCGAGATTGTCGGGAAAGAGTCGAACAATTAAAATTGAGCGATCGGCAATTACAAATTGCTGATTTAGTCCTCAGAGAAATTAAAGCCAGATTGCAATTTTTGTTAGATGTTGGTTTAGATTACCTCACCCTAGACCGTCCAGCAATGACCCTTTCTGGTGGCGAAGCCCAACGCATTCGTTTAGCAACACAAATCGGTTCTGGTTTAACAGGAGTTCTCTACGTTTTAGACGAACCAAGTATTGGTTTGCATCAACGAGATAATGGTAGATTGCTAAAAACTTTAACTAAGTTGCGCGATTTAGGTAATACTTTAATTGTCGTGGAACACGATGAAGAAACAATTCGTGCAGCCAACTATATAGTTGATATTGGCCCTGGCGCAGGAATTCACGGCGGAAATATTATCGCCCAAGGTGATTTAGAAGCATTATTAACAGCAGAAGATTCCTTAACTGGTGCTTATTTATCAGGCAGGCGAGTAATTAATACACCACCAGAACGCCGGGAAGGAAATGGACGCAGTTTAATCATTAAAAATGCCCATCGCAACAACTTAAGAAATATCGATGTAGAAATTCCATTGGGTAAACTTGTTGCGGTTACTGGCGTTTCTGGTTCTGGCAAATCTACCCTAGTCAACGAATTACTTTATCCATCATTACAACATCATTTAACTAAGAAAGTTCCCTTACCCAAAGACTTAGATAAAATTCAGGGATTAAGTTCAATTGATAAAGCGATTGTCATAGATCAATCGCCCATTGGACGCACACCACGTTCTAATCCTGCAACTTACACAGGAATTTTTGATGCCATTCGGGATGTATTTTCGCAAACGATAGAAGCCAAAGCTAGGGGTTACAAACCAGGACAATTTTCCTTCAACGTCAAAGGCGGACGTTGCGAAGCTTGTAGCGGACAGGGTGTAAATGTAATTGAAATGAACTTTCTCCCTGATGTTTACGTGCAATGCGAAATTTGTAAAGGTGCAAGATACAACCGCGAAACATTGCAGGTGAAGTATAAAGACAAATCTATTTCCGATGTTCTCAACATGACAGTTGAGGAAAGTTTAGATTTTTTCCAAAATATTCCTAAAGCTTTCGCCCGTTTGCAAACTTTATTTGATGTCGGCTTGGGTTATATTCAATTGGGACAACCTGCCACAACTTTATCTGGTGGTGAAGCGCAGCGGGTAAAATTAGCCACAGAATTATCTCGCCGCGCCACAGGTAAGACACTTTATTTAATCGATGAACCAACAACAGGTTTATCTTTTTATGATGTCCACAAATTATTAGATGTTTTGCAAAGATTGGTGGATAAAGGCAATTCAATTTTAGTAATTGAACACAACTTAGATGTGATTCGTTGTGCAGATTGGGTGATAGATTTGGGGCCAGAAGGCGGCGATAAAGGCGGAGAATTAATTGCTGTGGGTACACCGGAGGAAGTTGCAGCAAATCCCAAATCTTATACCGGGCAATATTTACAACAGGTATTGCAGCAGTATCCGCCACAAGCAACTACGATAAAAAGTATGTAAAGGTAAATGAGTATTTTTCAGGAGAACTGAATGGATGACCAGGAGTTAGAAGTTCTCTTAAACGACCTGGAATCAGACCGGGTTGAAAGGAAAGCTTCGATTTCTGATAAAGGTAAGCTTTGCGAAGCTATTTGTGCATTTGCCAATGACTTGCCTAACCACCAAAAACCAGGAGTTTTGTTTATTGGCGTTAATGATAATGGCATTTGTGCAAACCTTACCATAGACGATAGACTTTTGCTGACACTTTCGGCTATGCGTTCTGATGGCAACATATTACCTTTTCCATCAATGATTGTTCAAAAGCGAAGTATTAGTGGTTGCAAACTAGCTGTAGTAATTGTAGAACCATCAGATGCTCCTCCTGTGCGCTTTAATGGACGTGTTTGGATAAGAGTTGGGCCACGTCGAGCAACTGCTACAGCAGAAGAAGAACGTCGTTTAGCTGAAAAAAGACGCTCAAAAGACTTACCTTTCGATTTACAACCTCTACCATCAGCTAGTTTAGATGACCTAGATTTAGAAATTTTTCGTCGAGTTTATTTACCTTCTGCTTTGGCAAACGATATTCTTCAAGAAAATCAACGCACTGTTGAACAACAACTTCAATCAATGCGTTTTTTAACAGTTAATTTGTTGCCTAAACCAACTATCTTGGGTGTGCTAGTGGTGGGTAACGATCCTAGACAATTCGTTCCCAGCGCATATATTCAATTTCTTCGCATTGAAGGCATAGAATTAACAGACCCTATTAAAGACCAAAAAGAAATTGGCGGCCCGATCCCAGATTTGTTGCGGATGCTGGACGAAATTTTTCAAGTTCATATTTCAGTGGCGACAGACATCACTGCTCAACCAATAGAACTGCGACAGCCTGATTATCCAATAGTTGCCTTGCAACAATTAGGAAGAAATGCGGTTATGCATCGCACTTATGAAGGGACAAATGCGCCAGTAAGAATTACATGGTTTAATGACCGAATTGAAATTCAAAATCCTGGCGGCCCTTTTGGTCAAGTAAATCGGCAAAACTTTGGACAACCAGGCATCACAGATTATCGAAATCCTCACCTTGCCGAAGCCATGAAAAACCTTGGTTATGTTCAGCGATTTGGGTTAGGAATTGCACTCGCTCGCCAGCAACTTCAAAAGAATGGTAACCCACCTCTAGAATTCACTGTGGAAGATGCCCATATATTGGTGACCCTTAAGAGAAAACCATGAGTGCAAAAATTGTTGCTTTCTTTAATAACAAAGGAGGAGTTGGTAAAACTTCTTTGGTTTATCACTTGGCATGGATGTATCAAGATTTAGGATTGCGAGTAGTTGCAGCCGATTTAGATCCCCAAGCTAACCTTACTGTCAGTTTTTTAGGTGAAGAAAGGTTAGAATCATTGTTTTTACAAGAAAATAAGATAGGCACTATTTTTGATTGCTTAAAACCTTTATTAAAGGGTATTGATGATATTGAAAAGCCACATCTGGAATATATCCACGAAAATCAGTTATCAGAAAATTTAACTTCATTATCTTTATCTACAGAATCAGGAAATTTAGCTCTTTTACCTGGAGATATCATGCTTTCTAGTTTTGAAGATGAACTTTCAACACAGTGGAATAATTGCCTTGGAAAAAGTAACCAAAAAAGGTCTTTTCTCGAAACTTCTGCTTTTTGGAGAATTTTGCAGAAAGCTGGCAATGTTCATAAAGCAGATATAATATTAGTAGATTTAAGCCCTACTTTAGGAGCAATAAATCGTGCAGCGCTGATTGCAGCAGATTATATTGTTATACCTCTGACATTAGATTTATTCTCATTACAAGGCTTGCAAACAATTGGTAATACTTTTAAAAATTGGAGAACTGACTGGAAATATAGATTAAAGCAAAACAATACTAACAGAATGCTATTGCCAAAAGGTGATATACAGCCTATTGGTTATGTTGTTTTGCAGATGCCAATTCGATTAGACCGCCCAGTAAAAGCATATAATAGAGCTATATTTGAAATTCCAAATACTTATCAAGAAATAATTTTAAATCAGCCTAGTGAAAAACAAGTCTCTATTGAAAACGATCGAAACTGTTTAGGTTTAATTAAAAGCTATCTCGGTTTAATGAAAATCGCTCAAGAAGCTCAGAAACCTATGTTTCACCTAAAACCTGCTGATGGTGCTATTGGCGCTTATGCTAAAGTTGTGAAAAATGCTTATGATGATTTTAATTATTTAGCTTATAAAATAGCAGAAAAAACACAATTACAAATTCCATGATTGGATTTATTATCAAGATTAACTGATGACTTATTGTCTTCAAATAAAATAGCGATCGCGCCTCTGTCCAAGACCAATAAACGCCTATTTTCAAATAGTACCCAACAGTTAACTAGCTGTTTCTCCCCTTTGCCAAAACTGCTTTAAAATCTCTGTTGGCTTTCTGTCCCACGTGTCAATATGTTCGTATATCAAATTATCTTTGTTGAGTTTATAAGTTGAATAGCCGTTAAAAAGCAAAGGTGCTTTCCAGGGAACGCGCAACACTCCCCGCACTGTCCAATTTACTAAAATAGTATCTTCAGCAGACTGTTTTATATCATGTACATCAAAATAAATTTCGGTAAAAAATAGTCGGGCATGAAATCGCAAAGTCCAAAAGATAATCCGATAATTAAATTTATATTTGAATGTATTCACCGGGTCTTTAAAATAGATATTCCGTGTATAAATATCATAGGAAATATCTTTTTCAAAAAGTGTGGGTAAATCGTGTTTGAGAGTTTCAATTACTTGTTCCATCTGCAAATAAGTAGTTCAATCTCATTAAATGTTATTATGAGCGGAACCGAGTATAGTGAAGTAATCACAAAGAATCTATAGCAGTCCTAAATCATTTGTCAAATCTTACTGGCGAGGCTGTTGTTTAACTACAGTCAACAGTCAACAGCCACCACTGATATTTTTCACAACTCAAATAGGATTGCTATATTTTACCTTTTTTATGGTTGACCTGCTATTGTTGACCGTGAAGCGTCAACAGTCAACAACTTCAAGTAGAATAATTTATCTTAACGAATCAAGATTCAGCGAAAAACAGTTTTTGATTGAATGGAATATAGTTGTAGGGTAGCATAGCTGTGCTACCCTACTGTGTTAGTTGGTTTGTACTAAAAAAGCTCTTAAGCCTTGTTATGCAACGATTTTACTGACATCAAGGGGAATATCCTCAACAACCCTTGGCACAGTATCAATGATAATTGAGTGACTTAGTAGCGATCGCTAATCCTAAACTCTATGATTTCTTCCAAGGGCCCCAGATTGCAAAAGTAATCCCCGGAGTTTGGATGTTGACAAATAAAGTTTTACCATCTGGTGAGAAGCAGGCACCAGCGAACTCGTTGGTATTTAAAGCATTACGGGCAAATTGATAAAGTTCCCCTTTGGGAGTAACACCTACTAAGAATTGGTCATCATCCCCATCTTCACAAAGGATGAGATCCCCATAGGGCGAGACGACTATATTATCTGGATTTTCCAGTTCAGCAGCAGATGTAGATTCAACAAACAATTCAATAGTCTCTTTCCCTGGAATGTACCGCCACACTTGACCAAGCCCTAAAGCACCACCACTCGTACAGCAAAAGTAAAATTCACCGTCACCATACCAGATACCTTCTCCACGGGCAAACTGAGCTGCTCCTTTGGCAAAACCCTCAACTCTTACAGTATCTTGGGCTGGATTTGGCTCAGTAATAGTCACCCACTCTACTTTAAAGGGTTTGCGTTTGGGGAAATTTGCAAATGTTTGTGCTTGATAGATATCTTTGATTTTTAAGGCTTGAAGAGTACCTCCTTCTTTTAATTTGCCTGGTACTTTTGGGATAAAACGATAGAAAAGGCTATCTCCCGTATCTTCAGTTTCATAAACAAATCCTGTTTTAGGATCTACCGCAACAGCTTCATGGTTAAATCGTCCCATAGCTATTAGAGGTTCGGGGTTGACGGGAGTAGTGGTGCTAGCCGGAACTTCAAAGTTATAGCCGTGGAACTTCGATACATAGTTTCGATTCCCCACTGGAAAGGAAGTTGGTGTGGTGGTATTTTCTTCACAAGTAATCCATGAACCCCAAGGAGTTCGCCCACCTGCACAGTTACGATAAGTTCCACTTAAAGAAGTAAAATGTTTGATCAGCTTGCGATCGGGCCCTATAACTAAGTTTGTCGTACCGCCTTTACAAAATGAATCGTAAGGACGTGGCCCCTCAACTTTTGTAGCAGAAGTAGGACTGAGTTCGTGATTGCGAACCAAAATAACTGTGCCTTTCGGGCCAGGGAAAGCCGCCATCCCATCATGGCCACCAGGTACTTTAGTACCATCGTTCATCAAGTCGTCTGTGAGAGAGAAAGTACGATACTTAAATCCAGCTGGTAAATCTAATAAGCCATTGGGATCTGGTATGAGTGGCCCGTAACCTTTACCAAATACAGGATGACCATTGGCTTGTCTAGCAATAAGACCTTCTAAAGGAGAGGCTAACAAAGTGCCAGCAGCACTTGTGCCTGCTAATGTAAAGAATCTACGTCGAGATAATTTCATAAAAATTTTTTGGCTACTGAAAATGCTGACAAGAAATTATTCGACTTCAATTAAATTTAGGTAATGCTTAATTTAATTTGGGATTATTACTTTTAATTTTCTCTCGATACAATCGACAAAAATGATAATTTTATTGGATATACAATATTTGGTTAAGAGTAGTTAAAGAATAATTTAAGTTAAAAAATATAAGATTTTTATGTTTCTCTGACAAAGAAAGAACATAAAGTATATGGATTAGATTTAATCTAATGATACAATCTGCCCAAAGGTGTTTGAGACCTGATTCAAGGTTAATCAATCTTGAATTTTTGATTGCCTATAGTCTACTGTTAACGAGTCTACAAGCGTCTTTCAGATTAGTCTCAATCACTTTAAGTAGGAAATTCAAGATTTGAAATTTGGAATGAAAAGATTTATTCTGCCTGTTATTAACGGGTCTTGTATCTTGCTTTTTTGCAAGATTATCGAAAGAATTACGATCTAAAATTTCAAATTTCCAATCTAAGTTTGCACAGTCAAACAAAAGCTATAACAACATTAAAATCTATTGCTGTTATCAAGACAATGAAAAGCATTCATAACCCAATCAAAGCTACTGTAGCTATTGCTGCGTTCAGTTCTATGGCTACTTTCACGAATATCCAAAGTGCTGATGCTGCTTCTTTTGAACTGAATTGGCAAGGAAATCAAGGCTATTCAGCCAAGGGAAATTTCAGCTATGACGATAGTTTTATAGGAAACATCGTCACTAAGGAACAATTGACTGATTTTGCTATTTCTTTCTTCGATCCACAAGGAACTTTATTACAAAATTTCCAATACGATTTTCCCCAAACCGATACTAGTTTCAATTTCAATTTTGATACAGTTACAAACACTGTTCTACAAACAGGTAACTTTGACACCGCTAATGGTTTTGATTTGGGAATTGACTTTGCAACAGATGTGACGGGCTTAGATTTTTATACTTACTTAAATGCCGAACAAGGATTGCCAACGGCTACAATTTTCTTAAAAGACGATCTTTCACCGGAAGTATGCGATACATTCCCAGACTGTAGATTAGATCTTGGAGGTCAGTTAACAGCAACTGCGATTCCTGAACCTGGTGCAATTACTGGACTGTTAGTAATGGGTTTTCTGAGCAGAGTTATCAAGAAAAAGCCAGCATCTACATAGACAGTAAACCCGAATAGTTGAAGCTAGCTTGATTAGAACTGTAATTGACAATTATTTTAGCTCTAACAATCAACAATCTGGAAGAAGGGCCAGATCTAAACTTTTTAGGGAGTAACTACCCACTCAAATTACAAACTTGAGATCCCCGACTTCTCTAAGAAGTTGGGGATCTAATTGTTCGTACTATAAAATTTGCTGGTGAGCAAAGATGCTTATTATTTTTTTCAAAAAAACAACTTAAACCTTGCTAGTTGATTTTCAATTGTTCGCGTCAGAATTTTATTCAGTTGTTTGATGTCTTGAAATTGTAAAATTTGTTGTATTGGTAAATCAAAGGGAACTTGTCCTTCAAAGTTTGGCCGTTGCATTTGCGCTAGAAGAATTTGTTCAGACCGCTTACTTTGGATAGCGTAGCCAATTTCAATACAAACATTCGGACTGGGAATTAGTTGGACACTTTCTTTAACATCAATAGTAGTAATGGGTGTAGTATCAGCGATAAATAACAAACTTTTACGAATTTTTCGCATCATAGTGCGATTAATTCGCAGAGTAGCATCACTGGGACGAGAGGATTCTACTAATGTTAAAGGAAGACGCGATCGCAAGTTTAAAGTCTCCAAACTTTTTCGCAGTTCTTCCCTCAGAACATCACTTGCTGCGGCATACTCAGTTTGGTAGGAGAAAAAAATAGTTGGGTCTAACTGAGCTAACAAAGCTTGTTTAGTAAAATAAATTTCGTGACTAATCAAGTCAATGTTAGCTACGCGATAGCCGCCACTACCCTCAATATAAAACTCAATATCTTCTCCTTCCAGATAGCGCCCAAACCAAATTGATTTTTTAATTTCGTCACTTTCTTCTAAAAAGTCTGCTCGCAATGCCGATCTCAGCAGACTTTTTTTACTGAGGCGAATGTCTGGTGGGCGCTTTTCCAATTCTGGAATCGGCTCATAATCCTGTAAATACCACGCTCTGAGCGCAATAATTGACATAAGGCGCTATTTCAAATGTTGATCGCTATTTAAGTTCGTATTTAGCTTACACCCAGAGGAGTCACCTTGCTTTGCTCCGAATTCAAAATTCACCTATTCAAAATTAAGCATCCCTATAAATAAATTTAAGGGCTTGTATTCTTTACTTTTTGAGTCATTATTCTGATTTCTTTTTAAATACAACAACACCCAGCCATCTACTCGCTTCAACATTCCCTCTCCTTGTTTATTCTAGCCAGGGATGTACTAACTCTCATCGCTTCGTAAACAAGTAATGAAAATCAGTTACAGCGCCCCCTAATTTTCCATATTTGAGGAAATATGAGTTTTCGCGTTGGGTGTTGCCGTGTTTTGACGAGACAGATGTGAATTAAACAGCGTCGTTTACCTCTTAACTACATTCCATCATGCAGCTGTTATATCTGCCAGGGAAGCTTTTTATTAGCTTCAATTATTAGATTAGCAGTAACGAATGAAAGTAAATTTTTTTGCAACTAAACTTTACTTTTGAACTATTTTTTTGAACTATTTTTTACCCAAATCAACACAGCGCAGGCTCTAAATAGCTTCAAGTTTTTTATATAATTTGTATAAACTATTGTAAATAATTTTATCATCAACCTTTGGGATGAATTGAGTAATTACCAAGTAAATTTTTAAGTTTTGAAACTAACATTTTGTAAAAAAATGGGCATGGGGCAAGCAGGAGGTGTGGGAGGTGTGGGAGGTGTGGGGGGTGTGGGAGGATGTGGAAGAAATCTTTCCCCCCCCACTCCCCACACTCCCCACACTTCCCCATCTCCCCATCTCCCCTTTCCCCTTAACTAATTGCCCCTGGCGGCTGAACGGGAATCTCAATCCAGAATTCTGTACCTTTGCCTGGTTCTGAAATACACTCCATTATTCCGCTATGTTTTTCGACGATAATTTGATAGCTGATTGCCAATCCCAGTCCTGTACCTTTACCTACAGGTTTGGTGGTGTAAAATGGGTCAAAAATTCGCTTTTTTATTTCTTGAGTCATTCCAGGGCCATTATCACTAATACGAATCAACACACGAGAGTTATCTGGTGAAAGTTTAGTGGAAATGTGGATTGTGGGGATTGGACATTGGGGATAATCGGCGTAGTTTTGCTCATCTCGAAATTCTCCTATTTCTTCTTCATCTTCCCATTTCCCTACTCCCCACTCTCCATAGCCTATTGCCAAAGCATCTATAGCATTGCTGATAATATTCATGAATACTTGATTCATTTGCCCTGCATAACATTCCACTCGTGGAATTTTGCCATAGTCTTTGATGACTTCAATGCCTGGAAATTCAGGATTTCCTTTGAGGCGGTGTCGCAAAATTAATAAAGTGTTGTCAAGACCTTCGTGTAGATCGACGCGCTTGTTTTCTGACTCATCCAAGCGAGAAAAATTGCGTAATGACAGCACTATTGAACGGATGCGATCGCTTCCTACTTGCATTGATTCCATGATTTTTGGCAGGTCTTCTACCAAAAAATCAAAATCGATGGCTTCGATGGCAGTCTGAATTTCATTATGGGGATTGGGATAATGTAGTTGGTAGAGGCGTAAAATTTCTAGTAATTGTTCGGTATAGTCGCTAGCATGGCAGAGGTTACCGTAGATAAAGTTAACTGGGTTATTAATTTCGTGGGCGATACCTGCTACCAATTGTCCTAAGGCAGACATTTTTTCAGTGTGAATCAATTTTGTCTGCGTTTCTTGGAGTTGATGCAGAGTACGTTCTAACTGTACAGCTTGATTCCTGGCTTCAGCTTCCGCAATGCAAGTTTGTTCGTAGAGTTGTGCTTGTTGAATGGCGATCGCAGCTTGATCTCCTAGCTGTTGCAATAAATCAATTTCCGCATCCTGCCAATTTCTGGGGCCATCGCACTGATGGGCAATCAGTAATCCCCATACTTGCATACCTATGTTGATTGGAACAATTAAGTTGGCTTGCACTTGTAGACTTTGTAAAAAATCTCGGTGGCAAGGACTCAAAGAAATGCTTGATACATTGTTGATGGCTCGCACTCTACCTTGGAAGTATAATTTAATAAAGTCATCAGGAAAGCATTCTCCTGGTGCTTGCACTCCCAAAACTGAGTGCCAACTGCCATTAATTTCTTCCACGATCACCGATTTTGTTTGGATTTGGAAAATTAATACTCTGTCTGAATTCAGGAGCGATCGCACTTCCCGAACGATAGTCTGGAGGATTATCTGCGAGTCTAATGTACTGCGGATGTGGTCTGTGACTTGTTTGAGTACTTTGGTGAATAGTAATGATTTTTCTAATTCAGCAGTTTGCTCTTGCACCCGCAGTTCTAGGTTGGAATTGAGGGCTTGTACTTGTTTGTACATTTGCTGCTGCTGAATTGCCATTGAAAAATGATCGTACAGAGCTTGAGCTAATAAAATATCTTCTATCTTCCACTCAAGTGCTTGCCCTTTTTTTTCCTCTCGCCAAACTTCAAAGGAAAGTTGCGGTAATAATTGCCGCCGATTATCTTCGCACTGTCCAGCCCATAAAATTTCTGTGTCAAATTCCGAGCGAAAAATGGTTAATACACCAGTAAATTTTTCGCGATAATGTAGCGGAATCACCATCAGACCCCGAATTGGGGTGGAACGGAACCCCAAAGCTAAAACTCGCAAACGCGCTTCCCTATAAAGGTCAGCAGTTGCCCAAATACCGCCCGGTTTAGACTCAGCCATCCAGGTTTGCCACATAGAATGCTGTTCTATGAGGCTATTTTCTAGCTCGAATGGTAGTTTCGGCTGTTCGCCACAGGTATATAATTCTTTACTTTCTTCAAGATAAAGCCTACCACCTATGCCAGCGAAGGCAGTAATTACTTCTTCTAATGCACTCTGTAATTGAATGGTTGGCAGTTTATGTAATAGTGTGGTGACTCGGTTAATAGTGGCTTCTCGTTCTTGTTGGGCGATGGCTTCAGTGAATAGGCGACTTTGAGCGATGGCGATGGCTACTTGATCGGCAACTTGCTGCACTAATCTCAGTTCTCGCTTCAGAATCCTTCGCTCTTGGGTGTGATGAGATACCAGCAATCCCCACAATCGGGGTTTTGCCGATTCTTCTTTCAGGTCGTAATGCAGAATTGGCACTACTAAGGAAGACTGCACGCCCATTGCTTTTAAATATTCAATATGGCAAGGATCTACTTGCCGATAGTAAATATTAGTTTGTAGACGTTTGCCAGTTTCTTTTGACTTTAGAGGTGATAGCCCAATTTTCCCACTAGCGACATCTACAATTGAACGTTGTCCTGCTAGCAGAAACATCTCTCTAGCTTCTTGTGGAATATCATGTACTGGAAAGCGTAACCCCAATAAAGATGGTAGACGCTGTTCATCAATAGATTCAGCAATAACTTCACCGCTACCATCAACATTAAACCGATACACCTTGACTCTATCTGTACCCAAAAACAACCGTACTTCGGCAACAGTAGCCGTTAAGATCTCTTGGAGATCGAGCGATCGCCTGATCTGTTTCGTCATCCGATGCAGTAAACTTTCTTGGTCTAAGCTTTGCTGCAACCAGTTTGGTTTATCGGTGAATGTCATCGCTTATATACACCATGACTGAAGTATAAAAAAGTTTTTTTATAGGTGTCTTTGATGAGAATTTTAAAATTACAGTTCCGTGATTCTCATCCCATTTCATCAAATTACTGTCGCAGATATTTTTGTAAATGGTAAGTTGATGCACTTTCAAATTGCATAATTGCACTCGCTAGAAAAATGCGGGAACACAAAGATGCAATTTGAATCATGATTAGCTTCTTAGATAATATTTTACAAGTATTAGAATCACTGTGATTAAAATTGATTAAGGAAAATTTAAAACCGCTGAATTTATTACACAGACTTTACAAATCTCCTCTAAAGTTTATAGTTAATAAAATTTTAATTATTGACACCTATTAATTCTATATTCTCACAGATTAAACTCTTTCAGTAATTTCACTCAACTTAGTAGCTGATTAATTGCTTGAAATTAACAATATTTTTTTAAAAATGCTGCCCATTTACCCAATTAATTAAGATTGTTGCCAATTAAATGACTCGTTTTGGGCGATTGATTGAGAATTTTTTGCCTGGGGAATTTAACTATTCCCCGTTGAATTGCTGATTTTATGATGAATGTAACTTTTTTAATTAAATTCTTCGTGAATTACCGTTAAAGATAGCAATTTACGGATTTCTTCACGAACGTTGATGAGAATTTTACCGAGATGATTTTGACCGGTTTTATTAGCGCCACAACCCCAAAAATAATCAATTGGGGAGTTTTCAACCAACATTTCATCGCCTGTCCTCAACAGAACTTCTCTAATATCAGCATGAGTGAGAAACTTTTTGAGTACAGCTTCTCGCATTACTTGGATTTTGACTAAATCCCAGTCTCTACGTAGTTGGCGAGTGCTACATCTTCCCAAAGCCGCAGCTTCTTCAGGTGTGGGGGCGGCATGAATGAAAGGTATAATTACTGCATCCGTACTGCCCACAAACTTTTGTGCTTGATAATAATGCTCAACTGTCGGCCAGTAAACACCCTGGAGATGAATTCCGTGAAAAGAAAAGTTAGAAAAACAGCCGTAAGGTTGCCAAGCCTTATAAAAGTAAATGGTCATTTGAAAATTGCTCTTATATATATTTATTTTCAGGGTAACTGAGTAAGTCAGACGTTGAGTAGGGTAAGTTCAACCGATGAATTGGGGACTGGCCGTAGCACAAGATTTGGTTTTAATACCAAAAATCTGAGGGTCTGTTACTCCCCCAAAGCAGGAATGGGAACAGAAAACTGTTGTCTGTTCCCCCAACCCTATTGTCTTCTTTGATGATTGTTATGTGCGTCGGTTAACTAAGGTAGCGCTGGCTTGGTCAACAGGCATCAACACAACTTCATTAATATTGACATGTGGCGATCGCGTCACGCAGAAAAATATCACATCAGCCACATCATCTCCTGTCAGAGGGGTAAGTCCCTGGTAAACCTGATTAGCACGTTGAGTATTGCCGTGAAACCGCACCTGGCTAAATTCTGTTTCTACCATACCAGGGTCAACGGAAGTTACGCGTACAGGAGTACCCAACAGATCTTGTTTTAAGCCTTCAGAAATTGCCCTCACCGCAGCCTTGGTAGCACAATATACATTACCACCAGGGTAAGTTTGATGTCCGGCAATGGAGCCGAGATTTACCACATGACCGCGACCACGGCTGACCATTCCAGGAACAACATAACGAGATAGATAAAGTAAACCTTTAATATTAGTATCAATCATTTCTTCCCAGTCTGTAAAACTACCCTCATGTAGTTTGTCTAAACCGCGACTTAAACCAGCATTATTAATTAAAATATCGATGTCAGACCAGGGGGAAGGTAGAGTAGAGATGGCCGATTCCACAGCAGAGCGATCGCGCACATCCAGCTTTAACAAATGAACTTCAGTATTAAAATCTTGGCGCAGACTATCCGCAAGTTCCTGCAAACGTTCTAACCGCCGTGCTGCTAAGATGAGTTTTGCACCCGCACCAGCAAAAATTTTGGCACAAGCAGTACCAATACCACTGCTAGCGCCAGTAATTAAAATGATTTGATTTTTTAGAGATGCCATTATTTAGTGAAAAGTCAAGAGTCCAGTGTCAATTGTCCAACAATTTGGAACTGATACCAATTCGCAATATCCGGTGCATCGGGAAGCAAGCTACGCTAACGCAATTTGTGAAATTTAGATTTTATCTAGGTTTGGTGGTTTGAATCTGTTGCCAAATTTTCAAAATTTTGTATAAATGGTAACAATAAAATTAGCGATCGCCTGCAATGTAAAAAATATAAATTGCGGAAAACCATTCCCGCAGAAATTCGTTCTAAGAATCGTTAGCTGTTGGCTGATCTGACTTTTCACGCCATCTGTAAAAGTCACTTTGATCGCTTAGCGATGGCGTAACCGCCCTTCCCTGTGGCGATTGCATAAATTGAGTTTTTCTTTACGCTGATCTTCTCGTGATTCCTAGTCATTAATCTAAAACTATTGAGAATCAGACTGTGAGAAAACCTACGCTAGAAGAGTGGAGAACTGACCGTGAAAATTCAGGTAGCCGTCGGCTGCCTCTAACTCCCCTTCCTAATGATTATCATTTTTAGCTTGAGTGAGATTTAATTTCCTCAAAGCCTTAGAGGCTATTTATAAAGTAAATCTAAAAAGGAGTAAAAGGGAGAAAGCGGCAGACTTTAGTTGATAGTCTGGGACTGTTGTTGAAAGTGGTTGTAAGTGAAGCAAATGCCCCAGAGCGAGTGCTTGCTGCTTATGCTTTGATGGAACTGTTAGATGCGTTTGCCCTGGAGTAGCTTTGAGTTGGCAACCTTTTAGCGGTTTAGTATTGCGTGCCGATTACGGCATACCATTAATAGGAACAAGCGATCGCGGTAATTCACTACAAAATAATGGCTTGAATTTTTTATTCTGCTATCAGCCATTTTAAAAATAGATACATTGCACTTTTCTGCAATCTTATATACAAGATAGTGCATATATTAATACCAAATCATGCACTTGTAACAGCATTTAAATGAATGACTAATTTTTATACTTCCTTTATAGTGATGAGGTAATTTTTTACCCTCTAAGTTAAGGACAAACACATCAATGGTTACTTATAACGGTACGAATGGCCCTGACACTTTGATTGACCCCAATCGCTCTTTCGGCTATAGCTACTTTACTCTAGTTACCATCAACGGATTTGGCGGTGACGACATTATCAGTGGACAAGATTTTTTTACTTTCTATAATATCATCGGGGGTGCTGGCAACGATTTCATCTTTGGCGGTTTTAACAATGATGTCATCATAGGCGATGATATCTTTGGCGGCGTTCCTGGTAACGATTACCTCGCTGGGATAGACGGTAACGATGTCCTCTATGGGGGAGGTGGCAACGATACTCTCGATGGGGGTGCTGGCAACGATAGGCTCTATGGGGAGGCTGGTAATGACACTCTCAATGGCGGTACTGGCAATAATACTCTGTATGGCGGCACTGGCAACGATCGCTATATATTCAATAGTGATAATTTCATAACTATCTATGAATATGCGAATGAAGGTGTAGACACAGTTGAGTCTGCCTACAACTTTAACTTGAATGTAGCCGATTTAGAAAATCTTGTTCTAACAGGCACATCTGCTATCAACGGCACAGGCAACGGCCTTAACAATACAATTACAGGTAACAGTGCTAACAATAGGCTCGATGGTGGTGCTGGTAATGACACCCTCAATGGTGGCGCTGGTAATGATACCATCAATGGTGGCGCTGGCATTGACATCCTCAATGGTGGTAATGGCAATGACATCTTAGTTGGCGGTACTGGCAACGATACACTAACTGGTGGTGCAGGAAGCGATCGCTTTACTTTCAACTCCCGTACTGAAGGCATTGATCGTATTACTGACTTTAATGTAATTAATGATACGATTGCTGTTTCTGCGGCTGGTTTTGGTGGGGGATTAGTCGCTGGTGGTGCGATCGCGGCTAATCAATTTATCATCGGCTCAGGAGTTACTACAAGTAGTCAGAGATTTATCTACAATCAAAGCAATGGTTCTCTCTTCTTCGATCGAGATGGTACAGGAGCGATCGCTAGAATCCAAATTGCCACGCTCAATACTGGATTGTCCTTAACAAATGCAGATATTTTCGTTAATGCTTAAGGATTTGTAACTAGTAAATCATGAATCTGGTGGGGTAGGCATCTTGCCTATCCTTTGCCACTAAGTAAGTCGGTGGGAAAAAACACAACTATGTTAAAAAACGTCAGTTCGGGTTAAGGTTTGAATTCTTCCCCCAACCTTGAGCAGACTTTTCACGGGATGTGGAAAAGGGAAGGTGGTTCGCGTAAATCTTACGCGAACCAAATCGGAGGAGAGTTATATGCCTCAGTCGCAAAAACTTTCTCCACTAGATGATTTACATCAACGTATAGACACAGTAGCAAAATGCAAGGAGCGTCTTGAGCAAGAAATCCATTCAATACTCGCCCAGGGTAAAGTTGCTCCTGCTTCCTGTTGGATTGTTCGCTACCAAGCCAAGGGCCGGGCTGATAATTATTGGTATTACAAATTACAGGCATCTTCTCCAATATTTCCCACAAAGACCGATGGTAAATTGTCTCGATATCAGCATCTAGGTAAAGCTGGTAGTCCAGCATACTTAGATGCTCTTGAACAAATTACCCGCCGTGCCAAAATCGAAGCTTTAGATCGATCCATTGAGTCCCTCAACCTTGGGCTAAAAGATTTAATCGAAGAAACTTCTAAATATCGCCAACCATAAAAATTAGTTCGCGTAAATCCTCCGCGAACCACTTCTCCTTTTCCACATCCCGTGAAAAGTCAGAGCTGATGAGAGTTATAGCAACAGCCAAGGTGCTTAGGACATCAAAAGATGATAAAACTTAGACGCAGAAAGACTTTTCACCCAGTCCCCAGTCCCCAGTCCCTTGCCATAACAGTCAACTGTCAACGTCAAATAGTACTGTATCAAGAATGTTTCTAAAATTTTCCCACTTCAACCAAATTATATTTATTACTGCCCAACGTTTCATCGATCGCTATCATCAACAATTCATTTAAAGAGATTCCCACTGCTTTAGCCATAGAAGAAATCACGCTTTTAGGGGCAAAAGAACAATACAACCCAGCTTCTAAAAACCAAGGTTGTCCCTGTGGGTCGATGCGGAAGTCAAATAAGCTGTAGTGGCGACAGCCTAAAGCTTGATGACACTTCTTAGCCACTTCCTGAACCTTTTGGGTAATTGGGTCACTAGGATTTACAATCCAAGACTTTTTGTTATCTTTAGCGGCGAAACCCAAGTTGCCATCATCTGTTTGTTTGAGTTTATCGGCAAAGGTGCGGATGGGTTTTTCGTGAGAATCTAGCAGATATTCTTCAAGAGGTAAACCAATTAACTCTTTGTCTTTGACAATGATGCCGCATCTAACTTCTCGACCTGCGATGAATGTTTCTACAATCGCTTCATCTGCATATTCAAATGCCGTCTTCAGTGCTGCGTCATACTCAGCAGCATCTTTGACTAAAGTTACCCCTAGTGAGTTATCTGAACTTACGGGTTTGATAACTACTGGAGGTGCAATTGTCGGCACATCTCCGTGACGCAGTACTTCTCCGCGAGGCACTTTTACCCCTGCTGCTTCAACAATTGCTTTTGTTTTGGCTTTGTGAGCGGTTATTGCCATCAGTTCTGGAGTATTACCGATGTAAGGAATCTCTAGCAGGTCAAATAAAGCACGGTAGTGAGTCATTCCAGGGATACAAAACATTTGTGGTAACACAATGTCAATGTTTTGTCCTGTAATCAACTTTATGGCTTCAAATAAAGGCATCGGTCTAGCCTGAGCAATGTCTTCGCGGCTGAGGGAACTAGGAAATCGCCATTGGCCATCGGGTGTAATATATGCAATCTGAAAGTCATAAAATGTGTCTGCTGTTGCTGTCAGACAGTCTGCCGCATAAAGGCGTGACAAATCGCAGTAAAAATCATTCTGTGCAGATCCAACTAAATGAAGGATACGAAGTGCTGGCATAATTCATGTTCTCTAACTTTTATTGTGGGGTGGACATCTTGTCCGCCCTTGTTTGCGGGCGGGCGAGACGCCCACCCCACCAGTAGTAGTAATTTCTTGGTAATCCGTAGCAGCCTGGGTATTAATCCCCTCCCAATTCCACCAATTTGCCGATGTTGAAATCTATGCGCGTCCAGCCTTTAAGCTGACGTAGATTCTTGAGCAAGAGTAAAGGAATTTGCCAATGATGCACCATTAAAAATGGTAACGGGTCATCTGGTTTGTAAATTGCATCAGTTCCCCGCCAAATATTTGCAATCCATTTTTTCAATTGCGTGAAAGAACGGATACCAGTCAAACGCCAGACTTCGTGATAAGTCCAATAAGTTGGTTTACTAGTTGGCAATGGCTGTAATGTTTCAGCCATCGGTTCTTTATCGAGGTAGGCTTGGGCAACTTGGGGATGGTCGTAGAAGGTAGTAATCGCAGAGTGCGTGCGGGGATTACACTCAATGGCGTAAACTCTACCATCTTCAGCTTGAATGAAGTCAAAGGAAACTTGTCCTGTAAGTTTCTGTTCTTTGACGAAATGCCTCACCCATTCCCTGATTTGGGAATTTTCAACGTTTTCATAGTTGACTTGAAACGCTGAAGATTCACAGCAGCAGTGCAATCTGAGTTCGCCATTCCGGACGGTGCTATGGGTACAAAATTCCTTTCCAGGAATAAATTCTTGCATAATCCAAGGCTTTTCCGGGCTGATTGGTAAGCTTTTGACGAATGCAGCTGTTTCTTCAGGGGTGGCACAGGGAAGCTTGGTTAGGTCTAAACGTCGTACTGAATCGTAAGGAATGCTCTTGAGGATGTATTTGCGAGATTCCTGGGAGAAGTCGAAATTTAGAACTTGTTCAGCAGAAGTAATTTTAAAGGATTTAGGTACTGATAAACCAAGCGATCGCGCTGTTTCGGCAAAGGCAAATTTATCATCCAATTTCTGGGTAATATCTGCGTCAAAGTGAAATACTTCACAGTAGTTCGACAGCATTGGCTTGGCAAGGGAGTCGTAATAACTACCCAATGGACTAGTTACAGGCACATAGACATCGATATTTTCTTGTTTGATGATGTCTATCAAAGCCTGAGTATAGCGTTCTGGATTTTCTTGGGGTGCAGGAACGGTATAAAATTTGTCCACTGCTTGGGAAAATCGATGACCAGATAGCCAATATTTGTGGGTTTCTATCAACACCACTCTGTGTCCAGCAGCGTTGAATGACCGCGCTAGCTGTAAAGCTTTGGTCATTTTAGCCCCACTAATCAGGACATTTTTGGGGTTTGCTGTTTTGGTGGTTGCTTGCTGAAAAGGACGCGAGATGGTATGCCACAACAAAGTTACTAAAACAATGGTGGCATTGAATGGCAGTGCTAATAATAGCAACGCCAAAGTCAAAAGATTTTGGATAATTACAGCTATTTTTGTCTCTGAAGGAAAAGACGGTATAGCAGGCGAAGAAGAAACAGAAATAGATTGTGCCATACTCAATCACGCAATTCTGCGGATAATCGTCAAGCCATCTCGTAGGGGGAGTATTACCTGTTCTACGCGAGGGTCGAGTGCTACGGCACGATTAAATTGAGCGATCGCTTCACCATTGGGAGTGCGTTGTTGCGTGGGTAAATAAACTTCTCCTTGCAGCAAGGTGTTATCTACACAAATAAATCCTGACGGTGCTAGCAAATTGGTATCTAGCAACTTTTGGAAGTAAGTTATGTACTCCTTTTTATCTGCGTCGATAAACACCAAGTCAAAGGATTCTCCAGCTGCAACTAGCTTATCTAAAGTTTCCAAAGCTGGCCCTAATTCCACCCGGATTTTTTGACCATCAGCAGATTTATCAAAAACTGCTTGTCCAACTTTTGCCGCAAAGGGATCTACTTCACAAGCAACCAGCACTCCGTCTTTTGGTAATGCTTCAGCCATCGCCAGTGCAGAGTAACCGGTGAACATCCCGATTTCCAGTACTCTTTTGGCTTTGGTCATATGAACAAACATTTTCAGTGTTTGTCCTTCCACATGACCAGATAGCATCTCTTGTTCTAGAGGTCGTACTGTTGCGCCTTCACTAAAACGTTCTTGCCATGCTTCATTAGATGTTTTTTCGGCAAGTGCAGTTAAAGCGGCTGATTCATGGGTCGTATATTCTTCCAGATAAGGATCTAAACCAGCTGCCAACTGCCATGCTTGAGTGATGTTATCGACTAACTCCGCAGGTAAATCTGTGCGTTGGTTAATCTTTTGGACAATAGCTTCTAACTTCTTTGCTAAGATTCCTACCGGTGTGACTGGTCTAGCTGTGGGCTTGGGAATTGTGGTGGACATTAGATTGCACTCCCAACTAATTCTGTCTGATAAACAGGGTACATATCCACACCCTCACCACCACGAGGATAACTAACGCAAAGCTCTTTATGGTCTGCTAAACCTTGGGCCAATTCTTCCCTTGTCAAATCATTCATATAGAAGCAAGTTCCAATTGGTTTGGGCATAGCAGCTCTCAACAAACCATCTCGTGTGAGGCTGATAGACTCAGTAGCGTCCCACAATAGTTCTTCATCCATTAAAGGATGGTCGAGAGCTAGACCCAAATTGCTGAGTAATCCTAAAATGCGATCGCGTTCTTCAGTTGTGATATATCCTCTATTAGCTGCGATGGTTGCAGATAAGGCCATATCGATACTCACTGCATGTCCATGAAACATCGGGATGCGTGGCGCAAGTTCCAAAGTCGGACTCCAAGTATGTCCGTAAGCAATTGCTCTATCCAAATCTAGTTCGTGGAGGTTAGGTACTTCTAACTCCAACATTTTTTTGATGGCTTCGTAAGTTAGACGATGAGCTATTTCTTTAATCTCTGGAGTTGCATCAAGATTACCAAAGTGAGTGTCAAGTAGTTCTTTACCATACTTTTCTAGCCACTCAAACACATTCTGATGAGCAACTACAGCGATTTTGACTAATTCTGCCATCCCATTACGGACTTGGTCTGTCGGTAATGTCCCCAGCAAAGAAAAGTCTAATAAAACTTTTTGGGAAGCATGATAAGCACCCAAACGATTTTTCAGCTTCCGATGGTTAACTGCTACCTTGATGGCGACGCTGGCATCAATCAAACCAATCAAAGAAGTAGGAATCCGAATGTAATTACTACTACGACGATAGGTAGAGCAAGCAAAACCCACAACGTCTGTAATTAAACCACCACCCACTACCAATACTGGCTCTTTTCGCACTAATTTGAAGTCTGCAAACACATCTATAATCTTCTCAAAGGTTTGAATAGATTTGTTTGGTTCGGTAATAGTCAGAGCAAAAACCTTCAGTTCGATGCCGTAATATCGGAAATATTTCTCAATCTGAGTACCGTAAAAATTGTAGACATTGGTATCGATAACAGCCAAGCATCTACCAAAACTTCTATATATCTCTGCAAGTTCTGGATTTGCAATATCAAAAACACCATCTACATAAACTAATTCATACTCAATCTTTTCATAAGCTTCCACGTGAAATTTGTTTTCGGTAGCTGCGAGTTTTGTTTGAACTATGGTCACAAATTTTGCCCTCTAGGTTAAAAAATTGTCATTTTGATGTTGATGCCATCACAAATGTAAGCACTCTATTTGAGAGTGACTTAACTTGCCGACATCTATGTCCTATGCAAGAAAATTGCCTGCGATTCGTGGTGAAAAAGACGTAAATCTAGATGAAATTTTGTTGGATTGCACATTTAGAAATCACAAATTACAGCACTAAAGATGAAGTGCATGTCATGTCATTTCATCAGCACAGCAAAAGTCCTTAAGTCTTCGCTGAACCTTAAGGGTATCGCAAATTTCCGTAACAAAACTTCATAGATTTTATCAGAATATCAGACTGTCAATTCTATGTCTAGCCTCAAGATTCACGGACTTGTAGTAGCTTAATAGAGGTTTAAAAGCAAGCTAAGGGAGTGGTTTTACTTGCCGAGAAAGCTTAGACACTTGTTTACATTAGTTAACATATCATTATTTTTCAAAAATTGCACCTACACCAAAGGTAGATTTCAAAACAAAAACCAGATTTAGAGGATTTGGGCATTTGAGACTTAATTTCAAAAGTTAATCTTTGATACCGAAATGACGCTATGTCATTCATGCCACAAGCAAGTCAGCGGGAAAATTAAGAAGTATGTAACAAAAGATTAAGCTAAAATATTAAGTTATAAATGATACATTTACTACGTGGTTGACTTTTTTCTTGTAGCTTTATCTATTACTTTTAATAGAGTTTGATGGCGATCGCTAAGTAAAAATCCTCAATTCAACTTACAAACAATCAAATTCCCAACTTTTTTGACCATAATGTGTACTAAGATATGCTTACATAATGGTTATAGTAGTTTAATTTTTGATTGCTGTCCGCTTCAAGTATCCCATATTCCTATAAAAGTTGAGAGCAAGTGATTTCTTGTTTGAGAAAAAGAATTTTTCTTCTGAGTATTTATACATATAGGTTCAACTTTATCCATCGAAAATTTTTGTTTTTGAGGGATGATTTTTTTCCCTTTTTAGGGATTTTATAGATACGCTCTAATTGGGATACTCCATTATTATTTTTTTAATTACTACTTAGATTTATGGATTTTGCTCCAATTGAAATAGGCACATCTGTTAGTGTAGAAATTGCTGAGATTACACCACCATCAACAACACTTGCTCCTACCCCAACAGCAGGTTCTCGTATTTCTAAAGATGCGATTCGTACTAGTTTAAAGGCTGCCACTGCTGATGGAATTTTCGCAGCACTTTTCTCTATTGCCACTGGCGCAGTTTTGCTAGGTAATTTTTTGGTGGAGTTGGATGCTAGTCCGGTGGTGTTTGGCTTGGTATCCTCTATACCTATGTTGGTACATTTGTTTCAGCCCATAGGTGCTTACTTATCTGAACGCAGCACCAGCCGCTTTGAGTATTCACTACGGACACATGGAATTGCTCGATTACTGTGGCTAATTTTAGTAATTGCCATTTTTAGCTTTAACTGGGGATGGCTGGATTCCAACCAGTTGGCAATTTTGTCGCTTTCAATTCTGCTATGCACTCATCTTTTAGGAGGATTAGCAATTGCATCATGCTTGAGTTGGATAGCAATGTTAGTTCCACGACGGTTGCGGGGCAGATATTTTGGGCTACGCAATAGTCTTGCCAATCTTACCGAGTTAATTGGTTTACCCTTGGCAGGTTTGACTGTATCCCATTGGTATGGGGGAAGCATCCAAGGTTATGGAGTGATTTTGTTAGCAGGTATTTTCTTTGGCATGGTTAGCTTGGGGTGTCAGTATTTCCAGGTAGATGTGAATCCCCAATTACAAAATAGTTATTATGCTAACTCGTCTGAAACTAGCAAGATTCAGGCAGACTCATCACCAAAGGAAGTTGGGGAAACATCTGATGCAATCTTTTTAAAGCAAATACTGACACCAGAAAACGATTTAGTTAGTATTATTCAGAAAAATTCTAATTTTTTGCTATTTTTGCTTTATTTCGGCTTATGGACATTTAGTGTTAACCTCAGTGCCCCATTTTTTAACCTTTACCTCTTGGATACTTTAAATCTAGATGTGAGTTGGGTAACTTTTTACAACAGCTTGCGAGCTGGGGCACACATGGTAATGTTAATTGTCTGGGGAAAATTTGCAGATAAAATTGGTAATCGTCGGATTTTAGTTTTTACAGGAATGATGATTGCAGTCATACCGTGGCTATGGCTGTGGATGGGTTCTAGTCCTTTGAATCTGTGGTTATGGCTGCCTTTGTTACACATTTTCATTGGTGCCAATTGGGGAGGAGTTGATTTGTGTAACAACAATCTCCAGATTGAAATAGTACCACTAAAAAATCAGTCTATTTATTTTGCGATCGCAGCTGCTATTGCTGGGGTGAGTGGTGCTTTGGGAGCAACTATAGGCGGTTTTATTGTTCAGTTCGCTGGCTCTTTGGGAATAACCGAAGTATTCATTGTATCTGGTATATTACGCTTAGCGTCACTAGTACCACTCATTATGAAAAAGGATCTCAGTAGTTAGAGTGAAATTATTTCACTGGATTTGTCAAAAAATAGTCCATCTACAGAAAGAATGACTAACTAAATATCTACTTTATACTGAAAAAGCTTTGTTAGGTGGTAACAAACTATTCTATTGCTATTGTTGACTGTTCACTGTTGACGGTTCACAGTCAACAATCAACCACCATGTGCTGTTGTTTATTTTTTGGAGTTTCCATCCAAAATAGTTGAATTTCAAAATCTGAAAAAAGAGAAAATGCTCAAGGTAGACACACCAAAAATTAGTCCTCAACAAGTTGAAGCTTTTGAACGAGATGGAGTTATCTGTGTCAAAAATGCTTTAGATGACATCTGGATAGAACGGATGCGAAAAGCAGTTGACAAGAATATATCAATCCCTGGCCCTTTAGAGGGAAAGAATACACCAAAAAAAGAAGCGAGTGCGGAACATACCAGTAGCTTATGGCTTGTTGATGCTGATTTCCGTGCTTTGGCTTTTGAATCTCCATTACCAAAACTTGCAGTTGGAGTTTTAAAATCGGAAAAATTAAATTTTTTAGCTGATGGTTTTTTTGTAAAAAGACCGGAAGCAAATGGCCGTATTGGATGGCATAACGACCTACCTTATTGGCCTGTACAAGGTTGGCAGTGTTGTAAAATTTGGCTGGCTCTAGATACTGTCAAACAAGAAAATGGCCGATTAGAGTATATCAAAGGTTCTCATCAATGGGGCAGAGAATTACGCGAGCGATCGAATCCTTCGTGGTTTGTAGAACCAGAACCTCACGAAATTCTCTCTTGGGATATGGAGGCTGGAGATTGTTTAATTCATCATTTTCTGACGATTCATCACTCAGTAACTAACAAATCTTCTACACAACGACGCGCAATAGTTACGAATTGGACTGGCGATGATGTTACTTATTATCAGCGTCCGAAAGCATGGCCTTTCAAACCTCTCGAAGAAATTGATTTACCACAATTTAATTCATTGAAAACCAAAAAATTTGGTGAGCCAATAGACTGTGATATCTTTCCTAGAGTTGAAGTGCATCGCCATAGGACTCATATTTGATTTGGAGAAACATACGTAGTGGCGTGACCGGGCTAAAATAGTACATTAGTAAACTCTTGTGGGGTGGGCATCCTGCCCGCCCGGACGGGTGAGGACACCCATCCCACAATAAAATCTATTGCAACATTTAAGACTTGTCACGCCAGTAGTGGCGTGTCTAGATTAAAATAGTGCATTAATAAATTCTTGTGGGGTGGGCATCCTGCCCGCCCGGACGGGTGAGGACACCCATCCCACAATAAAATCTATTGCCACATTTTAGCCTTGACACGCTGCTACGCCATAACCTAATACGCTTGGTGTTAAGGCTAAAACTCTTGGTCAAATTCAATTTTTTTAACGTAGACGCGTAGCGGCTTGCCGCAGGCTACCGCCAAGGACGCATTCGCGCAGCGTCTCGTCAGAGAAGGACGCAAAGAGAAGAAAGAAAGGCTTAACTGAACTGTATTGCGCCATAACCTATTTTTATTTAAGAATAAAAATTGGGTTTTGGTAATTCATCATTTAGTGCCCAGTTTCCTACATCTCTGATTTTATAAACGACAGGATCGTGGAGCGTGAATGTGCGAAGATTGCGCCAATAACGATCGAAACCATATTTTGCACTGGTAGCATGTGCGCCCATAACTTCAAAGATGCGATTAGTAATTTCTAAACCGATTTTAGTAGTCACAATTTTAGCGCTAGCGATTAAGAGCGCACATTCTCCCCGTTGTTCTGCTGTCAGTGACCATTCCTGCTCCCAAGTCGCTTGCAGTAACTCTCCTGCTTCGTCAACTAAACATCTAGCTGCTTGCAGGTCGGCCCACATTTTCCCATAGTCTTCCAGAATATAAGGATCTTGATTTGCATTTTTTACGCCTGATGTTAACCAAGGTTTTGTTTTTGTACGAGTGTATGTTTTCGCGGCTGCAAATGCTCCTTGAGCAATTCCCAAGTAAATATTTGCTAAATTCAATTGAGTCAAACAAGCACGAATAGTAGTGAAAGGTTGACTTGGTTTGTCTCTAATACCCAGGATTTCTTCTGGGTAAACCAACACATTTTCAAAAGTCACACTACCACTATCTGTTTGCCGTTGTCCTATGTTATCCCAATCATCATTCACAGTAACACCCAAGCGTTGGGTCGGAATTACCAAAATTATCAATTCACCAGTTTCTTGATGAATGGCAGTAATCGGTAATATATCCGAATCATGGGAACCCGAACAAAAACTTTTGATTCCGTTAAGTCGAAAATAATTATTTTCTGGGGTAAGAATATTTCTTTTGTCTAAAGGGTTTAGGGCATTGCACCAAAACCAATTGTTGCGAATAGTTTCTGTGTAATAGCGTTGTTTCTGCTCTGCCGAACCAAAAATATGGGGAATGACTACGCCTAAATGATGGTAAGAAAACACATGAGCAATCGAACTATCAACCTTGGCAAATTCACGGGTAATTTGCAAAACAGTAATCCAGCTTTGCCCTAACCCGCCGTATTCTTTGGGGATTATGAGTTTCAGTAAGTTAGTTTCACGCAAGCGATCGCGTTCATTTTTTGGTGTTCCACCTTTCACATCCCTCACCACCGCAGTTTGGGCAAATTCCTCTGCTAAAGATTTAGCTATATCCAAATAACTTTGCGATTCTTTAATGTCTATTAATTGCATAACTTACCAATTTTTCCATTCACTCTCTTACAATGAGCAATTATAAATTTAGCTAAATTTTTGAATTAAATTTTTAAATTTACGGTATTTCAATTCATAATTTACCTATAGAATCACTCATTTTGGGTGCTACATTGTTGACTGTTGACGGTTCACAGTTAACGGTCAACAGTCAACAATCAACGCTTTAACCCAATACAGTTTAGTTAAGCTTTTTCCCTACCAAGAATTGCCTGAACAGATAAATTCATTAACTAAACCAGATTGATTCATAGGCTGGGGAATCTTAAAGCCAAGGATGGCGGGGAGGATAGACACCATTGAGGAAGTAGTTACCAACAGCGTAATACTTCCAACGCACGGGATCGTGGAGTGTATGCGCTCTGGCATTGCGCCAGTGGCGATTGTAGTTAAATTGTTCCAATGTGGATTTAGTACCTGCTAATTCAAATAACTTGTTGGCGGCTAGTATTGAGGCTTCGGTGGCTAGGGCTTTGGCTTCCGCAACTGCGATTGATGCTTCCACTACCTTGGCTTCTTCTAAATTTGATGCGTTGGCGATGTCGATAAATTCACCGGCACGTCGCAGCAATGCTTCAGCAGCGTGAACCTGAATTTGGACATTACCAAAGTTATAGAGCGTAAGGGGGTCTTCGTAGCCTTTTTCTAAATTGCTATCTACCCAAGGACGGGTATGGTTGCGGACAAAATAAATGGTGTCACGAACTGCGGCTTTGGCAATGCCCACATCTACAGCAGCTTGGATAATTTGGGCGATCGCACCCATTGGTGTGGCACGCTCAAATGCTAAATAATGGGGAATGACGTGTTCTGCTTTGACTTTGACGTTTTCAATAATGGTGGTACCGCTAGCAGTGGTACGCTGTCCGAAGCTAGTCCAATCATCAAGTAGGGTGAGTCCTTCGGCATCTCGTTCCACAAATGCTACCACTGTCTTACCCTCTGGATTACTGGCGATGACGGGAACCCAATGAGCTAACAATGCGCCAGCTGAATAGTATTTTCGTCCGTTGAGTACATAATCAGAATTATCTGGCTGCAATTTAGTCTGGATATCAGTTACCGACTTTGTACCGATTTCCGAGAAGGCGTTACCGAATCGCTTACCTTGGAGGACTAAATCAAAAAACAATTGCTTTTGTTGGTGTGTACCATCTAAACGAATGGCTTCCACCATATAGAGGTGATTTTGGGGAATTTGACCAAGGCTAGAGTCAGCTTCAGAAATGATTTTGATGACCTCTGCTAAGGTGGCATTAGAGACAAAAGCACCACCGTATTCTTTCGGAACTGTAATTCCCCACAATCCGCTTTGAGAGAACTTTTCTACTTCTTCAGCAGGTAAACGCCGAGTTTGGTCGCGTTCGGAATCACCCTTAGCAAACTCAGCGGCCAATTCATGGGCGATGGCGATCGCTTCTTGGTCATCCTGAATAATATGGGCCTTTTTTTCAGTATTGATGATTGATGTCATAGTAAAACTCCTTGAATCTCTCCCACGCACATTAGAAAACAGAAAGGATATTAATTAGCAGCTCTCATCCACAACAACCGCTTGTGTTGAATATTTTCCGCTCAATCTATACTTGAACTAATTCTTCAGCTGTCCGACCATGAGCTTTGAGTTCGCGCACAATAGGAATTACCGTCCGACCAAATGCAGGTAAATCATCTGAGTAGTGTAAGAAACCGCCAAGAATTAAATCAACTCCGGCTTCATAAAATTGGCCAATCTTCTCAGCCACTTGTTCGGGTGTACCAATCAATCCTGAGCGGAAGCCATCGTTGTATTGTACTAAGTCTTCAAAATTAGAATTTGCCCACATTCCTTGACGTTCGCGAGTTGCGGCTCCCGCCTGTTTCACGGCTTCGCCAAATCCTTTGACTGCTTCTACATCCGCTTGAGCAATGATTTCGCGCAGTACTTCATGGGCTTCAGCTTCTGTATCCCGGACTATGATGAAGGCATTCAAACCAAACTTGATGGTGCGTCCAGCTTCACGAGCTAATGCAGACACCTCTGCAATTTGCTCGCGCACCCCTTCTATGGTATTGCCATTCATAAAATACCAATCAGACACGCGGCCAGCCATGCGCCGGGCGGCTTTGGAGTTACCACCTTGGAAAATTTCTGGATGTGGTTGGTTAATTGGTCTAGGCTTCACCCAACCACCATTGATGCGGTAGAAGTCACCTTTAAAATGGAACTCATCTTCTGTCCACAAACCTTTGAGAACGCGGATAAATTCTTCCGAACGACGATAGCGTTCGTCATGATCTAACCAAGGTTCGCCATAGATAGTGAATTCATCTTTGAACCAGCCACTAACTACATTTAGAGCAAACCGACCATTAGAAATAAAATCAATGCTAGAACCAATTTTGGCCACGACTCCCGGATGCCACAATCCAGGATGAACTGCTGCAATTAACTTTAACTTCTTGGTGACTGGAGCTAAGGCGGACACTATTGTAAATGCCTCAAGTTGATATTCAGCACCATAGCTAGCGATAAATCGAGCTTGTGCTAGCGCATAGTCAAACCCCACTTCTTCAGCTGTTTGTGCTAATTGAGCGTTGTAATCGTAAGTCCAGTTTGTGCGTTGGGGGATTTTACTTACCACTAACCCGCCACTAACATTGGGAATCCAGTATGCGAACTTAATATCAGTCATAATTTGTGTGTGTGTAATGGAAACTTTTTGGCTATTTGTCTGATGGTTGGTGATTAATTTTTCATCGCCAACAATACAGCCAAAAACCTAGACGGTAAAATCCTAATTAGAATCAAGATTTCAGGGCCGCTAGAAACTACTTTCAGTTTTCAGATAAAGACTTTCAGGCTTTGTGCTGAGATTATACTATAATCCGACCAAATTACCGTATTTATGAATAGTTCAGACTTTATCACGACACTTGCTCAGATGTTGTGACTCGATATACTTAAATCTCATTTCTGTATTCCAAAATGGAATAAAGCTAACTCTTAGTAGTTCGCTTTTGTGATTTGGCGGGGGAAGGGGGAAGGGGGAAGGGGAAGGGGGAAAGGGGAAAGGGGAAGGGGGAAAGGGGAAAGGGGAAGG
>NZ_LAHA01000064.1 GCF_002608075.1 Nostoc linckia z4
TCCCCTTTCCCCCTTTTCTATCCGTCGAACTCACGTTATTTTTAAAGCTTGTATTGCGATTACCACCACATTGTTCCGGGACTACCTTTAAATGGGCCGACAATATCAGCAGTAATCCATCCCCCGTAAAAATCACCTGGTTGAGGCGTTACAAGCTCATCATTGACATAGCAAGCATCCATTAAATTGGCAATAAAACCATAGTATTTTGCAATGGAAACAAAATCAGGGGTGGGGTCAAAATATCGCCAAGCAGCATATTTTAAATACTTATCGCCAACTTTGACATCATAATATTCATAGCGACCTTTCCATTCACACAAGCCTTTTTTCGGTGTTTCAATTAAATGTTCTAGTTTAATGTCTTCGGGGGGAAAGTAATAGGTAGGAGGATGGCTGGTTTCTAAAACTCTTTTACCTTTGTTAGTTTCCGCCAAAACAATCCCATTACAAATTACCCGCAAATGTTTATTAGTGTCTTCTAAAACAGCCGGACGCGGATAATCCCAAACTGATTCTTGACCGGGTTGTGGAGGAATAGGAGTTGGTTTCATCATTGGTTTTTACTATTTTTAATCAAAATGATATAGGAATCCGGTTTGATTCTGAGAACTAATGGTTCATCGCATTAGTTCTGAAAGGTTCGTAGTAAGCACTTTAGTGCTTAAAAATCAAGGACTAAAGTTCTTACTACGAACATTTTTTCCCTACAAAATTAATGCGATAGACCACTAGTCGTGGAGACTCTTAACGGGCAACGGGCAACAGGGAAGTCGGTTTCGATGGGCTTAAGTCCCCCACCTATAGGTGGTAAGTCTTGACGGTAGCTTAAATCTCCCATCATAGATAGTCCCTGTTCCCTGTTCCCTGTTCCCCGTTCCCTGTTCCCTGTTCCCCGTTCCCTGTTAATTCTAATTACTGGATTTACTATCAGCAGACATCTTTGTAAGTCCTCCATGATAGTTAATCAATTTAGACTCAGCTTTACCAATTCTAGTTAAACGAAACTGCCAATCAGAAATATCTTCGTAGCTGAGGTGGTGGGTGTCACAACTCGGTGTCCATAACCCGCCAACAATGGAGGGATCGTCAAAGCGCAATAGTCCTGATTTGCGGATGTTTTCCCCTTGGGGCGTTCCTGGTATGGGAGAAATGGCATAGGAGGCGACTTGAAATTCCAAATCGGGATTAATTTCTCTTAGTTGTCGATGCAGTTCTGAGACTGCTTCTTCGAGGCGGAGTAAACTTTCGTGGGTGTCATCGGGAAAGCCAATGATTAGACCATAGACAATCACGGGAAGACCTACTCTGACGATCGCTCGCATCATCTCACAATGTTGTTGCCAAGGAAGCAGCTTGCTATAGGATTGTGTACCAAAAACCGGACGTTCGGCGGGAATATAACCCAAAAAGCCGCCAACTTTGCCATCCCATCCCCAAAGTGCTTCTATGAGTTCTTCGTCGGGTGTGAGGTCTGTATGGTCGTAGTTGCGTCCCCTTCCCAAGGTTGCTTTCCTCAGTTCCAAACCATTAGGCCACAAAAGCGGCATTCCCATCTCTCTTGCGCCTTTGGTAATTTCCAAAACCTCTTCTCGCCCGCCTGGAAACAAAACCCGACCGAGAAATTGATCGGAACCCATGACTGTACAACTTGCCCCTGCTTCCTTCTGACGAGCAATCCAATTGAGGGTAGTTTGGGGTGACATCCGCCGATAGCCTGATGTGTAAGTTGGAGTCTGGCAAAAATCACATTTGCGATCGCATCCAATGTCAGGATATACAGAGCCTATAGGTACGAGTTCTTGTATAAAAGGTTCTTCTGAATATTCTGTACCTAAACATTGCTTGGCTACTTCCACTGATGGTAATGCCCACTCATCTGGACTCATAGCTTTAGTGCGGGTTGGATGATAACTACCATCAGCCAAGATAACGCCGGTGAGCTTTTCTCGTGGAGTTTTGCCGAGTACGTAATCAAAAATCGGCCAATTGGCTGCACCAGATTTATCTATGACTATGGCTGTTGCACCTGCGTCGAGGTAATGGCGGGGTTCAGCAATAGCATCGGAACCACCAACCACCACTGGTTTACCTTTACTGGCAAGATGAGCGATGGTCATACAAGTTACTTGCCGTTCTTGGGTGTAGTTTACTGTTACCCCCCAAGCATCATAAGCTTCAGGGTCAATATCAGAAATCCTCTGCCCAACATAAGCTTTGGTGAGATTCATGCCTTTCCATGTGATTTCTCCAAAGGGTTCTCGACAATCGCCAGCTTTGAGGTTGACCAATTGAGCATCAAAACCGCCCGCTTGCAGATCGGATATTAAAACCTGCTTGCTGAGTAAAGTGTTGCGTCTGTATAAGGCAGTCCAATTGTTTCCCTCTGGGTCATATAATCCCAAAGCAGGCACTTCTACAAGTCCAATTGTCGAAACTTTTTTTGCTACTAATGTCATAAGTATCTCCTGTTAAGATTTGACATTGTTAAACATTGAGTTTGAGCATTACAAGGGGAAATGGAAGATGTAAAAACTGCGATGCCTGAACCATGAATATTCTGCACAAATTATTTGTGTAAAACATCATGTTGCTGTTAATTTTTGATATTTTTAACAGTCCTAAAACCTGCGTGTTGATAAAAATTGGGGCGAAACCAATTGCGATAATATTTTAAAGCTTCTGTACCGTTAGTTATCCAACATCCTCCTAACATCATATAATGTTTGGTGTCAAAGAAGATAGCGGAATTATCTTCATAGAGATAATGAGGTTTATATCCTGGAAGCGGATTTAAATTATCGCTCAACCATTCCCAAACATTGCCTCGCAAATCGTATAATCCATGACTTTTGCCTTTTTCTAACATGCCAACGGGACTAGGCGAACCAAATTTTAAATTGAGATTGTAATTGTCTGTATCTTCTGGTAAATTATTGCCATAAGTTGCTAAATGATATTCTGCTTCGCTCATTAAGCGAGTATTCTCACCTTGCCAACGACAATAAGCCATTGCTTCATAGTGATTGACCTCCACTGGCCAATCTAAAGGTAATTCCATGACATCAAACATGGCTCGATATTTGTAATTGCCTTTTTCAGGTAACCAAAATTTCGGATGTTTAATGTTATTTTGAGTTTTCCAATCCCAAGATTCTTTATCCCAATATTCTGGGTTTTCGTAACCGCCAGCCTTGATAAAATAAAGAAATTCGGCGTTGGTAATCAGATATTTACTGGCGAAAAATGATTCAACTTCAACAGTGCGATCGCCATAATCAATATCCCATCCATAAGTGTCATCGTCAAAGGCTTTGCCAATTTTTACTACCCCTCCAGGAACTTCGATTGTTTCATTTTCAGGAGTGTAACCATTAAAAGGAGCGTATTTCCAGTTTGCAGGACGTTTCACTTTTTCAATTGCTAGCTGGCGAATTAACATCGAAGAAGTTTCAATGTGAATCCGCTGGTGTTCAATTGCCATCATTAACGCCCAAAGGCGATGATTTGGATGAATTGGTAAAGTAATTGGGGTTGTTTTAATTACTTGGGAAATGATAGAATATGCTTGGTTTCGATACTCCCAAGTTTGGGCGACTGACGGCCAATTCAAATGAGCGATCGCTGCATTCAATTCCTCTGGTTTTTCTGGATCGACTCCAATTTCAAACAAAATTTCATATTCGGGATTCAGGCGTTTTTCTAATAGCCCTACACGAATTAATTTATTGATATAGAAAACAGCCGAATGTCCCAAATAAAAAATCAGAGGATTTCTCAAAGGGTCGGGATTGATATAAAATGTATCTTCCCCAACCAGACTTTGCATGAGAGTATCTTCTAATTGCCAACCATTCTCAAAGTAATCGAGAATGTCTTGAGAATTACAACTATCAAGTTTTAAAGGTTTAGCAGATTGCAGACTATTCATGCGCTTACAAAATTTTAGATTTGCTACTTGGGAATCTACGGATAAACCCGCTTGCTCTATCCTATTAAAAATTTTTTCAATTATTCGTGCCTTGTAAATTATTTTTTAACTTTTCTGGATTCGTTTCTAATCTCACATAGAGGAAGTCAATTCCTTCTTGTTCCAGTAATTCTAATATTGCTAGATTTAAGTTTTTCTCAGCGTCAAAGTAGAGATTCTCATCATTTACAAATGCCATAATCTCAATGACACGGGCATTTTCTTGAATTTGTTTAAAACGCACTGTACATGATGGAGAAAAACCGGAAATAGATTTTGGCATTTCCTGAATTGCAGCACAAATTCTAGCTGTTTGCTTGGCTGAAATTCCATCAATTTTCAGAATTAAATTAATCCCCCACTTTAATTCTTTGCCAGGATTTTGCGACCAATTTTCCACAATTCCAGTGATCATTCTAGAATTGGGCATTTTCATAATAGAACCCCACTTAACTACATGTAGGGTTGTGGTTCTAAATCCAATATTTAATATCTGCACAAAGCCATCTACTCCTGATACTCCCACCCAGTCGCCTTCTCGATAAATTTTATCTGAGTAGATAATCAATGTACAAAACCAGTCATAAACAATATCTTTAAGGAGCAAACCTAAAGTGATACCAGCACCACCTAATAACCCAACCAACGCCGCTGCTGATTGTCCTAAAAATATTTCACTGAGTTTAATTGTGAGAACAATAATTGCTGCTGATTGAAAAATCTTCGGCATTAAGGGTCGGAGTAACTCATCAAGCTCAGTCTCCGTATGTAGGAGAAAATTAGCAATTATCTGCCCAAAGATGGAAGAACCCCGGTATACAACATAGGCAATAATAAACACTACACTGAAGTTAAGGGTCTTGCCTATTGCTTCATTTAACTGAGGTTCCAAGTTATCTGCCAAGATAATTTTTGATAACCAGATTCCGCCAATAAAAATTAGCCAGCCTAAGGAAGGTTTGAGAACTACAACTAATTCATCATCAAGTGTACTTTTAGTTTTGCTAGTAAAACGCTCAATACTTTTAATGACGACAGCAATAAATAACCTTCTCAATACCTGTGTCAGCGTTAATACAACAATCACAGCTACAATCTTACTGACGGGTATGCCAGAATAATTAATATTTTTCAGCGCGTTCAAAACTGCTTCCATAGATTGACCCATAGATTAACTAAAAGCTGGTTGAGTATTTAATAAAGAACAATTCAACACAGAAGTTCGAGTCAAGACTGCCGAGAAGCTGTCCTTCTGGCGTCTACAGTAGGAACCACCAAGTCGTCACCTTTAGCTTTATTGGTAGAGTATTTACCAATTTTCAGTTCTGATATCATGTCTGGCTAATTTACCCATAATCAAAACCTCTCCGTATCCTCGTTTCAAAGCGTCAGTCCTAATTATGGGTTTTTAACTGCATATTATACGACTGCTTTTTCAGGGGAGCCAGTTTCCGAAGTCTGTGTTGAAATTAAACTTTGAAAATCCAAAATTTAAGCTTGACAAAGAATTAATCCAAACCACTCCTTGGGATCTGTCCAAGTTTTCAAGGTTTTGAGTCCGTGTCTCTCCAATTGTTTTTGCATATTTGCTAAATCAAATTTGCGCGAAATTTCTGTAAGAATACTTTCTCCATTTGTAAACGAGACTTCTAAATCTAGTGCTTTTAGAGATACCTGATGACTCTTTTGGCAATGGAGATACATCTCAATTTGGCTATCAACTTGATTATAAATAGCTTCATGAGCGAACAAATTGATGTCAAAATTGCCTTGAAAACGCCAATTTAAATGAGACAGCATATTCAAATTAAAAGCAGCCGTTACTCCCTGACTATCGTTATAAGCTGGCTCTAAAATTTCCTTGGGTTTTTGTAAATCAATCCCCAACAGAAAGTAATCCCCTGGTTGTAAAGTTTGAGAAATTTGTCTTAAAAAACGATCGCATTCTTGGGGATTAAAATTACCTAGAGAACTACCCAAGAAAAAAATCATCCGTGATGCGACAAAAGTTGACTTGAGTTTTGCTAAGGCTTGTTCGTAGGTTCCTATTAATCCTTCAATAAAAAAAGCTGGATATTTTTGTTTTAAATTTAGGACGCTAGACTGAAGAATTCCCCGACTAACATCAATGGGTATATATCTACAGTAATCGGCAAGTTTTTGGTAAGCATCTAATAAAAATAGAGTTTTTGTAGAACTACCACTGCCTAATTCTACAAGTTCACAAGCACCTGTTATTTGAGCGATTTCATTGGCATATTGCTGCAAAATCCATGCTTCTGTTCGTGTTGGGTAATATTCTGGTAATTCACATATTTGTTCAAATAATTCTGAACCGCGATCGTCGTAAAAATATTTGGGGGGTATGCTTTTCGGGGTTTGAGTTAATCCTTGAATGACATCTAGTCCCTCGTTAGACAGAGCTTGATAATGGTCATTCAAAATTTTTAGAGATTTTGTTAGCATTATCTGAATGTGTTGATTTCTTGATTTAATTCTTCAATATTACAGATTTAAAATTGAATAGCAAGCATGATTTTGAAATAAATTAATAATTTATTTTATCTACTAAAAATCAATCGGAATACTGTGGTATTTCTCTCATTTGAATAATTTAGCCATTAACTAATAATCCTCTTTCATCGCTGTACATTAGAGAATAAATTCATCCTTCGCAAGTGTTAGTTTTAAATACAAGAGGTTATGGAAAGCTGAGAAAAGCCGCTCTGAAGGCGTCTGTGGCGGATACTACTTGGCCAACACAGATTCCAAAAGCTAGCTACTAAACTTTCTGCAAAATTCACCCATTCAGAAAGCCAGACACAACAACAATTTTTATTTATCCAGATAAATTAAAAAAAAATAGTAAATGGGTAAGAATAAACAAAACTATATTATTCAAACTTAGTCTTTTTCCAAACTAAATTTATGAAAGATAGTAAATTACAAATGATAATTTTCAGAAGTTACGTTTATTCGTGCTGTTTCGGTTACAGTTCCATTCATCAAAAAAATTGTACGTCAAGTGGCGATGCCCAAACCAAAACTGCTTCTTTGCTTTTGAATTATAAGTAGTATTAAAATACAAAAATTTTTTGGACAAATTCCCTGAGATCGTGTTTGGTTAATCGCTTATTTTTAACCCATCTTTTACTAAAACCCCAAAAGTCTCTTTCCCTCTGCTTCCCTGCGGCGTAAATGATAAGTCTTTAATCAAACACGATATGAAATGGTATTAACTGTTGCCCGTTAACAGTTCCCTATTTGCTTGGAATACAAAGTTTTAATTTATTTATGCTTAGCTACTTAGTGTCTGCAATCAATTCTGTGTAATTAATTGAGAGAAGCATACGGCGATGCCTCTACAGTAGGCATCGCGGATTTTAGATTGCTCGAATCTAAAATCCCAAATCGATTTAACGATTTAGCGCCGCAGCTTCCCTTGCTGCTGCTGCTTGATCTGGGTGGATACCCAAGCGTGTGAGATTAATCCGACCTTTATTATCAATTTCGCGCACTTTGATAATCACTTCATCGCCCACTGCGACTTCATCCTCAACTTTGCCAACGCGGTAATCAGCTAGTTGAGAAATGTGAATCATGCCCTCTTTTCCTGGCAGGAATTCAACAAATGCACCTATTGGTATAATCCGAGTTACGCGCCCTACATAGACATCCCCTTCGTGGAGTTTGCGGGTCATGCCTTGAATAATACTACGTGCTTTCTTCGCTTTGCTTTCATCCACAGCGGAAATTGTCACGGTGCCATCGTCTTCGATGTCAATTTTTGCACCAGTCTCCTCTGTGATTCCCTTAATTGTCTTGCCTCCAGGGCCTATGACCAGACCAATCATGTCTGAATCAATTTTGATTGTTAGCAGACGTGGGGCATAAGGAGAAGTTTCGGTGCGCGGTTCGCTAATGCAAGCGAGCATTTTTTCCAAAATGTGCAATCGGGCTGATTTGGCTTGGTGGACGGCTTGGGCAATAACGTCTAAAGACAGACCGGAGATTTTCATGTCCATTTGCAAGGCGGTAATGCCAGTATCCGTCCCAGCAACTTTAAAGTCCATGTCGCCCAAAAAGTCTTCAATGCCTTGAATGTCAGTCAAGACACGCACTTCATCTCCTTCCTTGATCAAACCCATTGCTGCACCACTAACGGGTTTGAGAAGTGGTACGCCAGCATCCATCAAAGCGAGGGTGGAACCGCACACAGAACCCATCGAGGTGGAACCGTTGGAAGAAAGTACTTCCGATACAACGCGGATGACATAAGGAAATTGTTCTTTTGATGGTAGCACAGGCAACAGCGATCGCTCTGCTAAGGCTCCGTGACCGATTTCTCTTCTTCCAGGCGCACGTAAGGGTTTGGTTTCTCCCACTGAGAAGGGGGGGAAGTTGTAATGGTGGATGTAACGTTTGGATTGGTCGGTTTGCAAATCGTCACTGAGACTTTGGGCATCTCCCGGTGTACCCAGAGTGCAGGCAGATAAGACCTGGGTTAAACCCCGATTAAATAAACCACTACCGTGGACTCGCTTTGGTAACAAGTCTACTTGACAAGAAACCGGACGGACTTCATCGAGTTTACGACCATCAACGCGGACGTTATCTTCGATGATTTGCCGCCGCATGAAGTATTTGGTAATGTCTTTAAATGTGTTACCAAGTGCCTTGGAGTTTGTAGTTGCAGCCACTCGAATTGGGTCTTCTTCTGGCAGTTCGGCGATCGCAGTTTCAATTTTTTCCTTGACGACATCTAAAGCGGCATCACGTTCGGTTTTACCCAAATCAAATTGCGACAGGATTTTTTTAATTTCGTCATTGGCGCGATCGCGGATATAGTTTTCCAGCGTCGCGTCTACTTCTGGTGGTGCTTCTTGGACTAGTTGTAAACCAAGTTCTGCAACTAAATCTTGCTGGGCTTTGATTAAGTCCCGCACCGCTTCATAACCAAAGTCAATTGCTTCGATAATATCTCGTTCTGGCAATTGATTGGCTCCCGCCTCAACCATAATCACGCCGTGGGGCGAACCTGCTACTATCAGATCCAAATCTCCAGCTTCAATTTCTGCATAAGTAGGATTAATGATAAAATCATCACCCACTAAGCCAACCCGCACCGCTGCCATTGGGCCGTTAAAAGGAATCTGAGCAATCAAAGTGGCAATTGAAGCACCTGTAACTGCTAACACATCGGGTGGAACTAACTCGTCCATCGACAGTGTTAGGGCCACAATTTGCAAGTCATCCCGTAACCAGGAAGGAAACAAAGGACGCAGAGGACGGTCTATTAAACGACTGGTCAGAATAGTTTTTTCTGGTGGGCGACCTTCCCGTCGCATAATTCCACCGGGAATTCTACCAGCAGCATACAGTCTTTCTTCGTAATCTACTGTCAGGGGAAGAAAATCAATGCCTTCTCTGGCTTGCGATCGCGTAGCCGTCACTAAAACAGCTGTATCCCCTGATTCTATCAAAACCGACCCACCAGCCTGGGGAGCTAGTAGGCCTACTTTCAGTCGAATATCCCGTCCATCGAAGGATATTGACTTATCAACTTCAGCCATTCAGTTTTTTTTCCTTCTCTTTCGCTATTCTCTTTCTGTGGCAATCCTAACATTTATGCACTAGGGCTGACTTCTGGTGTGTACAAAGTTAACTGATGACTGTTGACAGATGACAGATGACAGATGACTGTTAACCGTCAACCGTCAACAAATCTAAACTACGATACAACATCAGTGCGTCTACCACTTGACTGTTGACTGTTGACTGATGACCGTCAACCGTCAACCGTCAACAAACCTAAACTACGATACAACATCAGTGCGTCTACCACTTGCTGATTTTCTAGCTTGGCAGCACCGGGAATTCGCCCAATAATCTCAAATCCTAACGACTGCCAAAGTCTAATTGAAGCTATATTAGTTTCAAAGACCAAATTGAACATTACTGCTTCGTAGCCCAGGCTTGCTGCAATCTTGAGCATTGACTCTCCCATGAACCGCCCTATACCCTGACCCCGCAATCTAGCTTGTACAATAAAACCAGCATTGCAAATATGGCTACACCGACCGGGAAAGTTTGGCTTTAAATAAAATGCTCCTAATATATCTTTTGGTTTTTGTGTACTATCTACAGCTGATGCCCTAACAACAAAGGCATCCTTGCTTAACCAGTAACTTGAAAATTCTGCTTGAGATAGAGATTGCTTTTGAGGATAAGTTTTACCTTCAACAATTACACTATTTAATAATGCTCTTACTGCTTCCTCTTCTTGAGGATGCATATAATCTACTTCGTATTTTATTCCAGATTTTAGATTTTTAACAATTGGGAAATCCATTATTATAACGTCTCAATTTAGCCAGAAATTACCACTATATAATAGTTGTAAAATAATACAATATATTAAATAATCAATAAACCTAGCTAAAATGTAGAAAGTGAAATCTTAAAAATTGAAATTATTGAATTTGACAAGAATTTGAGTAATTAAAAATGGCAATTTTACACGGTAATTGGTTACTAAAAAATCAAAATGGTTGTTTATTTATTTGGGGAGAAACTTGGCGATCGCCACGAGTAAATTTGGCGTCAAACGATCCTCTAGAAATACCATTACATCCATTGGCGATGACTTTGCTTGAGTTAAGCGAGTGGTTGGGTTCCCAAAATATGCCAATTGCCAACTTTATCCAGCAACCCCAAGTTGCTGTGGCCACCACTGGGCGGACGCGCAAAGCAGCTACTACCAGCGAGATGACTTTGCCGACTCACTTGGAGATAATTGCCCTACCAACTTATATATCAGATATATCAGAAAAGAGCGATCGAGAAAAACCAGCAATTTTCCCAGTCCATTCTGCTAGTTTCGGGCTAGAAACAGATTCACCACAATACTTACAACCCTGGCGAGTAGAAGGTTTTTGTCTTAATCCCGCCCAAGCAGTAAAATTTCTGGCTGCTGTACCTCTAAATGCAACTAAAGGGGAAGATGCCTTATTGGGCGGAGATTTACGCTTTTGGTCGCAGGTTGCCCGTTGGAGTCTTGATTTAATTTCTCGGTGTAAGTTTTTACCAACTATTAAACGCCAATTCGATGGTTCTACACTTGCTAAGTGGCAAGTACTCTTAGACAGTGCTGTAGATGGCACTCGCCTAGAAAAATTTTCTGCAAACATGCCCTTGGTTTGTCGCACATATCAGGAGGGATTGGGGAGATGGGGAGATGGGGGGGACGCGGAGAATGACCTATGCCCAATATATGTAAACTTCCCCACAGAACCTCAAGAATTGTTGCTGGGATTTCTCAACAGTACGATAGATGCCCAAATCCGAGAAATGCTTGGTTTCCAGTCGCAGATGGAAAGCAAGACGATGGCTTCTTTACCAGCTGCGGTGCGAGAGTGGTTACCAGCTTTAACTGATGCATCTGGTAAAGTTAATGCAGATCCAATTGAAGTGGAACGACTAGAGGCGGCACTTAAGGCTTGGACTATGCCGCTACAATATCAATTAACTCTGAAGACACTTTTTCGCACTTGTTTTCAACTGCGTTCTCCGGAATTTGGAGAAAAAGATTGGACATTGGCGTATTTTCTGCAAGCAGCTGACAATCCAGAATTTTTGGTGAATGCAGCAACAATTTGGCACAATCCAGTTGAACGATTGGTATATGAAAATCGCACAATTGACCAACCCCAAGAAACATTTTTGCGGGGTTTGGGGTTAGCTTCGAGATTGTATCCAGTTCTTGCAGCGAATTTAGAAACAGAATATCCCCAATCTTGCCGTCTCAACCCCATCCAAGCATACGAGTTTATCAAGTCTGTGGCTTGGAGGTTTGAAGATAGCGGTTTGGGGGTGATTTTACCTCCGAGTTTGACCAACCGTGAAGGATGGGCGAATCGTTTAGGTTTGAAGATTACCGCCGAAACTCCAAAAACAAAGCAGGGACGTTTAGGGTTGCAGAGTCTATTGAACTTCCAATGGCAATTGGCAATTGGCGGACAGAATATTTCCAAAGCCGAGTTTGATAAACTTGTGGCTTTAAATAGCCCCTTGGTAGAAATTAATGGCGAGTGGGTGGAATTGCGACCCCAAGACATCAAGACAGCCCAAGCCTTTTTCGCTTCCCGCAAAGACCAAATGGCGCTGTCTTTGGAAGATGCTCTGCGTCTGAGTACAGGGGATACCCAGGTAATTGAAAAGTTACCAGTGGTTAGCTTTGAAGCCTCTGGGGCATTGCAAGAATTGATAGGGGCGCTAACCAATAATCAAGCCATTGAACCTCTGTCCACACCAGCCAGCTTTCAAGGACAGTTGCGACCTTATCAACAACGCGGTGCAGGTTGGCTATCCTTCTTGGAACGTTGGGGCTTGGGCGCATGTCTGGCGGACGATATGGGATTGGGTAAATGCGTAGCACCTGATACATTAATTGATGTCAATGGACTGTTACGCACAGCCGAGACAATTTGGACAACTCATGCTGGAGAAACAGAGTTTGACGGCGAAGGATTTTGGGCTAATCCCACTGAACAGTTAGTAGTTAATTCGATAAATGAGAAAACTGGCAAAATTGTCCAGGCTAATGTCAGAAAGTTGTATCGCCAGCAAGTCTGTGAGAAATTACGAAAAGTCACTCTAGAAGACGGTAGCAGTGTTAGCATCACTCATCGTCATAAGCTGCTGACAAATAAAGGTTGGACAAATAATTTACAAGTAGGTGATTACGTCTGTGTACCAGGTAAAACGCTTTGGAATGGACAACCACAAGACCCAGACTTAGTGAAGTTTCTTGCTTGGCAGATTGCCGAAGGGCATGAAATACCCGATGCCGGACAATTGACAATATCGCAAAAAGATACTCTGCCGTTGGAAAATCTACTCCAGACTTTTCAGTGGATAGGAAAACGCTATAACCTGAAAATTAACAGCCCTAATATCTCTAGTTTTCCTAATCGAGTTCCTTTTCTTAGAGTTAGCAGCCAAGCCTATCGCCGATTCTTAGAAACTAAAGGTTATGTTTGGGGTAAATTATCCGCAGAAAAATCTATTCCGCCCTTCATTATGCAGGCAGACTTGGATAGCGTGCGGATATTTTTACAAAACTATTTTGATGCTGAGTCTGCCGTTATTTTTAGTATACGGAGCATTGAGATTGCCACAGCTTCACCTTTACTAATTCAGCAACTTTCTGCACTATTGCGGCGTTTTGGCATTTGGTTACGAATATCGGCTAAAAAGAAGTGTGCTACGAATGGAACTCGGACTTTACGCACCTATTATATTGGTGTAATTGGTGGAAATTCTGTACGCAGGTTTTTCCAAGCTATTGGTTTTAGTAATTCCCAAAAACAGCACAAATTAAAACAAATTTGTCAAGCTCTAAGTAACACTAATATTGAAGTAATTCCTGCTGGAGATATTGTTGCTCAAACAGTTACAACAACAAAGTTACCGTTGCGGCATTTGGGAATGTATAACACTGTTTATATTAATGGCTCACAGCAATTTTCCCAAGATAGTTTACAGCGAGTCATTACTGGCATAAACCGCATTATTAATGGAGAAGCTCAACAGGAGTATCAACTACTAAAACCTTCAAAATGGACAAATAAAACCCTAACAGCTTATGCTCAACTGGACATAAAACAGTTAAGTTTAACTAGCCAGTCTTTACAAAATCTACTCGAACAAGAAGTATTTTATTGCCGAATTAAATCTATAGAGGAGATAGATTATAATGGATGGGTTTATGACTTTGAAGTTAGCGAACATCACAATTTTGTAGCTAACAATATTATCTGCCATAATACTATCCAATTTATCGCTTTTCTTCTTCATCTCAAAGAACGAGATGCCCTAGAAAATCCAACTCTATTGGTTTGTCCAACCTCAGTTTTAGGCAACTGGGAAAGAGAAGTCAAGAAATTTGCTCCAAGTATAAAAATTTTGCAATATCACGGTGATAAACGTCCTAAAGGAAAGACGTTTTTAGAAGTAGCCAAAAAACATGATTTAGTCATCACTAGTTATTCACTGATTCATCGTGATATTAAATTATTAGAAAGCGTCCCTTGGCAGATAATTGTTTTAGATGAAGCCCAAAATGTGAAAAATTCCGAGGCCAAGCAATCAAAGGCAGTGCGGCAATTAGCAGCAAATTTTCGGATTGCGATGACAGGGACACCAGTGGAAAATAGACTGCAAGAATTGTGGTCGATTTTGGATTTTCTCAATCCAGGATATTTAGGTAATAAGCAATTTTTCCAGCGACGGTTTGCCATGCCAATTGAAAAGTATGGAGATACCGCTTCTTTGAGTCAATTACGTTCGTTAGTTCAACCATTCATCCTGCGACGATTAAAAAGCGATCGCGAAATTATTCAAGACTTGCCAGAGAAGCAAGAAATGACAGTATTTTGTGGTTTAACTGCCGACCAAGCCGCACTTTATCAACAAGTAGTAGAAGCATCTTTAGCAGAAATTGAATCTGCCGAAGGATTGCAACGTCGGGGGATGATTTTGGCTTTACTGATCAAACTTAAACAAATCTGCAATCACCCAGCGCAATATTTGAAACAAACCACATTAGAAAAACATCATTCAGCGAAACTGTTGCGCCTAGAAGAAATGTTGGAAGAACTTTTAGCAGAAGGGGATGCCTATGGTGCTGCTGGTGGAGAACGCGCTTTAATTTTTACTCAATTTGCTGAGTGGGGTAAATTGCTCAAACCCCATTTAGAAAAACAGTTGGGACGAGAAATATTATTTTTGTATGGTAGTACGAATAAAAAACAACGCGAGGAAATGATAGACCGTTTCCAACACGATCCCCAAGGGCCACCGATTATGATTTTGTCTCTCAAAGCAGGTGGCGTAGGATTGAATTTAACACGAGCAAATCACGTGTTTCATTTTGATAGATGGTGGAATCCAGCCGTAGAAAATCAAGCTACAGACCGAGTATTTCGCATTGGTCAAACCCGCAATGTACAAGTACATAAATTTGTTTGTACTGGCACTCTAGAAGAAAAAATTCACGACATGATTGAAAGCAAAAAACAACTAGCCGAACAAGTTGTCGGTGCAGGTGAAGAATGGTTGACCGAACTAGATACAGACCAACTTCGGGACTTACTAATTCTTGACCGCAATGCAGTAATTGACGAAGATGCAGAATAAATTTGTAATCATTGCACTTTTTTAATTAATCTGCAATTGGATTCCCACAAGCGAGAAACAAAACGCAATTCCCAATCCAAAATCCGTCTTGAAAAGTTTAGATGCCTGCGGCAAGCCCCTTCAGGTCTACGGCGGAAGCCGACGCTCTAACTTTTCGCAAAATCTAAAATCCGAAATGGTATAACAATGACTAATTATACTCTGCAAGCTAGTCGAGAATGGTGGTCGCAGCAATGGCTAGATTTACTAGATTCTTATCGTTTTAAAAAGCGTTTGGAACGTGCTAGAAACTATGCACGTCAAGGAAATGTTTTAAGTATTGAGTTTCAAGGGGCAAAAGTATTAGCCAGGGTACAAGGTAGTGAAGTGGAACCTTATAAAGTTTCCCTTTACCTTGAACCTTTTAGCGACGAACAATGGGGTTATGTCATTGAAACTATGTCCCAAAAAGCAATTTTCGCTGCCAAATTATTGGCGGGGGAAATGCCGCAAAACATAGCAGAAGTTTTCACAGCTAATGGTCTTTCGTTATTTCCTTTTACCCTTGGCGATGTCCGCAGTAAATGTTCTTGCCCTGATAAAGCAAATCCCTGTAAGCATATTGGTGCAGTATACTATCAATTAGGCGATCGCTTTAGTGAAGACCCTTTTGTACTCTTTCAATTACGCGGACGCACTAAAGAGCAAATTCTCAGCGATTTACGACAGCTACGTAGTGGCAAGATAGAAGCTGTAATTCCAGAAACACCTGATGTTCAACAATCAATTCCTGACAACAAATATTCAGTAAAAATAGACTCTTTCTGGCAATACAATGAACCACTAGAGTCATCTTTGGTAGTAATTGTACCTTCAGCAAGCGAGACAATATTAGATGTATTAGAAGCAATTCCTTTAGCCAAAGAAGAGGAAAATGTAGTCAGTTTAACTTCCACAGATGTAGTCATGAAGTATTTGAATACTGTTTACACAAATGTTAGCCAGAAAGCTGTTTTAGCAGCAATGAATGTAGGAGGAAGTTGACTCAAGTTTAAATTTTGGATTTGAAGTTATAAATTTATGAAGTCAATCTAAAACCCAAAATCCAAAATCGAAAAATCTTTTATTGTTTATTGTCCAAATTCAAGCCTAGCCTGTTCTACCAAATCACCAGTCACAACCTCTTGCTGAGCTTGACGAGCCAACGCTTCAATTCGAGCTTTCGCTTGAGGACGAACAAAAAAGGGAATATTTTGCAGCTTTTCCTTAGCTTCCGCTGTCCAGCGTAAGGTATCGATAAAATCTGATTCACTCATAAGTCCTGTTAGATAATTCTGACTTCTACTATTTTCTATAAAAAAAACTCTTGCTTTGAAGCAAGAGTCTGTAAACTAATTGATTGTCAGTGATGAAAGAAACTTTGTAACCTAGTCGAGGTAATCCATCGACATTACTGGTTCATTTTCACGGTCAATACCTTTTTCAAAACCACCAGCAGCTGCACGAGCGCGACCAGCGTGCCATAAGTGGCCGATTAGGAAGAAGAATCCTAATACGAAGTGAGAACATGCCAACCAAGCGCGAGGAGACACGTAGTTGAAGGAGTTGATTTCGGTAGCCACACCACCTACAGAGTTCAGAGAACCCAGAGGAGCATGGGTCATGTATTCAGCAGCACGACGAGCTTGCCAAGGCTGAATATCGTTCTTGATTTTTTCTAGGTCAAGACCGTTGGGGCCGCGTAGAGGCTCTAACCAAGGGCCACGGAAATCCCAGAAGCGCATGGTTTCACCACCGAAGATGATTTCACCAGTAGGAGAGCGCATCAAGTATTTACCCAAACCTGTGGGGCCTTGGGCAGAACCAACGTTAGCACCTAAGCGTTGGTCGCGAATCAAGAAAGTAAGAGCTTGAGCTTGAGAAGCTTCAGGGCCGGTAGGGCCAAAGAATTCGCTGGGGTAAACAGTGTTGTTGTACCAAACCATGATGGAGGCAATGAAGCCCATCAAAGAGAGGGCACCCAAGCTGTAGGATAGGTATGCTTCACCAGACCAGATGAAGGCACGACGCGCCCAACCAAAAGGCTTGGTGAGAATGTGGTAAATACCGCCAGCAATACAGATAAAGGCAATCCAAATATGACCGCCGATAACATCTTCCAAGTTATCTACGCTGACAATCCAGCCTTCGCCACCGAAAGGAGACTTAATCAGATAACCAAAGATAACTGCTGGATTGAGTGTTGGGTTAGTAATGATCCGAACATCACCACCACCTGGTGCCCAGGTATCATAGATACCACCAAAGAACATTGCTTTCAGCACCAACAACAGGGCACCGGTTCCCAAAATAATCAGGTGGAATCCGATGATGTTGGTCATCTTGTTCTTGTCTTTCCAGTCGTAACCAAAGAATGAAGAGTATTCTTCTAAGGTTTCTGGGCCACGAACGGCGTGATAGATACCGCCAAAGCCAAGAACTGCGGAGGAAATTAGGTGGAGTACACCAACAACAAAGTAGGGGAAGGTATCAATAACTTCACCGCCAGCACCAACACCCCAGCCCAAAGTGGCAAGGTGAGGCAGCAGGATCAACCCCTGCTCATACATGGGCTTTTCAGGAATGAAGTGAGCGACTTCAAACAAAGTCATTGCTCCAGCCCAGAATACAATCAAACCAGCGTGAGCAACGTGAGCGCCCAGTAGTTTGCCAGAAAGATTGATTAAACGAGCGTTACCAGACCACCAGGCAAACCCGGTAGATTCTTGGTCGCGTCCAGCGCCGCCTAAAATATTTGGTCTATTAGAGAGCGTTACCACGTGGTAATACCTCCTCAGGGAATACAAATTGTTCGTGGATCTGATCTTGAGGAGCCATCCAAGCGCGGATACCCTCGTTGAGCAAAATGTTTTTGGTATAGAAAGTTTCAAACTCTGGGTCTTCCGCTGCCCGTAACTCTTGGGAAACGAAATCGTAAGCCCGCAGGTTGAGTGCCAAACCAACAATACCAACCGCTGCCATCCACAAACCTGTKACTGGCACAAACAACATAAAGAAGTGCAGCCAGCGTTTGTTAGAGAAAGCAATACCGAATATCTGTGACCAGAAACGGTTTGCGGTCACCATTGAATAGGTTTCTTCTGATTGGGTRGGATTGAATGCTCGGAAGGTGTTTGCTCCTTCGCCGTCTTCAAACAAGGTGTTTTCTACAGTGGCTCCGTGAATCGCACACAACAGCGCACCTCCCAACACCCCTGCTACACCCATCATGTGGAATGGGTTGAGGGTGAAGTTATGGAAACCTTGCACGAACAAAATGAAACGGAAAATTCCGGCTACACCAAAGCTGGGAGCAAAGAACCAAGATGATTGTCCCAAGGGGTACATCAAAAATACACTGACGAATACCGCGATGGGAGCTGAAAATGCTAAGGCGTTGTAGGGACGAATTCCTACTAGCCGAGCAATTTCAAATTGGCGCAACATGAAGCCAATCAAACCAAAAGCTCCGTGCAACGCTACRAATGGCCACAACCCACCCAATTGGAACCAACGGGTAAGGTCGCCTTGGGCTTCTGGGCCCCACAACAGCAATAGCGAATGTCCTAAGCTGTCTGCTGGGGTGGATACTGCCACTGTCAAGAAGTTACAGCCTTCCAAGTACGACGAGGCTAAACCGTGGGTGTACCAAGAGGTGACGAAGGTTGTGCCTGTTAGCCAACCGCCTAGTGCTAGGTACGCACAGGGGAACAGTAGTAACCCTGACCAACCTACGAATACAAAGCGATCGCGCTTGAGCCAGTCATCTACTACGTCAAACCACCCTCTTGTACTTGGGGCGCGTCCAACTGCGATGGTCATCGGACTAAAATCCTCTTCTTTTACTAAAATTGCAACGTTTTTGAACCAGCGCCACCTTAAAGCTTTGCTTTCTTAGCGACTGCTGTGAGGAATTAACGTTTTTTTGACAATTTCAACAGCCTAAAAAGCTACTGAATTTCTGAGAGCTTGCTGTCTAGTGAAGTCAGCATTTCTCAGACCTATGCCATTACACGTACCACTGGCTAGTAACTTAGCTTGTGGTAACTTAATGATTCTTAACTTATCATATTAGTTCGTTTTTGGCCAGACACACGCAAGCGGATCGGGTATTTAACACGAACGTATATTTATATATGAATATCAGAATTTTTACAATTTGACACAACTTTTCTCAGAAATCTAAACAATTGGGGTTGGGAATTGGGAGTGCTGAGTGTTGAGTGAGGAGTTAAGAGTTAAAAGTTAAGAATTATTCCCCTTGTCCTCTTCTCTCCCCATCTCCCCATCTCCCTATGCCCCATGCCCCATGCCCTAATCCAGTTGCAAGATATCCCGATTCAATGGCAGACTTTTAAAGAGAGTATCTCACAAGCCAAGGTAGTTCAATGACGGCATCAACAACGATTAACAAGGGCGATCGCCTGCTGCATCAAAACGTTCTCGGTTCTCGTCGGTTTAGTAACTACTGGTGGGCAACTATCGTTACCTTGGGAGCAACAGGCTTTCTACTGGCTGGCATATCCAGTTATCTAAAAATTAATTTACTCATAGTTACCGATCCAACTCAACTGGTATTCGTACCTCAAGGATTGGTAATGGGATTATATGGCTCTGCTGGCTTACTACTAGCCACGTACCTATGGTTAGTGATTTTATGGGATGTGGGAGGCGGTTACAACGAATTCGATCGGGAAACCAGCACATTCAAAATATTTCGTTGGGGATTTCCTGGCAAAAACCGCCGCATTGAAATTGATGGTCGCATAGAAGAGGTACAGTCTGTGCGGATAGCTGTCAAAGAAGGCATTAATCCCCTTCGCGCCCTTTATCTCCGCGTTAAGGGACGGCGAGATATACCCTTAACAAGAGTCGGACAACCGTTATCTTTAACAGAGTTAGAAACAGAAGGCGCAAAGCTAGCCCGTTTTTTGGAAGTATCCTTAGAAGGGCTTTGAGGGATTGGGCATAGGGCATGGGGCATGGGGCATGGCGAATGGGGCATAGGAAGAGGGGTAAGGGGAAAAGGCGAAAGATTAAATTTATTCCTTTTCCCTTTTCCCTTTAACCTTTTCCCTGCCCAATGCCCAATGCCCTTTAAAACGATAAGATACTTAAGTTGAATCAGTAACTAGCAATGCGGTTGAAAATTTCACAATTTTTGCTTTCTGTTGCGCTTGTCAGTGCTTTGATGTTAGGAGCATGTTCAACACAGCAAGTCGCTTCTAATAATTCTTCTCCGACATCAGTAGCCACCTCAAACTCAAATGAGGCAAGTACTAAGACAACTACTGAAGCAACGCCTGTATCTCAAAATACGAATGACAGTGTTGCTGGATTCGCCAATTTACCAAGGCTAGATGGTAAGGCTACTGTGGTACTTACAGTTAAAGGCTCACCGATTACTATCGAAGTAGACGGTACTAACGCTCCAATTACAGCTGGCAATTTTGTAGATTTAGTGCAAAAGGGCGTCTACAATGGCTTAGCTTTCCATAGAGTTGAACGCGGAACTCCCCAACAACCCCAGCCGTTTGTGGTTCAAGGCGGCGATCCCCAAAGCAAAGACCCAAATTTTCCTGTAGATCAATTGGGAACAGGTAGTTATGTTGACCCAAAAACAGGAAATCCTCGCTATATACCTTTAGAAATTAAGCAAAAAGGCTCAAATACACCGATTTACAATCAAACATTTGATGCTACTGCTCAACCCGTTATATTGCCCCACAAACAAGGTGCAGTGGCAATGGCGCGATCGGAACCGCCAAACTCCGCTTCTTCACAGTTTTATTTTGCTCTAGCAGATATAGGATTTTTGGATGGTAGATACGCTGTGTTTGGCTATGTTACCCAAGGCTTCGATGTAGTCAACAAAATTCAGCAAGGCGATCGCATCGACTCTGCTAAAGTAACCCAAGGTGCTGAAAATTTGAAAACACCAGGACAGTAGAAGAATGAGGAAGTAGAAAAAGATGAGGGAGAGGGGGAGATGAGGAAGACAAGGGAGAGGAAGAAAAAATTCTTCCTTGTCTTCCTTGTCCCCCTTGTCCCAATCATCTCCCTCATCCTCAAAATCAAAATTTGTGAAAGTAGTTGTTACTGGTATTGGTTTAGTTTCTGCTTTGGGTGGCAGCTTAGAGGAAAGTTGGCAAAATTTACTAGCAGGTAAATCTGGAATTAGGTTACTTCAACCATTTCCAGAAATAAGACCATTTCCTATGGCTTTAATAGGTCAACAGCCAGCTGATTTGACAATGCTAACTCAGTTGGTTGTTGCTTCTGCTTTGCAAGATGCTGGCTTAGTTCCACCTTTAGCCGATTGTGCTGTAGTTATTGGCTCAAGTCGCTCTCATCAAGCATCTTGGGAAATCTTGGCGCGGCAAATGTATGAGGACACAGCCACTGAAAAAGACGCACAGAATTTCTCCTCATCCCCGCGTCCCCCTTCGGGTTCGGAAGTTTGGACTCGACGGGAACCGCCAAGACTCCAACTTCCTCACCGCATCCCCGCATCCCCACGTCCCTCTATCCCTGCGTTCAGTTTAAAAAATTGGCTTGATACATTACCTCACATGAACGCCATCGCCACTGCACGACAAATTGGTGCATCTGGGATAGTGTTGGCACCAATGGTAGCTTGTGCTACTGGCATTTTATCTATTGCCCAAGCAGCTTTACTCATCCAAACTGGGCAATGTCAAAGAGCGATCGCAGGCGCAGTGGAAGCACCAATTACACCTTTGACTTTAGCAGGATTTCAGCAGATGGGTGCTTTGGCAAAAACTGGCGCTTATCCTTTTGATGTGCATCGAGAAGGCTTAGTTTTAGGGGAAGGCGCAGCTGTATTTATCTTGGAATCAGCAGAATTGGCAAAGCAGCGTCAAGCAAAGATATATGGTGAAATTCTCGGTTTCGGCTTCACCAACGACGCATATCATACTAATTCTCCAGAACCTCATGGAAAAAGTGCGATCGCTGCTATCAAACAATGTCTACAACGTAATTGTTTATCACCAGCTGATATTGATTACATTCATGCTCATGGCACAGCTACCCAGCTAAATGACCAAATGGAGAGTATGGTAATCCAGCATTTGTTTCCCCAAGGCGTAGCAGTTAGTTCCACCAAGGGAAGCTCAGGTCATACACTAGGAGCATCTGGAGCCTTAGGTGTGGCTTTTTCTTTGATGGCGTTAAAGCATCAAATTTTACCGCCTTGTGTGGGATTGCAGCAACCAGAGTTTGATTTAGACATAGTTACAGCAGCCCGCCTCAGTAATATTAGCCATGTATTATGTTTGAGTTTTGGCTTTGGTGGACAGAATGCAGCGATAGGTATAGGGCATTAGAGTGTTGACTGTTGACTGTTGACTGGGAAGTTATTATTCTCGCCTGTCCCCATCTCCCCATCTCCCCATCTCCCCATGCCCGATTCCCAATACACACCAATTTGAATAAAACTGTAACAAAAACTACAAAATCTCTATTTTTATAAAAAAAAGGATAAGCTAGGCAATATATAAAGAATATCCGGTTCGCGCAAAGACCGCGATTGGGAGAAAATTTTATGAGTTTAGCATCTGTGTTGCCGTTGGAAGCTGCTTCTCCGGCATATATTTGTCCATTCGATCAAGCCTGTAGTTACCTGGAAGCTGCGGCTAAGGAATTAAGGTTAGATCGAGGAATAATAGAAATTCTCAGCCATCCACGCAAAGTGGTAACAGTTTCGGTTCCTGTGAAACTAGATAGTGGGGAAATACAAGTTGTCGCCGGACATCGGGTGCAGCACTCTGATGTTTTAGGCCCCTACAAAGGCGGAATACGTTATCATCCGGCTGTGACATTGCGGGAAGTTTCAGCTTTAGCAATGCTAATGACATGGAAATGTGCCCTATTGGGTATTCCTTACGGTGGTGCCAAGGGTGGTATTGCGATCGATCCAAAACGTTATAGTGTCGGAGAATTAGAACGGATCAGCCGTCGTTATATCAGCGAGTTGATTAAAGATATTGGGCCTTCCGTGGATATTCCTGCACCAGACATGGGTACTTCTGCCCGTGAAATGGCTTGGATGATGGATACTTACTCAGTGAATGTCGGTCATGCTGTACCGGGGGTTGTCACTGGGAAGCCGCTTTCTGTGGGCGGTTCCAGGGGACGAGAAATGGCAACTGGGCGCGGGGCGATGATTATTGTACGCGAGGCGCTAGCAGACCAAGGTAAATCTTTGGCGGGAGTGCGAGTAGCCATTCAAGGTTTTGGTAATGTTGGCAGTGCTGCTGCTGAATTACTATACGAAGCAGGAGCAAAAATTATCGCTGTTTCTAACAGTGCAGGGGGAGTATTTTCCCAAGATGGTCTTGATATTCCCAAGTTAAAAGCCTACGCCGCCGAAAATCGCAAGAGTATCGTCGGTTATCCCCAAGCAGTAGCAATTAGCAATGCAGATTTATTAACTTTGCCTTGCGATGTTCTGATACCAGCAGCTTTGGAGAACCAAATCACTGAAGAAAATGCGAATCAGGTGCAAGCGCAAATTGTTGCGGAAGCAGCTAACGGGCCGGTGACTCTAGAGGCTAGCTTATCCTTAGAAGCGCGGGGTGTGACAGTACTACCAGATATTTTGGCCAATGCTGGCGGTGTGGTGGTGAGTTATTTAGAGTGGGTGCAAGGTCTTTCTTACCTATTTTGGGATGAGGAACGCGTCAACCGCGAAATGGAACATTTGATGGTGCAAGCTTACCACCAAGTAATTCAGCAGTCGAAGAAACGGCAAGTTTCTTTGAGGTTGGCAGCTTATACACTAGGAGTAGGTAGAGTAGCTCAAGCACTGACTGACAGGGGTCTTTATCCTTAATATTTAGGGATATACGGCTGTTTTCAATCAAATAGACAAAATGGTAGGGGCACAATATATTATATTGTGCCTGATAACGGTGTAATGATGTGTACTATAGATAGATAATTTTTTGATTTTATTTGTAATGATAATATTTTCAATTCAGAATTGCCTTTGACATCACAAATAATAGGAGTTGAACAAGGGTATGGTGGTACAAATAGAACCAACAATTGAGACTTTATACGACCAAGATTATTACCTTTGGTTGAGGACAACTATCAATCAACTTCGCGCTGGACAGTTTTCTGCTGTGGATTTAGATAATTTGTTAGAAGAATTAGAAACTATGGGTCGAAGAGAGAAGCGAGCAATTGAAAGTTTATTAATTAAGCTTCTCGAACATCTATTAAAGCTCAAGTGTTGGGACGAAGAGCGAGAACGTAATCAAGGACATTGGAAAGGAGAAATTAGGACTTTTCGCAGAGAGATTAAAAAAGCTCTTAAAGATAGTCCGAGTTTAAAGCCTTACATTTTAGAAATATTTGATGAATGTTATCAAGATGCAAGAACAGAAGCAAGCGATCGCTCTCAACTTGGCATTGACATATTCCCCTTGATACCCATTGGCTCTTTAGAACAAATTTTAGATGAAAACTGGTTTCCTGTTGACCGTTGACGCTTCAGAGTCAACGGTTAACAGTGTTCTATGGAATATATTTTTACTTGAAAGTCCCTGATTTATGATTCACTTGAAGGTGCAGCAGCATGAATTAAGTCAGGAGTCTCTTTGAGAGGAGGACGCTTAATGCTTTGAGTTACTGTGGGACGTTGATGGCGATAGCGAGTTTGTATCTGTACGGGTTTACCAATCTTAATTGACTCGTAAAGCGCCTGAATGATACTAACATCAATCAGCCCTTCAATCCCAGATGGTTCTGGGTCTTTATCTTCAAGAATACAATTAGAGAAGTAAGTAAACTCAGCAGCTAATTGGTCGCGATCGTCAAAGGTACGCTCTTGGGTTTTACCATCAATTGTTAGGTAATGTTTGATTTCTCCCTGCCAAGGATAGGCAGGTTCTACTCGCAAATCTCCTTTAGTACCTACAATCTGATAAGTTCCAACATTAGCCGCCCCAAAGCTACAGGTAAATGTTGCCAACCGTTCATTGGGGAAACGTAAAATGACACTAGTCATTTCTTCCACTTCGCTGAAGCGTTGTTCTCCCTTATTAGCAGCAACAGCAAATACTTCTATTGGTTCATCTTGAAATAGATAACGTGCAGCATTAATACAGTAAATGCCGATATCGTCCAGGGTTCCGCCACCTGTTACATTTCGTAAACGAATATTGCCTTCTTCTACTTGTTGAGTAAAAACAGAATTGAAAATTCGTGGTTCGCCTATTTGTTTTGAGCGAACAATTTCCACCGCTTGTAAATTTGCTTCTTCCAAATGTAAGCGGTAGGCAATCATCAATTTTACACCGTTATCATTGGCAGCTTTAATCATTTCCTCGCATTCTTGTTCTGTCATCGCCATTGGCTTTTCACACAACACATGAATTGCCTGATTAGCAGCCCGTACAGTGTATTCACGATGCAAGTGATTGGGCAAGGCAATATAAACTGCATCAACCTCACCACTTGTCAAACAGTTTTCATACTCCTCGTAGGAATAAGTCTGCTTTATGCCGTACTTTTTGCTCAGTTCTTCTCTTTTTGTGGGGTCATCGGAAACCAGTGCAACTAATTCAGAGTTTTCCGTGTGGGCAAAGGAAGGTAAAGCAGCTTGTTGGGCAAACCAACCTAAACCAACAATAGCATAACGAATTTTACGCTTACCATTTGTAGCAGTCATTTTTGTACCTTTTAATGAACGAAATTTACGAATTTTCAGCGATGATTATGCTTTGTTTGGGACTGGCTATTTATCAAAAATAAATAATATCAATAGCAATTAAGCTGAAAATTTAGAGGTCTAGCTATGGGTTTTCATACATTTTCAATAATTTGATAAATTAAAACATCATTCTTCTAGTAAGCTTTCGTTTAGACTTAAGGAATATTTATGGCATTGCAGTGTGAGGTAAAGTCATAACCTCAGTATGAAGCACAATAAGACAGGGTGGATAAGGGTTAGGGGGGATAAGAATTAGGGGGATAAGGGTTAGGGCGAACAACCGTTCGCCCGTACAGTTTGTTGGGTTGGGGGATTGGGAAAAATAAATGTGGTGAAATTTTTCGATAAATTTGATGAAATATAATCCACAAATACACGATCGCAATTCTACCCGCCTGAGGGGATACGATTATTCTTCTGCGGGATTTTATTTTGTGACGATTTGCACCTACAAGAGACAATGTTTATTTGGTGAAATCGTTAATGAAGAAATGGTCTTGAATGAATACGGAAAAATTGTTGCCAAAGAATGGATCGAATCTTCAGAAATTCGTCAAGAAATTGAATTAGACGAATGGATAGTCATGCCTAATCATTTTCACACAATAATTGCCATTCACCAACCACCTGGTTGTTTGCCCGATACCTCCAACAATTCCCCTCAAACCAATGATAATTCCCAAAGAATAATCCCACCTATGAAACCGCGATCGCTTTCATCTGCCATCGCTGGATTCAAATGTGCTACTACCACTCGTATTAATACAATCCGCAACGCAGCTGGTACACCTGTATGGCAAAGAAATTATTACGAACACATCATTCAAAATCAATTTTCATTAGAAAAAATTCGTCAATATATCCAAAACAACCCACAATCGTGGAACAAAGACCAATTACATCCCAATATCCAATCAAAATGGTAGGGCCGAACGGCTGTTCGCCCTGAATTTATTCGCCCTGGATTTATTTGCCCTGAATTTATTCGCCCTGGATTTATTTGCCTTACTGCACAGGAAAAACGCCATCACCCGTTGCTTCTCTACCAAACCCGATTAAAATAAATACGCAACTTGGGTTTCCATAGGAGTTATCCAGCCGTGCAGCCGGACTTAATAGGCTTGGAAATTAGTAAAGGGGAACTGAGACGCTTGACTGGGTTCGACCCAGAAGACGTTTTTCGTCCCTCTGTTTTGCGAGATCGCAAGAAGCGATTGGGGTTTTTGATCAATGAAATACTGGTGACATTGGCGCTAACGCCAATTATCGTTGGCTTTATTTATGCCTTTGTTATTTTGCCAACAATTGGGTCTTCAATTAAATTTGGAATTCTTTTACTAATTCTAGTGCCAATCCCGATATTGGTGGGGCGAGCGCTCTGGCGACAGTTGAGTTTTCCAGAAGGACTGACAATACTTTTAGATGAAGTTGATAAATATCATGACCTGATTAAAGCCATCGATATTAATGACCAATTGGCAGCATCAGGAAATCTAGAAAGCAGTGTCCAAGACAGAGATCGAGTCACCGCCGCCTTGCAACTGATTCGAGAAGATTTAGTCCGCGCTCTGAAAACGGAACGAATTTTGCGAGATAATAAAAATTTGCTTGCTAATAATCAAGAGTTATTTGTCAATAATTTAGCTAGTCTCCAAGCTTTACAAGTTAGCACTCAAGCAGGCGAATACGCTCAACTTTTAAATCAATCATTGCAGATTGCCATTGATGTGCAAGCAGAAATTAGAAAATTGCACAAAAGTTGAGTTGATGGCAGGTAATGGGCAATGGGCAAAGAAAGTCTCTTGAAGCTGGGATTTGACCATCATAATTGATGTCTTAAACTATGCTTCAATTGCTATTTTTTCTAAAAAAACGATCGCCTGATTGATAATTTATTGATGATAACAGCCCTCGTTCGCTCTGTGAAATCAATCCAAAATCTAAAATCTAAAATCTTCTAAATGAGCAATAAACCTAAAATAATTGTCTTAGACGACGATCCTACAGGTTCTCAAACAGTCCACAGTTGCTTGCTGCTAATGCGCTGGGATGTGGATACTCTACGCATAGGATTACAGGATGATTCACCGATTTTCTTCGTGTTGACTAACACAAGATCCTTAACCGCAGAGTCAGCTGCATCTGTGACTAGAGAAGTTTGCCAAAATTTGAAAATTGCTTTGCAGGCTGAAGGAATTGATGATTTTTTGATTGTCAGCCGTTCTGATTCTACCTTGCGCGGACATTATCCCATTGAAACAGATGCGATCGCTCAAGAACTCGGCCCTTTTGATGCCCATTTTCTCGTACCTGGATTTTTTGAGGGTGGACGCATTACCCGTGACAGCGTACATTATTTAATTGTTGGCGGCGTACCCACTCCAGTCCATGAAACAGAATTTGCCCGTGATTCGGTTTTCAGCTACCATCATAGTTACTTACCCAAGTATGTCGAAGAAAAGACTAAAGGACAAATTCAGGCCGAAGCAGTACAACGGTTTCTCTTAGCTGATATTCGCTCTGGTAGTCTAGAACGCTTGCTAAAACTGAGTAATAATCAGTGTGCTGTTGTCGATGGTGAAACTCAAGCCGACCTCAATGGCTTTGCACTAGATGTATTAACAGCAGTAAGTCGTGGTAAACGCTTTTTATTTCGCAGTGCTGCCAGCATTTTAACTGCTTTAGCTGCTTTACCTCCCCAACCAATCGCTGCTGAAAACATGGCACAATATGTCCGCCAAAAAAAACCAGGTGTGGTGATTGTTGGCTCCCATGTGAAAAAAACTACTCAGCAATTAGAGGCATTATTGCAAGTAGAGGGAACTGTGGGAATTGAAGTTGATGTAGCGCGACTACTAGATAATCAGACAAATCAATCGGCTGTACTCCTACAGGAAATTCATGAAAGTACGCGGTTAATACATGAGGCTGGGAAAACACCCGTGGTTTATACTAGCCGTCAAGAACTGAATTTTCAGGATGTCAAGACACGATTGGACTTTGGGGTCAAGGTTTCAGCCTTATTGATGGATATTGTCCGCAGTTTACCATCTGATATCGGATTCTTAATTAGCAAGGGTGGCATTACCTCAAACGATGTTTTGAGTGCTGGTCTAGCTTTAACTTCTGCACGCTTACTCGGTCAAATTTTACCTGGCTGTTCAATGGTGCTGACACCATCCAATCATCCCCAATTTCCCGATTTACCTGTGGTGCTGTTTCCGGGTAATGTTGGTGATACTGATGCTTTAGGCACAATTTATCAACGGTTGACTAAAACAGCTTTCAGTGATATTGCGAGAGAATAGTTGCTTGCAACTACTCAAGTTTTTTTAAACTAGCGATCGCACACAATTAATTCACTAATTAGAAGAATGATTGCAACATAGAAAGGGCCGAAAATCCGATTTAATCAAGGTTTTTGACCCAGATGCTAGGCTAGGCTTGCTTCAACATAGTGCTACACCATCGTAAATCTCAAATCCAAAATGTTATAAGGATGTTGTCGTATTTTGCAAACGATCTAATATTGGTAATTATTCGGTGTATCCCCTGTCTTTTGGTTAGTACTGCATGACTTCTGATTCCGCATTACCCAATCTCAAGTCAAATTCTGCACCTCCTAATGCAGACCCAAACTCTATTAATTCCCAGGTAGAGAAAAATCCCGCTGTTTCGGATTTAGAATCAGATTCTATCCTCCCGGATGCTGAGTTAAATTCGGTACTGTTGTATTTAAAATCAAATACTGAGCTTGCGGATGTAGAACCAACTCCTGCCAAGCCGGACATAGAGTTAAATTCCGCCAACTCTATTTGGACTGATTTAGATAGTGGTGACTCACCATTATTAAGACAGCGGCCAAATCAGAATATTCAAGTCCAACTCAAAAGTGAAGGGGGAAGACTGTTATTAATTTTACCCCAGGAGTCTCAATTACCTGCATCTGAAGTTAGTTGGTCTGATATTTGGCAGCAAACCAGACAGCGCTTGAACGCTGGCGATCGCTTCCGCATACCTAATACACCAGTGCATCTAATGGCACAAGACCGTCTAGTAGATGCCAGACAACTGCAAGAACTTGCCGAAGCTTTGAGTGAAGTCCAACTGCGATTAGTATCAGTCTCCACTAGTCGTCGGCAAACTGCGATCGCTGCTGTCACATCTGGTTACTCAGTAGAGCAATTACAACCCGTAAACTCCCTGAATACAGAGCCAAAAGCTACAGCCATACCCCAGGCAGATGCACTTTATTTAGAAATGACTGTACGCTCTGGAGTAGAAATCCGTCATCCTGGTACAGTAATTATCTTGGGGGATGTGAATCCAGGTGGTATTGTAGTTGCAGATGGGGATATTATCATCTGGGGTCGTCTACGTGGAATCGCTCATGCTGGTGCTGGAGGTAATCTTTCGTGTCTGATTATGGCCTTGCAAATGGAACCAACCCAATTGCGGATCGCAGATGCTGTAGCTAGAGCGCCAGAAAAATCGCCGATGCAATTTTCTCCAGAGGTGGCACATATTACACCCCAAGGAATTCGCATCGCCAGGGCTACTGATTTTTCCAGAAATCAATCGATCAAGACCGACAAGCAACCCTGAATATTTACTTAAAACATTAAGGATATCCAGGGTAAAACATAGCGATTTTTATGTAGATAGAATACACTACTTTAATCCATAGCCCTTTCCCCCTGGCAAAGTGTATTGTATATAACTGAAAAACGCTATAAAAAAGCACTCGTACCTGATTCTCGCCTTAGAGATTCAGATATTTCTTCATACTTGATACGATACTTCATACTTTATACTGCATTTACAGTTTTATATTTCCTGAACCCTCATTGACCGCATTTCTATCATGACTCGCATTATTGTGATTACCTCCGGCAAAGGAGGAGTGGGTAAAACCACCGTTTCAGCAAATCTAGGCATGGCTTTAGCTAAAATGGGCCGTCAAGTTGCCTTGGTTGATGCGGATTTTGGTCTGAGAAATTTAGATTTGCTCTTAGGGCTGGAAAACCGCATCGTCTATACTGCGGTGGAAGTCCTAGCAAGAGAGTGTCGTTTAGAACAAGCCTTAGTTAAAGATAAGCGACAACCTAATCTCGTACTTTTGCCAGCAGCCCAAAATCGTTCTAAAGATGCAGTCACACCAGAACAAATGAAGTTATTGGTGAATGCATTAGCCCAAAAATATCAATATGTAATTATTGATAGCCCCGCCGGTATTGAAAATGGATTTAAAAATGCCATTGGCCCAGCCAAAGAAGCGCTAGTCGTGAGTACACCAGAAATTTCCTCTGTTCGTGATGCTGATAGAGTAGTTGGATTACTAGAAGCACAAGGGGTTAAGCGTGTTCATTTAATAATTAACCGCATCAGACCCGCAATGGTGCAGGCAAATGATATGATGTCAGTGCAAGATGTTCAGGAACTTCTCGCCATCCCCTTGATCGGGGTAATCCCTGACGACGAGCGTGTTATTGTATCTACCAATCGCGGCGAACCTTTGGTATTAGGAGAAACTCACTCTCTAGCTGGCACAGCCTTTGAAAACATTGCTCGGAGATTGGAAGGGGAAAACGTCGAATTTCTGGATATCGACTCGTCCCAAGACAACTTCTTCGTGCGTCTTAGAAAGTTGTTCTCGACCAAGATTGTTTAACTTAATTTTCGAGTCTCTGCGCCAGACCTATTCGTAATGATTGAACTTCTAGAAAAACTTTTTTCTCGTGGCCCTGATAGCAGTCGAACTCAAGTGAAACGTCGCCTGCAATTAGTGATTGCTCACGATCGCGCTGACATCGACCCCCAAACGTTGGAAAAAATGCGGCAAGAAATCCTAGATGTCGTCTGTCGCTATGTCGAAGTTGAAACAGAAGGCTTAGAGTTCTCTTTAGAAAGCAACCAACGAACCACAGCTTTAATTGCAAATTTGCCCATCCGCCGAGTCAAAGGTGGTATACCTGAATGGGAAAGAGGTGATAAGTAGCCATAATTTTAATCTTAAGTATTTGTAAAATTAAAATCACGTTATAGTTTCAGCAGATAAATTCCCATTGCCTTAGTTTTAAGCACATCAGTTGCTTTCACTAAGAAACTCCAAAAAATAAACTATTGCGCTTGGGGTCGTTGACTGCTGAATGCTGACTGTCAACCATCAACGGTGAACAGTTAACAATTAACAGTCTTCTATCGAATATTTTTTTACTTGGAAACCCATAATCTGTGTTTGTTGGTTTTGCTACGAGCTTTAATATTCAAAGCTTTCCTTGAATAATAAAAAACCATGTCCTTTGTGGGCATGGTTTTTGAGTTAGTAGCCAGATTTGAATCCTGTTTTAAGCTAAGGGAACTCCAAAAAATAAATTATTCAGGTTTGTGTTGTTGACTCTTGACTGTTAACTGTCAACCGTCAACGGTCAACAGCCAACACGAAAATATATGCTTTCTTAAATTAATAGATAGATGCCAAGACTTTATCTGCTGCTGCGCGAAATGCTGTCGCTGCGCCAGCACTCATATCTCGTGGCGCACAGATGCGATTTCTCACGTAGGCTAGAGTAATGGCACCAACAGCAGCTGGGATTGGATCGACGGTTTCTTTTCCACCAATTCTACCCCAAGGCAATGGCAGATTATTTCCATTAATTAGATAGTCTGCCAGCAATCTCAGGTGAAAATCAACTGCTTCGGCGATCGCTGAAATATCACCATTGGCTGCTAAAGCTTGCACTCCAGAGTTTTTCAAAATATCTTTGATTGCAACTTCCCGGTTATCACTCAGTCGCTCAGCTGCTTCTGCTCGATATCGAATTTCCTGGCTAGCTGTTGCATCCAATGGCAATGGATTTCCCACCGGTGTTGCACCCCATCTACGGCGCAGCAGTAAATTATTTGTGGTGTTATCAGACTTCACCCTGTGATATGCAGGACGCTGATTAAGTGCCTCCAACCAACCATTAATTCTGGGGAAGCGGGGGTTTCCTTTGATGTGATAGCCACGGTATACAGGCAAATTAGCCGCCAATCTATCTAAATGAGGGCTATACATAATGTCTACCAAGCTAAAACTTGAAACAAAGTAAGGGCCAGGATATTTACCCAAAGCTTGCTCAAGCTCATCTAATTTAGCTTCAAATGCTGCCTGGAAATTTGCTAATTCATCGGCATCTGTAGGAGTTTGTCTTAAAAATTTATAGGCAATCTCTCTAAATCCATTGGTTTCAGCATCTTCAACCCATTGTCTGGCAATGGCATTTTCCTGTGGATCTTCAGGAAGTAGGGGAGGATTACTAAAGCGTTCTTCTAAAGCCAGGAGAATATCTTTAGATTCATAGACTAACTTGCCTTCAATTTTTGCACCAGGGACAAGGGATGTGGGAACTAAATCTCTATACCACTGGGGTATATTACTCAAATCGATGAATTCCGTTGTAAAGGGAATTTCCTTTTCTTCTAGAGCAAACCAAACTCTTTCGCAGAAAGGACACCAGGAATTAGTATCTCGATAAAGGAGAACTGGTGGTTCTGTATTTGGGGAAAGTTTATCTAAACCGCTAGGAATTGGTGTAGTGGAAGGAGATTGTCCCGGTCTTTTGACCCTACGAGCAGAAGTATTTTTCCTCGCAGTCTCTAACAAATCTTCCCAACTCGATATCGTATTTTGAATAGACATATATTATCTCGCTTTATTAGCAACGCCAGAAAAGACAAATAACTGTTGTTCTTTGGGTACTGTCAAATTTTTACCAAGGTAACGATTAATACCTATACCCATGTCTCCTGTAGCTGTGAGTTTGAAGTTCACTTCTTCAAATCCAAAGACACGGAGAGTTTTTCGTACATTGTCAGAGTAAGCAATACCATTAGAATGTCCGCGAGTCCAGATAACAAAAGCACCTTCTTTACTGAGAAAACTCAGGTTATCCAACAAGCGATTCAGTTCAGTTTCTTCAGGCAGATTGCCAAAGACACCACACACAAGCACAATATTTGCTGGAACTGCTCCTACATAGTTGGTAGCGATGGTTGCATCACCGTTGATAAATTCAATTTGCTTGTCTAAACCCAAAGATTCTATAGTTGCTCGTCCGCGTTCAACTAAACTTGGATTTATTTCCACAAGTCTTGCGTAAACATCCTGCTTACGAGGGTGATTTTTTAAAGTTCCTAGCAAATCTCGTCCATCACCCGCGCAAACACTAACTATATGAATAGGGCCATCAGCAGATGCATTCAAACTATAAGCAATATATTCCCGCACGATTTCTAGACGCTGTTGCAATTTTGGCTCACTATTGTAGAGTTCGTGCCATTCAAACCAGTCTCTTGGCATAAGAGGTGATTCCCATTTCATGTAAATTACCGTAAAATAAAACTACGATAAATCGGTATATAATTAGTAGTTAATTGATGAACGCAAAGCTACCATAGAAGTCGATCTAAAATCAAGTCTCATTAAAAGTAGGTAATAACAATTCAAAATTCAAAATTCAAAGGTTTTGGGGTGTGCATCAGATGGCAGGGTTCGATGCCGATAGCGCCAGAAAACAATACCAGATTCCAGATGACTATGAGCCTGTGACAGCCCTAGCAGTGGGCTATCCTGGCGATCCACAAAGTCTTGGTGATGGATTGCGCGATCGCGAATTAGCACCCCGTACCCGCAAACCTTTGCAGGAATTTGTATTTGGCGGACAGTGGGGAAACACTTCACCTTTGTTGACAAACAATAAATTGTAGGGCTGTTTGACTAATGTCTGTGTGCGCCATAATCGTGTTTATACGAACCTAAAACTCCACGCAACGAGGAGGATAACAACATGAAAATCTCACCAGTTGTGAATGAAGGATTTTCGCAGATTCCCATCGTTGATATTAGCGCCTTGGTTTCTAGAACAGATGAACGCCACACAGTCGCTTCTCAAATTAAACAAGCATGTTGCGAGTGTGGGTTTTTCTATATTGTTGGACACGGTGTAGACGAGAATTTACAGCAACGCTTAGAACTACTGAGCCGACAATTTTTCGCCCAGGATTTAGAAGCTAAATTAAAAATCCGTATGGCTTTGGGTGGTAAAGCATGGCGGGGATATTTCCCCGTGGGAGACGAACTGACATCTGGTAAACCCGACCAAAAGGAGGGTATTTACTTTGGCGCAGAACTGGGAGAAGAACATCCACTAGTGCAAGATGGTACTCCTATGCATGGTTCTAACCTCTTCCCAGCTAATATTCCGCTTTTCCGTGAGACAGTACTTGAATATATGGAGGTAATGACCGAGCTTGGACACACGCTGATGGCTGGTATTGCTCTAAGTTTGGGACTGGAAGAGTCTTATTTTGCTGACCGTTACACAGCAGACCCACTAATATTATTCCGTATTTTTAACTACCCTCCCTATTCATCACCGTCAGATTCCCAAGATAAATGGGGAGTTGGCGAACATACAGACTACGGTATTTTAACTATTCTCAAGCAGGATGATTCAGGGGGATTGCAGGTGAAATCAAGATCGGGCTGGGTTGCTGCGTCTCCGATTCCTAATTCCTTTGTCTGTAATATTGGCGATATGCTAGACCGGATGACGGGAGGTTTATATCGTTCTACACCCCATCGGGTTCAGAATTTGTCAGGACGCTATCGCCTTTCGTTCCCGTTCTTCTTCGATCCAAATTTCAATGCTGAGGTGAAGCGGATTGAATTAGACGGATTATCAATAAATGACGATAAAAAACAACGCTGGGATGGCGCTAGCGTTCATGATTTTCGAGGAACTTATGGTGATTATGTATTGAGTAAGGTGTCTAAGGTTTTTCCAGAGTTGCGACGGACGTTTGTTTTGACAGCTGACAGCTATAGCAGAGAACAGGCAATAGACAATAGGCAACAGGGTTGAAAATCGTTTAGCATCTAGGTTTTACCATCAGTTTATGTCTTGGGACTTCCAAGGAATAAAATCACCAATGCTTCTTGAAAAAGTGCTGGCTCGACTGGAGGCGCTGGGTGATAGTGCTGATGACACACAAGCATCAAATCATCATACTCAAAAGATTGCTGAGTTAGTTCTTGTTTATGATGAAAATCTAGAATTTGTTGATGAGGATTGGTTGTTACATCTCGATTCTCCAATGCTCGAAATAAGTTAAACTTCAATCATTGTTCGTATCGATTTCTGGGCATAATTCGTTGTGCCGTAAGATTCGGATCGTCTCTCGCCCAGGATGTTTGAACAACACATAAAACTCACTATTGGGCATTCTCAAGTCTTCAGGAATGAGATAAGTTTGGATTGCTTCTGTTAGCACTAACCCATGCCCAGGAAATAGAATAATGGTAATTTCACCAGCAAGTAGGCATCCTAAAACTCGTGCAGGAACACGCACATAAAAACACGAACTGTCTTCTTCCTGGTGCATATCACTTGTAAGCATGAGTTAGTAATGCGCTACAACTATTATTAACTAACTAATTAATTATTGTTTACAATTAAAATTGGCAATTTTAAGAAACTCTAGGACTTTCAACTGCTATAAACGAAAAAAATTCCCGTTATCAGTTGTGATGACAACGGGAGTCCATCAAATTTTTTATCGCCTATCTATCTATAAGCAACTTGTGGCCCTGCCCAAATTTCTGTAACCTGTTTCCCGAAGGTAATAGGCTGATCGTCATCGGTTGTGCTGACGGTCTTGCCATCGTTAGCAACTTTCACCAAAGGCCAGTTTTCCTCACCCAGTTCGCCTGCACGAAATAGGACATGATCGGGTTGGCTTTTACTCCAACCTAACAACACTGCGATTTTCTCTGCGTCATGTTCTTCATTAGCAGGAGCTACGACATTAGCGTGATTTTTTTGTCGATCCCAAATCACAGCGCTATCTGTAGAATCACCTGTGTTGAATACGCCTTCAAATTTTCGTGCCAAAAAGCGATCGCCTTTTTCTGACCAACTAACAGGAACTAACACCCCAATTTGACCAGTGGTATCAGTTTCTTCTGCTGACACCGCCTTGAGAGCTTTAGTTTTTAATAGGGGATCGCTAACAGGAGTAGTTGAAGCCATCACCCACATTTTCTTAGTTTGCCTATCTTGTACAAACAAAACGCTGGTGACACGACTGTTGTACATTTCGGGTTTTACTTCTAGTTGCACTCGGCTATAAACAGCATATTTTCCATCTGGAGAAATTACTGGAATGCTGCGGTAATGACGCACTCCAGAACCACCGTTAGAACTAATAGCTTCTTGAGTAGTTGTAATCCATTTCCAAGGAATAGGATGAGGACTACCGATGGGATCTATTTGTTCTGCTTGGGACTCATCAACTGGTTCACTATTGGGTATTTCCGTTGTTATGGTTGGTTGTGGATCTTTAATAGTTGGTGCTATTTGAGTTGCCGCCAATGATTCAGTAAAACGTTTTTCTCTGGGCAAATAAATTTTTTCTTCTTTCAAAGATTTGATATGGGCAGCTTTGAGTTTTTGTACTAATTTAATTTGACCAACAGGAACATCTGTTAATGGTGCAAGTTCTACTTCTGCTAGAGGATCGGGAACATTTAAATCACTGCTTGCAAGAGAACTATCTAGTTGTGCAAAAGACTCAATTTTATAGTCTTTATACTCTGGTAATACTTGCGGTGCCTGAATAGCGCTGCTTTGTGTTGGCACAGAATCAACTTCTTCTGCTGATGAGTTGACTCCATCTACTGTTAATGTTTCAGCTATCTCAGGTTCCCCAACTAAAGCTATTTCCTTTGACACAGGTTCCGACTCTTCAGTAATTGAAGTTCGTTTAACTACTTCGGATTTTACTGGAGTCGAGTGACCGGATGCTCCTAACAAGGGTGCGATCAATATCACAACGACAACGTAATTAAGAAATGGTTGGGCGCGGAACCATCCTGACAGCAAAAGGGGTTTAAGCATTTGTAGACTCTCTAGAGGGGCGGTTGCTTATGTGAGGAGCAATACCTATGCAGCAATGGAGCAAGCGATAACTATATGTATAACAAGAAACTAAAAGCTTTTACTAAATAATTTCTTTATTTGCGGAAATCTACAACTTTTTTGTTTCATTATACACATCTTTTCTTTTTACATTACTGAATATTTTTTTCCGAAAATATGCGAGTATAGTAACTATGCCGATAACTCAGTAGTTACTACATATCTATAAGTTGCAGTGTAAACACACTTGAACACACCACAAGCGCCTATATTTTAGGGGTTATTTAGCTTAAATTTAGGACTAACTTTATCGAGTAAAGTTAGAGTGCTTAAACTATACTGTTGAACTTTATCCTAGCGATGGCTAGAAACAATCAACGAGGAAGAGTTATCACACTACATTCAGTGCAGACCCCGGTAATGGTAAACGTGAGGCGTTACGTGGAAAGCTGGGAAAGCAGACACATAATACATAATACTCAGAAAATACTGCTGCCAGCAACTTTAAGTTAGAAATTGCAACTTAAATTACAAAAATATTTGCAACGCAGTGCTTTATTAAAAAGATAGACTTGTACTGAATTTAAGCACAATCATTAGCACAACAGCAATATACACCGAGTTAATTCTCTAGATACACTCTTAAGTACGTAGACCTTTGGGGGTTACTAGAGGGAGATGCAGTTGATTATGAACTTTTATTGTTGCTAACTTAATGTATTTAAGTTAATCGAACAGTCTATAGTTTCAACAAATACGGTAATATCTTACCACCAAACAACAAAATTATGAAATATGTAACTTAAAAGTTGTCAGTTATCAGGGGCGCACTTACCATTAACTAGTGATTAACGATTAATAGGTGATGAAAATCGTATTTTTTGGTACTCCTCAATTTGCTGTCCCAACTTTAGAAAAATTATTAAATAATTGTAAATTTGAGGTGTTGGCAGTTGTTACCCAACCAGATAAACGTCGAGAACGTGGAAACAAACTGACTCCTTCACCTGTAAAAGCGATCGCCACAGCTCATAATTTACCAGTATGGCAACCGGAGCGGGTAAAAAAAGACACCGAAATATTAAATCAACTCAAACAATCAGATGCAGATGCGTTTGTTGTTGTGGCCTATGGACAGATTTTGTCCTCAAAAATCCTCAATATGCCAAAGTTGGGTTGTATTAATGTGCATGGTTCGATTTTACCGAAATATCGTGGTGCAGCGCCGATTCAATGGTGTTTGTATAACGGTGAAACGGAAACTGGGATCACCACCATGTTAATGGATGCGGGTATGGATACCGGTGCAATGCTACAAATAGCTACCACACCCATTGAATTACTTGATAATGCTCAAGATTTAGCTCAAAGGCTAGCTGCAATTGGTGGGGATTTGTTGGTGGAAACTTTATTGAAGTTAGAAAGTAAAGAAATTCAACCAATACCTCAAAATAATCATGAAGCTACTTATGCGCCTTTGATTCAAAAACAAGATTATGTTTTGGATTGGTCAAAAAGTGCTATTGAATTACACAATCAAATTCGAGGCTTTTATCCCAATTGCACAGCTATCTTTCGTGACAAACCGCTAAAAATCACTGCTTCTGTTCCCCTAGCGACAAAGAGCAATGGCCAGCTTCCACCAGAATTCCAAGGATTATCCCATAAGTTGCCTGATTTGTCAAATATATCAGAGAAACCAGGAATTATAGTCAGTATTGCCAAAGGAATTGGGGCAATTGTCCAGACTGGGGAAGGTTTGTTGCTGTTGCGAGAAGTTCAGCTAGCTGGTAAACGTCCCCAGTCCGGATGGGACTTTGTTAATGGTAGTCGATTAACAGTGGGGGAAGTGTTTGAGATGGGGAGTTGAGAAGTTGACAATTTTAGATTTTGAATTTTGGATTTTGGATTAAAGGAAAATCTAAAATCTAAAATCTAAAATTAAATCGCTCCTAACTTTTCATAAAAGCGGCAAGATTCGCAAGGGCCATCTGGGTTGACTGCACAGCGAATGATTTCTGAGTGAGCATTGTAGCAACAAGTTGCATCGCCAATTACCCAACGTCCTTCCACCAAACTTTTCTCAGATGGTCGTTTTGCAGACTGGACATAAATGGCAATATTATGCAGACGGTAGCGTCCTGCTTTAAGTTGATATCGATGACGGCGTTCTAGAACCGCGTAGGTTTTACCTTCAAAATCGAGATAATTTCCAGGTTGGGGTGTCCAATCAAGTTGCACTCTACCGAGGGACTCACGCGGATGCGTGAGAATCACCTCGGTTTGTAAAGAGTCTGGCTCCATAAGCTTATGTGATTTGATTTACATTATAAGGATGTTATCGCAATAACTTTCTTTAGCTTACCGAATTTAGATTACAATTAATAATTCAGGATTAGCATGGAATGGGGCATTGGGCATGGGGCAAAGGGCAAAGGGCAAAGGGGAAAGAGAAAAAAAAGATGCCTCCTTTTCCCTTTAACCTTTCCCCTTTTCCCTTGGTGAAGCCATCTCCCCAGTTCCTTGTATATCTTTGAAAGCTACGGCAACCAAAATTCAGGCAAAATGGATTTGCTAAAATCGCGTAGTGTTTGGTTGAGCGATCGCGCCACTTGGATATGCGCTTCATCTGCTTCCACTGGTAAAATCTCAGATGGTTGTCCTTCTCCCAAATAAGACACCACTAAATTCGCTGCTTCTAAACCAGTAACGTAAGCTTTTTCTTGAGACCAGGAACCGTGACGGTTAACAATCCAATCTCCACTCATAAACACGTTATCAAAACTGGTCTTGGCTGGTAACATGTGACGGTAGCTACCGGGGGCAAAGTGAGTCACTGCTTGAGGTAGGCGAATTACGCTGCTATCAATTAGCTTTGCTTTGCGAAATTCTGGGATACAAGTTGCTAAATAACGCTGAATTATTGGTAAAATCTCCTCATCGCTCAAATTCAGAAATTGATTGGCGTGATAAAAATCGGCTTCGATTACCGTTCCTGGTTCGTGGCGATATTCGTCATGTAGGGTATTTAAATCAAAAAATGTCCAGCCTGTGGTTGCATCAAATCCGAAGCAAGCGTTAGAAGGACGAGGAATATCAATTTTGCGATCGAACCATAACCGCGTTGCTAAAACATCAATTGCTCCCAAATTGCTTAAATTCCGAAATTCTTCACGACTTTGTAAACTAGGACTACTGGAAACAATTTTCTTTATACCTGTAATTCCAACTGCAAAAATCACAGCATCGGCATCAAAAACTTCATCGCCGCAAACCACAGCTTTTGCTCGCTGATTACTATCAACAATTAAATCTGTAACTCGCTTTTTCGGTAATACTCGCGCCCCAGCTTTTTCAATACGTTCCACCCAAGGACGAAATATCTTTTCTCCCACAGTTCCCCGACACCAAACCACATCAAAATCAGGTTGATGAGCCAAAATAAAATAGTAAAGCATCCCCAAAGTTGCCGCCGCTGAACATTGTTCGCCAGGGGCAAATAAACCCACTAATAACATTGGTTCAAAAGCGTCGCGGTAAAGTCGAGAAGAAACATTAAAGTCTTTGAACAATTCGCGAGCAGTAACAAAATCATAACGCCGCCAAGCCGCATCAGAATTATCAAAATCAACAACAGCGTAAAGTAAAGCTAAAGCACTCAGGCGGTCAATGAGTGGCAGCCGTTTAAATTGAGTGTAGAGAAAAGTTCCCAGAGGTGCTGGGAGTCGTGGTAAATCTTGAAAAATTGGTGATTCAACTTCTAACCCCGCAGGGGAATATTGGGAAGAACGAGTCCAAGTAGTAAAAGGATTAATTCCTAATTCATTGACGAGGGAAAAAATATTTTTGTAAGGATACCAAAAGCCATGAATACCGGCTTCTACAGATTTTCCTCTGGGTGTTTGCCAACCTGCCACCAGTCCACCGGGATAAGAACCTGCTTCTAGAAGTGTCACATCATAGCCTTGTTTTGCCAAATGGTAAGTTGCTCCTAAACCTGCCCAACCTGCACCAACAACTACCACCCGTTTTTGTTGTGACTCTTCTACCATCATTGCCTCCGATTCTTCCAGTCCAAGAATTTATGATAGCGTAGCTTCTCCGTAGGATTGGGGAATAAGGAGTAGGGAGTGGCAACAGATATTTTGCTACAGCCCTAAATTCCGAAGTTTCCGCAAAATTGGAAATTTAATAAGGAGAAGCAATTGAGTAAAAACTCCTTGCGGTTAATGCTGAGTTGAGAGTATAACAGAAAACAGATTTAATTATTTATGGGGAATAATCCTAATGACTCAATTAGCAAATGTAAAATTCAGTTTGGATAACTATGAATTACGAGATGGTATTTATTTTCCCAGTGACTACAAAGATTTGAACAGTACTCAACACAAAAAAACCTGGGATAAAATTGGTAAAACATATTATGGCTCCCAAAAAATTGAAGCACTGGCAGATGAATCACCCATCAAACAAGATTACACTCTGCTAACTGGTACTCCTGGAGGTACTTGGAATAAATTCCCATTGAATAAATCTGTTGATTCAGTTCTGGAAATTGGTTGCGGCTATGGTCGCGCACCTTTACATCTTTCTAAAGCCAAAAATTTGAGATGTAAAAAATATTATGGTATTGATATTTCGGAAACTTTATTGCGGCGTTTAATTAAAGTCAAACAAGAGTACGATTTTTTCCCCGAAGCGGAGTTTAATATAATTTGTAATTCTGCTGAAACATTACCTTTAGCAGATAATTCTATAGATTTGGTAATTTCTAATTGTGTATTTATGCATATACCAGATGCACAATTAAGAAATTTATTGGCAGATATATCTCGTGTACTCAAATCTGGTGGAATTTTTGTTTTTAATCATTCATTTCACAATAAGTCTTGCCCATCTCATATCATCCACAATTTTATCAGAAAGTTGAATCCATTTGCGAGAAATCCAGTTTATTTAAAGCAATATTCAACTGCGGAAATAGAGGAAATGTTGGCAAATGCAGGGATGAAAACCAAATGCCCAGAGTATATAGTTGAACCAACCGAAGAATATGCAATTCTCCCGGAAACTGTTAAGGGAATTAAGATCCCGTTTGCTAAAGCTATCAATCAAAGTCTCAGACCACCAGCTAATTTAAAAGCAACTTTGGCTTATGGTTTTAGTGCCTACAGCACAAAACTGGACTAATAGGGACAATATCCCCGATTTTTTAGAGACGTTGCAATGCAACGTCTCTACATTATTTTAAAATTTGTATGATTTAGAACTGTCTTAGCCAAATTTTATAAGCTAAACAACTAAACCCAACAATAATTAAGCAATAAAGTCTAAAGCAGTAGATACGGTTGTAGTATCTTGTACCACAGCAATTAAATCGCCATTTCTATAGATGAGGGTATCTAAGGCTGCGCCACCACTGAAATTTGAGGTTTTTTGCAGAGTGTAGCTATTGAGACTACCGCCGATTCTAATTTTGTCGCTATCTGACCGCTTGAAGTCTGTGATGATGGCATATCCACTGCCCAAATAGTCGATGTTGGTAAAGGAACCATTGTAACCAAGGCTGAATGTATCTGCCCCAGTACCGCCAGTATACCTATCGATTTCACCACTACTACCACCGTAGCCACTGAGAAAATCATTGCCTGCTCCACCAACGAGTGTGTCATTTCCCCGTCCCCCGTAAAGCAAATCATTACCATTTCCACCACTCAGGTGGTCATTACCCGCAGGAGTACCGCTACCATTAGTGATTTCATCACCGAAGAGTACATCATTATCATTCCCACCATAAAGTGAGTCATTACCGGCTCCACCAATGAGATTGTCAATCCCATCATCACCATAGATAGAATCGTTCCCGCCCTTACCCTCGATGTAATCGTTTCCTCCGAAACCACTTAGGTAGTTTGAGTAATCATTTCCTGTAATCTTATTGTTAAGGTTGTTGCCGCCACCATAGAAAGCAGTATTGGCATACATCAATGTCAAATTTTCTAGGTTAGCCCCTAGAGTGTAATTAGTATAAGATAAAACTATGTCAGTGCCTTGGTTGCTATATTCAGTAATGGTGTCAGATGTATCTCCCGTTGCAGAGATAATGTAAGTATCATTCCCTGTTCCACCAAGTAAAATATCATTACCTGCTCCACCCCATATAAAGTCATCACCTGCTTCACCGTAGATAACATCATTGCCGTTATCTCCGAAGAGGTAATCTTTGCCTCCACGGCCTAGTATGGTATCGCCGCCCTCGCCGCCATAAACATAGTCATCTCCTTCTCCAGCATCAATGATGTCATTTCCGCCTCTGCCATAAATTCTATCGTTGCCTGCATAGCCAAAAATGGAGATGTCAGCAGATTCAGTGCCGTTGAGGTTGTCATTACCAGAAGTGCCGTAGATAGCCATAAATTAATGTCCTCTGAGAATTTTTCTTAGGACTGATGTCAGTTTCATATTTTTTTAGTTGTCTAGACAGGAGGCAAAGGCTCCACTCTAAACGCCATAAAATAAGATATATGTTTAGTCCTGACATATTCTCCAAGATAAATATTCTCTGTTTCGGATTTATTCGATTTGCTTAATTGTTTGTGATGTAATTTACCAACTTTTACCAACTTTTTGAAACTAAAGTTGGTAAATTAGGGATTAGTTGAGCTAATTTTTCCCTACGCAACTATGCCATTGGATTTATCGCCGCTTTGGATATCACTGAAAACTTCATTACTCGCGACATTTATTACTTTCTTTTTAGGCATTGCTGCTGCCTACTGGATGTTGGGATATCGTGGCAAAGGAAAATCTTTGATTGAAGGTATCTTTATTGCTCCTTTGATTTTACCGCCCACAGTTGTAGGTTTTTTGTTGTTGCTGTTTTTTGGGAAAAATGGCCCTGTAGGGAAATTAATGCAGACTTTCGACTTCACCATTGTCTTTACTTGGTATGGTGCAGCGATCGCCGCTACAGTCGTTTCTTTCCCGTTAATGTATAAAACTGCACTGGGAGCCTTTGAACAAATAGACAGCAATCTCCTACGAGTAGCCAGAACCCTTGGTGCAACCGAAAGGACAATTTTTTGGCGTATTAGTTTACCCTTAGCACTACCTGGTATTTTAGCTGCCACAACCCTGGCCTTTGCCCGTGCTTTAGGAGAATTCGGCGCAACATTAATGCTGGCTGGTAACATTCCCGGACAAACGCAGACAATCCCAATGGCAATTTATTTTGCAGTGGAAGCGGGAGCGATGAACGAAGCGTGGTTTTGGGCGATCGCAATTATGGTGATTTCTCTATCTGGAATTATTGGGGTTAACTTTTGGCAAGAACTTAGGGAGAAGAGGAGGGCAGGGGGAGCCGGGGGAGCAGGGGAAGCAAGGGAAGCAGTTTTTTATCGGCCGGACTTTAATTTTGAGTCGCGGGGATTGTTTGTTGACATTGAAAAGATACTTCCTAGTTTTCATTTAAAAGTGGCTTTTAACAGCGATGAGCAACCTTTGGGGTTATTAGGAGGTTCTGGTGCAGGTAAGAGCATGATTTTGCGATGCATTGCGGGGATAGAAACGCCCACAAGAGGGCGGATAGTTTTAAATGGCAGAGTGTTGTTTGACTCCGAAAAAGGAATTAACGTACCTAGCCGCGATCGCCGCATTGGTTTTTTAGTACAGAATTATGCTTTGTTCCCCAACATGACTGTGGGGCAAAACATCGCTTTTGGTTTGCCTAAAGGATTGTCGGCAGGGAGTATTAGAGTACAGATAGAAGAACTATTATTAAATATGCAGTTGCAGGGATTAGGCGATCGCTATCCACACCAACTTTCAGGAGGTCAACAACAACGGGTAGCCTTAGCAAGAGCATTGGCCAGTCAACCGGAAGCATTGCTTTTAGATGAACCTTTTTCAGCACTCGATACCCATCTGCGTAGTCAATTAGAGCAGCAAATGACAGCAACCCTGGCTGACTACCAAGGCGTGACTTTATTTGTCACCCATAATATGGAAGAAGCTTATCGGCTTTGCCCAAATCTGTTGGTATTAGAGCATGGTCGAGCCGTCCATCACGGTAGCAAATACGATATTTTCGAGCGTCCCACCACTGTAGGCGTTGCCCAAATCACCGGATGCAAAAACTTTTCCCAGATTATTCTTCACTCACCGCAACAGGTGGAAGCAACTGATTGGGGTTGTACTCTCCATGTTGTGGAAGCAAGCAACAGTCAACTGTCTCACATCGGCATTCGTGCCCATCAAATTGTCTTAACCAACGACTCATCAGCTGAAAATACCTTTCCTTGTTGGCTAGCACGGACGAGCGAAACGCCCCATCGAATGACATTATTTTTGAAGCTGCATTCTCCTGCTAATAATTCTCAAGATTATCATTTGCAAGCTGAAGTCTTCAAAGAAAAATGGGTGACGGTCAAAGACCAACCTTTTCCTTGGTATGTGCGTTTAGATCCTTTGCGTTTGATTTTGATGAAATGAATCCCCAGTGAGTTAAATCTCCTCAATTCTGACTTTCTTAGGTGGAGGTGGTACTTCTTTCGGTTTGGTACGGACAATAAAACCATCTTTTTGTAAGAAAGATTGAATTTCCTTTATCTCATCCCAAGCTCGGTAGAATTTATGATGGATTTGATAATACAAATCATTGATGTAGTATTCTGCCATTTCTTTCTTCCCTTCATACCGAGCCTGGGAAACTTTAATATCAGT
>NZ_LAHA01000065.1 GCF_002608075.1 Nostoc linckia z4
TCAAATTTTTAGTCAAGCAAGTTGAATACATCTATTATTTGGGCGATACCGTAAATTGTTCATTCTGAATTTATAATTCAACAGGTTAAAAATCTTCTCAGCAATTGACAATTAAATTTTTCGAGAGTGCCTTCAGGTACAAGCAACGTTTTTAGCTGTTTTTGTTCTCGTAAGACACACGCGAACAAATTATGATTTATTCCACTATCTATTTTCCCTTAACCGAGCAGTATTGGGACAAGAACCCGATCTGAAATATTTCGAGTCCGGTGCAGTTAAGGCTTCAATCTCTATTGCAGTAAGACCGCCCTACAGAAGTGAACAAGCCCTTTGGTTTGATTTAGTCGCTTGGGGAAATCAAGCAGAAGTGATTGGAAATTACGTTCGTAAAGGAACTCAGATTGCAATTACTGGTGAGTTTGGATTCGACCGTTGGGCTGATAAAAATTCTGGCACTATGCGGCAAAAACCTGTAATCACAATCAACGCCATCGAATTATTAGGTTCACCCCGTAAGGAAGAATCTATATCTACTTCTGTACCAAACGAAACACAGGCTGTAGCTAACGCAAATTTCTAGAAAATTACAAATCGCCTATGCAGTATAAATCATAGGCGATCAACCATCTAATCAATCTACAAACCAAACGACCATGATTCATAATACTGCAACTATTAATCTTAAATCAGTGAACACAACCCACGACAAAGAAGGTTCCTTGATTGCTTTTGGGATTGCTGAATTCTACTATCGTTCCAAGGAAGGAGTCGTTACTGACGAGATACCATTCCGTTCCAAGGGCGCACCTGCTGTCGTCATCAACGAACAGGGGGAAGGCGTACATGGTACAGCAGAAGGATATCTTGATTTAGTGGTAGATAACAGGGGTGAGTACAAAGAAAAGATTGCCACATTCGTAATTAGAAACTTTATCTCAGCACAACCTATTAACGAACTTACCCAAGTTAGCAAAAACTCTCACTCGCCTGAAACTCCGGATTTTGCTAAGGAACTACTCGAAGATAACGTTACTTCGACAAATGAAGACCTAGATGAAGAACCTCCATTTTAGAAGCAATTAACTGAATAATGCTAGTCCAGACAGGTTTACTTGTTTGAACTAGCGTTATTTTTTTTCAAAAATCTAAAATAAAAATCCACTGTTTGGTAGAATCGCTGACATAAATTCAAAAAATCGCTTCAGCAACATATGTTATCAACCAAAATAATCGCAACTTTCAATCAGTCAGGCGGTGCAGCTAAGACAACTATTACACACAATCTTGGATACCACCTTGCTAAAAAACACCGTGTACTGCTTGTGGATATGGACCCACAAGCATCACTAACAGCTTTTATGGGATTAGGAGAAGTCAAGCTGCAAACTGAACAAACTATCTATGGTGCGATCGCTGAAGAAACTCCCCTGTATATATGGGAAAAACCTATTCACGGGATGCACATTGTACCAACAAATATCCAATTGGCAGGTACGGAGCAAAAAATTTTTCATGACTTGACCATCGACAACCGCCAACGGCTCAAGTTTGTGCTATCAAATGTACTTGACCAGTATGATTATATTTTGATTGATTGCCCGCCTTCTCTAGGAATCCTAAGCATTATGAGCTTAGTAGCTGCTTCACACGTTATTATTCCTGTTGAAACGCAATATAAGTGCTATCTTGGCACCAACCAACTGCTAGAAACAATTGCCCGGCTCAAAAAAGGAGGACACCAGAAATTACAAATTGCCTGTATAATTCCAACCAAATACGATAATCGTAATCTTCAAGACACAGGAATACTGGAAGAAATTAAACAACAGGTTGAAGGACGGATACACGTTACTGCCCCCATTCCTAAATCAACAGCTTTTCCTGATGCAACCCAAGCACATCTACCACTTGCACTCCACAAGAAAAACCACCCCGCAGTTAGCATACTCGAAGAAATTACAAAATATATTACTCAACTGTCAGTAACTCAGGGACAAAGCCACTGAGCTTGTAAAAGAAATCAAGCAAGCTGTACTGACCAGTCTAAGTCTTAGCTGACTACGTTTTTTGAGTCACGATACCAGAGAATGCGAAGCTAGTTTTCTGCTCTATCATTTGCAATTAAACAGTTTTAAAGTCACTGAAACAGTGTTGCAAATCTAAAAAGCTCTTAAAACATTGACGAAGCTAACATTACCCGAAAGGAGGGACTAATGTCCAAAGTATTTGTTTTAGATACCGAAAAAAGACCCTTAGACCCAATTCATCCAGCGCAAGCTAGACAGTTATTACGAAACAAAAAAGCAGCAGTATTTCGGCGTTTTCCTTTCACAATTATTCTGAAAGAATCTAGAGCAGATGCATCTGTATCTGACTTGAGAATTAAGCTAGACTCTGGAGCTAAAATAACGGGAATAGCATTAGTCAATGATTCCACAGGTGAAGTAGTTTTTGCTGCTGAATTAAAGCATAGAGGCTTCGCTATCAGAGATGCTTTGATTTCTAGAAGGCAACTAAGACGTAGTAGGAGGAATCGCAAAACACGATACAGAAAACCCAGATTTCTCAACAGAACTAGACCAGAAGGATGGTTAGCTCCTAGCCTTATGAGTCGGGTTCACAATGTAGAAACATGGGTAAACAGATTACGCAAATTCGCACCAATCACAGCGATTAGTACCGAATTAGTCAAGTTTGATATGCAATTAATGCGTAATCCTGAAATCGAAGGTAAGGAATATCAACAAGGTACGTTAGCTGGATATGAAACCAGAGAATTTCTTCTAGAAAAATGGAACAGACAATGCGCCTATTGTGGTATCAAAAATATACCTTTACAGATTGAACACATTCACCCACGCTCAAAGGGAGGTTCTAATTCAATCACTAACCTTACTTTGAGTTGCGAAAAATGTAACGTCAAAAAAGGGACTAAAGATATTAAAGACTTTCTCAAAAAAGATCCCACTAGATTACAGAAAATTTTGGCACAAGCCAAGAAACCATTAGCTGATGCAGCAGCAGTCAATGCCACTAGATACAAACTTCTAGAGGTTTTAAAATCAACTGACTTACCCGTTGAGTGTGGTTCTGGTGGATTAACGAAGTTCAATAGAACTAATCAACAATTACAAAAAACTCATTGGTTAGACGCTGCTTGTGTTGGTCAATCAACTCCAATATTAATTATCAAAGGTATCAAACCGTTGTTAATTACCGCTAATGGACACGGAACAAGGCAGATGTGTAGAACTGACAAATTTGGATTTCCTAATAGATATGTTCCCAAACTGAAATTTATCAAAGGTTTTCAGACAGGTGATATTGTTAAAGCTGTTGTCACCAATGGAAAAAAAATTGGTGAATACATTGGACGTGTAGCTGTACGTTCTACAGGTAGCTTTAATATCTCTGCTCAGAGAGGATTGATTCAAGGAATAAACTATAAGTTCTGTAAATCAATTCACAAAAAAGATGGTTACAGTTATTCAAGTTAAAAAGACCTCAGCGAATAAATTCGCTCCCGTCGCTTCCCTCTCAGGGCTAAAGCCTCTGAGTTTCCCGCTTACCGAGGATTTTGTATGAGCCAAAAACGCGAACTAGAAAAACTTACTGGACTTGATAATTTATTTGGAGATGAAGAAGAACAATCTTTATCTGATTCCACTTTACCTTTATCTCAAATTATCCTTCCGCCAAGTCAGCCCCGTCGCTATTTTGACCCCATAAAACTCAAATCACTCGCTGACAGCATCAAGGAAGTGGGGTTACTAGAACCCATTGTCGTTAGAAAGCTTCAGGAAGACAAGTACGAGCTAGTAGCTGGTGAACGCCGTCTCAAAGCTTGTGAAATTGTAAAACTTGAGGAAATACCCGTAGTCATTATTGAGTGCGACGAGAAAAAAGCTCGTAAACTACGCTTGGTTGAAAACCTCCAAAGGGAAGACCTCAACGCTTACGAGGAAACTATCGGAATTCTCGAATTACTAGCCGAAGAACTCGATGTTGACCAAGAGACAGTGGTCAAACTGCTCTATGACATGAATAACGAAAGCAAAGGTAATTCTAACCATAACGTTATGGTTAGTGATGAAGGACGAATCATACAAGATGTATTCTCGAAGTTAGGAAAAATTACTTGGCAGTCATTTGTAGCCAATCGTCTTCCTTTACTCAAACTCCATTTAGATATCCAAACTGCACTGCAAAAAGGCGAAATTGAATATACAAAAGCTAAGGAAATCAACCGGATAAAAAATGATGATGAAAGACAGAAAGTCTTAAATAAAGCGATCGCAGAAAGTTTATCACTATCTGAAATTAGGATTCTAGTAGGAAATATTCTTCAGCAACAGTCAGAAAGTAAGCCATCATCTCATAACCAAGAGCAAAAAGAAAAAGTTGACAAAATATACAAAGCACTTAGAAAAAGTAAAATTTGGAATGATGAGAAAAAGCTAAAAAAAATTAATAAGCTTTTTGCTCAAATTGAAGCACTTCTAGAAGAAGAAAACAAAGATGATATTTCTTTACAGTCAGGTAGTCTAGTCTCGGAGAACTCTTTGTAAAAGGTACTGGATGGCTAGAAGTCAACTCATAAATTAAGTCATCATTAGAGAGTATGTTAACTGAGCTATAAGGACTAATATAATCAGAACTGTGAAAATCTCGATTTAATAGTATTTTTGAAAACGGGTGTGGTCAAAACCAGTTGTTGGCTAGTACTCAACGCTTAACCATTAACTGTCCGCTTGGCATAGATGTATGCCTGGACAACTACCCACTTCTGACTACATCCCTTACAGTCGTATGAGCATTCATGCTAGTCTATTGCATACTTTTGCTTATTGACTAATAGCTCTAAAGCTTAACTTGTTAACGATGATGCTTGTGAAGTTGTTCATAATCCTCAAGAGTATCTAGATCAATAACTCCCTCAGCAAAATAAATGCTTGAACAGTTTGAATAATGCTGACGAATGATTTTTCTAGCACCGATATCATCCTGGAGAAGAGCTAGTTCTGAAAATAACGTTTTGTGAAATATAGTAGGAACACCAAGGATACCCGCGTATTCCGAAGCAACTATCATCGAATTTGTAGCTTGATATCTTGTAACAAGTTGATTAATCAGGTCGGAGGAAACAAACGGTTGATCGCATAACATCAGTACGATCGCTTCAATATCAGATGCGATTGCCCCAATAGCATTTAGTCCACATCGAATGGAACTGGCCATACCAGTTGACCATTTTTGATTATAAACAATGTGGATATCTAAATTTCTCAGATGCGGCTCAATAGTTTCGACGTAAGCACCCAACACAACAACAACTGGCCGACACTGAGAATTAATCGCCGCCTCCGTGATATGTCGAATTAGTGATTTACCTTGGTAAGCTAGGATCTGTTTAGGCTGACCAAGCCTTGTGGAAGCGCCTGCTGCCAAAATTATAATGCCAATGTTAGACATGGTTGCTCTAAGAGAGAATGGATCGAGCCTGGGCGATCGCGCAAGAAACTACCCCTACGTCCGCCAATTACAGCTTGAATTTCTGCCACGATGGACAGGGCGATTTCTTGGGGTGTTTCCGCAGCAATGTCTAGTCCTACAGGGTTATAAATTCGTTGTTCTTGTGCAGATCTGGTAATGATATTTTCTTCAGACAGATCATCCCACAATTTTTGCATCCGGCGTTTTGGGCCTAACACTCCCAGGTAACGCACCTGGGACGGAATCAGAGTCTTGAGAAATGCTAGGTCGCTTAGATAGCGGTGTGTCATAACAACTGCTACAGTTTGCGGTGTCAGCAAATGTTTGTATGAGTGGGAATCATTGAGTTCGCACCAGAGAATTTGGTCAACTTGAGGAAAGCGATCGCCCCTCAAATACCCTGGTCGATCGTCAATTACGGTAACGTGCCAACCCAGATATTTCGCCAAATGCACCACGGGAATCGTATCATATCCAGAACCAAATACGAGCAGTGGTACTAATGGATGAATTACTTCAATCAACACATCAGTGCGTCCTTGAGGTAAAGTATATGACTGTACGCAAGTTTGTTTTTTTCTCAGTGCCTGGTGAGTGTCTATTTCTATCTTTTGAGCAATAAAAATATTAGCAACGTGATTGATGACAGTGCCATCCCATTTCAGCATCATTCGAGAACCAACTGTAATATCTGACGCTCCCTCTATTTTAAAGACAGTAGCGATCGCTCCCACTTGCCCAGACTGCAAACAATCTTGAATGAAAGACATTTGGCTAGCAGCAGTTTCATCACCTAAAGATTCAATCAAAACATCGACAACGCCATTACACCCCAACCCAAAGCCAAATACAATGTCTTCATCCGATGTAGTGTCATATCTTACTACTATCGGTTCACCACCGCCAAACATCAGCGATTGCGCCCGTTCAAAAACATCACCTTCCAAACAGCCACCGCTAATCGCACTAATCATTTGTCCATCTTCAACCAGTAACATCCTCGCCCCTGGTCGGCGATAAACCGAGCCACTTGTTTGTACTACCGTTGCTAAAGCACTACGCTGTGCTGACTTTTGGCTATGTACAAATGCTTGCAGGATATGCTGTAACTCGTTCATATAGTTATTGCTCACTTACGGAACTATGTAATGGCGCTAAATTTGCGGCAGCAAATTCTACAAGAGTTTGTCAGGCGTGATGGGCAAATCTCTGATTCGCTTGCCGGTCGCGTGAAAAACCGCATTGGCGATCGCCGCCGGAATTCCGACCATACCGAGTTCGCCCATGCCTTTAACACCGAGCGGATTGACGATTTTATCGTCCTCCTCAACAAAGATCGTTTCGATCTCCAGAATATCGGCATTAACCGGCACATGGTAGTGCTGCAAATTCGGGTTCACGATCCGCCCGTAACGATGGTCGATTTCAGTCGCCTCTTGCAGTGCCATGCCGATGCCCCAAACAACGCCGCCAATTTCCTGGCTGTGCGAGGCCTTCGGATTCAAGATCTTGCCGCTGGCGGTCACTTCAATGGCCCGCGTAACGTGGACAGTCCCCACATCCGGATCGACCTTCACTTCAATGAACTGCGCGCCGTGCGCCAACGTCGCATACTTCTCGCGCTCCTCTGAGGGACGCGACTCGAATGTTTCCGTGATTGCGGTGAGACCATTACGCTTCATCACTCCAGAGATATTGACGAAACGCGACGGGTCGCTTTTTAGTCGCAGTCTCCCGTCGAGCATCTCGACATCGGCGGCGGCTGCCCCCTTGAGCGGAGAATTCGGTTCCTGGTTCGCGAGTGCGAGCAACTTCGTGCCGATGGCCAGAGCCGCCCCGCGCACCGCCGAGCCGACGCTCGCCGTCGTCCAAGAGCCCCCCTGCGACGGTGAGCGAGGGAACTTCGTGTCGCCGAGTTCAAATTTCACTTGCTCCAACTTCAGCCCCAGATACTCGGCAGCGATCGCGGTCATCACGGTGTAGGTGCCGGGGCCGATGTCGCTGGTCGCACTAGCAACTTGCGCCGTGCCATCCACCCGCAGCGTGATGAGGGCGGCAGCAGGCATCTGGAAAGCGCCCCAGACGCCGGTTGCCATACCCCAACCGACGAGTAGGCGTCCGTCGCGCATTGAGCGCGGCTCAAACTGGCGCTTCTTCCAACCGAATTTTTCCGCGCCGAGCCGATAGCACTCCCGCAACGCCTTACTCGAAAATGGCTTGCCGCTCTCGGGGTCTACTTCGGCGTAGTTGATCAGCCGTAGTTCGAGCGGGTCGATCTTGAGCGCGTAGGCCAGCTCATCCATCGCGCATTCGAGCGCGAACATACCGCTAACGGCCCCCGGTGCACGCATCCAGGTCGGGGTGGGGAGGTCAGTGTTGGTAATCTTCAGCGGCGCGTAGAGGTTCGGGCAGGCGTAGACCTGGCGCGTGAAAAGTGTGGTTTCGTCTGAGAACTCCTCGATGTTGGAGGTGTTGTGTACGACTTCATGAATCATCGTGGAGAGCTTTCCCGATCGCTCTGCGCCGAGCGCGACCTTCTGAATCGTGTACGGACGATAGCCGTGGCCAGTGAACATTTGTGTGCGCGTATAGACGACCTTGACTGGGCGTTTGAGTTCCCGGGCAGCCATCGCCGTCAGCGCCGGATAATAGTTCGGGCGCAGCGACGATCCGAAAGCCCCGCCGACGAAGGGTGAGAGCACGCTCACGTTTTCCTCAGGCACGCCGAAGCTCGAAGCCAAATGTGCGCGCACGCCATAGACCCCCTGCGTCTTGTCGAAGATCGTGAGCTTGTCGCCTTGCCAGACCGCGATGGCCGCGTGCGGCTCTATGGGGTTGTGGTGCTCGATAGGAATGCGGTACTCGGCCTCTACCTTCACAGCCGCTGTACGCATCGTCTCTTCGGGATTACCGCGCGTTAAAGTATGTTCAACAACTAACGGCTGAGTCTCAATCGCCGCTGTACGCATCGTCTCTTCGGGATTACCGGGCGGCTCTAGAGGCGGCGCTTGGGTGGGGACGCGCGCGATCGCTCGCACCGCCTCGGTGTCGGTCGTGTGCGGCTCTGTGTTGTAGGAGACTTTGACCAGACGTGCCGCATAACGCGCTTGCTCGTATGTCTCGGCGACAACGAGTGCCACAGGCTGCATATTGAAGAAGATTTTGTCGGACTGGAGCGCCCGAAACGACTTGTCGTGCTCATCGGTAGCGCGCGACGGAGCCTGCACCATGGAAAACTTCGGATCGAGCTTTGGTGTGTTCAGATGCGTGAAGACGCGAATTACGCCCGCAGCGCATTCAGCCTCACGCGTGTCGATTGATTTAATCGTGCCCTTTGCTACGGTTCCCAGCACGATAAAACCGTAAGCGAGATTGGAAACCTGAAATTCTGCGGCGTATTTTGCCTTGCCCGTTACTTTTGCGATGCCGTCTACGCGGCTCATTTCTTTTCCGATGTATCTTGCCATTTCTTTTATTCTCCCTACTTATACCAATTCTCTATAATCTCGCAACAGATCAATCTCCGCGTCTCCCTGTCCCTGCGTCCCAGTGTCATCATCTGTAGCCATCTTTTGGGGAATTGGTATTACGCAACACCGCCCGACATCGCTCGCTGCAAAGCGAGAACAATGGCGCGTTTTCCGAGTTCGACTTTATAACCGTTATGTTCAAGCGGTTTCGCATCTTTGAGAGCCACTTCGGCAGCAGCCCGAAAAGTTTCTTCCGTCGCTGGTTTTCCGATCAAAACTCTTTCCGCTTCGGCTGAACGCCAAGGTTTATGCGCGACGCTTCCCAAAACAACGCGTGCCTGTTTGATGTTGTTGCCTGTTGTTTCTAAAGCAGCAGCCACGGCAACCAGTGCGAAAGCATATGAAGTGCGATCGCGAACTTTTAGGTAATAAGACTTGTCGGCGAAGTTATTCCTCGGCATTTCGATGGCAACGATCAATTCGCCATGCTGAAGATTGTTATCTTTTTCCGGCGTGTCGCCCGGCAAGCGATGAAAATCCTGGATCGGGATTGTGCGTTCTTGCCCGTTCGTGCCGCGAATCCTCACTACTGCATCAAGCGCATAAAGCGCATTCGCCATATCGCCTGGGTAAGTTGCCACGCATTTATCGCTGTAGCCAAAAATGGCATGAATGCGATTGAGTCCCTGAATAGCTCCGCATCCGCTGCCAGGCTCGCGTTTGTTACACGGCATAGCGATGTCGTAAAAATACTGGCAACGGGTACGTTGCATTAAATTTCCCCCGTTGGTCGCCATATTGCGAAGCTGTACGGAGGCACCAGCTAAAATCGCCATTGACAGAAGCGGGTAATTTTGCCGGACGAGCGCATGGTTGGCCGTATCAGTATTTTTGGCTAACGCGCCGATAGAAATTCCGTTCGAGGTCGAGCTAATTTGCGCCAGATTCAAACCTAAGATGTCAACAAGTTCGCTGGGACGCTCGACGTATTCTTTCATCAAATCAATCAAATTTGTCCCGCCTGCGAGAAACTGTGCCGTTTGATTAGCGGAAACGGTGCCAACGGCGTTTGCTACGTCGGTTGCGCTAGAATATTTAAACGATTTCATCGGCTTTGCCCTCATTGAATGCAATGGCAATTTCTTCATCGTTTGCAAAATGCCTGGTCTGGGCTGTTTCGCGCCCGGAATGAACTTCTCTGATTGCCGCAACGATTCCTGGATAAGCGCCGCAACGGCAAATGTTGCCGCTCATGCGTTCTCTGATTTCTTCATCAGAGAGCTCTAAATTCTGGGGACTCGTCCGCAAATTGTTAGTGACATGACTCACGTCGCCGTTTTTGGCTTCCTGCAAAAGCGCCACTGCCGAACATATTTGCCCCGGCGTGCAGTAGCCGCACTGGAAGCCGTCGTGTTTGATGAACGCCGCCTGCATGGGATGAAGATTGTCGGCGTCAGCCAGCCCTTCGATGGTCGTCACCTCTTTTCCCTCGCAGCTCGCGACAAGTGTCAGACACGAAAGCACGCGGCGTCCGTCAACGATCGCTGTACAAGCACCGCACTGTCCTTGATCGCACCCTTTTTTGGTGCCGGTCAATCCAAGTCTTTCGCGTAGGGCATCGAGCAGCACCGTGCGCGAATCCACTTCCAGGCGTTGAGTAGAGCCGTTGATTTTCAATAAGACTTTAACGGCGTTTTCCACCCCAGCGGTCGAAGCGAAAACTGCGTCGGGCGAAGCGGCGAGCGTGGCAAAGACCTCCTCTTTAGCCAGCAGGTGGAAGGCGAAGGTGCCGAGTGCCGCAGCCATGTTTTGCCCCAAGAATTTTCGGCGAGCAGCACCAACAATACCGAGTTCGTCGAGTAGTGTTTTTTCGTCCGCGCTGAGTTGCTCATCGCTTTCGGTTAGATCGAAGTCTTGTCGTTCTTGATTGTCGTCCATGATTCTCCTTGCAACATTCTCGAACAAGCCCTGGACAAGTGTTTGTTTTTCGCGCCGACTCTTCTCACGGTCTGCACCCACCAAAGGCGCAGAAGCACCTTCGCTCAATCCGCCCTTGCACTGCAAGAGTTGCTTGTCTATCAGATAAATTCTCTAGATATTGCATCACCAGTATCATCGCCAACCGCCAAGGTGCTTGCGCTGGCTGACCCCATTGTGGATACAGTGATGCGAAATCTTCATCTTTATAAAAGACTCCAAGTTCATCACGCAGTCGCATATATAAATTACCTTTGGGGAACGCGGCTTTGGCTACACGTACCGTTTCATCAGGAATAGGAGGAAGTTCTTCGGCATGTAAGCACATATACTGCCTCCATAAGTATTTCTCCTAGTTTATTGATTATTGAGGCAGCTAACTTAATTTTTTTCTCCCATGTAATATACGAAAAGGGATATCTATCTTCTCCAAGTAATACACGGTAAATCCACCGTTTTTTTGTTAAGCAATATTTCGCCAACGGTATCCGTATCTCGGCGGCCACCCAAGAAGGCTTATTTAAACCTGTGGTAGCTCATAGATACCCCAATAGTTAATATCATGCTTCTTCAAAATGACTTCAGCATTTTGGATCTCCTCATCTTTGCCTTTTAGTACTAGTAAATATTCACAGCACTGGATGCGATCACAATAACGTCTAGCTCGGTCTTCAGGAATACCTAAACTAGCTAGCACCTTTACTAAATGATTTGTGGCTATAGTACTAACTGCAACACCCGCTACACTGATAATGAATGCTGTTCCAACCGAACCGACTGCAATTATTACTCCAATACCGCCAGGAAGTACCAAACTGCTAAGACCAACTAATACGCTTCCCCAAAAACTTGTAGTTAAAGCGTCACCAACTGCTCCAGTTGTATCTACACTTTGATTGTTGATACGGGAACTGACTGATACTTCGCCAATAGAATTTATGCGATCTGCAAATCTTGCAAAAATCGCAACTTTTTCCATTGGAAAGCTTGAGGCTTTCAATTCATTAACTGATTGCTCCGCTGCTTTACGGTTAGTAAATACTCCAACAGCGTGCTTGTTATCTGTTGTAATCATATTATCCTTATTTCAGTGAGGCAGCACTAGCTCACCATTGACATCCTCCCCGACCTGAAAGGTGCGGGGATTCCCAACAATCACTTGTTGAGTTTTCTGCTTCGTCCCGTGCCAGCTAGACTAACGTTACTGCTAGTCCCCGCCGCATCCGGTCTACAGACATTTTGTTTTACTTCCACGACAAGACCTGCCGCAGAACTGGAAACTAATTCCAAGCCGCGATTTCTAACCACCTGTGCTGCCGCTACATCCCGCGAAGTAGTGTAGAAACACACCGGACAACAATGAATACGTTGGCTCAATTCCTTCTTGCCCGTATGCGTCCCACATTCGGGACACTGCTGCGAAGTATAGTTTTTATCTACCTTGGCAAAGAATACACCTCGCTTAAAACACACCCATTGTAGGATGTGAACGAATTGTCCAAAACCAGCGTCGGCACTATGTTTTGAAAACATCCCTCTCGCCCAACAACGAAAGTCAATGTCTTCAACAAATATCATTCCTGCACCATCACAAAGACGGTTAGCCAGTTTAAAATGCCAGTCTTTCCTCGTGTCAGTAATTCGCTGATGAATTCTCGCTATTTTACGATTGAGTTTGTGTCGATTATTAGACCCTTTTTTCTTATGCTTTAACCTACGTTGCAGCAATTGCAGCTCGCGTTGTAATGTTTGCAAAAAGCGAGGTCTATTAATTTGTTCGTTATCACTCGTGGCTACAAACTTATCAAACCCTAAATCTAACCCTCGCGGATGACCGGATATTGGTGTATCTGGTAGTGATACATCTAACTGTAATGCCAACATGACAAAGTAGCCTGATGCCCGTCGCACAATCCTGGCTTGTTTAATCTCAAACCCTTCTGGAATTGGACGGGACAAACGTAAACCAATCCACCCTAGTTGAGGTAGTTTGAGCAAACTGCCTTGAATTGGATTTTTGCCCAATTGAGGAAATACAATTGACCGCATTCGGTATTTATTTTTGAAGCGAGGAAACCCTAATTTCTTCGCTCTCATGTCCTCAAATGCCCTGTCCAATGTCCTTAAGACTTGTTGGAGGACTTGCGAATGTACTTGCTTGAGAAGGGGGAATTGCTCTTTGGCAAGAGTTAACCGCTTGGCTTGAGTGTGGTAACTAGGGTATGGTTCATCAGCACCAAGAATGTATTCCTGAACAATGGAACAAGCGTTAACAGGCGACTTGCGGGAATTTAACCAGTCCTTTCTTTCGCGTAAAGCAAAGTTCCACACTTTGCGACACACATCGAATATTCCTTCGATGATATCGATCTGCTTTGGAGTTGGTTTTAACTTAAATTCCCATGTCATGTTTAGCATAGAAGTATTTTACACTAAGCCTATAGCTGTGTAATGCCGTCCTCCACTTCGTTAAAGGACGGGGTTTTAGACCCAAAATTTTCGATCAAACCGAAAGTTATTTCAACAAATTAGTAAATAGTTAACAGTAAACTGTTTTTCAGTTGGGAGTCAAAGTTCCTCACCACTATTGCGTGCTACGTTTGAGTTGGGGTCTAAATCTCCAACTCAAACTTTGATAACTGATAACTGCTTTAAACTCTTGCCCTATGGTCAGGAAGACTACGAGAAGCTAATGAAAGCATGATCATCCAAACACCCGTCAACAAAAAATTAATCCCTACAAATACTCCCAATACTCAAACTGCGCTGACAGGCCATTGATACAGAATCAAAATCCCTAGAATAATAGCCATGATCCCGCTAAATAGTACCCAACCCCAGTTTGGATCTGGACGCATTTGAAATGCTGCAATCACCTCCAATACACCCTCAATAAAAATGATCAATCCAAAAGCTAAGGTGAGAGAGAGCGCAGCACCAAAGATGTTGCTAAGCAGCAGAATCCCACCAATTACGTATAGAACACCAACTACTAGTGTTGTCCAGAAGCCTCGTTTGTGACGTGATTGAAATGCATGAACAATTCGGACGATGCCAGCAATAATTAAAGTCCAGGAGAATACGATTGTGATGGCAATAGTGGCAATAAATGGTTCTGCGATCGCTGCAATTCCCAGCAGAATCATCAAAACACCTAAGACAATTGGCAATGCTGAATTTGTTCTGGTTTCTCTAAAATCTTCGGAAGTCATAGCTTTTCCAAAAATGTTTTGATATGTTGTTAAATTTTGAAAGAGAAACGCGATTAACCCAAGTCTTTCCAAGAGTTATCTCTCCCTTGTGCTCCTCTGCCCCCTCTAAGCATTGACCAGTTCAGGTGATAAGCGCTTCAACACCAGTCGTTCGTGTTCCACATGGACGTAGATTGTGTCGCCTTCGTGGAACTCGCCGCGTAGAATCGCTTTAGCAATCGGAGTTTCTAGTTCTCGCTGAATCGCCCGCTTCAGGGGACGAGCACCGTAAACTGGGTCATAACCGACCTGAACAATCCAATCGAGAGCCTCGTCGGAGATTTTGAGCGAGAGTTTACGCTCGCGCAATCGCTCCTCTAAACGCTGCACTTGTAGTTTGACAATTTCGCGCAACTCGTCCTTCCGCAAGCTATGGAAGATAATGATTTCATCAATGCGGTTGAGGAATTCGGGGCGGAAACTTTCTCGCACTGCTTCCATGACCCGATCGCGCATTTGTTTGTACTTGCTATCGTCTCCTGCCACATCCAAAATGTATATTGAACCAATATTGCTGGTCATAATCGCGATCGTATTTTTAAAATCTACTGTGCGTCCCTGAGAATCAGTTAGGCGACCATCATCCAGGATTTGCAGCAGGACGTTGAATACATCAGGATGAGCTTTCTCAATTTCGTCAAACAGAATTACAGAATAAGGTCGGCGGCGAATCGCTTCGGTGAGTTGTCCGCCTTCTTCATAGCCCACGTAACCTGGAGGCGCACCGATGAGACGGGCAACAGTGTGTTTCTCCATGTATTCGGACATATCGATCCGCACCAGTGCATCTTCGGTATCAAACAGATATACCGCTAAAGCTTTTGCCAGTTCTGTTTTTCCCACCCCGGTCGGGCCTAAGAAAATAAAGCTAGCAATGGGACGATTCGGGTCTGCCAACCCAGCACGGGAACGTTGAATTGCATCAGCAACAGCTCTTACAGCTTCGTCCTGACCAATCACACGTTTATGTAGCTCTTCTTCCAGATGCAAGAGTTTTTGCATTTCCGATTCAACCAGTCTGCTCAACGGAATACCCGTCCACTTGGAGATAATTTCGGCAATGTCAGCTTCGGTGACTTCTTCGCGCAACAGAGATTTACCGCTAGTCTGGATTTGAGCTAGTCGCGCTTCGGCTTCTTCTAGTTGTCGTTGCAGCTCAGTGAGTTTGCTGTATTTCAGTTCTGCTGCCCGGTTGAGGTCGTAATCGCGTTCGGCTTGCTGAATTTCTACGTTGACACGCTCAATCTCTTGTCTAATTTGGCGAATGCGATCGATAATTTGCTTCTCTGCCTGCCATTGAGCATTGAGAGCAACTTGCCGTTCTTTTAACTCCGCAAGTTCTCTCTCTAGCCGTTCTAAACGCTCTCTGGAAGCACTGTCTGTTTCTTTTTGCAGTGACAGCCGCTCCATTTCCAGTTGCAGAATTTTGCGATCAATTTCGTCTAATTCTTCTGGTTTGGAAGTAATTTCCATTTTTAGTTTAGCCGCAGCTTCATCCACCAAATCAATAGCTTTGTCGGGTAGGAAGCGATCGCTAATATATCTCGCAGACAGAGTAGCTGCCGCAACTAACGCACTATCAGAAATCTTCACGCCGTGGTGTAACTCGTAGCGCTCTTTCAAACCGCGCAGAATTGAGATGGTATCTTCCACACTGGGCTGATCGACATACACCTGCTGAAAACGACGTTCCAAAGCCGCATCTTTTTCAATGTACTTGCGGTATTCATCTAGCGTGGTGGCACCAATACAGCGCAATTCGCCGCGAGCGAGCATCGGCTTGAGCAAGTTGCTAGCATCCATCGATCCTTGCGTTGCACCCGCACCAACTACAGTGTGAATTTCGTCAATGAACAAGACGATTTGTCCCTGTGCTTCTTGGATTTCTTTTAAGACAGCTTTCAGGCGTTCTTCAAATTCTCCCCGGTATTTGGCTCCGGCAATTAACGCACCCATGTCTAAAGCTATTAGTTTGCGATCGCGCAATGATTCCGGGACATCACCACTGATAATGCGCTGCGCTAATCCTTCTACAATTGCCGTTTTACCGACACCGGGTTCACCAATCAGCACGGGGTTATTTTTAGTCCGACGAGAAAGGATTTGAATCGTGCGGCGAATTTCTTCATCTCGTCCAATCACTGGGTCGAGTATGCCCTCACGTGCCAATTGGGTTAAATCGCGTCCGTATTTTTCTAGCGCTTCATATTTAACTTCCGGGTTTTGATCTGTCACTTTTTGACTCCCTCGAATCTGTTGAATGATGTTGCGGAGTTTTTTTTCATCCAGTCCAAATTCTTGAAACAACCCTTTACCAAAGCGATCGTCTTTGGCAAAGGCAAGTATTAAATGTTCAATAGAAATATATTCATCACCAAACTCTTTGCGGTATTGTTCGGCGCGATCAAGCAGCCTCTCTAAACTGTGTCCGATGTATACCGAACCACTGCTAGCCCCCGATACTTTGGGCTGACGGTTGATGAAGTCGATAGTGCGCTCGTGGAGTTTTTGAACATTTACCCCGGCTTTGTTGAAAATAGAACTGGCGAGTCCTTCCTGTTCCAGTAGCGCTGGCATCAAATGTTCGCTCTCAATCTGCTGATGCTGAAACTGCTTGGCAATTTCGGGAGTCCGAACAAGGGCTTCCCAGGCTTTTTCGGTAAATTGCTGGGGATTGGTTGGTTGCATAATCGTGCCCCTTAGCTGAGAAATAAATTATTTAGGCAGTCAAACCAATTCGTAATTCGTACTAACGTAATTCAGCACGGTAGGCACGCAGTTGCGCCTTGAGTTGGTCAATTTCAGTTACCATATCTAGCACCATTGCTGCTCCGACCCAATTCAAGTTCAGATCGCGGTGCAACCTTTGAATCTGCACAACGCGAAAGATATCCTGTGGGCGCAGCATGATTCCTACAGGTTCAATTAGTCCCAGGCGGGCAAATCGTTCTAGTAATAAAACCGAGGTTTGGGTGAGGTAGGCGGCTTGCTCGAAACTATAGAGGCGATCGCCTGTTTCTGACCACACCACGCAAGACAAACTCAGGTTAGAACTCATAACCGCACCTCCACCAAGCCTTGACGGGGATTAAAACTGCTAACTTGTCGCAATTTTTCATAGCACTCTCTTTCTTGGGGACTCAAATCTTTGGGTGTCACAATTTTTAACCGCACAATCAAAGCGGTACGATTACCTTTTGGATCGCGCCAGCCCTTGCCACGTAGTCGGAGTGCTTGGCCGGAATCCACACCGGCCGGAATCTTCATCGTTACCTTGCCATCAGGCGTAGGAACATCTATTTGTGCGCCAAGCACTGCTTCTTCTGGGCTGACAGGTAGTTCACAAGCAAGATTGTCGCCCTCAAATTTGAAGAAAGGATGAGGCAATAATTCAATTGTCAGATACAAATCGCCGCGTTGCTGGTTAAAAGGACTCATCTGTCCTTTGCCTTTGACTCGAATGCGGCTTCCCGATTTTACTCCCGGCGGAATGCGAACAGTGATAGTTTCTCCATCAATTTGTAGCTGCTTCTGTGTACCGTGAAATGCTTCAGAAAAAGTGAGAGCGATCGCTGCTTCCGTATCCTGTGCGGGAACATCTGTGAAGCGGCCGAAAGGGTCTTCTCCATAGCCAAAGTCGGCGTATTCCCGGAATCCTTCTGGTCTTCTTGTAGTGCGATAATTAGCTTTGCGCTGCCTTGTACGACCGCCACTGCGACCTAACCCTCCCAGCAACTCATCAATGAAATCATTAAAGTTGCCATACTGGCTAAAGTCATAACCTTGTGTACCCGCCCCTCTGGGTGGAGGTGCACCCGCCGCAGCTTGTTGCCAGTACTGACCATACTGGTCATACTTCTGGCGTTTTTCCGGGTCGGACAGCACTTCATTAGCTTCGTTAATTTCTTTGAACCGCGCTTCCGCTTGCTTATCGTTAGGATTTAAGTCCGGGTGATGTTTCCGTGCCAATTTCCGGTAGGCTTTTTTGATATCCTCCGGAGTGGCGTTCTTACTAACACCCAGAATTTTGTAATAATCTTTGAAATCGGTTGCTGCAACCATCAGCACCTCTTGAGATTAACGCGATGGGACGGGTGGGCAGAGGGGCAGGGGGAGATAAAACTCCTCACTCTTATAGAGACGCGATGAATCGCGTCTCTACTTTTAATTTTTGGACAGACGCGACGCCAGTCGCTACAACGGGGAGGCAGCCGTGTGGGCGGGTTTCCCGACTTGAACGGACTGCCGTGGGAACCCCCCTTCGGGTTCGGGAGTTCGCAATCGACGGGAACCGCCAAGATTGCGACTCCCTCACCGCAACGCGCTGGCTCATTAATCGCGTCTCCTGGCTTCTGCCCTATTTGAGGAATCACCTGGTTTGACGACTTCGGATACTCGGTTGAAGAAACTAGAGAATTGTTCTTGAAGCTTGGCAAATGCGCCTGCTGTGTTCTCACGTGCCTTAACTTGCCGCTCTAGATTTTTAATTGCTTTGTCAAATGCTGCATACTCGCGATCGCCTCTGGCATATCCTAGTTCTTGAGCTAACTTGAGTTGGGTACGAGCATCTTCTAGCAACCTCTGTGCTGCGTCACGATCCTTCTGTGCTAAAGTAACCGCAGTCACTAGATCGGTATGGGCTTTGACTAGCGGCAGGGGTCGAGCTTGTTCTGTGACCACTAAAGTTGAGAGCGCAAGTTGCAGCACGCCTTTGGCTTCATCAATTTTGCCTTCGTTCAACAACCGAGCTGCCTGCTTTGTTGCATCTGGATATCTCTCTAATGGCAGATTGACGATGGCTGTGCGAATCTCGCTCATCAGGTTGTTCAACAGTTCGCGAGCCGCCGGAAAATCTTCTGCATTTACAGCAGACTTAACTTGTTTGCGAATTCGGTCAACCAAATTAAAGTCCTGAGGGGCAAAATCGATTATCGCTACCTCAGTCGCCACCGGAATTAGAGCTAGTTTAGGGTATTGTGCCACCAGTATGTCAATTTTTCCAGTTGCTCGTTCTAGGGCAGCAATTGCTTCTTGAGTCTTTCCCCGCTCAATGGCAGCGATCGCTTTTTTAGTTTCTTCGATTGCAGCGATCGCTTCTCGATCCAGCTTACTTTCAGCCTCAGCTGTTGCCTGTTGTCTCTCCTTTTCAATCTCCTGCTGAAGACTAGTATCAAGCTGATTCAATCTTTCAGGAGATACCGCAGCAGAGCTAACTGCATGAACGGGAGCGATGAATAAAAGCGAGGAGAAAAGAATACCCACTAACAGGACTTGCAGCCTTCTAAAGAATCTGTGATATTGGTTCACGATCGTTCTCCTGGTTTATTAACTTGTTTTGCACCTGGATTGAAGAAGGTAGGGGGCGGAGGGGCAGGGAAGCAGGGGAGCAGAGGGGCAGGGGGGCAAAGGAGCGGAGCATTGATTCTCCCTATCCCCCTATCCTCTTCTCACCTTCTGCCTTCATCAAGCTGGTTGGGCGGGGGCGGTTCCGGATATACGTTTGAAGAAACTAGAGAATTTTTCCAGGAGCCGACTCAATGGGTCTGCGGTTCTCTCGTTTGCCCTAACTTGCCGCTCGATATCGTGGATTGCCTGCTCAAGTTCTGCATACTCAGGATCGCCTTTGGCATAGCCCAGTTGTTGAGTCAACCTGAGATGGTAGCGAGCATCTTCCAGCAACCTCAGCGTTCTTTCGCGATCGCTGTCTGCTATGGCAATTGCACTCATTATGTCAATATCGGCTCTAAGCAGCGGTAGGGGTCGAGCAACTTCTGTCACCACTAGGGTTGAGAGGGCAAGTTGCAGCACCGTTTTGGCTTCATCGGTTTTACCTTCGTTCAACAACCGGGCTGCTTCCTTCATGGCATCAGGATATGTCTCTAGTGGCAGATTAAAGATTGTTGTGCGAATCTCACTCACCAGGCTGTTCAACAGTTGACGAGCAGTACGAAAATCGTCCCCATTCACAGTACTCTTAATTTGATTACGAATTCGCTCAATCTCATTAGAATCGTCAGGGGCAAGATCGATTATATTTACTTGAGCCGACACAGGAACAAAACCCAGTTCAGGGTATCGTGCTACTAGAATTTCAAGTTTTCCTGTTGCTCGTTCTAAAGCTTGAAGTGCTTCTTGAGTATTTCCCTGGTCAATGGCATTAATTGCATTTCGAGTTTCTTTGAGCGCGGAAACTGCTTCTTGATCTATGCATCTTTGAGCTTCATCTGTTGCCTTTTGTCTCTCGTTGTCAATCTCTTGCTGATTACGAGCATCTTCTTGCCGATCGCGATTATCTTGTGGATTCGATGTTTGGGCGTTCATAATTATTCTCCTGATTTGTTAACCTAATGGGGGGTTCGGGGGGCTATAAGTCCCGCTAGGAAGCTGAAGGTCAGCGTCGGGATACATGGACTCCCCTTGAAAAGTCGATTCCCCTCGATGGGGATGAGGCAAGCATTTACCAGTAGCTATAGCTACTGGTAAACTATAGCTATGCTGACAATGAACTACACCTACCGAATCTATCCATCTGCCATCCAGCAAGCCGAACTGCTGGAATGGTTGGAGACGTGCAGAGGCGTGTATAACTACGCTTTGCGCGAACTCAAGGACTGGATCGCTTCGCGTAAGTGTCCGATAGACCGATGTTCGTTGGAGAAGGAATACATCATTCCTGCCAATGAGCCGTTCCCGTCTTACCATCGTCAGCAAAACAACCTGCCCAAAGCTAAGAAGCAATTCCCGCATTTGGGTAAAGTGCATTCTCAGGTGTTGCAGACTACGATTCGCAGACTGCATGATACCTGGGAGGCTTTTCAGAAGCGTGGGCATGGGTTCCCGCGTTTCAAAAAGTTTGGTCAATACAAGTCCTTTGTCTTTCCTCAGTTCAAAGACAATCCTGTCAATGGCTTCACTATCAGGCTGCCGAAAATCGGGGAAGTTCCCATCAATTTGCATCGCCCCATCCCTGACGGGTTTAAGGTGAAACAGGTGCGGGTACTGTCCAGGGTGCGAGGAACGCAATGGTACGTAGTTGTCACCATTGAATCGAGTGTGTCGGTTCCCGATGCTCCGGTTCACGGTCGAGCGATTGGAATTGACCTCGGATTGGAGCGATTCTTGACGGCTTCGGATGGCAGTTTCCAAGAGCGTCCCAAGTTTTTCACTTTCGTGCAACGCAAGCTGAAATTGCTGCAACGCAGAGCGGCGAGAAAACAGAAGGGTTCTCAAAACTGGGAGAAGGCGCAAATCGAAGTTGCCAGAATGCACCATCGGATTGTGAACCGTCGCAAAGACTTTCACCTGAAAACGGCTCACAAGCTTTGCGACCAAGCGCAGACCATCTTTGCAGAAGACCTCAATGTCAAAGGATTGACGCGGGGAATGCTGCGAAAAGATTGTGTGGATGCTGCTTTTGGACAGTTCTTGTCTCTGACAGAATGGGTTTGTTGGAAGCGTGGCGTGTACTTTGCTAAGGTCAACCCCAATGGCACCAGCCAAACCTGCCCTAACTGCCTTGTGACTGTTGGCAAAGAGTTGGAGATCAGAGAGCATCATTGTCCTGAGTGTGGGTATCGGACTCATCGTGACCATGCCGCAGCAGAGATAGTATTGCATCGTGGACTAGAACAAGTAAGTAGCCAGGGACTCTGGCGAAACGAAAGTGCCTGTCAAATCGTCGGTCTGTCGGGGGTCTATGACCTAGATAAGTGGCGTGGGGCAGGAATGCCTAACTGCGAGGTTGGGAAGCCCGCGCTGTACCCGTAGGGTCAGCGTCGGGAGGATGTCACGTTGTTTTGTGACTGGAATAAGTGCCTTTTTCGTCGCGATGGGCTACGCCCCACCGTAGGCGATCGCAACTCTGGAAATTTACGATCTGACTTTAGACTTGGAATAAGTGCCTTTTTCGTCGCGATCGAACACCTGTTTGACCCGATCCCAAGCCTTCGTCAAGGCATTATCTTTTCCATTGGCTTCTCTGAACGATCGATTGTAGGTATCAACAAAAGTTTTTTGCGCGTCGTCCGACAGATTTGCTCTAATTTCTGGTGAAATCTGCTCATTATCTGCCAGTTCACCTTTTGGTTGACGGGGAATCTTCATGTCAGTGATAGCGACTTCTTCCGCACCCGCACTTTCTAACAGTGAGACAACTTCGTCTGCTTGTTCTTGTGGCACTTCCGCGACCAGTAAAAACTCACCTGCTTTCAGGCGTGTTTCGTAAATAGTAGCTTTGTCCTCCGGCATACCCATTGCGATTAAGGCAGATCCAATGCCTGCTCCCAAGGAACCATATAAAGCACCGCCTGCCGCTCCTAATAATGCTGCTCCCAAAGGGCCTGCTGCTACTACGGTTCCCAAAAAGGGAATGAACAACACACCCACGCCCGTAAGTAAAGCCAATAGAGAACCAAACAGCGATCCAAAAATCGCTCCGGTGGCGAGTCCATCCAAGATCACATCTTGTTTAGTCACAAATCCGGAGATGCGAGTTTCGGCGTGGAAGTCGCGACCAATAATCGAAATGTTATCTTTGAGAACGCCGCGATCGATTAGACGCTCCACCACTTCTTGCATCTTCTTCTCATCTTTGAAGATAGCAGAGACACTTTTGAGGGCGGTTTTTTCAGATGTAGAAGTCATAAAAATTACTCCAAATTAAAAAACTAGATAACATCACGAAATGTGGTGCAGATTTAAGGAAGCGGGGATAGGAAGAGAGTATTTGATAATTTCACTGCGTCACCCAGAGGGTGACGCACGCAGGCTCGCTAAAGCAGTTCCTTTAACTCTGAGAACCAGAGCAACGGACTGCTCGCTGCGTCTTGTTACTTTTGTTCCACAAAGTCTGCATCAATGACATCTTCACCACTGCGTTGTCCGTCTGGGGAGGTACCGCCATCTGGAGATGCACCTGCTTGTGAGTAGACCGCAGTGCCGATTTGCATCAGGGCTTGTTGAATTTCGTTGGTGAGGGACTTCATGCGATCGATGTTGTTCTGCTCAATTGCCTGACGCAAGTCTCGAATTAAGCCTTCCACACGGGACTTGTCTGCTGCTGGCACTTTGTCGCCCAAATCCTGAAGTTGTTTCTCGGCTTGATAGGCAACGGAATCTGCCATATTTTTGGTATCGATTTGTTCGCGCCGCCTACGGTCTTCTTCCGCATTGCGCTCGGCTTCTTTCACCATCCGCTCGACTTCAGATTTGTCGAGGGTAGACGCACCTGTGATGCTAATGGACTGTTCTTTACCTGTGGCTTTTTCTTTGGCAGTTGCTGACAGAATCCCGTTAGCATCAATGTCAAAAGTAACTTCAATCTGTGGCATACCTCTGGGAGCTGGAGGAATCCCATCTAGTCGGAAGGTTCCCAGGCTCTTGTTGTCGGATGCCATTTCGCGTTCACCTTGCAGAACATGGATTTCTACATTTGTTTGTGCGTCAGCCGCCGTTGAGAACACCTCAGACTTCTTCACTGGGACAGTGGTATTGCGCGGAATAATCTTGGTCGTCACACCACCTAGAGTTTCAACACCCAGCGACAACGGCGTGACATCTAGGAGCAGTACGTCTTTTACCTCACCCCCAAGCACACCCGCCTGAATCGCTGCACCCACTGCTACGACTTCATCCGGGTTGACACCCTGGTGTGGGTCTTTGCCTATTATCTGCCGTACCAGTTGCTGGACAGCCGGCATTCGAGTTGCACCACCCACTAGGATTACTTCGTCAATATCTGCGGGACTCAGTTTTGCATCGCGCAGAGCTTGTTCGACAGGAATGCGGCTGCGATCGAACAAGTCGGCGCACATTTGCTCGAACTGTACCCGCGTTAAGGTCATATCTAGATGTTTCGGGCCTTCCGGGGTTGCAGTAATAAAAGGTAAGTTAATGTTCGTCTGTGTTGCGCTTGACAGTTCAATTTTGGCTTTTTCTGCTGCTTCGGTGAGGCGTTGCAGAGCTTGTTTGTCTTTACGGAGGTCGATGCCTTCGTTACGCTGGAATTCGGTTGCTAGCCAGTCTACGATTCTCTTATCAAAGTCATCACCGCCCAAGTGGGTGTCGCCACTGGTAGCTTTCACTTCAAACACACCATCACCCACTTCTAGGATAGATACATCAAACGTCCCACCGCCTAAGTCAAATACCAAGATAGTTTCGTTAGTTTTCTTGTCAAGTCCGTAGGCGAGGGCAGCCGCCGTTGGCTCGTTGATAATTCGCAGAACTTCAATCCCGGCAATTCTACCGGCATCTTTGGTGGCCTGCCTCTGAGAGTCATTGAAATAGGCAGGGGTGGTAATTACCGCTTGCCTCACTGGTTCCCCCAGATATGTGCTGGCATCATCTATCAGCTTGCGGACTACCTCAGCCGAGATTTCTTCCGGTGAAAATTCCTTGTTCAGAGCGGGACAGTGTAGCTTGACGTTGCCATTACTGTCACGTACCACTTTGTAAGTAACTTGTTTTGCCTCTTGGGTGACTTCATCATACCTGCGCCCGATGAACCGCTTCACAGAATAAAAAGTGTTTTCTGGGTTCATTACACCCTGGCGCTTGGCAATTTGCCCGACAAGTTTTTCGCCCTTCTTGGTGTAGGCAACCACAGACGGAGTTGTGCGACCGCCTTCTGTGTTCGGAATGACGACGGGTTGTCCGCCCTCTATTACAGCTATACAGGAATTTGTAGTTCCTAAATCAATACCAACGATTTTTGCCATCGTTAGCAACCTCCTTCAAAGATTGAGATAAAAAATTGAGAGTTTGGATTCAGGACAAGTTGAATAAATGGTATTAAGAAGGCAGAGGGCAGGAGGCAGAGGAGCCAGTGCGGTGGCGGGGGAACCCCGCTTATAGCACCTGGCGTGGCAGAAGGGGAATCCCCATAAATAAATTTAGGGGATTTAACAACGGCTTCTGAAAGTAAGAATTTCCCGACTTGAGCAAACTGGCGTGGGCTTGTGACCTCTTGGCAGGGGGTAGAATCTATCCTTGAACCTTCTGCCCTCTGGCTCCTTAGCACTCAGGATTCGGCTGCGTTTTCAATCGCGGCTAACAATGAGCGGAGGTCGTAAGAGCCATCGTGGCGCACACCGTTGATGAAAAAAGTCGGCGTGCCGTTGACCCCGCTCTGGATTCCGCTGAGTAAGTCTTCGCGTATCTTGGCTACGTGGGCGTGCTCGGCGAGTTCGTGACTAAACCGAGGCACATTAAGACCGAGGTTAGCGGCATATTCTATTAGATGTTTGCGATCGAGCGCCTGTTGATGTTCAAAGAGATGGTCGTGCATCTCCCAGAACTTACCTTGCGCCCCAGCTGCCTCTGCTGCTTCTGCTGCCTGCTCAGCGTGGGGATGCAGGTTAGTTAACGGGAAGTGGCGGTAGACAAAGCGCATGAGATCCCCGGTCAACTGCTGGAGTTCTTTGACGATGAAATGGGCGCGACCGCAATAGGGACACTCATAGTCGCCGTATTCCACGAGGGTGACGGGTGCGTTTTTTGGCCCTCGGATATGGTCGCGATCGCTAACTGGGAGGCTAAGTTCGCCCATTGCTGTTGTGATCATGTTGTCACCTCTTGCTCTTAAGGGAGTGCTTTGGAAAACATTGCGTCACTGTCCTTGCCCGTTGCCCCTGTGCCCGTCACCTAAGTTTACTTTCACAACCTTGTTCCTATCTTCTTCAGCCTTGGGCAGCCTCAGCTTGAGAATGCCATCTTTGTATTCTGCTTGCACCTGATCGTGCTGGACACGGGTAGGCAACGGAATTACGCGCTGAAACCTGCCATAGCGGAATTCGGTGCGGGTGATGCCTCTTTCTTCCGTTTTGATTTCTGACTTGCGCTCACCGGAAATAGATACTGCCTCTGGCGATACCTGCACATCTAGGTCTTTGGGGTCTACACCGGGAATTTCTACCTTGAGATGAACCGCATCGGGGGTTTCTTGAATCTCTGCGGAGGGAATAAAGGCAATGCCTTCCTCTTCTCTACGACCTGTCGGTGCTATTTCATCAAACAAGCGGTTTAACTGCCGCTGCAAACTTTCAACTTCTCGGAAAGGTTCCCAACGAACGAGTGCCATAAATTTAAGTCTCCTGATGATCTATACTTGGGTGTTTAGAATTCTGCATTAGACTGGGTTTTGTCAGTCGCTGAAACAGCGTTGCTATGCCAGTGCTGAACTCTGTTGACACTATAAAGAAGAAATCTAAGGGCTTTCTGAGGAAATTATGATGATTGGGGATTGGGACAAGGCAAAATTGTAAGGGGAAAAACAAATAACTTCCCTTTAACCTTTCTTAGTCACGCCAGTTCGCTCAAGTCGGGAAACCCGCCCACGCGACTGGCTCCGCAACGCAGTGTCTCCCAAAGACCGCACTTCTCTTTGCACACGACTGGCTCCCCAATACCCAGTCTCCTCAATAATCGAAGCCTTCGCCAGGGCCAGGGCCGACACCAGCTGGCGCTTTCGCCTGCTTGTCAGGTTTTTCTACCACAACACCCTCAGTGGTCAGCACCATACCACCAATAGATGCAGCATTCTGCAAAGCACTACGAGTCACCTTCGCTGGATCGACAATGCCCGCCTCGAACATATTCACAAATTTATTAGCAACGGCATCGTATCCCTCATCAAAGGGCAGTTCACGGACGCGCTCCACAATCACTGCACCATTAGCACCAGCATTATCAGCAATGCGACGTAGTGGAGCATAAAGGGCGCGAGCCACAATCATTGTGCCCGTCAACTCTTCATCCTTCATTTGGCTCTTTGCCCATTCCTCAAGCTGGGGAGCTATGTGTGCTATTGTTGTACCGCCACCGGGCACAATTCCTTCTTCAACTGCGGCTTTGGTGGCATTAATTGCATCTTCTAGACGTAGCTTACGGTCTTTGAGTTCAGTTTCGGTGGCAGCACCGACCTTAATCACCGCGACACCACCTACCAGTTTCGCCAGCCGTTGTTGCAGTTTTTCCTTATCGTAGGAGGATTCAACTTCTTGGATTTGGCGACGAATTTGTTCGATGCGAGCTTTGACAGCTTCTTCGTTGCCTTCTGCCACGATGGTTGTGTCGTCTTTGGTAACGATCGCTCGCCTTGCTCTACCAAGCATTTCTAACCTGACATTTTCTAGCTTCAAGCCCGTATCTTCGCTAATCACCTGACCACCTGTGAGCGCCGCGATGTCTTCCAGCATGGCTTTACGTTGAGCGCCAAAGCCGGGAGCCTTCACCGCCGCGACTCGCAGCACACCGCGCAAATGGTTGACAACTAAAGTTGCCAAGGCTTCTTTTTCAATGTCATCCGCAATGATTAGTAGGGGTTTGCCCGTGCGAGCAATTTGCTCCAGAATCGGCACTAAATCTTGAACCATTGTAATCTTGCGATCGGTGATTAAAATGTGGGGTTCTTCCAGTACTGCCTCCATTCGCTCAGGATCGGTCACAAAGTAAGGCGAAATGTAGCCTCTATCAAAGCGCATTCCTTCAGTGACTTCCAGTTCGGTCGTTGTGGATCTGCCTTCTTCTAGAGAGATTACACCTTCTTTGCCCACTCTTTCCATCGCCTCAGCCACAATCCGACCTACTTCGGGGTCATTACCCGCTGAAATGGTTGCAACCTGCTCAATGTCCCTAGAATCTTTAATTGGACGGGCGTGTTCTTTAATTTTTTCGATGACGAATTCCGTAGCTTTATCAATCCCCCGTTTCACCGTCAGGGGATCGGCACCAGCCGTAATGTTGCGTAGCCCTTCTTTAAGCATCGTGTGAGCCAGCACAATTGCAGTGGTGGTTCCGTCACCCGCGACATCGTTTGTCTTGGAGGCTGCTTGACGTAGCAAGGAAATCCCGGTATTCTCAGTAGGATCTTCTAGTTCAATTTCTTTGGCAATAGTTACTCCATCATTGACGATTTGAGGAGCGCCAAATTTTTTCTCCAAAACTATATTCCGCCCTTTGGGACCGAGGGTGACAGCGACGGCTTCGGTCAGAGCGTCAAAGCCTTTTTCCAATGTCCAACGGGCCGTGTCCTTGTACAGAATTGTCTTTGCCATAGAAATGTTGTCCTTGTTAATTTTAATTAGGATGTTTTCAGTAGTGCTGATTTCAGTAGTGCCAAATAGAGACGCGATAAATCGCGTCTGTACAATCTGTACAAGGGTTAGGAGTTTTATCTCCCCCTGCTCCCCCTGCTCTCTTTTCCCCAATACTCAGTCCCTTTGAAAGCTGCTTACTCCACGAGCGCCAGGACATCTTTTTCAGACAACAACACGTATTCTTCGCTACCGAGTTTAATGTCGGTTCCGGCATATCTGGAATAGAGAACTCGCTCGCCAATTTTCACTTCCATTGGCTGACGAGATCCATCCTCATTACGCTTCCCCGGGCCGACTTGCACTACTTCTCCAATCTGTGGCTTTTCTTTGGCGGTGTCGGGCAATAAAATTCCCCCAGCAGTTTTTTCTTCCGCTTGCGCGACCTTAATAAAGATGCGATCGCCCAATGGTTTTACTGTCGAAATACTCAGCGATACGGCTGCCATAGGCTATTCTCCTGTTGAGAAGGCAGGAGGCAGTAGGTACATTAGTGAGTGGGCTTTAAACCCACAACTAAAGTTTTTGTCATCTTTCTTCTGTACCCCGCAGTATGTCTCCTACCTTTTTTGTCAAAAATATTGATTGGTAGTGCTCAGTGCTTATTACCTTAACCAAAAAATCTAAGGACTTTCTGAGGAAATCATGGAAGTTGCAAAACAGTTGTATGGCAAAAACCGGGCGTGCAAGAATTTCTGTTAAGGTTCAGCTTAATTGAGTACGATGGTGGGATGTACTGATAGTTGCAGATATCGGCTGAGTTGCAAAGCACCGCAAATGTGATTGATTGTGAGATTTAGCTCACAGGCTAAAGGGTGCGGCTACTATTAACCGAACTGTATTGAAATAAAACCTCATTGGAGCGGACTGAAGAGAGCCGCCAGTACTAAGTTCAAGGTTATTAGCATCTGCTCAATTCAACCGTTAAACACTGAGGTTGTTTAATGTTCTCAAAGAGGATTTAAATCATGTCAGTAATCAGTATTTCTAAGTTCGAGCGCTTCTTCCGCACTGTGGCAGGTCTAGACGTGGACAAGAACGACCTTAAGCGTTATAGCGACTTCGTTAATCATAAAACCTACGATCTTCTCCTTCGTGGCCAGGCTACGGCGAAGGCGAACGGGCGCGACATCATCGAACCTTTTGATGTACCTATTACAAAGGGACTGGAGGAGAGAATTCACAACTTCAAGGAGATCAACGAGGAGATTGAGCTAAAGCCCATACTGGATTACATGACGACGCGGCCACTGCTCGACCTGGACTACAGTAAAGAGACCGAGGCACGGCTTCCAGACATCGTGGGTGGACTTAGTGTGGCACTTGCCCGCACCTTCAAGATCATCGATCCCGATCTCAAGAACCCCCAGACGATACAGTGGGAGCGCGCCTTCAGCATTTTTGACTTGCTGCTGTAGACTCAGTAAATAGATGGAACGGCATCGAAAAATGGGCGGGGGCTACTTCCGCTTTTTTGTCAAATACCAAAATTAACAATGGTTAAGCGCGTGAACTACCTACACTGTACCTTCAGGTCAGTGTAGGCTTCCTGTCCAACAGAAAGCGCAGTAGTGGATTTCTTACGTCCTCCCTTACTGCGACTTACATCTGGACGACAGGCTTTATCCCCCGTTCCAGAGGAGCCAGCGCCGTGGGCGGGTTTCCCGACTTGAGGCGACTGGCGTGTCAAAATCCGTAGTCCCTCATCTCTGAGGTTAATAGCAGCATTCACATCCCGATCATGTTTTGTATGGCAGTTTTCGCAAGTCCAGAATCTTACGTCTAGAGGTAAACTACCAACTTGATTCAAGCACACATGACAGGTTTTTGAACTGGGGAAGAATCTATCAACTTCCTGATATATTTTCCCTGCCATTTCTGCCTTGTATTTCAACATTGTGCAAAACATTCCCCATCCAACTTGATGGATGGATTTAGCTAGTTTATGGTTTTGCATCATGCCTTTAACATTAAGATTTTCCACAACAATAACTTGGTTTTCGTTAACTATCCTACGGGATAGCTTATGTAGAAAATCCTCACGGCAGTTAGTTATTTTTCTATGAACTCTAGCAACTTTTTTTCTAGCTTTGACACGGTTATTAGAACCTTTCTGTTTTCTAGATAACTGCTGCTGTTTGAGTTTTAAATTCTTGTCATGCTTAGTTAGTATTCTAGGATTATCAAATTTAGACTCATCGCTGGTAACAGCAAAGTGAGTTAACCCCAAATCAATACCTATTGCCTTGCCATCTGTGTTTACGGAAGGCTTGTCTTTACCATCATCAAATAGAATAGCCGCAAAGTATTGGTTAGAGCAGTTCTTGGATATAGTTACAGTTTTTATTTTTCTCTCAATCGGTCTATGGATAATTGCTGTTACATCTCCTATTTTTGGGACTGTTACGCAATTATCAGCAACTTTGACGTTTTGAGGATATTGTATTGACTGTTTACCATGTTTAGATTTGAATCTAGGGTATTTAGCTCGTTTTTCAAAAAAGTTATTAAAAGCTACTCCTAGATTTAGACAGACCTGCTGCAAACATTGTGAATAAGTTAAAGATAACCACTCATACTCTTTTTTGAGTTGAGGAATTATCTTTTTCACTTCGTATCCAGACAAACCCTTACCAGTTTCTTTATATGTCTGATTCATCAAGTTTAGGCAATAATTCCATAGCCAGCGACAACTGCCAAAAGCTTGCGCCAATGACTGCTGCTGTTGGATATCTGGATATAACCTGACCTTGACGACTCTTAGCATATTAGAGTAAACAACGTTTGCTATAAAAAAGTGTAACAAAACAATTGTGAGTTTTCTCCATGTACCCTTCCCTCTCTACGAGACGCTACGCGAACGCCTATCGGCATTGGTCAGGGTACTGTCGTCAACTCACCCGCCATTCATGAGGCAGTGCGTTGGGCGGCTCTGCCGACTTGAAGCAACTGCCGTCCCACGCTGCACGAAGTGAGAGACGTGGGGCTTCTGTCGGTTCAAGCTAAATCAGATGAGTATACCCAAATGAAATCAATATGAATTTACGTCATTAGGCATAAACTATTTTCAATCCATTGGATGGATGAAGCCTTATGTTAATTTATTTAAGCTTAGTTGCATTACAGATTAATACTTATTTGTGTTATTAAGATTAATTAATTGTAATTTTGATTAAAAATTTTTATTTTTATTTATATAAAATTGTTACATTAACTTGAAATCCTATTTATAAATGAAAAATATATAAGAATATATTACAGCACAAGGCACTTCAAACACAAGACAATTCAATATTTTTGAAATAACGCAAAATAAAAAAGTTACATTTACTTTACCAATGCTTTTTACAATTATTACACTTAAAATTTTATTCCAAGATACTAACAACTAATTATTAATAACTATGTAGATTTAAATAATTTTGAAAATTTATAAAAGGAGTACAAATGTCTAAAATTGGTTTATTTTTTGGTACTCAAACAGGCAATACCCAAACTGAATCAGAAATAATTCAGAAGGAATTTGGTGGTGATAGCGTTGTAACGTTAAATGATGTTTCACAAGCTGAACCAAGTGATTTTAATAACTACGACTATATCATTGTTGGTTGTCCTACTTGGAATGTTGGAGAATTGCAAAGTGATTGGGAAGATTTTTATGATGAGTTAGATAACATTGACTTCACGGGCAAAAAAGTTGCTTATTTTGGTACTGGAGACCAGGTTGGTTATCCAGATACATTTCAAGATGCACTCGGTATTCTAGAGGAAAAAATTTCAGAAAATGGTGCTGAAACAGTTGGCTATTGGCCTACAGAAGGTTATGAATTCAGCGAGTCTAAAGCTGTTCGTGATGGTAAATTTGTAGGTCTTGCCCTTGATGAAGATAATCAATCCGATTTAACAGAGGAAAGAATCAAAGCTTGGGTTACACAATTGAAGCCAGAGTTTGGTTTGTAAAGCTTTATTCACTAAAATGCTTGTTACCTAATTAGGTAAATTTGAGAATTCTTTGCCCGTCTCAAAGATGAAACTGCGCGAAAGAAACTAGTGAAAACCATTCTCTAAAACATAACTTGCTTCGGGTTGCCTTTGAAATACTTGGCTCAATTGCGTGAAAAATAGGTTTTATGAAACTGCTTATCGTTGAGAATGATCGAGATACGGCGGCTGCTCTCACCACTTCTTTGGTAGCACAGCAGTTTACAGTTGATACCGTTAGTGATAGTCGATCGGCACTAGAGTTAGCTGAGGCAACAGAGTATGACCTGATCGTGCTAGATGTTATGCTACCCGATGAGAATGGAATTCGTCTGTGTCGCCAACTAAGGACACAGAATCAGCAAAAGCCTATTTTGCTGCTCACAAGGAAGGTTGATCCGGCAGATAGAATAGCAGGCTTTGAGGCAGGAGCAGATGACTCTATTACTAAACCCTATGAGCTATCAGAACTGCTAGCTCGGATTCGGGCATTACTGCGACGAGGCAGCACAGTATTAACCAAAGTACTCTGCTGGGGTCAGTTGCAGCTCGATCCGAATAATTGCGAAGTCATCTGTCAAGGCAAAGGCTTACATCTCACGCCTAAAGAATACAAACTGCTGGAGCTATTTTTGCGACATCCGCGGCGGATTTTTGACCGAAGGACTCTGCTCGATCGCATCTGTTCGATTGATGAATGTCCCGGTGAAGAAGCTATAACAACTCAAATTCGCGGGTTGCGGCGCAAACTCCAGATGGCTGGGCTGAATTCCGATCCAATTGAAACATTGTATGGGCTGGGGTATCGGCTGAAATCTGTGCCAGAAGAGCGGGAGCAGGGGTCGGAGCAAGGACACGGGGATACGGAGACACGGGGACAAGGGGACACGGGGAATATATTTGATAGGCTCTCCGCGTTACCCTTTGGGGCCACCAGTCGCCACAAGTCTTTGCCTTCTGGGTTCGGAAGTGATGCTCCTAACGTCGCTAACGCTGTGCTAACGGACTCGACGGGAAATGGAGCCACTCCGGTCTTGGGATCTCACGCCACTCCCCTCTCTGCGAGACGCTACGCGAACAAGTCGGGAAACCCGCCCACAGGGGTGGCTCCCCAAGTGGAGAATGCGACATCCAAGACTCTGACTTCTTCACCGCAAAGCGGCTCAGTCCAAGGTGCTGGTTCACCGCATCTCCCCATCTCTGCGTTTTCCTCATCCTACCTGCTGAATGCAAATCGATATGATGCAGAGGCGGAGACAGTGGCGGCAATTCAGCAGATGTGGCAGGATTATCAGGAGCGATTGCAGGGCCAACTAGCAAAGCTGGAGGAGGCGATCGCCCACCTCTCTACTAATAGTCTCACCCCTGACGGACGGCAGTTCGCCCAGACCATCGCCCATCGGCTGATTGGCTCTTTGGGGGCATTTGGTATGCCGCAAGCAGCAGAACTTGCCCGCCAGATCGAACGCACCTTGAAAACACCAACGCCTGCTGTCCAATCAGAGGAAGCGGTTCAACTAAAATCGCTGCTTGGGCAACTGAGGCAAGTTATCCAGCAGTTACCTACTTTTGCTACAACAGCGCCCACTCCAGTACTGAAGTCTAGCGATCGCGTGGTTTTGTTGATTGATGATGATACTGACTTGATTGAGCAAATGCAGGCAAATGCCTCAAACTGGAGCATTCACCTGGAAACCGTCACTGACCTTACTCTCGCCCGCCAACGCCTTCAGTACCTCACGCCCGATGCCATCATATTGGATCTTACCTTTCCCAATACCACCGAAAGCGGCTTGACCCTACTGGCACAGTTGAAGCACCAATTTCCCACTATTCCTGTGCTGGTGCTGACAGGACTTGGCGATTTAACCAAGCGCGTAGAAGTCACCCGTTTAGGAGCCAACGCCTTTTTGCAAAAGCCTGCCACTCCTACCGAAGTGTTTCAAGCCGTCAGCCAACTCCTCCACCGGATTGACACTATCAATGCCAGACTGCTGATTGTGGATGACGATCCGGCATTGTTGTCCCTTTTACAAGCCCAACTGCAACCGTGGGGTTTTCAGGTCACAACCTTGGCAGATTCAAGCCAGTTTTGGCAATACTTGGAAGCCACCACTCCCGATCTGCTATTGCTGGATGTCGCTATGCCTGGGTTTAGCGGCATTGAACTATGCCAGGTAGTCAAGAGCGATCCGCGTTGGAGTCGGCTACCTGTGTTGTTGTTATCGGCTCATGCCGATGCTGATACCCTGTACCGGGCCCTAACAGCGGGGGCAGATGACTATATCTTAAAACCAATCGTAGAAACCGATTTGATTCAGCGAATTTTAAATTTCAATTCCTGGTAGGGATTTAAAATAAGGGACTTCCAAATAAAAAAATAACCAATCACTGTGTTAGCAGGGGAGCCAGTGCTGTGGTGTTAGCGTAGCGGTAGCGACGCAGGAGCGTCGGCAGTCCGATCTTGGGGGTTTCCCCCAGGAGGAACTGCCGTTAGCGAAGCGGTAGCGAGTCTTCGAGCGTCAAGGGTTTCCCGACTTGAGCAAACTGGCGTGAGCAGGGGGAGTAAGAAAAATAGAATTATGAATAAATTGGATCATTTATTTCTTGGAAATTCCTAATTAGTAATTGATACTTCATCCCTTAGAGCTGATTCGTAAAGAAAATCTTAAGGGTACTTAACTCATTACTAGGTCTGAGTTTCAGCGAATAAGCGCTTTATTAACTTAAATGCCTAAAACCCTTACTAGACAAGTAGTTTACTTTAGTTTACAAATTAGCTCTCAAGAGATTGATTCAAATAATGATGCTAGCAGCAATGCTACGCGAACGTACTTTGTTATTTTCCATCAATCAATTTAGAGAGAAGTTGTATTGCATGAAACCAGATTAAATCTGACGCCCCTTCATTACGAATAACGAATTGGTATTATGTCCTCTTATACAAATCGATGCATCCTGGTGATTGACGATGAACCTGACCTGTGCAGCATTGTCAAGTTCACGCTAGAACGCCTCAAAAGCTGGAAAATCCTCACAGCTGAGTCTGCACAGGCAGGACTGATGCAGGCAGAAACGCAGCACCCAGACGTGATTTTGCTCGATCTAAGCCTGTATGGTGAAGATAGACTGACTATGCTGCAATCTTTGAAAACTAATCCGACTACGCAGTCGATTCCGGTTATCTTGTTTACCGCCACAGACCCGTCAGACGATTCGCTGGGATTTGACCCCTCTGAATTTGCTGGAGTGATCCTGAAGCCGTTCAATGTCTTGCAGCTTGGCGAGCAGATTATTGAGCAACTGGGGTGGTAAGGTTAGGTGCAATGCCTTTTTTAGGCTTTGTTGCATGAAACAGAAAAAAGACACACCAACTATTAGCAGAGTTAATGATTATTTTTCCACTTTGTAGCTATCTGGTTTGCCTAATTAAATCATGCGATTAAGTGCAGCACATTGCAGAAATAACTTAACAGCTTGATTGTCAAAAAAGTGCCGTCTTAGCTTACCGCCAAAAATAATTTTGAGTTGAAACATAGCTGTCTCGGATAATGAACGTCGATGATACCCACTTTCTTGTTTCCATTGTTTACATCCGACTTGGTTCACCCGCAGCAGATTTTCATCTCTAGGATGAGGCTTCGTGTTGCTGTTTGTGCGTTGTTAAATTTTTGCGTTACTGCGCGGTGGAATTACCACTTCGGTCCCAGCTTGTGAAATGGTGTTGTAACAGTCAAATGTGTCAGGAGCAACGCGAATTTGTGATGTCGGACTTTAAACGAGCGATGCCTGCGGCGGGCTGCGCCTACGCTAAAACGTATATTTAAGTATAAGGTTACTTTATTTACATAAGTTTGTTAAAAACCACGACAATAAATCTTGATGAGTTGTCTCAAAAAGATTGAAAATAAGTAATTTGGTAATAATCGAGATTTATTACTTAGTATTTAATACAACAAAAACTTTGCTAAGAGATAACTTGAGTATAAATTTTATCAAGCACAAAATGGCTGGAGGAAAGAATTAAAAATAGAGCCTACATATTTGTCCCAACTTTTAGCTAGGAATTGGCATCGCAGATGTAACATGATCTCTGGGATTTTTGTATACAAATATGGTAACTGCCAATTACTACTTTTGAAGTATTAATTTATTGGAAACCTAAGACTATTGATAGAAAATAAATAATTCTTTTTTAACTATAACTCTAAGCAATAAAAACGTTAGGAAAATCAATTTGTTCCAAGTTTGATAATTAAAAGATACATAGGGGTAGGGGTAGGGTTACGGAAGCTGCGGCCAAGGGCAAACGCGCACTGTAAAACCCTTTTTAAAAGAAAGACTTTCTTGAAATTCTAGTCTTAAGTTTTTAGGAGTTTCTATGCGGATTGCTCAAATTGCTCCTCTTTGGGAGAGAGTTCCACCTCTTGGTTATGGTGGAACAGAATTAGTCGTGGGCTTATTGACCGATGAATTAGTTAGGCGAGGGCATGAAGTAACGCTATTTGCATCGGGAGATTCAATAACTTTGGCAAAGCTGCAATCAGTTCATCCTTATGCTTTGAGACTAGATTCAAGCATCAAAGAGTGTAACATCTATGAAATGTTGGAACTGGCTTTGGTATATGAGCGAGCCCAAACCTTTGACATAATTCATTCACATATGGGCTGGAGTGCGTTGCCCTATGCGAATTTAGTTAATACTCCGACAGTTACCACGTTACATGGTATCTTTACCCCTGATAACGAAAAGATGTTTCAATATGCCAAAAACCAGCCCTATGTAAGTATTTCCAATTCCCAACGTGAATCTAGGTTAGGGTTGAATTATGTAGCAACTGTCTACAATGGCATTGATATCAGTAGTCATAAGTTTCATCCTCAGCCGGACGAACCACCTTATCTGGCTTTTTTGGGAAGAATTTCACCAGAAAAGGGAACGCACTTAGCAATACAGATTGCAAAAGAGGCTGGTTGGCGTTTAAAGATGGCAGCTAAGGTGGATGTCGTTGATATGGAGTATTTTGAGCGAGAAATTCAGCCCTTAATTGATGGTCAGCAAATTCAGTATTTGGGTGAAGCTAACCATGTTCAAAAGAATGCTTTGATGGGGGGTGCAGTAGCAACTTTATTTACGATTACTTGGCGAGAACCCTTTGGTTTGGTAATGACAGAATCAATGGCAGCAGGAACACCAGTCATCGCCATGAATTTAGGTTCAGTTCCTGAAGTAATTGTTTACGGAAAAACTGGCTTTATTTGTAATAGTATTTCTGAATGTGTTAATGCCGTTAACAAAGTGGCAGAACTAGATCGTCATGCTTGTCGTCAACATGTCGAGAATTGTTTTAGCGTACAAAAAATGGTAGATGGCTATGAAGAAGTTTATTGGCAGATTCTGGCAGAACGCATGACTCAAAATGGAAAAATTATGCATTTTGGCGATTTTAAACATAAACATCAAATCCAGAAATGTTGAATCTAATACAAAACTTTACATATTTAGTTAAATTAGCTTTAAAAAGCCTAAAATAGTCAATAAAACATAATCTCCTCAAACCAATAAGCATAACTGATTTTCTGACACATACAAGATTGTAAATAGCTGAGTTTATCTAATAGCGTATGTCCCAATTTTTGTGGGATAGATAATATCTGTAAAATTAGATAGGCTATTAAAGTAAGATAAATTTGTATAGTGATACCATTGACATTCTTAGTAATTAAATTGTCAAGTTTTAAGTGATCTTTAAAAACTTCCATAACAATTCAACTCCCCAACGCAATCAATAAATATCCCTAATTTCATCATCACTAACTTTGCTTGGTTAAAAATGTTGTAATTTTCTTAACTAAATAAATCAGTTCATCACATAACATCTTAAAAAGCTAGATTAAAGACCATCATGTCTCTCATCAAAATTTACTCTGTTATTGGCATTGAAAACTTTACTTTAGTGGTGTTTAACACACAGATATATTTCTGGCAGTTTCGGTTAGTTAGTGCTGATGGCGCGGTATTTGGTGAACAAAGACTGTATTATACCCCTCAAGCAGCAGCAGCAGCAGGCCGGAAGTGTATTCAAGTGGATTAGTAATGAACCCAGGCTCTTCAAGATATACAGGATACCAGAAATGTTGAATTGTAGATACAAAACTTTACATATTTAGTTAAAATAACTCTAAAAAGCCTAAAATAGTCAACATAACATTATCTCATCAAGCCAATGAACATAACTAATTTTTTGACACATACATGATTGTAAATAACGGAATTTATTTAATAGAGTATCTCCCCATTGTTTGGGTATAGATAAAAGCTGTAAAATCAAATATGCAATTAAACTGATGTAAATTTGTATGGTGATACCATTGACGTTCTTAGTAATTAATTTGTCAAGTTTTAAGTGCATCTTTAAAAACTTCCATAACAATTCAACTCCCCAACGTAACCGATAAATATCCCTAATTTCGTCATCACTAACTGCGGCATCTCCCGATGCTGGTAAATTAGTCACTAAGCGAAACTTAGTTTTCGTGTCTAAATCACAAAAATTAATGACTCTATAAGCTTGAGCATCATCAGATGTACCGACTTTGACTAATCCAGTTGAGTTCTGAAATTCTAGTTTCCAATTGTTTTTTATCCGCAACACAAAATATTTATTTTCTTGTACTAATTCTTGGATAAATTTTAATCCAGCGAAACCCCTATCTATTCCCCCCAACAGCATTTAGCGTGAGATTAGACATCATTTTTGAGCCAAATTTATAATCATGGTCATGACCAAAGTTGGTTGGCCGCCGCGCATCGTCAGAGATAGTTTTCAAGCCCCGGCAAGAGATGACTACACCAATCGTAACTAGAGCCAAGCCTATTATTGTCTCTCGCATCATCTCTTCCAGTTCTCGATAACTGAAGGCATAGAGACAATACCACCGGATGGATTGCAGAATAACCTCAGGCAGGAAGTGATACTAATTTATAATTCGTAATGACGCTCGCGGACTCGCTACCGCTACGAAGACAGTAATTCGTAATTAAGACATATCGAAAAAGGTTTGATAAAGGCTGTTTACTCATAGTCTTTAAGGATGGGAGACTTTCCTTTAACTTGAGGTAGGAGCCAGCCAGAGGGCTAAGTTTTGCACATAGGCTTTAATATGTTCAAGGGCTTGTGGGTTTTGCTTCATCCCATCTCCAGGGGGTTCGGTTACAAAGCTAGGTGCGCCCATATCAACATCCCAATTGTAGTCGGCGAAATGGTGGAAGCTTGATTCAGCGATCGCACGTCCTAAAATATTTCCTTGTTCATCCTGCGTACTTTCAAATGCAACTACTAAGTTGAAGTCCCGACCGGAGACTGAGCTTTTACCCAAGGCAATTACTCGTGCATTCTTCTCGTTTGCAGGCACACCTACGGCTCCTTCATGGGGATGAGCCGGAAAGAATTCAATCTCCTCAGAAGGTGATGTAGGATTCTTGAGTAAGTCATGAATAGGTTCTATGGGAGTAATTTTCTCGTAGTCACCATTTAACCCAGAATGGAAGTTGGGCCAGGAAATATTCTTAGTGTAGATGTCATCAGGGTAGTGGTGCGAAGGATCGGGATCGGGATTCTTACTGTGAAAGTAATGGGCTGCGCCGACACCACCAAGATTGCAAACCGAACAACCTAAATCCTGATGGTCACGGCTGACCAATAAACCGCCGCCGCGCTGACGGAAGGCACTGATGCTCTGACACTCCTTTGGAGTTATGCCATCCCCTACATCCACAGCAAACAGCCACAGTTCATCAAAATCTGAATTCTCCAGCGTACTTAAAACTGGATCGTTTTTTTCAGCAGTATTTTCTCGATCCCTTGCTGTTACCTGGTACAGCGGTTCCCCAGTGTCACTTTTCAACGAAGCTAAATAGTCCTTTAGCAAAGAAAATCGCCCAATATACCAATCATCTTCATTGGTGGGAATTGTTGTCTGTAACAGAATTTGAATTGGTTTAGTCATGATCTCACTCCCTAGGGTTCCTCTTGCAGCATGAGCTAATTACTAGATCAACATGGGAATTGTAGCGAGATAATCTAAGCAAAAAATGAGGACGTTTAAAGAGCAATGCTTTTGTGAAAGCAGAGAGTCGAACTGAAGTTTTCTCAATTTTAGCAGCCGTTTGTATGACTGGTGCCATTGGGGGATGGATACTCCCGATTCTTATTAAAACTCAGCAAAAGTATGAAGAGCAACAGTTTGACAATCCAATGACTGATAGCAACTCCCAAAATGATGCAGATCAGCCCGATGACTACTACTAAAACGCGCCACGCATCGTCAGAGATAGTTTTCAAGCCCCGGCAAGAGATGACTATACCAATCGTAACCAGAGCCAAGCCTATTATTGTCTCTTGCATCATCTCTTCCAGTTCTCGATAACTGAAGGCATAGAGACAATACCATCGGATGGATTGCAGAATGACCTCAGGCAGGAAGTGATACTAATTTATAATTCGTAATGACGCTCGCGGACTCGCTACCGCTACGAAGACAGTAATTCGTAATTAAGACATATCGAAAAAGGTTTGATAAAGGCTGTTTACACATAGTCTTTAAGGATGGGAGACTTTCCTTTAACTTGAGGTAGGAGCCAGCCAGAGGGCTAAGTTTCGCACATAGGCTTTAATATGTTCAAGGGCTTGTGGGTTTTGCTTCATCCCATTTCCAGGGGGTTCGGTTACAAAGTTAGGTGCGCCCATATCAACATCCCAATTGTAGTCGGCGAAATGGTGGAAGCTTGATTCAGCGATCGCACGTCCTAAAATATTTCCTTTGCTGTTACCTGGGAATTGTAGCGAGATAATCTAAGCAAAAAATGAGGATGTTTAAAGAGCAATGCTTTTGTGAAAGCAGAGATAAGTGTTTCTAAACGCAATTTAGTATCAGTATCTGCTCAGATTTTCCTTAGATTTGTCAACTAACGTTAGGGCAGATTCGTTAAGAAGATAAGGAAATGGAAAAAATTGGACAAATCCTAGATTCAGGCTTGGTTAACTGATTCGTCTTTGTAGAAAGGTATAAGACCTATGGTTAACAAAATTGTAACTACATTTGAACAAGACCATAACCGACCAGAATCAAAAGAATTTTATTGGAAACATTTTCTCTATAGTCTAGTTTGGCTGACGGTGCTAATGCTGGGATATGGAGGATTGGGATGGACTCTCTGGCTCGATCGCCATTTCTCGACGATTGCAATACCGATGTTAATTTTGGCAATTGCCGCAGTCCGTGGCTGCATACTCACTGGCTTTCCCGTCTGGGCGGGATTGTTATCTCTCACATTCGGTTCTGCATGGATTCTAACTGGAGCATCGATATCAAGCGGATTATTGGGCTGGGCAATAGCGATCGCTCTATCCTGGATTGGCATTTTTACCCTGGATATGGCATTAGACCAGTCCGTCGAACATTTGTTGCTAATAGAGTTTAGCCGAACTGAAGTTTTTTCAATTCTAACAGCCGTCTGCGCTACTGGTGCTATTGCGGGATGGATACTCCCAATTTTTCTCACTTGAATACAGGGCATGTTATGGAACTAGGAATGATAGGACTAGGACGAATGGGAGCTAACATGGCACACCGTCTAACCCAGGCTGGACATACCGTCATTGGCTACACTCGTCAGCCACAAAAAGCAGAGGTGCTGGTTCAGGAAGGAGCGATCGCCCGTGGTGTAACATCATTCGTTGAACTCATCGAAGCACTCACGCCACCCCGCACCGTCTGGCTGATGCTACCCGCCGCGACAGTAGATGCTACCCTACACACTCTCATGCCGTTTCTAGACGCTGACGACATTATCATTGATGGTGGCAATTCTTACTATATTGATGACATTCGTCGTGCAGATCAATTAAAAGTCAAAGGAATTGAATACATTGATTGTGGAACTAGCGGTGGCATTTGGGGGGCAGAACGCGGCTACTGTCTGATGATTGGTGGTGCATTGGCGGTGGTGAAATATCTTGACCCCATCTTTGCAGCGCTGGCTCCTGGTGTATCAGCTGCACCGCGCACCCCTGGTCGTGAGTTAATGGGGGGAACAGCTGAACAGGGCTATTTGCATTGTGGCTCTCACGGTGCAGGGCACTTTGTCAAAATGGTTCACAACGGCATTGAATACGGCATCATGGCAGCTTATGCCGAAGGGTTGAACATTCTTCACCATGCCAATATTGGCAAACAGTTGCATCAAGTCGATGCAGAAACGGCTCCCTTGCGAAATCCGGAATTCTACCAATACGACTTTAATCTCGCAGATATAGCAGAGGTGTGGCGCAGGGGGAGCGTGATTAGTTCTTGGTTACTTGATTTAATCGCGATCGCCCTTCTCAAAGACCCCGATTTAGCCAACTTCGAGGGGCGCGTATCTGACTCTGGAGAAGGTCGATGGACACTAATGGCAGCCATTGAAGAAGGAGTTCCTATTCCCGTCCTTAGTACAGCCCTCTACACACGATTTAGCTCTCGCGGTCAATCAGACTTTGCCAATAAACTCATCTCTGCGTTGCGCTACGAGTTCGGTGGGCATCTGGAAAAATGACACGGGGACACGGGGATTTTAATCAGCTTTCTTCCTCTGTGCCCCTCTACCCCCCTGCTCCCCTGCTTCCCCTGTCTGCGTCGATATGGAGGTTAATCATGGCAGCTTTACTCTCCGATGCCCTGGTATTTTTTGGGATCACAAGTGATTTAGCCTATAAAAAAATCTTTCCTGCCTTACAAGCGATGATTCAGCGCGGTCATTTTGACATTCCAATTATTGGAGTGGGTAGGCGAGATTGGAGCATCGAACAATTACAATCTTATGTGCGTAAGAGCCTGGAGGAACATGCTAGCGTTGATGAGGCAGCTTTCCAGAAACTGTGTTCATTACTTTACTATATTTTTGGTGATTATAGCGATCGCGCCACCTATGATAAATTATGCCAGGTACTCCAAATAGCTGAAGCTCCTCTGTATTACTTAGCCATTCCTCCCAGTTTGTTTGCGACGGTTGTCGAAGGGTTAGGTCAATCAAGTTGTGTAAAGAATGGTCGCGTTATGGTAGAAAAACCCTTTGGACGCGATCTAGAATCGGCTAGAATACTGAACTGCATTCTGCACTCTATCTTTCCCGAAAGTCATATTTTTCGGATTGACCATTACTTGGGAAAAGAACCAGTCCAAAACCTTCTCTACACTCGCTTCGCCAATTCATTACTTGAACCGATTTGGCATCGCGTCAGTATTGCCAGCATCCAAATCACGATGGCTGAAAAATTTGGCATCGATGGACGGGGACAGTTTTATGAAGAGACAGGCGCTATTCGGGATGTGGTGCAAAATCATCTACTTCAGGTGACGGCGTGTTTAATGATGGATCCGCCCATCAACGAGCAGCATGAAGCCATCCGAGATGAAAGAGCGCGATTGCTCAAGTCCATAGATCCAATCGAACCCTCAAATGTAGTGCGCGGGCAGTACAAGGGCTATGCCTCAGAATCTGGTGTAGCTCCTGATTCCAAGGTCGAAACCTTCGCGGCGGTTAAGCTCAACATTGATACTTGGCGCTGGGCTAGCGTTCCGATTTACATTCGTGCAGGCAAATGTTTACCGAGTACAACTACTGAAGTTGTGGTCAGGCTCAAGCGTCCGCCGCAGGATGTTTTTGGCGAGCGTGCCTTTGGATTAGCAAATTATTTCTACTTTCGTCTTAGTCCAAATGTGCTGACTGCGATCGGCATTCGCTCTAAAACCCCAGGCGACGGAATGGTGGGTAGCGAAGTCGGACTAGTCGCTCAAGTCGAGCATGGCAATGAGATGAATCCCTACGAGCGGCTTTTTGAAGATGCCATGAAAGGCGACTCCATGTTATTTGCTCGCCAAGATGAGGTGGAAGCACAGTGGCAAATTGTCGCTCCTATCCTAGATCGAGCAACCCCTGTTTACGAATACGCACCCCATAGCTGGGGGCCTCCTTTGGCGGATCGTATGATTCCCCCCGACGGCGGTTGGCATAATCCTAATGAGACGTGATATCTTCCTATACTGTACTCGAAGAGTTGGTATTGGTTTTCAAGTTTACTCATTAATGCATCTCTCCCATGTCTCAAATCGCAATTATAGAAGCCTTCGCCGAACTAAATTTCCGGCAGTCCCATTTTTTTCATCACCTCTAGCAGCAGAACAACATCATCGATTCGTTCTGAAATTATTCGTTGGGGTATGTGTACCATTTTTCACTCTTACCACCTAAAGTTACTTCACAACAAGTTTTTTGCTGGGACAAGGCTTGGCGAGCGCCTGTTTTCGGAAAGCTTGCTTCTTCACATATCCCCTATTTTATCAAATTCATTTCTACTGACCTATCAGTAGTAAAAGATGCTCTGCTTCATGATTGTGTACTTAATCATTAGGTGAGCGTCCGGTTCACTATGTCTTGTCACGCTTTTTGAACCACAGAAAGAGTGTGAGTGCATTAAAATTATCCACTGAATTTTTGATTCAGTGGTGCTTCTAGGTCGTGAGTTCAAGCTACCACTGATTGTAACTGCGAATTGTGAATTGGTAATTGCGAATTGGATTGACAATCACAGCCTGTGTGACCACAGCCTTGCCCATTGGGATGATTATTGGCACATTCTTCTCCACAGTAAGCTTTACCATCTTTGATGACAGCATCAGTCAGAGAAACAACGCATAGGCAAGATGGACAAGCACATTTCATTTGAGTAACGGTTGTAGTCATGGATAACATCAAATTTGTTTTGAAGTCATATTATTGAATTGTTTAATAAATAACCATTTGTCTCAAGTAACTATTAAGCTGCTTCAATAGCTATAATTTATACAACCTGATTTTTAACGGCTCTTTGCATCTGCATAATCAAATTTGGCTTTATGTCAGCCGTTTAAAAAGAAGTACCAGACAAGTTTTTTCTCATCTATTTACCCTCAAACAGATGCTTGAATTTTTACGCCAAGCCATAGACCGTAACTATGGACTAGCCTGCGAAATTTATTTACCGTCTGGCTGATTTTGGTCGTTTTACCACTTTTATTCTAAGTTCGACTTATATTTGTTTTCTCGAAATCGGCTGTTGTACATTCCTGAAAAAACGGTATCATAAACTACTATTTTTTAGCGATCGCCAAACTTTTCGGTCTACTGACAATTATCTATGTCATTTTTGAATCTTCTTTAGTTTTTATTAGGAAATAAGATGCGTTTCCCCTGGACTACCTCCTACCTTCTGCCTCCCAGCATCTCCTCAGATTTTCCTTAGATTTACCAACTAGCGTTAGTGTTCAAGTTCAGCAAACAATGTCTATGTTATGGAACTGGGTGGGAGCCAACATGCCACTCTAATGTAGGCTGGGTCATACATCGGCGCACCGCAAGGTTCTACCTATGTCCGTCCCGGTGATGTTTTAATCTTATATGGTCGCTTTGCTGCGTTCAGTGAGCTTGATTCACGACAAGCAGGAATTTTGGGAGAATATGCTCACAAAGATGCGATGGGCTATGCCCCGCCGTAGGCGATCGCAAATCAGCAGAGACTCCTTTGAGAACACGATCGTCAAGATTCATAAATACCAGTTTCCACCTATCAGTCTGCCAAAAAAAGTTGAAAGTCAAACGTTAAGTGTGAGTTCATAAAGCACCGAAAAGTCAAATCATGACTACACAGAACATAACAACTTTGTCATCATCTCCAGCCCAGACCGAATTAAAAACCCCAGGTTATCAAGGCTGTCAATCAAGGAGTCTGCACGACTCGGAAATACCCGAAGTGGATTTGTTTACTCCACTAATAATTCGAGATATCACCTTGCCAAGTCGCGTGGCGATGTCACCAATGTGTCAATACTCAGCAAAGAATGGATTTGCTAACGATTGGCACTTCGTCCACTTAGGGAGTCGGGCTGTGGGAGGAACTGGTCTCAATACTGCTCGGTTAAGGAGAAATAGAGGTAAAACAAAGAAAATTTTGTTCGCAAATGTTTTACGCGAACAAGATGATTGGACTTACTTTTTCTCTTTGAGGCTATCGTACAAGTCCACCCAATTTTGACGAAGAGAGTCGATGCAGGAAGTTAAGTGATCGATTTGAGTTCTTCTAGCCACAGAGAGGACAGCATCAATATGAGCAGGGCTTCCAGCCTTACCCAAATGCTT
>NZ_LAHA01000066.1 GCF_002608075.1 Nostoc linckia z4
GGGGCACAGGAGAATAATAACTCACCACTCATCACTCATCACTCATCACTCATCACTCAACAACCACATACTGCTGTTCATTTTTTGGAGTTCCCTAAACCAACAGTGTTTGCAATAATGGTTTGTCCTGGGATACTTTGCCTGTACGGGGGCACAGGAGAATAATAACTCACCACTCATCACTCATCACTCATCACTCATCACTCAACAACCACATACTGCTGTTCATTTTTTGGAGTTCCCTAAACCAACAGTGTTTGCAATAATGGTTTGTCCTGGGATACTTTGCCTGTACGCAACCATTGTTCTACTTCTGTGGGTACTTTCGCTTGACTAATATATTCGCGCAATTCCAAGCCTTCCAAAATTTCTTTTTGCAAGAGTTGTTGTGCGGTTCGCTCTAATAACTCGCGGTTATATTGCAAAATAGTCAAAGCGATGTGGTGGGCATTATCCAAGGTTTGCTTGACTTCTCGGTCAATTTCTTCAGCCACCTTGGGACTAATAGCACGGCGTGGGTTGGTATAACTTTCGAGAAATTGCTGTTGAATTTTCTCAAAGGCCACTGGCCCCAGTTTATCGCTCATTCCGTAAAGAGTAATGGCGCGTTCGGCTAACTCAGTGGCTTTTTGGATGTCGTCAGCAGCGCCAGTGGAGACTTTGCCGAAAACGATTTCTTCGGCAGAACGTCCACCTAGAAGAGTGGCGATACGACCGCGGATTTCGTCTTCCAGCATTAAGAAACGGTCTTCTTCTGGCATCTGAATTGTATAACCCAAAGCACCGACACCACGGGGAACCACGGAGATTTTTTCGACTTTACCAGCACCAGGCATCAAAGTACCGATGATAGCATGACCAACTTCGTGATAAGCTACGGTCTTTTTCTCGGTTTCATTCAAGACGCGGGAGCGTTTTTCTAAGCCAGCCACCAAACGTTCGATACCTTCGTTAAAATCTGCCATTGTTACGGCTTGACTATTTCGCCTTGCGGCTAACAGTGCGGCTTCATTTACAAGGTTGGCTAAATCTGCGCCAGCAAAGCCAGGAGTCCTAATGGCGATGGTATTTAAATCGACATCATCAGCTAATTTGACGTTTCTGGCGTGGACTTTGAGAATTGCTTCTCGACCAATTTTATCAGGGCGATCGACTACAACTTGACGGTCAAATCGACCAGGACGGCGTAAAGCCGGATCGAGAATTTCTGGACGGTTGGTGGCGGCGATGATAATTACCCCTGTGTTGGCGTCAAAGCCATCCATTTCGCTGAGTAACTGATTGAGGGTTTGTTCCCGTTCGTCATTACCCCCCATAATTGGCCCAGCACCACCGCGAGATTTACCGAGTGCGTCTAACTCGTCGATAAACACAATACAGGGAGCTTGTTCTTTGGCTTGTTCAAACAAATCGCGGACGCGTGCTGCACCAACACCAACAAACAGTTCAATAAATTCGGAACCAGAAATACTAAAGAAAGGAACAGCAGCTTCACCAGCGATCGCTTTTGCTAGTAATGTTTTACCAGTACCCGGAGGCCCCACCAACAGCACACCTTTGGGAATTTTGGCCCCTAGTGCGGTGTATTTACCAGCGTTTTTCAGAAAATCAACAATTTCTTCTAATTCTGTCTTGGCTTCATCTACACCAGCCACATCAGTAAATTTTACGCCAGTGCTACCTTCCGAATAAATCCTAGCTTTACTTTTACCCACCGTTAGTGCAGCTGGCCCTCCTTGGCGACTCATTAAAAAGCCCCAAATCCCAAAGAAAATTAACGGTGGTGCAATCCAACTGAGTAAAGTAGCAATCCACGCATTTTGGTTTGGCGGTGGTGCTGCAAATTGCACATGATGTTCGCGGAGAAGTTTTGGCAAATCTAAATCCATACCTACTGGTGTAGTGACGAACCCTTGTTCTTTGAATTTGCCATCGGGAGTTTGAGTTTTAATGGTATATTCAATGCGATCGCTACTCACAATCGCTCGATCCACCTTCCCCGCTTCTACTTCAGCCAAAAATGTGCTGTAGGGAATCTGCGGCGATTTTGATATCAAAAAACTGGGAAGAATAAAATTCAACACTAACAATAGGGTTAGTAGAATTAAGAAACTGCCACTGAACTGCCCAGATTTGGGCGATTTCATCTGCTTTTTATTATTAGTTTCAACAGGCATTTTGATGTACCCTCAATTAAGTTACAAGTGTTGAGTTATGAGTGTTGAGTTATGAGTTTTCACTTTGAATTTCTAACTCCTAACTCTTAACTTATAACTCCTCACTAACTTAGTAACAAAGCAAATAATGAGTTATGAGTTTTCACTTTGAATTTCTAACTCCTAACTCTTAACTTCTAACTCCTCACTAACTTAGTAACAAAGCAAATAATCCACATAAAGCAATGCCATCAAATACCCCAGCACCACCAATGCTGAGTACTCCTGCACTCATAGATTGAATGTCTTTGAGATGTAACAAATCAGCACCAATTAAGGTTCCCAATACTCCACCAGCAAAGGCTACGGGAGCAGCATGAGGTACAGCGATTAACATTGCAGACAAAGCAGCAGTCAAAGGAGCCAATAACGGATTCATTTGAATACCTATTCCTGGCACTACCCGCGCTGCATAATAGCTAACAACGGTAACTATGGCAGTGACTAGCAAAATTGCAACAGCATTTGCGCGAGCAAATTGGTACAATGCCAACAACACAGGAATTAAGCCTCCACCGACATTTAGCGCTATCACCGTGGAACGCTCAACTTTCCTTAAAGGAATACCCCAAAATTCTTTTAACCATAGTGTTGCAAAATCATCTGCTAGATGAACTGGAGCGACTACACGGTATAGGGGTATATTGATAGTGCTTGTGAAAATTACTAGTACCAGCAATAAAAAAGCGATGTTGGGAGAAAATCCCAGCTTAGCCACTGCGATTTCCACCACATCTACTGTTACAACAAACCAAATGAATGGTAGTAATAGTAACAATAAAAGAAATAGCAGTAATGAAACTGGTAGGTAAATCATAAGATGAGAAAATTTATAACTGTGTCATATCAAACAAAAACACATTTCAATAAGGTATATAGATGAATCCAACAAATTGGGAATATTGGCTGTTATGAGTGAAAAATTTAGGTAATAAAGATTTTTATCTCTTTAGTCAGCTATGACGCTGGAAAATTGTACAGTTACTCATGAAGTTTGTTAACAGTTAACTGTCAACAGTCAACATTCAACACAAAAATTTATGCTGCGTTAGATGCACTACAGCTTTTCTATTGATTTCTATTTTAGAAACTAGATAGTAGAGTTTAAATTCGCGTACACCCAACAGAAAAATGTGTATTACCGTACTGTTATGCAAAATCAATCAGGATTCCTTGTCAAATTATTTCTAATTTCGGCTTTGATATCGGCGTTAATTAAGTACGTTGCTCCATATTTATCAATTTCGGCAACAACAACTAATGCCTTAATTATAGTTTTATTACCCATCGCCGTCGTGGCGATCGCTCTCCTGTGGCGATTCCAAGCATACAAACAAAGTTAACTTCTTTGGTTGTGAAAAATATTCGGTGATGGCAGAGGACTGATGACTGAGACTGATGACTGGGGAGTGATGACTGATGAGTTATTATTCTCCCCCATCTCCCCCATCTCCCCCATCTCCCCAATCTCCCCAATCACCAGTCCCTTACTATCTGAAGCCTATATCTAGGCACGAGTGATGGAAATCAGCTAACCTAGCTGAATTACAAGAAAATTGCATCTCGCCAAGTGTTGGGAGTCAGCCTGTGAACCTCGGTCAATGGATCGGTTTAATTGCGATCGTTCTTTCTTTATACATTTTGTGGCAAATTCGAGAAGTATTATTACTGATGTTTGCCGCAGTTGTCTTAGCCACCACTTTAAATCGGCTAGCAAAACGCTTCCAACGTTCAGGTATGAAGCGCGGACTCGCTGTGGTGTTGTCAGTCGCTATCTTTTTTGCAGTAATTGTGGGTTTTTTCTGGCTAATTGTGCCACCTTTTGCACAGCAGTTTCAAGAATTAACTTATCGGGTTCCCCAAGGATTTCAGCGCTTTAATACTTGGCTAGATGCACTTAGAACCCGCATCCCTAGTGAGTTGGTTCCCTACGTTCCAGATATCAACAGTCTCATCCAACAAGCACAGCCTTTTGTAAATCGGCTAGTGGGAAATTCCTTTGCTTTTGTCTCTGGTTCCTTGGAAGTGCTTGTCAAAGTTTTACTAGTGCTAGTTTTAACAGGAATGCTGTTAGCCGACCCTGTAGCTTACCGCAAAGTTTTTGTGCGGCTTTTTCCTTCATTTTATCGGCGACGAGTGGAGGGAATTTTAAATAAATGCGAAATTTCTTTGGGGGGGTGGGTAACAGGCGCTCTGATTGCTATGGGTGTAGTGGGATTAATGAGTGTAGTTGGCTTATCTGTTTTGGGTATCAAAGCAGCACTAGCTTTAGGGGTTTTGGCTGGATTTTTAAATCTAATTCCCAACCTCGGCCCGACACTGAGTGTAGTACCAGCAATGGCCATCGCTTTGTTAGACGAACCTTGGAAAGCGATCGCTGTTTTGATTCTCTACTTTATTATTCAACAGGTGGAGAGTAATTTCATTACCCCCATTGTTATGGCGCATCAAGTTTCATTGTTACCAGCTGTCACCTTAATTTCTCAATTATTTTTCGTCACTTTTTTTGGATTTTTAGGATTATTCTTAGCATTACCCTTAACCGTTGTCGCTAAAATTTGGGTACAAGAAGTTTTGATTAAAGATGTTTTAGATGAATGGGGACATCATCCACAAGAAACTGAGTTTGTCATCAGTTCTAAATTTCCTCAAGTAGACGATCCTTGGTCAACAGAAACCCCAGATAACGATGGAGAAGAAGCTGTCGATAAAGCTTTACCTCAAGATGAATAGTTACAGCAGATTGTAACTTTGTGAGGTATGGGTAATACCATTTCACTTTAAAATATAAGGTAGGGGGTAAGGGAGAATAGACTTATTGCAAAAGTCGGGAAAAGCAGAAGGGTAAAGGTTTGGGATTTTACCTTTCCCCTTTAACATGATTCCCTTTTCCCACAAGAGAGCAAAAAGCAATTGATTGCAACAGGTTTAATAATAACTCATCAGTCACCAGTGCCTTTTCATACCAGAAAAACGCTGTATTTCTAAATAAAAAAATTCCCGACTTTTAAACAATCGGGAATTTCAAGTTTTAGAGCGAAATCGATAAATTCTGTTGGTAAGAATCACAAGGGAGAATAGCTAACTGATTTATTACATAAGAGTAATTCATCACTTTATTGTTTCATTAGCTGACTCTTTACTCGATTCGTTCGATGAAGTCGATTCTGTTTTGTCTGCTTGAGTTTCAGACGCTTGTTGCACTTGGTTGAGGTGAATGTTATTCACTTGAACAATAAAGTATTCTAATGCCTGACTTGCTTTTTGTTGCTGTTGAATTTCGTCAGCTACATCATAGCAACGATAGGGCTGAGTTACTCCCAATATAAATTTTTCTTGTTCAGCCTCTAACAATTCAACGGCTGTGTTAGCAGCAATGGAATTCTTTTGAAAAGGAAAAGAGGTAACAATACTGGCGAGTATGGAAGCAAGAGCCGGACAAAGAACGGGGAGCCACTTCAGCCAAGGTTGTCCTGATTCTAATTTATCTACCAGAACTAAAATTGGTGTCACCCCTGACAAAATCACTGTTGCTATTTGCAAAATGTAGTAAAGGTTCCTCGATACTGTCTTAACTCTTTTATAATCATCAATTAAGTCTTGAGAGTATTGTAAAGCTTTTTTTCTAGCTAAACTCAGAGTGTTTTGGCTCCAGGAAGTATTATTAGCCAATAGGTAAGTATATAGTTCAGCTTTTCTAGCTAGTTCGGACTTTTCCACCGACTTTTTAGAATCCTGAAATACTTGTCGATTGATTAATAACAAAAAAAACAAAACAGTTAGAGAGATTGTTCCATAAATAACAACTGTTTTATCAGTTGAATAAAAATTAATAAACAGAATAGAAGAAACGAAAATTGCCAGTAATAAATACTCAATTACCTTGAAGGTAAACAATTTTTTTTCTTCTGTTGAAGAGGATAAATTTTGAAATGTATCAGAAATTTGACTTTGGTTTTTATTCTCAAAATTAGTTAATTCAGAAGTGGTCATTGCCTCTTACTCAGTTGATCAAGGTGTAAAATTTAGTAAACTTGTGCTGTACTCAATCCTAACCATACATACATTTGATTGATAAAGCAAGAGTCTTGTTGTATTAATTTTACGGCTATTGGGAATATGCCTCAGGAAGGATACTTAGGTTGCGAATGCTGATAATTCTAAAGGCGAACAACCCTTCATCCCTACTAATTACGGTGTTGTGGAGGTTATGCGTGCGATCGCTGCCAATGACTTTATGGATTTTAGCCGACTTGCGCCGGAAAAAACTTGAATTTTATAACTATTTCAAGAAGAAATCATGTCATCTGTCATTTATAAAAGAAGACAATAAAAGGCGCTAGCACCAATAAAATGCGAACAATTGCTGAAATTAACGACAAAATCAGCCGCCAACGTGCGGTAGTGTTGACAACCGAAGAATTAAAAGCACGAGTTCTAGAAATCGGTGTTACTAAAACTGCGAAAGAAGTTGATGTCATTACCACTGGCACTTTTGAGCCAATGGAATCAAGTGGTGCAATTATCAACCTGGGACACACTGACCCCCCAATCAAAATTCGCCGTTGTTGGTTAGATGGCGTTCCAGCTTACTCTGGTTTTGGGGCAGTAGATTTATATTTGGGTGCCAGCTGTGCTGTAGAAGTGATGGATGGTGAAGAAGTCCGAGAACGTGGTGGTGGTCATGTCATCGAAGACTTAATCGCTGGTAAGCCGATACACGTGAGAGCGCAAGGACAAGTAACAGATTGTTACCCCAGAGCAACATTTGAAACTACAATTACCAGCGAAACAATTAATCAATTTTATTTATTTAATCCGCGTAATCTTTATCAAAATTTTATCGTTGGTGTGAATGGTGGCGATCGCCCACTTTTCACTTATTTGGGGCCTTTACAACCGCGTTTGGGGAATGCTGTTTACTCTAATCCCGGTGCAATTTCCCCGTTACTCAACGACCCGGATTTACAACTTATCGGTATTGGTACAAGAATTTTTTTAGGTGGTGGTGTTGGCTATGTCGCTTGGGAAGGGACTCAGCATTTTCCCTTACAAAAACGTTTAGCGAATCGCACACCCATTGGCCCTGCCGCCACTTTAGCTTTAATTGGCGATGCCAAGCAAATGAATGCTCATTGGGTGCGGGGTTGTTACTTCAAAAGTTACGGGCCTTCATTGATGTTAGGCGTTGGCGTACCGCTTCCCGTATTGAACGAACAAGTAGTAGAACACTGTGCGGTGCAAGATCGAGACTTAGTAGCCCCAATAGTAGACTTTTCCATTCCCCGCCGCGTCCGTCCCACCTTTGGTTTAGTGAGTTACGCCCAACTCAAATCCGGGCGGATTAGCATAGAGGGCAAAGCGGTACGCTCTGCCCCCTTAGCAAGTTTATTTTTTTCCAGGCAAGTTGCCCTAGAGCTAAAACAGTGGATTGAAGCAGGTAAATTTACCCTTACAGAACCGGTTTCTCCAATTCCAATGGAGCGTTCTTTCCTCCCCCAAGATCGTTGGACGGATTTTTAAACTTGGGCATTGGGCATTGGGCATTGGGCATTGGGCATTGGGCATTGGGCAAGCAGGAAGTGTGGGAGGGGTGGGAGGTGTGGGAGGATGAGGAAGAAATCTTTCCCCCCACACTCCCCACACTCCCCACACTTCCCTATCCCCTCATCTCCCCAGCTCCCCATCTCCCCAGCTCCCCAGCTCCCCAGCCCCTTCCCAGCCCAATCCCCTACTCCTGCGGTGGTTTCGGCCGCTTGATGGGCTTAGGAGTGGCTGTTTTAGGTATGGGCTTGGAAATTACAGGAGTATCGCCACCTGCACTTCCTTTCTTGATGGGACGGGGAGTTTCACTACCACGTCTGGGAGGGAATGGTTTCCTACCACCACGGGGGCCTCCTTTAAATCCTGGTTTGCGTTTTTTCGGTAAATCAGCGATCGCCTCGCCTTTTTCTACCACTAAAACATCAGCTTCTCGCTTGGCTTGGAAATCCCAGAATTTCCCCACTGCTTTGGTGGTTAGCACACCCCTTAATTTCAACTTAAAATATTTGGGTTTGTCTGTTGGTTTGCGTGGCGCTTGTTTAATTTTGACTACCAAGCTCTTAGCGTCAAAAGACTGGTATACTACCTCACCGCGCACAGAAAAACCACCATCTGTAATTTCTGATGAGGGTATTAGGGGTATTGTGTTGAGTTCAGAGTTTTCGGATAAGCCATCATCTGGTGTTTCTACTTCTTGTGACTCGGAGTCTGGCTCATCCTCAATTATCAAGTTTTTGGCCAGATTTTCTGGCTCCCAAACTCCAACAATTTGGATGTGCAAAGTATCATTTTCTTGTCTTGTACGTGGATATACCACCCACAAATGTTCTTTGTCTAAGTCTAAGTGATTCTTGACTAGGCTCATAATCCGCCCTAGCAGGACGGCATTGAGTTCTACACCATCTGTAGTCAGCAGCGTACCTTGGGTAAATTGTTCGCTGCTAGCAAGATAACGACCCCGGACTAAGCCAATGGCTCGATATTGCATCGGCTCGCTGGGAGGCGGAATCGGTTGCTGTCGATTCACTAAGTTCCCATTTGAGTCAGTTTCAGTGGGGTTAACAGGCGAATTTTCAACTTTAGAGGACTGGTTTGCTGTTGTATCAATAACATTAGCGGCTACCTCTATGGTATTTTTTCCCTGGTTAGAGGCAGAAGAATTGGAAGATTCGGGCAATGGCATCAGGTCGGAATTCATAAAAACTCCTTGCGGCACAGACACATCCCATTGTGGGATTAAAAAAAGGCAGCTGAAAAGAGCGTTTGTGTGGAGTAAAGAAAGTATATTTACTTTTTACAAAGTCACACTAGAGTACTCTACACAATCCTAAAGGCGTTAAATTTAGTGTGTAAACACTAAAAGTCTAATCTAGCGTTCCAGACACTAGTTTCGGAAGCATATCACAGCTACAATTCTGACGGCTCCTCCTAAAGTCATCACTTACTTTAGCAGTGTGGATAGTTAATTGTTATAAAATTCACAGACTATGAGCGGTATTCCGTAAAGTTTTGGAAATTTTTAACTTTAGGATTTGTGTAAATGATAATGTCATTAGAATTCAGGAGAAAGACAAAACTGTGTCTCAACCGCGCAATCGCTGGATAGTTCAAGTTATTCTGGTGCTGGCAATTCTCGCTTTTGTTGGTGTTTCGGTGATTCCTTTATTGGGAGCATTTAATAATACGCCATTCTCTAGCCAGAATACCGCTAGCACTGGAGGCAATTTAACTGACTCCCAGCAAAAATCAAAACTGGAAGACCAAGTAAGGGGATACGAGCTGGTTTTGCAAAGGGAACCAGAAAATCAGACTGCGCTCAAAGGCTTATTAGAGGCGCGGCTAAAACTACTCAGCCAAAAGGAAAAAAGTGAGGTCAAACCATCTGATATCCAAGTTGTGATTGAACCTCTAGAAAAGCTTGCTAAACTCAATCCCGAACAATCAGAATATTCAGTACTGCTGGCTCAAGCCAAACAGCAAATAGGCGATCGCGAAGGAGCCGCCCAAGCTTATCGCTCGGTTTTAGACACCAAACCCGGTGATTTGAAGGCTTTACAAGGAATGGTGGCTCTGTTACTCAGCCAGCAACGCCCCGAAGCAGCCATTGGCTTGTTGCAAGATACTCTCACCGATGCCGCCCAAGCAAATACAAATCAACCAGGAAGCATCGACACTGTGGCCGTGCAAGTGCTGTTAGGTTCTGTTCACGCTTCCCAGAAACGCTACACGCAAGCCGCTTCTGCATATGACCAGGCAATTAAAAAAGATCCGAAAGATTTTCGCCCAGTTGTGGCAAAAGCAATGCTTCTCAAGCAACAGGGCAAAAACCAAGAGGCAAAACCTTTATTCGATCGCGCCGCAGCTTTAGCACCCGCTCAATACAAAGACGAAATTAACAAAGCTGCAACAGCTCCTCTGATACCCAATCCCACTTCATCTAGCGCACCTCCAGCGGAAAGTAAACCGAAGTGATGGGTATGGGGCATTAGGATTGGGGGAATGGGGAAAGGGGAAGGGGGAAAGGTTAAATCGATCTCTTTTCCCTTTACTTTTTAACCCCTTCGGGGTGACGCTCCTTCGTCGCTAACGCTGACGCTAACGCCAGTCGCTCATGGGGGAAACCCCCAAGACCGCGCTGGCTCACCTTTTCCTCTACCTCCTTACTCCCCTTACACTCCTTCAACGGCAGCAACGATACCAAAGATGAAAAACAGGCATCCGCCAATTAAGGTGAGTTGACGTTCTGAAATGCGACCGGCAATCATTTTGCCACCGAGAACGGCGATCGCTGCACAAATCGCATGTCCCAAAATTGCACCTATGGTCACTCCAATTGGATTATTCCCGGCTGCTAAAGCTATGGTGGCAATTTGAGTGCGATCGCCCCACTCTGCCATGAAGGTTAATACAAAGGCCTCTATTAAAATTGCTAGGGGAGTTTTTCGCTTTGGTAACTGTGAATCTGCTTGTTTTACCGCAGCTTCGGCCTCTTCTACAACTTCAGTGTCACAAGCAGAGGTAGGCATCTTACTAGCGTCGTACAACAGTTTGATCCCAAAGGCAATAAACAAAGTTATTTCAGCATAATGGATATAAATTTTCGGCAATAAAGATGCCGCCTGTCCAAATACCACTGAAAGTATTGTCATTGCGGCTAAAGCAGCTACCACACCTGTAAATACCAGCCGCCGCGAGTGATGCATTGCCAAAATCACAGCAATAAAAAATGTTTTATCGCCTAGTTCTGAAACTGTAATTAATAACAAACCTGCGGTAAAAGCTGTTAACACTCTCTCAAGCTCCTAAAGAATCGTTGACCGATGTGAAGCTTGATGAAAGCGAAAAACTTCACCAAGCTTACACTCTGCGGTGTGAACTTAGTGAAGGTCTCGCTTTCAAATGTTTTAATTATTTGCCACCTGAACCAGGCTCATCGCCAGTATGTTGATTCAGATGTACTGGCTGTTAATTTTTGCGCCAGCAGCTACTCCCCTTCTATTGCGATCGCAATTATAGGTCTATTCCAGGTACAAGTCAAACTGGGAGTTAAGCTCATCCCAGTTTTAAAAGAAAATTTGGGAATGCGCCTTTTGGTAAGATATGGCAGTTTCCATAAGAAATGGTTAGATAAGGGACTTCCAAGTAAAAAAATATTCATTGCTATTGTTGACTGTTGACTGTTGACTGTGAACCGTCAACGCTTTAACCCAAATAATTTATTTATTTATTTATTTATTGTAGTTACTCAATTTTTACAATTATCTATATCATTTTGAAATCTTTCTTAGTTTTTATTAGTAAATAAGATGCGTTCGCCCTACTATAGTTACTAGCTCTGAATTAAAATTTCTTAGGATTTACTTGATAAATAGTTTTTTAGATAAATTATAATTATAAAAAAAATGAGATTAGTTTTATACAAAAATGGCACACATTTTACTTGTAGATGATGAAGCTCCTCTGCGTGATAGTCTTACCTATACTCTGCAAAGAGAAGGTTACACAGTGACTACAGCAGCTGATGGGCATAGTGCTATCAAACAGTTTCACAAGCAAGTTCCAGATGTAATTTTGCTTGATTTAATGTTACCAGAAGTCGATGGTATGGAAGTTTGCTGGCGAATTCGGGCATTTTCTAATGTACCTATTGTCATGCTTACAGCCAAGGATCAGGATATGGATAAAATTTGGGGTTTAGAAGCAGGTGCAGATGATTATGTTACTAAACCCTTCAACACCCGCGAACTATTAGCACGTATTAAAGCAGTGTTGCATAACCCTTCTGAGGAGTAGCTTTCATGAGAAGCTGGATACCTCGGATTAAATTCAATACTATTTATACAAAGTTGTTAGCTACATACTTGATGCTCACAGCTTTGGGAACGTCGTTGATGGCAGGTTATATCCTGTGGTCGTTCTATGATTACTTTATGCGATCGCGACAAATAGATCTGGATAATTGGACGAGTGCGTTAAGTGAAAGTGTTGCAGATGGACTAGAAGAAAAAAATATTCTCCACGTCAGAAAGCTAGTGGAACGTTATGGCGCACCACAAACTGTAACGCTACGTGTTTTTAATCAACAAGGTCTTCTATTAGCCACTTCCGACCCCAAATTAGACAGCCGGGTTCAAGATTGGTCTGAAGTTCCTGGTATGCAGGAAGCCTTACAAAATCATGTAAAACAAGGGATTGCTAAAGGTGTTTTATCAAAGGACGATCGCCTCTACATAGCTAGACCCATTGAGCGTAACGGTCAATTGCTAGGCGTAATCCGCATGTCTATGACTTTAGAGCAGATTAAGCGACAGTTTGTGAAGGTGATTTGGAGTATTTTAGGAACGCTAGGAGTAACGATTTTCCTGTGTGCCTTAATTAGCAGTCGGTTTGCTCGCAGTCTCTCAAAACCAATTGAGATGATGCAAAACTTTGCCATTCGTTTGGGTAGCGGTCATTTTGGCGATAAGCTAATTATCCATGAAAACAATGAGTTAGATCGATTATCAAGGGAATTAAACCGGATGAGCGAGCGTTTAGCTTCCCTAGACCAAGAGCGGAGAGTATTTTTAGCCAATGTCTCCCACGAATTGCGTACCCCTATCAGTAACGTTCAGGTGACAGTAGACGCACTCAAAGGAGGAGCGTATGATGAACCAGAATTGCGCGATCGCTTTTTCCAAACTATCGAAAGTGAAACCAAGCGTTTATCACAATTAATTCATGACTTACTGGATTTAGGGCGTTTGGAAGCAGGAGTTACTCAACTAGAAAAGCAAAGCATCTCCCTGCATGGATTGATTAATCGTGCTGTTAATGCAGTCGAACCACAAATGCGAACTCTGAAGATTTCTACACAGGTAAATGTAGAAAACTTAACCATCCAGGGCGATGCAGAAAGGCTATTACAGGCTATTCTTAATTTGTTAAATAATGCAATTAAATACTCACCACCAAACTCTCAAATATTAATTTCTGGATATAGCCAAGGTAAACAAGCTATTATTCAAATTCAAGACCAGGGAAAAGGTATAAAAGAAAGCGATTTACCTCGAATTTTTGAGCAATTTTATACCACAGATCCAGCACGCAAAGGTAGTGGTAATGGTCTGGGGTTAGCAATTTCTAAGCGAATTATTGAAGCTCACCAAGGTGCAATTATAGCTAGTAATACCCCTAATCAGGGAGCAGTGTTTACTGTGTATTTGCCACTAAACGTTAAAACTTCAAAGTCCGACAATCGTCTCTAGAGTGCTTGGCCACAAAACACCCTACACATACTTAGCTCGACTTTATCCATTTTTGATTCAATCAAGCAGCGTAAACAGCAATATCTCTCAACAGTCAACAATCACCCCTATTGCCTATTTGTTCCCTGCCATATCTTCTATATTGATGGCAGTTGAATATTTTTAACAAATAAGCTTTGTAAGCGGTGCATTTGAGCGCCTATTTGGTAGAGTAAATCACCTTTACCCAGTAAATAAGCTGCTGCTGTTTGTTTTCCTCCCAAGACTATAGCTGAGTCTGCTTCACTGGCGGTACGCAAAGCCACTCTTCCTGGTAAGTTTGAGCGAATTATTGGTGTAACAACTTTGGCTTCTGGACGTTGAGTGGCAATAATGAGATGAATTCCTGCGGCGCGTGCCATTGCTCCGAGTCGTTTAATACTTTGTTCTAGTGATGTGCGGATTTCTTTTTCTGCCATAAAGTCGGCATATTCATCGAAAATGCAGACAATACGAGGTAAAATCTTTGCAGAGCGTTGATTGTAAGTACTTAAATCAGCACAACCAGCTTTTTCAAAGTGGTGATAACGCGATTCCATCTCTGCGACTAACTCATCCATTAGTTCGATGGCGCTTGCACCATCTTTAACAACTGGCGAATATAACCAAGGCATTTTCTCAAACTCTGGAAATGTGACTCGCTTGGGGTCAACTAGGGCGATTTTTAGATATTCTGGGGAATGACGATTCAGGAGACTGAGGAGGAGCGATCGCAAAAATTCACTCTTTCCACTACCAGTTGTACCACCAACTAAAAAATGACAAGTATTTGCATCAGATAAATCAGCCTCTACCAATTCTCCTTCAATATTCAACCCGATCGCAATTTTTATAGGTACTGTTGGAGGTAAAAACTGCGGCTGAACATACTCTTCAAAACTCGCAATTTGCCGATTTGGACGAGGTAAATCAACACTAACATAACCAGCTTGCGGCGCAATTAACGGCGGATTTGCTAACCCCATCTGCACTTGTAAATCTGCTGACAATTTCAAAAGTGCATTAACTTTCACACCTAAATGAGGCTTAAGTTTCACCCGAATAAAAGCCGGCCCAACAGCAGCACCATGATAATCTACACTAATACCAAATGATTGCAAAGTAGTAACCAACTCTTCACCAATCGCATCAGCATTAACAGAATTTGTTCTTGTGGGCTGGACATCTTTTCCGCCATTATTCTTATCTTTAAATGATAAACTAGGCGAAACAAAAAAAGTCTGACATTTTTGTTCTTGCGGACAAATTTCACACAGATAAGGCTGAGTTGTTCGCGGTGGCGAATTAGGATGAGGTGGTTCCCAACTTAACCATTGTTGCATCTGGTGTAATTTATAGGGAATCAACTGATGCACGTTATTTTCTAGCTGTTCCCAAGAATATTGATACTCTTTAAATTCTGGCAAAACACAATAAACAGCCGAATCAACCGCTACCTTTTTTTGATGCCAAAGCATATAACTATAAAGAGCAACTTGAGCCAATTGTGCTGATGGATCTACTGGTTGATAAGTTTTAAATTCAAGTACACACAAACGCTTAACTTCAAAATTATACACCAAACAATCAAATTCTCCTCCTACCCTTTGTTGTGTGCGATCGGGTAGTTGAAAATAATGCTCAAGCTTACGTTCTTGAGAAACAAAAGTGTTGGGAATAACTTCTTCTGCGCTACAATAACGCCGATTGATAACAAGTAATTCTGCAAAGCGTCTGATTAATCCTTGTAATCCTTGCCAAACTTTGTACAGTGGTTGCGCTGCACTTGCATCTTGTTCAATAGCTTTTTCTAAATAAGTAGAAAATTTAATTTCATAAAAAAGCTGTTGCAGAAGAGAGGCAATTTCCTCTATGTTTAATTGAGATGTACTAGTTTTGAATATTTCTGTAAATCTTGATTCACTAACAGCTAACTTAATAAAACTATCAGCCAAATTATGAAAACTATTCCCAATACCAATTTGATTATTTTGTGGTATAAATAAAGTATTACCGCCAAATTTTTGATGTAAATAAAATAGCCGAGGACATTCAAACGCAACTCTGACTTTAGTAGCTGTTAAAGATATATTTTTTGAATCATCAGGCATAATATTAAAAATATTAGTTACAAAATTAGGGCTATCAATTTCTAATAAACGGCGATGAACAGCAGCCAAATAAACTGTATCCATAGCCGCATAATGTAGCTGCTTCTCACTCAGAGGACGCTTCCCCCAGTCACTTCTACCTTCTTCTGAATCGACATGAGAAAATTGACAAAGTTCCGCTGCTAAAGTTTTCAGCTTTAAATTCGATGTTTGTAACTTTTTGAGGGTAATCTTTCTTGCTAGCTTCAGGGTACAGGTAATATTTTGTGCTGATTTTTCACCCAAGTACTTTAAATCAAAACTTGCATTATGAAATACCTTCTCAATTTGAGAATTAACCATGATTTGCTGAATAAAGAGTGCAATCAAATCAGGTTTATTCAACACATCAAAAATATAAGCAAACTTTCCTGTAGAGTCTGTAGGTTCTGCTAATATCTGAATTAATGAGAGTTTAGGATATGGAGTATTCCAATTAGCTACTTCTGTATCCAGCCATAGCACTTTAGCCAAGGTGAATTTTGCAATTTGTGTCTGTATTTCAGCAGCTTGTGTTAGGTAGTGCATTGGCTAATATTATATCAAAGCTAATCTATTTAGTTAGTGAGTAAACGGATTAACTGGTCTTCCAACTTAGATTTAGGGTTAATAATTTTTACTTTCTTTTCCTGGCATAATAAATCAATTAAATGTTGAGTTTCACTTTCTTCCACGTAAGAAAATTGACTAACTCCTTGTGAAATTAAAGTAGGCACTCCCATATAACCTTGGGTTTTTACTAGATTCAACAAGAAATCTTTGACTGGTCGCAAATCTTTAGTTTTATTTAAATTATCTTTTTTAGGTTCTTGTTTAGTAATAATTCCTAAATTCTGTAATAAAGTACATTGTTCTAAAATTTTTGACTCACGTATTAAAGATTGTAATCCTGGTAAAGTAATAGCTTGACCACCAACAACTAATTCCTGAGCCTGTGCAGAATTAACTAAGCTATGGTATGTCGCTAAATAGTGAACTGAAGCAAGATTTGGTTTGATGTGAATATGGTTAGTACCAGTGAAAATTTGACTATAGATTTTATATCCAGCGAGTTTTGCATTTCCTATACTTCCAATTCTAATTAAATAAAGCCTTTGACAAACATTTTGTTGAATAGCTTTTTGACAAGCATTCATCACGTTATAAAAACTATTCATATTAGCATCTTCTGTCCACACTATTCCTATATTTTCTCGCTTAGATGGCGATTGATAACTTAAGGAATAGCTGGCATAAGTGCCACTGATGAGTTTAGGTTTAATTGCCTGTACTTGTAATGCCTCTAAAGTTTCTTGCACCATTCGTATGAGGTCAGGTGCTGCTAAAAGAGATATTTTAACTAGCTTATCCTGAATTTTTTTATATTCTTGCTGCCAGATTAATTCAAATTCAGCTTGTTCTTTTTGTCGATCGCTAATATTTGAGGTAAGGTCATTTTTTACTATTTTAATATCTATTAGTCCTTGTTGACCTTCTGACTTTTTTGGCGTCTTTGGTGGTATATTAACTACTACAATTTCTTTCAATAGAGAAAGTTTATATTGTTGATACTCTAACCTGCCAACAATAAACGCAGTTCTTGGCATAGTTTTACCACCAGGAAAATTTTCCTCTAACAATTGTCTATTTAAGGGAAAAATAGGTAAATCAGGCTTAGGATTAGCTTCTTGATGTATACTTTGTAATCGGTAAGTCCAAAGTGCTTCTGCTTGATTCAAATTAATGGGTTTTAGTGATACTAATCGTTCGATTCTGGCTTTGTCTGACTGTTGAATGGAACGATAACTTTGCTTATAAGCATTGGTGACTATACTGATAATAATTAGAAAGTTTTTGAGATTTTCGCTATGGATAGTAGTATTTATATTAAATAAAGGTTGAGGATTAGAAGTCCAATTTGGCAAGGTTTCAACTTGGTCAAAGCATAAAACAATGGGTTGAGTCGCAGTAGAAATTTTACCAAAATTAGCCAAAATATTCTTCGCTGCGTCTTCTGCATCAATGCAGTGTCTAAGTCTCAAAGCTTGCATTGATTCTTCGCTTAAATTATCTCCTCTTAACCATTCACAGGCTATAGGGTAAAGTTCTGGATCTGTGAGGTCGTGTAACACACCAAAAAAAACATCAGGATTGTAAATACCTGCTTTCAAATAAGTCTTTTTAAGATGGTTAACAAATTTTTGGCGATCGCCTAATAATAATTGCCAAAAACTATCATTAAAAAGCTGTTTTTTCAGATTGGTTTTTGTGAAAACAGATAAATTTTTCAGCCAGAGTATTAACTGAGACTCTTCCTGTCTTTCTGGTACTTGAATTAAACTATCAACTGTATTACGTAGCAGATGACGCCACATATAATCGTTCTCAACCCAAGGCCCTATATAAGCAAAAAAGGCTTTTGAGTTAAAGGTGCGTTTTAGTCTACTTAAAAGATAGCTTTTGCCAGAACCAGCATCACCTACAAGTAAAACAGTACGACTACAATTATCTTTAGTTACTAAATCGAGAAATCCTTCAATTTCTGTTATTGCCTCTTGATGAATTGACTCGACCACAGACTCTAATTCTTGATTTTGACCCCAAAAATTACCCGTCTTCAAATTTACTAGGTCAAACGGGTTAACCTCGCGTTTAATAATATCGTTGATAGATGCCATAATTAATTCGGATAATTGAGCAAACTTAATTTTGATGAAAAACTGTGTGTATTGTTAGTTCACAGTGATAAAGAACAGCGAACCACCCACCTTTTGTAAAATTCCAGCATCAATTTGTTCTGGAGTGTAGGGTGTCGGATCTAATAAGGAACTCAAATCAATTCGATCGCTTGCTTGCAAACGATATAAAGCTTTATCTAATTCATCCCGTGAGAATGGCGGTTGTAATTTTTCCCGCAGATGGAAAATAGGCAAATAATTGTCAGTACCCAATTCTCGGTCTAATTTCTCAATAATTTGTAAAATTTCTTCATCACTGATTTCTTTATCAGCGGAATTGATGGGAGGTGGTGGAGGAGAAACTGGTTCAGGCTTCACCCGCAGAGTTTTTCGTAAAAAGCGTAGGTAATTACCCAGCAATTCTAAGCTGAGGACGGGGTTAGAGCCTTTGTTGGGAATGTAATCATCCCGTAAATACTCAATTGCTCTTTGAGTTAGCCAAACTTCAGCTTTAGTTTTTTTAATTCCTCTTTCAACTTCAATCAAACCCCGATCGCTCAACACCTGTAATATCGCATCTCGTTCCGCAGCTTTTTTTGCTGAAGTGATTTTGCTGGGAGCGATTTTACCTGAAGCTTTAGCAATTTGCTCTAGTACCTTGAGTTCTTTATCTGCAATGGGTACTTGGGCTGGATCTTTAAGTACAGCTTGACCAGGGGGTGAAATTTTAACTGTGGTAATCTCGCGGGTATAGTCTACCAGCTCGCGATCGCCCAATGCTTTACAAATTTTATTTCTCTCAGCTTTAAAAGCATCAAAGGCCTTGAGTTCTGCTCGATAATCCTTAAATCCCAATAACTTCAAGACAAACTTTAACTCGTTAGTTTCCATGCCAGTAGTTTTACCTGTATGTGAATCAGCAATACCGTAGCTAGAAGATAAAAATTTACACATTCTTCATCCTAACTACAATTAGTATGAATGACTACAGGTTGTTAAATAATGTATTACAACCAGCATCTAGCTGAATACTAATATTAGACTTCTTGCATAAGTCGGGAAAAGGGGAAGGGGAAAGGGGAAAGGGGAAAGGGGAAAGGGGAAAGGGGAAAGGGGAAAGGGGAAAGGGGAAAGGTTTCAAATACATCTTTTACCCCTTACCCCTTAACCTTTTCCCAGACCACAAGGGAGGTTCATACTGCTTATCCGAACCGTATTGGCTGTTGTCCAAATTTCTGCATCTTTGTAGATAAAATTTTCCTGTAAATTAGGGGCAACTTTAAATTTGAGGAGTTCTATAACCACGTCCTTTGATGCCTGCGTTCGCTAATTTGCCAGAATAGAGTTGTAGGCTAGAGTTACGCTTCCAGCATAGCTCGATCGCCTACACTCAGGAGCTAAGGTCGGGTGTTTGAAATCAATTTAAGAGGATACGGAGTATGGACAGCAACAACTGGTTGCAACAACTAATGATGGTGGGTCTTGGCACAACGTCTTTAGTTGCAGAAAAATTGCGGCAAGTCAGTGATGATTTGGTAAAGGATGGTAAGCTCAATCCCGAACAAGCCAAGGCGGTTATAGATGATATTGCCCAGCAGTTAAAATCAGAGCAAGGAAACTGGGACGCCCAAATGCAACGACAAATGCGAAATATGATGCAAGATTTAGGAGTGGCTCGCCAGTCAGAAGTAGACGAACTTCGGGGTAGAATTGATCGTTTAGAACGTCAAGTGCGCGATTTAGAAAATAAGCTTTGGCGCTAGGTTGCCCTTTGTGATTTAAACTAAATGTGTTCTGTTGGTAATGTTTTGACCAGGCTACCTAAGTAGGGAGAACTGATTTTGAAAGCAATTTTCCTGAGTGTGGCGTTCATTGCGGTGTTTGTTGTGGTTTTATTTGTGGGGCAAGTGGGCAGTAAACAGAATACTGCCATTGCTGACCAGATAACCTCAACACCCCCAGCGCCCACAATTTTAACTGAAAACAATATCTTAATTGCGAGCGATACTATGTCTGATGCTAATGTCGTAACCACCCCCTCTGGATTAAAATACGTCGAATTAAAAGAGGGGACTGGGGCGACTCCTGAACGCGGACAAACAGTAGAGGTTCACTATATCGGCACTTTAGAAGATGGTACTAAGTTTGATAGTTCCCGCGATCGCGGTCAACCTTTCAAATTTAAAATCGGTGTCGGACAAGTAATCAAAGGTTGGGACGAAGGACTTAGCACCATGAAAGTAGGCGGTCGCCGTAAGTTAATCATCCCGCCAGAGTTAGGTTATGGTTCTCGTGGTGCTGGTGGCGTAATTCCACCCAACGCTACGCTGCTGTTTGATGTGGAATTGCTAGGAGTTAAGTAAAAATTGGGCATGGGGCATGGAAGCAGGCAGGGGAAGCAGGGGAAGCAGGGGAAGCAGGGGAAGCAGGGGAAGAAGAACTATCGATTATTGACTTATGCCCAATGCCCAATGCCCAATGCCCAATGCCCAATGCCCAATGCCCAATGCCCAATTCCCAATGCCCAATGCCCAATTCCCAATGCCTAATTCAAAGTTTGAGATTTTGAAACTTGGTAAACTGTGGATTAAATAAAAGTTTTACTGTACCTGTAGGGCCGTTGCGGTGTTTAGCTATTATCACTTCTGCAATACCGCGATCGGGTGTATCTGGAGAGTAGTATTCATCCCTATAAAGCATGATTACTAAATCTGCGTCTTGTTCAATTGAATTGTGAACAATGATGTTATTTGCAATAAAATTATGCAAATTAGGAACGGTGAGGTCAAACACTTCTTCCTCGCCGCTATATTCAATTGAAACTATTTCATCCCAATAAACATCACTTTTGGCAAGAGCAAACAACTCATTTGATTGAACGACCTCAGCAACTTTCAAAGCTCTTTCTCGACTCAAATTTACTTTGTAAAGCGTAGAGCCACAATAGGATGTTCCAATGTCGGAATGTAATGCCCTTGTTGTCAATCCAACAGCTTGCATTGCAGGTACAACATGTTTTTTCCACACATCTTTGGGAATTATATCTCTATTAGTATTGTGAATACAGTTTTCAAGGTGTTCAAAAATCTGTTGGAGTGAACCTAGCTTGTATTCTCCCACTGCTCCAACATGAAGAATAAATAACTCCAGGTCAGGTTTACCAGTGATTTTTACATGATACTGGTTTCTACCTTTGCCCAATTGAGGAACTATCTTGAGTTTTGCATTAATACCAAGCCTTAACAAAAGTGTTTGTACATCAAAAGCTAGTCTATAGCTACTGGTTGCGTAATATGCAATAGGTCTTAACCTTTTACCTGCAACCAACTTGATACATCCATCTGTACTCCAAATATGTCTGAGAAAACAAGCTATTAACTCTATTGGTTGTGAGAACAATTCTTGAGGAACAAATTTTTCGTAAGACCTTAAACCAAAAACACCAAGGGAGTCTAACCATTTGGCTACTGGATTTCTCACACTATGAGTTAGGCGTTGTGTTGCAGACAAATAAACTTGATACCAGCCACGTTCCGGCGAAATTCTTGGAACAATTGAATCTCCAAAAACTTCTTTTGCCAAAAAAGCAACATTCTCGGCTAAATCTATCTCTCTGGTAGTGTACTGTATGGCATGACGTGGCAATGTACAACCGTCGCCAATTAAATGGCCTAATAATGCAACCTCAGCATAAGTCATAGTTTGTTTACCATGACTGGGTAAATGTCTTGGTAAACAAATATGTTGTCTAGGACTTAATTCATCTAGTCTGCACCAACCATTAATTGTTAGAAATTTGTGATTAGCTGTGGCACAAATTTTTCGACCCAATCGAGTTTTTAAGGTAAATACAGGCTTCACCCCTGTAGAAAAGGCATTACTAACAATTGCCTTTTCTAACTGCATTGTCGCTTGATTCAACGCCCAAACAGCAAAACCAGATTTGCCTACTAATTCCCTAATTGGTACTTGTAAACCACTATCTGCTAAGGTCACTAGGCTATCACCTGTCAAACAACCAGATTCTCTCAAATCTGACAACATCGGGCGTTTATTAGTACGTGCTTCTACTCCTCGGCTCAACTGAGATAAAGCAATAACCGGTACAGATAATTCACGGGCTAAACCTTTGAGTTGACGCGTAATTTTTGACAATTCTTGTACGCGATTATCACCTGCACCTTCCATTAATTGCAAGTAATCTATAACAATCAAACCTAGTAATCCTTGTTCTGCTTGCAGTCGCCTTGCTTGACTACGCATTTGTGTAACAGTAATATTCGGCGTATCGTCAATATAAATTGCCATTTCAGAAAGAGTACCAATAGCACGGCTTAAAGGTTCCCATTGTGTTTGGCTAAGGCGTCCAGTCCGTAGATAAGCACTTTCAATTTGTGCCTCGCTAGCTAATAGACGTTGTGTCAGCTGTTCTTTAGACATTTCCAAACTAAAAACAGCAACTGGTAATTTTTTCCTCTGGTCAATATTATTATCACCCTTGATATTAACTTCGTAATTGGCAATATATTGTGCAATATTCATCGAAAAGCTTGTCTTTCCCATTGCAGGCCTAGCAGCAACAATAATCAAATCGGAACGCTGAAAGCCGCTGGTTAAGGCATCTAAATCATAAAATCCACAGGGAATTCCAGGTAAGGCAACGCCTTGATTTCTCTCTTCAATATCCTGGAAATTATTAATTAAAGTATCAGCAATATGAACTAAACCTGATTGCGGACGCTCTTGAGTAACGCCGAAAACTTTCTGTTCGGCTTGGTCTAAAATTATTGGTAATTCGGTTTCTGTTTCGTAACCAAGATGCACAATTTCATTACCAGCTTTAATTAATTGTCGCCGCAGGTATTTTTCCATCACCAACCCTGCTAAGGCGTCAATGTTCACAGCTGAAACTGTGCGGTCTACTAAAGTTGCTAATTTATTTCTACCACCAATGCGAGCGAGTAAATCGTGGTCAGTTAACCAACTTGTAACCGAAAGTAAGTCTGTGGGTTTGCCTTGTGTGTGGAGTCTGACTGCTGCTTGATAAATATCTTTGTGAGCGCTAATATAAAATGCTTCGGCAACTAAGCGATCGCTCACTCGACTAATCGCTTCTGGATCTAGCAAAATCCCCCCCAAAATCGCTTCTTCCGCCTCGATATTTTGGGGTGGTAAGCGTTCGCTACCATCGCCTTTAAAACTTAGTTCTTCAGCCATAAAACGATTTTAGTGTTGAGAAGAAAGCTAGTTGGGAGTGGGAAGTTATAAGTTAGGAGTTAGGAGTTAGGAGTTAGGAGTTAAGAATTATTCTCCTTATCTTCCTTGTCTCCCATGTCTCCCCTATCTCCCACCCTGCGGGTTCGCGCTAGCGTCTCCCAAAGAGAAGCTAAAGCTACATCCCCCTGCCTAATTTAGCTAGCCACGACTTGAATATCAATTTGTGCTGTTACTTCCGAAAACAGCTTGATTTCAGCTTTATAAGTACCAAGGTGGTTAATATCAGGAATAGTGATACCGCGACGGTCTACTTCTTGACCGGTGGCTGCTTTAATTGCATCTACAACATCTTGGGTGGTAACTGTACCGAAAATAGCTTCGTTTTCACCAACTTGCTTAGCAATTGTTAAGCTGCCAACTTTTTCTAGAGCTGCTTTTTGCTCAAGAGCTTGTTGCTTGAGTTCTAATTGCCGTTGACGTTCTTGTTCCCGACGGCGTTCTACTTGCTTGAGAATACCAGGAGTGGCATGGATAGCCAATTTTTGAGGAAGCAGATAATTACGAGCGTAGCCAGGAGCTACTTCCACTAAGTCACCAGATTTTCCCAGTTTACTGATATCCTGATTTAAAACTAACTGCACGCGTTTCGCCATCGTTTTTCGTTTTTCCTGTAAGATATGATTAATTTGGCTTTCGCCGTGCTGTATTAAGAGCGGCTTCGCCAATACCCTAAAGCTTACAGATCCTAGCGAAACGCAGGGGGCGATCGCAACTATTCTCCTGAGAAAGTTGAAGTATTGGGGCATGGGGCATAGCGAGATAAGGGAGATGGGGAAATGGGGAGATGGGGAGATGAGTTTTTACCCTCTGTCCCTCCGCCCCTCTGCCCCATGCCCAATAACTAAAAGTTATCCCTCATTTCCCGGATACGTGCAAAGGTTTGCACTGCATCCCTTCTATTAACTGCTGATTGTAACGATGGGCGATCCCAGCCTAGAAAAGGATTGATGCGTTTCTCGACTCCTAAAAGTGAGGGTACGGTGGCTTCTCCTCGATTCCGATAAGCTTGGACTTGCTCGAAGTACTGTTGTAAGTCGGTGTTGTCGCCATCGAGATTTAAAGCAAATTTCAAATTTCTGAGGGTGTATTCGTGGGCGCACCAGACGCGTGTATCATCCGGTAGCGAACGAATTTTGCTTAAAGATTCCACCATTTGTGTCGGCGTTCCTTCAAATAATTTACCGCAACCTCCAGAAAATAAGGTGTCGCCACAAAATAATTCGCCCGTTTCGCCAGGATTTTCGGGGGGAAAGTAATAAACGATGTGAGCGCGGGTATGTCCGGGAACGAAGATGACTTCAGCTGTGCGTTCTGCAAATTGCACGCCATCGCCTTCTTGCAAAAACACCTGTTGTCCGGGAATTCTACCACGATCCTCGGCTCCCCCATAAACTATTAATTGGGGGAATTGTTCCATTAATCGCTTATTACCGCCTACATGGTCGTTATGGTGGTGTGTATTGAAAATAGCCACCAATTCTGCTTTTAATTCTCCAAGTTTCTTTAATACTGGTTGTGCTTGTGCTGGATCGACAACAGCAGCGATGTTTTGTTTGGAATCGTGTAACAAAAATATATAGTTGTCTGAGAGTGCTTCCAGACGAATTACCTGCATTAGCTCTATCTCCCTTACAACATCAATGTTTAGTATTGAGTAGCAATCCTACATTTAACTCAGTAATAATGCTACCTGCATCGGTTAGTTCGAGTATTTATACTTGATTTGTCATTGGTCTAGTGCAACTTTAACTATGATAATATACAACCGTGCTTTTACGGTAATTATACTTAAATAAAGTCAACTTCGGATGAATTAATCAGTAAAATTTCTCTGGGAAAATCTACAAACACAAAGCTAGATTTAATTGATTATTTTTGGTTCTTAAAATTAATAAACTTTCCAGGTAAAATTTCATCAATCTCTCTTTTATCATATTGAGTTATCAAGTAATTTAGAGAAAATTTGACTGACATAGCCACAAACTAAATAACAATTATTTATTCACATTATGCCAAAAGAAACTAGAGGATTTATTACAATTTTAACTGGGCTTTACCCTTTTCAAGATTGTATTCATTTCTTAGCTGCGGTGAGAAAGTTTCATCAGGAACCAATAATTATTTTAATTGACCAAGTTCCACCAGTTCTTTATCCTTTGCTAAAGGCTTTCAAAAATGTAATTTTAAAGCCTGTACCAACGAATGAAAATACTGTTTTAGCCTCAAGGCAAGCAAAATTAGCTTTGTATGATGCTTCGGAATTTGATAAAACTATTTACCTAGACTCAGATATTTGTTTGCTTTCCGATATCAACGACGTATTTGAGTATATGGATGAATACGATTTCTTGTTAACTGAAGATGTGCAACCTGCTATTGTTAAAGCCACAAATTTATTGCGTGGCAAACAGGAAGAACTTTTACCCCATGTCTTACCAATTCTGCAATCTGTGGGCTTACCTTTGCAAGTAGATAGCGTCCAGTATAATGGCGGTTTTATAGCTTTTCGCAAAACAGAAATTAACCAGATATTTTTTGATAAATTTCAATATTATTTTGAAATTGTCAAAAATAACCAAGATAAATTGCTTTTAAAAGATCAAGGGGCTTTTGCTTCGGCGATCGCATCTGTCCGTCCCCACATGAAAATACTACCACCTACCTATAATTATCTCAGCAAATGGCAGGATGCATATAAAGTTGAGGATGAAATTAAAGTACTTCATTGTACCTATCCTTATCGACCGCAGTACGCTAAAAATGTTACCCGTTCGTTATACACCAGGATTTTTGATAGATTAGCTAAAGTATTTTTACCGAATCAAGTTACAAATCCCTGGCGCACTAAATAAAAAGGAGTCAGAATTCAGAATTCAGAATTCAGAATTTAGAATTCTGACTCTTGAATTCTTGTTGATAAAAATTAAGTATAAAAATAGTGAAAAAATTTTCAAAAATATCCCTGTTGGTTTCAGATTTGTCAAGTGCAGCTATTTTACGTGCATATTTGCTTGCAACAGCCCTAATCAATTTAGGATATGAAATTGAAATTCTAGGGTTTTTATTTGGAAATAATTTATATCGAAATTTACCAGAAGATTTAAAAGTTTATCATCTTCCCGGTAAAAATCTTCCGGAATTCTTTGGACAAGTCCACGAATTTTTACCCAAAATTAGTGGAGATATAATTTATGCTATCAAGCCCCAAATAGCCAGTTTTGGAGTTGGCTTACTCAAGAAAATATTCAGCAATAAACCATTAATTCTAGATATAGATGATTGGGAAATGAGTTGGCATGGTGGCGATGATTGGCGTTATCATCCTGCACCAAAACAATTAGTAAGAGATTTATTCAAGCCAGACGGCGCACTCAGAAATCCTCATCATCCTTTGTATGTGAAATGGATGGAAGGTTTCATAAATCAAGCTGATGCTATAACAGTGCATACTAAATTTTTGCAGCAGCGTTTTGGCGGTACATTTGTTCCCAATGGCAAAGATACCTCTTTATTCGATCCGACTGAATATGATGCGGAATCAAGTAGAAGTCGTTATGGTTTATCTGAATATCGAATTTTAATGTTTCCTGGTGCGCCAAGACCTTATAAAGGCTTAGAAGATGTTCTCACCGCCCTTGATAAAATTAATCAACCAGACTTGAGATTGGTAATTGTCGGCGGTAGTCCTTATGATGATTACGATCGCCAACTTCAACAACAATGGGGACGTTGGATTATCAAATTACCAAAGTATCCAGCTGATGTTATGCCTGATTTAGTAGCAGCTGCTCACATTGTAGTTGTTCCCCAGCGAGATACCCCAGAAACTCGCGCTCAATTTCCTTTAAAGTTGACAGATGGCATGGCAATGGCTAAACCTGTATTATCAACGCGTGTTGGAGATATTCCCGAAATTGTAACTGATACTGGTTATTTAGTTGAACCTGCTTGTCCCGAACAACTTGCTGAAAAAATTCAATTTATTTTTCACAATTTAGATTCAGCAAATGAGCAAGGTATTAAGGCAAGACAAAGATGTGTGGAACACTATAGCATAGAGGCGATGGCTTCTACACTTAAGTCAGTAATTGCCAAGTTATGAATCATATTAATTAAAATACCCCATGTCTACCAGAAAACTATTACTAAGATTCGCAAAACCATATCCAGGTTTGATTCTGTTGACAATATTGTTAGGATTTTCTGGAGCTTTATTTAATGGGATTAGCACAGCTTTAATTGTGCCAGTGGTTTTAAAAATTGTCGGACAAGAAGTAGATTTAACTACTGCCCCTCCCATCTTGAGAAAGATGATATCTCCCTTTGATAATGCTCCAGAAAATTATCGGATAGGGATTATGGCTGGGGCAATTATCTTTACAATTATCTTAAAAAATTTAGCTACCTATGCTAGCGCCTTGGCATCGAGTTCTCTAACTCGCAAATTAACGGCGGATATGCGAGAAACTGGATTAAAAATATTACTAGAAATTGATATAGATTATTATGCAAAAACTAAAGTTGGTGATTTAATCAATCGCCTTGGTGGAGAAATCGGACGTGCTGCTAGTGCTTTGGGTAGTATAGTGAAAATAGTGGTTTTAGGAATCACTATTTTAGTTTTTGTGGGTTTATTACTGTCAATATCTTGGCAATTAACAATTGCAGCTACACTGTTGTTGTCACTAGTGACATTAGTAAATCAATATGCGATTTCCCGTTCTAAAATTTTTGGCAAGATGCTCAGTGAAATGTCAAAAGCATATTCAATTTCTGTGCTGGAGACTTTGAACGGAATTCGGTTAGTTAAAGCCACAGGAAATGAAGAAAAAGAATTTCAACGCATTCAAAAATTAATCCGCGATCGCGAAAAAGCAGATTTCCAATCTCAGGTGAATTCAGAAGCGATCGCGCCCATAGGCGAGGTGATGGGGATTACGGCTTTGCTGATGATTGTAATTTTGAGTAAAACCTTTTTTGCCAATCAAATTTCTTCTCTTTCTACCGTACTTTTGACATATTTATTAGTGTTGCTGCGAGTTTTGCCATTACTTTCTCAGCTAAATACCATTCGCAGCAACTTTGCTAGCACAGCCGCTAGTGTGGATGTGACAAATGAATTTTTAAGTTTGGATAATAAGCCATTCATGGGCAACGGTAAGCTTCCCTACACAAAATTACAAGAGGGAGTATCTTTTAATTCTTTGTGCTTTGCTTACCCAGGCCATGAAAAGTTAGTCCTCAAAGATGTGAATTTATATTTACCCCGTGGCACGACTTTAGCATTAGTAGGCGGTTCTGGTGCGGGAAAATCGACTTTAGCGGATCTTTTACCGAGATTTTACGACCCCATCGCTGGTGCTATTACCATTGACGGCGTTGATTTACGGGAATTTGATGTGGTATCCCTGCGTCGGCGGATGGGAATTGTCAGTCAAGATACCTTTCTTTTTAATGATTCCGTAAAAAATAACATCGCCTATGGGTGTCCTGAGGCTACCGATGATGAAATTCTTACAGCCACCAAACGAGCAAATGCTTATGAATTTATTAGCAAATTACCCCAGGGATTTGATACCTTAATTGGCGATCGCGGCGTTATGTTATCTGGCGGACAAAGGCAAAGATTAGCCATCGCCCGCGCATTAGTGCAAAATCCGGAAATTTTGATTTTAGATGAAGCCACCAGCGCCTTAGACACTGTTTCCGAACGTTTAGTACAAACTGCACTCGATGAACTCAGCCGCCATCGTACCACATTAGTAATTGCTCACCGCCTTTCCACAGTCCAAAAAGCCGATCGAATTGCCGTATTAGATCGAGGACAAGTAGTAGAAGTAGGAAACCATGAAGAACTTTTACAAAAAGGTGGTTACTACTCACGCCTCTACTCAATGCAATTTGCCGAACGTCCTGAAACTATTACCAAACCAAATCAAAGTTTACTCCGCATCTCTCACGAAATTCGGACGCAATTAAACTCAATGATTGGATTTTTGCGTTTATTACTTGATGATTTGGTAGATGATGCCCAAGAACGGCAAGAATTAATCGAAGATTCTTATAAATCAGCTTGGAGAATTCTCAACACCATTGATGTTTTTGATGACGTGATTAACTCGCAAATCAGTGGGCAAATCCTTGCAATTTCCGACCAAAATCAAAATGTCATCAGTAGCCATTATCAAAATTTTAATCAAATATCAGCAGAATTTCGTACTTCTTTGAACCTTATTCTTAGTTCTCTCCGTTCGCTGTCTGATAATTTACTTTATAGCTTAGAAGAACAAATTCAATTTCTTTCAGAAAGTTATGAATCTGCCATATATCTAATTAATAATTTAGAAAAATTCGAGGAAAGTATTAGTAATTAAAATGATGAAAAATTACCATAAGAAAAAACATTATATTTACTTTATTGGTGATGAATTGCCAAAGCCAGAGGCTCATTTAGTGCAATCTACAAACGCTGCTAATGCTGCTGCTAACTTGGGTTATTCTACCGTTTTGGTATATCTTGATAAAAAAATAAATCCTAGTAAATTAGTGAATCTAGCGCGTCCTTTTCAACCGCAAAAAACACCAACAGAACTGATTAAATATTACAACCTCCATGACAAATTAAAAGTCTCGCCCTTGCCCATGCCTTGGCCCATTGACCATTTACCCAGTAAATTCACAGATTCTAACACCATCGCCTGCAAATATTATTTACCATTTCATATACTTCCAACTACCAAACTTGTCCACAGCCGCAACTGGAATTTTGTCAAAGCTGCCATTAAAAATGGCATTCCGGCAATTTACGAACATCACCATCACGAAGAAAAACCATTCGACCCAGAAATTGTCAATAATCCACTGTTACAAATTGCCGTTACAGTTGTAGAAACTATCCGCGAAAGCATGATTAGAAATGGGATGCCGCCAGAAAAAGTGATTAGACTGCACAACGGTTTTAATCATTTATTTATGGAAAGACAACCAGAAAAAGCAGCAGAATGGCGTCAAAAATTATTACGAAATGACAATCAAAAATTGGTAGTTTATGCAGGAGCAATACAGCAATTTAAAGGTATTGATATCTTAATTGATGTAGCTCAACAAATGCCAGAAGTGCAATTTGTCTGTGCAGGTGGTAAACCAACAGAAGTAGAACATTATCAGCAATTAGCCAAAGAAAAACAAATTTACAACATTAAATTTTTGGGCTATATCTTACATCACGAATTAGCATCTTTGCTACAAGCAGCCGATGTTTTAGCTCATCCTCATTGTTCGGGACAAGCCGCAACTTTCACATCTCCCTTAAAATTATTTGACTATTTTGCCTCCGGAACTCCCATTGTCGCCACAGAAATTCCATCATTAACAGAATTTCAAAATACCCAAGCGATCGCTGCATGGTGCGAACCAGATAACCCCAACAAATTTGCTGAAAGTTTAAAGCAAGTTTTAGAAACTCATCCCCGAAAAATCGAAGGCTATCCAGATAGCATCGAATTTGTCAAGCAATTTTCTTGGGAAAATCGAGCCGCAAAAATCCTGAGTTACGTCGATGAATCTCTACTTCCTCCAATTATTGGATAAAGACAGGGAGACACGGAGACGCGGGGACGCGGAGAGAAGAAAAAGAAATGATAGTGATGAGGAAATCTAGAAATGGGAAATATTCGTTCATTTAAGGAGTTAAGAGTATGGAAAAATGCAATAAATGTAGCAATGACAATTTTTGAATTAACTAAAAGTTTTCCAATAGAAGAACGCTACTCACTCACAGATCAAATAAGACGTTCTTCTCGTTCTGTAGCAGCTAATATTTCTGAGTCTTGGCGAAAAAGAAGGTATCCAGCAGCATTTATCAGTAAGCTGAGTGATGCTGAAACCGAAGCTGCTGAAACTCAAACTTGGATTGAGATTGCCACCAGATGTGGTTATTTAAGCAAAGAGCAAGCTTTGGATTTAGACAGGCACTGTAAAGAATTACTTAGTCAAATAGTAGCTATGATTTCACACCCTGAACAATGGACAATTAACACCCATTCGTCTAAAACTTCATAATCTCTAATTTTATTTTCTTGCTCTCCGTGTCCCCGCGTCACCGTGTCCCCGCGTCTCAATTCTTCACTATCGAAATTATTAACATGAATATTACAGTAGGAATGATTAGCAGTTATCGAGGTTTAGAAACTAGAGCCGATTGGCTTTGGCAACAAACCCCGCATCACTTTGGAATTTGGGGCAACATGCAAATGCAGGCAATAGCACCCAAACCAGATTTTCTGCTCATGTATCAATTTGATTTTCCCCAACCAGCACCGCAACAATCTTGGGTAGATAAGTTACGCAAACGCCAGCAAAAATCAGTCGTCAATGTTGATTCTCTATTGCGTGGTGTGCCCAAAGAACGGATTATTTATTTACTCAGAGAACCGCCTTTAGATGAAGTTTTAGAAATCACTAAAAAGAATTATCAAGTAGCCGATAAATATTGCAGTTACATTTCTGGCCCTGATGATTTTGCCCCTACTCCCGATTATATGCCTGCTATTTGGTATCACTCAAACACCTTTCAAGATTTGAATGAAATGCCACCTCCACAAAAAGTTGCGCCATGTAGTTGGATTACTTCAGGAATTAACCGCACAGCCAACCATCGCCAACGTTTAGACTTTTTACAATCTCTACAATCGAGTGGTATAAAGTTTGATTTGTATGGGCGGAATTTACCAGAATCGGCGAAAAAATCGGGGGAATTGGGTAATAAATGGTATGGGATGGCTCCATATTATTACAACTTAGCAATTGAAAACTATGCTGATAATAATTGGTATGTCAGTGAAAAACTTTGGGATAGTTTGCTTGCTTGGTGTTTGCCAATTTATTATGGCGGCCCGGCTGCGGATAAATTATTGCCACCTGGTAGTTTTTTAAGATTGCCTAGTTTAGATGAAAAAGGCATTGCTTATATCCAAGAAGTCACAGCAACACCCGATGCATGGTATCAGGCTAAAGATGCGATCGCTGAAGCACGTCAAATCATTTTACACAAATTAAATCTGCTTAACTGGTTGTCAGACTTTGTTGTTCAACACTCATAAATTATGAATGGTATCTGTACCCTAGCCAATGATTATGTTTTCGATCAACTAATAGCTTTACTCAACAGTATTGATGTAATTTTGGGTAAAGAAACTCCAGTTTGTATCTATCCTTTCGATGATAGAACACAGCGAATAGCCGAGGAAATAGTTAATCGACCCAATGTATTTATTTACGATAACCAAGAATCAATCGAACGCTGGGATCAATTTATGCTCTCAGCAGCACCAGAACGATTAAATCGTAGTAAATTCCGCCTTTATGGCGCTCATCGTCGTTTTTGTGCCTTCGATGGCCCCTTCGATAAATTTATTTATTTAGATGCAGACACCTTGGTGATGAATTCACTTGATGCGGTGTTTGAAAAATTAGATAACCATGATTTTGTGGTTTACGATTTTCAATTTAAAGACGTTAGTAAAATCTACAATGTTAAATCTCCTAAATTACTAGAAGTGTTTGCACAAAAGCGCATAGATACAGAAATATTTTGTTCTGGCTTTTATGGTTCAAAACGGGGAATATTTGATACAGAACAAAGAAATTGGCTGATATCTAATTTACAAAATGGCGAAGCAGAAATTTTATATGAAGGTGCTGGCGAACAACCACTGCTCAATTACATGGTAATGAGGTCTAAGCTTTCTACTTATAACTTTGCTCGCGAACTACCAGATAATCTCAAAACAGGATGTTCTGCAACCTCAAAACACTTTGAAGAACGAGAACATATTTTATATGACAAAGGCAATCCCCTAACTTACATTCATTATATTGGCATTCCTCCGAATCTCACCCAGGCGGTGTGTGCTGGAGAAAATATTGACTTTGCCTATCGAGATTTATTTCTCCATTATCGTTATTTACACGAACCAGAAAAACGCCCAGTATTTACAACTCCTCCGAAGAATTATAATGAAGCTCCCACACCAAATTTATTTACCAGAGCGTTACGAAAACTGAAGTTAATCAAACAAGGATAATTTATGAGCAGGGGAATTTATATTGTTGCCAATGACCGAGTGATGGATAATGCCATCGCCTTACTCAATAGTATTCGTTACTATGACCCAGAAGTAACAATTTATCTCATACCTTTTAACGAAAATTATCACAAGGTAGCAGAGCAACTTGCAACCTTACACAACGTGCAAATTTTCCCAGATTTAGATTTCATTGATAAATTTACCAAACGCATTGGCGAAATTTTTGACCGAGATTTCCTCGCCTTACCAAATAAAATGCGTAAATTAGTGGCGTGGTTTGGCCCTTTAGATGAGTTTATTTATATCGATACTGATATTGTCGTCTTTGAAAAAATTGCTGACAATTTAGATAAACTTGCAGAAGTGGATTTCTTTTGCTGTGATTATCATTACGCCAATGACAAGTTACGAAATATTTTTTCACCATTGGTAAAACAACAGCAAATTTTTTCAGATGCTCAATTAGAAGATGTTTTTAATAGTGGTTTTTGGGCTGCTAAAAAAGGAACAATTACCGAACAACAAATGGATGACACTTTGCGCGAATGTGCAGCCCATCGCGAATATTTTGATTTTTCCGAAGGAGTTACAGACCAACCAATTTTAAATTATTTAATTCTCAAACTCATTGCCAAACGTGGAAATCTCGTTAAAATTCCTGGGGGAGGCCCCGGTAGTTGGGCGGGTTCGCGAAATTTCCAACAGCAAGGCTATGCTCTCTATGACAGGGGACAACGACTAAAATATCTGCATTGGGCGGGGACACGCATTAAAGCCGGTAGTCCTTATTGGGAATTGTGGGAACACTATCGCTATCTTCACGAGGGTAAGTTTGCTTTTCTTCCAAAATTAACTCGCCGTTTATTTCCCTTTGTTGCTAGCCGCACTTAATATGAGGAGTACGCCAATGATTGATGGTATTTATACCCTAGCCAATGATGTAGTATATGACCAACTAATTGCTTTGCTCAACAGTATCGAAGCAAATGCTGGTAGAAAAATTCCTGTTTGCGTAATTCCATATAATAATCGGCTAGATAAAGTAAAAGCAGAGATAGCAACTAGGGATAATGTCACTTTATTTGAAGATGATGCTTCAATAGCTCGCTGGGAAGAATTTGGTACTCGTATTTGGAAAGCTCATCCCAGAGCATTAAAACTCTGGAGAGAATATGGTTTAGCAGAGAATTTTCGCATAGAAAGACATAGAAAACTTTGTTGTTTAGATGGCCCATTTGAAAAATTTATTTTTTTTGATGGCGATACCCTATTAATGAAACCACTAGATGATGTTTATGAAAAATTAGATAAATATGATTGGATAACAAACGACTTTCAATATAAATCAGATTTGAAGTATATTTTTGACTGGACAGAAGATAAATTACAACAAATTTTTCATCAAGAAAATATTAGCGATCGCATTTTTTGTTCTGGTTGGTTTGCTTCTAAAAAACATATTTTTGATGATGCTACTTTAGCAAATTTTTTAACTAGTTTAGAAGCAGGTGAAGCGGATGCCCTAGCATGGGCAGATTCCGACCAAACAGTTCTTAATTATTTAGTTTTAAAAAGTGGAATTTCTTACTACAACTATGCCAATTATGAAGGCGCTACCGGTTGCCATTGGGCTTCTAAATTTAATGTTGTAGATAATATTCTTTACGCTCAGGAAACACCCATCACGTATCTTCACTATATGAGTGTATCTTCATCCGATTTTACTCGCCTTTGTACAGGGGAAGATGTTGATATTCCCTACCGCGATGTTTTCTTACACTATCGCTATTTAAAATCGCCTGAAAAACGCCCCCAAACCTTTACGCGCCCCAGCAAGTTAACGGTTATGCAAAAATCTACCACCAGTTTTATTCAACAAAAAATCAACAATTTTAAGTTAAATTATCGCAATTTTAAAGATAAAATTACTAAATAGAGATGACTGTTGACTGATAAATAGAGAGCACAAAGAAAGAAAAATTAAGAATTAGTCCACCCCTCAGAACTAATGGGACGAGCTACTACTGGTCTGTCCCATTAGTTCTGATGGGTTAATAAACGAACCGCAAAGGACGCAAAGAGCGCAAAGAAAGAAAAATTAAGAATGAGTTTACCCATCAGAACTAATGCGATAAACCACTACTGGTCTGTCCCATTAATTTTGATTGGTTAAGGAACGAACCACAGAGGCGCAGAGAACGCAGAGAAAGAGAGAAAGAAGATTGAGTTCACTCCTCAGAACTAATGGAACACACCAGTAGTGGTTTGTCCCATTAGTTGTGATAAGTTCGTAGTAAGCACTTTAGTGCTTAAAAATCAAGGACTAAAGTCCTTACTACGAAGATTTTTTTATTACAAAATTAATTGAACAGACTACTACATCACCCTTCAGCATCTAAATCTAGAGATTGCATTCCTCTACTTTGGGCAAAGTTGAGCATACTTCCCAACTGCAACCACACTAATAAACAGGTTAGTAAACTGATTGGTAAACCAACTCCTAAAGCTAGCAAGGTGGGAAAACCAAATATTTCTAACCCTGAAGACATAAATAAACAAATACCAGCAGTGATGCCGAGAAATGGCACAAATAATTGTTTTAATGAGGAATTTGGCTTAGTATTTTCTGAGCGTTCCCTTGGCCATTTCTGTACAATTACTTTTAATGTTCCAGATAATGCAATACCAGAGGTTAAGGCGGCAAAAAAGCCTACAATTAACAGAAAATAAGGCGGTTGCAAGGGGAAATAGTACATGGAAACTCCTGGTTATAAAAAGAAGAATTCAAAATTGGTGAATTCAGGAATCAAAATCAATTAATGGATGACTCAAACTCAGTTATTCTCTGATGTAGAAGTAAGTTACATCAGCGAGTCATAATACAGAAGCCATTCTGAATTCTGACTCCTGAATTCTGATTAAAACTTTTAATTTTTACCTGGTGGCTGGTTTTCCAATASGGTTCGGATAAGCAGTATGAAYTTCCCTTGTGGTCTGGGAAAAGGTTAAGGGGTAAGGGGTAAAGGATGTATTTGAAACCTTTYCCCTTTCCCCTTTAACCAAACCGTATTGGCTCGTTTCCGACAAAAGACCCAAGAAATGTCGCTTTTGGTAATATCGCAGCTGCACCTTCTCTGGATAATTCTGTCAAAATACCGATGGCTACATTGAATAAACGATTCGGTTTTAAGTCGTCTTTAACCAGGTTCCATAGGCGTTGGACTTCTTCGGTGTGCAGTCTGTCATCTTCGGTGAGAGCAATGACCAACTGTCGGCGCAGAAATTTGCCTTCTTCGGACATTAAATATTGCAATCCCATTTGGGCTGTGGGTACGACATCAAAATTACCATCGGTACGAGCGATCGCAATTAAATTTTCTAACCGCTCCCACTGGAATTTACCATCTTTAAATAGCACGTTCAATAGTCGTCGCCGCAATGCTGGTGATTCTCCTGTCAGCAATCGCCGTGCTATATATGGATAGCCAACCTCGACAATTTTAAAATTCGGGTTGAGACTCAAGGCAATACCTTCCTGAGTCACCAAGGAACGAATAATTAAAGCAAACTTCGCCGGAACTCGGAAAGGATATTCATACATCAGTTCCGAAAATTCATCGGTGATGGTTTTGAAGTTAAAATCGCCGACGTTTTTACCGATGGCATTTCCCAACACCGCTTCTAATGCAGGTACAATTGGGCAAATGTTTGTGTCTGGCGTCAGGAAACCCAAGTTTACAAAGTCTTCGGCTAAATCGGTGTAGTCTTTATTCACCAAATGCACTAAGGCATCCACTAGGGTTTCTTTGGTGGTTTCTTCCAACTGATCCATCATGCCAAAGTCTATGTAAGCCATCCTACCATCGGGCATGGCAAACAAATTACCAGGATGGGGGTCTGCATGGAAGAAGCCATGTTCTAATAACTGTTGCAAACCTGAGGTGACGCCAATTTGAATAATGGCTTCTGGGTCTAAACCTGCTTCCCGGATGCGTTGGGTATCTGTTAGCTTGAAGCCGTTAATCCATTCCAGGGTTAAAACGTGGGTGTTAGTGTAACGCCAGTAAATGCTGGGAACTTTCACCTGGGGGTCGTTGTGGAAATTACTAGCAAATTTTTCGGCGTTGCGACCTTCATTGATATAGTCAATTTCTTCAAATAACTTGGTGCCGAATTCGTCCACAATTAAAGTCAGGTCGTGACCGAGATTCAGAGGTAACCAAGGGGCTAGCCAACCCGCCGCCCAGCGCATCAAATATAAGTCGCGTGTCAGAACGGGGCGCAAGTTGGGGCGTTGCACTTTCACTGCCACTTCTTCCCCAGTGATCAAACGACCGCGATATACTTGACCCAAGCTAGCCGCAGCTACCGGCGTCGCTGACAGTTCGCTAAAACTTTCATGAATTGGGCGGTCTAGTTCGGTTTCGATAATTTGATAAGCAATAGCATTATCGAACGGTGGTAACTGGTCTTGCAACTTCACCAGTTCTTCTAAAAAATCTTTGCGTATTAGGTCTGGTCTTGTAGAAAGGGCTTGACCAACTTTAATAAAAGTCGGCCCCAGATTCGTGAGCAGTTTTCGCAGCTCTACAGCTCGTTTTACTTTGTTTTGCTCTACTCGATCTCGCCATTCATCCAACTTAATATTGAGTATAAATCCTGCAAAAGACCAGAGAATTCTCACCAGTCGCCCCCAAGCTAGCCAGGGACGGTAACGGTAGTAGCGAGCGATCGCTTCTGGATTGTAGCCTTTTAGCTGAGCAGGTTGATACTGACCCACGGCTTTGTTTGCCTCTTCAACTGTTGAAATTTACACTTTTGCTGCCTTGTTTCCTGAACTGCAACTTAGTTGCACGTACAGGATAGGAATAGTCTTTTATCTAAAACAATCAGAACTTTACCCTTTTCGGATGCCGTTCGAGGCAAATTTCGCCTATATTACTGCTTAGATTTGTTTATCTTTTTCTTAATTATACTTTATAAAACTACAACTACTTGTGCATCTATCTGATGATTTTATATTTTCTTAATTATTATTCACAAATATATAAATCTTTAATCAGATATACAAATTCGAGAGCGATCGCAGCACTTAGTAACTTCCAGGTAAAAAAATATTCCATAGAAAACTGTTAACTGTTTCCGTTGACTATTGACGGTTCACAGTCAACGCTTTAACCGGAATAATTTATTTTTTGGAGTTACCTTAGTAACTACATTTACTAATAGCTACAAATGGGCACAGTATTATTACAGTGTCAACTTTTTTCATTTTAAAATTCAGGCAGCTTCAGCCAAGCTTTTAGCTTTCCCTGAATACTTTGGCGATGATGGTTTTCTAAAACACTCATCCACAGTGAAGTTGATAGCACAGCGCCACAAATAACTGCGGTAGTTACAATTACAGCCCATTCTGAAGTTATTCCTAACAGCAACAGACTTCTCTTTGCTAACCAAGACAGGCCCAAACAGCATACCAGCACAGTAGCCCATAAACCAACTACTTGACGTAAATAAATGCCAAAGTTGAGATACAAACGCACCATTGGTCTATAGACTCCATACCAATTGTTTGTTAGTATCTGTGCGAACATTGTCGCCATTGCTACTCCCAGTAAACCCAAAGGTTTAATCAAAATCCATGTAAATATTAAGTTCAAAACACCCGAAGTTAAAGACCAAGGAGCATACTTTTCATCCTCCGTGGCTCGCGAACTTGTGATTAAAATTACATGTTGAGTTTCTAAGGAGACGATAATACAAAAAATTACCAACACATCTAGACCAACAAAGTTACCCTTACCCAACCACAATTTGATAAAACCTCCACCCGCCACCAGCAAAAAAGCAACTCCCGCAGCCACAATGGACAATCCTATGCGTGCATTCCGTAAAGTCATTCGGTGAATATCTGCTAAATTTCCGGCTTGCCATGCTTGACTAATAAAAACTGCTGAAGAACCAGCAAAAGCAATACCAGCTTGAGAAATATTAGACATTAAATTATAAGTAGCTTGATAACTAGGAATAAATTGAGACCCCTTAAATAAAGCAATAAAATAAGTATCAGTACGTAAAATTAAAAATACTCCTAAATCAGTTAACCACCAGTATAAAGAAGGTTTAAACAGTGCTTTAGCATATTGAATATTCCAATTGCCTTGAAAAAGCAATAAATTCGGAAAACGCCAGCGAATAATTGTAATAAATATTAACCGCTGCATTAACCCAGCCACTACAGAAATTGTTGCCAATGCTAATAATCCACCTCCCAACATGACTGCAACCATGTTGCTAAATATAATTAAAAAATAGGTTAAGACCGCAATCAAACCATCCCAACCAACATATCCCATACCTGCCAGTAAGCAATCAAAGTAAGATAACCAAACTGCGATGGCATAACCAGCACACATCAATGTCCAAGACCAAAGCACTTGCTCTTGAGAAACTTCATGTAACTCAATTTTACTGATTAAAGCATAACCAATAACCCAAGCTACAAAGAAAACAATTACTGCTAACCATCGTAAAATTAACCGACCTGTAACTACTAAATCTCCAATATGTTGTTGAGTTTCATCTGTTAATTCTACTTCTGGATCGAAACCGCTTTTTCCTTTTGCCAAAGCTATATGCCGTGTCAAAGTTGGCGTGATTCCTAAAGATAACAACCATAAAAAAGATTGGCTATTACCTAGTAAATACCATAGTCCTAATTCCTCTTTTCCCATAAATCGGAAGAGAGTCGGAGTCAAAACTAAGCCTGAGCAAATTATCGACACCCGACTTAGCCAAGAAACACTAACTGCAAAAGCAATTCGCCGAGAAATTGACATAATAATTAGGGATTGGGGAATCGGGAGTTGGGAGTGAGGAGTTAGGAGTTAGGAGTGAGGAGTTCTGAATTCTGAGTTCTGAATCCTGAGTTCTGAATTCTGAGTTCTGAATTCTGAGTTCTGAATCCTGAGTTCTGAATTCTGAGTTCTGAATTCTGAGTTCTGAATTCTGAGTTCTGAATTCTGAATTCTCTTTTAATTAAATATTTTTAGAGTACATTTTTCCTGGTTGCAAAATCGTTTGCAAAATGACATTGCGGTAAGATAATGCAATAGTATCCCAGCTAAAACGTGAAGCATTTATAACTGCTTTTTGCAGCCAATCTCCACTCAAGACTTTGGCAATGGCAGCAGCATAATTTTCTATATCTGTAACGTCGCATAAAATTCCGGCATCTCCAACCATATAGCGACGCATTTCATCGTCTGTGGTCACTATTGGTAAGCCACTAGCCATTGCTTCTAAATAAGAAAGGGCGCATGGTTCATTAATTGAAGGTAAAGTGAAGGCATTGACACTGCGATAAACTTTGGGCATTTGATTACTGGGAAAGATTTTGATGGCAAAGCGATCGCTTCCTAATAACCGATCGCCTAAGGATTGAAAGTATGCTCTATCTATGCCATCTCCACAAATAAGAAGACTAACTTTTGGTAACGAAGCTACAGCTTTAATTGCTAGTTCAACTCGCTTGTGACTGTGACGATTCAAAGAAGCTACACACAAAACTAAAGGTTTTTTTAAACCCAAGTCTAGATGTTCTCCTTGTGGTGTAAATCGGTTTGTATCTACACCGTTGGGAATAACGGTAGTAGGTTGAGAAGGTCGTAAATTTTGCACAAAATTAGCCATAGCTTCCGAAAAAACCACGAGATGATCGGGACAAAATCGCAAATTACGTGCAAGCAGTCGCCCTTGGGCTAATAATCCAGTATGCTCGGTATAAATAAAGGGCGTACCAATTAGGCTACGGACAAAAGCTGCCACCGCTAAGCCTCCGTAATCGTTGCAGGGAAAAATTAAGTCCGCGGGGTGTGTGAGCAGTCGAAATGCACAAGGTAAAAAACTTGTCAAGTGTTCGATGGCAATATCGGAATGGGTAAAAAAACGTTTCAATAGAGAAGCGATCGCTAAATTATTCACAATCTGACGTGCCTTTGTGCGGTCAATACCACCAGCTGGATAGTAAAATTGACTACAGCGATCGCCCGCTAATAATTCCACATCAAAGTACGTACTCAGGCGATCGGCAAGTTCTATGGCAAAAATCTCCGACCCTCCACTCCAGTTAACTCCCGCACTCGGATGCACTAAAACCACTCGATAGGATCTTTGATGTCGTGCTGTCATTTGAGCATGATTATCAGTATCAATCGAGGGCTGAATCATAAAAAATTTATTCAGATACACAGTTATATCTACTCCCCACTCCTCAAATTCAGATTTGGCCGATTCCAATTCCAAGTAGCAACTGCAAACAAAGTCCACCAATAGAAAAAGAAGGTGGTGTGACTCCAAATATTTTCAGTAATCATACCGACAGCCACAGCTGCAAGAATAGCTAACAATACCCGACACAAATCTCGCTGAGGTTTAGTAGAAGAAGTGCGTTGAAGTAACTGAATTAAATATGTAGCTTGGATACAAAGAAACAGTAGGAAAGCTAAAAGCCCAAAAATTCCGCCTTCTACTAAAGCTCGGACATAATCATTGTGAGCGTAGTTATTGTAAATAGTTAAATAGTGACTAGTTGCTAGACCATAACCCAAAATCGGCGACTGCTCCCAAGCTTGTATGAGTAAAGACCACTGAGCAAGTCGCCAGTTAAAACTATTACCGTCTCCATGTGACAACAAAATTGCCCGCGATATATCTAAATCTGGATTTAACAACGGTGTTTGAGTTAAAGAGGCGAGGCGTTGTTGTCCAAACTCAGTGCTAGCAAATAAAACTATAACTACTGCAAATAACAATGCTCCACCAATCAAATTAATCAGATTCAATCTTGGTGCAATCAAAACCAAAATCAGAATACCCAGCATGATCAAGCTAAACAAAGTTTTAGTACTCACATAGAAAAAGCCGAGTACAACAAGCAGTATTATCCAAGGCCAACGACGCTGGGACTGATTTAGTTTCCAATAAGTCAAACCTATGAACAGCAACAAAAAAGTTGCAAAGGTATTAGCTAGACCAAGTGTGCCATTAATTCGGGAAATTTCCCCAGTGATTGGATCTTTGGTAGCTTGCAGTACGCCTGGTAGCATGGAAGCGGGAACAAGCATCTGTATTGTTGCTGCTGTCAAGGGTAAGATGAGAGCGAAAAATAATGTAGAAATAATCTTTTGTGGATGAAGTCGGTTTTGCAGTTGCATTACTAGCAAATAGACCATTAGCGAAGAAAAAAGACGCACCCACTCGCGGATACTATTTAAGAAAGCACCAGCATCTAGATCCTGTTCTCCTAAAGGTATGAGTATGACTCCCAAACCTTGGAGAACTACCCAACCTGCAAAAAACCACCAAAACTTATCAGTACGTACTACCCGCCCAGTTAGTAATGTGACTGTCACATAAAGTAAAGTCAGGACATCCACACCAATGGCGAATAAAGAGGGAATTTGTCGAGCAGAAAAAGGATCGAGGGCACTACGCAAGATTAATAATCCGAGTACAGTTTGCTCGAAGCTGGCAAAGAACGAGAAAACTACCGCGATCGCTCCCACTATCAACGCCAGATAAACAGGCATAAATGCTGTAAGTAACCCAATTACCAAACCTGCCAACCCAATCTTTAGTATCCAGGAGCGTTCACTGGCGAACATCTTCATAAATTTCACGAAATACCTGATACAGATATAGATATAGGTAGGGACATACAGCTGTACGCCCCTACAGCCGATTTACTTCTGAATTCTGACTCCTGAATTCTGACTCCTGACTCCTGACTCCTGACTCCTGACTCCTGAATTCTGACTCCTGACTCCTGAATTCTGACTCCTGACTCCTGAATTCTGACTCCTATTGCATATCATCACTTCGACCTCGAACCGTTTCCAGAATTGACGGTATCCCTTGGGGGAGTTGAATGGATCGCAGGACGGGATAAATAACGGTAAGACTTTTCAGTTTGAACTGCCATACCATTAACTACTACTCCCAGAATTGGTATTCGATTTTGTGTAAATTCTGATACTGCTTTTTTCAGGAAATCTTTGAGAGTAAAACTAGGACGTGTAATCAGCACGACACCATTGGTATAGCGACCCAAGGTAGCTGCATCAGCACTGATATTTAACGGAGGAGTATCTATAATTACTAGATCGTAATTTTCTGTAGCATCTGCTATCAACGACTTCATGGCCTCAGACTCTAGTAGCTGGGAGGGTCTTGGGTGTAGTTCGCCGGCAGTCAGCACCGAAAGGTTTTCAATATCTCCAAGTTGCACGGCATTTAATAGCGATCGCTCTTTGGTGATGGCTTCGCTAAGTCCGGGTTTAGCTGGTAAATTAAACAGCTTGTGCTGCATCGGACGATGTAAGTCGGCATCTATAATCAACGTTCGTCGAGATAACATTGCACAAACAGCTGCTAAGTGGGAAACAACTACTGATTTCCCTTCTCCAGATTTAGTACTACTAATAACAATGCTCCGCAATTTCTGAGAACTGCGAAACTCTAGAGTCTTAAGCAACATCCGATAAGGTTCCACCAAAGCAATATCGTCTAAAAATCCTTCTGCTGCTTGGAGATTCAGGGCTTTGTGAGGTAGAGATGGTAATGTTCCCAACATGGGAATTTTTGTCAGTATTTCCTCGGCTTCGGAAGTATCGTGTATGGTGTTATCGGTGGCTTCTAAAAGTAATACCACACCAACAGCTAAGACACCCCCCACCACAGTAGCCAGGGCCAATACCAAAGGAGGTTTGGGGAAGCTGGGAGAAGTTGGTGGTTTAGCCTCTTCGATAATTCGCATATTGCCAACTAATTGGGCTTCAGCAATTCGCGCTTCTTCGAGTTTGCTTTGCAACAACTTTAAAGATGCTGCTGCTTCTTCTCGTTGGCGCGTCAGTACAGTCAGAGGTTGTTGTTGAATTGGTAGTTGTGCTAAACGAGCTTGGAGATTAGCTTTTAAAGACTGAACAACTTTGAGCTTATTTTCCAATGCCAAACTTTCAATTTCATTGCCAATCAGGTCAGAAGTGAGATCCTGACTCAGAGGATCGGATGCTACGTGATTTTGAGAAATAGCTCGATTTCCAGAGGTAAGACTAGCTAATTGGCGATTGTACAAAGCATTGAGGGCTTGTTGTTGTTGCAGCAGCAATATCAAACTTGGATGGTTATCTGTGAACCGCAGACGCACAGTAGCTATCTGGGTTTGCAAATCTGCTAATTGAGTGCGTAGTTTCTGGAGTTGCTCGTCTTGACCACCGCGTATGGATGCATAAGCATTGCCAAGGCTTTGAGTAGTAGTAATTTCTCGTAGGGATGCATCACGCGATCGCCTTTCTTGGAGTTGGGTAAATAAAGTCCTCTCCTGGTCTTCTAAAGTAGCTAAACTATCAACTAAACTTTTGCTTTGGTCAGCAAAAGAAATCAAACCAGTAGCTTGTTTATATTTGTTTTCCGCAGCCTCCGCTTGTTCCAGCCGCCCACGAGCCACAGGAACCTCTTTTTCCAAGAATTTCCTGACATTTGCAGCTTCTTTGCGAATTTGTTCGGCACTTTCCTCAACCATTGTTTGAGAAACAGCATTCACGAGGTTAGCAGCCAGAATTGGGTTTTGGGTTTGATAGCTAATAACCAAAATATTCGTCGCTGGGACAATTTTGACTCGCAAACCTTTACTGAATTTCTTAGTTGTCAACTTGCTTTTGCTTTGAGAAACAGGAAAAACCTTAGCCAGCGATCGCTCTAAAATAGGTACTGATTTGACTAATTCTGCCTGTTCCGCCAACGGACTAGGGCCGCCAGGTACACCCGCAGGTACCTGTGTGAGGTCGCGCCCCAACTCAGAAACACTCACCCGTTTGTCATCCAATATCAATTTTGCTGATGCTCGATACAAACTTGGAGCAAAAACTAAGTAGGCTACTGCTCCCCCAATCACAGCAACAAACGTCGCCAAAGCCGGCCAACTCCGTCGCTTCAAAACCATTACTAAAGATGAAATACTTTTCTCCATTACATATACCTTTGTGTAATTGGGCAAACGAGGAGTGTTGATTGTTGATTGTTGACTGTTGACTGGTGACTGATGACTGTTGACTGTTGACTGATGACTGATGACTGTTGACTGATGACTGTTGACTGATGATTGTTAACTGGTGACTGTTGACTGAAGAGTTATTATTCTCCCCATCCCCCCATCTCCCCCATCCCCTCAAC
>NZ_LAHA01000067.1 GCF_002608075.1 Nostoc linckia z4
AATTGCGTTGTCCGCTTCCTCAACGGCGCTGAATATGAAATTCAAGGAATCTACGAATGGAATCGCTATAACTGGCGCTGGTGTCAGAAGTAGGAGAAGTGGGCAGAGGCGGTTCGACTTCTCTACGAGACGCGAACGCTCACTAAGCGGGGGATGGGGGAGATGGGGGAGACAAGGGAGACAAGGGAGACAAGGAGAATAAATCCTGCTTTTCCAGTCACCAGTCAACAGTCAACAGTCAACACTTTAAGACCCAATGCCCAATGACTAATCCAAAATCCAAAATGGTATTAAGTATTTGGCGATGGAGATGTTTTTTATCTCGTTGTGTTGCCTTTATGGTGCTGGTGTATCATACAAATCCTGCTGGCGCTCAGCCGATTAATCCTGTGACGCCGAAGCCGCCGGAACAACTGCCTACGAATCCGCTACCACCAACAAACGTACCCATTGAGATAACCCCGACCGTACCGCCAACTCCAGAGGAAGCTGGAGATATTCCAGGCAGTATTGTTGTGCAAAAGTTTGAGTTTGTTGGTAATACGGCCTTCAATCAAGAAGAATTAAACTCGGCGATCGCTAATTTTACAGGTCAACCAATTACTTTTGCTCAACTCCTGAAAGCTGCTAATCAAATCACCGATTTGTATGTGCGAAAGGGCTATATTACCTCTGGTGCTTACATTCCCAGTCAAGAATTTCGTTCGGGTATCATCAAAATTCAGGTGGTGGAAGGCAGTTTAGAGGATATCCAAGTCAATGTCATTAAAGGACGCTTGAATTCAGATTATGTCCGCAGTCGCATTGCCATTGCTACTACTAAACCGCTGAATATCAACCGCCTCAAAGAAGCTTTACAACTGCTGCAACTCAATCCTTTAATTGAAAGTTTAGACGCTGAACTCACTGCTGGCACTAGACCGGGTGTGAATTCTCTAGCGGTAATTGTCAAGGGAGCGAGAACTTTTAAAACGGAACTCAGTATTAATAATAACCGCAATCCCAGCATTGGTAGTTTTGAGCGCGGTATCGCTTTATCTGAAGGCAATCTGTTGGGAATTGGCGATCGCTTGAATTTTGCCTACAAAAATACTGATGGTAGCAATAGCTTTGAAGGTGGTTATACTTTGCCAGTGAATCCCCGCAATGGGAGCATTGGCTTCAATTATCGAATTACTGACAACAAAATTATTGAACCTCCTTTTAATGATTTGGATATCGGGGTGGATTCTCGTGAGTTTGAATTATCTTTTCGTCAGCCAATTCTACAAAGAGCCACTCCAGAAGTCAGCCAAGAACTAACGCTGAGTTTTACTGCGGCTAGGCGGGAAAGTAATTCTTCGATTCAAGGAGTGGATTTTCCTTTGTTTGCTGGGGCCGATCCTCAAGGAAAAACCCGGATATCTGAATTGAGTTTTGCCCAAGAATGGCTACACCGGACTCGTCAAGAAGTCCTGGCGGCTCGTTCGGAGTTTAATTTGGGGATTGGAGCTTTTGACGCTACTGTTAGCGATACCGAACCAGATAGCCGATATTTCCTGTGGCGGGGACAAATGATTTATTTGCGCCTTTTGGGTCAACCAAAACCACAAACAACGGCTCCGACTTTGTTGTTGCGTTCTAATATCCAATTGGCCAGTGGCTCTCTGCTTTCCATAGAACAGTTTAGTGTGGGCGGTCAAGGAACAGTACGCGGTTATCGTCAAGATGTTTTACTCAGCGATAATGGGATTTTTGCTTCCGCAGAATTACGATTACCCATCGCCCGTTTCCCACAATTGCAAGGGACTTTACAAATTGCACCATTTATTGATTTTGGTACTGTGTGGAATACAGGTAGAGAAAATTCCGACCCAAACACTTTATTAGGCTCAGGATTTGGACTACTGTGGCAAATGGGAGATAGATTCACAGCCCGCCTAGATTGGGGTATTCCTTTAATAAATATTGATAATAGCAAGCGCACATGGCAAGAAAATGGGCTGTATTTTCAAATGGAGTATAAAGCGTTTTGAAGTTGTTGATTGATGATTGATGACGGTTGACTGTTGACTGGGGAGTTAAGAAACTAATGCAAAATTGAAAATCAAAAATTTTTGCAGCAAATCAAAATTAAGTGCATCTTCAAGAAAAAATTAGTATGACAAAAATCATTTATACAAATTACCGTCGTCTATTAATATTTATTTTTTCAGCATTATTGGGGCTGTTATCTAGTTTGAGTGTGCCGGCTTGGTCAAATTTTTCTAGTTTACATGCTAATGCTAGTAGTCCTCTAGAATTAGCAAGACAAGGAGAACAACGATACAATGCTGGAGAATTAGAAGCAGCTGCAAAGTTATGGGAAGCGGCGGCTGAGGCTTATAAAAAAATTGGCAATGGCGATGGGATGGCTAAGAGTTTAATCAATAAATCCCAGGCTTTACAAGATTTAGGATTGTATCCCAAAGCTTGCAATACTTTACTGCAAGCTTTTGCGATTCCAAACCCCAACTGTAGCCAAACTCAAATCGAGGAACTCCAAAAAACTCTTAATCAAAAGGGTGGTTCTTTGACTTTAACTCAAGCCATTGGCTTGCACAGCCTTGGTGATGTCCTACGCAAACAAGGGTTATTAGAAAATTCCGAAGAAATTTTGCACTTAAGTCTGTCTTTAGTTGGTGACTCGACTGCAAAAAGCGCTGTGCTACTGAGTTTAGGTAACACCGAACGAATCTTAGGGAATCAAATCCGCGATCGCTGGGACTATGATGTAGTGACGGATATTATCGATCGCAAATCTGTCATCGATGCTATATCACCCTACAATCAAGCTGTTAATTACTATATTGCAGCCACAAAGGTAGCATCAGCGCCACCAATACCAAAAGTTCAAGCACAACTCAATCATTTCCAGCTATTACTGGAGATGAAAACATGGTGGAGAGAACAAACACAACGCCGCATTGCTTCTTGGACGAGATTTTCTGAATCTAAATTAATTCAACGAGCAAAAGATTTTCTCTCTGTGTTGGAGTCGCAATTGAGCCAAGATGCTCAAGCATTGCAAAATCAAATTTCACCTAATTTGACTGCTTTATCTCCCAGTCGTGCTGCTATTTATGCCCAGATTAACTTTGCTAATTCTTTGATGCAAAGCCAACAAATAAATTTAGTTGAACCTTTGTTAGAAAATGCACTCAAACAGTCACGGACTCTAGAAGATAAACGAACCGAAACTTATACTCTAGGATATTTGGGTAAATTTTACGACAAACAAGGACAGTTAAATCGAGCAACCAAACTCACACAGCAAGCCCTGATGATAGCCCAAGAACAAAATATCAGTGGCGATGCTAGGGAAATTACTTATCTTTGGCAATCTCAGTTGGGAAGTTTACTACGAAAACAGGGAGATACAAAAGGAGCGATCGCAGCTTACACCGCCGCCTTTAATATTTTACAATCTCTACGCAGCGATTTAAACGCCAACAATCAAGATGTGCAATTTGACTTTCTTCAAGAAGTCAAACCCGTGTATTTAGAATTAGCAGATTTATTGTTGAAATCAAATTTAGATGATAACGAATTAAATTCTTTAGTCATATCGAATTTTACCATTAATCGCGAAAAATCGGAAACAAAAAATTCTCAAAAACGCCTAGAATTAGCCCGCCAGGTAATAGAATCTCTGCAATTAGCAGAACTAGATAACTTTTTTCAAGACCCCTGTTCCGAAACAACAAATGTGGCGTTACAAATTGATAATATTGATACCAATGCAGCTGTCATCTATCCGATTGTTTTGCCAGAACGCTTAGAAGTGATTCTTTCCATGCCGGGAAAACCTTTACAGCAAGTCGTAGTTGCCATTAGCGAACAACAAGTTAATGAAACTCTAGACCGGCTTTATGATAATTTAGACAACCTGAGTATCAATAACTCTGCCCGTAATATTCTTTCTACTTCTAATCCAAATCCCCAAGAATTAAAGGATAATCTTCAGAAACTTTTACCGATTTTTGGCGAAGTTTATAATTGGCTAATTCAACCTTTTGAGACAGAACTAGATGCCAAGCAAATCAAAAGTTTAGTATTTGTACTTAATGGCAGATTGCAGAGAGTTCCCATCGCTGCACTCTACGATGGAGAAAAATACCTCATTGAAAAATATAGTATTGCCCTGGTTCCCAGCCTACAATTATTAGCTCCTCAAAAATTGGAAAAGAAACAACTAAAGGTTTTAGCTGCTGGAGTTAGCGAGCAAATTAACGTACAAGGAGAATTTTTTGCGGCATTAGTTAATGTTCCCCAGGAATTAGATCGAATCAAACAAACTTTTCCCGCCTCTGAAAAACTACTCAATCAAGAGTTTACTGTCAAAACCATTCAAAAAGAGTTGAAATCAAATTTTCCTGTTATCCATTTAGCAACTCATGGATTATTTAGTTCTAATCCCCAAAAGAATTTTATTATTACAGGAGATGGTAAAAGTATTAGCATTAATGAGTTGAGTGCTTTACTCAAAGAACCAGGTACAACCATAGAATTATTAGTACTAAGTGCCTGTGAAACTGCGACTGGCGACGAACGGGCTGTTTTGGGTTTAGCAGGAGTGGCTGTGCGTTCGGGGGCACGCAGTACCCTTGCCACTCTCTGGCCTGTAGGGGATGCTTCCACCGCCCAATTTATGGGTGAATTTTACCAAGACTTGAAAAAGCCACAAGCCAAACAAGCAGATGCCCTGAGGAAAGCTCAACTATCGCTGTTAGAATCTTTAAAGCTCAATCCTCCTTTTGAAGAGTTGCAGAATTTACCACCTCATCCTTATTATTGGGCACCTTATGTTTTAGTAGGAAATTGGCAATAATGCTTTTTGGCTGTTCTCAATCAAGCTTTTTTAGAAAAATTAAATGTGTATTTTCCAACGATAAACTATAGCGATTCTTAATTGAGTGAGGTACAAACCGATGTTTTTAAACGCAAAGGGACGCAGAGTCAAGCGCAGAGGTACACAGAGATTTGCATTAATAAAATTGTGTACTAAGTAAGGAACTCAGTAGGTTAAGAAATACTATGAATGGAGTAGTAGTTTTATGGCTTACAGCGAGTTTAGTTTGGCTAAAGCAAAACAGGAGTTTAGTTTAAACATCATAGAAAAACGGGATATTTTCGCTGTTGTTCCTGAATTAGTGGCGAGTAATTTACTTGTAGAAACACTCAATTATAACCTGGCGATCGCTTTAGGTAGTAATAGTGAAAAAGCTCGTTCTGAATTCGTTATTGCTCCAATTTTAGTTGATTTACGGAGACAATTGCACGAACAAATTAGTTTATTTTCTGGAGTTGATTTTACTGTTGATAATACCAAAGGATTAAATGGAACTTGCGATTTTATTATTACAAAATCTCCAGAAATTCTCATTTTGACAGCGCCAGTAATTACAGTTGTAGAAGCTAAAAAAGAAAATATTAATGCTGGTTTGGGTCAGTGTGCTGCGGAAATGGTAGCAGCCCAAATTTTTAACCAGCAAGCTGCAACTGAGATTAAAACAATTTACGGCGCAGTCACAACGGGTAGTATTTGGCAATTCTTGAAACTAGAAGAACAAACATTGACCATTGATTTAAGTGAATATTATCTCAAAGATGTGAATAAAATTCTTGGTATTTTAGCCAGCGCTATTTGTCCAGAAAATTTATAAAAAAGAATTCAGAATTCAGGAGTCAGAATTCAGAATTCAGGAGTCAGAATTCAGAATATAGGAATCTGATTTCAGGTGTCAAAGCAGATTCCTCTATTTGAGTTAATAACGAATTCGAGGGTCTACATAGGCGTTGAAAATATCAATTAAAATGCTGGCGCTAACAACGATCGCTCCAAAAAATACCAATACTCCTTGGACTGTGGGATAATCGCGATCGCTAATGGCTTGATATAGTCGATTGGCTAACCCAGGCCAAGAAAATGTTACCTCTGTCAAAATCGCTCCACCCAACAAAGATGCAAAGGTTAATCCCAGCACTGTAATTACTGGAATTAAGGCGTTTTTGAGCGCGTGGGAGACTAAAATCTTATTTTCGGCAATTCCTCTGGCTCTAGCTGCTTCTACATAATCTGCTTGTAGGGTTTGCTTTAAATTCACTCGCACAATTCGCTCAAAAATCCCACTCAGCAAAAGCCCCAAAGTCAGACTTGGTAAAGCAAGATGATGCAAAGATGTGAAAAACTGAGTGAAGTTTCCAGCTAGTAAGCTATCAATTGTATACAATCCTGTGATAGCTGTAGGAGCGGGAAGGTTGGGGGGAAAACGGTTAGAGTTGGGAAACCAACCGAGTTGTACTGAAAAAATCAATTGGAAAATCATTCCCGCCCAAAACATGGGGAGTGCGTAGGTGATAATACCAAATAACCGCCCACTCAAATCAAAAGATGTTCCAGGGCGGGAAGCCGAAAGAGTACCGACTAAAATTCCCACAATAAGCGCAACCGCCATACTACATACAGCTAACTCCACCGTCGCCGGGAAATATTGGGAAATGATATTCCAAACATTTTCTCCCCGACTCAACAAAGAAGTTCCTAAATCAAAGCGCAACAAATTTCCCAAATAATTTAGATACTGTAACCACAAAGGCAAATTTAAACCGAGTTGTTTTCGTAATTCTTCCTTAGCTGCTTCTGGCGCGCGTCCACCGAGAATTGCATCTGCCGGATCTCCTGGTGTTGCTCTAAGTAAGAGAAATACAATAGTAATGATAGTTAATAACTGGAGTGGCGCTAACAGTAACCGGGAAACAATGTAATATTGTAAAGCTTTAGAACGAGACATAAGTTATTAGTTATTGGGCATTGGGCATTGGGCATTGGGCATTGGGCACTTGTACTGAGCGTAGTCGAAGTATTGGGCATTGGGCAAACAGGAAGTGTGGGAGGTGTGGGAGGAGACGGAGGTGTGGGAGGTGTGGGAGGATGGTGAAAAAATCTTTCCCCCCACACTCCCCACACTCCCCACACTCCCCACACTCCCCACACTCCCCACACTCCCCACACTCCCCATCTCCCCATCTCCCCATCTCCCCATCTCCCCTCTGCCTCTTCATCTTCCGATGCCCTATGCCCCATGCCCCATTCCCAATAATTATTTTTTAATTGTCTGGTAAACCAAAATTTGGGTGGGATTAAGTTGTACGTTATTAACACCATTTCTGGCAAATACATAATCTTTGTTTTGCCATAGGGGAACGTAAGGTACGTCTCTAATTACTTGATTTTGAATTTCGGTAAAAATTTTCTGGCGTGTTTGTGGGTTTTGTTCTTTACGTTGTTCGTTGATTAATTTATTAACAGTTTCGTTATAGTAAAACGAACCCTGAGTTTGACTACCTCCGTCTTGACATCCTTTGGCTGCTGAACCTTTTTCACAGTATAAAAATGGCTGGACGTAATTATCTGGATCTAAAAAGTCTGGATACCAATCAAGTAAAGCTGCTGGATATAATCCTCTGGAAATGTCTTTAAAGAAAGCAGGGCCTTCTGCAACGGCGACTTCAAATTGCAAAATTCCATCCATTTTGGCATCGACTAAAGATTTAAGTGTCTGTGCTGCCAAACTGCGGGTAGGGGAACTCGAAGGATACCAAACTTGAACTTTTGCCGGATTTTGTTTAGAAAAACCAGCAGTAGTTAATAATTGTTTGGCTTGCTCGAAATTAGCATCGCCATATTTATCTTTAAATAATGGTACAGATACATTAAATGTAGTGGGAATCATGCTATAAAGCGGATTTGCTTGACCGAGTAAGACTCGTTCGTTGATTAGCGGACGGTCTACTATTGAAGCGATGGCTTGTCTAACTTCTGCTTTATCTAAGGGCTGTTGATTCCGGTTCAACACCATATAACTGACTACGCTACCTTGAGCGGCGATCGCTTGCCAATCCCCTTTTTTACCACCTTCTTCTAAACTGCGAGTTTGGTCTGGTTGTAGCGATAAATAAGCTACATCCACTGCACCTGTACGGAAGGCATTAAACAAGTTAACTGGACTAGTCTGAATTTGGACGTTAACACCGTTGTTGGCTGGTTTTTCACCCCAATATTTATCAAACACGTCAAATCGCAGTGAATCGGTGCCATACTGAGCTAACTTGTAAGGGCCAGTCCCCACAAAAATATTCGGCTTGAATTTACCAGCACCAACTTCGTAAGCTTTCGGCGAAACTGCACACACCCCAGGAAATGCTAGTAATGCGGGAAAGGCTGCAAAGGGCTTTTTCAGCTGAATGCTTAATTCATATTCTCCTGTGGCTTTTACCGAATCTACTATATCCCCTAATAAGAAAGAGGGTTTTCCTTTATTTTCGATGAACCGTTGGATGGTAAACGCCATTGCTTGGGCGTTGAAGGGAGTCCCATCGTGAAAAACTACTCCCTGGCGTAGAGGAATGGTGTAAGTTAAGCCATCTTGACTGACCTTTGGTAATGCTGTGGCCAGTTGGGGTTTAATTTCAGTGCTTCCTGGTTCGTAATTATAAAGGCGATCGCTCATATTAAACACCAAACCCAGGGCTGCTAACTCATAAGCATCAGCTGGGTCAAGGGTTCTCGGCTTGGCTGTTGTACCTATAGTAATGCGACCGTCACCCGTGGGACTATTTACAGAACCCGATGGCGGCGTAGTTGACTGTGGACGAGTGCAACTCACAACTAAAAATAAACATACACAAAACAAAGATAGAAATTGTATAATCCGACTCCAGCGTTTCACGGACAAGGAAAACCATGTCATAGCAATAAAATTTTAGATATCAGCGGTCAGACATCTTACTACATTTATGGCTATTGTGCCTTAATTTTTACAAACATTTTTGACGAGGATTGTAGCTAAGTATATACGTACAAATAAGTTTATATACCAATCCTAATCGGTGTTGACTTTTGACTGTCAAGAGTTAACAGTCAACAGTCAACAACCCTAACACCTAATATTTCACAAATTATTTGGGGTTGCTATATGTTGGTTTATTTGCAGTGTTCGTGCAGTGTCTTTAAAAAGAGAACACCGTGATTATTCCTCAATCCTTTGTAAACACAAATGCTCATCGCTAATGACAAAGGATAATCACTTAAATGAGGAAAAGTTTTTATTTAATTAAGATTTTAAACATTGACTGAATTTGTCGTAAATTCATAGTTACTAGGGAAGTAGGTTTGTTAAGCTCTGACAATAACCCCAGTAGCGTAGATTAAAACTTAGCCTGTTGCTACTTGGTTACAGAAATCCTGGAGCAGTTTTTTAATAGAGAACGGCTGCATGGTTTTCCTGACAAATCTAGTGTTTATACATCAGCGAAAAAAGCGATCGCGATATCACCAAAAGCAGATTTAAAGTCTAATAGCGAGACTAAGACCGTGAAGTATTTCTTTCTATCTGAGGGATGGACAGTTGCTAGAGTCTGGGCATCCGATGGACTCTGGCAAATCACCGCATGGCGACGCCAACCAGATATTCAGCGAATGAATATTTGTTTAGTGGAACAAAACGAATTGCTATGGCTTTATCGAGTTGAAGAAGCCATTTTAACCGTAGAAGTCAAGCCAACAACTCCCGTAGCTACCAGTCAGACCATCGGTCAAGTAGTACTCAAGCGTTTAATGACTGCCGAACAAGTAATCGAACGCTTGGCTAGTGCCCAGACACAGTGTCACCTGCAAAATATCCAGTTGGTGGTTCAGTAGGGGAAGAGGACGCGGGGACACGGGGACACGGGGACGCGGGGACACGAGGAAAGATGACAAAGGAGAAAATGGTAAATTTCTCACAAAAACTTTTCCCCTGTGGCGTCCCCGCGTCTCCCACTCTCCGCGTCCCCGCGTCTCTTCTCGATGGCCTATTCCATTAAGAAAAGATAAGTAAATTTAATCTCCAACACGATTGGTAGCGAAAAAACTTGGACATGCTACGCGATCGCATTAATTTACACGCTTGCAAACAGTTCCATCAATAGTTACACTTTTTAAAATATTCTCATTTTTGCTTGGCGATAGCTACCCTATGGGGTAAATCTCAAGGGAGCAAGTAAGCATTGCCAAAGCTCCACACTGTCTGATTTTATAAGACTAGGTTGTGGTCAAGCTCTGGCTCTGGCAATAACAAAAAACAAAAGAGTTTTCTGAGTAGCGGTTTTCGTTTCTTAGAATCTCAGTAAGAAAATTGCTTTGTAAACTAACTCATCGAGGAGGAGCGTAGTCGATGGGACTACCCTGGTACCGAGTACATACAGTCGTTCTGAACGATCCAGGACGGCTGATTTCTGTACACCTGATGCACACAGCCTTAGTAGCAGGCTGGGCTGGTTCTATGGCACTTTACGAACTGGCTGTCTATGACCCAAGCGATCCGGTTCTTAACCCGATGTGGCGTCAAGGAATGTTCGTGCTGCCCTTCTTAGCACGTTTGGGCGTTACCCAATCTTGGGGTGGTTGGAGTGTTACCAGCGCTTCAACAGGCGATCCTGGCTTTTGGTCATTTGAAGGCGTTGCTGCGGCTCACATCGTTCTTTCCGGTTTGTTATTCCTAGCCGCCGTTTGGCACTGGGTTTACTGGGATTTGGAACTTTTTAGAGATCCCCGCACAGGTGAACCCGCTTTAGACTTGCCAAAAATGTTTGGTATTCACCTGTTCTTATCTGGTCTACTTTGCTTTGGCTTTGGTGCTTTCCACCTCACCGGACTATTTGGGCCGGGGATGTGGGTTTCTGATGCCTATGGTTTAACTGGTAGTATCCAGCCAGTAGCACCAGAATGGGGGCCAGATGGTTTTAACCCATATAACCCCGGCGGTATCGTCGCCCACCACATAGCTGCTGGTGTTGTTGGTATTATTGCAGGCTTATTCCACCTCACAGTCCGACCCCCCGAAAGACTCTACAAAGCTCTACGGATGGGGAACATTGAAACAGTACTTTCTAGCAGTATCGCAGCAGTATTCTTTGCTGCTTTCGTAGTAGCAGGTACGATGTGGTACGGTAACGCTACCACCCCCATTGAACTGTTTGGCCCTACCCGTTACCAATGGGATCAAGGCTACTTCCGTCAAGAAATTCAGCGTCGCGTCCAAAATAGCGTTGGTCAAGGTGCAACCCTTGAACAAGCTTGGTCAGCGATTCCAGAAAAACTAGCTTTCTACGATTATGTCGGTAATAGCCCCGCTAAAGGCGGTCTATTCCGTACAGGGCCAATGGTTAAGGGCGATGGTATTGCTCAATCTTGGCAAGGTCATGCTGTATTCAAAGATTCTGAAGGACGTGAGTTGACTGTACGTCGTCTCCCCAACTTCTTTGAAACCTTCCCAGTGGTCTTGACCGATGCTGATGGAGTTATCCGTGCTGACATCCCCTTCCGTCGGGCAGAATCTAAGTATAGCTTCGAGCAATCTGGTGTCACCGTTAGTTTCTACGGTGGTGACCTCAATGGTCAGACCTTTACAGACCCAGCAGACGTGAAGAAATATGCTCGTAAGGCTCAAGGCGGCGAAATCTTTGAATTTGACCGGGAAACCTTGAACTCTGACGGCGTATTCCGCACCAGTCCTAGAGGTTGGTTTACCTTTGGACACGCTGTGTTTGCTCTGTTATTCTTCTTCGGTCACCTGTGGCATGGCGCTCGTACAATCTACAGAGACGTATTTGCCGGTGTTGAAGCGGATCTAGAAGAACAAGTAGAATGGGGTCTATTCCAGAAAGTGGGTGACAAGACAACCCGCCGGAAAGAAGCCCTCTAAGCGACTGGGGAATGGGGACTGGGGACTAGGAAAGCCAACAGCTAATCCTTAATACCCAGTCCCCAATACCAATCCCTAATCCTCATTACTAGCTGGATAGGCAGGAACTCATAAAATGGAAAGCGTTGCATACATCTTAATTTTTACCTTGTGTATAGGTGTTCTGTTTTTTGCGATCGCATTTCGCGAACCCCCCCGGTTTGAGAAAAAAGAGAAGTAAGTCGCTATTACCACAACTTTAAGCGCATTCAAAGTCAATATCCGTTACTACCATATTCAGTAGTAACGGATATTGTTTTGGTCATTGGGCATTGGGCATTGGTCATTGGGCATTGGGCATTGGGCATTGGGCATTGGGCATTGGGCATTGGGCATTGGTCATTGGACAATCAACAGTAGACCTAAACTTGAAAATAAAACGGTTGGTAGTGGCTATGGTAATAAAAGGGATACATCTTTAGTTGAGAAAGGGAAAATACCAAACCTTTCCCCCTTTCCCCCTTTTCCCTTTCCCCTTCCCCCCTTTTCCCTTTCCCCCTTTCCCCCTTTCCCCTTCCCCTTTTCCCCACTCCCCAATCGTTTGAATATTGTGATATAATTTCCAATCTTGGGAGTTGATATGTGTTAACACTAGCTTTTCTGCGCTAGGATGAAAAAGGATGTTAAGTGTGGACTGCCCAAAGACGGTTGCATGTACATCGCGTTTGTGACACAACCTTTACGGAGACTAAAACCAGGAACTAAATCAGCATGGTCAATCAGAATTTAACCGCTACAGAAATTGGATTTACTCACGAAGATTTCGCTGCTCTACTTGACAAATACGACTACCATTTTAGCCCTGGAGATATTGTACCAGGAACCGTTTTCAGTATAGAGCCGCGCGGCGCTCTGATTGACATTGGTGCTAAAACAGCAGCATACATACCCATACAGGAAATGTCTATTAACCGGGTCGATGCCCCGGAAGAAGTTTTACAGTCAAATGAAACGCGGGAATTTTTCATCCTCACCGATGAAAATGAAGATGGTCAGTTAACTCTTTCCATTCGCCGTATTGAATATATGCGGGCTTGGGAACGCGTGCGCCAGCTGCAAGCAGAAGACGCTACCGTTCGTTCTGGCGTATTTGCCACAAATCGTGGTGGTGCATTGGTAAGAATTGAGGGATTACGTGGTTTTATACCTGGTTCCCACATCAGCACCCGCAAACCTAAAGAAGAATTGGTAGGGGAAGAACTACCATTAAAATTCCTAGAGGTAGATGAAGAACGCAACCGCCTAGTTCTATCCCACCGTCGGGCGTTAGTTGAGCGCAAGATGAACCGCCTAGAAGTGGGCGAAGTAGTAATTGGTACAGTTCGCGGCATCAAACCCTACGGTGCTTTCATTGACATCGGCGGCGTTAGCGGTCTACTACACATTTCTGAGATTTCTCACGAACATATAGATACACCTCATAGTGTGTTTAATGTCAATGATGAAGTGAAAGTTATGATCATTGATTTGGATGCAGAAAGAGGTCGGATTTCTCTATCTACCAAGCAGTTAGAACCGGAACCTGGTGATATGATTAAAAACCGGGATTTGGTGTACGATAAAGCAGAAGAAATGGCTGCTAAGTATCGCGAACAACTGCTAACTAAGCAGCAAGGTAGTACTGCTAGTTCTGGTGGAGCTGTGGAAGTTGTAGCAGAGGAAGAAATTCCACCAGCAACTGAACTCGAAGACGAGATTCCTCCAGCTATTGAAGACGAAATTCCCGCAGCAACAGAAGACGAAATTCCCGCAGCGATCGAAGAATAATAGATTTATATTCTTACTATCTTGAATTAAGAGTATCAAAGCTTTGTTAAAAGAGGGTTTTTCCCTCTTTTTTTATGTGAGGAATGGGTGAAAGTGAAGAGTTAGGAGTTAGGAGTTAGGAGTTAGGAGTTAGGAGGTATGAGTTATGATAGCTCATGTCTAATGTGAATTGAGAGGCAAGAAGTTTCAAATTTCAATATATGAATTTCATGCCTTGTTTATACAATGCTATATTTTTGAATTCAGATCAATCCTAATTCCTAACTCCTACTTCCTAACTCTTAACTTTTAAATAAACTAAGTGGGGTGAAATATTTTGATCGCTATTAAATGTAGAAACGTCACTTTTTATAATGTTCAAGCGATTTTGTTTGATAAGAATGGTACTCTAGAAGATTCAGAAACGTTCTTGCGATCGCTCGCACAAAAGGCAGCGAGATTAATAGACGCTCAATTTCCCGGTATCGGGGAACCACTATTAATGGCATTTGGGGTCAATGGCAATATCCTTGACCCAGCAGGTATAGTGTCAGTGGCGAGTCGCCGGGAAACAGAAATTGCTACTGCGGCCTACATTGCCGAAACTGGAAAGGGATGGTTTGAATCTTTAAAAATAGCTCGTCAAGCTTTAGATGAAGCAGAAAAATACGTTGGACAAACTCCTTCACCGCTGTTTGTGGGCAGTTTGGAAATATTAAAATATCTACATGAAGCTGGTATCAAACTTGGTATACTCTCAGCAGCAACAAATGATGAAGTAAAACAGTTCGTAGCTCATCACCAATTAAGTGATTATATCCAGCTAGAAATGGGAGTCGATGAAGGGCCGAGTAAACCAGACCCAGTTTTATTTTTGCAAGCTTGTCAAGCTTTAGGAGTCCAACCAAGCGCTACGTTGATGGTGGGTGATTCCGTTGGTGATATGCAAATGGCGCGTGATGCCAAAGCAGCAGGCTGTATTGGAATCACTTGGGTGGGTAATTTAGATAACGTTAAAGGTGCAGATGTGGTGATTAATCAACTCGATGAAATTCAAATTTTAGAACAGTAAGAATTCAGAATTCTGAATTCAGAAGCTTTTTATAGCCAAGTTAAGGATGGTAGAATTTACGAAAAAAACTTTTCAAACTTTTATTCCTCTGTTTCCTCTGCGTTCTCTGTGGTTCGATTTATGGATGAAGTATTCTGTATTCTGACTCCTGTTAAATCAGCATACTCTTATTATTTTGTCAAGTTAAAAATGCTAATATACTAATTACTCTTCACAGCTGCAAAACAAGGTATGCAAAACACAGAACCGACATTGAAACTTCGCCTGTGGACAGTTGAAGAATACCACCGGATGGCTGAGGCTGGGATTTTTGGTGCAGATGAACGCGTGGAACTCCTGGAAGGAAAGATAATTTGGATGATTGCCAAAGGTACAGCTCATCGGTCAGCAGTAGGTAGAACAGATTACTTACTCAAAAATAGATTAGGCAATAGGGCTTGTGTATCTATTCAAGACCCAGTAAAGTTAAATGAACGGTCTGAACCAGAACCGGATATTGCTGTTGTGAAAGTAGATCCTCTAGACTACGCAGACCATCATCCCACCCCAAAAGAAGTTTATCTAATTATTGAAGTAGCAGATAGCAGTCTGAAATTAGACTGTGAAACTAAAGCTAAAGCATATTCTCAAGCGGGAATTATAGATTATTGGGTGTTAGATGTGGTTAGCCGCCAATTGCGCGTTTTTCGAGAACCAACTCAAGATGGCTATCAAAGTGAAGTGATTTTAGAAGAAAATGCGACTATTTCGCCCCTAGAATTTCCAGATTTAAGTATTGCAGTTTTGGAAATGTTGCCCCCTATTATTAGACTTCTTGCATAAGTCGGGAAAAGGGTAACGGGAAAGGGGGAAAGGTTTTGTATTTAATGCCCAATGCCTTATTTTAAAGCTAGGTATAATAAATTAATTATTTTAGACCCCAGAAAAATCAATACGGTTCGGTTAAAGGGGAAAGGGGAAAGGAGAAAGGGGAAAGGTTTCAAATACATCCAAATCCCCTTACCCCTTAACCTTTTCCCAGACCACAAGGGAAGTTCATACTGCTTATCCGAACCGTATTGCCAGACAAATAACCGTGAAATTCAGCTATTAGCCTGGGGTTTTGAGCGTTATGGCAGTTGAAACTGTTCGTAATATTATGTCCGCCTAATCACTTATCAAAAAAATTCTTTGCGTAAGAGTGTCCCCACTTCGCCGCGTCAATCCTAATGATAAGTCTTCAACCGGACATGATATAAAATCCCAACACCAAGAGACTTTCGCAAGCCTGTTGCCTATTGCCTATTTCCTATTGACTGCCATAACAAACTGGCGAAATTCTAAATTGAATAAGACACTGGAAAGGACTTGGCATCCTTTGGCTTTACATATACCCGCTGTTTTGGCTCTAACTGTAATTGATTATAGCGATCGCGTGTTAAATGCGCCGTCACTACTTGCCCGTCATCGCAAGTTAATTCTACCTGAATTTCCCAACCCAAATGTATCAAGCGACTTACTATAGCAGGTGTAGTGGCACCGTTAGCAGTGGTTTCTAAAATCACGTCTTGGGGACGCAAAAATACTTGGGGATGGAGTGTATCAAATCCACTACTTTGAAAAATCCTGGAATTGCTAGGCAATACATTTACCGGGCCGATGAAGCTCATTACAAATGCAGTGGCAGGATTATCATAAATTTCTGCTGGTGTTCCCACCTGTTCCACTCGCCCTTTATTCATCACCACAACTTCATCGGAGACTTCCATTGCTTCCTCTTGGTCGTGGGTCACAAAAACCGTGGTAACGTGTACTTCATCGTGGAGGTTGCGTAACCACGCCCGTAAATCTTTGCGGACTTTAGCGTCAAGTGCGCCGAAGGGTTCATCCAGTAATAAAACTTCCGGTTCTACAGCCAGTGACCTAGCTAAGGCTACCCGTTGTCTTTGACCCCCAGACAGTTGTGATGGATAGCGATCGCCTAATCCAGTTAATTGTACTAATTCTAGTAACTGTTCTACACGCCCTTTAATCTTCTTCGGGTTGGCTTTGCGAATTTCTAACCCAAAAGCAATATTCTGCCTCACAGTCAAATGCTTGAATAAAGCATAGTGCTGAAAAACAAATCCAATATTTCGCTCTTGCACAGTTTGATATGTCGCATCCTTGCCGGTTAGCAGGATTTTCCCACTATCTGGCATTTCTAAACCTGCTATTAACCGCAACAGAGTAGATTTACCAGATCCCGATGGCCCAAGCAACGCAACTAGCGAACCACTCTTAATTTCCAAACTGACTTGATCTACTGCCTTGAAACTCCCGAATTGCTTGGAGACGTTCTCAACTACAATGCCCACTGCCGTTGTACCTCTGCAACTAAATCTACAGTTCCTTGCTAGGGTTACTGTGTCTTACATATACCATACATAATTATTTTTGGATGAATAAGATTTAGCTCTGATAAGTCCTGGTGCGATCGAGAAAACTAAACTCAGTAGCACACCTACCTCGATCCCATCCCTAAAAGGCGATGTGATGAAAGCACTCACTATTGACTGTTGACGGTTAACGCTCTCAAAAGCGTTTCTCATCTTTAGAAGGAATGGGTTTAAAAGACATGTTTTGATTAAATTAGGATATTAAAGGATATCAAACTGTGAGGAGCCTGGGGATTGAAAAAGTTCCCTAACCTGTTTCCCAAAGATTTGCCAAGAACCATCCAAAGATCGCGGCTTGTTTTCAAGCAAGGAAAGTGGCGAGAGGTAAGATCGAAAGGAGAAGAACGCACTGCATCAGGAATCTATAATTTTGTTGTTACTTTAGAAGGAATAGTGTTCATTCATAGAGTTAGTACGACGGTTGGAGATAAACGAATTGGTCATATAGATTTAGCAATGGGAAGGGATGTAAAATACGCTGGTCAAATCTACTTTTCAGGACGCAATAACAGAGGCATTCTTCGTAAGTGGACTAACGAGTCAGGACATTATCAGCCTTCTCCTGAGTTTATGAACAACGCAGGCTTACCCGAAGCATTTTTTGAGGCTGGTAGCTTTAAAAGCTTGAAATCGTGATTAAGACACAATAGTCTATGCAAGGATAAATAAAACATTGCAAGTGACATCAGCACTGACTTAAGTCGGATCGAAAACGTCATCAAATATCAATCTACAAAAAATATGACTAACCGATTTATGACTGATATAAATTTTGAAGATTATAAGGCTTTACAACGGAGGCTGATGAGTTTAGGGGAAGAAGCTCAGTTCGATGAGATAAACGCCATTTTAGCTCGAAATTTTGTCATAGGTCTCAAGTTAGCTAATGCCGTACTCAAGAACAAAAGATACTTTGAGCTTTTGTTTGACCAAGGACTAGAGAAAGCAAATGCTAGTGACATAGAACTTTGGCTAAAGTATTTACTCCCACGTCTTGGCTTCCGTCGAGTTATAGCTATCCTTTCTCACAAATTATCAGAAAACCCTGAGTCAGTAAATAAAGCTTCATATTGGTTGCCTAAGTTTCTACCAAAAGATAATAAGCAAGCTGTAATTTTGCTCAGAGAGCTTTTAAAAAAGCAAAAGCAGCTAGAGAGTGAAAATGACAAAGCTGTTAGACCTTTAGCAGAAGTTGATGATTTAATTTTTAGAATTAAGAGTACAGGTGAATATGCAGTTTTTGGCGGACATCTATTGGATAGTAAAGGTTCTAAAATCAGGGCTAAAATTCTGAATCCAAATCCCAAAGACTTATATCTAACAGGTGGAGATAGACTAGTATCGCTGAGTGAAATAGAGATTATTGACCCGGTTAGGGAAAGATTGTTTGAATCAGGAGAAACGAATGTTAGGTGGAGAGTACAAAGCTATTAGTCCTTCTGGGCAAGTTTACAAGTTGATTTTGAAAATCAAGGCTACAGGTGAATATGCAGTTTTTGGTGGATATCAATTAGGTAGTCAAGGTTCTAAAATAATTGTTGAAATTCTCAATCCAGAAGACTTGTATCCAACTGGTGGAATTAGGGAAGTATCACCTAGCGAAATAGAGATTCTTGACCCACAACCTTACAACGATTAGCATTAGTCCGGTTGTTTTACTTATCGCTTTTGGGTCAGGAACTTCAAAAATAAATATTCCAGCGTTTGTAGCCAATAGTCTACAAGTGCGTTGGTCAGTTCTGGCGATTTTAAGCAACTGTTGTTCATCATTGACCAACTTCAAACGGCTGTTTTGATTTTTTGGAGTTCCCTAAAGCAAATTTTGGATTAACAATTTCGCTTTTTGTATCAAAAAGTTAAGGAATATTGCATTTCAGTCAAAACCTGGAGGTAAAGCGGCAAATCAGCCGAAAGACCGTGGTAGTATGCTCTCGGTAAATGTGAAGATTGGGAGAAAGACCTTTGACACTACGGGTTGCTGTTATTGGGTCAGGCCCTGCTGGTTCTTCTGCCGCTGAAACATTGGCTTCATCTGGGATTGAAACCTACCTGTTTGAGCGGAAGCTAGACAATGCAAAGCCTTGTGGGGGCGCTATTCCCCTGTGTATGGTGGATGAATTTGACTTACCACCAGAGATTATCGATCGCCGCGTGCGGAAGATGAAAATGATTTCCCCTTCCAACCGCGAAGTTGATATCAATTTGGTAAATGAAGAAGAATACATAGGAATGTGCCGCCGGGAAGTCCTAGATGGCTTTTTGCGGAATCGTGCGGCAAAACTAGGTGCAAATTTAATTAATGCCACTGTTCATAAACTCGATATACCAGCAAACAATACCGAACCCTACACCATCCATTACGTTGACCATACGGAAACTGGTGCAGAAGGTGTTGCCAAAACCCTGAAAGTGGATTTGATTATTGGCGCTGATGGGGCAAATTCGCGGGTTGCCAAAGAAATGGGTGCCGGGGATTATAATTATGCGATCGCTTTCCAAGAGCGAATTCGCTTACCCGAAGACAAAATGGCATACTACAACGACCTGGCGGAAATGTATGTCGGTAATGATGTTTCCACAGACTTCTACGCTTGGGTTTTCCCCAAATATGACCACGTAGCTGTCGGTACTGGCACAATGCACGTTAACAAAGCCAGCATCAAACAGTTACAAGCTGGTATTCGCGCCCGTGCTTCTGAGAAACTAGCAGGCGGTAAAATCATCAAAGTAGAAGCCCACCCCATTCCCGAACATCCCCGTCCCCGTCGTGTTGTCGGTCGCATCGCTTTAGTGGGAGACGCTGCTGGTTACGTTACCAAGTCATCTGGCGAAGGTATTTATTTCGCTGCTAAATCTGGGCGGATGTGTGCCCAAACCATTGTCGAAGTATCTAACAATGGAAACCGCATTCCCACAGAAGATGACCTCAAGATTTACTTGAAGCGTTGGGATAAAAAATACGGACTCACTTACAAAGTCCTGGACATTCTACAAACCGTCTTCTACCGTTCCGACGCCACCCGCGAAGCCTTTGTGGAAATGTGCGATGACCTGGATGTACAGCGGCTAACATTTGATAGCTATCTCTATAAAACCGTTGTTCCGGCTAATCCCATCACCCAATTAAAAATTACCGCCAAAACTATTGCTAGCTTACTTCGCGGTAATGCCCTTGCGCCATAAGTGAACTCCAAAAATTGAAGAAGAATACAGAATTCAGAATTCAGAATTCAGAATCAAGACGCTCTCTACGAGACGCTACGCGTAGCTTGCTTAAGAGCAGGGGTACGCGGACACGGCTTAGCTGCGCTATCAGTGGGGGATTCCGACCCGCCATTGATTGTTCGCGTAGCGTCTCCCCTTGGGAGAAGACCACCAAATTTTCAATTTGGTGGGGGTCTTAAACCCACTTATTCATCCGCCAGTCGTACAAAAAACATTGCTGAATTCTGACGACTGACGCCTTTATTCTGTTTTGATAAATTATTCCGGTTAAAGTGTTGACTGTTGACTGTTGACTGTGAACAGTCTTCTACGGAATATTTTTTTAGTTGGAAGTCCCTAAGTTAATTCACAAATTGAGAATTCCAAAATTAGGAGCAAAATATTCGTAATTCAAAATTATGAATATTTTGCTCCTCTGTTATTATTAAATCTCATGCTAACTTGATATTAAATTGATAAGTGCTATTATAGTGAATTTGGTTTCTGGTTATAAGGTATACGATGGAAATCAGAAAGTAAACAAATATTTGCAAAACTCATAAAGTAGGTTTGATAAATATAAATTACTCAACAAGATTCAAAAAAAAACATATAAACACTTCATGAAAACTACAAAAAGATATTGGCACATTTTGCGTAAATTTACTACGGTAGACTGGAGACTTACTTGAGAGCAGCTCCAGGGTGAGAATTGAAACCTAAATTTATGAAGCAAAGTTTAGTTGTTGCAACTGCCGTATCCAGTTTTTTTGTGACTGCGACCACAGCGTTCGGCTTTTCTGGTCAAGCACAAGCTTTTTCTTTTTCTGGTATTTCCAATGGTACATGGGGAGTACCAACTCCAGGAAGCCTTGATACCAACCCCACGTTTACAGGTGTGGGAACCAATACATTTACTTGGGGTGAAGCTTCTGCACCATCAACACTTCCAAATAAACTGATTTTTGATGGAAGTTCCTTTTCAGGAAACACTGACTCTGCATTTAAAATAGGGGAGTTGAAGTACTTTAACGAAACAGTACTCAAAGGCACAAGCGTGGAATTTGTACCTTTAAATCTCAATCTATCCCTCAGTTCTCCCGTGGGAATCAACCAAGCTTTTGACTTCGACTTTCGTTTGGTAAATACACCGAATATCGCAACAAACCCGCCGGAAGCAAATGCGGATTTTGTATTTCTAGACACGAACTTAAGTTACAAAACTTTCACCTTTGCAGGTGATAAATACACACTTGAACTCACCGGCTTTAATCCAGATGTTCCTCAGTTCAGTATTCAAGCACTTGAAGGAGGTACAACTACAACATCTGTTTATGCCAGAATTAAAACAATACCAGAACCTACAACAATAGTGGGTCTATCTTTGCTCGGAATATATTTGATATCTCGGAGAAAATCCTTTAATTTTTGAAATTATCTACTTTGCAATTGCCAAAAAAATTCTTTAGGGAATTGTTTTTTGTGATTTTTGTAGACTTTTTACCAAGTAAATAGTTACTTGTGATATCAAAGTCAAAATTGCCATACAATTCACAAAAAAAGTCCCTCAGAAATTCTGAGGGAGGTTGAAGAGAGAATGTTTTTAAACAAGACTATGCAGGGTTAGGTTGGGTTTCGCTTTGCAACAGTCGGATAATTGCAGATTTTTCTAAGATTCCCACCAGCACACCGTTTTCACGAATTACAGGAAGCACAGAGATTTTTTGTTGTTCGAGGAGTTGGATAACTTCTACTAGAGGTTGATGTGATTGGACTGTGGTTGATTCTGCAATTGGTCGCATGACTTGTTTAACTTGAGTTTCTGACCACAGTGCTGTAGGAATGGTTCGTAAATTATCAGTTGCGATCGCACCTACTAATTGTCCTTCATCATCAGTCACTAAATACCGATGCCAATTTTGTCCGCTTACAAGCGCTTCATCAGCAAACTCTCTTAAGGTGGAATTAGCAGATACAATCGGGCTATCAGCAGTTACAGCATCTTCAGCAGTTAAACCTGTGAGTTTTTCTTGGACTCTGGCAAATTGAGCCGCATTCCCAGCATTTTGCAACAAGAAGAAACCAACTAACAAGTTCCAGAAGTTAGCAAAACTACCGAATAATAGTAGGGGAAGTATACCGGAAAGAACTGCTACCCAACCAAAGATTTGACCAACTGCACTGGCAAAAGTTACACCTTTATAAGGATTGCCTGTGATTTTCCAAACAATAGCTTTGAGGATATTACCACCATCCAAAGGCAAGCCAGGAATTAAATTGAACAGCGCTAATGCCAAATTAACAGCAGCCAAAACACCGAGAATTGCAGCTAGCGGCCCCGATACAGAGGTAGTAACACCGATTGCTGTGACGATACCGAAGAGTAGTAAGCTAACTAATGGGCCAGCGATCGCCACCCAAAAAGCTTCGCCTGGAGTTTTCGATTCTTTTTCTAAACTTGCCAAACCACCAAATATAAACAATGTGATGGATTTGACATCAATTCCCTGACGGATAGCAACAAAACTGTGTCCGAGTTCATGGGCGACGACAGAGGCGAACAACATCAGCGCTGTCATCAATCCCAATACTAAAGCTAATCCCGCAGATAATTGGGGAAATTGCGCCGCCAGTCCACTGCTATAGCTCCAAGTTACCAAACCCAGAACTAAAAACCACGATGGATGGATGTAGAAGGGAATTCCGAAGAGATTACCAACGCGAATTGTGCCATTCATGTCGTTCACCTTTAATTTCAACTGCGAGAGGTTTACTTTTCTCTCGATGTCTTTAGTGTAACGAAATGTTAAGGCGTTTTAATCTTTGCAATAGTAGTGTTGTCCGTCCGTAGAGGTGCGGTTATTAGGAATCTGTTAATTATGGGACTTAGGCAACATCAGTATTATCATTGCGATGCAAACGCAGTGTAGGGAAGCAAGTTAGTACGCTATCGCTTGTAATGAGTAAATTACCTTATTTTTGCGTAACTCCTGGATTTCCCCCGTAGTTAAAATTTTTCAAATGCACTGTAGCAAGCGCAAAAAATATCATTCCTATCAGTCCTGCAATTGTTACTGTCGAATTAATCACAGAATTGGTATATAGCAGTCGAACCATAGTTGAGGACATAAATTGACAGTCAAACCCAGACACCAAGAAACTTTCTTTCCCTCTTGGCTATTTCCTGCTATAAGTCCTACCTCATAACGTGAAATGGGATTAAATAGATATATTTGAGACGTAACTAAGAACCTTACGTCTAAAAATATGGTTACTACAATTCATTTTTTAATCTAATATTTGTAAGTATAAACTAAATAGAAATCATTATTTTTTTGAGCAAGTGTTTTTCAAAAAAAGCATAGATTAAAGTTATTCGAGTAATAAAAAATTGCTTGAAAAATACAAGTTGCTGTTTATCTTAGTGCCATTATATGGACTCTAATTCATTTTCTTCAGAAGATGCTTCGGAATTTGAATCAAAAATGGCAAAATTAGTTGGACTTGAAGAAGAAAACACTATTGATATTGGAGGAATTCCAGAAGATTCAGTTGCCTTGCAATTAGAATCTCCAGAATTAGAAACAGTTGTAACTAATGAACCGTTTTCATCTAATCCCTTTGCTAAGTTGGGCTTAGTAGGTGGTGTGACTTTAGTGATAGTTATGTTAGTTGGTGGCTTTTTATCACACTTAATCAGTTACAAAAATCAAAAGCCAAGAACTAAGACAGTTGACTTAGTAATTCCATCACCACCAATTCCATCTCGCGAAGAAAGTTTAGAGGAAGAAATAGAGACCCTCAAAACTAAATTAGCCCTTGCAGAACAAGCACAGACAATAATAAAAGCTCAACAAAACCTGAGAATTGCAGCAACACCTGTTTCTAAAGTTAAAGTTGAGCAAAGTAAATATTCAACTGCTTCTAAAGCCAGAATATCAACGCCTGTACGAACAGTTTATGTGCCTAGAACAGTGATAATTGCACGCCCAATTCAAAACCCCCACTCTCAACGAGTAACTCCTCCACAAAACTCTACAGCTGCTTTACCACAAGTACTTCCATCTTCCGTGGCGAACTCAGATACTAAACCATCCCCACCCGACCTTCTCCAGCAATGGGCTAACTTAGCAAAATTTGGTAGTTACGGTGAAGTTTATCTTACTCCTCAATTTGGTGTTAATTCCACCAATACTCAATCGGAAAATACCAATTTAGCCTCACAATTAAATAACCATAATAGTAACTCTAACTCAAGCCAACAATTACAAAAACGAAAATTTATCAAGGTAGGTAGCACTGCTAAAGGTGTGATAGCAACAGCTATATTTGCAGAGACTAATAATTCAAGCAATAGTCAAAAAAAAGAAGTGGAAAATGTATTTATTGTGCGTCTACAAGAACCATTAAAAGCCACAGATGGCACAATAGCTTTACCTGAGAATATCGAATTATTAACTAAAATAAACTCTATTTCTGAACAAGGATTGTTATATTTAAGTGCAGTCAAATTTATCTCTTTTCGCAATAGTGAATTAATAGAAACAAACTTACCTAATAATGCAATTATGATTCATAGTATTCAAGGTAAACCTCTCATAGCAAGTAAATATTCCAATTTAACTTCATCCATAGCATCAATGGATGCGGGATTGTTCGTGATGGCAGGTATTAACAAAGCCGCAGAGTTACTGAATCGGAGCGATACTACATATCAATATCGTGATATTAATAATAATCCTCAAACACTTACTAATTACAACAAACGCAACATTGCAGCAGGAATTCTAGAAGGTGGTTTTAATTATCTAGTTCCCCAAATTGCACAACGCAATCAACAAGCAATTACCCAAATGCTACAAAAAACTAACATTTGGTTTTTGCCAGCAGGTAAAGAAGTGGAAATATACGTCAATCATACAGTGCAATTTTAGAAGACACCTAAAATTTAGATCGTAGTAAATACAAAAAAAGGAAAAATTATGAATTTCAATTTATTCTTTAAATTAAATATTTTCACAAATAAACGTATTTTTAGTAATAATTTTTTCAAAATAAATTATTTAATTTTGATATTGTTAGTTTCTCTCAATGAACTGAGCTTTATTAATATTTTCAGGTCACAAACATTAGCTCAAAGTGATAGAGATTTTCTTTGGCAAAAAGTTCAGCAATGTGTCGCCAATCAGCAGGGTCAGCCTCCCAAACCAGACCCATGTCTGTATGTCGATCTCAACAAAAGGTATGTTGTGGCAAATGGCAGTAACCCAGTTGAATACTTATTACTGCCAACTGATAAAATTGAAGGTATAGAAGACCCTAATATATCGCGGTCAAACTCAATACCTTATTGGCAGTATGCGTGGGAAGAAGCCCGAAAATATGTACCTACAAAAAAACCGCAGGTACAATATCGAAATCAATATGGATTAGCAATTAATTCACAACAAGCTCGGAATCAAGATCAATTACACATTCATATGTCTTGTATTAAGCAAAGCGTGAGTATGCAGCTTGAGACAGATGACAATCAAATTCCCAATGGAAATTTTAACAATTTTATTTTGACACTTGAAAATAATCAATATAATATCATGAAGTTAGATAATGATTCACTAACTAATAATAATAACCCTTTCTACCTTGTAAATAGATCCTTAGCCTCCTCACAAAAGATGGCTGACCAAAGTATTGCTGTAGTGGGAAGAAGAAGGGGGGGATATTATATTGTCAATACTGAAAGTGACGCTACCAAAGGGTACAAAGCTGCTGCTGAAAAGTTACTGGACGAAGATTGTAGCACTCAATAATAGCGGTTGCAGTATCATCCTGATTCTGCAAAAAATGTTGATTCTAAGGTTAAAGGGGAAAGGGGAAAGGGGAAAGGGGAAAGGTTTCAAATACATCTTTTACCCCTTATACCATTTCACTTTATAAATGATACAAATACAAGCGTCAGGGCGTAGGCTCTGTCTTGCCGCAGGGTACAGCCGTTCGCCCCTAAAGATTATTGTATGTGTATCAATATTTTGGTGAATTGGTATTATCTCTTAACCTTTTCTCAGACCACAAGGGAAGTTCAACTACTTATCCGAACTTCAGCTATGTCGKAAATATTCAACAGTGAATTTGGTGTTATGGCAGGTAATAGACAATAGAAAAAGAAAGTCTCTTGGTGTATGGGTTTTCCTATCAATTTATGTCCTAAACAATGCTTTGACTGCTATAGCTAGAAAAGAACTGATTTGTAACTTTTTCTAAGACTTTTAATGCTGTTAACGAACCTCGAATGAGGCGAGTAGCAGCTATTGGTTGGCGAATCATTGCCATCGCTAAGGGCAAAGGACGCAGGGAACCATCAGAATCGATCGCTCCTGTAAGGTCTGGGATATCATGCTGAGAATCGTCACTGACAACTCGCAACATTGCCACAGCTACCCCAGCTGCATTGAGAAACTCTAGGGCAATAAATCCTTCCATGTCAACAACATCAACCCCCAAAGTCTTGCCCAGACGGCGTTTTTCAGCCGCAGATGAAATGACGCGATCGCTCGTCAAGGCGTTGACTAAATTTAGTGTTGACTGTTGAGTGTTGAGCGATGGGACGAATTTTCCCCTCTGCTCCCTGCCCCCTGCTCCCCTGCCCTGTTTGCCCCATGCTCCATGCCCCATGCCCAATAATGCTGTCAAAGAGCGATCGCATTGTTGTTGTTTTCCTTGATAAAGGCAATTTTGATACAACACAATATCACCAACACCGTAGCGATCGCTCAAGCTGCCACATAAACCCAAAATCAGTACCCTGGATTTGGCAGCTAGAAATTGTCCATTTTTTGAGCATTGTTGCAGGTATTGAAGTAGTGGCTTCATGCCAACAGGTATCGGTAATATTGCTGGTATGGAGCCAGTAACACCGCGTAATCCACGACACACGGCTTGATATTCTGCTCCTTGGGGCACAAGAATTGTGTCGTGGGGTAAAAAATTAAGCACTAGCGCTCTCGATATTCTGGAGTTTGCGTTTGGGTGTGAACTCAAGGATGCCCAAGGCGAGATTGGCTAGTTTGGGCAATAACTGGGGTTGCAGTAATCGGGCATCGTACTTGCTCATACGTCGCTGATTTTCTGCTAAGCAAATCTCTAAAAATTTTTTCAGTGTCAAGTCTTTGGTAAAGATGTTAGTGCCGGTGGCGGCAAAACCAGTTTTGCTGGCATCATCATTGCCAAAGACGGCAATCAAATTGCTGAGTGCCTTGCCGTAGTGCCAGAGAGTTTTGATACTCCGCAACGGAATAAATCCCTGGCCGCGTTGAATTTGTGTATAGGTAAACCAGTTGACAAAAAAGACAATATGCCGAGTCTCTTCATCTATGATGGGATCGAAAATCGTGAAGATTGACTCTGGGAAGACATTAGCTTCACGAGCGATGGCAAATAGTCCGTAGGCAAAAAAAGTATCTAAACATTCTTCAAAGCCAAAGCGGGTAAATATTGGCTCAATATTTTGGGGAACTTGAATGGGGGGACACTCTGGTATTTCGATGCCATAACGGTCAATTAATGTCTTCAACAAACGAGCGTGGCGTAATTCTTCTTGACCTTGGAGAGCGATGGTAGCTTGTAAAACGGGATCGCTTAGCGTTTGTGCGTAACCACTAACTATGGCTCCGGCTTGCCGTTCTGTATCCAGAGCTTTCTCCCAAAAGGGAATACTACGTAGGAAATTCAAAGCTGCATCGTCCAAATCTGGCCAGGGAAGATACTCAGGTTCATATTCCCTGTAGCTTTCGGTAAAGCTGCGACAGAATAATTCCTTATGCTCGACAGAACCAAGTTTCATTGTTGTTGTTACAGTTGGATTCTATGTTAGAAATTTTGTCATAATTTGAGGGGCGATCGGGGACTTCAAGTACAAAAATATTCTATAGAAGACTGTTGACCGTTAACGGTTCACAGTCAACGACCACCTGCCGATACGATGTAATTATTTGATGACAAGCTCTTGAAATTTGGCTGTAAAATACAATAACGCTACTGAGATTCAAAATAGAAATCAAAGTTAGCAAGCAACAATGTCGCACTTCCAGGTTGAAGCAAGAAGAAAATGTGAGCAATTGTTAACATTTTTGGATCGGCGATTGCTGTAGCATGGCTAAATAATTGTGTCACCCACATGACAATTTTCCAAGATGGTAAAGCTTTCTAGCTCAAAATCCGCACGAGAATTCTTTAATATCTCTAAATTAGCGATTAAATTTTCGTGGCTGACCGTGAGTTTTTGGATTGCCGTCACGGTAGCTGGTATTCTTGCTTTCAGTTCTCTCAAGTATGCATTGTTTCCAGATATTACCTTCCCAGTGGTAGTTGTGAATGCTACAGCGCCGCTAACCGCAGCGGTGGATACAGAAACCAAGCTCACTAAACCCATAGAAGAACGCCTGCGTCCTTTGGAAGGATTGGAGAATATCCGCTCATCCACGTACCCCGGTCAAACAGCCGTTGCTCTGTCTTTTGCTGTTGGTACGAATCTAGAAACATCAACCAAAGAAGTTGAAACTGCCCTCAAGCAGGTGACTCTACCCCAGGGAGCGACTTCTAAAATTATTCCTTTGAACTTGAATGAGTCAGCAGCCATTAGCTATGCCATTGAAAGTCCGACACGGAACCTCAGCGATTTGACTAAGTTGGCGAAAGATGAGATTGTCAGTGCGATCGCTAAACTCCCAGGAGTCCTGAGAGTTTCATTGCTAGGAGATGCAACTGCAACTCCTTTCGATCCATCGAAGCTCAGTGCAACGACTCTGACTCAACAAGGTTCTACCTTAGTCCGGTTCAATGGCCAAGATGCACTTGCATTTCAGGTAATCAAGCGCGGTGATGCTAACACCTTAGAAGTGGTGAGTTTAGTTGAAAAAGAAGTCCAAAGGCTGCGCTCTACACTCAAAGATGTCAAACTCACCTTGGCAGCAACTCAAGCAAAATATATCCGCCAAGCCACCCAATCCACAATCGATGCTTTAATGGAAGCCGTCGTGTTGTCAATTGTGGTAATTTTTCCTTTTTTATGGAACTGGCGGGCAACTCTCATCTCTGCCTTGGCGATTCCCACATCTTTGTTGGCAACGTTTATCGTCATGGCGATTTTTGGCTTCAACCTAGAAACCATTACCTTACTGGCTTTGGCCTTGGTTATCGGCAGTGTGATTGATGATGCAATCATTGATGTGGAAAATATTATGCGGCACATCGATGAAGGAGAGACTCCTCGCCAAGCGGCATTTTCAGCTACAGATGAAATTGGCTTAACAGTCATCGCCACCACTGCCACAGCAGTAGCAGTTTTCTTACCCATTGGTTTAATGGGTGGAGTCATCGGGCAATTCTTCAAGCCATTTGGGATCACAGTTTCAGCAGCGATGATTGCTTCCACATTGGTAGCTCGTACACTCTCACCAGCCTTGGCTACCTACTGGCTAAAACCTGCCAACCCAAATTCCCGACGACGCCAACAAGCAAACATCTGGGGGAATTTTACCCAATTTTACAGAAACTTACTCAACTGGTCTTTAAGACATCGTAAAACAGTCATCGCCTTAGCCATCCTCAGCTTTGTTGCAGGGATGGCACTGAGTTTACTAATTCCCAAAGGATTTATTCCTAAATTAGATCGCGGCGAATTTAATATCACCTACACCGCACCCTTGCCCAAAATCCCCTCAGGGGACACGGAGACACAAAGACGCGGGGACACGGGGAGTTCATTAAAAGCGTCCCCGCGTCTCCCTGTCACCGCCTCATTCCCCATCCCCAACCCCTTGAACGATTCTCTAGAGGTTGCCAAAAAACTTGAAGATGTGGTGAGAAAGTCTCCAGCTGTGGAAACAGTATTTACCACCGTTGGTTCCCGTGAAGGTGAGCCAAATAAAGGTAATCTTTATGTGAAACTCAAGGAAGACCGCAACATCAAAACTGCGGAAGTACAAGACCAATTACGTTCATCTTTGCCTAATCTTCCTGGTGTAACTACCAGTGTGGAAGATATCCAATTTGTTGATACTGGCGGACAAAAACCCCTACAGGTATCACTGCGAGGCGATAACCTGCAAGCCCTCAACAAAGCAGCCCAGGCAATTAAAGAACGCATCGAAAAATTACCTGGATTTGCTGATGTAACGGTATCAAGTGAAACAAATTCCCAAGGTACGGTTTTTCAAATTGAGCGGCTGAATAATCAAAGAGTAGCCTACATCAGTGCGAATTTGGGCAAAGATTTGTCTTTAGGTAAGGCTACAGACCAAATAGTAGCAGAAGCCAAAGCAGTGTTACCTGCTGATGTCACTTTAGACTTGGGAGGAGATTCTGCCCGCCAAAGTGAAGTGTTTGCTAGTTTTGGCAGTACTTTGGTATTATCAGCACTCTGCATTGTTGTGGTACTGATTTTGCTTTTTAAAAGCTGGATAGACCCATTAGTAATTGGTGTTTCTTTGCCCTTGTCAATTGTCGGCGCGATGCTGTCGTTACTATTTACTAAAAGTGACTTTGGCATGATCTCGCTGATTGGCTTTGTGTTTTTGTTAGGTTTAGCAAACAAAAATGCCATCTTACTGGTAGATTACATCAATCAACTCCGCCAATCTGGTGTAGACCGCACAGAAGCAATCCTCAAGGCAGGGCCAGTACGCCTGAGACCAATTATGATGACTACTGCTTCTACGCTTTTAGGGATGCTACCCATCGCCTTGGGTCTTGGTGCTGGTTCCGAATTGCGATCGCCAATGGCCGTAGCCATCGCCGGTGGACTGATCACATCAACGATCCTCAGTTTGATTGTTGTCCCGGTGGTTTACACGATTTTGGATGATTGGTTTCCCCGCAAGAAATTTGAGATTTGAGGTTTTTGAATGGCGGTGACTTCTGTATCCAAAATTCCAAACAGGGGAATTCCAAATTGATAAATCCAAAATCCAAAACTAGTGCTGAGCCGAGTCGAAGTATCCAAAATCCAAAATCCAAAAGGGTTTTTGTCACGGGGGGTACTGGTTTTATTGGTGCCCACTTGGTACGATTGCTGCTACAAGAAGGATACACGGTGAAAGCACTGGTACGACCTAGCAGCAATCTGCAAAATCTACGCGGTTTGCAGGTGGAAATCGTCAAAGGGGATTTGAACGATGTCAATCTCTGGCAACAAATGAGCGATTGTCAATACCTGTTTCATGTGGCAGCCCATTATTCTCTGTGGCAAGCAGACCAAGAGTTACTCCAGCGTCACAACGTCCTGGGTACGCGCAATCTGCTAGCAGCAGCCCAAAAAGCAGGCATTGAGCGCACCGTTTATACCAGTTCCGTGGCGGCCATTGGGGTGGGGTCATGTGGTGAAGTCGTTGATGAAACACATCAAAGTCCCTTAGAAAAGTTGGTGGGTAACTACAAAAAGTCTAAATATCTGGCCGAACAAGAAGCTATACAAGCTGCTGCTAAAGGTCAAGAGGTAGTTATAGTCAATCCCAGCAGTCCTATTGGGTCATTGGATATCAAACCTACCCCCACAGGTGATATAATACTGCGGTTTTTGCGGAAACAAATGCCTTTTTATTTGGATACTGGTTTGAATTTTATCGATGTGCGGGATGTGGCATGGGGGCATTTACTGGCCTTACACAAAGGTAAATCAGGCGATCGCTATATCTTGGGTCATCAAAACCTCAGCCTCAAGCAACTACTCGAACAACTAGCCGAAATTACAGGTTTGAGGCCACCCCAACGAAGTCTACCAGCTTGGCTACCCTTGAGTGTTGCTTGGATTGATGAAAAAATTCTTACACGGCTTGGGAAATTACCTTCAGTGCCTATAGATGGGGTTCGCATGGCCAAACAACCAATGTATTACAATGCCGCTAAGGCAGTACGAGAGTTGGGTTTACCCCAATCCCCCATTAATGGGGCACTTGAAGATGCTGTGAATTGGTTTGTGGCTCAAGGTTACGTCAATGAGCGCAAATAGGGGTGCAATGCTTTGTGCTTCCACAGTGGTGTTTCTATATCTTAAAGAGGAGCGATCGGAATAATGGCAGTTAACCTACAACAAGCTATAGATATCGGCAAGTATCTCGTGACTCAACGTCTGTTGGGACGCAAACGCTTTCCTTTAGTCTTAATGTTAGAACCTCTTTTTCGGTGTAATCTAGCGTGTACCGGTTGTGGTAAAATCCAACATCCAAAGGAAATATTAAAGCAAAACCTGACTCCACAACAGTGTTTTGCCGCAGTGGAAGAGTGTGGGGCACCAGTTGTTTCAATTCCTGGGGGAGAACCTCTGCTACATCCGCAAATTGATGAGATTGTGCGGGGATTAGTCGATCGCAAAAAGTATATTTACTTGTGTACCAATGGTTTGTTGTTAGAAAAAAGCCTAGATAAGTTCCAACCCTCACCTTATCTGACTTTCAGCGTGCATCTAGATGGGATGCGGGAATTGCACGATCGCTGCGTCGATCGCAAAGGTGTTTTTGATATTGCCGTCCAAGCCATTCGCGCCGCTAAAGCTAAAGGTTTTCGCGTCACCACTAATACCACAATCTTTGAAGGCACTGACCCCAAAGATATGCAAGAGTTCTTTGATTTTCTGGAAACCCTCAATACCGACGGGATGATGATTTCTCCCGGCTATAGTTACGAGTGGGCACCAGATCAAGACCATTTCCTCCACCGCGAACAAACACGCGCCTTGTTCCGAGAAATTCTCGCTCCATACAAAACCGGTGCAAAAAACTGGAACTTCAATCACAATCCTTTATTCCTAGATTTTCTCATCGGTGAGAAGGACTACGAATGCACGCCTTGGGGTAGCCCAAGTTATAGCGTTCTCGGTTGGCAAAAACCCTGCTATTTGCTCAACGAAGGTTATTACTCTAGTTTCCAAGAATTACTAGCAAAAACTGACTGGAGTCAATACGGCCGTAAGAGTGGTAATCCCAAGTGTGCTGATTGCATGGTTCACTGTGGCTACGAACCCACCGCCGCGATGGATGCGATGCAACCGCAAAATATGGCGCGTGCGCTGACGAGTGTGTTTGGTAGGAACTAAAAGCAGGAATTAAAATATTTAGGCTACGAAATGGTATCGAGCGGAGCTGAAGAAGCTCCGTTTTTCTATTAATTTTTCTATGATTATTAGAGGTCTATTCAACCAAATTTATCCAAGGAAAAGCGGAATAAACCTTAACTTAACTACAAAATTAGCATCTACATAAATCAATTTTACGTTCATGATTTTTCTTCAATAGGAAACAAATCTACCATAAATTGTTGATCTCGTTCTTCTCGTATTTGATGAATGATTTCATCAATATCTGGTTCCAAAATTTGACCGTTAAGCCGTTCCTGAATAGCTTGAGCGTTGGCTAAAATTCTTGGTCTTAGCTTTTGCCAATTAGATTGATGTGTTAATTTTTGGTTTAATAACTCTCGAACTTCAGCAGACAAAGCTTTGATTGCACTGGCTAAAGATTCAACAAGCTGAATATTCATAGATTTATTTTCCTTATCAAACTGGCTGGTGAAGCGGCTGAATTGTTGACGACGTGCGGTAAGTGATTTATTTCAAGCCTGTTCCATTGACTTCAAGCTTTTCAATCGCTTTATTTAAATAATGTTCAGTCATTAATTTTAGAGAATGTCCGCTAACCTTACCTTTTCTACTATTAGCTTTATTTAACAATAAATCTCTGACAGATTTAAGCCACGTCAACTCTTCAGACAATTTTTCATTAATATTATCGAACTCATATCGTTTAGTTAGCGCCCAACCAACACATTGTCTCTCGTCAAACTTCATGAGGAGAAATTTTTCTACAAATACAGATGGTTCTATATATTTTAGTATCGGAATTTCATAGTATATTTGCTCTGGTGAATTACTTATACAAATCATGTAGTAAAACTTCCACACATCGTTTTGCATGATAGCTAGTAAATCTTGAGCAGCACCAGGCATATTCTCAACATTTGCTGGATCTCGGACTTTCTTAATATAAGAACAAAATTCTTTAAATTCTCCAAGTTCTTTACCTTGATAACCAAGTCCTGCATATGATTCAAGTATATAATTATCAGCAGAAATATAGCGATTTTCAGGAATATCTAATTTATTATTATCTTTCAAATAATCAATATAAAGCTTTGACTCTTCGAGAATCTCTTCTTTGTTTTTTTGGTATAACCCTGCTTCTGAGAAGATTAAGAAAAGTCCAGTAATATGCTTAATAATTCCAAGTTCAAGAAAATGTCTTTCGGTATATTCTAATTCCACTTTTTCAAGTAAATTTTCAAACTCATCATCATTAAGATAGGAAAAGTGCCACAATCGAACCCAATTAGGAGTATTTTCATCTTGAAAATATTTACTATTTGACAGTGATTCCTCTAGTTTTTGGGTGTCTAAAATACCTTTATCAAAAAAGATTTGCCACCATATTTTACTTGGAAATGGCTTGTGTAAATTAAGATCTGGGTATTTTTCAAGTATTTTCTCAAGCTTAGTTTCCTCTTGGTTATTCTCTTTCGTCGATAAATTATATTCTTGACGCGAATGAACTTGCTTCCTTATGAGAGATTTATATTCATCTTCTAATTTACTAATATCTTTTGGAAGCATCATTCCACGCTTAATTTCAATAGAGAAAGCCATAAGTAGTCTCAAGAGGTCTTGAAGAATTTCTGGTTTACTTTTTGCTTTATCTGGCAATACTTCAAAAATCCTCTCAAAATCTAAAACAATTTGCTTTAGATTTCTTAAATTCTCATATTCTGCTTTCTGATATAAATCTTCTATTAATTTAGTATTGTCAGATAAAAATTTGCTGACATCTGCATTATTCACTCCAGTAATAAAATTTTCTAATGCACCTTCAAAATAAAGAGAGATACCAAAAGTTTTACCAATTAACTTCTCCTTAATAGCTCGATAGCCTTTACTGGAATTACTACTGTCTTGATCGAGTATTTCGTCTTCATTAGCAATAATGATTACTTTTAAATCTTGATGCTCTACAAAGTAGTTAATATAACCCAATAAATTACCAATATCTATCTTGCAACGTTCTAAATCGTCAAATATTAAAATCCTTTTATCCGTACCCTTCAGATAGTCAGGAATATCTATTTCTGGGATTCCAATAGTCCATGTCCCATCATCTTTGCCATCATTAGTCAAATCAATTTTTAACGCTCCTTTTAAAAAACCTTTAAAAATCTTTCCTGTTACTGCCATTCCCTTGGATGATAGTACAGGGTGTAATTGCTGAAAAAAAGCGTCTTCTATTTCAGAAAAGCTAGCCATCCCGTAAAGGCTAACATACAAGAATTTATGATTATTTTCTTCCGACCTTTTAAGGTAATTTTTGATAAACCATGTTTTTCCACACCCCCATTCACCTTTTAGTAAAATAGCAAAACCGGGTGCGTGAGATAAACTACAGTAATAATCTAAGTACGCTTCGATATGGCTGTTAATTTGCTTGTTGTCTTGGGTCATTTTTTATTTTCATCCTACATACAGGCTTATTTCATTATTTGAGCTGAGGTTCCATACAGATACTACAATTGTGATTAAGACATAAATTTAATGAAAAAATCCTTGTCAAGCCGCAGGACAGGTTTAATTACTGTTTTTTTGAAATAATTTGTTTAACAACAGCAACAAATCGTTCCATATCAGCCTGGGTAATAGCTCCCATTGTTGATACTCGAAAGATAGATTGGGCTAAATTTCCCTGTCCAGAATAAATTACAAAATCCTGTGCTTTTAGTTGGTCGTGAAATTCTTCATAGCTGAAATTATCTGGTAAATAATAAGCGTTCAAAACTACAGATGAACTTCCTTCGGGAAGTAAAGGTTTAATTCCCATTGACACTAATCCGTCTCTGACTAAGTTTGCAAGTTGGTTGTAATGGCTATGTCTAGCACGCCATCCCCCTGCTTCTGCCATTTCTTGCAAAGCTTCTGCTAAAGCATAAAATGTCTGCACTGATTGAGTAAAAGGTGTACCGCCTTTATCTTGCTGTTGGCAATAGGTTGCTAAATCTAAATATAAAGTGCGGGGGATGGTGTCGGCTGAAGGCAGTGCATCCCGGCGCACAATGACAAAAGATGTTCCAGGGACACCATGCAGACATTTATTGGCTGTTGCAGCACAAGCGGTGATTCCCCAAGCCTCAAAATTCAATTCCTCAGCACCAAAGCTGCTGACTGCATCTACTAATATTTGAATGCGGCGTTGCTGACAAATTGCAGCTACTTCCACCAAATTATTCAGGCGACCAGTAGTAGTTTCGTGATGGACGACAGCGAGGTGTGTGATATCGGCGTTTTCATCCAGGAGTTTAATTAAACGTTTGATATCTATTTCAGCATCCCAATCATGGGAAAGCGTAATGTAATTAATGTCGTGAATTTTGGCAATTTTGGATATTCTTTCACCATACACGCCATTTTCAATTACCAGCAATTTCCCATTTCTTGGTACTAAACTGCTGACCATAGCTTCCATCGCTGCTGTACCAGAACCGGTGAGTAAAACTGCTGCCCAGCCGCCTGCAAGATCGTAAACTTGAAGTAACTGTTCGCGGATTCTACTTTGCAACTGGGAAAATTCCACTTCCCGATGACACAAATCAGGACTTAACAGCGCATTTCTCACGCGATCGCTCAAATTAACAGGGCCAGGATTTAGTAAAATCATATTGTCATTGGGCATTGGGCATTGGGCATTGGGCATGGGGCATTGGGCATTGGGCATGGGGCATTGGTTATTCTCCGCGTCCCCGCGTCCCCGCGTCTCCCACCCTCCCCACTCCCTCAATATATTTCACAAAGCGTTGCAAAACTGCTTCCGGTGTGAGGTTGGGTCGAGGTAATTTCTCTAGGGTTCCGGGACGGATTTTAAGATGGGCGAATTTCGGTGTAGTTTTGGTATCTGCGGTAAATAAAATATCTAAAAGCGCGGGGTCGTCTCCGGCTAATGTGACGCCGTAACCGCAGGCTTCGGCAATTTTGGCAAAAGATATACCAGAAGAGACGGTGGCTTGTGCGCCTGTGGAATCGTGGACTTCGTTATCTAAGAGAATATGGATGAAATTAGCACCGCCATAAGTGCCGATGGTCGCAAAATTACCCATTCGCATTAATGCTGCACCATCACCATCAATCACTACAACCTTTAGGTCTTTCCGCGCCAAGGAAAGCCCCAATCCCAATGAAGAAGCGCATCCCATTGACCCAACCATATAAAGATGATTGGCACTGTCTTTACTGGCGAACAATTCCCGCCCTGTATATCCTGTAGTGGCAATTATTACAGTATTTTTAGGGTTAATTAGTTCCACAATTCGAGCTAAAGCTTGGTTGCGGGAAATCCGTTGTTCTTGGTTACCGCGAAAAAAGCTTTGCTGAATATGAGCATGACTGTTATCTTCGCGTTCGGGAATAGAAGAACGGGTGAGTGCGTGGGGTGCAATTGTTCCCTTACGCATAATTAGAGCATAAGGACGGCGCTCTTGTTGCATGTAAGCTGTGGCTCTTTGCAAGACTGGTTCTATTTGTGCTGCATCTGTGGGGAAAAATTCCCAAGGTACAGTCATAGTTTCTAGCAATTTATCTGTGATTTGCCCCATTAATTCATGTTGGGGTTCATCTTGCAAATTGACATCGCCTCTGAGGGTACAAATAACTAATAGTGGAATCCGAAAAATATAATTCAAGGAAGTCAACGGGTTAACTGCATTCCCCAAACCAGAATTTTGCATCATCACCACTGCATACTTACCAGCAATTGTAGCTCCCGATGCGATCGCCACAGCATCTCCTTCATTAGCTGCGGAAATATAAGTCAGTTCGGGGTCATTAATAACGTAGTTAATAAAAGGTGTCAGAAAAGAACAAGGTACGCCAGTATACCAATCAAAACCAAAACTACGAGCAGCTTCTATGAATTCCTGTGCTTCAATCATAAATAATTGTCGGCTGACAGTCAAAAATTAACTGTAATCATTTATTTGTGCAAGTTAGCTAAAAGCGATCGCTCATTTCGTCTGTTAGACTAAGTGAGCGATCGCCATTCTTAATACATTATCTAAATTTACGCCTGATGTGAATTGAAAAATCCCATTTTATCCAAGGGTTTCCAAGTTTGGAAAAAACCGTAATTTTGGCTTCATCAACAAGATTGAAGTCTCAATTCACATTAGATGTAATTCAGTAAAAATTATCTGATGATGTCAGCTTTCAAGCTAAAACCAGACCAGTCAATTGGTGAAGGTGTTAGTCTTCTCTAGTTGTAGAAATCTTCAGGTTTCACGTCGGTAGGTTGAGTTCCTACAATCTTTCTAAGGCCAATTTTAGATTCCTTGGGTGTTTTGTATATATATCGGATACCATCTAGCTTTCCATCTTTGCGAAGCTTATCCCAGTCAGCGTAGTTAACTTTGATAGTCACAGTTTGACCGCAGGCATTGTAGTACATATCATTAGTAACCACACCTCCCGACCAGCCGTAGAAAGCAGCCTGATCTTCATAAAAAACTGGAATGGTAGTAGCTGAACCAGTATTTAGCGTTTTCAAGCAGTCATTAGCAGCAAGCGCTGGCCCCTGACCTAGTGATAGGCTTAAGCCGAGCATGATTAACAAGGCAATTATCATCTTTTTCATTTTACAGATCCTCTTTACTGAGATTTAAGTTTTCAGGAAAGCTAGTCTAGTATGAGTATTAGTATTTACTATTACAATTGCATTTAAATATAACAGTAAAAATACTACTAACTCACATAAACATACTCTTACTTTTCTGATGGAAATACAAGGACAGTTAAGACAGTTAAGACAGTTAAGTAAATACTTAATCAAATTTTTATATTGTTACATCCAATAAAACGCCGATGTCTACGACGGGCTACGCCTACGCAATTTCGGTGTTGCAGAACAGTGGGATGAATTTAGACAGGCTCTTGAAACAGGAGAGCCTCCTAAGTAGGGGGAGAAATAAGTAGGCCGATGTAAATAATTATTGTTGGGATAAGGCAGGGGGCAGGGAGCAGGGAGCAGGGGGAGAAAGAGTTTGAGCCTTATTTACTTTTCTTTGCATAGTTTGGTTTTATTTCACCAACTTACTTACTACATTATGATTGCAACTTGCTATGACTCTAATTTTTCAGCGGCTTAATTGATTTTTGCCACGTAAGTAGTAGTCAGGTGTCGGCATAGCTCATTAAGCACCTCAACGTTCTCGTTTAAAACCTCAACGTTCTAGTTCAAAACCTCAACGTTCTAGTTCAAAACCTCAACGTTCTAGTTTAAAACCTCAACGTTCTAGTTTCAAACCTCAACGTTTTAGTTCAAAACCTCAACGTTCTAGTTTCAAACCTCAACGTTTTAGTTTAAAACCTCAACGTTCTAGTTTCAAACCTCAACGTTTTAGTTTCAAACCTCAACGTTTTAGTTCAAAACCTCAACGTTTTAGTTCAGAGGTTCAACATTCCAGTTCAAAACCTCAACATTCAAGTTCAAAAGTTTAATACTCAAGCTTATTTATTCATGCCCCATGCCCCATGCCCAATGCCCCATGCCCCATGCCCAATGCCCCATGCCCCATGCCCCATGCCCCATTCCCTATTGTTTCAATTGAAACGCTAAATCAAGGTCATCTAAGGAATTAACATCTAACCAATTACCGCGAATGTAAAGTACTTTGATTGGTTTGCCTTGTTCGATTAAATAATTGCATAATTCTGGCAAACCCAAATTATTAAATTCCGATCGCGTTTGCAATTCATTGAGTGCTTCACTCACCCATTTTCTACCTTGAGTGCGTAAGCGTAACATTCCTATCCAGCGTCCGCAGGAATTTCCCAGTTGGGTTTCGGTGGCTTTGGATATGTGCAAAAGGTTAACGTCTTGTCCGAAGATGGAAAGGTCATCTCGAACTGAACAATAAGCATAGTCAGGAGAACCGCTAACTGATTTACAGTTGATGACAGAATCAACCACGGCGACAATTTCTCCAGGACATTCTAATAAGTCTCGCAAGATATAACTTCTAAATAGTAAATCGCCATAAAGTATGAGCATTTCGTCAGCGAAGCTGTCTTGGGCGCAGGCTAAGGATGCTAATTCTCCGGTTGTTGCATAATCTGGGTTACAAATAACTTTTGTACCTGCAACGTTGATAGTTTCTGCTTTGTAACCTGCCACAACGGTGATATCGTTGATGCTAAGTTTTTTGAATTTATCAACTAAAAGTCTCAGCAGGGGTTTACCTCCAAGGGGTAACATGACTTTTGGTTTATCTAAAGTCAATCCTGCTAATTCTTGTCCTCTAGTAGCAGCTAAAACGATCGCTTGAGTATGGTGGCGTCCGTTGCTAAAATAACGTTTTTCGGCTTCTAAAAGTTCGTCGGCTCCTTGTAAGCGGAAAATTTCCTTGACTGGGGCGATGTCATCTTCAATGTTGATTAAAGTTTCACTGGCTTGAACTTCGCGGGCGATCGCTTGCATACTAGCAACAGCAGCTCGAATCATGTGGTTTGCCCAAATCACTAAATTAATTTGGGCTTTACGAAACACATCGGTGGCGGTGCTGTAATATTTGGTCGGTATAATTACCAATGGAGAACGTCCCGCCCATTCTTTAGCAAAAGCTAGCACTTGGTCGGGACGGGATGATTTACTGTGAATCAGAATGGCGTCTGCTCCTGCTGCATGGTAGGCTTCAGCTCGCCGCAATGCTTCCGAAAGATCCCAACCAGCAATCAAAGCTTCCAGTCGGGCGATGATACAGAAATCTGCATGGGTTTGGCTATCTTTACCAGCTTTAATTTTGCCGCAGAATTCATCGATATCAGCCAGGGCTTGGCGACTACCATTAATAAAGCTATTGGTTTTGGGAAAAAGTTTATCTTCTATACAAACTCCAGCAATACCCCGTTGTTCTAATTTTCTAACTAAGCGACGCATGTTATTAAAGTTGCCATAACCTGTATCGCCATCTAACAAAATGGGGATGTTGGTAACATCAGACATGAACTCTAGCATTTCTACAACTTGAGTCCAACTGGCTTCGTTATTGTCTCGAACGCCATATTGAGCCGAAACAGCTAATCCACTCGCCCAAATTCCCTTAAATCCAGCTTCTTCCACAATGCGGGCACTAATTCCATTGTGAGCTTCCATGATGAATTCCAGTTGAGGCGATTCTAATAATTGTCGCAGTTGAGAAAACTTACTTAATGACATTTGGGATTTTGAATTTTCGATTTCCGATTGTGCAAGAGTTAGCAAAGATGTTTTTTGAATATCCATTTGGCGCAATTATGTTTCAATTTGTATGGTTTTTGAGACGCGTTCAATCGCCTTTTCTACAAGTTCTTTGGGTCTTATTTCAACTGCATCTGACTTTAAATTACCCCCCTTTGTCTACTATGTAATATCAGGTTTGCCTAATTAGTTACAATCAAAACTTTGCGCCTTTGCGTGAGATTTAATCATAATTATTTTGCCGAACATGACATAAGATAAGGAGGTTAGATTTTCTTTTGGTTTTACAAATTAGATGAACAGCCAGTATTAAGAATGAGTGCCAAAGATTTATTCACTCTATTCGGCAATAGATGAATCTTGTGTGTTTAGCTCGTTTTGATAGCTATAGGACTCATATCTGATTTTTGAACAAGATTTCAGATAAAACCCTGATAAAACGGGCTTTTCAGTCTCAGTATATTTTCAGAAATCAAATCGGATTCCTATATGAATCAAACCTGTTTTACTTATGAATTTTCAATTATTTTGCAATAATTTCTCTCTTATGTCATTTCAATTTGGGGTAAAATTTCGTTTTGGGCACGTTGAATATCTTGTGGAAAATCGATTTCAATCCAAGGTAAACCAGTGATATCTTCGTAACCAAATATTTCTGGAGTTTCTAATAGTAAATCCCGAATTACTTCTTCATAAGGCTGGTGGTGCAGTCCGTTATTAATATATTGTTCTGTACGGCTGGCGAGTTGGCGAGCGATGGCATTTTCAAAACGAAAGAATCCCACGGATTCGCCAGCAAAATCATACAGGGTAAGAGCCACTTGTTTGCGAAACTCCACTAAATAACCATCTTTGACACATAGCTTTACGGGTTCATCCCCCACTTCAAAATCTCGATCCAACAGAAAGCAATTGGCGATATTTGTCTTTACTAGCCGTTCGATGATGTGGCGATCGCACAAAACATCTGCATCCATTAACAATAAATCATCAGCAGCAGCAACATCTTGACGTAAAGCCCACAAGCTGATAACACTACCTTTAGTATAGTCAGGATTGTAAACTGTAGTAACCCAGTTTTCGGCTCCCAATGCTTTGATTTCATCCTGAATTTTTTCTGCCTGGTAGCCCACGGCAATTACTACTTCGTCTATCTGATAATGACGAAGATATATCAAATGGCGCTCTAATAAAGATTTGCCGTTAAACTTCAGTAAGCATTTGGGTTGGATTTGCCCATCTTTCCCCAAGCGTTGTCCAACACCAGCAGCTAATATTATGGCTTTCATCGTCAAGTTACTAACTGAGTTACGATACTAAAAAACTGGGAAACTTTAAGAATTTTCCCAGTATTTTATGATGACTGTATTTTACTAAATTAAAGGTTTATTAAGTAATTCTTAATATACTAATAAATAGTAACTCTCCATCACCCCTTTTTATGCATACCACTGACACGCAGGTAATCACTAACTCGGCTTTGCATAATTGCGGGATGATTTGAGAATTTGGGTGTTGTATAATCCCCACGTCAACTTCAATCATCCCCTGATTCAGTAACTTCACTAGACTCCTACAGAAACATTTGCCACAGAGCCATTATTGAGAATAGGTTGGCGGGTTTTGAGGTCAAATTTATAGCCGTGTGGCAAAATATGTAGCTTAGCTCCACAAATGGCCAAGGATTCGTCCTTCAAAATTTCTCCTACATTGTTATATGTAGCATCTGATTCATCGACAATTGTGACTGCACCTTCACCGATGACTTCAATTTGACTATCTGTGACAACCATTGCGGTATTCTCATCAATACCGAATCCCAAAACAGCAGGCTCTAGTACCAAAGCTGAAATTAAACGTCCCAATCTTCCACGCTGAGAAAAATGTTGGTCAATTACGACTCCTGGTAGAAATGCCATACCAGGCCCCATTTCCACAGTTTCAATGCGAGGATGAGTTTGGGAGTCACCTTCAACGATCATTTTATCTGGCATCACAGCAGCTCCGGCGCTAGTACCTGCGATGACTGCGCCTTCCGCATAGCGTTTGTGAATCGCCGCATCGATGTCAGTGTCCTTGAGAATACTGGTGATGCGAGCTTGGTCTCCTCCAGTGAAAAATATTCCAGTTGCATTTTCAATAGCTTTCAATGCCGTGGATGAAGAAGCATCATCGCGAGTTTCTGTATCAACGATGCGGACATGCTCGGCTCCTAATCGCTCAAACACTCTAATATAATTTTCTCCCACCTCTCTCGGTAGTTCTGTCGCCGCCGTCATAATCACAATGTTAGCTTTTGTACCTCCAGCGCGGCGGACAAATTCCCGCAAAATCTGGCAATCGCCTTCTTTATCTTCGGCTCCGCCGATAATTACTAATTGTCGTTTCGGATTACTTTCTATCATAACGATCCCTGATTTGATGGAGATAAATTTCAATAAACCATGACAATTCCAGTTATAATATCTTCCTTGTGGAAGATTACTGAAAAAAACTAGTATGAAAATTAGTCATTACAATTAGACCAAAAGATTTTTAAATTACATCGAAAGATGAGACTTTTAAGAGAAGTCGGGGAAGGGGGAAGGGGGAAGGGGGAAAGGGGAAAGGGGAAAGGGGAAGGGGGAAAGGGGAAGGGGGAAAGGGGAAAGGTTTGGTATTTTCCATTTGCCCATTG
>NZ_LAHA01000007.1:0-10958 GCF_002608075.1 Nostoc linckia z4
CCATCATCGCAACTGTCGCGATTATATTACCTGATTTTCTCATGCCTGGGCAGCGCGATGGAGCTTAGACTTCTAAGAGAAGTAGGGAAAAGGGAAAGGGGAAAGGGRAAAGGGGAARGGGGAAAGGKKAARGGGGAAAGGKKAAAGGGGAAAGGTTAAAGGGGAAAGGKKAAAGGGGAAAGGGRAATCCAAAAAATAAATTGTTCCGATTCAGGTCGTTGACTGTTCACTAGACCTCTTGCAATCAATTRCTTTTTGGACTCTTGTGGTCAAAGGGATACATCTTTATTGGGGAAAGGGAAAATACCAAACCTTTCCCCCTTTCCCTTTMCCCTTTCCCCCTTTCCCCCTTTCCCTTTCCCCTTTCCCCATGTCTTATGCCCTTTTTCATTTTTTATATAAAGCCCGATATTCCCAAGGATTGACAAATTTGGTATCGTTCCAAATGCCAAGCTTTTGTTCTTTGGCTTGTGCTTCGGCTTGTTGAATTAAGTTTTTACTGGGACATTTATTTAAATAAGGACGATATACTTTAGCTAAGCCTTCTTGCAATAATACTTGTTGGATGAATGTGCCATTTTTTAAGCGGACTTCTGCAACTTTACGCCCATAACGATCGCTATCAGTAATATTCAAGGTGACGCGTTCGCCTCCTTGCTGTACGAGTTGTTGCACGCGTTCTTGAGCTTTCACACCCCAACTAAATTGATTGCGATCGCTAGTACTTTTACTCTGCTTTTCTTTATTGGTATGAGCTATTTCTGGCGCATCTACACAAGCAAAACGCACAGTAACATTTTTACCATTGGCATCTTTAATTACTATAGTATCACCATCACTCACTCGCTCAACAGCATCTCCAGAATTACTAATCAAGCGATCGCAGCCCATCAAACCTAAAACTAGGATAGTTGCACAAAGCCAAAATACCATTACTTTAATTAATTTTTTCATGCAAATTCACCAAATTATTTGAAACTTGTCAAACAACCTCTAATATTTGCAAATAAACCCCGATTTTCAAAAAACTAAGACTTTGAAAGTAGACGCAACCCTAATTAATTCAGAATTCAGAATTCTGAATTCTGAGTTCTGAATTCTGAATTCAGAATTCTGAATTCTTAATTCTTATTCATATACTCTCCCAAAGATTGCAAACATATCTGAACTTTTGTATCTATTAATTGATTATCAAAAGGTAATCGTTCCCCAGTTACCCAAGCTTCTTGGGGTTGACACTGATATATTCTGCGGGGGGAATCATTTAAATAATCATCAGCTGTGCGATTGTGTTTTCTTGGGGCACGATTTAAAAGTAACTGCAAAATCTTTTCTGTTTCCTCTGGCTTTAATTCTGATGCAGTTCCATAAAGATATAAACCATCTGCCGTACCTTGAGAAACGCTGGAACTAAAAATAGCGATCGCCACCTTACCATCATTGTTGTATAAATTCTGCGAATGCTTCGACTCAATAGCTGAACTCCAATAAATATTGCAGTTATCATCATAGGCAAAAAATACAGGGGATACCCAAGGATAACCATCAAAAGAACAAGTAGACAAAGTACAATAAATGTTATTTTCCATAATCCGAAAAGCTTTAGCAATCACTTCTGGATTTTGGAAATCAATTGTATTCACCCATCGATTCGTAGCATTCGCAGATTCCAACATAAATTATTCGCCAAGAACATTTTACTTGCACATATTTTTGGCTGTTAACTGTTAACTGTCAACTGTCAACAAACTTAAAGTTGATTTCGCGCCTTCAATTGCAGATATCGTTCAACCAACTCATCAGCAATTTGATTTGCTGGTGCATCTAATACTAATACACCTTTTTGTTTCAGTTGAGCAAATGCCACTTGTCGTTGTGCCAATAAATCTAATGACACAGCACGCACATAAGCACCTGTAACATTTTCACTAAAAGTATCCGCCAAGCGATCTACTTGCGGATCTCGCAATGTCACACAAAATGGTAGATAGCGTGGTGCTAACTTGGAAAGTGCAGCCAGCAATTCCATAGAAGCGGTGACATCAACTAAATCAGTAATCACCACCACCAGCGCCCTACGAGTTTGTCGCTGGACAACGTTTGTCACTGCGCCCAAATAATCAGATTCCAATAACACTGGTTGAATTGGAGTTAGTTTATCAATTAGCTGATTCAAATGAAGTTGACCGCGTTCTGGGGGAATCCACGTATGCATCTGGCGGTCAAATACACCAACACCAACGCGATCGCCGCGATGTAACCCCGCCAAAGCTAAGGATAAAGTTGCATTTAAACCCCAATCAAATCGCTGCAAACCCTGGACTTTTGCAGTCATCAGTCTGCCGCGATCGAGTAAAATCAGCAGAGTTTGTTCCTGTTCTGGTTCCAAAACCCTCACCAATGGCGGTGAGTTACCATAAGCACCAACTCGTCGGGCGGTGGCTTTCCAATCAATAAAGCGTAAATCGTCGCCAGTGCGATAATTCCGCAGTTCGGCAAACTCCGTACCAATACCCGTTTGCCTAGCTTGGCGCATAGCCCCCGATGATTGCAGTGTTAGGCGAATTGTGAGCGATCGTAACCCAATTAAATCGGGATAAACTTTCACTGGCAAACTTTGTAAAATCTGCCAATCATCCCAAGCCAACCCCCAAAGCCCCAATTGTCTAACTTGAATATTTCCCCAAGGAAATTCTCCCCGTTGTGTCGGTTTAACAGTATAAGTTAATTCCTGGGTACTGTTACTGGGAATAATCGCCTCTAGTGCCGGTGCAGATACGCCAAAACCTGTTGGATAATAATCGCGGATTTGAATTTGAGCGTTGGCTTTTTGCGATGTTACTTTTAACACAACTGAATTATCCCGCCCAATGGATAGCCGTGGCGGCAATTCGCGGGTAATTTGCACGCGATAACGCCGCACTTGCCAACCATCCGCAACCATTAATAGCAGAACTACGACATCATATAACAAAGTGATGACAATGGTTGTTTTGATGGTGAGAAAAAACGATAGGACAAAGGCGATGGCAATTCCTAAAAGTAATAATAAATAAACTCGTTTAGAAGGAACCATTTTTTTCCAGTTAAGCAATTTTAGATTTGGGTAGGGGCGCACAGCTGTGCATTGGTGTCAACTTAACGTAAAACCCTTGTAATGATGTTAGAGCAAACTTACTCAATTAGTAATTAATCCACAGTCACCCCACCCCGGTTTTGTCTAAAGCCAAAACCTCCCCTCCCCGCAGGCGGGGAGGGGATTGAGGGGTGGGGTAAAACGGCTGTGGAACAAGCGTTTAAGCTTAAGTTGACACTAATGACAGCTGTGTGACCTACGATAATCTGTAACTCACCAAGTTGCAATCTGTTGTATTCGTCAACGATAGAAAATTTTGCAAGGCAGTTTAAACTTTAGGTTAGCACGCTATTAAAGGTTGTAAGACAACACAGCTTACTACCCTACACAAAAAAAGCGCCCTTTGTTTGGGCGCTTATAATAAATTATTAGGCTTTTAAACTGCACAGTCCCTTCTTTAACGATTTACGGTTAACTGTCAACCGTCAACAGTTAGCAACCAACACAAAGAAATGTGCAATGCCAAATGCTGTTAGCAGCTTGCTTAGAAATTGTAACCAACACCTAATAACAAGCCGACATCAGTTTCATCCATGAAAGCGGCATTTACAGCGCCTGTAAGGGTGAACCGAGTACCTAGAGGAACGTCCACACCACCAGTGAGCAATAATCCAAAATCAGTATCGAGATTAGCTTCAATGGCTACGCCTGCACCCAGGTAAGGAGCTATACTGAGAGTTCGTTGACCCACGGAACCTGCTGCACGTGGAGTGAAATCATAAGTTAAAGGAACTAAAAATACTGTATCGTCGCCAAACAGCACTGATGGTCTTACTGATATGGAGTTTGTCAAACCAAGTTTACTAATGACTGTAAAGTTACCTTCACTCAAAGCTGTATCACCACCAGTCAAACCAATGTTACCAGCAACACCGATATAGCTTCTACCACCGCGAGTAGCTCTACCTACATCTACACCAGATGTGCCACCATTAGCATTGCCTCCATTTTGGGGCTGATTTAACTGGCTAAGATTAATATCAGGCGGGATGAGGACTTGGTTGATTGCATGGATAACACCATTGCTAGCTGGGACATCCGCTTGAATGACTCTAGCATTATTGACTGCGACTTGATTGTTAGCGCGATCGATTTGAATATTTACCGGTCTTTCTTCAAAGGTTTTCAGTTCGCCGTTTGCAAGTTGACCAGAAGTTACCGCACCAGGAACTACGTGATAGCTCAAAATCTTAATTAAAGCTTCTCTGTTCTGTGGTTGCTGCAATTGTTCTAGAGTAGAAGCAGGTAAAGCGGCAAATGCATCGTTAGTAGGAGCAAAAACTGTATAAGGGCCTGGTTGTTGAAGAGTTTCTGCTAAACCGGCTGTTTTTAATAAAGAAGTCAGTGTGCTAAAAGAATTACTGGATGCAGCCAGGGAAACAATATCGTTACCTGTTTGAGTACCACTACCAACTCCACCAACAACATACTGAGCTGCTGGCAAATTGCTAGCAATGGGTTGCAAGCGTCCTTGTCTAACTAAAGCTTGATATAAAAGTGCTGCTGCTTCTGCACGAGTTAAAGCTTGTTGGGGATTGAGTTGTTTGACATCTGGATAGTTGACAACAAGATTAGCTTGTGTAGCTGCCGCTACGCTACTAACCGCATAATTCGGGATAGCTGAAGCATCACTATAGGAAGTATTCAGAACACTTGTATCGCTAGCAGACAAGCCCAAACCATTGCTGATAGAAACGATCGCTTCTACTTTAGGTATTTGTTGATTTGGTCTAAATACATTTCCAGGATAACCAGACAAAAACCCGATTTCGTAGGCATTTTGAATTGCCGCAGCCGCCCAGTAGCCCGCAGGAACATCACTAAATCCACCAGCACTCAATTGGCGAACTCGGTTTTGATTACCGAAAGCCTTTTGAATGAGGGCGGCAAATTCCGCACGAGTCACAGATTGATTCGGTCTAAACGAGCCATCAGGGAAACCACTAATTACATTATTGTCAGCTAGAGTTTGAATAAATGGACGTGCCCAGTAATCTGAAGTGACATCTGATAAATTAACTGTTGAAGTTGGTGATGGTGTAGCTGCTGGACTAGGAGATGGAGTGGCATCGGGAACAGTATTTTGAGATAAAGCTGGTGTAGAAATTACGATGGGAGCTACTGTAGCAGTTGTCATTCCTAAAACTAGCAAAGCTACTCTGAGTGATGACCAACGAAACAGATTAAACATTACAATATCCTCCAGTAAAAAAAAGTGATGGAACCGGGCAAAAAACAAAATTCAAAAGGTAAAATGCAAAAGGTAAAAGGCAAAATCTAACACTAGAAATGAATTGAAAATGAGTTTTTGCTTTTTACTTTTTAATTTTCACTTTTTGTTATATTTTCCATAACCGCAGATAACACTAAGAATAAAATGAGATGCTGTGGTCATCTGAATATATTGCAATAATAAGGACAGTTTACAGTTGGGCGATTTCATCAGGTTAGAATCGCACTCAAGCCGCTCGTTAATTGGCTTTTAAAGCCGTCCCTTTATGATTGCCGAGAAGGGTGAATGCGGTCAAGTTTAATGCATCATCAGATTTATTAATATTTAAGAAAGGAAAATCAGTCTTAGCACTATTAAGTAATATTCTTGAGCTATTATCGAATTTACACAACTAACTAATGGCAGTACTTTGGGCTAAAATTTTCACTCTTTAGATAGTTGTCGCTGATGCTAAATTTCATCATGCTAGAGTGAAAATCAGCGATATAATCAAAATTTTAGACTAAACGATCCCAGATTTTTGACTAGCGATGAAATGCAAATTAGATTTTATATCATGTACGTTTAAAGACTTATCATTTGAGTGACGTGAGGACGCTGAGAGATTTTAATCATAAGTGATTAGCCGGACATGATAAGTAGCTCAACCTAAAAAAACGTCATACGTAGATGTCAATAAATGTAGTAGCGTGGCAAGCCTTAAATGTTGCAATAGATTAGACTTCTAAGAGAAGTGGGGGAAAGAGCAAATAAAAACCCTTTTCCCGGTTGGTGAGCTTGTCGAACCATTAACCTTTTCCCTTTTCCCCCTATGAGCAAAAGTAACTTTTGCAAAAGGTCTATTTTATTGTGGGATGGGTGTCCTCACCCGTCCGGGCGGGCAGGATGCCCACCCCACAAGAGTTTGCTAATGGACTATTTTAGCTGTGTCAGTCCAGTAGGGTGTGTTATGCCGTAGGCTAACGCACCTCTGTACTAACCCGATCTCGCCGGGTTTCGACACTTCGACAGACTCCCTTCGACAAGCTCAGGGCGGCGCAGTGCATCGCTGCGTTCAACCCTCTTGGAATAAGCTTACCGAGCATTGAGCCAAGTCGAAATGCGTCTTCTAAATAATTGTGTCCGCCTACTTAAATCAACCATAATAAAGAGTTTATAGTGAGAACTTTATTCCTCTGTGCGAGACGCTACGCGGACACTACAAGCAAACATTTTTATTCAATTTGATTAACCGGACATTATATGATTCCTTACCAATTAATTAATCTGAATTTTGAATTCTTAATTCTGCTATATCTTGTTTGTTAATCGTGCTTTGAAGAGTCAGGCATAATTGCTTCTTGAAAATTGACACCACTGAGATTAGCTCCCCTTAAGTCGGCTCCTCTAAGGTTAGCTTTTCTCAGATTTGCCCCTGCCAAATTCGCACGTCTGAGATTAGCCCAACTCAAATCTGCTTGGCTCAAGTCTGCTTCATTCAAGTTAGCAGATAACAAATATGCGCCACTCAGGTGAGCTTTAGTCAAATTAGCTTTAAACAAATCGGTTTTATAAAGATAAGCCCCTAACATTTCCGCTTCGTATAAACTAGCCTCGCTCAAATCAGCCCCAATCAAGTTAGCTTCAATGAGGTTAGCAAAACAAAGATTAGCCCGGATGAGTTTTGCTGCATCTAAATCCGCATCTCTCAAATTAGCGTTTTTTAAGTCGGTGCCAATCAAATTAGCATGAGCGATGACAGCACCTCTGAGATTTGCCTCACTCAAATCAGCGCCAATAAAATTAGCATGACTCAAATCTGCCTGTGAAAGTGTAGCACCGCTCAAATTAGCAACGCTAAAATTAGCAAAATTCAGATTAGCTTCAATCAGCAAAGCCTTGTAGAGGTTTGCGCCACTGAATTCCGCATTGCTGAGATTTGCTCGCACAAGTAAAGCATTGGGTAAATCTGCTTTGCTCAAATTTACCCCCTGGAGGTTTGCACCTCTGAGGTTATCTCCTTGGAGATTCGCCGCGCTGAGGTCTGGTTGAATATCAGGATTTTGGTTTCTCCACTCAGTCCATATAACTGCACCTGCTTTGAGTAAACTCAGATGCTCTCGATTTGCCATTTTCTCTCCTTTGCCATTATTAGTGCTGAGTTAGGAGTTAGGAGTTAGGAGTTATGAGTTATTCTCCTCATCTACCTCATCTACCTTGTCCCCCTTGTCCCCCTTGTCCCCCTTGTCTCCCTTGTCTCCCTTGTCCCCCTCATCCCCCTTGTCTCCCTCATCCCCCTTGTCCCCCTTGTCTCCCTTGTCCCCCTCATCCCCCTCATCCCCCTCATCCCCCTCATCCCCCCACTTCCCATTGACCACTGTTCATTCCTGACGCCCACTTTGACGATTTCGACCAGGTACGCTTTCAATGGCTGTTAATGCTCCTGCTGCACCTGCGAGAATATCTCGTTCTTCTCCACCCAAGTAAAGCCTGCCAAAACTACCTACGGCTTGCACTTCAAGGATGTTAATTGACGCGGATTTTTCTGCTTCATTGGCAGCCAAGGCGGCGTAAGCGGCAGGTTCTACTTCTAATACATATAGCGTTTGTCCTGCTAATAGCAGCTGTCCTCGGCGCGTGCGATTGATGAGTTGTGTTTGGTAAGCGTCGATGTTGCGAATAATTTGGCTGGAAACAACACGCGGTTTGAGACATTCCTCTCTTCGGACTCCCAGTGTTGCCAAAATGGCTTGGCCAGCGGCTCGCGTTTCACCTTGGGAGCCAGAATGAACTTCCAACAGCCCATACAAGCGTTCAACTACCTGGACTCCCGGACGCACAGAAGCGGCTTTCAAGGCTACGTCTGTTATTTTATTAATTTCGATACCAGGTGAGATTTCAATCCACAGTGATGTATCTCCTGGTAATGGTAAGAAACCTTGGGCTACAGTTCCCATATATGCTGCATGTTGAGGTTGCAGGCTGTCGAGAAACACGAAACTGCGTAGTTCTATTCCCAAGATTTTGGTCTCCAGTCATGAGGTAAAAGTTATCTATTGCACGATATGAGCGCCTAACTTGTGGTATTTTATCGAAGAAAGGCTCCAGGGGAAGAAGCAGGAATAAGCAGGAGGCAAGGGGCAGGAGGTAAAACTCTCAACAGTAAAAGGTTTCGCTGGTTTAGATTTTATATTTAATTATGTCCGCTTACTTGCAACTCAATTGCGAGGCGATACAACTCAATTGCGAGTCGATGCAACTCAATTGCGAGTCGATACAACTCAATTGTGAGTCGATACAACTCAATTGCGAGGCGATACAACTCAATTGCGAGTCGATACAACTCAATTGCGAGGCAACACAACTCAATTGTGAGTCGATGCAACTTAATTGCGAGTCGATACAACTCAATTGCGAGTCGATACAACTCAATTGTGAGGCGATGCATTAACAATGCAGGAAGGGTCACCAATCCCCTTGTTAATAAAACCTTCTGCCGACGTTCGCAAACACGGCTTAGCTGCGCTATCCTGCCCTCTGCCTCCTGCCTCCTCAAGCATAAATAAAGAATGGAAAAACACAAAATATAAAAATTTTGCTGTCGATAAATTTTACATCTGATAACCACCTGTTAGTAAAAACCGCCTTGATAATTGTACAAGTTTTCTTTGAAAAAATAAGTACAAATAGCAAGGGGAAAGCCGATGGAGCTTTCCCTTTTGCGTTTATGATGTTGGGCACTCAAACTGATATTTAGATATTTGCTGAAATTAATTCTGCGTTACCCGAAACCCTTGTAGAGACCTAGCATTGCTACGTCTCCACATTGATTTTCGGATATGTCTATTGATTGATGTGTTGTATCCAAGCAGAAACTACCAATCAAAATTTTACAGGTTGCTTATTTGATAGCGATCGCTATTGCTCGCTCCACAGCTTGCAAAGCAGTATTGACTTCCGCTTCTGTGACAATTAACGGAGGCACAAATCGGACAACTTTTGGCCCGGCCGGTACGAGCAATAAACCCTCTTGGATGGCAGCGTTGACCACATCGGCTGCGGTGAGTGCAATGTCATCTCGCAACTCTAAACCATTGATTAAACCCCAACCCCGCACTTCGCTAATGCGATCGGGATATTTAGCCGCCATTGCTTTTAATCCAGTTCGTAGCTGTTCGCCTCTGTCTTGGACATTCTGCAAGATATTTTCTCGCTCTAATGTTTGGCAAACACTGAGTGCTACACCACAAACAAAAGGATTGCCACCAAAGGTACTAGCGTGTTCTCCTGGTTGAAAAACATCGCAGAATTTTTTGCTTAGCATCGCACCGATGGGGATACCACCGCCCAAGCCTTTAGCACTGGTGAAAATATCTGGTTCTACACCGAGATGTTCGTAACCCCATAACTTACCACTGCGTCCCATACCGACTTGCACTTCATCAAAAATCAGCAAAATTCCGGTTTCGTCGCAAATTTGCCGTAATTTTTGGAAGTAAGCAACATCTCCTGGACGCACGCCGCCTTCTCCTTGCAAAGGCTCAATTAAAATCGCTGCTACACGATAATCGCCTTCATCCAACTCGCTGATGGCCAGTTCCACAGAATTAATATCGTTGTAATTTATGTAATGGAACCCAGGCATTAAAGGATCGAAGTATTTTTGATACTTCGGTTGCCCTGTGGCGGTAATTGTTGCTAAAGTCCGTCCGTGGAAACTGGCATTGGCGGTTAAAATAATCGGTTTTTCAATGTCTAATACCGTGTGGGCATATTTTCTGGCTAATTTAATTGCTGCTTCGTTAGCTTCAGCTCCAGAGTTGCAGAAAAAGACGCGATCGGCACAGGAATGTTCAACGAGCCATTGTGCTAATTCACCTTGTTCGGGAATATAGTACAAATTAGAGACATGGTGCAGCTTTTGGATTTGGCGCGTCACCGCTTCTACCATCACTGGGTGGGCATGTCCTAAAGTACAAGTGGCGATTCCCGCCACAAAATCCAAATATTCGCGTCCTTGTGTATCCCAAACCCGACACCCAGCACCCCGTTCTAAGGCTAAGGGAAAGCGCCCATAGGTAGACATGACAGCTTCATTAAAGCTATCTGCATCAAAGGGACTAGATGTTAGAGACCCTGAATTTGGGGGGATGGTGGTTTGTTCAACTAGAGTTTGTAAGCTCACTACCGCTCCTCCTGGAAGTTTTTCATCATATAGTTATTTACTAGTTTCCTAGAAATCTCAAAAAATTACTTTTTATTCTGCAAAAGCCTAATGGTTTTGTAAATCGTCCAGGGTTTTGATGACTGTTGACGGTTGACAGTTAACCGTGGGGTTCAACACCATGAGTAACTTTGCAATTTAATGGGCACGTAGGATTTTACGCAAGCTTTTACTGTGTAGGCTTTGTCTACTTTTGGGTCGAGAATCTAGCTAGAGACTATGTTGATGTTAACGCACCTGCGTCATGAAAAAAAATTGATTGTTGAGTGATGAGCGATCGCCCAATACGGTTTAGATAAGTAGTATGAACTTGCCTTGTGGTTTGGGGGAAGGGGGAAGGGGAAAGGGGAAAGGGGRAAGGGGAAAGGGGAAGGGGGAAAGGGGAA